>CAVYQF010000036.1:0-214098 GCA_963770545.1 uncultured Actinomycetes bacterium | reverse complement strand
GGCGGGCCGCAGAGCGCGAGGAAGCCGGGCAACCGGCGACCCAGCGCGATGCACCCGGGTGAGGCCCCTCCGACTCATACTCGGAGGGGCCTCACTCATATCCCCGCTCCAGCCCGACCGGCGTCCCGCCTTAGTCGCACCGGCCCCTCCCGCCCACTTTTCCTACGTACCGTGCGCCGTAAACGGACAAAACACCCGTCAGGACGCACGTCGCGTAGGAGAAGTCACCGCTGCCATGATCAGACCCCCTGTGACGGCGTCCGGGCCGGGGCGCAGGCGTACCCGTAGGGGCCGTCGGAAGAAGCACACCCGCGCCTGCCGCAACAGCCGGATCCAGCCTCAGACCAGGGCCAGCCAGCGCCCAGGCCCGGACGCCGCACCCCCAGAGTCACAGCAAATCCCGCCGCCGGAAATCCACCAGCCCCGCCCCAGCCAGCACCACCGCCACCCCCACCAGCCACGCCAGCGGCGCCACCGTAACCGGCGCCCCAGGCAGCTTCGGCAGATGCCCGAACGGGGAGATGTCCAGCACACCCTGAGCCAGCCTGATCGACGGGCCGAGCAGGGTGATGAGTGCGACCAGGCCGAGCGCAGTCCACGCCCCCGCCACCGCGGTCCTGGGCACCAGGCCGAATGAGGGCCGCCGCCAGGCCCCCCATCACCCAGGCGGCCGGCACCTGCGCCAGCCCCGCGCCGGCCAGCCGCGGCAGCTGGGTGGCCAGGCCGCCCGAGGTCAGCCCGTCCCCCAGCGCCGTGGCCAGGCCACCCGCCAGCAGCAGCCCCGCGCTGCCGCCGGCGGCGACGAGCAGATGGCTGCCCGCCCAGCGGACCCGCCCCACCGGGGCGGCCAGCACCGGCTCGGCCCGTCGCTCGGTCTCCTCGCTGTGCAGCCGGAGGACAGCCGCTACCGCGTACGCGGCCGAGGCGACGCCCAGTATCCCGATCACCGCCGCGAGATAGGCATCGACGAGACCGCTGTGCCCGCCGAGCCGGATGAATATCTGCCGGGCCTGGGGACTGGTGTTCAGCACCGCGCCAATCCCGCTGGCCGCCGATCCGAGCACCGCGCCCGCCAGGACGACGCCGACCGCCCAGCCGAGCAGGGCACCGCGCTGCAGCCGCCAGGCCAGCCCGAGCGGGCTGCGCAGCCACCCGGCCGCCTCCGGCCGGCCAGGCCGGACGGGCAGCAGGCCCGCGCCCAGGTCACGGCGGCTGGCCAGCCGCGCAGCGCCCGCCTGCACGACCCCGGCGGCCCCCACGAACAGCGCCCCCACCACCCAGCGGGGGTTCGCGTACACCTGTACCTGCTCGGCCCAGCCCAGCGGGAGGCCCAGCGCAGCCAGGACGCCCCCGAGGCCGCGTCGCCCACCGCGCGGAGCAGGAACGCCGCTCCCAGTGCGCCGATGGCCATCCCGCGGGCCGTCCGGGCACTGACCGTCAGCTGGGCGCAGACCGCGGCGATGGCCGCGAACACGCACCCGGACAGCCCTACCGCTGCGCCCAGGGCCAGCGAGCCGGCCACCGGGTAGCCCAGGATGACCTGGACCGCAGCGATGAGCGGGATGAGCACCAGGCAACTGCCGAACGCCACCACCAGGGCCGCGGCCAGCGGCGCCTGGCGGCCAACCGCGGTGGCGCCCACCAGTTCCAGCCTCCCCTGCTCCTCGTCGTCGCGGGTGTGCCGGACCACGGTGAAGATCCCCATCAGTCCCGCGGCCGCAGCCGCGAACACCAGGACCTTCCAGGCGACCAGCGAACCCGCACTGTCCCCGGACACCGGCCCGCTCAGCGCCAGGACTGAGGCGTCACCGCGGACGCTGGCGATGAGCGCCAGGCGCTCAGGCAGCCGGGTGTAGAGGTGGCGGAAGCTGTACCCCGTGCTGGCGATGCTGCCGGCGAACACGTACAGCCAGACCGGCAGGATGATGCGGTCGCGGCGCAGGGCGAGGGAGGTCAGCGCGGCGGTCCCGGCCAGCCCGGCCGGGCCATGGCCGACCACCCCCCCCCCGGCCGCTGCGCGCGGGACGCCAGCGCGGTCATGACGGGTCCGAGTAGTGCCGCAGGAACAGTTCCTCCAGCGTGGGTGGCTGGCTGGCCAGGCTGCGGACCCCCGCGGCGACCAGCCGCGCGAGCACCTCACTGAGCGCGTCGTTGTTGACCTGGCAGCTGACCCGGTTGCCGCTGATGTCCAGGTCGTGGACCCCGGGGAGCCCGGCCAGCCCGTCCGGCGGCCGGGTCAGCTCGGCGCGCACCGAGGTGCGCGAGAGGTGCCGCAGGTCAGCCAGGGCGCCGGAGTCCACCGTGCGGCCTTCCCGGATGATCGTCACCCGGTCGCAGAGCGCCTCCACCTCGGACAGGATGTGGCTGGACAGCAGGACCGTCCGTCCTGCCTGGCGCTCTTCCTCGACGCACTCCCGGAACGCCGGCCTCCATCAGCGGGTCCAGCCCGGAGGTGGGCTCATCCAGCATCAGCAGCTCAGCCCCGGATGAGAGCGCGGCGACCAGCGCGACTTTCTGCCGGTTCCCCTTGGAGTAGGCCCGGCTCTTCGTGGCCGGATCGAGCCCGAACCTCTCCAGCAGGGCCGCCTTGCGCTTCTCGTCGAGACCGCCGCGGAGCCGGCCGAGCAGGTCGATCACTTCCCCGCCGGACAGGTTCGGCCACAAGGTGACGTCGCCGGGCACGTAGGCGAGCCGCCGGTGCAGCGTGGTCGCCTCCCGCCATGGATCGCCGCCGAACAGGCGGGCGCTCCCCCCGCCGGCCCGGATCAGGCCCAGCAGGACCCGGATAGTGGTGGTCTTGCCTGACCCGTTGGGGCCGAGGAACCCGTGGACCTCACCGGCGGCCACCGTCAGATCGAGCCCGTCCAGCGCGTGGGTCCGGCCAAACGACTTCCTCAAGCCGGCTACCTCGATCACCGCGGTCATGGCCTAGCCTAGCACTTGATTTACAAAATCATGAAAGTTATGTATCAACTAAACTAGGCCCAGCGACGACGGTGGGGAGAGGTGACAGCAGGTGCCCGAGGCGCGGGAGGCCGAGGAGCGGCCGGTGGCGCGGGAGCCCGCGGCGGCGGGCCGCGGACGCGGCAGCAGCCCCGCAGGCGGCGGCAGGCCGCAGGCGGCGCAGGCCCCGCGAGCGGCGGCGCCGCCGTACGCAGGCAGGCAGGCCGCGCGGAGGCGCGGGGCCGCGCTGGCGCGCCCCAGGCCGGGAACGGCGTGCAGGCGCGGGACGGCGCCGCGGTGCGGCAGTTCATCCAGCGTTTCGGCTCGCTGCTCGCCGACGCGGGCATGCCGCGGATGCCGGCCAGGATCTTCGCCGCCCTGCTGACCACGGATTCCAGCCGCCTGACCGCGGAGGACCTCGCCGGCCTGCTCCAGGTCAGCCCGGCGGCGGTGTCGGGCGGTGTCCGGTACCTCATCCAGGTGGGCCTGGTCAGCCGGGAGACCGAACCCGGCTCCCGGCGTCACGTGTACGTGCTGCCGGACAACGTCTGGCATGAGGTCCTGCGGGTCCGGGACGGGATCATGATGCGCTGGGCGGACGCGATGCGCGGCGGAGCCGAGGTGCTGGGCGCGGGCACGCCCGCCGGGGCGCGGCTGGCCGAGTCGGCGATGTACTTCGACTTCATCAGCAAGGAACTGCCGGCGATCCTCGACCGCTGGGCCGGACTATAAGGCCGCCCACCTGGACTGACCTGCCCGGGACGGCCCGGTCCAGACAGACGATCAATGTCGCTAGCCTGGGATCATGGCCGAAGAGAACTACGAACCCTCCTCCGATCCGGGCGACGGCACCGCCGAGTACACGTACGGCGGCGGCACGGGCGACTATGAGGTCGGCGGCGACAGCGCCCCCGGCACGGACGGGCTCGAGGACACCGACTTCGAGGACGACGGCGTCCTGGACTCCTCCGACACCCTGGAGGACAGCGAGGATCCGTACGAGGACCCGCTGGACCCGGGCATCGTGCCCGCCGACAAGTGGTCGGCCGGTGAGCGGTTCGGCGACACGCTGGCCGAGGAGCGCCAGGGTGAGTCGCTCGACCAGCTGCTCGCCGAGGAGGATCCGGAGCCGGACCCGTACGCCGACCCCGACCCGCCAGCCGAGAGCGACCTGCCCCGGGAAGGCCCGGAATCCTACGACGAGCAGCAGCCGCGGGCCGGCCGCCTGGTGGCCGAGGATGAGGGAGCCCACCCCGACACCGAGTCCGACCTGGTCGCCCAGGACGTGGGCATCGACGGGGGCGGCGCGGGCGCCGAGGAAGCCGCCGTCCACCTGACGGACGAGGACGAGGACGAGATTGCCGGCGGCCCGGAGGGCTGAGCCGGGGGCGAGCCCCCGCCACCATGCTGGGAGAATCCGGGCATGACGGAATCCCAGCCGGCGCCTTCCCCCCTGTCCGGGCGGACCGCGTGGGCGCGGAACCTGGAGACCCCGCTGCGCCAGTTCCTGCGCACCGAGACCGGCAGCGCGGCGATCCTGCTGGCCGCCACGATCGCCGCGCTGATCTGGGCGAACGTCGCGGCCGGGGCCTACGGCTCGGTCTGGTCCACCCGGCTGTCGGTGAGCATCGGCAGCATGGGCCTGTCCGACGACCTGCACGGCTGGGTGAACTCCGGCCTGATGACGTTCTTCTTCCTGGTCGTCGGCCTGGAGGCCCGGCGCGAGTTCGACATGGGCGAACTGCGCGAGCGGCGGCGGCTCACGCTGCCGCTGCTGGTCGGCCTGGGCGGCATGATCGTCCCGGTCGCCATCTACCTGGCCGCCAACGCGGGCGGCCCCGGGGCGCGGGGCTGGGGCGCGGCGATGTCCACCGACACCGCGTTCGCGCTGGGCATGCTGGCCCTGGTCGGCTCCTGGCTGCCCGACCGGGTGCGCACCTACCTGCTCACCTTCTCCGTGGTGGATGACCTGGTCGGGCTGGCCGTTATCGCGATCGTTTACAGCGCGCGCCTGCAGCTGCCCGCGCTGCTGGCGGGGGTGGGCATCCTGGTCGCGGTGGCCGCCGTCCGGGCCGCGGGCGTGCGGTTCGGCCCGGGGTACTTCCTGCTCGGGGTGGCGGCCTGGGTGGCGTTCTTCAAGTCCGGCGTGGACCCGGTCGTGGTGGGGCTGGTCATGGGCCTGCTCACCTACGCCCGCCCCGCGGCGCGCAGTGACCTGGAGCGGGCCAGCGACCTGTTCCGGCTGTTCCGCGAGCAGCCCACCCCGGAACTGGCCCGCGAGGCCCGCGACGGCGTCGCCCTGGCCATCTCCCCCAACGAGCGGCTCCAGCAGCTGTACCACCCGTGGTCCAGCTACCTCATCGTGCCGCTGTTCGCCCTGGCCAACGCGGGCGTCGCGATCAGCGTGGGGCTGCTCTCCACGGCCTACACGTCCCCGGTCACGCTGGGCATCCTGATCGGCTACGTGGTGGGCAAGCCGGTGGGCACCACCGGGTCCGCGTGGCTCGTCACCCGGCTCAGCCGGGGCCGCATCCAGCCGCCGGTCGGCTGGGCCGCCGTCGTGGGCGCGGGCGCGATCGCGGGGATCGGCTTCACCGTGGCCCTGCTCATCGCCTCGCTCGCCTTCCACGGCACCCTGCTGGCCGAGGCGAAGCTGGGCATCCTGTCCGCGGCGTTCTGCGCGTCCGCGCTCACCTGGACGGTCTTCCGGGTCACCCGGCTGCTGCCCAAGCGGCTGAAGCTGCGCGCCCTGCTCGGCACCTCCACGCTCATCACCGACCTGGCCGTCCCGGTCGACCCGGACCGCGATCACATCCGCGGGCCGGAGGAGGCGCCGGTCACCGTGGTGGAGTACGGCGACTTCGAATGCCCGTACTGCGGCCAGGCCGAGCCGATCGTCCGGGAACTGCTGGCCGACTTCGGCGACGTCCGCTACGTGTTCCGGCACCTGCCCCTGAACGACGTGCACCCGCACGCCCAGCTGGCCGCCGAGGGCGCCGAGGCGGCCGCCCGGCAGGGGAAGTTCTGGGAGATGCACGACCTGCTGATGGAGCATCAGGGCGCGCTCACCGGTAAGGACCTGATCCACTACGCGGCCGATCTCGGCCTCGAACACCGCGCGGTTCACCGAGGACCTGCGCAAGCACGCGGGCGCGGCGCGGGTGGCCGAGGACGTGGACTCCGCCGACCTGTCCGGGGTGTCCGGCACGCCCACGTTCTTCATCAACGGCAAACGCCACTACGGCGCCTACGACATCGGCACGCTGTCCGAGGCGGTCCGCACCGCCCGGGTGCGGGCCCTGATCACGACCTGAGGAGGCTGGCCCGTGGGCATGGTCAACACGGTGGGGCTCGTGCTGCATCCGGGGCGGGACTGCAACTCGGCCATGTTCGAGTTGCTCGCCTGGGCCAGCAGGCGCCAGGTGACGGTCCTCGCGCTGGAGGACGAAGCCAGCCGGGTACCCGGCCCGGTCGAGGCGGTCGCCCGGCGGATCTGGCCAGCCGCTCCGACCTGATGGTCAGCCTGGGCGGCGACGGCACCATGCTGCGCGCGATGCGCATGTCGTGCGGCCCCAAGCCGCCGGTGCTCGGCGTCAACGTGGGCAAGCTGGGGTTCCTGGCCGAGATCGACCCGCCGGAGATGGCCGACGCGCTGTGCGCCATCGACGAGCACCGCTTCACCGTGGAGCCGCGCTCCGCGGTCCGGGCCGAGTTCCCCGGCCAGGCAGACCATCGCGTTCAACGACGTGGACCTGGCCCGCATCCCCGGCCGCAGGTCCTCCACCCTGGTCGAGCTCATCGTGGAGTCGCATCCGTTCGTGCGCTACGCGGCGGACGCGGTGATCGTGGCCACGCCCACCGGGTCCACCGCCTACAACTTCTCGGCCGGCGGCCCGCTCGTCTCCCCCATGGCCGAGGGCCTGCTGGTCACCCCCGTAGCCCCGCACTCGGCGTTCAACCGGGCGCTGTTCCTGTCCAGCAACGGAGAAAGTCCTGCTCACCGTGCTGCCGGGCAGTGCCGAGCCGGCCCTGGAGGCGGACGGGATCCTGGTCGGGTACCTGCGCCCGGGCGGAACGGTCGAGGTCGGCACCATCCCCGACGCGGCCCGGGTGGTCCGGCTTGGCCGGACCACGTTCTACCAGCGCGCGCAGCGCAAGCTCCGGCTGTCCGGCTCGGCCGAGGCCGACTGACGGGCGCGGCAGGCGGTAGCGTGGACACAGAGATCGTCTCTGACGGGATGGATGACCAGCCGTTCATGGTTGGTAACCGGTAGCGGGCAGACCGACTGACACCCTGGAAGGGCAGTGAGCGTGGTGCGAGATCCGGGAGACCTCTACGAGGTGAGCCCTGGCGCGCCGGTGCTAGACGGGGCAGTGATGCTGCACTACCTCGACGGGTTCATCGACGCGGGGGCGGCGGGCAAACTGCTGTCCGCCCATTTGCTGGGCACGCTGGAACACGAGGAAGTCGTCCGGTTCGACGTGGACCGGCTGATCGACTACCGGTCCCGGCGGCCGCCGATGATCTTCTCCCGGGATCGCTGGGAGTCCTACGAAGCCCCCGAGCTGGCCATTCACCTGCTCAAGGACACGGCTGGGAGCCGGTTCCTGCTGCTCACCGGCCCAGAGCCGGACCACGAGTGGGAAGGCTTCACCCGCGCGGTGCGGGATGTGGCCTCCCGGATGGGGGTCCGGCTGGCGGTCGGCTTCCACGGCATCCCGATGGGAGCCCCGCATACCCGTCCGCTGGGCGTGACCGCCCACGCGACCACGTCCGGCCTGACCACCGGCTACCCGCCGTTGGTGGACCGGCTTCAGGTTCCGGGGAGCGTGGCGGCGCTGCTCGAGATGCGATTCGGCGAGGAAGAGCGCGCCGCGGTCGGATTCGCGGTGCATGTTCCGCACTACCTGGCTCAGGCCGCGTATCCGACCGCCGCGATCACGCTGCTCGACTCGGTGTCCCGCGCGACCGGGCTGCAGCTGCCCGATGACGCGCTGCGTGACGCGGCCCAGGAGACGGACGAGGAGATCCGGCGGCAGGTCGAGGGCTCCGAGGAGATCATGGAAGTCGTGCAGGCCCTGGAGCGGCAGTACGACGCGTTCGCCGAGGGGGCCGAGCGCGGCTCGCTGGTGGACGGATCGGAGCAACTGCCCTCCGCCGATGAGATCGGCGCCCAGTTCGAGCAGTTCCTCGCGGAGCAGCAGGGCCGGGCCGACTCCTCGGACTCCTGACCCTGCTGCCGCCGCGCCGGGGCAGCCAGCGGTGCGGGCCGGCTAGGCCACTTCGCTGAGCTTGCCGGTGGCCACGTCGAAGACGAAGCCGCGGACCGAGTCCTTGCGCGGGATGAACGGGCTGGCCTTGATCCGGTTGATCGACTGGCGGACGTCCTCGTCCAGGTCGGGGAAGGCCTCCGCCGCCCATTCGGGCTTGATGCCGGTGTCGGCCTGAATGCTTGCCTTGAAGTCGTCGTCGGTGAAGGTCAGCATCCCGCAGTCGGTGTGGTGGATGAGGATGATCTCCTGGGTGCCGAGCAGCCGCTGGCTGATCGTGAGCGAGCGGATCTCGTCGTCGGTGATCACCCCGCCCGCGTTGCGGATCACGTGCGCTTCGCCGTCCTGGAGGCCAAGGATGTCGTAGACGTTCAGCCTCGCGTCCATGCAGGCCACCACGGCGACGTGCTTGGAGGGCGGAAGCGGCAGTGGGCCGCTGAAACCCTCCGCGTAGCGGTTGTTGTTAGCCAGCAGGTCGTCGGTAACGGTCATGGCGCCAGTCCTCTCTGATTGGTATGCCCCTGATCCTTTCGTATGCTGATCCGCAGTTTCGTGATCAAGGGGGCCATGCTCATCTTCTGTACTCCCCCGGTGCTATCTGTACCGAACGGGCAAATCCCCGGCCGGGCCGGCCCGGCGCGAGCCGGGCAGGCCCCTTCCCCCTGACCCTCGGAACACAGGCTCTCGAGCCCGGACTTCGAGAGGGGTAAAACACGGGCCCCTGAAAAACGGGCCCCTGAAACACTGTCGTGAAACACTGGTCGTGAAACGCGGAGTCCTGAAAGAACTCCTAAAACACTTAATTCCGATTGAGATAGTAACCTATAGGTCCTCCCCGCCCCCAGGTCCCCATCCGGGCCCGAGGCGCCCGCGCAGCCGCCGCGGCATGTCCGACACTGTCAGTCACCAGGTACACACTCTCCGGCTTCGCCATCACTAGACTGATCCGCGAGGAAACGGGGACGACAGCCATGAGCCGATCGAGTGCACGCGAATGCCTGGCGCCGGGGACTGTGGTGGCCCCCGGCGAGGTACTGGTCGCCACGGAGATCGGCGATCCCGCGCATGGGCAGCTGGGCTGCCCGGCCGCGCCATTGGTGGGCGGGCTGCTGTACCGCCGGGGCGTGCGCGTCCGGTACGCACCCGTGCCGCAGTCAGGTGACGCATCCCAGGCCGATGACGGCGCGGCCCTCTTCCTCACCACCGCGCTGCATGCCGACGGAACGGCCACCGCGATCGGCGCTGCCGCGAGCAGCGTGGACGGCGTGGCCATGGCGGCAGCCCGCAGCGCCGTCGAGGAATGGGCCGCGGTGGGCGGCACCCGGCGCCTGCTCAGCGCCGTGAGCCCGTGGTGCCCGGGCGCGCGGCGGGCGCTGGAGGCCACCCGGCAGGCCCTGGCGCGGGGCCCGGTGTACGTATGCGGGCAGCTGATGGCGAGTCCGCAGGCTTGCGCGGACCTGGAGAAGAACGGTGCCGTCTTCGCCCGTTCCCTGGACGACGTGCCCGATGGCGCCTTGGTGCTGATCCCGGCGCACGGCGTCGCCCCGGGGGTCCGCACCGCGGCGGCCGAGCGCGGCCTGGACGTGATCGATGTGACGTGCCCGCTGGTGGCCGGGGTACAGGCCGAGGTCCGCCGGTTCGCCGAACGTGGCGATCAGGTGGTCCTGATCGGCCAGTCGGGCCTCGCGGTGCTGCCCGCGATCCTGGGCGAGGCCCCGGATCACGCCATCCTGGCCGAGACCCGGGTCGGAGCAGGCGCGGTCCAGGTCGCGGACCCGCGGCGGGTGTCCTACGTGCTGGTGCCGGGGGTCCCGGTCGAGGACACCCCGATCGCGACCGCGGCCCTGCGCTCCCGGTTCCCGGCCTTGCGTGGCCCTGATCCGGACGGGTTCTGCTACGCGGCGTCCGACCGGGCCGAGACCGTCCGGACCGTGGCCTCGTCCAGTGACCTGGTCCTGGTCCTGGGCACCGAGGATGACCCGGATACGCGGCATCTGACCGCCCTGGTCCGGTCCAACCGGGCCAAGGCCAACGTGATCGCGGACGTCACCGAGATCATCCCGTCCTGGCTGGCCGGCACCTCGGCCATCGGGCTGGCCGAATCCACCGCCGCCGCTCCCGGCCTGGCCGCGCGGGTGACCGAGGCATTGTCCGGGCTCGGCCCGCTCAGTGTGACCAGGCGGCTGGTCAGCACCGAGGTCACTAACCGGGCCGAGCGCACGGGGCCGCCCCCCGCCGGATAGCCGCGCCGCCGGGGGCTGCGCGCCAGCGGCCGATCTGACATTGTGGCTGTCATGCTCTTCCCCACCTCCCTGGTCGGCAGTTACCCGCAGCCAGACTGGCTCATCGACCGTGCGCGGCTGCGGGGCCGGTTCCCACCCCGGGTCCGGGCCGCCGAGTTGTGGCGGGTCGCCCCGGAATACCTGGAGCAGGCCCAGCGTGACGCGACCGAGCTGGCCATCCGGGCCCAGGAAAGGGCCGGGCTGGACATCCTGACCGACGGGGAGATCCGCCGGGAGAGCTATTCGAACCGGTTTGCGACCGCCCTCGAGGGGGTGGACATCGATAATCCGGGGACCGCGCTGGACCGCAGCGGCCAGCCCAACCCGGTGCCCCGGGTGACCGGCCCGATCCGCCGCCGCCACCCGGTCGAGGTGGAGGACGTGAGGTTCCTGCGCGCCAGCACCTCCCGGACCATCAAGATCACTGTGCCAGGTCCCTTCACCATGGCCCAGCAGGCCCAGAACGACTACTACGGCAGCACCGAGGATCTCGCCCTCGGCTACGCCGAGGCCGTCAACGAGGAGGTCGCGGACCTGTTCGCGGCGGGTGCGGACATCGTCCAGCTCGACGAGCCCTACCTGCAGGCTCGTCCGGACGAGGCCCGCAAGTACGGCGTGCGGGTGATCAACCGCGCCCTGGAGGGCATGACCGGAACGACCGCCGTGCACCTGTGCTTCGGATACGCCGCGATCATCCATGACCGGCCGTCAGGCTATTCGTTCCTGCCGGAACTGGCCGAGTGCGTGTGCGACCAGGTCTCGGTGGAGACCGCGCAGTCCGGGCTGGACTGCTCGATACTCCGGAGCCTGGATGGCAAGACGATCATCCTCGGCGTGCTCAACCTGGGTGACGAGACCGTGGAGAACCCGGCCGAGATCGTCGCCCGGGCCCGCCGGGCGCTGCAGTACGTGCCCGCCGAGCGGATCGTGCTAGCCCCGGACTGCGGCATGAAATACCTCTCCCGGGACGCGGCGTTCGGCAAGCTTGTCTCGCTGCGGATGGCGGCTGCCCTGCTCCGTGCCGACGCCAGCGTCTCCACCACGCCCTGACCCGATCGGCTGGTCTCGCCTACAGCAAGCCGATGATCGTCCCGAGAATGCCGCCTGAGGCGCTCCCGCTGCCGGGCGTGGTCGTGGCCGTCGGCGTGGGTGTCGTGGGCGTCGGCGTCGGGGTGGAACTCGAGGGCGTCGGCGAACTGCTCGGAGGAGCCGAGGTGTGCTTGGACTTCGTGGGCGTCGCCGAGGACGGGTGGCTGCCCGGTCGGGAGGACTTCCCG
Source organism: uncultured Actinomycetes bacterium (assembly GCA_963770545.1). Taxonomy (GTDB): domain Bacteria; phylum Actinomycetota; class Actinomycetes; order Streptosporangiales; family Streptosporangiaceae; genus RYN-230. The sequence goes on along the minus strand of CAVYQF010000036.1, from coordinate 202,325 downwards.
GACTTCCCGGCGCCCGGCGCGTAGAAACTGGTGCCGCTGGCTACCACGGCTCCGTGCTTGCCGTGGGCCTTCTTGCGACCGGACCGGGATGCCGAGGGCCTGGGTGTGTTCACCGCGGGCGCCGCGTCCGCGGACGGGACGGACGGGGCCAGCGCGGAACTGACCGGGGGCGACGTGTGATGCAGTGAGTTCGCCGCGAGCATGGCCCCGGCCCCCGAACATCACGAACACCGCGATCAGTACCCCGGCGGCCGGCACGAACGCGGCCGGCCCGCGCCTGGACGCCAGCGGGTCCAGCGGCACCGGGAAGCCGGACCGGGTGAACGGCTCGGCCCGCTCCGCAATCTCAGCCCGCTCCTGGGCCGCATCGGGAGAGGTATCCGCGAGCAGGCTGAGCGCCTCGTGCTGCAGGCTTTCCGGAAGGACCGGATCGGGCAGCGCGCTGAGCATGGCCGCCGGGTTCACATGCCGCCGCTCGTGCTCACCGCAGATCTCGCAGGTGCCGATGTGCCGGCGAACCTGCCTGCGCAAATTGGGAATGAGACCCCCGTCCCAGTCCCCCAGGATCGCGGATAGCTCCGAGCAGGATCCCAGGCGGGAGCGGGCCACCACGTGCGCGCCCAGCGCGGTCTCGAACCTGGTCCGCGCCCGGCTGGTGAGCGTATGCACCTGATTGCGCGGCACCCCCAGCGCGTCCGCCAGATCCGCGCCGTAGAACTCGTGCCGCAGGTGCAGCTCGACGATTTCCTGGTCTCCCGGTCCCAGTTCGGCCAGCGCGGACGACACCATCTCACGCTGCCTGGCCTGCTCCAGGGCCGGGCCTAGGTCGGCGGTCGCCTCGCCGGCGCCGAACTCGTCGTCGGTCAGCGGGACCGACGCGCCATCGCCATGCAGCCGGCGCCGGCACTCGTTCCTGGCCACCGCGTACAGCCAGGGCCGCAGCCGGCCCGGGTCGCGCAGCAGCGGCAGCTTCACCTCGGCCACCACGAAGGTGTCGCGGACCGCCCCGGCCGCGTCGGCCGGCTCACTCAGCAGCGACCGGCAATATCCCCGGCCCAGGCCGCCCGGCGCCCGGCCGGGCCGCTGGCTACCCGAGCAGCTGATAGGTGACCGGGACGCTCAGGTCGCCCGGGCTCACGGTCAGCAGCGCGGTGGTGAACAGCGCTGCACCCGCGGCAGTCACCCTGATCTGGACGCTCTGCCCGGCGGCCAGCGACCCGGAGGCCTGGCTGACGGTGAGGTCCTGGAGCAAGGGCACGGGCACGGCCAGGTGGTAGGCGGAGACTGGCCCGCCGTGGGCGGTGAGGGTCAGGGTCCCGGTCCACAGGCCACTCAGGGACAGCTTGAGGCTCAGCCTCGCGGGCGACACGGTCAGCGTGCCCGCGACCACCGCCGATACCCCGGGCGACGGCGCCGCAGAGGTGGCCGGGGCGCCAGGCGAGCCGGCCGGAGCCGTACTGGCGCCACCTCCGGCGGCACCGCTGGCGCCACCGGCGGCGGCGCCTAGCACTAGCGGCCCGGGGGAAGTGGCCCCCTCCCCGGCGCCGCCCCCGCCAGACGAGGACGCCCCGGATCGGCCCGCTGCGGGTAGCGCACCGGTAGTGGGCAGTCCACGGCCGGTACCCGGCGGGCCGGCCGGTCCTGGACGGTGCAGCAGTCCGCCACCGACGATGACCCCGCCGACGATCGCGGCGCCGCCGACCGCGGCGCCGCCCCGCACGAAGGCGGAGTGCGCCCCGTGGTGCAGCCGGACCGGCGGCGGCGGATTGAGCGGCCGGGGGAATCCCCCCGGCCCGAGCGCGCCGGCCCGCTGCCCGACCGCCAGCCGCTGGGCCACGGCGCCGGGCGAGCCGTCCGCGATCAGGCCGAGCACCTGATGGCGCAGGGCGGCCGGCAGCGCGGCCACCGGCAGCACGCTCAGCAAGGCCACCGGGCTGAGCTCACGGCGCTGCCGGTCCCCGCAGATGTCACAGCGCCGGATATGCCGTCCGACCCGCTTGCGCAGCAGTACGGTGAGCCGTCCGTCCCAGCCCTCCAGGATCCCGGCCAGTTCGGGGCAGGCTTGCCGGCCGGAGCGGGCGACCAGCAGCACACCGAGCGCGGATTCGTAATGAGCCCGGGCCCGCGAGGCCATCGCGTGCGCCTGGTTGCGCGGGACGCCGAGCGCATCGGCCAGGTCCGCACCGCTCAGCTCGTGTCCCAGGTTCAGCTCGATGATCTCCCGCTCGCCGGGGCTGAGACCGCCCAGCGCCGACCACACGACTTCGCGGAGTTCTGCCTGTTCCAGATCAGCACCGAGATCCTTCGTCTCGTCGGTCACTTCCGCCGCCTCATCGAGTGGGGCGGCGCTGACCCTGGTGCGAAGCCGCCGGTAGCACTCGTTCCGGGCCACCGCGTACAGCCAGGGGCGGAGCCGATCCTGGTCGCGGAGCGCGGAAAGCTTCGCTGCGGCGATGATGAACGTGTCCTGGACGGCGTCAGCCGCGTCCGCGGGCTCAGTGAGCAGGGACTGGCAGTAGACATAAAGGCTCGGCGCGTAGCGATCGTAGGCCGCGGCCAGCCCGGCTTGGTCGCCCGCGACGATGGCGCCCACGATCTCGCGGTCGAGCATGGCATCACGTTAGAACTCATCAGGGCAGACCCGGGCGGATTCCGCGGTATCGGGATAACCGCCGCGACGGCTGCCGGTGGCGGTGCGCTCTGGACAGGCAGCATGATCTGGGCCGGACCGCCCCGGGCCCGGCCCGGCCGGGCCGGAGGGTGGTCCCGGCGGCCCGGACCCGGACGCCGTGCGCGCCAGCATGGCACCCCGGGCGTGGCCCGGCCGCGGGCAGGCGGCCAGCCTGGCCGCGGGCGGAGGGCTGCGATCCAGGTCCGGGCGGGTCCGAGGTTGAGGTCGCCGCGGCCGAGGATATGACGACCCGGCCGGGCGTGCCCGGGCCAGGCCAGGACCCCGCCGGCTTGCCGGGGAGTAACAACACGATGGTGGCCGTCGCCGCGACGAGCACGCTGAAGACGATGCCCGATCCTCTGGTCACTGAGTCCATGCCGCGTCCCCTCCTCCGAGCCGGCCCGGGTACGCGCCAGCACAGTTAGGAGTCTTCGTCCCGCCCGGCGCCAACAACTTTTCCGGGTTTTCCCGCCGCTCCTGCGTTCGGCGGGATGGGTGATCCGACGGGCCGACCGCGAAGGCGCTCCCGGGAGCGTCACTCCGCCGCAGCCGCAGACAGGGCTGCGATAGCCCGGGATAAATACCCGGGCGGGGTTCTCCAGCATCCGCTGGAGGGCATTCATTAATACCTCCCGGGGGTTTCGCAGATACCCCCGGCGGGTTTAATTCCCAGCGCGGGCCATTGTGGCAAGCCCTTCGTTGTAGCAGCTCAGGTGGCCCGGGATGACTTCGCTCCCTCTCCCGCTTGCGGCCGAAAAAGTCCCGCCTTTACACTTCTCCTATCGCGTCCAGGCAAACCATAATTGCCCTAACGATCGCCTCCAGCGAGCCCATCTAAGGCGAATTAAGCATGAGGCTGAGGAGAGCCAGCCGTGAGTGAGGCAGCTGTGACCCAGCGCGGTACCCGCGCGCCGGGTGACGGACTTGCCTTCGCTCCGGCGGAGTGGCCCGCGCCCGACGCCCGGCGGCGGCTGCAACTGGCCCTGGGTGCCCTGTGGCTGCTGGACGCGATCCTGCAGTACCAGCCGGTCATGTTCACCCGGGCCTTCAGCCAGATACTCGCCGCCACGGCGCAGGGCAATCCAGCCTTCGTGAGCCGGCCGATCCTCTGGGACGCCCATCTCGTAGGGCAGCATCCGGTGGCGCTGAACACGGCTTTCGCCACCATCCAGCTCCTGCTGGGTCTCGGCATGGCCTGGCGGCCCACAGTCAGGCTCGCGCTGGGAGCGTCGATCGCCTGGTCGGTCGGCGTGTGGTGGTTCGGTGAAGGGCTGGGCGGGGTGCTGACCGGGACGGCCAGCCCGGTCAGCGGCGCCCCGGGCCCGGTGATCCTCTACGCGCTGCTGGCGGTCCTGCTGTGGCCGCGTGACCGGGGCAGGGCTGCGGCCGGCTCTGCCGGTCCGGGCGTCCCGTTCGTCGCGGCCCGGGCCGTGGGCGCCCCCGCCGCGCGGGCCCTCTGGCTCGTCCTGTGGGCCAGCCTGGCCTATTTCGCGCTGCTGCCCGCCAACCGGGCCCCGCAGGCGATGCACACCATGCTCTCCGGCATGACCGGTGGTGAACCGGCCTGGCTGGCCGCGATCAGCCAGCATGGCGCGGGGCTCCTGGCTTACCAGGGACTGGCTGCCTCGGCCGGACTGGGCGCCCTCCTGGGCTTGATCGCGGTCGGCGTGTACCTGCCGCCGACCGCGGTCCGGGCTGTCCTCGCCGTGGCGGCGGTGCTGGCCGCCGCGATCTGGGTGGCCGGCCAGGACCTCGGCGGCATCCTCACGGGCAGCGGGACCGATCCCGGGTCCGGCCCGTTGCTGATCTTGCTGATCCTCGCCTACTGGCCCGCGCGGGCTGACCGGGCGCGGACCATCCGCGGACCGGCCGCCGGAGCCGCACCAACGACACTGGCACCGATCAGTCACCGCACCAGCACCATGTGCCCCACGTTGTCATGTGCGGCGCCATGGTCTACATGCTCCTCGCGGCCGGCGCGGTGACCCCGGTCACGCATCCCGGGATGGCTATGGGGGCCCCGGCTGCGGCCGGCCGCTTCCCGTTCCTCGCCCTGGTCCTGGCCTTGTTCATGGTGGGCTACGTCATGTGGCAAGCCGACCGCCTCCCCGCCCTGGCCTCTCCCGTGACCGGGCGCCTTGACTCGGCAATCTCCGTGACCACCCGCGCTTTGAGCACCACGCCCGGCGCCAATCCCGCTCCCCAGTCGGCCGAGGCCACCCCAGGTCCGCCAGCCAGCCCAGCCCCAAACGTGCTGTCCCCCCGCCTAGCGGCCTGCTGCCAGATCGCCATGGCCATCACCATGGGCTACATGCTGGTCCTCATGCTCTAGGCCGCCGTCGCGGGTCATGCACCAGCGTCAGCTGCCTTCCGGTAACGATCAAGAGCTGCCAGCCGGGCCGCCTTATGATCCACGATCGGCCCCGGGTAGTCCTGCCCGATCCGGCAGCCCGCCCGCTCCTGTTCCTCCCCGGGCATACGCCACGGCTCAGCCAGGTACTCATCCGGGACCCTAGCCAGCTCAGGCACGTAACGGCGCACGTACCGGCCGTCCGGGTCGAACCGCTCCTGCTGGAGGGACGGGTTGTAGATACGCCGGTACGCAGGCTGCGGATCCACCCCCACCGAGGCGATCCACTGCCAGTTGCCGTTGTTGCTGGCCTGGTCGCCGTCCAGGAGCAGCCGCATGAACCAGTCCTCGCCGCGGCGCCAGTCGATGCCCAGGTCCTTGGTCAGGAACGAGCCCACCATGAGCCGGACCCGGTTATGCATCCAGCCTTCCCGGCGCAATTGCCGCATGCCCGCGTCCACCAGCGGGAAGCCCGTCCTGCCCTCGGTCCACGCGGTGAACTCCTCGTCCCCGCCCGTCCAGGCCAGCGTCCCGCGGTAGCGGGACTGGAATTCCTGCTGGGCGTTGTCCGGGTAGTGCACCAGGACGTGCTGGTAGAAGTCACGCCAGCAGAGCTGGCGGCGCAGTGCCGCTGAGCCCTTGGCCTCGCCGTCCGCGGCTCCGGCATCCATCCCGCCCGGAAGCTGGTCTTCCACGGCGCGCGGCGACAGGCAGCCGAACCGCAGATATGCAGACAGCCGGGACGAGCCGTCGGTGCCAGCCTGATCGCGGCCGGAGTCGTAGTCCCGCAGCGCGCCGGCCAGGAACTCCGCCAGCCGGGCCAGCCCGGCGCGTTCCCCGCCCGGAGCCGGCTCAGCCACCTCCTGCTCCAGGCCGAGGCTGGCCAGGGAGGGCACCCGGCCGTGCCGGGTATTTGCGGGCATGTCGATCCGCTTCGGCGGGTCCAGGACGGGCCGCCGGCTGACACGTTCCCAGTTGCGGTAGAACGGTGTGAACACGGTGTAGGGGCGGCCCTGCCCGGTCCGGATGGCGCGGACGTCGTCGACCACGCTGACCCCCGGATGCGCGTGCCCGGTGACACCGGCCTGCTCCAGGGCGGCCCGCACCCGCCGGCCCCGGATGGCCTCATACGGACCCGGGTCGCGGCTCAGGTGGATCTGGTTGGCGCCGGTCTCACCGGCCAGCGCCGGGAGTTCCCGCTCCGGCGGGCCGTGCCGGATGACCAGCCGCGCTCCGCGCTCCGCGAGCTGGCTGTCCAGGTCGGTCAGGCACTCCAGCAGGAACGCGGTACGCGGGCCGGACGCGTGGCGGCCATGCAGCAGCCGGTCGTCCAGGCAGAACACCGGCACGACCTGCTCGCCGCTGGCCTGCGCCGCGCAGAGCGCCGGATGGTCGTGCACGCGGAGGTCCCGGCGGAACCAGACAAGAGCAACCATGAACGCCGAGGATAGAGGGTGCCGCGGACAAGAACGCGATGAGCTGCGACGACGCGCGATCCCGGACCCGGGGGTCAGCAGGCCCACCGGACATCGGCCCCGGGTCAGCGGGCCCAGCGGATGTCGGGCCAGGGTCAGCGGGCCGGCAGCCCAGGGCCCGCAGCCCGCAAGCTCAGCCCGCCGCGGGCAGATCCAGGTCCACCACGATCGGGGCGTGGTCCGACGGTCCCTTGCCCTTGCGGGCTTCCCGGTCCACGTAGGCATCCTTGACCGCGCCAGCGACCGCCTCGCTGGCCAGAACCAGGTCGATGCGCATGCCCATGCCCTTGTGGAACATGCCCGCCCGGTAGTCCCAGTAGGTGAAGGGCTCCCCCTTGAGCGCCCGGGCGGGGATGTCGGTGAGCCCGAGGTCCAGCAGGCTGGCCAGGGCCGCCCGTTCTTCCGGCGTGACGTGGGTGGAGCCGACGAACGCGGCCGGATCCCAGACGTCCTCGTCGCGGGGGGCGATGTTGAAGTCCCCGCACACGGCGAGCCGCGCCCCGCTGGCGTCCGGGCTGAGCTCGGCGGCCAGCGCGTCACGCAGGGCCGCGAGCCAGGACAGCTTGTAGGCCAGGTGCGGACTGTCCAGCGCCCGGCCGTTCGGCACGTACACCGACCACACCCGGCATCCTGCGCAGGTGGCCGAGATGGCCCGGGCCTCAGGGTCGGGGAAGCCCGGCTCGCCCGCAAAGCCCCGGCGCACATCCTCCAGGCCGGCCCGGGACAGGATGGCCACCCCGTTCCACCGGCCGGTCCCGTACAACGCGGCCTCGTAGCCGAGTTCCCCGACCTCCTTGACCGGGAAGCCGGCGTCAGGGGCCTTGGTTTCCTGCAGGCACAGCACGTCGGGCCGGGCCTCCTCCAGCCAGCCAAGCAGCCGGGGCAGCCTGGCCTGCACCGAGTTGACGTTCCAGGTGGCCAGCCGCATGGTTCCCTTCCCTGACCGTTCAGGCGTTCGCGTGCAGGGCCGCGTTCAACGCGATGCCGTGCCCGCCACGCTCGGTGACCCGGACCGCGCCGGTCTGCGAATCGCGCAGCCACAGCAGCCTCGCGCGGCCAGACAGGTCCCGGGCCTTGACCACCTGCCCGTCCGGCAGCGCGACCTTGGTCCCCGCCGTGACGTACAGCCCGGCCTCGACCACGCAGTCGTCGCCCAGCGAGATCCCGACGCCGGCGTTCGCGCCAATCAGGCAGCGCTCACCGACCGAGATCGTTTCCTTTCCGCCACCGGACAGCGTGCCCATGATCGACGCGCCGCCGCCCACGTCGGAGCCGTCCCCGACGACCACACCGGCCGAGATCCGGCCTTCCACCATGGACGTGCCGAGGGTGCCCGCGTTGTAGTTGACGAAGCCCTCGTGCATGACCGTGGTCCCCTCGGCCAGGTGGGCGCCCAGCCGGACCCGGTCCGCGTCCGCGATCCGCACCCCGGCGGGCAGCACGTAGTCCACCATCCGGGGAAACTTGTCCACGCCGTACACGGCGACCGGGCCGCGCCGGCGCAGCCGCAGCCGGGTGGCCTCGAAGTCCGCGACCGGGCACGGTCCGTGGCTGGTCCACACCACGTTGGCCAGGGCCCCGAAGACGCCGTCCAGGTTGCAGCCCCGCGGGCGGATCAGGCGGCCCGACAGCAGGTGCAAGCGGAGGTACGCGTCGTGCGCGTCCGCCGGGGGTGCGGCCAGGCTGCCGATCATGGTGCGGACCGCGACGACCTCGACCCCCCGGGCCTCGTCCGGGCCGAGCAGCGGAGCCACGTCGGGGCCGAGCGCCTCAACTGCCTCGGCCGGGGACAGCCGGACGGTGCCGCTGGCCTGGGAGGCCGGCACCAGTTCCGGCGCGGGGAACCAGGTGTCCAGCACCGTCCCGCCCGGACCCGCTGCGCCGGTCACCACCGTGGCCAGGCCGGCACCCCGCGCCCCGGTCGCCTGAGGATCGATCCCTGACTGAGTCACGGGCCACATGCTAGCCGCCGACCACCGTCCTGGTTCCGCCCCGTAGGCGGCGTCCACTTTTCACGCGGACGGTGCGCTTTTCCGGGGTGTTTTGTCCGATTCGGCGCACGATCCGCGTGAAAAGTGGGCTGGAGGGGCCAGTGTGACTGGAGGGACCGGCGCCTGCTGGCCCGGCACCACCCGGCCGGGCCAGCGGCCGGGCCCCGGCGGTTCAGCCCCGGCGGTTCAGCCCCGGCGGTCCAGCCCCAGCGGTCCAGCCCCAGCGGCCCAGCCCCAGCGGCTAGGCCCCTGCGGCTGGGCGGGGTGGGCCGCCGCCAGCGGGCGTTAGGGAAGAGGATTGCGTGATGGCCGGTCGGGGGCGGCGGTGAGTACCTGGGCGGACGGGGCGCTAGTCGCCGAGCTCGGCGCGGCGGCGGGTCACGAACTCCTCCAGCTCCGCCCGGATCCCGCCATCCAGCGTCGGCGCCTGATACTCCGCCAACGCCTTCGCGGAGATCTCCCCGGCCCGGGCGGTGGCATCCTTGGCGCCGAGGCGTACCCACCGCTCATAGTTCGCGGTCGAGGACAGCAGCGGCCGGTAGAAGCACTCCCGGAACCGCTCCATCGTGTGCTGCGCCCCGAGGAAGTGCCCGCCGTGGCCGACCTCCTCGTGCGCCCCGAAGGCCAGCGACGCCTCGTCGATCTCCAGCGGGGTGAACTCCACCCGCAGCATGCGCAGCAGCTCCACGTCGATGATGAACTTCTCGTAGCAGCTGACCAGCCCGCCTTCCAGCCACCCGGCGGCGTGCATGACGAAGTTGGTGCCGGCCAGGAAGGTCGGCAGCAGCGTCATCAGCGCCTCGTAGGCGGCCTGCGCGTCCGCGGTCTGGCTGGAGTTGAGCCCGCCGCCGGTGCGGAACGGCAGCCCGTAGTGCCGGGCCAGCTGGCCGGTGCAGAACAGGCCGATAGCCGACTCCGGGGTGCCGAAGCTGGGCGAGCCGGACTGCATGTCGATGTTGGACAGGAACGAGCCGAACACGACCGGGCAGCCCGGCCGGATCAGCTGGGCCAGCGCGATGCCGGACAGCGCCTCGGCCAGCTGCTGGACCAGCGCGGCCGGGATCGAGACCGGCGACATCGCGCCCATCAGCAGAAATGGGGTCAGCACCACCGGCTGGTTCGCGGCGCAGTACTCGAACTGGGCGTCCAGCATCCGGTCGTCCCAGCGCAGCGGCGAGTTGCAGTTGATCAGCGAGATGGTGGCCGGGGTCTGCTCGATCGACGCCCGGCCCTGGTCCCGGCCCGCGCCGCCGCCGAACAGGATCTCGGTCATCGCGATGGTGTCGGCCGCGTTCGGCCCGGACACCACGTTGCCCATGTAGATCTTGTCGGTCACCGTCTGCAGCGCGTAGATCATGTCGAGGTGCCGGGAGTCGAGCGGCGTGTCGTTCGGCTCGCAGATCACGCCGCCGGCCGTGTCCAGCTCGGGGAAGGTCTGGGCCAGCATGCTCAGCCGGCGGAAGTCCTCCATGGTCGCGTCGCGGCGGACATCGCCCTCGCGGACGAACGGGCAGCCGTAGACGCCGCCGAACACCATCTGGTCGCCACCGATGTGCACGCTGTTGGCCGGGTTGCGGGCCTGGATGTCGAACTGGCGGGGCGCCTTGGCCACCTGTTCCAGGATGAAGTCCGGGTCGAGGAAGACGACCTCATCCTCGACCTTCTGGCCGGCCCGGCGGAACAGCTCCAGCGCCTCGGGCTTGGCAAACTGGACGCCGATCTCGGAGACGATGCGCCGCCATCCCTTGTCCAGCACGCCGATGGCGTCCGGGGAGAGGATCTCGTAGCGCGGCATCGTGTTGCGGAACATTGCCACCTCCGGCCCGTCTTGACCCTCCCTGGCACCGCTACGTAGCATCACATAGTAGAACAGAGTTCCGTAATCTGGAACTCAGGGATCGTGGATCTGATGGGCAGCAGGCAACCGCCGGGCACGGGGAGGCAGCAGTGGCCACTCCCACCGGCACGCAGGCGGTGGACCGGGCCGTCCGGCTGGTCACCGAGGTCGTGCACGCCCCCGACTCGGTCACGTTCACCGAGCTGGCCGCGGCCACCGGGCTGGCCAAGAGCACCACGTCGCGGCTGCTGGTCGCGCTGGAGCGCGGCGGCCTGGTGCGCCGCGACGACGACGGCCGGTTCCGCCCGGGTGACGTGTTCGTCCGGTACGCCTGGCGGGGCGGCGCCGAGGCCGGCCTCATCGAGGTGGCCCGGCCGTTCCTGGACCGGCTCGGCGCGCAGACCGGAGAGACCGTGAACCTGGGCGTGGCCCGCGACGGCCTGGTCGAGCAGGTCGCCCAGGTAGACAGCAAATACCTGATCGGCGGGACCAACTGGGTCGGCCGCCCGGTCCCGCTGCATTGCGCCGCGCTGGGCAAGGTGCTGCTGGCCTACGGCGCGGCGCAGCTGCCGCCCGGCCGGCTGGAGGCCCGCACCTCGCGGACCCTGACCAGCCGCGCCGCACTGGAGGAGAACCTGCGCCAGGTCCGCCAGCTCGGCTACGCGGTCACCGACGAGGAGCTCGAGCCGGGACTGGTCGCGGTGGCCGCCCCCGTCTACCGGGACGGTGCGGTGGTCGTGGGCGCCCTGTCGGTGTCCGCGCCGGCCAGCCGTCTCGGGCCCCCGAGGATCCCCGGCGTGGCGGGGCAGTGCGTGACCCAGGCCCTCGCCCTGTCCGCGGTTCTCGGCCACGCCCCGGAGCCCGGCCCCGAACTTGAGCCCGGGCCTGAGCCCGGGCCCGAACCTGAGCCCGGGCCCGAAGCCCCCGGGCCGCAAACCCCCGCCCCGCGCTAGAGAGAAGGTGCCTCGTGACGCAGGAGGAGCTGCTCCGCCAGCTTTATGACTTCACCCTGGTAGGCAACGCGCCCGAGGTGCTCAGCCTGACCAACGCCGGCCTGGAGATGGGCCTGGGCCCGGAAACCCTGCTCTACGAGGCACTGATCCCCTCGCTGGAGGAGGTGGGCGCCCGGTTCGAGCGGGGCGACTTCTTCGTCCCGGAGATGCTGATCGCAGGCAAGGCCATGGCCGGGGCGCTGGAGATCCTGCGCCCGCTGCTGGCCGAGACCGGCGCCCAGTCGATCGGCACCATCGTGATGGGCACGGTCAAGGGCGACGTGCACGACATCGGCAAGAACCTGGTCAACATCATGTTCGAGGGGGCCGGGTTCCAGGTCATCGACCTGGGCGTCCAGGTCGCGCCGGAGAAGTTCATCGCCGCCATCCAGGAGCACAAGCCGGACATCGTGGGCTTCTCCGCGTTCCTGACCACGACCATGCCGATGTTCAAGGCGAACATCAACGCGCTGCAGAAGGCGGGGCTGCGCGATCAGGTCATCGTGATGGTGGGCGGCGCGCCGGTCACCCAGGAGTACGCGGACGTGGTGGGCGCGGACGGCTACGCGGCCGACGCGTCGGCCGCGGTGGTCCGGGCCAAGGAACTGCTGCAGCAGCGCCGCGCAATGACACCGGCCTAGCGCGCGATGACACCGGCTTAGGGAGCACACCGGCTTAGGGAGCACACCCATGGAAACCGTCCTCCGGTCCGCGTCGCGTGAGGTCGTGATCGGCCCGCAGCAGCCCTTCTGCATCATCGGCGAGCGGATCAACCCGACCGGCCGCAAGATCTTCCAAGAACAGCTTCGCCGCGGTGACCTGTCCCGGATCGAGATCGACGTGGCCCAGCAGGTGGCCGGCGGGGCCATGGTCCTCGACGTGAACATGGGCGCGCCGCTGGCCGACGAGGCCGAGCTGATGGTGGCGGCGGTGAAGCTCATCCAGGGGCTCACCGACCTGCCGCTGTGCATCGACTCCTCGATCATCGAGGTGCTCGACGCGGGCCTGGCCGCTTACCAGGGCAAGGCGCTGGTGAACTCGGTGACCGCTGAGGACGAGCGGCTGGAGGCCATCCTGCCACTGGTCAAGAAGTACGGCGCGGCGGTTATCGCGCTCCCCAACGACGAGGAGGAGATTCCCGAGGACCCGCGCAAGCGCCTGGACCTGGCCCGCAAGATCATCGACGTGGCGACCGGCCGGTTCGGCATCCCGGCCGAGGACATCATGATCGACCCGCTGGCCATGCCGGTCGGCGCCGACACCTCACTGGTCGTCAAGACCATGGAGACCATCTCGCTGCTGCGCGAGGAGTTCGGGGTGAACACGACCCTCGGCGCGTCCAACGTCTCGTTCGGCATGCCGGACCGGCACACGATCGGTGCGGCCTTCCTGCCCATGGCCATGACCAGCGGGCTGACCAGCGCGATCCTGGACGCCCGCGCCCCGCAGATCGTCCGCGCCGTGCAAGCTGCCGACCTGCTGCTGGACCGGGACCCGTGGGGTGCGTCGTGGATCGCCGCGCACCGGGCCCAGCAGGCCCAGGCCCAGCAGGCCCAGGCCCAGCAGGCTGCGACGTGACCACGGCGCAACACCGGGACGCCGACGTTTCCGCTGAGGGGCCGGTCCGCGTTGACCTGCGGTTCGAGCCCAGCGGCCGCCAGGTGCGGGTGCCTGCCGGGGTGAGCGTGTTCGACGCCGCGAGCTGGAACGGCATCGCTATCGACTCCACCTGCGGCGGCCACGGCACCTGCAAGAAATGCAAAGTGCGGATGCTGGACGGGGCGGCGGCGCCGTCGGCGCTGGACATCCGCGCGTTCTCCCCCGACGAACTGCGCGACGGCTGGCGGCTGGCCTGCCGGGTGCTGGCCGACGGCGACGCGCGGATCGATGTCCCTCCGCTGGCCACCCGGCCCAAGGCGGCCACCGTCGGAGTCGGCCGCCAGGTCATCCTGCGGCCCGCAGTGCAGAAGCGCTTCCTGGAACTGGACGAGCCGTCCCTAGCCGACCAGCGCAGCGACATCGAGCGGATCCTGGATGGCGTGGACGACCTGGAACTGCGGCCGGACCTGCACGCCGTGCGGGTGGCAGGGCGGGCGCTGCGCGCCGCGGACTTCAAGGTCACCGCGGTGATCGTCGATGAGGTACTGATCGACGTGCAGCCCGGGGACACCTCGGCGCGGCTGTTTGGCATCGCGTTCGACCTTGGTACCACGACGGTGGTGGCCACCCTGCTTGACCTGTCCACCGGCACCCCGGTCGCGGTGGCCTCGGCGCTGAACCAGCAGCAGCCCTTCGGCGCCGACGTGATCACCCGGATCAGCGCCACCATGATGGACCCGGACACGCTGGCCCGGCTGACTGCCCTGGCCCAGCAGACCCTGACCGAACTGGCCGCCGAGGTCTGCGCCGCGGGCGGGATCGACCCGGCCGAGGTCTACGAGGTCGCGCTGGCCGGCAACGCGACCATGACGCACATCGTGCTCGGCATCGACCCGGAACCGCTGGGCGTGGCCCCGTTCATCCTGGCCACCCGGCTGCTGCCCGAGGTGCTCGCCGCGGACCTGGGCCTTCCCGCCCATCCCCGGGCCCGGGCGGTGATTTTCCCCCCGTTCGGCGCGTACGTGGGGGGCGACATTACCGCCGGGCTGCTCGCCTCCGGGATGGACCGGGACGCCCGGACCCGGCTGTTCATCGACATCGGCACGAACTGCGAAATCGTGCTGGGTAACCGGGACTGGCTGCTGGCCACCGCCGCGCCCGCCGGGCCGGCCTTCGAGGGGGCCGCGATCCGGTGCGGGATGCGCGCCGCGGACGGGGCCATCGAGGTGGTCACGATGACCCCGTCCGGGTTGGAGCTCAAGGTCATCGGGGACGCTGAGCCGGCTGGCCTGTGCGGCTCGGGCCTGGTGGACGCGGTCACCGGGCTGGTCCGGCTCGGGCTGCTGGACTCCTCCGGGCGGCTGGTCAGCGAGGAGCGAGCCGCGGAGCTGACCCCGGGCCTCGCGGACCGGCTGACCCAGCTCGGCGCGGAGCGGGTCTTCGTGTTGCACTGGCTGGGTGAGCCTGGCAACGTGTCCCGGTCGGTGTACCTGTCGCAGCGGGACGTCCGCGAGCTGCAGTTCGCCAAGGCGGCCATCGCCACCGGGTGGCGGATCCTGCTGGAGGAGGCCGGGCTGGAGCCGGGCGACATCCAGCAGGTGCTGCTGGCCGGCTCGTTCGGCAGTTACCTCTCTCCTTCTAACGCCATCCGGCTGGGGCTGGTCCCTGATATCCCGGTGCTCCGGGTGATCAGCGCCGGCAACGTGGCCGGTGAGGGAGCCAAGATGGCACTGCTGAGCGTGCGTGAGCGGGCGGGCGGGCTGGCCCTGCTGGAGGAGGTGAGATATGTCGAGCTGTCCGACCGGACCGACTTCAACGACCGCTTCGTCGATCAGCTGGCCTTCCCCGGCTGACCCCGCAGCGGTGGTCATCGCCTGCGGGGCGCTCGGCGGCCCCATCCGGGAGATCGCCGCCCGCCGGGGCTGGCCGGTAGAGCTGCATTGCCTGCCGGCGCTGCTGCACAACCGGCCCGCGGCGATCGCCCCGGAAGTCGAGCGGCTGGCCGCGGCGGCGCAGGCCCGCGGCCTCCCGGTGGCGATCGGCTACGCGGACTGTGGCACCTACGGCGCACTGGATGAACTGTCGGCCCGGCTGGGCCTGCGGCGGCTGCCCGGATTGCACTGCTATGACCTGCTGGCTGGGCCGGACCGGGTGGCGGCGCTGTTCGAGGCCGAACCCGGCACGTACGTGCTGACCGATTTCCTGGTCCGCAGCTTCGCCCGGACCGTGCTCGCCGGGCTCGGCCTGGACCGCTACCCGGAGCTGTGGCCGGACTACTTCGGCCACTACCGCCGGGTGGTGTGGCTGGCCCAGTCCCGCGACCCGGCCCTGGAGGCCGGCGCGCAGGCCGTTGCTGACCGGTTCGGCCTCCCCCTGACCGTGATCGACACCGGAACGGCCCGCCTGGAACGCGAACTCGAACTCCTCCTGGCTGGCCTAGCCCCGGAGACTCCCAGTCCGTGCGCGCAAACCGCTGCCATCACAGCGGAAATCGACCACGACCCCGGACAGGGGGCTACCTGCAGGCCGCGACCTGGGGTGGGGCGGTGCGTGGCGGGCTGACCAGCGTGGCGGCGCTGCTGGCGCAGCCGCGCTACGAGGTCTTCCCCTCCGGGTCGGTTGAGCAGGCCGTCGCGGACTGGGTCCCGCCTGGCATGACGGTGACGGTGACCGCCTCACCGGCCCGGGGGCTGGATGCCACACTGGACCTGACCGAGCGCCTGGCGGCCCGGGGGTACCGGGTGGTGCCGCACCTGTCCGCCCGGCTGGTCGTGGACGACGCTCACCTGGCCGCCATCGTGACCCGGCTGCTCGCCTGCGGGGTGGATGACGTGTTCGTGCCCGCGGGCGACGCTGATCCCCCGGCCGGCCGGTTCGACAGCGCACTGCCCCTGCTCACCCGGCTCACCGAGATGGGACGCCCGTTCGCCCGGGTCGGGATCACCGGCTACCCGGAGAGCCACCCTCGGATCGACGACGACATCACCGTGCAGGCCATGTGGGATAAGCGGCATCACTCCTCCTACATCGTCAGCAACCTCTGCTTCGATCCGGCCGTGCTGCGCAAATGGGTGGCCCGGATCCGGGCGCGGGGTGTCACGCTGCCGCTCTATGTGGGACTGGCGGGGCCGGTGGACCGGGCGAGACTGCTGCGCATGGCGGCGCGGGTGGGTGTGGCCGAATCCACACGCTTCCTGGCGGGACATACGGACTTGTTTCTGCGTCTGGGCCTGCCCGGCGGCTACAGCCCGGAGCGACTGCTGGACCGGACCGGGGCGGCCCTGACCGCCCCCGGCGCCGCCGTGGCTGGCCTGCACTTGTTCACCTTTAACCAGGTCAGGCAGACCGAAGAATGGCGGGCCGCCCTGCTGCAGCGGCTGGGGGGCCCGGACCGCGGACGCCTGGCGATCTGACCAGACCGGCGGCAGCCTCTTTTTGGTCACGCACCGCCGGCCGCGATGCGTTCCCTGTTGCCTACAGAACGCTGCTCATTCTGGGCCGCGCCGTCATAGGCTGTCTTGTGCAACTGTTTCGATCGACTGCAACGGATCGCTAGAGATGTCCGGATGTGGGTGGGAGCAGACGGTGAATAGCCACGCAACTGCAACGAGGTCGCCAGGACCCGCATGGCCATCGCGCCGGCCCGCCTAGTGGAGTGGCCGCTGCGATGCGGCCCGGTGCCACCCCTGGCTGATTGCCACAGCACCCGTCCGGAGACGGGGCTGGGCCGGATTGGCAAGCTCGATCCCGGCGACACGCTAGTTCTTGTCCCGGCTCCCGGCGTGGCCGCCCCTGGACTGGATGATTCCGTCGTGGGCGGCCAGGCTCACCTCGCCGCGTCCGGCGGCTCTGCTTACCTGTCCGCCTCCGGCGGCTCTGCTTACCTGTCCGCCTCCGGCGGAACGGGAAAGACGCAGCTGGCGGCGGCGCTGGCGCACCAGCTCTGGGATAGCCGCGCGGTGGACCTGCTGACCTGGGTGAAGGCCAGCAACAGAAACGCCATCCTGACCGGCTACGCGATGACGCTCGCAGAGCTGGGCGCCGCCAATCCGGGCGATGACCTGCTTACGGGCGCACAGCGTTTCCTGTCCTGGCTGTCCAGGACGGAGCGCCGGTGGCTGGTGGTCCTCGATGACCTGGCCGACCCGGCCGACCTCGAGGGCCTCTGGCCGGCCGGGACCGACGGCCGGGTCGTGGTCACAGCCCGGCGGGACGACACCCTGGCTGCACCGAACCGGAGGATCGCGCCCGTCCCCGCGTTCAGTGTCCGGGAAGCCCTGGCCTACCTGAGCGCGCGGCTCGCCACCGATCCCGGCCAGCGGACCGAGGCCCTTGACCTGGCCCACGACCTGGACTGCGAGCCGCTCGGACTGGCCCACGCCACCGCCGCGCTGATCTGCACCGGGGCCAGCTGCCGCGACTACCGGGGCTGGTACCACGACCGGAAACGGCGGATGAGCGCCAGCGGCGCGCCCTCCGGCGGCCCGGGCGCCCCGGGCCTGCCCGGCCCGGATCTGCCTGGCGCAGGCTGGCCGGGGTCCTCGTCGCCGGGGTCCTCGTCGCCTGGCCCAGCTTCGGTCGGCCCGGCTTCGGCTGACCCGGCTTCGGCCGGCCCGGCTTCGGCCGGCCCGGCCCTGGATTACGCGGCGCTGGGCCACACGGGCGTGACCTGGTCGCTGGCCATGGACCTGGCCGATCAGATCCCACCGGCCGATTTCGCCCGGCCCGCACTGGTGCTGGCCGCCCTGCTTGACCCGGCTGGTGTCCCCGGTGTCGTCTTCACCAGCCCGGCCGCCTGCGGTTACCTGACCGGTCACCCGGCCATGCCGGCCGAGCCAGCGCAGGCCCGTGACGCGGTGCACAGCCTCGCCCGGGCTGGGCTGGTCACGATCAACCCGGCTAGCACCACGCGGACCGTGCAGGTGCATCCCGCGATCCAGGCCATGACCAGAGGCATCATCCCGGCGCCGGAGTTGGGGCATGCCGTCCGCTGCGCCGCGGACGCCCTGATGCAGTCCTGGCCCGCGGATCCGGTTCCGCCCCGGCTGGCCCAGGCCTTGCGGGACTGCACGATCAGCCTGCGCGAGTGCAGCGGCGATCTGCTCTGGGCACCGGAGACCCATCCGGTCCTGGCGCAGGCGGGCCGGAGCCTGGACAGCGACGAAATCAGCGGCCCAGGCCTGGCCTACTGGCAGGAGATGCTGGAGACCAGCACCCGGGTGCTCGGCGCGGACCACATCCAGACCTTCCGCTGCCGTGACGGCCTGGCCTCGACCTACGAGGCCGCGGGCCGGCTGGACGAAGCGATCGGCATCCACCAGCACACGCTCGCGGAACGGCAGCGCGCCCTGGGTACCGACCATCCCGACACGCTGATGTCCTGCGGTCATCTCGCCCGGGCGTACGCCGCCGCGGGGCGGCACACCGAGGCGCTCCCCATGTACGAGCGGGTGGTCGCGGACCGGGAGTGGGTGCTGGGCGCGAGGCACCCGGACACGCTGGCCGCCCGGGGCGACCTGGCTGGCGCCTACCTGGCCGCCGGTCAGCCTGAGAACGCCCTGCCGGTGTTCCAGCAGACCCTGGCCGACCTGGAGCGCGGACTGGGCCCCACCCATCCGGACACGCTGACCGCGCGGGCCGGGCTGGCCCAGGCATACCATACGGTGGGCCAGCTCAAGCAGGCCGTGCCGATGTACGAGCGGACCCTGGTTGACCGGGAGAAGTCGCAGGGTCCAGATCATCCGGGTAGCATCGGTGCCCGCGCCGACCTGGCCTACGCCTACCGGACCGCCGGGCGGATGAAGCAGGCGCTTCCGCAGTACGAACGGGTGGTCGCGGACCGGGAACGGGTACTGGGCAGCTATCACCCCGAGACCATGACCGCCCGCGGCAACCTGGCCAACGCCTATCTCGCGGCGGGCCGGATCAAGGACGCCATCCCGATGTATGAGCGGACCCTGGCCGACCGGGAGATGGCCCAGGGCACCGACGACATGGACACCATGACGGCCCGCGGCAACCTGGCCAACGCCTACCATTCGGCCGGACGGCTCAAGGACGCGCTCCCGCTCTACGAGCAGACCCTGGCCGTGTGCGAGCGGGTGCTCGGGCCGACCCACCAGTCCACGCTGACCTCACGGGCCAACCTGGCTTCCGCCTACCATGCCGCGCTGCGGCTGTCGGAGGCGATCACGGTGTTCGAGCGCACCCTGGCGGATTGCGAGCAGGCCCTGGGCCCTGATCACCCGCTCACCCGGGCGGTGCGGGAAAATCTCGAGGCCGCTCAGCGGACCTGACCTCGGACCCGGCCGGTCCCGCGGACTGACCGACCGGAGGCTGGGCCCGCCGGAGACGTCCGGCGGGCCCAGCCCTCAGTGCTTGCTTTACGAGGTTGTTCTTTCGATAGCTATTCCTTAAATTGCAGATAACTATCCTTAGCTGATTTGCAAAATGGAATCACTCGATCGGGTGCTGCTGGCCGGCCATCACCCTTCAGTGGTCTTTGCCACGACGGCAGCGCGCATCGTTCACCTTCCAAAGAGGCCCGATGGGCACTACGAGCGGGATGATTTGATGTCTCTGGTGGAGGCAGGTGGCGCGGTCCTCTACAACGAGGAAGTTCTGCGTGACATCCTGGAAGCACTTCCGCTTCTCGTACACGGCTGTCCGCCACTGTAATAGCCGCCCGAGGCGGCCTGCGCCTGTCCCGATATACGGCACCGCCTGCCCGGCGGCTGTTACTTTCAGGCCCGTTCCTTCAGGGCGGTCACCAGGGCCGGGATCACCTCGGCCAGGTCGCCGATCACCGCGTAGTCGGCCCGGGCCAGGATCGGCGCCGAGGGGTCCGTGTTGATCACCACGATGTGCCGGGCACTGCCGCAGCCCGCCATGTGCTGGATGGCCCCGCTGATCCCGCAGGCGAGGTAGAGCTCCGGGGTGATCTTGGTGCCGGTCTGGCCGACCTGCTGGGTGTGCGGCCGCCAGCCCTGGCTGGTGACCACGCGGGACACTCCGACCACCCCGCCGAGGAGGCTGGCCAGTTCCTCCAGCGGGGCGAAGCCGTCCGGCCCGCCTACGCCGCGGCCTCCGCCGACTACCACCCGGGCGGTGGCCAGCGACATCCCGCCGTCGCGCCCGGCCGACACCGTCGCCTGGATCCGCAGGTCCTCCGGGGCCAGGTCGGGCTCGTGGACCAGGACGGCGGGCTCGTTCCCGCCCTCCGCCAGCGCAGTGTTTACCGGCCCAGGGTCCACTGGCCCAGGGTCCACTGGCCCAGCGTCCACTGGCACAGCGTCCACTGGCACAGCGTCCACTGGCACAGCGTCCACTGGCACGGGGGGAACGGCATCGGTGGCCACGGTGAGCAGGGCCGGCGTCCCCTCCAGGATGGCGTCCTCGATGAGCAGCCCGGCCCAGCGCTGACGGGACACGGCCAGCGCGCCGCCCGGGCCGGCCGACGACGAGGCGGGCTCGGCGGCGATACAGTTCGCCGCCATTGGCTGCCCGGTGAGCGCGCCAAGATGGGCCAGTACCTCGCTGCCGCAGTCGGTTCCCGCCGCCACGACCGCGCCGGCCAGGGTCACGCTGAGCAGGCCTTCCAGGGTCCGGGCCCAGGCTTGGGGCGCATAACCGTCCAGCGCGGCCGGCTCGATCACGTAGGCCTCGGTCACCCCGTACCGGCCCAGCAGGCCGGCCGGGACCTGGTCGGCCGGACCGAACAGCACGGCGACCAGGGCCGGGTCACCGCCGGTGGCCAGCGACCGGGCGAAAGTCAGCGCGCGCAATGACGCGTCCGTCACCCCGGCCTCGTCCAGTTCGACCAGGCACAGCACGGTATTGCTTTGCGCGTCCAGGACCCCGCCCACCTCCTCATCCCCCGTCACTGGCACGGTCACTTCAGCACTCCCAGCTCGTCCAGCAGCCGGACCAGGGCGGGCACCGCATCCGTCCCGGTGCCGAGCACCGTCGCCTGCTGCCGCGGCTGCTCCGGCACCCGGAGCGCACGCTTGCGCAGGCCCTCGGGCTGCCACTGCGGCTGGTACTGCTCGATGGCGGCCCGCCGGGCCCGCAGCCGCCCCGGCAGAGACGGGTAGCGGGGCAGGTTGATGCCTTCCTTGACGGTGATCACCGCGGGCACGCCGAACTCGAACGTCTCCTCGCGACCCCGGTACTCCCGGCGGGCCCGCACCCGGTCCTCGGTGACCTCCAGATGCTTGATCCCGGTGGCGCACGGCCAGCCCAGTCCGTGCGCCACCCGCACCCCGACCTGGTAGTCCCCGGTGTCGGCCGCCTCGTTGCCGAGCAGCAGCAGGTCGTAGCCCGGGCCCTCCGCGGCCCGGCGGCCGGCCTCGGCCACGATCGCGGCAGCGGTCGCGGCCGGGCCCCACTCACGGCCGCCATCCTCTAGCAGCACGGCCCGGTGGGCGCCGAGCGCCAGCGCCTCACGTAGCTGATCGGCGGCCTCCGGCGGTCCCAGCGTCAGGACGGACACCGAGCCGCCCAGCCGCTCGGTGATCTGGACGGCCTCCTCGACCGCGCATTCCTCGTGCGGGCTGATGGCGAACCCGGACATGCGGGTGTCCACGTCCTGCCCGCCCGGGGTGACCACGATGCGCCCGCCCACCTGGGGGACCCGCTTCACGCAGACGGCGATCTCCACGGCCGGTCAGCTCCGGATCCGCGCGTTGTCCGGGTCGAACAGCGGGGTGGCCCCGGCCACCGCCACGGTCACCGGGTAGGCGTCCCCGAAGCATTCGACCTGAAGCCGGGTGCCCGCGCTGGCCTGGGCCGGGGGGAGATAGGCGAGCAGCAGGTGGCGGCCTACCGAGGGACCCGAGCCGGCGCTGGTTACGTACGACGGCCGGCCCTTCGCGTCCACCAGCCGCTCGCCGTCGGCCGACAGGATGGGCTCACCGCCCAGCATGTACCGGGCCGGGCCGCTGGCCGGCGTGTGCTCATCCACGGTGAGCGTGCAGAGCACCGCGGCGGGCGGCTCGGCTCGCTGGGCCAGGTACGCGTCCTGGCCGATAAACGGCTGGGCCTTCACCCGCGGGCGGGTCATCCCCGCCTCGACGAGCGTGTAGTCCGCGGTGAGCTCGTTGCCGAAGGCACGGTAGCCCTTTTCCAGCCGGCCGGTGGTGCCGTACACGCCGATGCCGGCCGGCACCAGCCCGTGCGGGGTGCCCGCCGCCCAGAGCGCGTCCCACAGCTTCCCGCCCTGCTCGATGGGCACGTGCAGTTCCCAGCCGAGCTCACCGACGTAGGAGATGCGCGAGGCCAGCACGGACAGCCCGGCGATCTCCACCTCCCGGCAGGTGCCGAAGGGAAACCCGCCGTGGCTCACGTCGTCGCTGGTGACCGACTCCAGCACCTCGCGCGCCCGCGGCCCCCACAGCCCGAGGGTGGCCTGGGCGGAGGTCAGGTCGGCGAGCGCGGCGGTGCCGCTGGCGGGCAGGTGCTCCGCGAACCAGGCCAGGTCGGACTGGCCGGTCGCGCCGCCCGTCACCACCCGGAATCGTTCCGCGCCCAGCCGCATGATGGTCAGGTCGGCCTTGAACCCACCGCGCTCGTCCAGCAGCGAGGTGTAGATGACCCGGCCCGGGGCCACATCGAGCTGGGCCACAGCCAGCGTCTGCACCACATCCAGGGCAGACGGCCCGGTCACGTCGAAAATCGCGAAAGCGGACAGGTTGACGAGCGCGCAGGCGTCCCGCATGGCCAGATGCTCGGCGTTGATGATCGGCGACCACCAGCGGGCGTCCCATTCGGCGTCCCGGGGCATCAGCCGTCCCGCGTACCGTTCCAGGAGCGGCTCGTTGGAGGCATACCAATGCGGCCGTTCCCAGCCGGCCGTCTCAAAGAAGACGGCTCCCAGGTCACGCTCCCGGTCGTAGGCCGGGCTGACCCGCACCGGTCGCCCTGACTCCCACTGCTCGGCCGGGTGCACGATCCCGTACATCTTGTTGAAGCCTTCCCGGGCCCGCGCCTGCACGTGCGCCACGGTGCGCTGGCTCGGGTAGAACCGGGCGATGTTGGCCTCGTCCACATCGACGGTCGGGACCTGGCCGCTCATCCACTCGGCCACGACACGGCCCACCCCCGGCCCCTCCTTGATCCAGCTGGCCGCGGCCGACCACAGCCCGTCCACCTCGGGTGCCGGGCCGAGCAGCGGGTGACCGTCCGGGGTCATCGAGATCAGCCCGTTGATCGAATACCGGATGCCGACCTTCTCGTCGCCCAGCAGCTCCGGCATCAGTTCCAGCGCCTCGGCCAGCTGCGGGTCGAAGTCGTCCGCGGTGAACGGCAGCTCGGTCGGGGACAGCGCGGATTCCTCGATGGAGGGGATGTCGTCCGGCCGGACGATGATCGGCCGGTGCGCGTAGGAGCCCACCTCCATGTCGCCGCCGTGCTGCCGCTCGTACATGTTGGTGTCCACGTCGCGGACGATCGGGTAGGCGATCTCACCCTGGGTTCCTTCGAACAGCGGGATGGGGCCGACGCTGATCATCTGGTGCACGATGGGGGTGAGCGGGATCCGGGCCCCGGCCATCCGGGCGATGCGCGGGCTCCACACCCCGCAGCAGACCACGCAGAGGCTGGTCTCGATCTCCCCCGCGGTGGTGTGCACCGAGGTGATCTTCGGCCGCCCGTTCCGGCCGCGTCCCGTGGTGTCGATGCCGAGCACCTCGGCTCCCGCCAGGACGCTGAGCGCGCCAGACCGCTGCGCCTCCTCCCGCATCAGCGTGCCGGCCCGCAGCGAGTCGACTACGCCCACGGTAGGAAAGTGCGCCCCGCCCAGGATCACCGACTCATCCAGGTACGGCACCAGCTTCGCGACCTCAGCGGGCGAGACCATCTGGGCCGGGATGCCCCAGGCCTTGGCCGCGGTGCAGCGCCGGTGCAGTTCCTGCATCCGGGCCTGCGTCCGCGCCACCTCGATGCCGCCGCTCTGGGTGAACACTCCGAGCTCCTGGTACTGCTCGGTACTGTCCCGGGTCAGCTCCATCATCATCTTCGAGTACTCGATCGGGAAGATGAAGTTGGAGGCGTGCCCGGTCGAGCCGCCCGGGTTCGGCATGGGGCCCTTGTCCACCAGGACCAGGTCCCGCCAGCCGAGCCGGGCCAGATGGCAGGCCAGGCTGTTGCCGACGATGCCGGCACCCACGATCACTGCGCTCGCCCGGGCCGGTATGTCATTCATGCCGCTGATTCCCTGCCTATCCGTGTCGCGTCCCGTGCCTTGCTGGCTGCGGGGTTGCCTCGGCCCCGCCACCGGCAACTCTGGCGGCGGGGCCGGGGCACTCAACTCATGCCGTGCCGTGCTACCGCGCTGCTGCGCTGAGCCAGCCCAGGCTGCTCAGATCTATTTACTCGACTGGGATCTCCTTGTTGATCAGTCGCAGGTCGATGCCCTGCCTGCTGCGCACGACCCGGGCGATCACGTAGATCACGATGGCCAGCACGTACATGGCGCCCATGTAGATGAGCGAGTCGTGACTGTTCACGAAGTAGTTGTCGTTACTGAGCCACTCGTAGAGGTTGAAGACGAGCAGGGCGATCGTGATGACCCCGGCCACCGGGACGATCGGCACGCCGAGCAGCTTGATCCGGCTGGCCGGCGAGGCGCGCCACAGATCGGGCTTGACGAAGGGCAGGAGCACCACGGCGATGGCGCTGCCCAGGTAGGTGACCGCGATGACCAGGGTGGCGTCCAGCGTGTAGGACCGGAACGTGGTCGAGTACGCATAGACCGCGGCCAGCCCGGCCGCTGGGAGCAGCATCAGGATCAGCGACCAGACCGGGACCTTCCGCCGCTCGGAGACTTCCGCCGCCCGGTCCGGGAGCACCCGGTCGAACGCGGCGGCGAAGATGACCCGGGTCGAGGACAGGAACAAGGTGCCGACCCAGGCGAAGAACCAGAGGCTCAGCACGAGGATCAGCACGACCTGGAACGCCGTGTTGTGCACCAGCCAGCCCGCGAACATGAACGGATAGGGCCAGATGCCGAAGGTGGGCGTCAGGTTGTAGTCCAGCGAGTTGAGGTTCTGGTAGAAGTCCCAGCCCATGGTCTTCACGACTAGCAGCAGGAAGATGACGGTCAAGATGACCGTCATCCACAGGCCGACGAACATGCCGGTGAATACCCGGCGGAAGTCACTCGCGCCGCGGACCTCCCCGTAGAGGGTGGTCCCCCAGTTCGGCCACAGCAGGAAGAACATGAAGGCCGGCACGAGCAGCATCGTCGGCCCCAGCGGGCCGAACCCGAACGGCGAGGTGGTGTAGCCGGCCTTGGCTGCGGCGTGGTTGGTCGCCGCGTAGGCGTTGTGCACGCCGAAGAGCTTCTGGCCTTGGAGGTTGAACGAGCTCACGAAGCTGGCGTGCGAGTTGACCAGGAGCAGGATGACCACGACGGCGAAGCCGACCATGCCGCCGAGGAAGAACCACCTCTGAACCTTGGCGTACCCGGCCATCCCGAGCGAGACCAGCACGCCGGCCAGGGCAATCGTGATGAGCGTGACGATGAAGATCCCGTTGTTGGTGCCGAACCAGGCGGCGCCGCCCGCGGGCCAGGTCCATTTCAGCGTGGCCCAGAGCGGCTGGAACAACTGGACCGAGAGGATGTTGCCGTAGATGGGCGCCCAGAGCCAGAGGATGAACCACCAGCCGGTGGCGGCCAGGACGAAGCCGATGCCACTGCCCAGGATCCGGCTCTGCCAGACGTAATCGCCGCCCGCCCGGGGGATGGTGACCACCAGCCCGGCGTAGGCGATGACCAGGAACGAGACCCACACCCCCGAGATCAGCACCGCAGTGATGAACTGGCCCTTGGGAAAGGCGGGTCCGGCGAAGGTGAACTCGTAGAGTCCCAGCGTGACGAAGTTGGTCGCCAGGCAGGCATAGATGATCGAGTCCCGGACGGACCAGCCACGGACCAGTCCGGTGGCTTTGCGTAGGAACAGTGTCGGCGTCTCGCCGCCAATTGCGTCAGTTGCCATGCTGATCTCCCGGTTGGAGGCCTTTTGGGGGGGTGGCGGGGCCAGCCTATTGCTCAGGCACTGACAAGCCGGCCGGTTTCAGCCATTTACCAGAAGGTATTTAGTAACCTTCCCCTTCTTGGCGTTCAGTTCGAGTACGGCACCCTGCAGGACGCCGTCACCGTAAACACTGCCGGGATTGATGGCCAGCGTCCGGCCCATGCGTTTGATGCCGCGGCTCTCGTGGATGTGCCCGTGCACCGAGAGCATTGGCTGGTAGTTGTTAATGGCGTCGCGCACAGCAGTCGATCCCACCGGCTTCATGACCGCCCCGCCATGCGTCGGACGCAACGTGTCGTCGAGCGCGGGCGCCTCGTCCAGACCCGTCCCGTAGGGCGGGGCGTGGAAATTAAAGATGGCCCGTTCCATGTCTGGGATCTGGCTGACTACCGCGTCTATCTTTTCCTTGAGCTGTTCCTCCGGAGCCTCGCGGAATGTGTTCCACGGGGTCGGGTTGGTCCAGCCCATCGACACCAGGTGGAAGCCGTCGAGGTCGAGGGACTTGGCCTCGCCGAAGGTGACGTTCGGCGAGGCCTCGATGATGTCGTCGATCTCCCAGATGTCGTCGTTCCCGCCGTTGAGGATGCACGGAATGTCGCCGCCGTGAAGTTTCCCGTCGGCCATGTCCAGCCACCGATCCAGCGAGCGGGTCATCTCCGTGTTGAACCGCCGGTCCACTGCGCCCTCTTCGTCGCTCAGGGCCTGCAGTTCATCGGGGCTGACCAGGGCCGGGTAGTGCCCGGCGTTGCGGATCTTCTTCTGCACCTCTTCGAGTTCAGTCTGGGTTTCCATCCGGATCGTCTCACCGCGGACCACGGCCTGCCAGTAGCCGTTGTGCGCGACGACCGGCACCATGATCTTGCCCGTGACGTCCCCGCCCAGGACGACCAGGTCAGCCTTATAGAACGCCGCCGCGTTCAGGAACTTGCGCCAGCACACCTCGGAGCCATGGATGTCGGTGGCGAAGAAGACCCTCATACGAACACCACGCCTTCCTGGTCCACGGCATGCAAACTTCACCGGCGCGGTGTGCAACGCCCGTGCGTCCTGTGCAACGTCTAGCACTCAGCCGAAACCGGCGTCAAGGCGACGATGCGAATTTAGGCCGCATACCGGATAAGCCTGCCGCTAGTGGTCCACTTCCTCGGGCAGCTCATACCAGCGGACCCGGTCGCCCACGTTCGCCCGGAGCTTCCACTTGACCCCTTTCGGGGTCTGCTCCGCGATGTCCAGGAGCTGGCGCGCCTGGGCCAGCGCGTCGTACCGGGGGGTGGGCGGAACCAGCCCGGGCTTCTCGGCCAGCAGGGCGGGCAGCTTGGCCAGGTTTCCGGTGACCGTGCGCCACCAGCCCCAGTCCGAGGCCAGCACCTTGGCGAACCGCCCGGTGTCGAGCGCGGGCGGCGGGCCCTCGCCGACCGGGAGCCCGGCCAGCAGGTGGAAGATATCCCGCGCATCCTTCTCGTTCAGCTCGATGATCTGCAGCTTGGACAGCAGCACGTCCACGGAATCCACGGTCAGCGGCAGCCGCCCGAACGCGGGCCGGAAGTCCAGGGTGTGGCACATGGTCAGCCGGTCGACCATCACGTCGATGGGCCGGCCGGAAGGGGCGTTGAAATACATCTGCCGGTCACCGTTGAGGTTGTTGAACCGGCGGTCCGGGACGCAGCCCTGGTCGGCTAGCCAGGCCGCCACGTCCTTGCGGCCCTTGGCCAGGCAGGCGAAATCTATATCCTGGTCACGGCGCAGCCGGGGCGGGAAATCCTGGCAGAGCACCCGGACCGCCAGGCCGCCGAGGAGCTTCAGGCCCAGCCCGGCCTCGGCGGCGCCCTGGGCCAGCCCCAGGGCCTCGGGGAGCGGATCGTGCGCGGATCCGACGGTGGGCTCGTCATCGGGGTCGGCCATGCCCGGCCTGCTCTCGTCCCTCGGGGGCACCCGCGGGGTACGGGCCGCCCAGCGCGATTTCGGCGGAACTCCACCATGACGTGCAATGGTGAGATTCCGATTGAACTAGACAGCGAGTATGCCACGAGCCGCCTGTGACGGCAGTTGACGCAGATCGGGCAATTCGGTCATTGTTGGTTGCGTGAATGAGAGCCTCGTTGCGGGAGGCGCAACCTATCAGTCAGCCGAGCGCGTGCTGACCCTGCTGGCCAGCTTCGAGGACGCCCGGCCAGAACTCAGTGTGACAGAGATCGCCGAAGCGCTGGGCGTGCACAAGTCCACTGCGTCGCGGCTGGCCGCCACCCTGGAACGGGCCGGTTTCCTGGCCCGTTCAGACCGCCGATACCGGCTGGGAGTCGAGATCATCCGGCTCGGCACCGTGGCCCTGCGCAGCGCCGACATCGTGGCCACCATGCAGCCCGCCATGGAAAAGCTCTCCCAGCTGACGGGCGAGACCATCAACCTCGCGGTACCGGCCGGACCGGACGTGCTGAACGTGGCCGAGGTGGCGAGCACCTACATCCTCAGCTCCTCGGGTGGCTGGGTGGGGCGGCGCACCCGGCCGCACGCGGTAGCCAACGGCAAGGTGCTGCTCGCGTTCGGCGCCATCCCGGCGCCCGCGAGCCTGGAACGCTATACCGAGCACACCATCACCGACCCCGGTGTGCTCCGCGCGGAACTAGCCCAGGTCCGCCGGGACGGCTACGCTACGGCGGTCGCGGAACTGGAGGAGGGGCTGGTCGCAGTGGCGGCACCGGTGTTCGGCGCGGGCGGCGGCTGCGTGGCCGCCCTGTCGGTCTCGGGGCCGGCCTTCCGGATGCCACCGGATCAGCTTGACCAGCTCGGAAAGCTCTGTGCGGGCTGCTGAGCCGAAGGGCCCCGGCACCGGCTGGACTGAGGAGCGAGGAACGAGCGAGGCGCCTTCAGGGCGCCCCCGGAGGTTCTCAAACAACATGGACGAGTACCTGCTCTATATCGGCGGTCAGTGGCGACCCGGGCACACGGCCCCGGACCCGGCCACCAGCCCGGCGACCGGCGAGACGTTCGCCTCGGTCGCGGCGGCCGGCCCGGCGGACGTGGACGACGCGGTCCGCGCCGCAGCCCGGGCCTGGCCGGACTGGGCGGCCCGGTCGCCGTTCGAGCGGGCGGCCTGGTGCGAGCGGGTCGCCTCGGCCATCCTCAGCCGCCGCGATGACCTGGCCCGGGTGCTCACCCTCGACCAGGGCAAGCCGTTGCTGGCCGAGGCCTACGACGAGGTTGACGAGCTGGCCGAATACTTCCGGATGGCGGCGGCGGACGTGCGGCGGCTGGACGGGGCCTTCCCCCCGTCCACCTCCGCCGGGCGCCGGGTGATCACCGCCCGGGTGCCGCTGGGCGTGGTCGGCGTGATCAGCCCCTGGAACTGGCCGTACACGATGGGGGCGGAGCTCTTCGCGCCCGCGCTGGCGGCCGGCAACGCCGTGGTCTGGGTGCCTGCCCCCAGCACCAGCGCATGCTGCGCGGTGCTCGCCGGGATCATCGCGGCCGAAGACACGCCGGCCGGGGTGTTCAGCTTCCTGTCCGGGGCCGGGCCGGTCGCCGGCGATGCGCTGGCCGGGCATCCGGGCGTGGCGGCGGTGGGCTTCATCGGGTCGGTAGCCACCGGTGGGCTGGTCGCGGCGCGGGCGGCCGGCAAGACGCAACTGCTCGAACTGGGCGGTAACGGCCCCATGGTGATCCTGGAGGACGCGGACCTGGATCTGGCCGCCGAGGCCGCGCTGGAGGCCGCGTACCTGTGCGCGGGCCAGAGCTGCACGGCCGGCGAACGGTTCCTGGTGCACGCGGCGGTCCGCGCCGAGTTCACCGAGCGAGTGGTCGCGGCGGCCGCAGACCGGGTCCGGCTCGGTGATCCGTTCGACCCGCAGACCACGATGGGCCCGCTGAACAACGAGGCTACCGCGGCCAAGTTCGACCGGCATGTGGCCGACGCGGTCAGCCGGGGAGCCAAGCTGCGTCACGGCGGGCGGCGCGCCCCGGGGTTCCCCACTGCGCTCTACGCGGAACCAACCGTGCTGGACGGGGTCACGCCCGACATGCTGATCGCCACCGAGGAGACGTTCGGCCCGGTCGTGCCCATCGTCGAGGTGACGTCCGCGGCGCAGGCGCTGGAGCTGACCAACTCCTCGCCGTTCGGGCTGACTGCGGCGGTGTTCACCGGCGACCTGGAGCGGGGACTGGCCTTCGCGGAACGGGCCCGGGCCGGCTGGGTCAACGTCAACGCCTCGACCAACCTGTGGGAGTCACACCTGCCGTTCGGCGGCCGGTCCGGCTCGGTAAGCGGGCGCGGGCGCGTCGGCGGACGGTTCGCGATGGAGACGTTCACCGAGCCCAAGACGATCCTCTACCCGGGACCGCGCCTCAGCGGATAGCTTCCGGCCCCGGGTCCGGGCCGCGGGATTTACTCCCGCGCTGCGGCCCGCGGGAGGTCCCGCGGTCGACCTGGCCGTCTGGGCGCACGCCCAGGATGGTGAGCAGGACCATCAGCGCACCCCCGCAGCAGATCGCCGAGTCGGCCACGTTGAACACCGGCCAGTGCGGCAGCTGGATAAAGTCAACGACCCAGCCGCGGAAGGGCCCGGGGCCGCGGGCGATCCGGTCGGTCAGGTTGCCCAGCGCCCCGCCGAGCAGCAGGCCGAGCGCGACGGCCCAGCGGCCGCTGGCCAGGGTGCGGGCCATCCTGAGGATGGCGATGATGACGGCCGCCGCGATCAGCGTGAACACGACCGTGTACCCGTCCGCGCCGAGGGAGAAGGCCGCCCCGGGGTTGCGGAGGTAATCCAGCCGCACCAGCGAGCCGGCCACCCGCACGGGCAGGTTCTCGGTGAGCGTCGCGACCACGATGACCTTGCTGATCACATCGGCCGCGTACACCAGCAGCGCCACCGCGACCAGCACGCCGATCCGCCGCCGGGGTGACCCGCCGGCCCCGTCACCCTCGGTCCCCTGTAGCCTCATCCGGCCTCCGTCCGCCGGACTCAAGCTATCCCAGCGGGAAACGGCTCGCGCAACTACCACGCTCCGCTCTGCTGCCAGGCAAACGCCAGCGGAGTCAGGGCGGCCAGGTCGATGGCCGGCTCCACCGTGGAGTAGGACTGCACGTTGTCGGCGAACACGGCCTGGTGCCCGTTGTACGCCGCGTAGGGGATGTTGCCCGGGGCGTTGGCCGCGCACCGGCGCATGTTCGGCACGGTGCCGGTGGCCGCGAACGAGTTCGGGCCCTCCACCGTCGCCCCGGCGAGGACGGGCGGCTGCCCGTTCAGCGACCCGGCCAGGTTCGCCACCTGGTGCTGCATGCAGTCGGGGAACACGGTCCCGTCGCCGACGATCAGCGAGACGCCCCACGCGTTGCTGCCCAGGATGTCGTCCAGCCAGCGCTGCGCCCAGGCCGCGTAGACCGGCCGGCCGGCCAGCGCGTCGTACTCGTCCGCCATCACGGTCAGCCCGGCGCCGTGCGTGGTGGTGTCCCACTGGTCCCAGGCGAACCCGAACCGGAACGGGTCTTTGGCCCCGATGTGGATTCCCTTCTCGATCTGCCCGCGCAGGTCGGCCAGGAGCTGGGCCGTGGTCACGGCCAGGCCGGTGGCGTGCTGCTCGCGCATGGTGAGGGTCAGTTCGTAGTCGGCCAGCGCGCTGACGTCATAGAGGTTCAGCGTGTCGCCCAGCGCCTGCTTGCTGTGGATCCAGGCGCTGGCCCAGGAGGCGGCGTCGCGCAGGTAGGTGGCGGGAGACCGGACCGGCAGGCCATCGACTCGCGAGGCGGGGCGCGCCGCAGGCGTGTCCCCTCCGAGCGAGTGATCCCGGGGGGTTGCGGGGGGTCGTCCCCCCGAGCCAGCACTGCGGGCCTCCTGGAGGGCGCGGGCCAGTTCGGTCGCACCCAGCATCATGTCGTCCCGCCAGGTGGTCTCCGGGTAGAAGTCCCACGGGATGGCCGTCATCAGGTGGCCCTTCCAGTGCGGGTCGGCCAGCGAGTAAACGGTCTCGGCGGAGCGCAGGCAGCCGTCGGCGTAGCCCGGGTCAGAGTGGCGCAGCACCTGGTAGCACAGCGCGAAGTCGGCGGCGAGCCAGGCCAGGTTCGGGCTTATCTTCGCGCCGGGACGGCCGGCCCGGAAAACCGGCGGGTGCCGGACATAGACGTAGTGCGGGTTGGTCCCGTGATAATGATCGTCGGCCTGGGGCAGCCGCCAGATGTCGTGGTCGGCGAAGTAGTAGCTGTTCGCCTCGCCCGTGCCCACCTCGTAGTAGAGCGTGCGGGAGCGCTCGTGCCACATCCGCCGCAGGAAGTCCAGGCCGAATTTGACCTCGCCCGTGAAATCTGCGCCGGGGGATCCCGCGCTTACTCCCGAGCCCATCTGCCGGGGGAACGACGCGACCCCCTGCAGCAGGACCGCCTCGGTGTAGCTGGTGGTCTCGACGAAGTGCAGGTAGTCCCCGGCGTCGAACCAGCCGCCGGAGGCGTTGATCCGCAGCCCGGTCGCGTACTTGGCCAGGCTGCCCTGGAAGTTGCCGTTGCCGTCGACCGGCGGGGTGCGGTAGGTCATCGCGCTGAGGTCGTTGAGGTGGCCGGGGGCGCTGCGTAGCGCAGTGTGGATGAAGTCCGGACCGTCCCGCTCGTTCTCGTAGAAGTAGAGCGCGTTGGCCAGCGGCCGGGCATAGAGCCGGGCGGCGGATCCGATCGCGAACCACGGCGAAGAGGCCGAGGCGTCGCCCAGGATGCCGACTCGGTACCGGCCTGGCGCCCGGACCTGGGAGAACCGGGCGGCCCATACCCAGCCGTAACGCTTGCTCCAGGCGCCGAGGTTCTGCCGGGCCACCCCGGAGGCGGCCACCGTGCAGGACCCGGCCCGGACCAGGACCCAGTGCAGTCCACCACCGGGCTGCTCGCCCGACGGCCTGGCTCTGGTCATGATCTCGGCCAGCTTGGCGGCACCCGACGGGTAGCCGACCTGGTCCACCCGGATGGCGGCGGCCGGCGGCCCGGCGGCCTTACGGTGCGAGCCGGTGGTGAGCACCGCTCCCGAGGAGGGCTCGGCGCAGATCTTGGCGACCGCCGCCCCGCCGGGCGTCCCGCCACCTGATCCAGTGGCGGCACTGGCGGCACTGGCTGCCCCGTCCCGCTCGGGCCCGGCCGAAGCCGCCCCGGCCGGTGTGGCCGAGCAGAGGGCGGCCGCGAGGCTGAGCGCCGCGCCGCACGCTCCCGCCCGCGACGCGGCGCGCCTGGTTCTAGCTAGCTGCGGTCTGCCCAGCCACGTTGTGCCCTGCCGCCCACGCCGAAGATCCATCGGCCCAGGCTAGGCCCCGGGGGCTCCGTGGACAATGGGCCAGTAAAGGTTGTTTCCGGTAGCAGGCTGGTTACGGCCGGGCGATGGCCTGGATGGTGGCCAGGGTGGGATCGGCGGCGTAGGCGATCCGGCCGCCGTCGGCCCGGGCCGCGCGGAGCGCGTCCAGTGCCGCCGACGTGATCACCTCGCCCGGGGCGAGCACCGGGACGCCCGGAGGGTACGGCGCCACCAATTCGGCACTCACCCGGCCGACGGCCTCGGCGGCGGAGAGGTTTTCGTTGCGGCAGAAGAATGCGTCCCGCGGCGGCATTGCCATCTCCGGAATGACCGTCCACGATGCAGCCGGAACCGGCCGCCGCGGCGGGCCCCGGTGCGCTTCGATGATGCCCGCGAGGGCGGCGGTGAAGCGGCTCACCGCGGCCTCGTCGTCAGCCAGGGTGACGATCGGGATGATCGTGTCGCGGTCGGCCATCTCCACCGGCATCCCGGCCGCAATCAGGTCGGCCTCCACCGCGATGCCGTGCGCCCCGGTCCCGGCCAGCAGGACGACCAGCTTGGCCGGCTCGACCCCCGGGCCGTCCAGCACGTCGAGGCCAGGCACCTCGCGCAGCCGGGCCCTGGCCGCCGCCACGACCCGCAGCAGCCGGGCGCACAGCTCCTCGCCGTCCCGGGCCAGCAGCGCCCGGGCCGCGTCGATGCTGGCCATGATCGCGCCCGCCGGGCTGGTCGTGTGCGTGGCCTCGAACGCCCGATCCAGGCGGGGCGCATCGAGCCGCCCCCCGGCCGTGCGGGCCAGCACCAGCGCCCCCTGGGTGTACGCGGGCAGGACCTTGTGCGCGCTGGTCACCATGGCGTCCGCGCCCGCCGCCAGGGCGTGCGGCGGCAGCCCCGGCCCGAAGCCGAGGTGCGCGGCCCACGCCGCGTCGACCAGCAGCGGCACCCCGGCCTCGTGCGCGGCCGCCGCGTGCCCGGCCAGGTCGCCGGTGGTGCCGACGTAGGACGGGTCGCCGAGGAACACCGCGCAGGCGTCCGGGTGCCGGGCCAGCGCGTCCCGGACGGCGCGGACCGGGACCGGGCCGGGCAGCCCCGTCGAAGGGTCCACCTCGGGCAGTACCCAGACCGGCTCCAGCCCGGCCAGCACGATGCCGAGCAGCAGCGAGCGGTGCAGCGCCCGGGTGACCACGATCGGCCGGCCCGGCTCGCCGGCCGCCAGGGCCAGCGCCTGGTTGCCGTGCGTCGAGCCGGCCACCGAGAACCGGCACCAGTCGGCGCCCCACAGCCGTGCGGCCCGCCGCTCCCCCTCGGCCAGCAACTCGTCCGCGTGCTTGATGCTGTCCAGGCCGCCGTACAAGGGAGCGTCGCCCGCGGTCACCGCGCCGGTGAGGTCACGCCGCTGCTTATGCCCGGGCACGCTCATCGGGGTCAGCGCCCCCGCCTCCGCCTGCGCGGTAAACCGCAGCCAGGCGTCCAGCAGCGGCGCGTCGGCGGCCAGTCCCCGGGGGTCCCTGGGATCCCTGGAGTTGGTCACCGGGTCTCGGCCGCCGGCTTCTGCGGCTCGTGCCGGTAGAAGGGGACGGGCTCCGGGGGCAGCGGGGTGTTGCCCAGGATCAGGTCGGCGGCCTTCTCCGCGATCATCATGACGGGAGCGTAGATGTTGCCGTTGGTGATGTACGGCATGACCGAGGCATCCACGACCCGCAACCCGTCCAGCCCGTGCACCCGCATGGTGGCCGGGTCGGTCACGGCGTCGGCGCCGGTGCCCATCTTGGCGGTGCACGACGGGTGCAGCGCGGTCTCGGCATCCCGGCGGACCCAGTCCAGGATCTGCTCATCGGTCGCGACCTCGGTGCCCGGGGACAGCTCCCCCGCGTTGTACTGGTCGAACGCGGGCTGATTCAGGATGTCCCGGGTGACCCGGATAGCCTCGGCCCACTCCCGGCGGTCCGTCGGCGTGGACAGGTAATTGAACCGCAGCGCCGGGTGGACCGCGGGGTCGCGCGAGACGATCCGGACCGAGCCGCGGGAGTCGGAGTACATCGGCCCGACGTGCACCTGGTACCCGTGCCCGCCCGCCGGCGACGAGCCGTCGTAGCGGATCGCGATGGGCAGGAAGTGGTACATGAGGTTGGGGTAGGCCACTTCGTCGTTGCTGCGGATGAACCCGCCGCCCTCGAAGTGATTGGTGGCGCCCGGACCGCCGCGCAGGAAGAGCCACTTCGCGCCGACCATGGGCCGGTTGCGCAGCTTGAGGGCCGGCGCTACCGACACCGGCTGCTTCGACCCGTACTGCACGTAGACCTCGAGATGGTCCTGCAGGTTCTCGCCCACCCCGGGCAGGTCGGCGACCGGGTGGACACCGAGATCGCGCAGCAGCTCCGCCGGGCCCACGCCGGACAGCTGGAGCAGCTGGGGGGTGTTGATTGCGCCGCCGCACAGGATGATCTCGGCGCCGCGGGCCAGCCGGGCCGGGCCGCGACCCTGGACCGCGCCGCCGCGGGCGGGCCCGGTCCGGTACTCCACGCCCACCGCCCGCTCGCCCTCGAAGAGGATTTTGGTGACGAAGGCGCGGCAGGTCACCTCGAGGTTGGGCCGTCTCATCACCGGGTGCAGGTAGGCCCGGGCCGCGCTGAGCCGGCGGCCTCGGTGAATGTTCCGGTCGAACGCGGCGAAGCCCTCCTGCCGGTACCCGTTCACGTCGTCGGTGATCGGATATCCGGCCTGCTGGACCGCGGCGAAGAACGCCTGGAACAGTGAGCCGGTGGCCGGACCGCGCTCCAGCACCAGCGGGCCGTCGCCGCCCCGGTACTCGTCGGCCCCGGCCAGGCAGGTTTCCATCTTCTTGAAGTACGGCAGGCAGTGCGCGTAGTCCCAGTCCGCCATGCCGGGGTCGGCGGCCCAGCGCTCATAGTCCAGGGGGTTGCCGCGCTGGAAGATCATCCCGTTGATGCTGCTGGACCCGCCGAGCACCTTGCCCCGGGCATGGTAGACGCGGCGGCCGTTCAGGTCCGGCTCGGGCTCAGACTCATATCCCCAGTCATAGAACTTGTTCCCGATCGGGAAGGTCAGCGCGGCCGGCATGTGGATGTACACGTCCCACGGGTAGTCCGGCCGGCCGGCCTCCAGCACGAGCACCCGGGTCCCGGGGTCCGCGGACAGGCGGTTGGCGAGGGCGCTGCCGGCGGAGCCGCCGCCGACGATGATGAAGTCGTACTCTGCAGGAGCCATCTGCCCTCCCCGGGCCGCGGGCCCGGGCCGGGAAGCTGCCCGGCACGAGACGGCGGCCACGGTCTCGGATACCAGGGTCGCCCTGGCGGCGAGCCGCACCGGCCGCATCGCACAATAGCGGCATCTCACCGGACCTGGTCGCGAAGCGCTCAGCACGCCGGGCTACCCTGCGGACGTGGTGATGCCCGAACGCGAAGCCCAGCCCACCCAGTCCCCGTACGGCGCCCCGGCAGCCAGCGGGCCGATGCCCGGCGGGGCGGGCGGCGCGCCACCGGGCGGCGGGGCCCAGCATGAGCCGCACCCCGGCGCCACCGCCTACCGGCAGACCCGGTTCCGGCCACCGCCGGGAGCGACCGACATCCTGCTGATCCGGCACGGCGAGTCCCAGGCCGCGTACATGGAAAGGCCCTTCCCCCTGGTGGACGGGCATGCCGACCCGGATTTGGCGGAGAACGGGTACGAGCAGGCGGAGCGGCTGGCGCAGCGGCTGGCCAAGGAGCACATCGACGCGCTGTACGTGACCTCACTGTGCCGCACAGCGCAGACAGCGGCGCCGCTGGCGCAGCGGCTCGGGCTGACCCCGCAGGTCGAGCCGGACCTGCGTGAGGTCAACCTCGGTGAGTGGGAAGCGGGCGTGTTCCGCAAGATGGTTGCGGAAAATCACCCGATCGCCGAGCAGATGTGGGCGCAGGAACGCTGGGACGTCATCCCCGGCGCCGAGCCCGCCGAGGCGTTCGCGGCCCGGACCAGCGGCGCCCTCGAACGGATCGCCGCTGCCCACCCGGACCAGTCGGTTGCGGTCATCACGCACGGCGGGGTGATCGCCGCGCTGCTCGCCATGGCCACAGGCTCGCGCCCGTTCGCGTTCCTCGGCGCAGACAACGCCTCGATCTCCCGCCTGGTCATCACGCCCCAGCGCTGGATCCTGCGCGGCTACAACGACACCGCGCACCTCGAGTGACCCGGCCGGTTCCTTGATCACCCGGCTGGTTCCTTACTACGGTCAATGAGGGGTGCTCCGCTCCCGGTCAGAAATTGACCGCAGGCGACAGCTGCTAGGTCGCGCCCCGGCACTCGGGGTTGGCCGACTGCCACTGCGCGCAGAGCTGGTCATAGACCCGCTGACTGGGCGGGCTGGGGTGCGTGACCCGGTCCAGGTCGGGGGCGGCAGGCCCGGCGTCATCCGGCCGGGGGCCGGGCTGCGGGCCGGGTCGTGGGCGAGGCTGCGGGTCAGGTCGTGGGCCGGGCTGCGGGCCGGGCTGCGGGCCAGGTCGTGAGACTTCCGGCAGCATCCCCACGGCGCGGCCCGCGAGGATCGCCGCACCGCGGGCTGCCGACTCGGTGTGTCCGGGCGTGCCGACCGGGCACCCGAGCACGTCGGCGAGGATCTGCGGCCACAGCCTGCTGTAGGCGGCCCCGCCGGTCAGGACGACCTCCTGCCAGGCGCCGGGGCCGAGGAGTCCGCCGACCAGCCCGACGTCCCGGCGGTGGAGTCCGCGGCAGCCTCCTGGATGGCCCGCACCTGCTCGCCCAGCCGCTTCCCGCCCGGCCCGGGTGTCGCCGTTCGCGCAGGCCCACAGTTCCTGGCCACCGCGGCCGTAGAGCACCAGCCCGCCGCCCATGGCGGAGCAGCCGATGGCCCGCACCGCCGCCGGGCTGGGTACGGTCCCGAGCACCTCGCGGATGCAGGCGCAGATCATCGCCCAGTTGCCAGCCGGATCGAAGGACTGTGAGCCGGGGATGCCGGCGGCCGGCGGGTGGGACCACTCGCGCTGGGCCAGGGCGGCCCGCTGGCCGTCCCGGGGGAACAGGCCGTCCCGGGAGAACAGCCCGTCCAAGGTGAATAGGGCCGCCCGGCAGCTGCCGGTGCCCGCGTCCAGGGCCAGCAGGTAGCCGTCCCCCGCCGCCCGGGATCCAGGTACGGCGCGGGATCCAGGGACCGCCTTAGGTTCAGTGACCGCCCGGGATCCAGGGACCGCCCGGGATACGGGGAACGCCCGGGCTCGGTGAGCAGTCACGGCTGATGACCACCGCCGGCGGCCACGGCGGCCCGGATGGCGGCGATCATGCTGCCCGGCCGGGCCACGCCCTGCCCGGCGATGTCGAAGGCCGCCCCGTGGTCAGGCGACATCCGCAGGAACGGCAGGCCCAGGGTGACCGCCACCCCTCGCCGCGGCCGAGCAGCTTGACCGGGATGTGACCCTGATCGTGGTACATGGCGACGACCAGGTCAGCCTGGCCGGCTGCGGCCCGCGGGAACAGGGTGTCCGCGGACAACGGCCCGTCGGCGTCGATGCCCTGGGACCGGGCCTGCACGACCGCCGGGCGGATGAAGCGCTCGTCTTCCTCACCGAGGATGCCGTGCTCCCCGGCGTGCGGGTTGAGCCCGGCCACGGCGATGCGGGGCGGGCGGCCGAGCAGCCGCAGGCCGACCCCGTCGGCCAGCTCAATGGCCCGCAGCACGCTCGGCGGGGTGACCGCCTCGATGGCCTCGCGAAGCGAGCGGTGCGCGCTCACGTGCACCACCCGCAGCGGGCCCGCCATCAGCAGCACCCGCAGGTCACGCGCGGCGCACAGGTCAGCCAGCATCTCGGTCTGGCCAGGCCACGGGTACCCGGCCAGCCGCAGGGCTTCCTTGGAGACCGGGGCGGTGACCAGCACGTCACCATCCCCGGCGGCCACCAGCCGGGCCGCCTCGCGGACGGCCGTCACGGCGGCGCGCCCCCCGGCCACCGAGGGCTGTCCGAGCGGCGCCGGGCCGAGCGGCGCCGGGCCAGGCGGCCCCGGGCCAGGCGGCGCCGGGCCAGGCGAGCCGTCCGGGCCGCCTCCCGGCCCGTCCACCGGATGGATGCGGGGTAGCGGCAGAGCCAGCGCCGCCGCGGCCCGCTCGAGGTCCGCCGGATTGCCGACCGCCACGAACTCGGCGAGCCCGCTGATCCCCGGATCCGCCAGCGCGCGAAGGACCAGCTCCGGTCCGACGCCGCCCGGGTCGCCCGACGTGATCAGCACGCGCGGCCGGGACGCCACTAGAGCGAAGCCTCGATCTCGGTCAGCGTCTCGTCGAGGACCCCGGCGACCAGGTCGATCTCGGCCGGCGTGATGATGTAGGGCGGGCTCAGGTGGATGTGGTCGCCGCCCCGGCCGTAATTGGCGCCCGCCACGCCGGGCAGGATGAGGACGCCCCGCTCCAGTGCCCCCCGCACGATCCTGCGGGTGAGGCCAGCCTTCTCCGGGAACGGCTCCCGGCTGGCCCGGTCGGCCACGATCTCCAGGCCGGCGAACAGCCCGAGCCCGCGCACGTGGCCGATGATCTGATGCTGCGCGGCGAGCTCCTCCAGCGCCGTCCTCAGGAGCCGGCCCTTCGCGGCCACCCCCCCCCGAACAGCCGGTGAGCCAGTGCGTACTGCAGCACCTGCAGGCCGACGAACGTGCAGAACGGGTTACCGCTATAGGTGAACCCGTGGCTGAACGTGCCTGAGCCCTCGGTGAACGCGTCGACCACCCGCTGGGCGGCCAGCACCGCCCCGAGCGGGACATAGCCGCTGCTGATGCCCTTGCCCATGACCACGATGTCGGGGGTGACACCCCAGTGCTCGATGGCCAGCCAGCGGCCGGTGCGGCCGTAGCCGGTCAGTACCTCATCGGCGATGAACACCACGTCGTAGCGGTCGCAGATCTCGCGGATCCGCTGGTAATACCCCGGGACCGGGACCACGGCGGTGACGGTCGAGCCGATGACCGGCTCGGCGATGAACGCGGCGATACTGTCCGGCCCCTCCATCATGATCGTCCGCTCCAGGTCATCGGCACAGGCCACGCCGCAACCCGGGTAAGTGTGCCCCAGTGGGCAGCGATAGCAGTACGGCGGCACGATGTGCGGAGCCGGGGGGAGCATCGGCAGGAACGGCTCCCGCCAGGCCGGGCGGCCGGACAGCGACAGCGTGGCGAGCGTGCTCCCGTGAAAGCTCTGCCAGCGCGCGATGACCTTGTGCCGGCCCGGACGGCCGCATTGCAGGTGATACTGGCGGGCCATCTTCACCGCGGTCTCGACACCTTCCGAGCCGCCGGAGACGAAGTACACCCGGGCGGCGATCTCCGGGTTCATCGCCACCAGCGCCTCAGCCAGCTGCTCCTG
The DNA here is from genome assembly GCA_963770545.1 of uncultured Actinomycetes bacterium. GTDB lineage: Bacteria > Actinomycetota > Actinomycetes > Streptosporangiales > Streptosporangiaceae > RYN-230. Next base: position 161,757 of record CAVYQF010000036.1, on the reverse strand, counting down.
CCACGGGTTGGTAAACGTCGCGCCGTAGGTGAAGCTGAGCTCACCGCCATGCCGGGCGACCGCATCGGTGATCTCGCGCACGCCGTGGCCGAGCACCACGGTGGCCGCGCCGCCGACCGCGTCGAGGATGCGCTGCCCCGACTCGGTGCGCGAGTACATGCCCTCGGCGCTGACCACCGACGGGTACTCCGCGCGCAGGTCGCGGTGGAACACCGAGGAGCTCATCCGCGATCACCTCCGCCCGGCTGGGGGCCGTTCCAGGGCGGCAGCCGGCTCGCCTCCCCGGGACGCAGGCATACCTCGGCCACGTGCAGGCCGTCCGGGTAGCGGCGGGAAGGGTGCCGGTCCCACAGCAGCCGCTCGTGGCCGGGCAGGATGCGGCTGGTCTCGCCACCGGTCACGCGCATCAGCTCGTCCAGGGCCAGCATGCAGTTCTCCTGGCTGCCCATGGCCAGGCCGATGGGGACGTACCGGCCATCACCACCCACCCCTTCGATGTTGGCGTACAGGTACATCACGTCACCAGGCACCACCCAGACGCCGGAGGCCTCGTTGCGGATCACCACGTGCTGGTGGCCGTAGGTGTGCGTGTCGAAGTCGGGCACCAGGCTGATGCCCGGGAACACGTTCTCGGCGGGGCCGTCCACCAGCCGCAGCCGCCCGTCACCGGCCAGGCGCAGCAGCGTGGCCAGGTCGTCGAGGCTGACCCCCTGCTTCAGCCAGTCCATGCTCCGCGGCAGGCTGACCGCCCAGGACCACTTCTCCACCTCGCGGCGCTGGATATAGACGGTGGCGTTGGGGAAGGCCGCGACGTTTCCGAGGTGATCGAAGTGGGCGTGCGTGACCAGGATCGCGTCAACATCGCCGGGTGCCACCCCGGCCCGGGCGAGCAGTTCGGCCGGGTCGCGCCACACGGTGATCCCGTCCTCGCCCGCGAGTTCCCGTCCCCGCCCGGTGTCCGCATACCCGGCGTCGACCAGGATCGTGTGCTCCGCGCTGCGCAGCACTGTGAAGCAGTACGGGATCTCCCGCTCACCGGCCTGGCCATGCAGCAGCAACCCGAGCGGCGAGCAGGCCCGGGCGAACTCGATCACCCAGATCGAGTAATCGGCCACGGCACCCCCTCACGCGGTCACGCCTCGCCGCCACCCACACGGTCACGCCTCGCCGTCCCTCACACGGTCACGCCTCGCCGTCCCTCACGCGGTCACGCCTCGCCGTCCCTCACGCGGTCACGCCCCCGTCCACCAGCAGCGGCGCCCCGGTGGTGAAACTCGACTCCGCGCTGGACAAGAACAGGGCGGCCTGGGCCACTTCGGCCGGGTCGGCGAACCGCCCCAGCGGATGGGCGGAGTAGGCCGCCCAGTTGCGGTCGGCCGTGAACGAGTTCGCCGAGCCGGTGATGACCATCGTCCCCCCGCCGGCCGCGGCCAGTTCGGGGAGGCCGAACTTGGCCAGCAGGAAGGCGCCGGTGAGGTTGACGGCCAGCATCCGGTTCCACTCTTCCAGCGTCATCTCGGGCACCGTCTTGGCCACGCCGATCCCGGCGTTGGCCCAGAGCAGATCGAGCCGGCCGAACGTGGCCACGGCGAGGCGGACCGCCCCAGACACGTCATCCGGGCTGGCCGCGTCGCCGGCCACGAACTCAGCCCGGCCGCCCCGGGCGTTGATCGCCTCGGCGACCCGGTTCCCCTGGGCGGCGTCCACGTTGACCAGGACTAGGGCCGCTCCCTGGGCGGCGAAGAGTTCCGCGCCCGCCGCGCCGATGCCGCTGGCCGCGCCAGTGATCAGCCCGACCCGCCCGGCCAGCCGCCCGCCCTGGGTCACCAGGCTGCCGGCCCTGTCTAATGCCCGCCGGTCTGCTCGAACACCAACTGCGCCCGGCGCATCCAGTCCTCTTGGCCGGTGACCTTGAGGTAGATCAGGATGACCACGGTGAGCGCCAGGACGACGATGAAGGTCATCAGGCCGTAGAACACCGGTCCGGTGCTGGTGAACGGGGAGAAGTAGGACTTCCAGACGACCAGGATGCCGGCGGCCGTGGCGACTACCGGGACGACTATGTGCAGCAGCGGGTTGAACTGGGCGCGGCCCTCGGTCAGGTAGTACTTGGCCACCCCGATGTTGCACAGCACGTACATGAACACCAGGCCGATGGTGATCGCGTTCGCCCAGGAGAAGAACACGTTGGCCGCGCCCCAGATGAGCACGCACACGAACGCGATGACCTGCACGCCTATCTGCAGGGCGATCGCGTTGTCGGGGGTCTTCCGCGTGGCGTTGACCTTGCCGACCATCTTGGGCAGCACGCCGGAGCGGCCCATCGCGTACCAGGTCCGGGTCCCGCCGTTGAAGCACGCGATGGACAGCGCGATGGCCGAGTTCAGCAGCGCGAACAGCAGCAGCACCCAGGCGCCGCCCCAGACCCGCTGGGCCATGGTGGCGACCGGCCAGGTGACGGCGGTGGGGATGCTGCCCACCTTGCTGGTGCCGATACCGACCAGGTAACCCCAGGTCACGAACACGAAGTAGACGGTCAGGACGGCGACCGAGCCGACCAGACCGATGGGCACGTTGCGCTTGGGGTTCCGGCTCTCCTCGGCCAGCGGCCCGGTGGATTCCCAGCCGCTGAAAGCGAAGATCGAGAACACCACGCCCAGGAACAGGTTGCCGGCCAGGCCGAAGTGACCGGGGTTGAGCGGCGCCCAGCTGAACCCGCCCGGGCCGGGCGAGGCCAGCCCGGTGAAGGCCAGCGCCACCATGATCACGATCTCGATGCCGCCGGTGATGATCAGCGCCTTCTCGGAGATGGCGATGCCCCGGTAGGCGAAGAAGATGACCAGCGCCACCCCGGCGACCACCCAGATCCACCACGGGATGTCCACGCCCCATTCAGCCTTGATCGACGGCTCCAGCACCGTCTTGGCCAGGTAGCACATGGTGAGCGTGGCCACCGGCGGCAGCCAGATGGAGAACAGCACCCCGGCGAAGAACCCGGCGCGCGGGTGGAGGGCCCGGGCGATCCAGGTGTACCAGCCGCCCGCGGACGGGAACACCTTGGCCAGCTGGGCCGCCGACAGGGCTTGCAGGCCCAGCAGGATGCCGCCGAACAGGAACGCCCAGGGCGTCACGATCCCGGCGTAGCCCACGATGAACACGAACGACGCGAGGATCGCGAACGAGGGCCCTATCGTCGCGATGCCCTGCATCAGGATGCCGGGGAGGCCGACCGCGTTCGCCTGCAGTTCGGACGCTACGGTGCCCTTACTTGTACCTGACTGATCAGCCTCGACTGCCACCGTGAGACTCCTTCCTGCCACCCACCGGGAACAGGATCACTTTTGAGTGCAGAGCAATCGCTCACGGATTGGTCATCCGTTCACAGGAGTATCGACCTAGCCACTGGATCTTGGCAAGAGCTAGACGCCCCGGTCAGGCCAGGCCGTGATGCCCGGGACCACGCGGGATGACCGGCCAGATGTCCACGACCACGCCGCCGGAGACCACGTGGTAGGCGTCGAACCAGTTGACGGTGCTCGGTGAGTACCCCGGGACCAGCGCCACCGGATCGCCGACCCGCAGCGAGGAGCCGCCAGCCGCGTCGAAGATGCCGTGCTCCTCGTCGAACCGGAACACGGTGAGGTCATGCCCGGTGATCGTCACGTCGGCCGGGTCAGCGACCGACTTGTTACCCGCGTCCACGATGACCTTGCCGCTCTGCCGGCTGATCACGGTGGCCTGGACGGTAAGTGAGTGCTCGAAGTCCGGCACCATCACGCCGTGGAAGTTGTCCATGACCACGTAGGTCCCGGCCTGGATCTCGGTGATGCCGGGGAAGGCCGCGGTCCAGTTCCAGGTCGAGATGCCGCCCGCCGACCGGATCGGGCACGGAATGCCGTCCGCTTCCAGCAGCGCCGCCACGCCGGTGAAGAACGTCATGGCCAGATGCTGCCGCTCGTGCCGCAGGTCGTTGTCCCGGGTCAGCGAGCAGTGCCCCTCATAGCCGGTGATCCCGTCCAGGCGCAGCCCGGGCAGGCCGGTCACCTGCCGGGCCAGCGTCAGGCAGTCCGCCGCGGAATCCACCCCGCAGCGGTCCATCCCCGTATCCACCTCGATCATGATGCCGAGCGTGGACCCGGCCGCGACAGCCGCCGCGGAGAGGGCCTCGGCGTTGGCCGCCTCGTCCACGGCGACGAGAATCCGGTGATCGCGGGCCAGTTCGGCCAGCGCCCGGAGCTTGCCCGGATGCCCCACGGTGTTGACCACGAAGAGGTCGTCAAAGCCAGCCGCGGCGAGCACCACGGCCTCCCATACGGTGGCCATGGACAGCCCGCCCGCGCCCGCCGCCACCTGGCGGCGGGCGATGTCCGGGTTCTTGTGCGCCTTGTAGTGCGGGCGGATCACGGCCGCACCCATCTGCTTGAGCTCGCTGGCCATGTGGTCGATATTGCGCTGCGCCACATCGATGTCCAGGACCAGTGCGGGCGTGACCAGCTCCTCCCGGCGCTGCCCGATGGCCCCCCCGTAGTCCCGCCTGACCTGGTCGTAGGCGTCCCTCAGCATCTGTGCTGGATCCGGCACCGGTGATCTCCTCACAGTTCGGCGTTCACGATGAAGCCCCCGTCGACCAGCAGCGTGGCCGAGGTGACGTAACTGGCGTCGGGCGACAGCAGCCAGGCGATGGCGGCGGCCAGCTCCGAGGGCTCGGCGCCGCGGTGCAGCGCGACCCGTTCGGTGTAGTAACGCAGCGCGTCCGGATCGGCGAGCAGCGGGGCGCTCATGTCAGTCTTGACCCAGCCCGGCTCGACCGCGTTGACCCGGATGCCATGCCCGCCCAGGTCACGGCCGAGCGCCTTGGCCAGCATGCTGATGGCGCCCTTGGTGCCGCAGTACGCGGTCTGCCCGGGCGCGCCGACGTGGGCCGAGATCGAGCTGACGCAGCAGATCGCCCCGCCGTGCCCTTCCCGGATCATCTGCTTGGCCCCCTCGGTGCAGACCATCCAGGTGCCCCGCACGTTGGTGTCGAACAGCAGGTTGAAGTCGTTGACGCTCGTCTCGTCCCAGGCCATGAACGGGTTGACGGCCGCGTTGGACACCACGTAGTCGAACCGGCCGCCCCGGCTGGCCACCTCGGCCACCATCGCCGTGACCTGCGCCGGGTCGCGCATGTCGGCCCCGACACCGAAGCCCTTGCCGCCAGCCTTGGTGATCTGCCCCAGCGTCCCGGCCGGATCCTGATCCGGCCGGTGGTTCACCGCCACCAGCGCACCCTCGGCGGCCAGCCGCACCGCGGCCGCCTGCCCGATCCCGGTCGCCGCGCCGGTGACCAGCGCAACCTTGCCCTCGAAACGAGGTTCCATCACTGCTCCCTAGAAGATCGCGATCGGGTTCCACGCAGAGACGGCCCCGCGGGGCCGTCACGCGCGTGATCTTGTGCCGCCGGAGCAGGCCGGCCGCTGCGGCAGGCTGTCCCGCGAGCTCAGGAACACCGCCATTCTCTGAGTTGAGCAGATGTTAACGATATGAGCAAATGCTCGCCGTCGGTAGTCCGGGGTCAGGCCCGGAGGGAGGCTTTGCCGCGGACCACGTGGTTGACCAGCTCGCCGATCTGCGAGATCGAGATGCGGATCTCGTCCCCGGCCTTCAGCGTGAACGGCAGGTCCGGGACCAGCGACGTCCCGGTGGACAGCAGCACGCCCGCCGGGAACTCGTCCTCCCGGAACAGGAACGCCGCCAGCTCGTTCACGGTCCGGCGCAGTCCGGCCGTGCTGGCCTGGCCGGTCCAGGCCGTCCCGCCGTCGCGGCGGATGGTCATCTCGATCGTGAGCCCGTACGGGTCCTCAACCTCCCACGCCGGCCGGATCCCGGGCCGGCCGCGCAGCTGCCCAGGTAGATCTTGGCCTGCGGCAGGTAGAGCGGGTTCTCCCCCTCGATCGACCGGGAGCTCATGTCGTTGCAGATGGTGTAGCCGACCACATCGCCGTCGGCGTTCAGCACGGCGGCCAGTTCCGGCTCGGGGACGTCGACCTGCGAATCAGCGCGCGCGTTCACCCGGTCCCCCGGACCGGCCACCCGCCACGCGGCTGACTTGAAGAACAGCTCCGGCCGGGACGCGGTATACACCCGGTCGTAGATGTCGGCCGAGTCCAGGCTCTCCTGCACCCGGGCGTGCATGCTGCGTTCATAGGTCACCCCGGCGGCCCACACCTCGGTACCTCCGTCCACAGGCGCCAGCACGCTAATTCGCCGCAACGAAAACCCGCCGGGCCCGGTCTCCCCCGCCTGGCCGGCCGCCTGCGCGCCACCGGAAACCCCGCTCGTTCCGGCGGTGTCCCCCGGCTTCCCGGTGTCCCCCGGGTCCAGGGTCCCGCCGCCCAGCACCGTTTCGCACGCGCCGCGGATCCAGGTGAGTGGCCGGGCGAGCAACTCAGCCATGGTCGCCACGCCCGGCAGCGGACGGACCCGGTCGCCGTCCAGCACCCCGACCTGCGGGGCGCCTTCGCCCACGCGGTACCTGATCAGCTCCACGGGTCTCCCTCCGCCGGGTACGGCGGCCCGGCGGACCGCCTTCCGGCAGCGTACGGCCGGGCCCGGGTCGCGTCAACGATTCATCAGACTAACAAGAAACTTCATCTGATGAAGAGGTTGACGTCCGCCGGGCGGCCCCGTAACGTCAGGCTGGTCAGCCCCCTGACGCCAGCACTCCGGCCCGGAACATCCGGCCTAGGAACGCCCGGCCCGGAACGCCCGGCCCGGAACGCCCGGCCCGGGACCCCCGGCCCGGGACCCCCGGCCCAGGAACACCCGAGCAGGAAGACCCGAGCAGGAACGGAGCGCCGCCCGTGACCGCCGCATATCCCGGCCAGGCCCGGCACGCCCAGGTGGTGCACGCGCTGGGGGCGGCGATCGTGCGCGGCGAACTCGGCCCCGGCAGCCCGGTGCCCACCGAGGACGAGCTGGTCGGCCGGTTCGAGGTGGGCCGCTCGGCGCTGCGCGAGGGGGTGAAGGTGCTGGCCGGCAAGGGACTTCTGGAGAGCCGGACCAGCGCCGGGACCCGGGTCCGCCCCCGGGAGTCGTGGAACTTGCTCGATCCGGACGTACTGCGCTGGCGGTACTCCGAGGAGCCCAGCCCGGCGGACATCCGGGCCCTGGCCGACCTGCGGGTCGCGCTGGAACCGGGTGCGGCCCGGCTGGCCGCCGAGTCGGCTACCCCGGCCCAGCGCGGGGTGATCGCCGCGTCCCTGAGCGCGCTATGGGCGACGGTCGAGGCGCCGGATCAGTTCATCACGGCCGACCTGGCCTTCCACCGGGCCGTGTTCGCGGCCTGCCAGAACGACCTGCTGCTTTACATCCACGACGTGGTCAGCGTGGCGCTCGGCGCGATCCGCCCGCTGCACACTCACTCGGTCGCGCACAACCGCGAGACGCTGCCGATCCATCAGCGGGTGGCCGAGGCCATCCAGCGCGGTCATCACCGGAAGGCGGAGGCTGCGATGCGCGAGATCGTCGAGGGCGCCCGCGCGGACCTGATGCAGGACGCATCCGGTGACGCACCGCGCGCGGAGTCGCCAGGCCAGCAGAGCCCGGAAGGAGCCGACACCCATGGCTGATGACCCGGGCCAGGTCCGGATGGAGCTGCGCGACCAGGTCGCGTACCTGACCATTGACCGGCCCGCCAAGCTCAACGCGTTCACGCCGTCGATGACCGCGACCCTGATGAGCCACGTCACCCAGGTGAACGAGGAGCCGGAGGTGCGCGCGGTGGTCCTGTCCGGTACCGGGCGGGCGTTCTGCGCCGGCAGCGACATCGCCGGGCTGGACGACTACGCGACCCCCTGGGAGTTCGGGAACCGCCCGGACTACTGCGACACGATCCGGCTGCTGCGCCCGCCGGTCATCGCCGCGGTGAACGGTTACGCCCTCGGCGGCGGCCTGGAAATGGCCCTGGCCTGCGACATCCGGCTGGCGGCCGAGCCGGCCACGTTCGCCGCCCCGGAGATCAAGCTGGGCTGGATCGGCGGTGGCGGGATGTCCGCGCTCCTGGCGCACAGCATCGGGCCGGGCAACGCCGCGGTCATGCTGCTCACGGGCGACCCCGTCGACAGCGCGACCGCGCTGCGCTGGGGGCTGGTGAGCGAGGTCCTGCCCGCGGAGGACCTGGCCGGCCGGGCCGCGGAACTGGCCGCCACCATCGCCAGCCGGGCCCCGATCGCGGCGCAGACCGCGAAACGGAACCTGCGCGCGGCGTTCGAGATGCCGCTGGGCCGGGCCATCGACTACGAGCGCCAGCTCCAGACGATCTGCTTCGCCACCGAGGACGCCGCGGAGGGCCGGGCCGCCTTCGCCGGGCGCAGGCCGCCCGTGTTCCGGGCCAGGTAGGGAGAGCAGATGGGGATCTTGTCTGGCTACCGGGTCATCGACCTGACCATCGCGATGGCCGGCCCCCTGGCCGCGATGCGCCTCGGGGACCTGGGGGCGGACGTGGTCAAGGTCGAGCCGGTCACCGGCGAGTGGCAGCGGCACACCTCGGCCGGCGGCGCGGCCGGCCACCAGATCAACGCGTCGTTCCTGTCGCTGAACCGCAACAAGCGCAGCCTCGCCGTCAACCTGAAGTCCGGCGAGGGCCGTGCGATCGTTCTGGACCTGGCCCGGCGCAGTGACGTGTTCCTGCAGAATTACCGCCCGGGGGTGGCCGAGCGGCTGGGGATGGACTACGAGTCCATCCGCGCGGTGCGCCCCGACATCGTGTACGTGTCGATCTCCGGATACGGCGAGAGCGGCCCGTACGCCGGGCGCCCCGGCCAGGACATGCTGCTGCAGGCGATGAGCGGGGCGATGCTCAACGTGGGCCGCGCCTCCGACCCGCCCGCGCCCGCCGGCACCTACGCGGTGGACGCCATCACCGGGTACGGCGCATTCGAGGGTGCCCTGGCCGGCCTGCTGCACCGCGAGCGCACCGGGGAGGGGCAACTGGTCACGGTCAACATGCTGGACTCCGCGATCGCCGTGCAGGCCCAGGAGCTGTCTATCTACACCGTGGGCGGTATCGCGCAGCACCGGGGCCGTGAGGTGCACGGGCACGCTTACATCCGGGCCCCGTACGGAACGTTCGCGACCGCGGACGGGTACCTGGCACTGGCCTTCCCGCCGCTGGCCCAGCTGGGCGAGGTGCTCGGCATTGGCGAGTTCGCCGGGATGGACGACGAGGTTGACGGGCACGCCCGGCGGGACGAGATCACCGCACTGGTCCGGGCCCGGCTGCCGGAGCGCAGCACGGCCGAGTGGCTGGCCGAGTTCGACGCGCGGGGCATCTGGGCCGGCCCGGTGTACGACTACGCCGATGTGCTCGACGACCCGCAGGTCCAGCACAACGGCTCGCTGGTCAGCTACGACCACCCGACCGAGGGGCGGGTCACCACGCCCGGGTTCCCGTACCGGTTCAGCGCGACCCCGCCGGAGGTATACCGCGGCGCGCCGCTGGCCGGCGAGCAGACCCGGGAGATCCTGGCCGAGCTGGGCTACGACGGAGCGTCGGTGGACCGCCTGGCCGGCGAGGGCGTGGTGGCTGAGGCTGCCGCGGCCAGCGGGCCCGGAGAGGCAGCCGGGCCCGGGGAGGCAGCCGGGCCCGGGGCCACCCGGCCCGGGGAGATCTCGTGACCGTCCGGCTGAGCGGGCTGACCTGGGATCACCCGCGCGGCTACCGGGTGCTGGACGCGCTGGCCGGGGCGCTGGAACCGGATGTCTCGGTGCACTGGCAGCGGCAGCCGCTGGAGGGGTTCGAGTCCCGGCCGCTGCGCACCCTGGCCGACGACTTCGACCTGCTGGTCGTGGACCATCCCGGGCTCGGCGAGGCGATCCGGGACGGCGCCCTGCTGCCGCTGGACGAGGTACTCGGGGAGCAGGAACTGGCCGCCTGGCGGACGGCCTCGGTGGGTGCGTCGTACGGCAGTTACGTGCTGGGCGGCCGGCCGTGGGCGCTCCCGCTGGACGCTGCGGCCCAGGTCGCGGTGGCCCGGCCGGACCTGATGGAGGCGAGGCCCGCGAGCTGGGCGCAGGCCTGCCAGGCGGCCCGGACCTATCCGACCACGCTGTGCCTGGGCGGACCTCACGCGCTGCTGATGTTCAGCGCGATCTGCGTGGCGGCCGGGGCGGCACCGGCGGGGGACCACGGGCTGGCCGGGGACCACGAGCTGGCCGGGAACCACGGGCCGTTCGTGGCCGAGACGGCAGGCACGGCCGCCCTCGCGATCATGTCGGACCTGCTAGCCCAGGCCGACCGTGAGCTGTCCCAGCTCAACCCGATCGGCGTGCTGGACGCCATGGCCGCAGGCGGCGGACCCGCCTACTGCCCGCTGGTCTATGGGTACGTGACCTACCAGCGCCCGCTGGGCGGCGAGCCCGGATCCTCGCGGCTGGCGGCCTTCGACGCCCCGGCGGGCCCGGGCGGGATCGGCAGCGTGCTCGGCGGCACCGGCGTGGCCATCACCCGGTCCGCGGTCGAACTGGGCGCCGCTGCGGCCCTGATCAGGATCCTGCTCTCCGACGAGGTGCAGATTGGCCTGTACGCCGAGCTCGGCGGGCAGAGCTCGGCCCGGCGGGCCTGGCAGCATCCGGGGGCCGACGCCGCGAGCGGCGGGTTCTACCGCGCCAGCCTCGCCACCGTCGAGCAAGCCTGGGTGCGGCCCCGGTTCGCGGGCTACCCGGAGTTCCAGACCGCGGCCTCAGCCCTGCTGCGCGAGGGGTTGCTGGCCGGTGAGCCGCATGCCGGGCTGGTCCGGCGGGTCAACGACTTGTACGAGGCGGCCAGGCGATCGAAGTCAACGGTGGAGGGGTGATGTCGTGACGACCGGAAACACGTCCAGCCGGCCCCCGGGGCCCGGGCGCCTGGCCCTCGAACGGGTCACCGGCGACCTGGCCGCGGCCGGTGGTGTACGGGCCGTGGTACTCGACGACGGCAGCGAACGCGGGATCCGGGTCCTGGAATTCCGCACCGGCGGGGGCCTGCGCTTCGACGTGCTGGTCGACCGGGCCCTGGACCTCGGGCTGGCCGAATTCGACGACCTGTCGGTTGGCTGGCGGTCCGCGACCGGGTTCCGCCATCCCGGGCTGCACGAGCACCACGACGAGGACGGGCTGTCCTGGCTGCGCAGCATGTCCGGGCTGGTGGTCACGGCCGGGCTCGATCACACCCTGTTCGGCGGCGAGGTCGCCTCGGAGCAGTACCATTACCCACCGCGGCGCACCGTCCGGCACGGGCTGCACGGCCGGGTGGCCAATATCCCGGCCCGGCTCACCGGCTACGGCGAGCAGTGGGACGGCGACCGCTGCGTGCTCTGGGCCGAGGGCGAGGTCCGCCAGGCCGCGATCTTCGCGGAGAACCTGGTGCTGCACCGGCGGATCGAGGCCGACCTGGGCGGCACCGAGATCCGGCTCACCGACCGGGTCCGCAACGCGGGCTTCGACCCGACCCCGCACATGTTCCTGTACCACATCAACGTGGGCTGGCCGCTGCTGGAGGAGGGCGCCGCGTTCGACGCTCCCATCGCGCAGACTCTCTGGCAGAGCGACAGCGTGGCCGGGCAGGGCGTGTCGCATCTGGTCTTCCCCGGCCCCCAGCCCGGGTTCGCAGAGCAGGTCTACGAGCACGCGCTCACCCCGGACCCCGACGGGCGGCAGCGGGTCCGGGTGGTCAACGCGATCCGGGGCCGGGCGTTCGAGCTGGACTACGACCCGGCCGCCTTCCCGGCCTTCTTCGAGTGGCTGAACCTGCGTGAGGGCAGTTATGCGGTCGGGCTGGAACCCTCCACCCATCACGTGGCCGGCGACGCGGCCGCCCGTGAGGACGGCTCGATGATCTGGCTCGCCCACGGTGAAGAGCGGCGCTATGAGACCGTGTTCCGCTTCACCCGCGGCTGAGCGCGCGTGGGTCAGGTGAGTGCCTGTGGTCAGGTGAGCGCCTGTGGTCAGGCGAGCGCCCGTGGTCAGGCGAGCGCCGTGGTCAGGGCCTGCGCGGGGGTGGTGGCTGACCGAGATCGCCCGGCGGCGGAATCAGCGGGCGGCGCGCCCTGCGGACGCCGAAGAGCGCGATCAGGCCCGCCGCGACCAGCACGGCGAACGCGATCAGCCGGATGCTGGTGTAGCGGGCCGGCGTCAGGCTGTACCGGGTGGTGGCCAGCGTGCCGTCAGAGCTCAGCGCCAGCCCGAAGCTGACCGCGGTCGCCCCGGACGGCACGGCAGGCGCGGTCCATGTTCCCTGGGTCCAGCCGGGCGAGGCGGCCAGCGGCGGGCTGCTCGCCCAGAACACCCAGGTGCCGGCGGCCGTCCGGTAGTAGGTGTTGAACACCACCGGCCCGCTCGACTTGTACCAGGCGCCCAGCGTGTAACGGCGGCCCGCGGTCGCCGCCGGCGCGCAAGCGCCCAGGTCCATGGTGGGCACGATCTGCGCCGGGCCAGATTTTCGTTGCGTCAAAGAAATAACCTCAGCCCCCGCCCCACCCGGGCCGGCCCGGCGCTGGTAGCGGAAGGTGGCATGGTTCGTGCCGTACCGGCCGGCCTGGAAGCAGGCCGGGATCCCGCCCACGGCCACCGCGGACAGGCGGGAGTTGACCACCCCCGGGGGCGGGACGGGGCGCGGATTCGGACCGGCCACCGCGGGACGGACCGGGCCGCCGATCACCTGGCGGACGGTGCGCACGCTCACCCCGTGCCGGGCCTGGCGGGCCAGCCAGCCGAGCACGCTGTCCAGCTCGGGCCGGGTCACGCCCAGCGCGCAGGACTGGGCGCAGACGTCGTGGATGGTGAAGATGATCCAGCCGCCCCCGTGCTGCCGGGCCCCGGTCACGATCTTCTCGAACGTGGCCGGTGACCACCTCGTGCCGACCGACGCCACTTCGATAGGCGCGCGCAGCAGATACGGATTGCGGGGTGGGATGGTCTCCGCCCAGGCGCAGTGCAGGCACAGCCCGGCGCCGCGCAATTGCCCGGTGCCCAGCCCGGAGTTGTAACCGCAGCGCTGTGCGAGATCCTGGAGGGTCCGGTTCACCTGCGCGAACGGGTAGGCGAAGTCGGTGACGCGAAAACCCCAGCGGGTCAGGTTGACCCGGTCGTCACAGATCTCCCGCTGGGCCTCCGCGGCGGGCAGCCCTACGAGCGGGACATGCTGCACGGACAGGCCGCCGATCTCGTTGCCGTCCGCGGCGATCCGGTGGACGTCGCCCAGCGTCAGGTACGGCGAATGCGCGCAGCCCGGTCCGGTCCCAGGCTGGCAGACCAGGCCGGACGGCACGTAGAAGGTGGCCTGCATCCGGTAGCGCTGGAAGGCCGGCAGCGCGCCCATCTGGTCCCCGCGCCCGCCGCCCCAGGTGAAGCTGACCACGGTCCGGGCCCCGGGGGCGGTGCTGGCCCGGGGCTGGCCAGCCCGGGGCTGGCCAGCCCGTGCCTGGCTGGCCCGTGCTCGGCTGGCCCGTGCCTGGCTGGCCCGGGCCGCGGCGCTCCACGCGGTCAGCGTGAGTACCACGGCCGTGAGAACCACGAGCGCCGCCAGCCCGCGGCGAGCATGCCGCTGCATTCATCTCCCGGTGCCAGCCGCGCCCCCCGGCGCGGCCGTACCGATCCATCATGCGCCGCATCCCCAGGCCGGCCACGCGCGGCCGCCCTCAGGGCCCCATCCAGCCCGATGTGAGCGAACGCTCAGCGCCTTGACATTTGCGCACAATTAGGAGAACTTTGGTATCCGCCCTGGTGAGGATGGCTAACAACATGCCTGAACTGTTCGGCACGGGCTACCCGCGAGCCGGGTTGCTGCGCCGCATCGGGCGCTTGGAGCAGGTCGCAGGGGTCCGGCTGGTCACGCTCGGGGACGGCCAGTCCCGCGGGGTCCGGGTGCTCGAATTCCGCACCGGCACCGGGTTCGCCTTCGAGGTGCTGATCGACCGCTGCTTCGATGTGGGCCGGTGCGAGCTGGCCGGGCAGCCACTGAGCTGGCTGTCCGGGGCCGGAGTCACCGGACCCTGGTACTACGAGCCGGATGACTGGGGCTGGTTCCGCGCCTGGGGTGGCGGCATGGTGGTCACCTGCGGTCTCGACCACACCCTGGGGCCGGCCGAGGATACCGCCGCTCACTTCAACCAGCCGCACATCCAGCCGTCGGTCCGGTACGGCCTGCACGGGCGGGCCGGCGGCCTGCCCGCCCGGCTGGCCGGGTACGGCGAGCGGTGGGAGGGCGACGAGTGCGTGCTGTGGGCCGAGGGCGAGGTGCTCCAGTCCGCGGTGTTCGCCGAGCAGCTCGTGCTCCGGCGGCGGATCGAGGCCCGCGTCGGCTCCTCGGCGTTCACCGTTCACGACGTGGTCGAGAACACCGGGCACACGCCGGCCTCGCACATGTTCCTGTACCACTGCAACGCCGGTTTCCCGGTGCTCGACGAGGGCGCGGAACTCGTCGTCCCGAGCCGCCGGACCAGTACGGACTACGGCGCGCCGGTTGACGGGTACCAGATCATGTCCGGCCCGGTCCGGGGGGCCACGGAAGCGTGCTTCGAGCATGAGCTCATCGCCGAGCCGGCCGGGACCGTGCCGGTGGGGTTGCTGAACCGGGACCGGGGCCTCGGGGTCTACCAGGTGTTCCGGCTCGGCCAGCTGCCGCATCACACGGTGTGGCGGATGCTGGGCGAGGGCACCTACGCGCTTGGCCTGGAGCCCAGCACGAACCGGGACGCGGGCCGGGCGGACGCCCGGGAGCGCGGCGAGTTGCAGTGGCTCGAACCGGGTGACACGCGCCAGTATGACCTGGAGATCGGCGCGCTGCAGGGGACGGCCGCCCTCGAGGAGTTCGGGAACCGGGTGTCCCGGCTGCTTCCGGTCCCTCCAGCAGACCTGGCTCCAGCAGACCTGGCTCCAGCAGACCTGGCTCCAGCAGACAGCCTCCAGCAGACAGGCGGTGAGTGATTCCGTGACCACTCTGACCCGGCCCGCGCCGGTCACCCTGGCCGAGTTCGAGGAGATGTTCGAGGCGGTCAAGAACTGGGGCCGCTGGGGTGCCGACGACACGCGGGGCACGCTCAACTACCTCACCCCGGAGCATGTGCGGGCCGCCGCGGCCCTGGTCCGGTCCGGGCGCCAGGTCACGATGTCGATCCCGATGAACACCGTGGCCGGGCCGGACAACCCCAGCCCGGTCATCCGTCACGTGGTCCAGGGGCACGACATCGACATCGGCTCGGGCAGCCTCACGTTCGCCACCGACTACCTGGGCCTGGCCTTCCACGGCGACTGCCACACCCACATGGACGCGCTGTGCCACATCGCCTACCGGGGCCAGGTCTACAACGGCCGGCCCGCCCTGGAGGTGATGACGACCAGGGGCGCCACCGCGCTGGACGTGACCAGCTACGACAACGGGCTGGTCGGCCGGGGCGTGCTGCTCGATATCCCCCGGCTGCGCGGGGTCAAATGGCTGGAGCCGGGCGAGGCGGTGACCCGCGCTGAACTGGAGGCGGCCGAGCAGGCGCAAGGCGTCCGGCTTGGTGAGGGCGACATCCTGGTCTTCCGCACCGGCCACCACCGGCGCCGGCTCGAACTCGGCGCGTGGAGCAACGACTACCCGCCCGCCGGGGAGGGCAAGGCCGGCCTGCACGTGGACACGATCCCGTGGATGCACGAACGGCGGATCGCGGCGTTCCTGCCGGACGGCGACGGGGAGACGGTACCGAGCAACGTCGAGGGCATCCTGTACCCGATCCACCCGCTGCAGATCACCGCGATGGGCATGTTCGCCTCGGACAGCCTCCAGCTCGAGGACCTGGCCCAGGCCTGCGCGGAGGAGGGACGGGACGAGTTCATGGTGGTCGGCCTGCCGCTGCGGCTGCCCGGCGCGACCGGGTCACCGTGGAATCCGATCGCCATCTTCTGAGCGGACGCCGAAGGCGATGGCGCCGACCAGCAGCCGCCCGCTCCGGGAGGCCATCCGGCGGCCGCTGCCGCTGGACTATCATCCGCTCTACCGCTTCTACGAGGGCGGCTCGCTGACCCGGACGTTCCGCGGCCTGCCCGCCCGGCCGGACGACTGGTGGTCCGAGGACTGGGTCGGCTCGTGCACCCAGGCCGGTAACGACGATCCGGATGGCCGGCCGCAGGGCCTGAGCCAGGTCCCTGTTCCCGGGGCCGGCCCGGTGACGCTCCGGGATCTGGTGCAGGCGCTGCCCGAGGAGATGGTCGGCCGGCGATTCGCCGAGCACTGGGGTCCCATCACCGGCGTCCTGGTCAAGCTCCTGTCCCCCGCCGGGCAGGTCCCGCTGCACGCGCACCCGACGCGGGAATGGGCGCGCCGGCACCTCGGCTCGCCGTTCGGCAAGACCGAGGCGTGGATCCTGCTCGACACGCCGGGCGACGGCCAGGAGTCGGCCTACGCGGGCATCGGCTTCATCCCCAGGACCTCGCGGGCCTGGTTCGCCGACGCGGCCCGCCGTCATGACACCACGGGCATCCGCGCCACCCTGCACCGCACTCCGGTGCACCCCGGCGAGGTCTACGTCGCCCACGCGGGCGTGCCCCACTACCTGGGGCCGCGGATCTCGTTCATCGAGGTCCAGGAGCCAAGCGACCACATCGTGATCCCGGAAACGTCCGGGGCGGACGACGACGGCGCCACCATGGGCCTGGGCTGGGACCTGGCCCTGGACATGATCGATTACACCGCGGCCGGGCGGGCGGAGACCCTGGCCCGGGCCCGCCAGCAGCCGCGTGTCCTGCGCACCAGCCATGACTCGCAGGAGGTGCGCCTGTTCTCCGGCGACGTGCTCCCCTTTTTCGATGCCACCGCGCTCGAGGTTCCCGGCGAGATCGAGGTCAGTGACGGGCGGTTCTCGATCGCGGTGGTGGCCGCCGGGGACGGATGGGTCGAGGGCGACTTCGGCCGCCAGCCGATCCGGCGGGGCCAGACCTTCGCCCTGCCCGCCAGCCTGCCGGTCCGGATCCGGGCCGGCCGCGAACCGGTCCGGGTGATCCGCTGCCTCGGCCCGGCCGTGCCATGACTCCGGCCATCCCGGGGCCCGGCCCCGGCTAGTCGGGGCCGGGCACGGCACCGGAGTGACGGAGCGGGCTTGCCGCCAGGGGTAGGGCTCGACGCCGGGGGTAGGGCTCGACGGCGGCCCGGCATACCGGCCGGGCCGGACCACCGCGCAGCCCGGCCCGGGATCCCTCTGGTGAATGAGGCGTGAACCCTTGCCGGCGAAATGCGTGCCGTGCATACTGTCTCCCAACGCTGAACATTTGCGCAGTAGCCGAGCAAATGCTCGATTGCTGTGCCCCCCGGGTGCTCCGCAGCCAGAGCTGCCCCGACCCCCAGCGACTCCCCCCGAGTCACCCCCCGAGCAAAGCCCGCAAGCAACATCCACCCCCCGCGGAGGCGGACATGGATTGGAACGTGCCGGAGCAGCCGACCACCCCCCAGCCAGACCCGAAGTCCCAGGCGGCGAGGCCAGGCTCCCCCCCGCGCCTACCGTTGTCTAGGCGGCGCTTCCTCGGCCAGGCGGGCGCGACCGCCGGCGCCCTGGCGGTCGCCGGCCCGGTGCTCGCCGCCTGCGGCACCACCAGCACCGGCGGCAGCGCGAGCTCGAGTTCATCGGGAAAGCCTTCCGGTAACCGGAAGAAGATCGGCTTCAGCCAGCCGGACACGAGCGCCTCGATCTGGGCCCCGCTGATGGCCGGCGCACAGCAGGAATGCCAGGCGCGCGGCTATGAGCTGCTCGAAAGCCACGCCAACTCGCAGCTGAACGGGCAGCTGTCGGAGATCCAGACCTGGATCGGCGAGAACGTCGGCGCCATCGTCGCGCTCCCGCTGGACAACAACGCGATCGTCCCGCTCATCCACAAGGCGCACGCCGCGGGCACCAAGTTCCTCGACTACTCCGACAACGCACTGCCCGGGGTGGACGGCTGGGTCATCTTCGACAACCTGCAGGGCGCCAAGCTCGTCGGCACATACGCGGGACAGTGGGTCAAGCAGAACCTCGGGGGTCAGGCCCAGGTCGCGCTGCTGACTCATCAGATCCAGCTGACCGGCAGGCAGCGGGTCGAGGGCTGCGTCAAGGCCATGCAGGCGGTGGCGCCGGGGGCCAAGGTCGTCGCCCAGCACGAGGGTGTCCTCTCGCCGGACACATTCCCGGCGTTCCAGACCATGCTCCAGGCTCATCCCGGGATCAACGTCGTGATCTGCATCGCGGACGAGGGCTGCGACGGCGTGCTGCGCGCCTTCGAGGGCACGCATCCGTCCGCCCAGCGGACCAAGGACATGTTCATCTGCGGCTTCGACGGTTCGGGACCGGTGATCAAGGCCATCGAGACGGGCGGCCCGATCCGGGCGACCGGCGCGCTCGACGCCGTCGCCATCGGCAAGGCCTGCATCACGGCGGCCGCCAACGCGATCGAGGGCAAGACGCCCACCAAGATCAATTTCCCGTACGTGCTGTGCACGTACCAGACAAAGGCCGTGAACCAGAAGCTGCTCGCTGAGCTCAACAGCTAGCGGCAGCTGGTGAACTCGACAGCCGGGAGACTCCGCCGGACGAGTGCCGGCATCTCTGGGAGGGCAACCGCATGAACGCACGGCGACTGGGGCACTCCTGGCTCGGCGGCGGAGCCCCCCGGCTCAGAAACTCGCGCAACTCGCTGCAGCGGCTGGCCTCGGCGCAGGGCGGCGGGCTGTTCGTCGCGCTCGTCCTGCTGTCGCTGTACTTCAGCGTGGCCACGGGCAGCTTCTTCACGCGCAGCAACATTCTCGTGGTCCTCGAGCAGATATCGGTCCTCGGCATCGTCGCCGTCCCCGGCGCCATGCTGCTCGTCTCGGGGAACCTGGACCTGTCGGTGGGCTCGGTGGGTGGCCTGGCCGCGGCCTGCTTCGGCGAGTTCGACAAGATCTTCGGCTGGCCCGTCTGGCTCGCCGCGCTGGGCGCGCTCGCGGTCGGGGCGGCCTGGGGCACGATGAACGGGATCCTGATCTCCTATCTCGGATTCTCACCCGTCATCGTCACCCTCGGCGGTTTCGCGGGCGCGGCCGGCCTGGCCCAGACCATTACCAGCGACAGCACCCGGTCGGGCTTCGGCTCTGCCTTTGATTTCCTCGGTAACGGCACGCTGATCGGGGTCCCGGTCATCGTGCTCATCTTCTTCGCGGTCTTCCTGATCGGGGTGTACGTCTGGTACGAGACCAGCACCGGGCGGCACCTGATCGCGATCGGCGCCAACAAGGGTGCGGCCACCGCGCTCGGCGTTGCTTCCAAGCGGCTACCCTGCGTGATCTATATCCTGTCCGGGACCGCCGCCGCCCTGGGCGGCCTCATCGTCACCGCACAACTGGACGGCGCCTCGGTGCAGATCGGTGTCGGCCTCGAACTGCAGGTGCTGACCGCGATCCTGCTCGGCGGGGTGGCGTTCAACGGAGGGCGCGGCTCACTGTGGGGCACGCTGGCCGGCATCTTGTTCATCGGCGTCCTCGACGACGGCCTCATCCTCATCAACGTGGGGCCTTACGTCGCAGACCTGGCGGTCGGCGCGGCGCTGGTGGTCGCCGCGGCCCTCGACGTGCTGTACCAGCGGCTGGAGCGGGTGCCGGTGCCGGAGAGCGCTGAGGCTGAGGCGCTGGAGACCGACAAGACCGCCGCGCCCGCCGCAGGCCTGCCCGCCGGCCCGGTCCCGGATGGGCTGGCCGCAGCGGGCCCAGGCGTGAACGGATCGTCTGCGGAGGCCGCCCTGGACGGACCCGACCCGGGGGCCGGCCACGGCCGCCGGGCGCCCGCGCTGGAAGTCTCGGACATCACCAAGCGGTACGGGCCGGTCGTCGCGCTCCGGGGTGTCTCGCTCGCCCTGGACCGCGGCGAGGTACTGGGCCTGGTCGGCGACAACGGGGCCGGGAAGAGCACCCTGATCTCGATCATCTCCGGGGTGACCAGGCCGGACTCCGGGGAGATCCGGCTGGACGGCAAGCCGTGGTCTGAAGGAGGCGTGCGCACCATCCGGGAGGCCGGGATCGAGACCGTGTTCCAGAACCTGGCCCTGGTGCCCACGCTCAGCATCGCCGAGAACATGTACCTGGGCCGGGAACTCCACGGGCCGGGCCGGCTGGCCTCCGCGCTGCGCCGGATCGACAAACGCCGGATGCGCCGGGAGGTGGAAGGGGCATTCACCCGGCTCGGGTTGCGGATGCCGCCCGTCACCTCGAAGGCGGGGGCCCTGTCCGGTGGCCAGCGCCAGGCGGTGGCGGTGGCCCGGGCCGTGCTGTGGGGCAGCCGCGTGGTCATTATGGACGAGCCCGCGGCCGCGCTGGGCGTCCAGCAGACCGAGGCCGTGCTGGCACTCATCGACAGGCTCAAGGCGGAGGGTGTCGCGACCCTCCTGGTCAGCCACAACATGGAGCACGTGCTGCGGGTGGCGGACCGGGTCGCGGTGTTCCGCCTGGGCCGCAAGATCGCCGACCTCGACCAGCGGGAACAGCCGGTGACCGGGATGCACCTCGTCGGCCTGATCACCGGCGCGACGTCGGCCGGCTCATGACCAGGCCGCCGGTGCCGGGCGGGCAGGCCGCCGCGGACGGGCCGCCGGTCGTGCTGATCACCGGCGGCGCGACCGGCATCGGCCGCGCCTGTGCCGCGGCCTGCGGCGCCGCCGGGGCCACCGTGGTCCTGCTCTCACTGCCCGGCCCGGACCTGTCCCGCACCGCCAGCGAACTCCGGGAGACCGGGGTGGCGGCCCACACCGTGGTGGCCGACGTCCGTGACTTCGAGTCAGTTCAGCGGGCGGTCAGCCAGATCGCCCGCGACCTGGGCCGCGTCGACGTGCTCGTCACCAGCGCCGGGATCGCTGACCAGTCGAGCATCACGGGCGGCTCACCCGAGCGCTGGCAGCAGGTGGTGGCGACCAACCTGCTCGGCACCGCCAACTGCATCAGGGCGGTGGCGCCGCTGATGACGCAGGCGGGCACGGGCGACATCGTCGTGATCGCCTCAGTGTCAGGGCGTGACACCTACGTCGGCGAGCCGCTGTACATCGCCAGCAAGTGGGGCGTGGTCGGGCTCGGTCATGCGGTCCGCAAGGAACTCCAGGCCAGCAACATCCGGGTCGCCCTGATCGAGCCCGGCCTGGTGGACACACCGCTGACCCGGGGAAGCCCGGCGGTCCGGGCCCTGGTCGAGGCGGGCGGGGCCCTGCTGCCCGGCGACATCGCGGACGCGGTCACCTGGCTGATCTCCCGGCCGCGCCGGGTGGCCGTGACCGAGCTGGTGATCCGGCCCGCTGCCGCCCACGACATCGAGAAGATCTAGCCGATGACAGCCTCTCCGAGGCCAGATCCCCCGGTAGCCGGCCAGCCGGGGCGGGGCATCCGGGTGCAGAGCGATCTCGGGATCCCGCTGGCCGACGGGACGCGGCTGTCCGGCGATCTGTACCTCCCGGATGGGCACGTCCGGGGGCCAGTACTGGTCAGCTATTACCCGTACCGCACGGACGACATCATCGGCAGCCTCTTCGAGCACACCCGGATGGGCCTGGGCCGGCGCGGCTACCCCACCCTGTTCGTGGACATGGCGGGCACCGGAGCGTCCGAGGGGAGCTCCGGGGAGAGTTTCGACCTGCCCCGTGAAGGCCGGGACTGCGCGGAGATCATCGAGTGGGCTTCCCGACAGGACTGGTGCGACGGCACCGTGGGCGCCTGGGGGGTCTCTTATGGCGGAATGACCTCCCTGGCCGCCGCGGCGTGCCGGCCACCGCACCTGCGGGCGATCGCCGCGGTCTACGCCTCCACGGACATGTACACCGACACCATCGCGCCCGGGGGCAGCCCGGCCATGCTGGGCCGCTACGCCTGGGCCGCGCACATGATGGCCCTCGGCCTGTGCCCGCCGACCCGCCAGGACGCCGGCGGCCGCTGGGAACGGATCTGGCGGCAGCGGATGCAGCGGCTGGGAACTGGCCAACCCCACGCACTGGCCTGGCAGGCGCACCCGGACCGGGACGACTACTGGGAGGCCCGGGTGGTGGACGCGAGCGCCATCGACGTGCCCACCATGCTCATCGGCGGCTGGGCCGATGCCTACGCTGACGCCATCCTCCGCGCCTACGCCCAGGTGAGCGGGCCCACGAGGCTGATCATGGGTCCCTGGATGCATGTGCTTCCGCATCTGTCGCAGCACCAGCCCTACGACTGGGTCGGCGCGATGGCGGACTGGTGGGACACCCACCTGCGGCGGGAGCCACCCCGCCCCGAGCCGGACCCGCCGGTGCTGTTCTTCACGAGCGGCGGCGGATGGCGGGCCGCGCGTCAGTGGCCACCCGACGGAGTGTCCAGCAGGCAGTTCTTCCTCGCCGCGCATCGCCTCGCGGCGAGTCCGCCCGCTACCCCCGGGCGGCGTGACTACCACGCAGATCCGCTGGTGGGCCTCACCGCGGGGATCTGGGACCCGTTCGGCACCGGCCTCGGCTGGCCCGAGGAGCAGAGCAGCGACGACGCGCGCAGCCTGACCTTCACCAGCGACCCGCTGCCCGAACCGCTGCTGGTCGCGGGCAGCCCGGAGGCCGATCTCTGCCTGGACCTGCCGCCGGGCACCGAGCTGAACCTGGTCGCGCGCGTCTGCATGGTCAGCCCGGACGGGCGGTCCACGCTCATCACCACCGGCTGGCACCGGATCCCGCCCGGCCGCAGCGATGCTCACCCGGGGGCCCAGATGATCACGGTCACGCTCGGTGCGGCGGCCTTCGAGCTTCCAGCCGGCTCGCGGGTACGGCTCTGCGTGGCCTGTGCTGACTTCCCGCACATCTGGCCGTCACCAGCGAACCCGGCCCTGGGCCTGGTGACCGGGCCGGGCAGGACCTCGGTCCTCCGGCTGCCGGCCGGCGGGCTGACCGACCGGGCGGATACGCCCGCCGCTGTCGCGGGACCACCCGCGGAGCCGGACACCGGATGGGTCACCGACGGCGAACCGTGCTACCTGGTGACCCAGGACAAAGCCGCCGCCGAGACCGCCGTGACCTTCGGGGCGAGGTCGCGGCTGCAGCCCCCATCCGGCGCCGACCTGCGCCTGGATGAGACGTTCACGGCGCGGGTATGCCCTGGCCGGCCAGCAGGGGCCACGGTGCTGGCTCAGGTCGGCATCAGTCTCCGCCTGCCCGCCGGAGAGCGGGTCCAGGTGGCGGTGCGCAGCACCTCACACCGGCGGTCATCTGTCATCGCGGCCAGCGTCACCCTGGACGGGACCATCGTGCTGGACCATCGATGGGCGGGCGGTTCCGCGGAAGAACCCGCCAGCCCGGCGCACCCGTGACGAGACGAAACGGAGAACCCAGCGTGGAACTCGTCGGCTATGCCCAGCCGTGCGTCGCCTATCCAGGCGGCACCGTGGACGTCAAAGTCAGCACCACGCTGCCTGAGTTCACTGCGGAGGTGGTGCGGCTCGGGCTGCAGGCCGAGCCCGCCGTTCCCGCCGTCGGCGGCCGGTTCCCCGGCCGGTACCAGGAACTTCTCAGCGGCTCCTACCTGGTGGCCGACCTGAGCGGGGCGGAGCCGCCCACGGCCGGGCAGACGGCGACGCTGTGGTTCTGCCCCACCTGGCTATCCGGACCCCAGTGCCTGATGGCAGGACAGGCCCGCGACGGAGGCTGGGAGCTGGGCATCGGCGAGGACCACCGGGTCAGGGTGGCCGTGCGGGCCGCATCGGACGCGCCGCCCCGCAGCCACTCCGCCGGCCCGGTGCTCGAGACTGGGCACTGGTACTTCGCCGCGGCCAGCTGGGACACCGGAGGCCGGGCCAGCCTGGTGGTCCTGCCCCGCAGCTCCCTCAGCGCGGTCCGTCCGGCCGATCCCGTTCTCCCGGCCGATGCCGGGCCGCAAGACCTCGGCGTCCCCTGCCCAGCAGCCGAGCTCATCAGCGTCGGCGCCGCGGTACGCGGGCCGGGCGCGGACCGGTGTTTCAACGGGAAGATCGACACCCCGCGAGTGTTCTCGGGTCCGCTGCGCGCCGCCAGCGTGGCCGCCCTCGCGGCTGACGCACCAGCCGCGCGCGTAGGCGGCCTGCGCCACGAGTGGCGCTTCGGCCCGGACGCGTTGGTCCCGCCGCACCGGGTCCGCGACACCGGCCCGGGCCGGTGCGACGGAACGCTCGCCAACTCGCCCACGCTGGGCGTGACCGGGCGGAACTGGACCCCGGGCACCGAAAGCTTCGTGGTCCGGCCGGAGGAGTACGGGGCGGCGTACTTCCACGAGGACGACCTGACCGACGCGGGCTGGGAGACCAGCCTGTCGTTCGAGGTGCCCGCTGAGTGGCCGAGCGGCGCCTACGGGATCAGGCTGCGAGCCGGCGAGCACGAGGACGTGGTGCCACTGATCGTCAGCGCCGCACCGGGACGGGCCGCAGCGGGTCAGCCCAGCGCAGGCCAGAACCAGGCAGGCCAGAACCGCGCAGACCAGTACCGCGCTGGCGGGCCCCATGGCCGCCCGCTCGCCGCGGTGCTCCTGCCCACCTTCAGCTATCTCGCCTACGCCAACGAGCACGCTTCCTGGGAGCATCCGATCAGCTCCGCGGGCGACGCCTCCGCGCTTCCGGTCACCGACCGCGACCGCTTCATGGCCTCGCACCGGCTGCTCAGCCTGTACGACCTGCACCGGGACGGCACCGGATGCTGCCTGTCCTCGTGGCGCCGCCCGGTGCTGAACATGCGCCCCGGCTATCACCTCCCCCTGATCCGCGGCCCGCACCAGTTCAGCGCCGACCTCGAGCTTCTGCACTGGCTGGAGCACCGGCAGATCGAGGTCGATGTCCTGACCGACGACGACCTGCACACCCGCGGCGCCGCCGCGCTCAGCCCGTACCGGGTGGTGCTGACCGGAAGTCACCCGGAGTACTACAGCTCCCAGATGCTCGACGGGCTGGACGGCTACCTCGCCGCCGGAGGGCGGCTGATGTACCTCGGCGGCAACGGCTTCTACTGGGTCACCACCGCGCCGGAGGACGACCCTTTCCTCATCGAGGTGCGGCGCGGGCAGGCGGGGACCAGGGTGTGGGAATCAGCGCCCGGCGAATGGCACCAGGCCATGACCGCGGAGCGCGGCGGTCTGTGGCGGCACCGGGGCCGTTCGCCGCAGTCGCTGGCCGGGGTGGGGTTCACCGCGCAGGGATTCGATGTGTCGCTGCCCTACCGCATCGTCACCGGTCCCGGCCAGGAACGGGTCAGCTTCATCCTCGAGGGCATTGACCCCGGCGCGCCGCTGGGTTACAGCGGCTCGGTCCTTGGCGGTGCGGCGGGATTCGAGATCGACCGGGCCGATCCGGCGCTGGGCACTCCGGCGGGCGCGGTGGTCGTCGCGTCCGCACGCGGGTTCAGTAACGCCTACCAGGGTGCGGTGGAGGATGTGACCACGGCGGACTCGGGCCAGGGTGGCCCGGACAGCCCGCTGGTCCGGTCCGATGTCGTGTTCTTCGAGACCAGTGCGGGGGGCGCGGTGTTCTCGGTGGGCTCGATCGCGTGGTGCGGGGCCCTGCGCGAGGGCGGGGCGGAGACGCCTGTGGGCCGGATGACCGGGAACGTCCTGGTCCGGTTCCTCGACGACGCGCTGTTCGCGTGCCCGGCCGGACCGGCGTGAGCGAACGCTCAGTTGATTAACATACGCTCAATGCGGCGCGAGCACGGCGCCCCGTCTCCCTGGGAGTCCCTATGGCAGCGTTGCCGGGTCCTACGGCACAGATCCTCGCCGACCCGGGACTCACCGGGGCCGTCATCATCGTGACCGGAGCGGGCAGCGGCATCGGTGCCGCGGCGGCCCGCCAGCTGGGCGCCGCTGGCGCCCGGGTCGTCCTGGTCGGCCGGCGCCCGGATCCCCTCGACGAGGTGGCCGGGAAAATCCGGGCCGCGGGTGGTGAGGCGTGGTGCCTGCCCGCCGACCTGGCCGATCCCGTCGGCCCCGAGCACATCGCTGCGGCCTGCCTTGATCACTACGGCCACATCGACGGCCTGGTCAACAACGCCGCCGTGGTGCGGCACAAACCGCTCGGCGAATGGGACGTGGCCGGCTTCGACGAGCACGTCGCCACCAACGTCCGGGCGCCGTTCTTCCTGATCCAGGCCGCGCTGCCCGCCCTGCGCGAGTCTGGTGTGCGGGCCGTGGTGAACATCAGCTCCTCCTCGGGCACGCTGCACCGGGTCGGCCAGTCGGTGTACGCGATGACCAAGTCGGCGCTGGACTACCTGACCCGGACCCTGGCTGGCGAGCTGGCCCCGCTCGGCGTGCGGGTGAACGGCATCGCGCCCGGCCCCATCGACACACCCATCCATGCGACGTGGGCGGATGACCTGGACGAGGCGTACCGCTGGCTCCGCGGCCAGGTGCCGCTCGGCCGGATCGGCACCCCCGAGGAGGTGGCGCTCTGGATCCTGCTGCTCCTGAGCCCGGCGGCATCGTTCCTCACTGGCGCGGTGATCCCGCTGGATGGCGGCCAGGTGATCGACCGTGAGTAGGGGATCGCGGAACAGGGGCTTCCAGTGAGCACAGTGGACAGCAAGTCGGGGGCGGAGGAGCTACTGCTCCGGGTGGCCTGGTTCTACTACAAGGACGAGCTGACCCAGGACGAGATCGCCCGGCGGCTATCGGTGTCCCGGGCGTCGGTCGGGCGCATGCTGGACCGGGCCCGCAAGGTGGGCCTGGTCTCGATCAACCTGAACGCGGACCACCTCGACGCGTTCGAGGTCAGCAGCGAGCTGCGGCGCACCTTCGACCTGACCGAGGCACTGGTCGTCCCGGATCACGAGAAGGAGCCTGCCGACCACCACCTGCTGAACGCCCGGCTGGGGCTGGGCGGGGCCCAGTTCATGAGCACCCACCTGCGCCCCGGCGGCTCCCTCGGCGTCGGCTGGGGGGAGACGGTGTCCCGGGTCATCGCCTCGACCAACTTCGGTGCCGTCGGCCCGGTACACATGGTCACGCTGACCGGCGGCGTGGACGGCTACCTGCAGACGATCCTGTCGTCCAAAGGCGAAGGCAGCACCGAGCCGGAGGCCACCACGGCCAGCATCATCCCGACCCCCATCGTGGCGTCCACGCCGAAACTGGCCGCGGCGCTCAAAGCCGAGCCGGCCATCCAGCAGGTGCTCACCCAGGCGTGCGGCGTGGACCAGGCCATCGTCGGGGTAGGCACGCCCGCCGCCGACGCGACCATCGTGCAGATGGGTTACCTGGCCGCGGACGACGTGCGCCAGTTGCGTGACCGGGGTGTCGTGGGCGACATCCTCGGCCAGTTCTTCGATAGCGACGGCCAGGTGGTCAGCCTGCCCATCCACGACCGGCGGATCGGCATCGAGCTATCCGACCTGGCGTCCATCCCCAAGGTCGTCGGGGTGGCCGGCGGATTGCACAAGGCGGAGGCCATCCTCGGCGCCCTGCGCGGCGGATTCCTCGACGTCCTGGTGACGAACGAGCTCGTCGCGCTGCGCCTGCTCGAGTTGCAGCGGGGCTGAGCTGCGCCTGCCCGGGCTGATCCGCCCCGGCCAGGCCGCCTGCAGGCTCGCGCACCGGGAATTTCCCGGTCAGGGGCCTTGCCAAGGCTGGCCTGCGGGCCGATACTTTTTGGCACGCGAGCATATGCGCACTTGTTGAGCGAATGCTCCACTGGCGGAGGGGAGGCGGGCCCGTGGTGGCCGTTCCCCGCCTGAGCGCCGGAGTGATCACCGCCGACCTGACCCGGCTGGGCGCGGAGCTGGAAATCCTCCGCGGCACGGCCGCCTGGGCGCACGTGGACGTGATGGACGGCGTGTTCTGCCCGCAGCTCACCGTGGGCCCGGCGTTCGTGGCCGCAGTCGCCTCAACCGGCCTGCCGGTGGACGCGCACCTGATGGTCGAGGAGCCGCGCCGGCTGGTGCCAGACATCGCGGCGGCCGGGGCGTCGGTCATCACCGTGCACGCTGAGGCCACCCGGCACCTGCACCGCACGCTGCAGGAGATGACGCAGCTGGCCGGGGAGCCGCGCTCCTTCCTGCGCGGCGTGGCGATCAACCCGGGCACCCCGGTGCAGGCGGTGGAGCCGGTGCTGGAACTGGCCGACCTGATCCTGGTGCTCGCGGTCAACCCCGGCTGGTCTGGCCAGGCCCCCGCGGCCAACACCCGCCGCCGGGTCCAGGCCGTCCGCGACCTCGCCGCCCAGGCCGGCGCCGACGTGCTGGTCGGCGTGGACGGCGGGGTCAGCCTGGCCAACGCGGCCGAGATGGCCGGCTGGGACATCGACGTCCTGGTCAGCGGCAGCGCGATCTTCAGCGCGCGCCGTCCGCCTGAGCCGGGCCGCGGCCCGGCTGACAACCTTGAAGTCATCACCCAGGCGTTGCTCCACGCCGAGGCTGCAGACTCGATCCACGAGCTAGCTGAGCCTGCGGGCTCGATCCAGGAGGTAGCAGATGACAGGCAGTAACGGCGCGCGCATCGTGGCCCCCCCGGTGCCGATGACCATCACCCAGATCGCGGTGGTCGTGGCCGACATGGAATCCGCGCTGCGGTCCTACACCGAGAACCTCGGCTGGGGACCCTGGAGCGTGTTCGACTACAAGCCGCCGCTGCTGCACGACACCGTGGTGCGCGGCGAGAAGACCGAATTCCGCATGATCGGCGCCGAGACGTCGGTGAACGGGCTCGGCTTCGAGCTCATCCAGCCGGTCAGCGGCCCCAGCATCTACCAGGAGTTCCTGGACACCCACGGCGAGGGCGTCCAGCACATCGCGTGCATGAAGCATTCCACCGAGGACAGCGAGGCGCTCAAGGAACACTGGCGCGAGCGCGGCGCGGAGATCCTGATGGGCGGGCGGATCGGGGAGTCCATCGAGTTCTACTACCTGGACACTTCCCCGTTGCTCAAGTTCGTCCTGGAATCCGGCAGCGGGCACGCGATCGACCTCGAGCCTACGTACGTCTTCCCGTGAGCAGCCTGGACCCAGTGCGTGTCCTGGTAATTGGCGATCCGTACCTGCCATCCTCTGCCTACGCGGAGCCGCTGGCGCGGCTCGGCCCCGAGGTGGCGGTGACCTCGATGCAGATCGAGGGAGTGGAGTTCGCACCGCCGCGCACCACGTCGGAGCACCGGCTTCGCGAATACGTCGGGGACCCGGCCGACGTCGCCCGGGCGGTGGCCGGTCACGACGTCCTCATCGTGCACGGTGCCCCGGTCAGCTCGGAGGTGCTCGACGCCGCACCGCTGCGGCTGGTCTGCTGCGCCCGCGGCGGCCCGGTGAACGTGGACGTCGCCGCGGCGACTGACCGCGGCATCCCGGTGGTCAACACCCCGGGCAAGAACGCGGAAGCGGTCGCCGAGCTGACGATCGCGTTCGCACTGCTGCTCATCCGCGTGGTCCCCCGGGCGAGTTCCGACCTGCTCCGCCGGGGCGCGTTCGCGGAGTCCGTATTCGAGGGGAGCGAGTACTTCGGCCAGGAGGCCGCCAGCGTCACCCTCGGCCTGGTCGGCCTGGGCCGGGTCGGCCACGAGGTGGCCACGCGGGCGCAGGCCCTCGGTTTCACCGTCCTCGCCTACGACCCGCTGGTCACCGAGGCCCCCGACGGCGTCGCCCTGGTGCCGCTGGACACCCTGCTGGACCGCTCCGGCATCGTGTCGTTGCACGCCCGGGCCACGGCCGAGAACCGGCACTTGTTCTCCCGCGCCGCGTTCACCCGGATGCGTCCCGGGGCGTATTTCATCAACACCGCCCGCGAGTCGCTGGTTGACGAGGCTGCTCTCAGAGAGGCGTTGGAGGAAGGAATTCTCGCGGGCGCGGCACTGGATGTGCTGGAGCGGCCGGAGCCCGGAACCCGGCATCCCCTGCTGGACGCGCCCAACGTGCTGGTCACCCCCCATATTGGCGGGGCCACGGCGGAGACGCTGGCCCGCGGCGCCCGCCGCGCGGTGGCCGCCGTGGCCAGCCTGGTGGCCGGGCGGGTGCCCGCCGACGTGGTGAACCCGCAGGTGCTCCACGCCGGGAGTGCGATGACATGACGAGCCGATACCTGCTGGCTATCGACGCGGGCACGGGCAGCTGCCGCGCCGTGCTGTTTACCGAGGCCGGGCAGCAGGCCGCGGTCTCGGTGCGCGAGTGGGCGCACCACGAGCCTCCCGGGGTGCCGGGCGGCCAGGACTTCGACGTGGAATCGGGCTGGCGCGCGATCGCCGCCTGTGTCCAGGACGCGCTGCGGGCCGCGGGCGCCTCCGGCGCCGACGTCGCGGCGGTCGCCGCCACCAGCATGCGCGAGGGCGTGGTCCTGTACGACCGGGCCGGGCGGGAGATCTGGGCCTGCCCGAACGTGGACAGCCGGTCAGCCGAGGAGGCGGCGGACCTGATCCGCGAGGGCGCGGCCGAGAAGATCTACGCCGAGGCGGGCGACTGGGTGTCCATCACCACGCCGGCCCGGCTGCGCTGGCTGGCCCGGCACCGCCCGGACATCCTGGACGCTACGGGCAGCCTGGGCATGCTCAGCGACTGGATCGTCTACCGGCTGTCCGGGGCGCAGGTCACCGAGCCGTCCTGCGGCTCCAGCTCGGGGATGTTCACACTCGCCCAGCGAACCTGGTCGGCGTCGATCCCGGCGCTGTGCGGGCTGGCGCCCGACGTGCTGCCCCCGGTGGTGGACCCCGGCACCGTGGTCGGCCAGGTCACCCCCGCGGCCGCCGCGCAGACCGGGCTGCGGGCCGGCACCCCGGTGGTGGCCGGCGGGGCCGACACCCAGCTCGGGCTGCTCGGGGCGGGCACGGCCCCCGGCGAGTACACCGTGGTCGCGGGGACCTTCTGGCAGAACACCGTGCTGCTGCCCGAGCCGCTCATCGACCCGCAGGCCCGGCTGCGCACGCTCTGCCACGTCACGCCGGGCCAGTGGATGCTGGAGGGGATCGGCTTCTACTGCGGCATGAGCATGCGCTGGTTCCGCGACGCGTTCTGCGACACCGAGGTCGCAGCCGCCCGGCAACGCGGCGTGGACCCGTACGTGGTCATGGAAGAGGCGGCCGCCCAGGTCCCGCCGGGGTCCGGCGGGGTGGTCGCGATCATGTCGAACCTGATGAACGCGCGGCGCTGGGTGCACGCCAGCCCGGCGTTCGCCGGATTCGACCTCGGCCACCCGGCGGCCAGCGGCCGGGGCGCGTGCATCCGGGCCCTGGAGGAAGCGGGGGCCTACGTCGCCCGGGGACACCGGGACATCATCACCGAGCTGACCGGGCTGCGCTTCGGGGAGGTCACGTTCACCGGAGGCGCGGCCAGGGGGCGGTTGTGGCCGCAGATCATGGCCGACGTGCTCGGCGTGCCCGTGCACGTGCCCGTGGTCACCGAGAGCAGCGCGCTCGGCGCCGCGCTGTGCGCCGGCCTCGGCGCAGGCAGCTACGCCAGCCTCGACGACCTGCGGCCAGAGCTGCGCCGCCGCGGCGCCAGCTACGAGCCGGACCCCGCCGCCGTGGCCCGCTACGACGAGCGGTACCCGGCCTGGCGCGAGATCTACGCCCGGATGCTCGGCATCTCCGAAGACCGCCTGCTCAGCCCGCTGTGGCGGGCGGCGGGTGCCTAGCGGCGGCCGCACTCACCCCTGGCCGGCCCGGCCAGTACCTGACCCCTACCCAGACCCCCTCACACCGCAGCCGATACCGGCGCCAGACCAGCACCCGGGAGAACACCGATCATGGCCGACACCGACGACGCCACCAGTGGGGCCCGTTTCCAGCCCACGGTGCCCGCCCCCGCCGCCGTGTTCCCGCTCAAGGGCTGCGGCAGCCTGGACTGGGGCATGCAGAGCCGGCTGGCGCGGATCTTCCGGCCCGCCACCAGCCGGACCGTGATGCTCGCCATCGACCACGGGTACTTCCAGGGACCCACCACCGGCCTGGAGCGGGTGGACCTGTCGATCCTGCCGCTGATCCGCTACGCCGACGCGCTGATGACCACCCGGGGCATGGTCCGCTCCACGGTCCCGCCCGCCTCGGGTGTCCCCATCGTGCTGCGGGCCAGCGGCGGTCCCAGCATCCTCCGCGAGCTGTCTGACGAGCAGATCGCGGTGAGCATGGAGGACGCCGCCCGCATCAACGCCTGCGCGGTCGCCGTCCAGGTCTTCATCGGCGGCGAGTTCGAGACCCAGTCGGTGCACAACATGACCCGGCTGGTGGACCAGGGGCAGCGGTATGGCATTCCGGTGCTCGCCGTCACCGCCGTCGGCAAGGAACTCACCCGGGACGCCCGCTACCTGCGGCTCGCCACCCGGATCTGCGCGGAGCTCGGGGCGCACTTCGTCAAGACCTACTACTGCGACGAGGGCTTCGACACGGTCACGGCGGCCTGTCCGGTGCCGCTGGTCATGGCGGGCGGCAAGAAACTGCCCGAACTGGACGCCCTGACCATGGCCTACCAGGCCGTGGAGGCGGGCGCAGCAGGAGTTGACATGGGCCGCAACATCTTCCAGAGCGACTACCCCGAAGCGATGATCCGCGCCATCGGGGCCGTCGTGCACGGATCCGCGAAGCCCGAGGAGGCGTTCGAGGAGTTCGTGCGGCCGCAGGTCCCGGCCCGCGCCCAGGCCCAGGCGCAGGCGCAGGCCACGTCATTGGCTGACTAACTGAACTGCACGGGAAGGCACAGGCCATGGCCTATTCATCAGCCAGACCCGACAGAGCGGGCCCGGCCGCCACCGCAACACCGGGAAGCCGCCTCAAGACGGGCGTGGTCACGCTGCCCGGCGTGCTCATGCAGAGCGTCACCTCGATCGCCCCGGCCATCGCGGGACTGTTCACCGTCCCGTGATCTGGAACGGCCAGCTGGCCCTCTAGCTGGTCCGGCGCTCCCCGTGGCCCCCCGCCGGGCCACGGGGGAGCGCGTTTACCCAGCGTCCCTGGTGAGCAGGCTGAAAGCAGCGTGTACGAGCGCCGTGCCTGACTACTATGCAGTGCGCGCTTCCGACGACGGCCCGGCTGGTGGGGGCGGACATGTCCAGCTGGTTCAGTACCAATATCGTGCAGACGGGACGGCTGCCGCTGTTCTGCTTCTTCTGCGCGTTCGTGGCCGGGTTCGGCTTCATCCGGCTGTCGGTGCGCCTGATCCGCGCCCAGGTCAGCTGGTGGCCCGGCAACGTCACTCCCGGTAGCCTCCACGTGCACCACATGGTGTTCGGGGTCGTGTTCATGCTGGTCGGCGGGGTCACCGGGATCGTGGCCCCGGGCGGCTCGCTGGACTGGCGGTCCGGTGCCGCCGCCCTGTTCGGGCTCGGGGCCGCGCTGGTCCTCGACGAGTTCGCGCTCATCCTGCACCTGCGCGACGTGTACTGGACCAGCGACGGGCGGCTCTCTGTGGACGCGGTCTTCGTGGCCGCCGGGGTGACCGTCCTGCTGCTGCTGGGAATAGTCCCGTCGGTCGTGCACCCTGCCGACCGGCATGCAAGCACCTGGGAGGCGGCCGGCAGCCTCACGCTGAGCGTCCTGATCACCTTCACCCTGGCCGCGATCACGCTGCTCAAGGGGAAGATCTGGACGGGTTTGTTCGGATTGTTCCTGTTCCCGCTGCTCCTCGTGGGCGCCATCCGGCTGGCCCGGCCCGGCTCGCCCTGGGCCCGGTGGCGCTATCAGGCCCGGCCCCGCAAGAGGGCCCGGGCCGCCCGGCGTGAGCGGCGGTTCCGGCAGCCGGTCATCCGGTTCAAGATGCGCGTCGAGGATCTGCTGTCCGGCCTGCGCCCGGATCCGCCGAAGGATCCCGTACCGGATGGCCTGCCGGACCAGCGCAAGGCTGGCGTGGGCCGCCGGCCCGACGACCGGTAGCCGGGCCGCGTCCTACCCGGGGGCCACCGCCTGGGTCTGCGTGATCTGGGCCGCGAGGCGGCCGCCGTCATCGGTCAGGTCGGTCTGGACCACCATCACCGCCCGGCCGGCGTGCAGCGGCCGCGCCACGGCGGTGACCACCCCGCCGGTGATACCGCGGAGAAACACGCTGCTGGAGCTGACGGTGGCGGTCCGCGCGCCCTGCGGCAGGTTCAGGTAAGCGCAGATCCCGCCCAGGCTGTCGGCCAGCGCCATCAGCACGCCGCCGTGCATGATCCCGCCGGCTGTGCACCGCTCTGGTGACCAGGCCAGATGTCCCCGCACCTCCCGGGT
The DNA here is from genome assembly GCA_963770545.1 of uncultured Actinomycetes bacterium. Lineage (GTDB taxonomy): Bacteria > Actinomycetota > Actinomycetes > Streptosporangiales > Streptosporangiaceae > RYN-230. The sequence continues at coordinate 127,636 of CAVYQF010000036.1, read as the reverse complement.
GGAGGCCGCGTCGAGCTCGATGCCCAGGGTGACCGCATAGGGCATGAGCTCGAGCAGTTCGCGATCCGTTCCCGGCCCCGCCGGGCCACCGTCGGTCACGTGTCCTCCCGTCCTGCCTGCCTCGGATTCCGCTGGCCACGCTACCCGCGAGGGCGGAACATCAGGCTCCCGGCCGTGGTTTTAGATAACGAATGCCTACCTCTGAAACGAACATGACCAAGTGCATCACCTGCGGGGATGAACTGCATCCCGAGCGGGCCAGGAAATACAACTACTGCCTGAAGCCTGAGTGCCAGGCGAAGAACCTCAAGGGCCTGACCATGGTCGCGGTCGGGGTCAACAAGTCGGCTGAGCAGTATCTGCTGCTGGACGAGGACACCAAGGCCGAGCTGGCCCAGGGCAAGTACCACGACCAGCGGCGTGGCACCTTCGGCCAGCCCGAGCCGGCCCGGGCCCGCCGCGGACGGCGCGCCCGGCGGCGCCCTCCCCGTCCAGCCCGGCCCGGGGCAGCGCGGCGCAGGCCAGCACGGCCCCGCCGAGTGCTCCCCAGGCCGGCTCCGCCCCGGCGAAGGCCAGCCCACCGAGGACGACCCCAGCCGCACCCCGCGGGCCCCGGCTGCCGGGCACGGCGTCGCAACGCCGGCTGGCCGTCCTGTACAACCAGCAGGGCCTGCGGCCGGACGAGATAGCCGGCAAGCTAGGGCTGAGCCGGTATGACGTCACGCAGATCATCTTGGCGTCACGCAACCGCGCGAGGAGCTGAGACCCGGCCCGGGGCCCCGGGTCCGGGGCGCCGGACCCGGGGCCGCCGGGCCCGGGCGCCGGGCCCGACCCCCGGTTCGGAGTCAGCCTCCGTCGGCGAACTCGGCCCGGACCCCCAGCAGCCGGACCGGCCGCCGGTCGGTGAACAGCTCGAGCGCGGCGAGCGCCGCCTCCCGGATGGCGTCCCCGTCGGCTGTCGGCTCCGGCAGCGAGCGGGAGTGACTCGAGGTGAAGAACGGGGCGTACCGGACCTTGACCACGACCCGCACCGCGGGCCGCTCCTCCGCCACCACGTCGGCGGTGACCAGGGCCGCCAGCCGGCCCACCTCGGCGCGGACCTGCTCCCAGTCGTCCAGGTTGACCTGGTAGGTGACCTCCCGGCCCCGGGACCGGGGCAGGTACGGCGCGCTGGATACCGGCGAATGATCCTCACCGCGGGCCAGCCGGACCAGCCATGGCCCGGTCGCCGGGCCGAACTCCGCGGCCAGCGCGTCCGGGTCGGCGCAGGCCAGGTCGCTGACGGTCTTGATGCCCAGCGCGGAGAGCTTCCGTGCGGTCTTGACCCCGATCCCCCACAGCGCGTCGGTGGGACGGCCGCCCAGCACGTCGTACCAGGTCTCGTGGGTCAGCCGGAACACGCCGGCCGGCTTGCCGAACCCGGTCGCCAGCTTGGCCTGCAGCTTGTTCTGCCCGATCCCGACCGTGGCGTCGAGCTGGGTCGCGGCGCGGATCCCGGCCGCTATCTCCCGGGCGAACGCTTCCGGGTCGTCGGTCTCCACGGCCACGAACGCCTCGTCCCAGCCCATCACCTCGGTGACCGCGCCGAACCCGCGCAGCGTGGCCATGACCGTGGCCGACGCCGCCTCGTATTCCTCCCGGTCCACCGGCAGGAACACGGCGTCCGGGCACCGGCGTGCCGCGGTCCGCAGCGGCAGCCCCGAATGCACCCCGTGCTCGCGCGCCTCGTACGAGGCGGTGCTGACCACACCCCGCTTGGCCGGGTCCCCGTCTCCGCCGACCACCACCGGGCGCCCGCGCAGCTCAGGATGCCGCAGGACCTCGACCGCGGCGATGAACTGGTCCAGGTCCACGTGCAGCACCCAGTGCGTCCCCGGGTCCCGGGCTTCCTGGTCCTGCACTGGCAGCACTCCCCGACAACGGCTCACCCGGCATAACGTCTCACCTGCGGCGTTCCCCACCTGGCCCGGGACCATACCCGCTGCGGCAGGATGTCGGCAGTGGCCTGGATACTGCCGGGGCGAGCCAGGCCACAACGGAGGAGCGGGCGCCACGATGAGCACGCCAGACAGCCATGAAAGCCCGGACCACCCGGTGCTGGCCGGGGCGCGGGTCAGGCTGCGCCCCGGTAACGAGCGGGACGTGCCGGTCCTGTGCGCGATCCAGGCCGAGCCGGAGGTGGCGTGCTGGTGGGGCGATCCAGAGCCGGCCAGCGCGGTGGCGGCCGGGTTGCGCGGGGACGATGAGAGCGTGCTGCTGGTCGTCGAGGCCGCGGGCCAGGTCATCGGCGGGATCCAGTACCACGAGGAGAACGACCCGATGTACCGTCACGCCGGTATCGACATCTACCTGAGCCGCCGGGGCCAGGGACAGGGGCTTGGCGCCGAGGCTGTGTCCCTGCTGGCCAGGTTCCTGTGCGAGCAGCGCGGGCACCACCGGCTCACTATCGATCCGGCCGCCGCCAACCGCCGGGCCATCCGCTGCTACGAGAAGGTGGGCTTCCGCCGGGTGGGCGTGCTCCGCCAGTATGAGCGCGGCCCGGACGGGCGGTTCCACGACGGCCTGCTGATGGACCTGCTGCGGCCGGAACTGTCCGGGGAGACCGGGTGATTGCCTGGGCCCGCCATGACGGGAAGAAAAGAAAACCGCTTAGAGTTTTATCTAGACAGTTTTATTGAGCTTGAATGCGCGGCATTATAATGTAAAAGGAGGCCGGTTGTCAAACGGAGATTCTGACCAAGAGCAGGAATACATTTCCATGCTCTATGGCAGACTCGACGACCTCCGCGACCGGGCGTCGGGCCGGTTGTCCAAGGTGTTGCTGGAGACCGGCGGTACCCCCGCGGCCAGGTCAGAACGTGACGCTTTCGTGGAGATGTACTCACAGCGGATCACCCAGCTGGACGCGGCCGAGAACGGGCTGTGCTTTGGCCGGCTGGACCTGGCCGAGGGTGACAGCCGTTATATCGGGCGGATCGGCATTCTCGATGACACCTCCGATTACGAGGCACTGCTCGTGGACTGGCGGGCGCCCGCAGCCCGCCCGTTCTATATCGCCACCGCTTTCTCTCCCGAAGGCGTACTGCGGCGCCGGCATATCCGGACCCGGCAGCGCAAGGTGACCGGCGTGGATGACGAGGTCCTCGACGTCGGTCCCGACGGGCAGGCCAGCCCGGACCGGGCGGCCGGGCACGCCGGGCTGACCGGTGAAGCGACCCTGATCGCGGCGCTGTCTGCCACCCGGACCGGCCGGATGACGGACATCGTGGAAACCATCCAGGCGGAGCAGGACCTGATCATCCGCTCGCCGCACAGCGGCGTGACCGTCGTCCAGGGCGCGCCGGGCACCGGAAAGACCGCCGTGGCCCTGCACCGGGCCGCCTATCTGCTGTACACCTACCGCGAGCAGCTGTCCCGGCGGGGCGTGCTGATCGTGGGGCCGAACCCGACCTTCCTGCGCTACATCGGGCACGTGCTCCCCTCGCTGGGCGAGACCGGGGTGCTGATGTCGACCATCGCGGACCTCTACCCGGGGATCGTCGCCCGCCGCGGCGAGGCACCGGAAACCGCGGAGATCAAGGGCCGGCCCGCCATGGCCGGCGTGCTGGCCGCGGCGGTGCGGAACCGGCAGCAGCTGCCCTCGGAGCCACTGGAGATCACATTCGAACGTGAGGTCCTGACGCTCGACCGCAAGACCGTGCAGCAGGCCCGGGAACGGGCCCGGCGGTCGCGGCGGCCTCACAACCAGGCCCGGCCGATTTTCGTCCGGGAGATCATCAACGCCCTGGTCCGGCAGGTCACCAGCAAGTTCACGGCCGGCCTGCGGGAGACCGACAAAATGGTGGCTGAGATCCTCGGCGAGGAGGTCCCGGCCGCGGACAGCACCGTGCTGGGATCGGCCGACACCGAGGACATCCGGGCCGAGCTGCGCGAGGACCCGAAGGTGCGGGCCGCGATCGCGCAGCTGTGGCCGGTGCTGACCCCGCAGCGATTGCTGGATGACCTGTTCGCCTCGCCCCGCCGGCTGGCGGCGGCCGCGCCCCGGCTGGCCGCAGCCGAGCGGGACCTGCTCCGCCGGGAGCCCCGGGGTGGCTGGACCCCGGCCGACGTGCCCCTGCTCGATGAGGCCGCCGAACTACTCGGCGACGATGACCGGGTGGCCCGCCAGCGGGCCCGGCGCGAACGCCAGCAGCAGGTTGCCTACGCGCAGGGGGTACTGGACATCGTCTCCCGAGACCTGGAGGACGACCCGGAAATCCTGATGGCCTACGACCTGCTGAACGCGGACCGGCTGGCCGGCCGGCACGAGGAGCTGAGCTACCTGACCACGGCGGAGCGGGCCGCGCTGGACCGGACCTGGGCCTTCGGGCACATCGTCGTGGACGAGGCCCAGGAGCTGTCCGAGATGGCCTGGCGGATGCTGATGCGCCGCTGCCCGAGCCGCTCCATGACGATCGCCGGTGACATCGCGCAGTCCTCCAACCCGGCCAGCGCGGTGTCCTGGGAGCAGGTGCTGACCCCGCACCTGGGCAACCGCTGGCGGCTGGACCGGCTGACCATCAACTACCGGACCCCGGCGGAAATCATGGCCGTGGCCACGGACGTGCTGGCCAAGATCAACCCTGACTTCGACGTGCCCCTGTCGGTGCGGGAGACGGGGACCACGCCGTGGCGGCAGGAGGTCAAGGCGGACGAGCTGGCCTACCAGGTGGCGGCGGCCGCGGTCCTCGAGGCCGCGCAGGCGGGGGGCGGCAACGTCGCCGTGCTGGTCCCGCCGGCCCTGGTAGACGAGGTAAGCGAGGCCGTGACCGCTGCCCTGCGGGCCGGCGCGAACGGCCACCGGGCCGGCGGCCCGGGCCTGGACGGCCCCGGTCTGGACGGCACCGGTCTGGACAGCACAGGCACGGACGGCACAAGCCCGGACCACGCCGGGCGGGACGGCGCGGACTCGGGCGGCGCAGCGGACGTGGATGGCCCCGACCTGGATAAGCAGGTCGTGGTGCTGACTGTCAGCCAGGCCAAGGGACTGGAATTCGACTCGGTGCTGATCGCCGACCCGGCCCAGATCCTGGGCGAGTCCCCCCGCGGCCTGAGCGACCTGTACGTCGCGATGACCAGGGCCACCCAGCGGCTCGGCGTAGTCCATCCGGGCCCGGTCCCCGAGGTGCTGCACCGGCTAGCTCCCCGGCCATGACCTCTCCGGCCGGGGCCACCCCGAACCAGGGCACCCCAGCCCAGGACACTCCGGCCCCGGGCGCCCCGGCGATGGGGTCACCCACCTTCTGGGACGAGGCACAGATCCGCCGGGTCGGCCACCAGGTGGCCGACCTGGTCGCCGACTACCTGACCCTGCTGCCGGATGGCCCGGCCTATCAGCCGCCACCCCGTGGCCTGGTCGAGGCCATGCGCGCCGCGGAGTGGGCTGAGCAGGGTGAGCCGGCCGACGCGGTCCTGGCGGAGTTCGCCGCACACATCGCCCCGTATCCCTTCGGCAACGGTCATCCGGGCTTCGCGGCCTGGGTCAACTCCCCCCCGCATCCGATCGGGATCCTGGCTGAGGCGCTGGCGGCCGCGATGGACCCAAGCGTGGCGGGCGGCAACCACGCCGCCGTCCACCTGGAGCACCAGGTCATCCGGTGGTTCGCCGGCCTGCTCGGCTGGCCCGGCGGCTATACCGGCCAGCTGGTCAGCGGCGGCTCGGCCGCAACGCTCACCGCGCTGGCCGTGGCCCGGCACCGGGCCGCGGCCCGGGCCGGCATCGACGACCGCCGGGATGGGCTAGCTGGGCTGGCGGGCCGCCTGGTGCTCTTCACGGGGACCGAGAGCCACAGCTGCGTCACCAAGGCAGCCGAAGTACTCGGCCTCGGCTCGGCCTCGATCCAGGTGGTGCCCTCCGACTCCGATCACCGGATGCGGCCGGACGAGCTCGAGCGCCTGGTGCTGGCCGGCCAGGCCGCCGGGAAGCTCGCGGTCGCGGTCGTGGCCACCGCGGGCACGACGAACACGGGCGCGATCGACCCGCTCGGTGAGATCGCCGGCGTGTGCGCGCGGTATGGGGTGTGGCTGCATGTGGACGGTGCCTACGGGGCGCCGCCGATCCTGCTGCTGGACCGTTACCAGACAGTCCGCGACGACCTGGCCCGGGCGGACAGCCTCGCGGTGGATGCGCACAAATGGCTGTACGCCCCGGTCGACGCGGGGCTGGTACTGCTCCGCGACGGTGCGGCGGCCCGGGACACGTTCAGCTTGGTGCCGGCGTACCTGCGGACCGATGGAGACGAGGATGGGCCGGGTGGGCCCGTGTGGTTCTCTGAGTACGGGCTGGAGCAGACGCGCCCCTTCCGGGCGCTGAAGGTCTGGATGCAGCTGCGCCACCTGGGCCGGGACGGCTACCGGCGGCTGATCGCCGCTGACCTGGCCACGGCCGGGGAACTGCGGCGGGCCATCGAGGCATCATCCGACTTCGAGCTGCTGGCCAGCGGGCTCAGTGTGGTGTGCTTCCGGCACCGGCCCGCCGGGATGGATCCGGCCCGGCTGGACTCTGCTGATCCGGACCGGGCTGGTTTGGACCGGCACAACCGGGCCGTGCTGAAGGCCGTCCAGCTGGGCGGCCGCGCGTTCCTGGCCGGCACCACCGTGGACGGGGCGTTCGCGTTGCGCGCCTGCATCGTGAACCCGGGCCTGACCGCCGCCCGCGTTCCGGGCTTGCTCCGAGACATCCGCGACCGGGCCGCGGAGCTGCTCAGTGCTAGCTAATCGGCGTTAGCTAATCGGCGAGGTCAGCACGGCACGTCGGCATCTCGGGCCTGGGCTCGAGCCGATGGCAGCAACCGTGGCGTTTCACCCGCATCCGGACGACGAGGTGCCGACCGGATTAGTGAGCTAGTCAGTGGCGGCCGAGCAGACGGCTGATCGCCTGGACCGCGCGGCCGAAATCGGTCCCGAATGGGTTGTCCTGGACCACATAGGTCCAGGTGGCGCTGGGCCGGGCCAGCCCCCCCGCCTTCAGGTCGGCCCCGTCCGCGGTGATCCTGACGGTCTGGAAGGCGTGCCCGGTCAGCGCGGTGACGTCGTCGAGGAACTGGCTGAACAGCTGGGTCATCTCACGGTTGTATTCCTGGGCCGGGTTGAGGGAACCGCCGAAGGGGTTGGGCCCGTGCCCGAGCGCCCGCAGGTGGATGCCCTCCCGCAGGTCCGCCACCTTAGCCAGGTATTCCGCCCAGGCCTGGTCGAGCTGGGCCAGGCTGATCTGCCGGGCCGCCTCGGCGAGTACCTCCTCGGGGACACATTCGCGCAGCTCGGCGGCTCGCTCCGGGAAGGACTCCGCCAGGGTGCGCAGCGCGGTATCCGTGTGCAGCAACTCGTCGCGGTGCTCGAGCACGCTGCGCCGCTGGTCCTCCAGGAGCGTGTTGTACCGCCAGGTATCCCGGTGCACCTGCAAGTGCACGCCCTCGGCCACCCGCTGGGCATGGCCGACCGTCCAGTGCGCCTTCGGGTCCATCACCCGGCCGTCCGGTTCCGCGTCCGTCACCGGCGGCGCATCCGGCACGCACGTGGTGATCAGCTCGTCCTCCATGCTCAGGAAGAACACCGAGCCACCTGGGTCGCCCTGGCGTCCGGACCGGCCGCGCAGCTGATCGTCGAGCCGGCTGCTCGCGTGCCGTCCCATGCCGATCACCAGCAGCCCGCCCAGCCCGGCCACCTCGTCACGGTCGCCATCGGTCCCGCCGAGCCGGATGTCGGTGCCCCGGCCGGCCATCTGGGTCGAGACCGTGATCGCTCCCAGGGCCCCCGCCTCGGCCACGATCGCGGCCTCATGCGCGTCGTTTTTGGCGTTCAGCACCACGCACGACAGGGCGGCCTGGCTCATCTGCTCCGCCAGGCGCTCGGACTCCGCCACATCGAGCGTGCCGATCAGGACCGGCCGCCCGATGGCATGGGTCTTCGCCACCTGGCCGACGACGGCGTCTTCCTTGTCGGCGGCGGTCCGGTAGAGCCGGTCCGCCTCGTCCTCGCGGATGCAGGGCAGGTTCGGCGGGATGACCGCGATCTCCAGCCCGTAGAACTCGCGCAGTTGCTCACCCACCGCGACCGCGGTGCCGGTCATACCGCAGGCCAGGGGGAAGCGCCGGACCAGGGCCTGGATCGTGATGCTGTCCAGGATCTGGCCGCTCTCACTGGCCAGCAGGCCCTCCTTGGCCTCGACCGCCGCGTGCAGGCCGTCGGGCCACCGCTGCCGGCGGGCCACCCGTCCGCGTGAGGCACTGATCAGCTGGATCCGGTCGTCCCGGACGATGTAGTCCACGTCCCGCTGGAGCAGGGCCCGCGCGTGCAGCGCCACGTTGAGCTGGGTGAGCGTGTCCAGGTTCTGCTCGGCGTAGAGGTTGATCCCGCCCAGGGCCTGCTCCGCGACGCGGGTACCGGCGTCAGTCAGGAACACGTTGCGCCGCTCGTCGTCCACTTCGTAGTGCAGTCTCGGCAGCAGGCGCCCGGCGATCTCGGCCATCTCCCGCCCGGAATCGGCCGCCCCGGCCGAGCCGGCCAGCACCAGTGGGACCAGCGCCTCATCCACCAGCACCGAGTCGGCCTCGTCGATGAGAATCACGTCCGGCTCCGTGGTGACCAGGTCGGCCACGCTGGTGGCCAGCCGATCGCGGAGTACGTCGAAACCGATCTCGCTGGCCGACCCGTAGCAGACGTCCGCGGCGTAGGCCTCCCGGCGCTGCTGCGGTGTGGAGGCCTGGGTGACCCAGCCGACGCTGACGCCGAGCAGGTCGTACACCGGGCCCATCCACTCCGCGTCCCGGCGGGCCAGGTAATCGTTGACCGACATGACCTGGACCCGGTGCCCGCGGCGGACATAACCGGCGGCGGCCAGCGCCCCGGACAGCGTCTTGCCCTCCCCGGTCGCCATCTCGGCGACCTGGCCGGAGAGCAGGGCCAGGGTGCCGAGCAACTGTACGTCGAACGGGCGCTCCCCCAGCGCCCGGCGGGCCGCTTCCCGGCCTATCGCGCAGATCCCGGCGTCGTCAGTGGCGTCGGCCGCCACCGCGGTCAGCGCAGCGTCATCCAGGTCGCGCAGTTCTTGTTCCCGCGCGGCGATGCCGGGCAGCAGGGCCTCGTACCCGCTCAGGCTCGCCGATCCGGGTTTCTGCAGGAAGCGCCGGACCCGGGAGCGCAGCCCGCTCACGCCCCGGCCCCGTCCAGCGCCGCCCGCTGCGTCCCGCGCAACGCGCCGATCCCTTCGTCCAGGGCCACTTCGAGATGCGAGATCTCCCCGGTGGCCAGCATGATCAGCACCCCACCCTGCAGGCCGGCCAGCAGCGCGGCCGCCCGCCGGTCCGCGTCCACCGAAGGGCCGATCTGGCCGCTGGCCTGCATAGTGCGGATCCCGTCGGCGATCTTCTGCTGCCACCGGCGGAACAGCCCGACCACCACTTCCTGATGCTCCGGCGAGCCGGGCCCCAGCTGGGAGGTGAGCACGGCCAGCGGGCAGGACTGGCCCTGAGCCCGGTAACGCCCGACGACCAGGTCCCGCCAGGCCTGCCAGGACGGCCAGGACGTCAGCTGGTCCAGCGCGGGCTGCTGATCCTCCAGGACCCGGTCCGCCTCATGCTGGGCCACGGCGGCCAGCAGCTGGATGCGCCCGTCCGGGAAGTAGTGGAACAGCTGGCTCTTGCTGGTGCTGGTGGCCTCGCACACGTCGTCCAGCGACGTGCCCGCCACCCCGCGCGCCCGGAACAGCTCCGCCGCCCCGGCCACGATCCGCTGCCGGGTGGCCAGCCCCTTCCGGGTCAGGGTCGCACCCATCCGCCATCCTCCACATCACCGCCGCGCCGCGCAGGACTCCAATCTCGCATAACCAAAGAGTGGACTTGACAGTCCACTTTCTGGCTCGTAGGGTTCCTGCTGTTTGAACTATACAGTCCAATCTCTGGAGAAACTCGACATGACTGCTGTGCTCAAGGGCCGGACCGCGCTGGTCACCGGCGCCACCAGCGGCATCGGCCGGGGCGTCGCGGAGGCCCTGGCGGCCGCGGGCGCCCAGGTGATCGTGCACGGCCGGAGCACGGCCCGCGGAGCCGAGGTGGTGGACAGCATCATCAGTACCGGCGGCGCGGCCGCGTTCGTGGCCGCGCACCTGGACGCCGGAGGCGGCGCCATTAGCCGGCTGGCCACCCGCGCGGCCGAACTCGCGGGCGGCCCCATCGACATCCTGGTCAACAACGCGGCCTACCTGGTCGGCCAGACCGCCGCGACGGACACCACCGAGGCCCAGATCGACGCGGCTCTCGCGGTCAGCATCAAGGCGCCAATCCTGCTCACCGCGGCGCTCGTCCCGGCGATGGCCGAGCGCGGCGGAGGCGTGGTCATCAACATGGGCTCGATCAACGGGACCTCCGGGATGGCCAAGACGGCGCTGTACAGCGCCACGAAGTCCGCGGTTCACGGCCTGACCCGGGCCCTGACCGCCGAGTACGGCCCGATGGGTATCCGGGTCAACGCGATCGCCCCCGGCCCCACCCTGACCGGCATCACCCAGGCCCATCGCGACTTCCTGGACCCGCTGATCGCCACACTGCCCTCCCGCGGCTACAGCACCCCGGCCCAGATCGGCGCCACGGCGGTGTTCCTGGCCAGCGATGACGCCGCCAACATCCACGGCGCCATCATCCCGGTAGACGGCGGCTTCACCGCCATTTAGCGCCGTGGCAGGTCAGGCTCTGGTGCCTCGTCAGGCAGCGTTTGCCTGGTTGGCGGCGTGACTCCGAGCCGTGCGTCAGGGGGCGAGTCACTCGGCGTCCGACCAACCGTCGCCGGCTTCCACGTGGCCGGCGTCCAGACCGTCGAGGAATTCCCCGACCGCCCGCTTGGATCTGAGCACGTGAAGGGCCACATGCTGACCGTGCTGCCGGATGATTTCGTGCTCGCGCTCCGGCTCTGACCGGCGTTTTCGCCAGATGCGGACGGCCAACTGCCACTCATCGCGCAACCGCCGCCAGGCCGAATAGCCGCACCCTTCCGGCAACTCGCCCGGCATCCGGAAGCCGCGCAGGAACGCGCGTCCCGCGCAAAGCCACCAGGGCAGGTCGAGAAACACAACGGTGTCCGCGCGTTCGAGCCGCAGATCGAGTGTCTCGTGGTAGTTGCCGTCAGCGATCCACGCGTTGCCGGCGAGCACGCCACATTGCTTCTCGCGCCACTCGGTCTCCGATGGTGCCACCCAGCCGGGCTTCCAGAAGTGCAGGTCAAGATGAATGACCCGCAAGCCGGTCCTGGCCGCGAGCGCAAGCGAGAACGTGCTCTTCCCGGACCCGGCCAGCCCAGTGACGATGACGCGGCGTCCTAGCGCCGACGGGACCTGACTCATCGCAGTCAGTGTCCCTCACGTGCCGTTACAGGAGAGGGCAAAGGTTGACTGACCCGGCACTAGCATCCTGGTGTGACTCCCGCCCAACTGGCCGGCCTGGTCCGGGCCGCGGCCGCGGCCGTGCTGGCCGACCGGGGCCTGGATCAGTCCGTGCTGCCGGCGGTGGCGGGAGTCGAGCGGCCGAGGAATCCCGGCCACGGTGACTACGCCTCGAATCTCGCGCTCCAGGTGGCCAGGAAAGCGGGCCTGCCCCCGCGCGTCATGGCGCAAGCCATCGCCGACAAGCTGACCAGTGACCCGGCCATCCAGAGCGTCGAGATCGCGGGCCCGGGGTTCCTGAACATCCGGCTCGCTCCCGCAGCCGCGGGAGCGGTGGCCGGCACCGTGGTGGAGCAGGGGGAGGCCTACGGGCACGGGACGCAACTGGCCGGACAGCGCATCAACCTCGAGTTCGTGTCGGCCAACCCGACCGGGCCGATCCACATCGGCGGCGTGCGGTGGGCGGCCGTCGGTGACGCGCTGGCCAGGCTGCTGCGCGCGCAGGGTGCCACGGTCGGCACCGAGTACTACTTCAACGACGCGGGCGCGCAGATCGATCGGTTCGCCGACTCGCTGCTCGCCGCCGCGCGGGGCCAGGCGCCCCCCGAGGACGGCTACGCCGGTGAGTACATCGGCGAGATCGCCCGGGCGGTGGTGGCGAAGCATCCGGACCTGCTCGGCCGGCCAGACCCCGCCGCTCGCGACGTCTTCCGGTCCGAGGGCGTCGCGCTCATGTTTGACGAGATCAAGACCTCGCTGGCCGACTTCGGCGTGCATTTCGACGTCTACTTCGCGGAACAGGCGCTGCGTGACCGGGACGAGCTCAGCTCGGCTCTGGCCAGGCTCAGGCAGTCAGGCCACGTCTACGAGGCGGAAGGCGCGACCTGGGTGCGCACCACTGATTCCGGCGACGACAAGGACCGCGTCTACATCCGCGCGAACGGTGAGTTCACGTACTTCGCCGCCGACTGCGCCTACTACCTGGACAAGCGACGCCGCGGTTTCGGCAAGATCATTCTCATCCTGGGCGCGGACCACCACGGGTACGTCGGCCGCCTGCGGGCCATCGCCGGCTGCTTCGGCGACGACCCCGATCAGACCCTGGAGATCCTCATCGGGCAGCTGGTCCGCCTGGTCCGTGACGGCCAGCCACTGCGGATGTCCAAGCGCGCCGGCACCGTCGTCACGATCGACGACATCGTCGGCGCCATCGGCGTGGACGCGGCCCGCTACGCGCTGGCCAGGTACTCACTCGACTCCCCCATAGATCTCGATCTCGACCTGTGGGCCCGCCACAGTAGCGACAACCCCGTCTACTACGTGCAGTACGCGCACGCCAGAATCGTGTCGCTGCTGCGTGCGGCGGCCGGATTGGGCATCACCCGCGGCAGCGAGTACGACCCGGGCCTGCTCACGCACGCGCGGGAGAACGACCTCGCCAAGGCGCTCGCCGAGTTCCCCGGCGTCGTGGCGGGCGCCGCCGAACTGCGCCAGCCCCACCGCGTGGCGAGATACCTCGAAGACCTGGCCAGCGCGTACCACAAGTTCTACGACACATGCCGCGTGCTGCCGCGGGACGGCCAGGCCCTGGACGACCTCGGCCGGGCCCGGCTGTGGCTGGCCGACGCGGCCAGGATCGTCCTGGCCAACGGTCTCGGCCTGCTCGGCGTGAGCGCCCCCGACCAGCTCTAACCGCCTGCCGCCCCGAGCACTAGCCGGTGGCCGCGGAGTCTGTCTGCATCGGCAGGGTGACGGTGACCACCGCGGTCATGGCCGCGGTTACCACGAGCAGGGCGCCGGCGACGGCCGCAAACATTGCGGACCGCAGTAGGGGCTATCAAGACTCGGCCGGACCCGCCCCGGCGTGGGTCAGCGCGTCCCGGATGGCCCCGCCCAGGGCCCGGGCCACCGGCGGCGGGAAGGCGTTGCCCACCTGCCGGTACGCGGCGGTCTTCCGGCCCGAAAACTCCCACCAGTCGGGGAAGCCCTGCAGCCGCGCGACCATCCGGACGGTCAGCTTGGGCCGCTGGTCAGCCGGAAACAAAGGACCGGGTGCGTAGTCACCGATGCCCAGCCCGTCCACGCCCAGCCCCTTCCACGCCTCACGGGCCCGGGTGGGCCCCAAGTCCGGCCCGCCGTGCTTCTTGCTCCCGCCGACGATCGTGGGCGCGATCCCGCAGGCCCCCGCCGCCCAGTCCTCGGCCCCGGGCCAGCCGCCCGCGCCCATCAGGTCGGCCAGCATCTCCCCCACCGTGGGCGGCGGCGCCACCGCCGCCGCCGGCCACCGGAACCAGGAGGCCCACGGCTGCCGCACGGCGACCAGCACGAACCGGGGCCGCAGCTGGGGTACCCCGTGCTGGCTGGCCTGGACCACGTCCCACCACGTCTGGTAACCCAGGTCAGCCAGCCACTCCAGGACCTGGGTCCGGTAGCCATCGAACCGCCGGGCTGCGAGCCCCCGCACGTTCTCGAGCAGCACGGCCCGCGGGCCAGTCTCCTCGACCAGCCGCAGCGCCTGCGGGAACAGGTCCCGCTCGTCGTCGCGGCCGAGCTGCTTGCCGGCGATGGAGAACGGCGGGCAGGGCACGCCGCCGGAGAACAGGTCGAGCCCTGCGAACCCCCGGCCGTCCACGTTGGCCACGTCGTCCTCGATGACCTTCCACGCGTCGCCCCGGTTGCGGCGCAGCGTCTCGCAGGCGGCGGCGTCCAGCTCGACCACGGCCTCGTGCGTGAACCCGGCCTGCTCCAGGCCCAGGGCCTGGCCGCCGGCCCCGGCGCAGATCTCCAGGGAGGTCAGCTCGCCCGCCGTCCGCCCCTCAGGTGTGCCCATACGACCGCGGCCCTCCCGCCCTCATCTTTCCGCCGATTGTGCCCCCCGGCACCGTCAGTTCGTTTGTCCCACGCCGTCACCGCTGCACGCCGACCGCACCACGGGCACCGCCCTGAAGTCACCACGAGGCCAGCGTGCCGGGCAGCAGCTCATAGCTCAGCACCCGGCGCTGCCCGGTCACCTCGTGCCACGCATCCGCCTGCTCTGAGTTCGCGAGGCCGGCCACGCTGGCCGCCATCGCGTCATAGGCGATGTGATACACCGCGTCCACCTCCCCGGTGCCCCGGGCGATGGACGCCAGCCGGGTCGGCAGCGGCTCCGCGGTCACCGTGACCAGATGCGGCTGCCGCCCCCGGCGATGCCGGATCATCTGCAGGCATTCGTGCCGGATGTTCTGCACCCGGTCCGAGCGGATCGTCCACTTGCAGGACACCGCCGCGTGCAGCGCGGGCAGCCCGGACGCGGTCCGCACCCGGGCCAGCGACACCGTCACGTCCGGCCTGATCAGGTAGTCCGTACCGACCGTGACCCGCAGCTGGGGGTTGGCCCGGACCAGCGCGTCCACCTCGGACAGGTGTGCGTACTGGTCGAACCGGGTGATCACCGCACCTCGCTCGACCCGCCAGCCCCGGTCCGGGTCTTTGTGCTGCAAGACCAAGCCCAGGTGATCGCAGACCGCTTGCTCCAGCGGGCCGCCGGGGTCCTTGGGCACGTCGGAGACGCTGTCCCGGGCCACGGCAAGCCGATCCAGCACGCCTGCGGCGATGCGCATCGACTCGGCACTGTTGACGTCAGCGAAATTCGGCACCAGGTCCCAGCCCAGCTTGTTCTTCCCGCTGGGCTTCCAGCCGAGCAGGGTTGTCGCAAACGAGGCCGTCACGTTCTGCTCCATCCGAACCACGGGCAGCGCCCTCACCGTAGCGACCGGCACCCTGCCAGGCCGTGAACTTCCCGCAACCGGGACGTACCGTAGACCCGGAACGGCGCGGAGACCCGTGCTGGAGGACCCGTGCTGGAGACCCGTGCTGGAGGACCCGTGCACCCAGACCCCGTAGCGATCGACATCCCGCGATCCGGTGGCACTCTCCGGGTGCTGCGCTGGGGCCGTGGCCCCCGCCAGGCGGTGGCCCTGCACGGCATCACCGGCAACGCCGTGTCCTGGCTGCCGGTCGCCGACGCGCTGCCCACTGAGTGGTCCCTGTTCGCCGTGGACCTGCGCGGCCGCGGGCACAGCGCCGAGCTGCCCGGCCCGTATGGATTCGACCAGCACATCACCGACGTCCTGGACGCCGTCGCTCACCTGGGCCTGGAGCTGCCGGTGCTGGCCGGGCACTCGCTCGGCGCCTACCTCGCGCTGCTCATCTTCGACCGCGCGCCGGACCTCTTCGACGGGCTGCTGATGGTGGACGGGGGGCTGCCGCTGCCAGTCCCCGACGGCATCGACCTGGATGCCTTGCTGGACGCCAGCCTGGGCCCCGCGCTGGCCCGGCTGCGCGAGAGCTACCCGAGCGTGGACGCGTACTTCGACTTCTGGCGGGTGCACCCGGCCCTGAAGGATGCCTGGAACGGCTACGTAGAGGAATACCTCCGCTACGACCTGACCGGCGTGGACGGGGTGCTGCGCTCCCGGGTGTCGGAAGAGGCGGCCCGGGCGGACGGCCGGGAACTGCTGGGCAGCAGCGCGCGGCTCGGCGCCGCGCTCCGCGCCCTGCCCCGCCCGGCCCGGCTGCTCACCGCGGCCGCGGGCATGTTCGGCCAGCCCCCCGGCATGCTCCCGCCCGAGCTGTGCGGGGCGTGGGCAGCGCAGGTGCCGAGGCTTACCATGGAGACCGTGCCCGGGGCCAACCACTACACGATCATCCTGGATCCCGGCCACGCCGCGACCGTGGCCCGCCGCCTCACCGAAGCCTGAGGCTCCCCGGCCCAGCGCCCAATAATTCGCCGCAACGAAAACCATCCTCCGCCAGCCCTCCGCCCAGGACGCGGGGACGAGCGGCCCTCCCGGGGGGCGCCCCGGTGTCCCCTTCGCATGACCCGGGACCGGAGGGGCGCAGAGGCGGTTGACCTTGCCCTGGGGGAAAGCCCCACTATCGGGGCAGCCCCGGCTGCGGCGGAACGCCCAGCGGAGACGGCGGCGTGAGGATCGGCAGGAAGGAGGCGGGCGTGCTGACGATCGGGGAATTCGCCCGGGCGGCCCGGCTGTCCCCCAAAGCGCTACGGCTCTACGACGCGCTGGGCCTGCTCACCCCGGCCTGGGTGGACCCGGTCTCCGGCTACCGGTTCTATGAGCCCGGCCAGCTGGAGCGGGCCCGGCTGGTGGCCTGGCTGCGGCGCCTGGGCATGCCGCTGGCCCGGATCCGCGTGGTCTGTGACCTGCCCCCGGGAGCCGCGGCCGCCGAGGTCGCGGCGTTCTGGACGCAGGCCGAGGCCGACCTGGCCAGCCGCCGTGACCTGGCCGCCGCCCTCATCAGCCATCTGAGCGCAAAGGAGACCGTGATGACCGCACCCGGCCCCGCCCTCGCCATCCGCTACGCCGCGGCGTCCGACATTGGGCGCAGCCGGCTGGTCAACCAGGATTCCGCGTACGCGAGTAGCCGGCTGCTCGCGGTCGCGGACGGGATGGGCGGCGCCGGGGACCGGGCCAGCGCGGCCGCCATCGAGGCGCTGAAGTCCCTCGAGACGCGGCCGCCGGACCCAGGGCCCAGCCCAGTCGTGACCGCCCGGCGCGTGGTGACACCCCCGCCCGCCGCGGCGGGCAGGCCCCCGGCGCAGGTCGCCGGCCCCGGGGACCTGCTCAGTGCGCTCGCCCAGGCCGTACTACAGGCCGAGGCCGCGGTGCAGGACATCGCCGCGGCCGACCCAGCCCAGTGCGGCAGCGGGACCACCCTGACCGCCATGCTGTGGTCCGGGTCCCAGCTGGCCCTGGTGCATGTTGGCGATACCCGGGCCTACCTGCTGCGCGACGGCAAGTTGTTCCAGATCACTCACGACCACACCGTCGTGCAGTCGCTGATCGACCAGGGCCAGCTCACCACCGAGGAAGCCCTGTCCCACCCCGAACGCGCGCTCCTGCTGCGCGCCCTGGACGGAACCCAGACGGCGGTGCCCGACCTGTCGCTGCACGACGTCCTGCCCGGGGACCGCTACCTGCTCTGCTCGGACGGCCTGACCGCGGTCGTGCCTGCCGACGGCATCCACCAGGTCCTCGGCGAGGCCGCCGGGCCCGCAGCAGCGGTGCGGCAGCTGATCGGCCTGGCCAACTCCGGCGGCGGCCCGGACAACATCGCCTGCGTGGTCGCCGACATCGTCGACGCCGTCGGCCCGGGCACACTTGGTGACGAATAGGCTGGTGGGCGGCAGTGGCTCCAACAACGCGGCCGGCTGACGAGCGTGGCCCGGGTACCGGGCCGAAGAGCCTCGCCCGGGTACCGGGCCGAGTGGATGATGAACGTGGACTTGTCCAGCACCCAGCCCACGGCCTCCACTGACTCCAGACGAACCCTGAGTGGCCCTCGTTCTTCGCGCGCCTGGCGTCGGCCGTCACGCCCGGATCAGCGGCCTCCCTCCAGGGGCGCCCCGGTCCCCCCGCTCGTGATCAACCGATTGGTGTCACTGGCGGAGCACCAATCGGTTGATCACGATGCATGACCCGGGACCGGAGGGGCGCAGAAGGCGGTTGACCGCCTGCGTGGTCGCCGACCTCGTCGACGCCGCCGGCCCGGGCACGCTTGGTGACGAATAGGCTGGTGGGCGGCGCTGGCTCCAACGACGCGGCCGGCTGACGAGCGTGGCCCGGATACCGGGCCGACCGAACCACCGGAAGGGTGTTGACGCTGGACGCCGCGATTGGGCACGACCGTGTCCTGCTGCTGGAAAACATTCACCCCGACGCCGCCGCCCGGCTGAGTAAGGCCGGTTATCAGGTGGAGACGCGGGCCGGGGCGCTGGACGAGGACGAGCTGATCGCCGCGGCCGCAGACGTCCAGGTGCTCGGCATCCGGTCCGGCACGCACATCACCGAGCGGGTGCTGGACGCCGCGCCCAGCCTGCTCGCCATCGGCGCGTTCTGCATCGGGGTCAACCAGATCGACCTGGACGCCGCGTCGCAGCGTGGCATCGCGGTCTTCAACGCCCCGTTTTCCAACACCCGCAGCGTGGTCGAGCTGGTCCTGGCCGAGATCATCGCGCTGACCCGGCGGCTCACCGACAAGAACGCGCAGATGCACGCAGGCCTGTGGGACAAGTCCGCGGCGGGCAGCCACGAGGTGCGCGGCCGCCGCCTGGGCATCATCGGCTACGGCAACATCGGGGGCCAGCTCTCGGTGCTGGCCGAGAGCCTCGGCATGACCGTGTACTTCTACGACACCGCGGACAAGCTGGCCCTGGGCAACGCACAGCGCTGCGGCACCATGGAAGAGCTGCTGGAGATCTCGGACGCGGTCACGCTGCACGTGGACGGCCGGCCGGGGAATAGCGGGCTGTTCGGCGAGGCGGAGTTCTCGGCCATGAAGCCGGGCAGCCTGTTCCTGAACCTGTCCCGCGGCTTCGTGGTGGACCACGCGGCGCTGCGCCGGGGCATCGAGTCCGGGCACCTGGCCGGCGCGGCCGTGGACGTGTTCCCGCAGGAGCCGCGCAGCCGCGGCGAGGAGTTCCACTCCGACCTGCGCGGCCTGCCCAACGTGATCCTCACCCCGCACGTGGGCGGCTCCACCGAGGAAGCCCAGCAGGACATCGGCGAGTTCGTGGCCGGGAAGCTGCACGACTACGTTAGCTGCGGCACAACCTCGCTGAGCGTGAACCTGCCGCGGGTCGCACTGCCGCACACCCCGGGCACGCACCGCCTGGTCCACCTGCACCGCAACGTCCCCGGCGTGCTGGCCAGCATCAACCAGCTGCTCGCCGAGCACGGCGCCAACATCGAGGGCCAGCTGCTCGGCACCCGGGACGACCTCGGCTACGTGCTGACCGACATCGGCACCGAATACCCCGCCGACATGCTGGCCAGCCTGCGCGACCTGTACGTTACGATCCGGCTGCGCACTACCCGGCCCAGCTGACTCCCGGGCTTACTCCGCGGAGGCCGTGGCTGGCGCAGCCGCCTGGGGGTCGGGAGCGGGCGGCCCGGAGTCCTGCATGCGGCCCAGGCGCTCCTCCAGCTGCCACAGCGTCTCGAGATGCTCGTTGGCCCACAGGACCAGCAGGGCGTTACGGGCCACGGCGGGCTGGCTGCTGCCGATCGCTTCCCGGGTGCACTGGAGCAGCCGCTGGCGGGCCGCTGTATCGCGGCGCTCGGGCGGGGGGATCGCGGTGCCGTTGACCAGCGAGTCGCCGAGCGTCACGTACCAGGCCCGCAGGGCCAGGACGTTCTGGTCCAGGTGGCCCGCACACGGTTTCCGCGCCCCGGGTTCCGCCTGGTCCGCGGGACTGATCGGCAGCGATGTCCCCGGGCCATTCGGGCCCTGCCCCAGCATCGGGAGGTTGCTGGCCACGCTGTTCAGCGCGGCCAGCGACTGGCCGGCCCGCAGCACCTTGGTCGCGCCCCCCACCATCCGGCTCACCCGTTCCGGATCGATCCGCTGGGCCGACCGCTCAGCCAGGTACTGGGAGAAGGAGTCGTCGAGCCGGTGCACCGCCGTGGTCGCGGCCAGCTCGGCCCGGCCCGGGTCCGCGCCGCCGTCCAGCCCGCTCAGTTCCTCCACCATGGCGGCCACGTAGTCCGCAGCCCGCGAGTAGGCCGCGGCCAGGTTCTGCCGGAGCAGCGCGGCCGCGCCCCGGGGCCAGAACACCAGCCCGACCCCCAGGCTGATCGCGAAGCCGACCGCGACGTCCTCGATCCGCAGGATCCCCACCTTCCAGCCGGTGGGCGCGATGATGTTGAACAGGACCAGCACGACCACGGTGAACGCGGCCTGGCCCGCCGCGAACGAGATCACCCGGGGCGCGTACCCCCCTAGCAGCACCGCGACCGGGAGGATCAGCCACAGCACGGTCTCGTCGCCCTTCAGCGGGATCAGGATCGCGGCCCCGATGACGATGCCCACCGCCGTCCCGCCCAGCGCGCTGATCACCGACCGGCCGGTGCCCAGCGCGTTGGAGCGCAGCACCGACAGGGTGCCGAGCACGACCCAGAAGGAGTGCTGGAGACCGGTTTTCTGCGCGATGAACACCGCGATGGCCAGCCCCACCGCGCCGCGGACACTGTTGCGGAACCAGATCGACCGGTAGTCGGCGTGGGTCGCGGTGAAGCCTTCCGCGCCGGCCAGCAGGGAGCGCAGCCACCTGGGCCAGCGGCCCCAGGCGGGGACGACGCCGGTCAGCGGGTCGGGGCCAGGATCCGGGCCGGGGCCAGCGGAGCGCGTGGCGGCCGCCAGTTCGGCGGGGCCAGGGACCCCGACGATGGACGGTCCGTCGGGCTTGGGACTGGCCGCGCGGGCGTACCCCGCGATCTGGCGTGCGGTGTAGGAGATCGTGTACACCCGGAACCCGCGATCCACCTGGGCCTGCAGCGCCTCCTCATCCGGGATGTGCGGCTGTTCTCCGACCCGCCGGGCCAGCAACTGGGCGGCAGTCTCCCGGGCGTTCTCCAGCCGCTGCACCGGCTGCTTGCCGGTCTGGTCGCGGTCCGACAGCTCGGGCCGGCCGTCGAGCTCCCCGGCGCTGGCCCGGAGCACCGCCGCGACCGCCTGGATGGCGGCGGAGTTCTCGGCCACGCACAGGTCGCCTGACGGGGCTCGCGCCATCATCTCGAGCGAGTGGAATAGCCAGGACAGCTCGTCGATGAGCCCGACCAGGGCCGCCGTGGGACCGGTCGGCCCGGTCGGCCGGTGCGGGGTGGTGGTCAGCCGGCCTCCGAGGTTCTTCATCGACTCCCGAGCCATATCCAGCTGGGCTGATTCGGTGGCCCGGTCGCTGCAGAGGGAATCGGCCAGGTCGGCCAGGATCAGGCAGTCCCGGCCGGCATCCGCCCGCAGCGTGGCCCGCTCCCGAGGCGGCCAGATCAGCATCACGGCCAGCAGGCCCACGCCTGCGGCCAGGCCCCAGCCGGCCAGCCGCGGCCCGATCGCCGAAACCGGCGCGGGCACCGAGACGGACAGGACGAAGACCAGGACCGCCGCGGTGCCCCCGGCAGCGAAGTATCCGTTGATCACTCCGGAGAACAAGATCACGAACCCGACCACGGCCATGGCCGCGGCGGCCACCCAGGCATTGCCAGAGCAGGCGGTGCCCAGCGGGACCAGGACCACACCGCTGATCCCGAGGGTCAGGTAGGCGGTGAACCGGCTCCGCGGCGGCCCGCTGAACGAAGCGAGCACCAGCATCGCGAACGATCCGAAGGCGGCGAACAGCGCGGTTTGCGGCTGGCCGATCACCTGGTCGGCGAACGCGAACACGGCCGGCATCACGATGGCCGCCCGCGCCGCGCTCTTTAGCGAGACCAGGCCGGGATCGTTGATGAGGGGGCGGGGCATTTTCATCCGCTGAGGTCGTCCTCCGCGCTCCGGGCCTGGTCGAACGCGATCGTATACCGGAAGCCGCCCGCGGCCGGATGCCGGAAGCCGCCCGCGGCCGGATGCCGGAAGCCGCCCGCGGCCGGATGCCGGAAGCCGCCCGCGGCCGGATGCCGGAAGCCGCCCGCAGCGAGGACCGGGCTGATTCCCACTTTTTAGTGCAGCCCTAGGGCTTATTCGGCGGGCAAGGTTCCCGTTATGCTGCGCTTCAGGAAGCAACGACACGTTCCTGGGGTCAGTGGTGGCAGGCGAATGGCTGCAAAGATCGGCTTCAGCCCGTGCTAAGGCCGTCCAGGTAGATGTCCGCCGCGCCCATTCGGCCCGGGTGTACGACTATTGGCTGGGCGGAAAGGATAACTTCGCCTCCGACCGGGACGCCGCGGAGGAAGCGATCGGGGCTAATCCCGGGATCGTCGGGGACGCCCAGGCCAACCGGGCGTTCCTGGCCCGCGCGGTCAGTGTCCTGGCCCGTGAGCACGGGGTGGCGCAGTTCCTGGACATCGGCACCGGGCTGCCAGCCGACCGGAACACCCACGAGATCGCGCAGTCAATCGACCCGGCGGCCCGCGTCGTGTACGTGGACAACGACCCGATCGTGCTGGCGCACGCCCGCGCCCTGCTGACCAGCGGCCCAGACGGCCACTGCGACTACGTCGACGCCGATCTGCGGGACCCGGCGATCATCCTCAAGGCTGCCGCGCGGACGCTCGACCTGAACCGCCCGGTCGCCCTGCTGCTGCTGCTCGTGCTGCACCTCATCCCGGATGAGGACGGCCCGCATGAGGTGGTCACCTCGCTGCTCGGGGGGTTGGCGGAAGGCAGCTACCTGGTCGTATCCCACCCGGCCAGCGACGTGCGGCCAGATCCGGTGAGGGAGATGACCCGGCGGATGAACCAGCGGCTGCGCGGGCCGCGCGCCACACTGCGCGATCGTGACCAGACGAGCTGCTTCTTCGATGGGCTTGAGCTGCTGGAACCCGGCGTGGTCCAGCCACCCCAGTGGCGGCCCGATCCGGACGAGCCGGGGCCGCCGGAGGTGCCAATCTGGTGTGGTGCCGGACGCAAACCCTGAGCCCGCCGGGCGCGAGGCTGCGCGCTCGCGGCTACCCGGCACCCAGGGTCCGGGCCCTCGGCCAGCTGGGCGGCGGCATCTGATCACCACGGCCCTTCTGGCCGGCGGGGACGGCTATTGCCTGCATTCCACGATGGCGGCCAGACCGGATACCCGGGAGTTGCTGGCCGCTGTGCGCAGGATCGGCGCGAGTTGCGGCCCACTATCCCGTCCGGCGTTGATTTCACACATTTCGATTTTCATGTTCTGAATCTGCTCAGTGATGGGTCCACGATTACCGGGGTCGTCGACATCAATGCGCCGCCGCTGGCCGGCGACCGTGCTTTTGACCTCGCGGACCCTGGTGTTTTACGTCTATGACCATGACGAACTGCGGCGCGCGGCGACATCGCCGAACCGGGAGCGGCCGCTACGTCCTCAGGTACGACGCGCCGTTGAGGTCGAGGATCGTCCCGCTCGCCCACTCAGCCTGCGCAGACGCCAGGTACAGCACGGCGGCCGCGACCTCCGCGGTACTGGCCACCCGGCCGAACGGACTCTGCCCGCGGATCTCGTCGCCATCCGGCCCGGCCAGGACGCTGGCCGCCATGTCCGTGTCCACGAACCCTGGGGCCACGGTGGCGACCGCGATGCCGTGCGAGCCCAGCGCGCGGGCCAGCGACTGGCCGAGCGCGTTCAGCCCGGCCTTGCTGGCCGCGTAGGCAGGATGCTCCGGCTCACCGCGGAAGGCGCCGCGGGAGGAGACGTTGATGATCCGCCCGCCGCCCCCGGCGATCATGTGCCGGACCGCGCACCAGATCGCGTTGGCGGCGCCGGTGAGGTTCACCGTCAGGGTGTGCTGCCAGGCCGCCTGCCACTCCTCGTACGTTCCCTCGGTGACCGGCTGCGCGGCGTAGACACCCGCGTTGTTGACCAGCACGTCGAGGCCGCCCAGTGCCTTCGCGGCCTGATCCACCAGGCCGCGCACCGCGTCCGGGTCGGCCAGGTCGGCCTGGACCATGATGTGGCCATCGCCGGGCAGGGCGGCCAGCACCCCGGCGGCCGGCCCGGCCGAGCTGCCGTAGTGCACGGCGACCCGGTCACCCTGGCCCGCGAACGCGTGCGCCACGGCCGCTCCGATGCCCCGGCTGGCCCCGGTCACCAGGACCGCCCGTCCATTCACCTGACGACCTCATCCCTGACTGCCTGGGCCGGGCCGGTTCTGATCCCGGGCTGCCTGACCACGGCTCACGTCGCTGGTCCGGCACAATAGCGGGATGACCTCTACCCCGGCGGACTCGTGCGTGTTCTGCGGCATCATCGCCGGGCAGTTGCCGGCCAGCCAGGTCTACGAAGACGATCAGACGGTCGCGTTCATGGATGTCCGGCCGCTGACCTCCGGGCACCTGCTGGTCGTTCCCCGGGTGCACGCGGCCAGCCTCGAAGTCCTCGACGAGGACACTGGCACCCTCGTGTTCGCCGTGGCTCACCGGCTGGCCCGGGCGTTGCGGAACAGCGCGGTGCCCTGCGAGGGCGTCAACTTCTTCCTGGCCGACGGGGTGGCCGCCGGGCAGGAGGTCTTCCATGTCCACCTGCACGTGATCCCGCGCACCCCGGGTGATGGCTTCCGGCTCAAGGCCAGGCCCCGCACCCCCGCGCGCGGGGAACTCGACACCACGGCGGAACGCGTCCGGGCGGGAATGAGCAGCCTGTCCGGCTAAGACCCGGATCCGCATCACGAGGTCTCCACCCTGGTGGCCATCCCATGACCTAACCCCGCTGGCACCCATCCGGGACCCGGATACCGATATCCGGCCTGTGGTCAGATAGCGCAAAACGCCAATGCGATCCATACTCATTCCGGGGGTTGGCATGGGAATGGCTTTAGCGGTACCTGTGGGCCGGGAGCGTGAGGCTGCTGCGGTGGCCAGTTCCCTCGGCCGGGCCGCGCGGACTTCGCGCGTCACGCTCGCCGGGGGCGGAGCAGACATCGCCAAGACGAGCACCGTAGCTGCCGCGCGGGAGACCCATGCGACCCTCCGGGAGGTCACCTGACCCGCGCCGCGATCGCGGGCGAATCTCATGCCAATGACGGGGGGATGTCGTGCCAGCCGAACCGCTAGATCCCAAGGGGGCCCAACCTAACGGCCCTGCTGTGTCGCAGCCGCAGGACCTCGCCCCGGACCCGGGCGCTCCGGGTCCGGGCGCGGTCGCCCCAGGCCCAGCTGCCCCGGACACAGGCGCCCCGGACACAGGCGCCCCAGGCCCAGCTGCCCCGGACACAGGCGCCCCGGACACAGGCGCCCCAGGCCCAGCCGCTCCGGACACAGCCGCTCCGGATACAGCCGCTGCGGACACAGGCGCCCTTGACCCAGCCGCTCCGGACCTAGTCGCCTCAGACCCGGTAGACGCCGACCTGGGCACCACCCAGGACGTGCGGTTCGCCGTCGCCATGTCCGGCGGGGTGAGTCTGGCGGTCTGGATGGGCGGGGTGGCGCGGGAAATCAACCTGCTCCAGCAGGCGAGCCGGTCGCTTCAGCGCGACTCCGGCCCGCCCGCCGGAGCGGGGACCCCTGCTGAGGCCGGGACCGGTCCCAGACGCGGACCAGCCTCTCCAGCGGACTGGGACGCGCAGGTACGCAATCTGTACCGGGGACTCCTGGACTGCCTCGACATCACCGTCACGGTGGACGTGCTCGCGGGGACCAGCGCCGGCGGGGTCAACGCCGCGCTTCTCGGGCTGTCCAGCGCGGCGGGATCCGATCTGGCCCTGCTGCGTGACCTATGGCTCAGGACCGGCTCGATGGACCTGCTCCTGCGAGATCCCGGGGAACGCAACCCCCCGTCCCTCATGCAGGGCGACAAAGTGCTGTTCACCCAGCTGGCCCAGGGGATCGAGGAATTCTGGGCCGGGCGCCCGAAGACGGGGGAACCGTTCGCTCCGGTCACTCCGCCCGACACCACCGTGTTCATCACCACGACGATGATGTCCGGGGAGACGAGCCGGTTCACCGACGACTACGGAACCGTGGTGCCCGATGTGGACCACCATGGCCTCTTCACGTTCCACCAGAACGATCTCGCGCCTGATCCTGCGGACCGGTCGTCCCTGGACGCCCTGGCCCTGGCGGCGCGGTGTAGTGCCTCGTTCCCGGGGGCGTTTGAGCCCTCGTTTGTCCCGGTCCACCAGAAGGTCACCGGAGTGAAGGGTGTCCCGCCCCGGCCCGACATGGCCGGTTTTGCCAACATGACCCGCAGCCACTGGGTCGCGGACGGCGGCCTGCTCGCGAACCGGCCGATCGCCCCGCTGCTGTCCACCGTGTTCAGCCGCCGGGCCGCCCGGGAGGTCCGCCGGGTCCTGGCGTTCGTGGTTCCCGATGGCGGGGTGACGGCCAACGCCGGGCAGTCGCCGCCCGCGGACCAGTGGGCGAAACCGCCGACCCTGGTCCAGGCGCTCAAGATGGACCTGGACGCCCAGCTGAGCCAGTCTGTCGCCAGTGAGCTGCAGCTGATCCGGGACCACAATGACCAGCTCACCGCCGCGAGCGATCTGCGCCGGGCCCTCGCAGGCATGGGGGCCCGCCTGTCTCCGGGCCGCCTGGTCACCCCCACCCTGCTGGTTGACTACCAGATCCAGCAGGGCCGGGGCCTGGCCCAGCCGCTGCTCGCCGAGGTCATGCGCGCGGTCTCGGCCCTGGAGCGCCTGCCGGAGGGCTGGGACACGGCTCTCCTGCCCGCCAGCCTCTCCGCGACCACCCCGGAACAGGAACGGCTGACCACGGCGATGACGACGATCCTGGGCGCGGGGTGGAATCCGGCCGCGCTGGGCGCCGGACCGGCCCCGGGCCCGACGGGAGCGGCGGGAGTGGCAGACCAGGACCAGACGCCGGGCGACATGCTCCGGGACGAGGGGGCGGCCTCGGCCGCCTGGGAGGACTTCGCCCCCGACCCGGTCGGCCGGGCGGCCCGTTTCGGTCTTCCCGCGGTGCGCGGGGCTCACGGTACGCTGAAGCACCTGATCCGGCTGGGTTATCAGCGGGCTACTGACCCCGGCCAGCGGCAGATGCTCGACCGCCATCACGCTGCCATCACCGCCGCCCTGGAGGGTCTGCCTTCCGGAGACGACGATGACCTGGACGTGGCCCGCACCGTGCGTGAGGGCGCGGAACCGGCGGCAGGCCGGCCTCCGGCCAGCCTCACCACACTCGTCCTGGCGCTGGCTGATCAGAAGCGCCGGGTTCTGCTCATCGGGACTGACCGCTCGGCCTCGCTCGCCAATGCCTGGCAGGAACTCGCGGTGGCAGCCATCGATCTGCTCCGCGACCTCGCCCCTCTGACCATCGCTGACGGCCGGAAATCACGCCGGGAAGCCGCCCAGGGGCTGGCGACCTACCGTGATTACCTGGGGTTGGCCAGCGATCCGGCGGCGATGATAGACCTGCTGCTCAACCTCACGGTCACCGAGCGGGCCCTGCAGCCCGCTCAGCCGGTGATCGACCAGCCGGTGGAGTTCATTCAGGTCAGCGCCAACACCCGGACGCTGCTGTCGCCAAACCAGGACCGGGTAACCAAGCTGCGCGGGGTGGAACTGCACCACTTCGCCGCCTTCTACAAGAATTCCTGGCGCGCCTACGACTGGATGTGGGGACGCCTGGACGGCAGCGGCTGGCTGGTGCACATCCTGCTGGACCCACGGCGCATCCTGGCCGTGATCGAGAACCGCTACGACTGGCCACGCGCCGAGCGGGCCAGAAACTTCGCGACCGTGCTGCGCGAGGCCCTCGGGCTGCCCGCGGGCCTGCCCGGTGACTGCCTGGAGAAGGACCTCGACTTCCTCGGCGACCCCAACGCCGCGATTCCGGTCAGCCTGCCCAGCTCTGCCTTGTTCCTGGCCCAGGCCTGGCAGGAGCGCATTGCTGCCAATGAACTGCCTACCGTTGCGGAGTGCATGGCGCCCAATGACGGGCACACGGCCAAGTTGACGGGCAAGTCGCCGGACCCGTGGGTCACCCGCGTGCGCGGCGTGAAGGACACGGGAAGCGCCAAGGACCTCGCCGCCCTGCTGCCGACCTGCCCCGTGCGTGAGGAGACCCTGGCCGGGGAAGAGCGCACCCCGGTCTTCCTCGAGACCGCCACCAAGGCCGGCGCGGTGGCTACCGCCGCTCTTACCGTTGCCCCGGAAGTGCCGAAATCGATCCGGCCCATCCTGACCAGTGCCCGGGCCGTGACCCGGACCGGTTATCAGGCCACTAAGGCCGTCGGCGGGAGCAGCCGCAACGTCCTGCTGGTCGGCCTGGGACTTGCCATCGTCGGGATCGTCATGGCCACTCAGGGAGCGTTGATCATCGGCCTGACCGGCACGGTCGTCGCCCTGGTGGGCCTGTACCTGATCGCCCTCGGGGCCTGGGGTATCCACCGGGGCCTGCTCGGCGCGCTCATCGGCTTCACCGCGGTGGCGGCCGTGGGGGTGCTCACCGTCCCCTGGGTGCGCGCCGAACTGTGGGGCAAGAAGGGGAGCAGCACGGCCGGGTGGGTCCCGCGCGATGTCCTGCCGTGGCTGCGCAACAGCTGGTGGGCCGGGCTGGCCTTGCTCGGCGGCATCATCCTGCTCGCCGTGCTGCTCAACTTCCTGCCCCGGAACCGGGCGCCCCGTAACAGCGGCCAGGAGACTCCCACTGGGCCGCAGCCCCCCGCGGGTTTGAACCACGCGGGCCCGCCGCCGACCAGTGGGACCGCTCCAGGAGTGGACGGCAGTCCCGCGGCGGCTCAGGGCGGTCCGCTCGGGGAGAGGGACCCCGCCCTTCGTTAGTGGGTATAGAAGTACCGTCAGCGGTAGCAATGCCGCAACTGACGCACGGGATAGGCTTGTTTCGCGGGGCCAGCCGGGGGAACTGCTGGCCGGTAACGAGCGCCCGCCTGGGCCGGCCCCGGCCTGGCCGAGGACAGTATGAGCCCAGCGACAGGGAGGATGAGACCACGGCTGCTTACGGCGAGTACAACTTCGTGGTTGCGGCCAGCCGACTGCCGGTGGACCGGACCGAGGGACCGGACGGCGAAACCGAGTGGCGGCCCAGCCCCGGTGGCCTGGTGACCGCGCTCGAACCGGTGATGCGTTCCGCCGGTGGAGCCTGGGTGGGCTGGCCGGGCACGGCGGGCGACGCGCCGGAGCCGTTCGACACCAACGGGATGCACCTGGTCAGCGTGGGCTTGTCGGAAGAAGAGGTCGCCGAGTATTACGAAGGCTTCTGTAACGCCACGCTGTGGCCCCTCTATCACGACGTCATCGCCCAACCCGAGTTCCACCGTGAGTGGTGGGACGCGTATGTCCGGGTGAACCGGCGCTATGCGGAGGTCGTCGTGGCCCAGGCCGCCCGCGGCGCGACCGTATGGGTGCACGACTACCAGCTCCAGCTCGTGCCCGGGATGGTGCGCGAACTGCGGACCGACGTCCGCATCGGCCACTTCACCCACATCCCGTTCCCCGGTTACGAGATCTTCGCCCAGCTGCCCTGGCGGCGGCAGATCGTCCGTGGGCTGCTCGGCGCGGACCTGCTGGGATTCCAGCGGCAGAGTGACGCCACCAACTTTTTGCGCGCCTGCCGCCGGGCAGCGGGACTGGCCACCCGAGGTTCGCTGATCCGGGTCCCGGACGCCGAGTTCGACGACTCGACCACGCAGACCACCGGGCGAAGCATCCGGCGCCAGCGGGTGGCGCAGCATCACTTCCAGAGCGGGCGTGACGTCCGCGCCGCGGCGTTCCCCATCTCGATCGACACGCGCGGATTCGAGAAGATCGCCCGGGAGCCGGATGTGCGAGCCCGGGCCCAGGAGATCCGCGAGGCCCTGGGCAAACCGGACATCGTGCTGCTGGGCATCGACCGGCTGGACTACACCAAGGGCATCCTGCACCGGCTCAAGGCCTACGGCGAGATCCTCGACGAGGGCCGGCTCGGACCGCCTGGTGCGGTGCTGGTCCAGGTGGCCAGCCCGAGCCGGGAGCGAGTGGAGGAGTACCGCCAGCTGCGGGACGCCGTCGAGGTCACGGTCGGCCGGATCAATGGGGAGCATGGTGAGGTAGGCGTCGCCCCCATCAACTACCTGCACCAGTCTTACCCCCGGGAAGAAATGGCCGCGCTGTACCTGGCGGCTGACGTGATGCTGGTCACCCCGCTGCGGGACGGGATGAACCTCGTCGCCAAGGAGTACGTGGCCTGCCGCTACGACGACACCGGCGCGCTGGTGCTGAGCGAGTTCACCGGCGCGGCGGACGAGCTGAGCGGCGCGTTCATCGTCAACCCGCACGACATCGAGGGGCTGAAGGACGCCATCGTCCGGGCCGCGACCGTCTCCCCCGCTGAAGCCCGGCGGCGGATGCGGTCGATGCGGCGCAGGGTTTTGGAGCATGACGTGGCGTACTGGGCCAAGACGTACCTGGACGCCCTCTGCGAGGTCCCGTTGCGGGGCTCTGGGTCCGGGGGCTCTGCGGCGGGGTTGGATGCTGGCTCGGCTGCTTACCCGGCCGGGGACTCCGCTATAGACGGGACCGGGGTCTCTCGTGGGGACTCAGCCGCTGGCTCCGCGGGGGGTCTGCGCCGCTGACTCCGCTGAGGGGTCTGCGCCGTCGGCGCCGCGGGGGGTCGGCGCCGCGGGGGGTCTGCGCGGCGGGGGGTCTGCGCCGCTGACCCACGGAGAACTCCGCCGGGGACTCCGCAGCGACGCGTTAGCGTGGTAGCTTTTGCCCCGCGGGCGGGGCCAAATCCACCACGGTAACGCGATCATGCTCTCTGAGCGACGTAGCTGCCGCGCTGGGGGATGGTCGGCACCAATCCCTCTTCACGGAGCACGGCCACCGCTCCCTCTACCCGGAGCAGGGCCACCGCGCGCCGCGCCGTCCCCCGGGATCAGGTGTCTAAGACGGGTTGTTCACGAAGGTTCCGCGTCCATGGATCGTGGCGATCAGACCCTGGTCGCGGAGTTCTTTCATGGCGCGGCGCACTGTCCCGTAGGAGACGCCGTAGTGAGCAGCCAGGTCCCGCTCAGCGCGCAACCGAGTGCCTGAAGCCAGTTCTCCTGAGGCAATCCGAGCCGCGATGTCCTTAGCGACGCGGACATAGGCGAGTTCCTCCTGACCTCCACCCGGCGCGGCTATGTCGCTCACCCACGTGACAGTAGCTACCCCTGACCTGCGTATATCAATCAGAGAGCTTTCGTAGTGCTCTTATAGAGCTCTTATAGAGCTATACTGATACGCGTCTCATCACGGCCATCCAGCCACTCGGAGCACGCCGACATGACACGCAACGACCCAGCCGCCCCCCGCACCATCAGCGACCAGGAGCAGGAACCCGCTCCACCAACAGCCCTCACCGAAATCACGAGGGCCGCCCTAGAGCATCCGCAGGCCGTCCTCCTTGCCGAACAGCGGGCACACCGCGAGTTAGCCACCCTCGCCGGGCAATGCCCAGACCACTTCCTTGGCATTGAGTGCTATCCAGGTCGCGCCCGTCGGTACGTCGCCCGCGCCAAGCCCGGTACAACCGGCACTCCCTGGCTCGTCATCACCGCAGACATCAGCGAACTCCGCGCGGCGCTCACCCCGTCACCGCGCGGGTAATCCCGGAGCTTTCCCGGCCGTCCGCAACCCCCCAGCCAGCGACGCCAAGTGAGGGAAATGCTACGAATCACGAACGTCCGCACACAAATTGTGCACCGCCTGATTACCCTGAGGTTCAAGGCACTCAGCCGACGGAGCCTGGGGACATCGATGACGGGAACGGCGTGGCAGCGACTGTCTGACCTCGACGCGTGCCGCGTGACCCGGATCCCCCGTCACCCGCAGGACGCCGCCGCCGATCCGTCCCATCCCGCGGACCGTGACACCGGACGCCCACAACGCGCCGCGGCGCTGGCCTCTGCCTACCACGCGGGGATCAGCCGGCAGACAGATGCGGGCCCCGTCGCCATCGGCTGGGTCCGCGTCGCGTCCGGCGGCCCGGTGGACGTCCTGCTGGCCGGCTCAGCCCTCCGCGGCAGCCCACGGCCCGGCCCAGGCCACGAAATCTCGCTGGCCTTACCAGCCGGGGCATTAGGCCAGGTCATCGCGCCCGGAGGCATGGCCGCCGCGATGAACGCCCTGCCCTGCTGGACCCGGATCAGCGGGATCGCCGACGGCCTCCTGGCCGAGGAAGGCCCCAACCTCCAACTGGATCGCGCTTCGCTGGAGGAGTGCCTACTGGCCGCCTGGGATGGGCCCTTCGGCTGGCTGATCCTCGCCGACCCCCTCGCCCGCTCGGAGATCGCAGACTACGCCGCCCAGGTGGCCGACAGGCAGCGGCTGGCGTCGGCCATGGCCGAGCGCGACCCGGAAAAGGCGGTCCAGGCGCACCGCCTCGAACAACGCCACACCGAATTACGCCAGGCCCTGTCCTCGGGCCTGTGGCAGCTGCACATACTGGCCGGCGCGCCCGATCCCGCCGCCGCCGCCCGCGTCGCCGGCCTGTTCTGCGCTTCCGCGGACCTGCACGGCCTTCCGTACGCGCTTACCCCTTCAATTTCCCTAACGGAACCACTCCCAGAACTCCTCGGCACGCAGCCTGATGTCCTTGCTCCGTCACGGACGGATTCCTCAGCGGCCTTCCCCTTCCACGCGAGCACCCTGTTGCTGGCCACGTTGGCGCGGGTGCCCGAGGTCGAGGTCCCCGGCGTGCGGCTGGCGTTGCGGCCTGAATTCGACGTGACCCCCGAGCCCCCGCCTAGAGACGAGAACCGGGCGGCGCCGCTGCCCCTGGGCCAGGTACTGGACCGTAACGGCGTACCGGCCGGGAACCTGTCGCTCCCAACGGCCTCGCTGAACCGGCACGTCTTCGTCTGCGGCGCGACGGGAGCGGGGAAATCGCAGACCGTGCGGGCGTTGCTGGAGGGGGCGTCTGGAGCCGGCCTGCCCTGGCTGGTCGTCGAGCCAGCCAAAGCCGAGTACCGGCTGATGAGCGTCCGGCTGAACGGGACGGCTCGCGGGGTGGTGCGCATCCGTCCCGGTGAAGCGGACCAGATCGCCGCCGGGATCAACCCCCTGGCCCCGGCCGTCGACGCAGCGGGCCGGCGCTTCCCGCTGCAGACCCACGCCGACCTGGTCCGGGCGCTGTTCCTGGCCTCGTTCGCGGCCGACGAGCCATTCCCGCAGGTCCTGTCCGCCGCGGTCACCCGGGTCTACGAAGAGGCGGGCTGGGACCTGGCGCTGGGCGAGCCGGTTACGCCGGGCGTCCAGCCCCGGTACCCGACCCTGGGTGACCTGCAGGCAGCCGCCGAGCGGATCGTGTCTGAAATCGGCTACGGCCGCGAGATCACCGACAACGTGCGGGGGTTCATCACGGTCCGGGTCTCGAGCCTGCGCCTGGGCACCACGGGCCGGTTCTTCGAGGGCGGTCACCCGATCGACTTCGGGAAGCTGATGGCCCGCAACGTCGTGTTCGAGATCGAGGACGTCGGTGACGACCGGGACAAGGCGTTCCTGATGGGCACCGTGCTGATTCAGCTGACCGAGCACCTGCGGCTGCAAGCCCGGGCTAGCGGCGCGGCCACCAACCCTGCGTTGCGCCACCTGTCGGTGTTCGAGGAAGCCCACCGGCTGCTGCGCCGGCCGGAAGACCACCGCAGTGGGACCGGGGCCACCGCGCACGCGGTGGAAATGTTCGCCGGCCTACTCGCCGAGATCCGCGCGTACGGCGAGGGCCTGATCATCGCGGAGCAGATCCCCGCCAAGATCATCCCCGACGCGGTCAAGAACACCGCCGTCAAGATCGTGCACCGGCTCCCCGCGGCCGACGACCGCGAGATGGTCGGGGCGACCATGAACATGACGGACTCCCAGTCCAGGTACCTAGTCACCCTGCCGCCCGGCCAGGCCGCGGTCTTCAGCGACGGGATGGACTACCCCGTGCTCGCGGCGATGCCGGACGGTACCGCCCGGGAAGCCACCGCCGCGGCGGTCACCGCGTCCCCGGCCGGCATCGTGTCGCCGCGGTCGGGCACCTGCGGGCCGGACTGCCGGGCCACCCCCTGCACGCTGCGGGACATGCGGGCCGCCCAACGGACTCTCATCGCCGAGCCTGGCCTGGTCCTCTGGGCCGAGGTGGCGGTACTGGCCCACCTGACCGGATGGCTCATGCCGACTCCCGTCACCGGCAGCGAACTCGCTCACCGGGTCGCGGCCTTGTCCGCCGACGTACGTGTCCGGGACTGCGCCGTGTCGCATGCCGTGGACGCGGCGGTAGCCGCCAGAGCCAGCACGTTCTCCACACGGGTCAGCGCGGACGCCTTGGCGTCTCACGTGGCGGCGGCCCTGCGCCGCTGGATCGCGGACGGCGGACGGGAGTGTGAGTTTCCCGAACCGCAGTGGCTGGCCCCCGCTTTTCGGTGGGCCCTCATCCTGGATGACCTGAAAACCCTGGACCGGAAGACCCCGGGATCCGGCCGGCATCCGCAGACCGCCGAATGGGAAGCCAGCGCCGGCCGGTCCATCTCCGGCGAGACCTGCGCCAGCCAGATCGGCGTGGTTCAGCGCTGGTACGACGCAGACCAGCGCGATCCGGCTGATGTCCGGCGGATCGCGTTCGGGACCGTGCGGCCAGCCACTGTGGAGACAGTCGTCGGTGCCAAGTCTGGGGACGAGGACTGGGAGCAGCGCCTGTCCGAGGCGCTCACCCAACTCCACGACTGCCGCTGGCCCCTGGACTATCTGCGGGGCAGCACGGGCATCACCGCTTCTGGAGTCGGAAGGTGAGGCATGAACGTTGACATGCTCCCCGACGGTGGAGACGACGACCGTGAGCGTGCCACCGAGACCCCCCGATTGACCGAGCCCGCCGCACCAGATACTCCTCCCCTACCCGAGACCTCCCAGCCGAAGGAGGATCTCCCAGCAACAGATAAGCCCGAATCAACAGACAACGCCGTTCAGGCCAATGAGTCCCCCGAACCCGCCGATTACCCCTCCAAAGGCTCCGACGACTCCCCCGAAGGCTCCGACACAGCCGACCCGCCACCCGACCCGGCCGAAGCCAGCGAGACCGCCGAACCCCGAAGCCGCCAAGAACACGCCGAACCAGCTTTAGACATCCCAGGGCGCCAGACGCAAAGTCAAGCTTTGACAGACGAACCAAAATTAAATGGGGACTCTAATGGACAAAACGAGAATGCGCTCGACCTCGCCCCAGGAAGCCACCATGACGATTCCGTCAAGCCCGATTACGAGGCGGTTGCGGTTGTCCGCCCACACACTGAACAGGAGCGTGCTGAGCACATCGCCGACGTCTTTGCACGTCTCGACAAGGCTGACAACGAAGGATTCTCCTCTGACGAACTGCATACAATTGATCCCAAGGGTGAGATCTGGTCAAGCGAACGAACCGTTCTTCATCAAGCGCTTCTGGATGAAATTTACTCGGGCGCGGCCGATGTTCCTTGCGATCACGAAGCCATAATCGCGGGCGGTCTAAGTGGAGCAGGAAAAACTACTGTCTTGGCAAACCACCCGGAGATTGACAGGTCGAAGTACTTAACAATCAATCCAGACAGCCTCAAAGAGGAAATGGCCCGCCATGGGATGATACCCGAAGTGGAGGGACTGTCCCCGATGGAGGCGTCAGAGCTCGTACACGAAGAATCGTCGTACCTTGCCCGTCAACTAGCCATACGCGCTCAGGCAGACGGCAAGAATTTGATATGGGACATAACAATGTCCGACCAGACGAAGACTGAGCAGCGAATCGCGGATTTAAGAGAAGCAGGCTATACCAAGGTTGACGCGCTCTTTGTTCAAATCCCTATCGAGACGAGCCTTCGGAGGACCGAGTTAAGATACTGGGAAGACCAGGACAAGTGGTTTTCAGGGGAAGGCTTTGGCGGCAGGCTGATCCCGCCCGAAGTGATACTCCACCAAACCGATAAAGAATGGGGTAGCGGCAATAGGAAGACTTTTGAAGGCATAAAAGCAATCGTCAATGATTGGGAGATCAAAGACAACTCAGTGGATGGCTGCTCGGCCACGCTGGTTGATCGAAGTAAGGCCGAAGAGGCCGAGTTGAGTAAACAAAAGGAGCAAGGGCTGTGAGCACTGAGGTGACTGAACTGATCGAAGCCTTGAAGCGAGGCTCGATCAGCGTAAGCGAAGTTGCTCAGCGGTTCCGCGAAAGATCGTGGCCCTCAACTCGCGGACCCAAGCCAAAGAACTACCTCGAGCGAGCAGCGGCCGCTGCGGCCGATCCCGATCCGCTTGTCCCAGGATCCTTCGATGAAGTGGCTGCGGCCTACCATCGCGGGGATATATCCATAGACGATTACCGCACACTTGCGGAAGCTGCAGCCGAATCAATACGGGACGAGCAGGAACGGAACGGGTAGGGGTGGTGCCGGGCGGCGCGCACGGAGTCGCCCGGACGCCGCGTCTCAGTAAGAGCCGTCGTTTCCCAGGCACGGGATGCGCTGCGTGGGACCTCGTCATGGTTCCACTGGTTGGCGGTCCGCCTGTTGCTGCAGTACGACACCACGCCATCGGGAAATCCGTCTGGTTCGACACCAAGTCCCCACAGAGCAGCCTTGAATTGGACGTGGAATGATCCGCCAGACAAGGGGGGCCGGACCGGGTGTGCCAGCGACACGCGCGGGCGGGCTCAGCGTCTCCACTCAGCGGTGCTCGGTAAGTTCGGGCCCGTGCCGAGGTTCGGCGTGGTGGTGCTCGGAGTCACCGACGTGCAGCGGACCGCGGAATTCTGGTCAGCGGCGCTGGGGTACAAATTGCGCGAGGATGGATTCGGTGGATGGGCAAAGGTGCTTGTGCCACCGAACGGGGCCGGAATGGCGATCGCACTCCAGCTCAGCCAGACGCCGCCGGAAGGTCACCCGCGCCTGCACATTGACCTGCATGTCGCCGATGCAGACGAACAGGAGGCCGAAGCTGCCAGGCTGGTGTCGCTGGGCGCCAGGCGGGGCGGACTGGGACAGCTACCCGGACGATCCGGACTTCATTGTGCTGGAAGGTCCCGACGGCAACCAGTTCTGCATCGTCGACCTGACCCATGAGCAGGCCTAACTGACTCGACCGACTTCCCTGCGCCGCCTTTGCAGCCGTGAAAGGACTGGGCGAGAGGTGCCGATTGTGGTCATTTTCCGCCAGTGGATGCGCACCCCCGCGGGCATCAGCCAATGCACCGGCTGTGACCTGCTGCGACGCCATCGGCTTCGGGGCGGTCTCTGCGATCGGCGGCCGATCATGACTGCCTGGATGGGTTTGTGTGCAGAATCTGTCGCTATAGCAGCGGTTTCCGACCATACACGCCGTGGGTGGTCTACTACTGGCGATTGACAGGCATGAACCCGCTGATTCCCGGTGCCAGCACACGCCGCCCTGGCGAGGTCAGCACCCCGATAACGGGCAGGCCAGGCGAGTTGGCACGCAGGCGGGAGATGAAGTGGCGCCGGGCGGCGCGCACTGCTCAGTGATGTCGCGGCGGACGGTGGTGCGCGCGGCGACGATGGCGAGCACCACGGCGACGGCCGTCAGCACGGTGTTCGCGGCCGGGTACGGCAGCGCTGCCACGCCGCGCGGGATCTGTGGCATGCCGCCGCCGTTGCTGTCCCCGGCCATCATGGCCGCCGCGGTATAGGGCAGGTCGCTGCCAACCGTGGTCACTGTCGCGCCCACGACCAGTTCGACCACCAGCCCCCAGGCGACCACCGCGATGATCGCGCCTGTCTGGTGACGGATCAGCGATCCGGCACCCACGCCGCCCGCGGCCAGCAGGGCCGAGCCAAGACGGTGCCGAAGGCGTAGCGGGCGATGGTGGGATCGGGGAGCGCGAGCGCGTAGCCCCGGGAGGCGGCGAAGCCGAGCGCGGTCCCGGCGGCCGCAGCCGCGGCGGCGATCCCGAGCACCGCGCCGGCGACCGCCGCAGCTATAGCCTTTGCCGCCAGCACCCGGCCGCGGCCTGGCTGGTCGAGGTAGGTGTCGGTAGCGGTTTTGAGCCGAAACTCGCTGCTGCGCTCACGACGCCGAGCAGGGCGGCGACGAGCAGCGCGAACCCTGTGCCAGCCAGGTTGTCCCGCAGACCGCCGTCAGTGGCCAGCGACGGGATGGCCATTCCCTTCCCGGTGCCGGCGGTGACCGCCTCCAGTACCGCGATCAGTGCGGTCAGCGCGACGGCGAGGCCCGTCATTCCGGCCACCACCCGGGTGGTACGCAACTTCAGGAACTCCGCGTGAGTGCCTCGGTCATCCCGGCCTCCTTTCCGCGGCGGTCAGCCGCAGGAAGGCCTCCTCCAGGCTGCCCGCGTCCGC
The DNA here is from genome assembly GCA_963770545.1 of uncultured Actinomycetes bacterium. Taxonomy (GTDB): domain Bacteria; phylum Actinomycetota; class Actinomycetes; order Streptosporangiales; family Streptosporangiaceae; genus RYN-230. The sequence goes on along the minus strand of CAVYQF010000036.1, from coordinate 89,507 downwards.
GGTCATCTCGAGATCGGGATGCCCAGCGCCGCGGCCAGCGTGGCCACCTGTCCGGTGCCCAGTCCGCTGATTTCCAGCCACCCGGCCCAGCGGCCTGCACCGCCGCTCCCTCCGATATCAGCGCAGCGCGCAGCGCCTCCGGGCGCGGGGTGTGCACCACGATCACCTGCCGCGCGGCCTTGACCATCTCGGTCATCGGCCCGGCCGAGACGAGATGGCCCCGGTCGATGACAACGGCGTGATCGGCGAACTGGGCCACCTCGGCCAGGATGTGGCTGGACACGAGCACGGTACGGCCCTCGTCACCGAGACGGCGCAGGAAACCGCGCAGCCACAGCACGCCGGCCGGATCCAGCCCGTTCGCCGGTTCGTCCAGGATCAGCACCTCCGGCTCGCCGAGCAGCGCCCCGGCGAGGGCCAGCCGCTGCCGTTCCCCGAGCGACAGTCTCCCAGCCCGGCGCCCGGCCAGCTCGCCCATCCCGACCTCCGCCAGCACCGCACCGATCCGGGTACGCGCGGTTCCGGTCGCGGCGCAGCGGACCCGCAGGTGATCCGCGACGGTGCGGCCGGGGTTGAACCCTGAGGCCTCCAGCACGGCCCCTACCCGGCGCCGCCGGGGCCCCAGCTCCCGGTACGGGCTGCCCCATATCGTGGCCTGTCCGCTGGTGGGCCGCACCAGGCCGAGAAGCATGCGGAGCGTCGTGGTCTTGCCTGCGCCATTCGCCCCCAGGAATCCGGTGACGGTGCCAGCCCCCACCGCGAAGCTCAAGCCGTCGACCACATGGCCTGAGCCGAACCGCTTGGCCAGGCCGCGGACTTCGATGACGGTCATGGCCGCCGCGCCCTGCGCCGCCGCGCCAGCGAGTACAGGCCAGCGCCGCCGCCCACGGCCACAAGGACCAGGATCACCCAGACGACCATCATCGCGGTCTGGCCGCCGCTTCCGCTGCCGCCCATAGCATCCTCCCGGCGTTAGTATGGACAACTGTCCATACCGTAATGGACGAGCGTCCATACTTGCAACCCGCGCGTCCCGGTACGGTTGCGGCTGGACGATGATTGCGGAGGACGACGAGGCAGATGGCACGCGGTGTGGCGATACCAGAGGTCCGCGAGCAGTTGTTTGCCGCGGCGGACCGGGTGCTAGCCCGGGACGGCCCGGCGGCCCTGACCACTAGGGCTGTCACCGCCGAGGCCGGAGTCGCCAACGGAGTGCTGCACCGGCACTTCCGCGATCTCGACGAATTCCTCGCGTCGTTCGTCGCCAGCAGACTCCAGGCGATCGCGGCAGGTGCCGCGGCCCTGCCGGCCCGCGCTGGGCAGGGCAGCATCACTGGCAACCTCACCGAAGCCATGGTGGCGGTATTCGGCGCGAGCGCCCAGGCACTGATGAGCTTGGTCGCCACGAAACCGGAACTCGGCCCGGCATTGGAGCACGACGTAGGCCGGGCGGGGGGCTCGGCAACATCGAGCGGTATTTCGCCGCCTACCTCGACGCTGAGAAGAAGCTGGGCCGGGTTGGATCAGGCGCCGACACCGAGACGCTGGCGTTCACCCTCCTCGGTACGGTCCACCACTTGATCATTACCGGCCAGAGCGGTGCACCAGGCCTCCGGCAGCAGGTGCGGCGGATCGTGGCCGCGCTGGTCACAGGCATGAACGCCGACACCGCTCCGGCACCGAGTGCACCGGCAGGAGGGTCCTGAACCGCTCAAACGCTGTGGCCTGCGCGCCACAGCCTGTGTCAGATGAGACTGGGTAGACGAGCGCCCGCTTCGGGTTGGCCAGATATCGTCATGGCTGCTTCAGGCGTCTACCAGGGACGTCAGGCTGGGCAGGCCAGGCTGGGCAGGCCAGGCTGGGCAGGCCAGGCTGGGCAGGCCAATCGTGATGGGCTGGAGGCGGTGTGACGGTGCGGGTGGTGGCCCTGGACGACTATCAGGGGCTAGTGGAGCAGTATTCGCTGGCGGGACGGCCGGACGGGGCGGAGTGGGTGGCCATCCGCGAGCACCTGACCGGAGAGGCGTTGGTGGCTGCGCTGGACGGCGCGGCCGTGATCGTGGCCATGCGGGAACGGACCCGCTTCGACCGCGAACTCTTCGCCCGGCTGCCCGACCTGAAGCTGCTGATCACCACGGGCATGCAGAACGCCTCCATCGACCTGCAGGCGGCCGCCGCGCAGGGCGTGGTCGTGTCCGGCACCGGCGGCCCGCGGACCTCGAACACCGCCGAGCTGACCTGGGCCCTCATCCTCGCCCTGGTCCGGCACCTGCCCGAGGAGGCGGACTCGGTCCGGGACGGCGGATGGCAGCACACCGTGGGCACCGATCTCCTCGGCACTACTCTCGGCCTGGTAGGCCTGGGTCGCATCGGCCACCAGATGGCCCGCATCGGCCAGGCGTTCGGGATGGACGTGATCGCCTGGAGCCAGAACCTAGATCCGGCGTGGCCGCCGAGGCGGGCGTGCGGGCGGAGAGCAAGGCGGACCTGTTCGCCGGGGCCGACGTGGTCAGCGTCCACCTGATGCTGTCCGACCGGACCCGCAGCCTCATCACCGAACGCGAACTGCGCGCCATGAAGCCCACCGCCTACCTGATCAACACCTCACGAGGGCCGATCATCGACGCCGCGGCGCTCCTGCGGGCGCTCAATGAGGGGTGGATCGCGGGGGCCGGGCTGGATGTGTACGGCACCGAGCCGCTGCCGGTGGATGACCCGCTCCGGCGTGCGCCGCGGACGGTGCTGACCCCGCACCTCGGGTACGTGACCGAGCGCACCATGAGGCACTGGTACGAGGACGCGGTCGAGGACATCGCGGCCTGGCAGCAGGAGAAGCCAATCCGCCTGCTGACCCAGGGCTGAGTTCGTCTGACCCAGGGCTCGCCTGGCCCGGGGCTGGGTCCGGCTGACCCCGGAATGAGCCGCCGTGGCCCGGGGCCGGGTCCGGCTGACCCCGGAGTGAGCCGCTGCGGCCCGGGGGCGCCCGCCTGCGGGCTGAGCCAGGCCCGGACCTCACCTTGTCAGCGGCCTGGCCGTATGCCCGGGGACTGGCCGCGACATGTCAGTGAGGTGGCCGTGACCTGTCAGCGTCGCCGGCGACGCTGAGCATGTCCAAGCGACTCATGACGGGACGACAGATGTCAAACACGATCGAGGCCGAGGGACTGGTGGCCAGCGCCAGAAGCAAACGGGGCGGAATCAATGCCCGCGCCGGGAGGTTCACCCGGTATGGCTAAAGGGCACACGATCACCACGACCCCGTTGACCGCGCACGTCGTCGTCACCATCGGCGGCGAGAAGGTCGCCGAGACCGACCGGCCGGTCCTGCTGGACGAGACAGGCTTGCCGACCCGGTACTACCTGCCCCGCGAAGATGTGCGGACCGACCTGCTGCGGGCCACTGACCTGCACACGACGTGCCCATTCAAGGGTGAGGCGTCGTACTGGTCGGCTGAGGTCGGCGGCCAGGTCCTCAACGACCTGGTGTGGAGCTACGAGTCGCCGATCCCGGAGGCCGCGCAGGTCGCGGGCCTGATGTGCTTCTACCCCGACCGCGTCCAGCTGACCGTGGACGGGCAGCAGGTCTAGCCCGGCCGGCAGGTCCTGGCCCGCACTCCCGGCCGGCGTAGCGGTAGGTCTCCGGCCGGCCGATGCGGACATCGACCCCCGGCGAATAGTGCACCAGGGGCTCGCCGCAGGGATCGGGAAGGCCGGCCGCGCTGATCAGGGCGTCGTCCACGGTCAGGGCCTCCGCGCGATGCAGCGGCCAAGGCGGGTGCTCGGCGCGGGCGAAGAACTGCCGTCCGGCCAGCACGCTGAACAGCACCCACCGGGCGGTCAGGAAGTGATCCCGGTCACCGAGTTCGCCTGGCCGATAACGCGCGCCGCCGCGGACCCGGACCTGGCTGATCGCCGTCCGCGGCCCAGGCACCCGCCGCTGGCAGGAATACGCGACCTCCACCTCTCCGCCGGGCTGGGCCTGCGAGGTGAGCCGCATCGAGGACCAGAAGTAGGGCAGCCGGTAGCTGGACCGGGCCACCGCGACCGCCCCCAGCCGCGCGGCGTCCAGCGACAGGAACCAGATGCCGGCCCGGCCCTCGCAGTCTCGCGCGTAAGTGCGCACGTTGGTCTCGCAGAAGTTGGAGACCCAGGGGACGCCCCGGTCTCCCGGCGTGTGCACGCGCATGAAGAACGGGACCAGGCCCACCCAGGCCACCCCGTCGAAGGTGTCCACCGTGAGGCCAGCGGGCAGCAGCCGCTGCACCACGTCCGGGTCGTAGGCCCAGTGCAGGAACGTCAGCCGCTCCCACCGCTGCCGCATGACCGGCTTGTCCACGGTGAAGGGGCAGACCCCGGAGTAACCGGCCTGCCCGCCGGTGACCAGCTCCCCAGCGTCCATGCCCCTATCATCCGCCCCCGTCCCGGATCCCGGCACGGCGGCGGTCCGGAGGCCCACCTGCGCGCCGCCGATTCCGCGGCCGGCCCTTTCTATCCCTAACGCCCTCTGGTGCCCGCCCACCCGGAACGGCGGGAGTCACGCGGCGTGCAGATCCAGGACGCGGTCGCACCGCCCGGCCACCTCCGGGTCGTGTGTCGCCACCACCAGGGCGCCGCCGCGGCTGACCACATCGAAGATCCGGGCCAGGACCACGGCCCGGGCGGCCGGGTCGAGCTCGGCGGTCGGCTCGTCCGCGATCAGCAGCTTGGGCTTGAGGGCCAGCGCCCGGGCCACGGCGACCCGCTGCTGCTGGCCGCCGGACAGCTCCCCGACCAGCTGGTCCGCGTGCGCCTCCAGGCCCAGGTCGGCCAGGGCGCTGCGGGCCGACCCCGGGGCCGTGGCGGCCGGCCGCCCGGCGGCCCGCAGCGCGACCTCGATGTTCTCCGCGGCGGTCAGCAGCGAGACCAGGCCGTAGCCTTGCAGCACCAGGGCCACGCCGCTGGACGGCCCGGCGAAGCGGGTGAGCGGCGCGCCGTCCAGGTACACCTCGCCGGCCGCGGGCTGCACCAGGCCCGCGATCACGGCGAGCAGGCTGGACTTGCCGGACCCGGACGGGCCGGTCACGGCCAGGCTTTGTCCGGGGTCCACCATCACGTCCACTCCGGACAGGATCGCCTGGCCGTCCCGGATGTACCGCAAACCGCGCGCGTCGAGCATGTCAGCCCCGTCCCCGGTCCGGCCCGTCACCACGGGAGCCCCGCTCCAGGTCGACCCGCCGCAGTTCCACGCCTTCCGCGGTCGCCACCGCGCGGGCCAGCGACCCGGGCGGCAGCGAGCTGCGCAGGATCTCATCCGGCAGCTGCACCGAGCCGTCCCGGGAGACCACGAGGTAGTCCTCACCCTGGTGCCCCTCGGCCCCCACCCGCCCGTCGCGGATCGTCACGGTCCGGCCGAGCGCGCTGCCGACGTCGGGGTCGTGGGTCACCACGACCACGGTGGTGCCGAGGTCCTCGTTGGCCGCGCGGATCAGGTCGACCACCGCGGCGGCGGACTGGTGGTCGAGCTGGCTGGTCGGCTCGTCGGCCAGCAGCAGGCGGGGCCCGTTGGCCAGGGCGACCGCGAGGGCGAGGCGTTGCTGCTCGCCGCCGGAGAGCCGGCCCGCGGTCCGCCGGGTGGCCGGGCCCAGCCCCACCGCGTCGAGCAGGCCCGCGGCGCGGCGCCGCTTGACCGCCCGGGACCGCCGGGTCGGGCCCTGCGCGAACAGGACATTTCCCAGGGCGGTCTCGTTGTGCAGCAGGTTGCGGCCCGGGTTCTGGAGCACGACCCCAACGTCCCGCAGCCGCATGTCGGCGGCGGACCGGCCGGTCAGGTCGCCGACGCGCCGTCCGCAGACCTCGACCACGCCGGCCGTGGGCCGCAGCAGGCCGGCCAGCAGCCACAGCAGCGTCGACTTCCCGGCTCCCGAGGGGCCAAGCAGCGCGACCGTGTCTCCCTCGGCCACGGCGAGATCCACTCCGCGCAGCGCGGTGATCTCCTCGCCAGGGTCGCCGTACACCTGGACCAGGCCTTCGCAGCGCACCAGCACTGTGCCGTTCGCATCACGTTCGGCCGCGCCGTTGCCGCCATGATCTGCGCCGTGGCCCGTGCCTGCCGTGAAGCTGCCGCCCGCCGCGAAGCCGCCGCCCGGGCTGCTGCCCGCCCTGGGGCTCATGTCGGTGTCTCCCGGAGCTGGTCCAGGCTGACCCCACGGATCAGCAGCACGCTCGCCGTGACTGCGGGGACCACGAGCAGCGCGACCGCCCCGCCAAGCAGCGCGACCAGCGGCGCCGCCGCCGGAACATAGGACAGCGGGGCCGTCGGCGTGGTCAGGAACTCAGGCACCGTGCGCAGGGCCAAGACCGCGGCGAGCAGCCCGCTGCCGATGCCGATGGTGACGCCGAAACCGAGCACCATGGCCATCTCGGTGAGGACGGCCCGGCGCAGCGTGGCGGTGGCGACCCCGGACGCCGCGAGCGCCGCATACTCGTACCGGCGCCGGCGCGCGGAGACGTACAGGCCGAGCACGGCTGCCCCCGCAGCCAGCAGCGCCGCGGCCGCCGCGTCCGCTAGGAACAGCACGCTGGCCAGGGCGGGCCCCTGCCGGGCGAAACCCGCAGCCACCGACGCGGTCGTGCTCGCCGACAGCACCCGCAGCCCGGCTGTCTTCAGCCGCGGCTCGATGCTGGCCTGGGCCCCGGCCGCGAGCCAGACCTGCTGGCTCGCGTCCGGGAAGTTTTCTCCCGCCGCAAGCTCGGCGTACCTGCGGTCCACGAGCTCCCCGGCTTGCGGGGATCCCGGGACGACGCTGGCCGCGCTGATCACCCGCAATTCGAGCGGGCTGCCGTCGAGGCCCACCCCGGACGCGAACTGCTCGCCGTGGCTGAGCATCGCGCTGGACACCACCGCGGGGAGCGGGGAGGGCCGGTCCGCGGAGACCAGCAGGGCGCCCTGGTGCGGATGCCCGGCGAATTTCCAGTCGAGGCCGACCGCGGATCCCCTCACCCGGTCCGGCGGGTTGTCCTGGTGCCCGGGACGCCACCGCGCCGCGGTGGACAGCAGCCCGGCCGCGGCAGGCACCCAGCCGGCGGCGCCGTGCACCTGCACCGCCGTGATGGTGACCGACCCGGTCACCGGGCTCAGCAGGAAGTGCGTCGGCGGGGTGAGGTCAAGATCCTGGAGCACGCACGGGCAGCCGACCAGCGGCGCGGTCACCGTAGAGACGCCGTGGCCAGGTAACGGGCCCAGGATCACCGGCGACGCCCCGGTGCTGACGTCCGCCGAGAGCACCGAGCCCGGCGGCGACAGGGTGTGGACGTCCACGGTGATACGCAGCGCGCTGCCGCGGAGGATGACCGGGGCCGGGGCCCGCGGGGCCAGCTTCCCGGCCAGCTCCGCAGGCGACCGGGAGGTGAATCCTGGACGCCACGTCGCGACCCGGGCGAACCGTTGCGGGTCCACGGCCAGCACGGTCAGTCCCGCGCTGCCGCTGGACAGGCTGACGTAACGGTCCACGGCGGCGGCCATCCGGCCACCTGGATCGGCGTGGTCCACGATGGTCCCGAGGTTCTTGCCCGCCGGCACCCCGACCGTGAGCACGACTGGCGCGCCGACCTGGGCCGCGGCGACGAGGTGCTCGTTGTTGCGGTCCACGGCCCACGCGGTGACCGCAAACGTGCTGAGGGCGAACGCGGTCGCGAGCACGATCGTGGTCCGGGTCCCGCCCGGGCGGCGGGCGACATGCCGGAGCGCGAGGAACAGGCCGATACTGCCCCCGGTGCCGGTCCGGGCGAAGCCCGACCGGCAGGCTAGCGGCAGCAGCCGCGAGGCGATGACCGCGATGGCCAGGCCCAGCAATCCCGGGACGAGCAGGCCCAGGGCACCGTGCCGGGCCGACCCGATCTGCCCGGTGACAGCCAGATCCAGCAGGCCGGCCACGGCCGCGGTGGCCAGGACCGCGTCCGCCACCCAGCCGCGCCCGGCGGGTTTGCGGCCGGACCGGCGCCATTCCTCCACGACGGGCCGCCGCAGGGTCCGGCGGGCGGCGAGCAGGACGGCCAGCAGGCCGCCCGCCGTGGCCAGGCCGGCCGCAGCCCAGGCCAGCGGGGGCAGCGCCACTGCGGTGCCCGGACGCAGCAGCACACGGCTGAGGGCCGCCGTCGCCGCCCATCCGCACAGGGTGCCGATGGGCAGGGCCAGCGCGAGCAGCAACACCGGCTCGGACATCCCGAACACGATCGTCCGCCAGCCGCCACGCCCGCGCAGCTTGGCCAGGGACACGTCGTGCCCGCGGGCGTCGATCGCGTCGGTAACCGACAAGAAGAGCAGCAGCAGGCAGGCGGCTAGCAACTGGGCGGTGATCAGCACGACCGGGATTTCCACCGTCCGCCAGCTGGTCTGCACCGCCTGGAGCGTGGCCGGGATGGCGGTGCTCACCAGCACCTGCTGCTGCTGCAACGCGGGGGAGGTGGTGAAGGCCGTCATCCCGGACGCCAGCGGGGCGACCTCGCTGCCGGTCAGCCGGGACTGGACAAGCAGATCGTCCACCACCGCGGTGCCCTGCTGTTGCGCGGGCGCCTGCTCCAGGGTGGCCCGCGGGGTGAAGAACGCATCGATCGAGCTGGCGGTGCTCGCCTGTTCAGTTGCCGCGGACGTGGCCGAGAAGTAGAGGGAGCCGCGGCCGAACCAGTATCCGCGGCCCTGGTCCGGCTGCCCGTACAGGCCGGTGATGGTGAAGGCCGGCCAGGGGGCGAACCGTATGTGCTGGCCGAGGTGCCAGCCGGTCAGGGCGGCCATCCGGCGGCTGACCAGCACCTCCCCGCGCGCCGTGGGACAGCGGCCGCTGATGCGCAGCTGAGCGCACACGCCGCTGCGCCAGACGATCGGGACCGAGGCGCGGTACTGCGGATAGGCCACCGTGCTCTCGACCGCGTAGACAGGGGCGGCGAAGAGTCCCGCCAGGCTGCCCAGGCTATGATCCAGCTGACCGCGCACCACCGGCTCGAGCTGCGCGAGCAGCCCTGGGATGGCGCCGGTCTGGTTGGCCTCGTAGCCACGGCCGGCGAATCCAGTCCGGGCCACGGTGTCCCGCAGGATGGAAGTCCGCGCCGCTTGGTAGTAGATGGGGCCGGTGGCTGCCGCCGCAGTGGCCACCAGGGCCACCGCCAGGATCATCACGGTGGTGCCGCCCCGTTGCCGCATCCCGCGCAGGACCGCGGCCAGCCGGGTCATCGCAGCCACGCGACCGGTACTCCGGGCCCGGGGGCGACGGCGGGCTGCCCCCCGTCCGCCGGGGCGATCACCCATTGCGACCCGCCGGACGCCGGGCAGAGAACCCAGGTGGCGTCCGGCGCCCAGACACACTCGCCGTAGCGGCCGGCCGACGCCGGGAGCGGGCTGGATTCGAGCGGCCGACGGCCGGCTGACCAGATGCTCAGCTCCGGGGAACCGCCGCTGGTAGTGCCCAGGTAGGCCAGCGACTTCCCGGAGGGTGACCAGGCCGGGCCACCCGGGGCCGGTGCCGCGCCTGGCGAGGCCGGGAGCCGGGCGACGGTCTGGCCGGACCGGGTCAGGATGACCAGGCCCCCACCTGGGCCGCCAGCGGCCGGCCGGACCGTCACCGCGGCCTCGGTTCCGCGGGGGCTGGGGTACACGGCGAGCGATACCGCCAGGCGGCGGGGCAGGCCCAGATCACGGGTCAGCTGCCGGGCCGTGACGAGCAGCACCGGCGGCCGCCCCGCGTCGCGGATCACCACCCTGGCGTCTGGGGCGGTGACGAACGAGACCGCACCCGCCGCAACAGGCGCGCTCACGGTAGTGAAGACCCCGGCCGCCGCCGGGTCCCCGGCCACCTGGTCCCCGTTGCCCAGCGACACCGACCGACCGGTGGCGATCGAGATGACCGAGATGGGGTTGGTGGACGAGTAAGCGGGCTCGCCGAAGTCCTGCAGCATGACCACGGCCTGCCCGTGATCGGCGAAGGGATCCGGCAGTGTGACGGTGGTGTTGCTGCTGAGCTGGACCTTGCCCGGGAAGCTGGCCAGCGCGGGGCCGGGGCTGATCCTGATCACCTGCCCGTTGAACAGGGAAATGTAGCGATTGTCTGGCGACACCGCTACCGAGTCGCCCACGTTCCCGAAGCCGCCCGCCCGGGCGAGATGGCTGCCGTCGGGGTTGGCCAGGGCCAGTTCGCCGGACGGAGTGACGACGACGACCCGGCCGCCCGCCCGGACCGCCGGTGCCGCTGCCTGCCGGTGCCCTGCGCGCCCGGCCGCTGCGGGCCGGGCGGGGGAACCGGCGAAGACCGAGGGCAGCCACCGGACCGCCGTCACCACCACCGCGACCGCGGCCAGCACGCACAGGGGCACTAGTAGCCGCCTCCACCAGGGTGGGGGCGGCGGCTCAGGGTCGAGGGCAGGGAACCGCTGGCGCGGTGCCTCGTCCCGCTGAAAAGCCGCCACGCTGTCACCCTAAGTGGCCTGCATCACGAGCAGATCAAGCCGGTTCAGCGCCTGGCCTGGGCGAAGTCCAGTGCCTCACGGACCAGCGGCAGCCAGGACAGCTCCGACTCCGGGGCCAGGCTGAGCCACTCCCTCATCGGTGTGCCCTTGTTCGCATCAAACCGCACACCTTCCCCATCGGCGACCAGTGCGTCGACCCGGGCCGCCGGGAGCTTCACGACCAGCCGGCCGCGGATCAGCATCGCGAAGATCTTCTTCTCCCGGCGCAGCGCGCTCCGGCCAAAGCCGCTCCCCCCGCTGGGCGGAGTCACGCCCGGGCATCCGACCAGCTCACCGACCAGATCCTCGAATCGCTCCTCCGGCGCCCCATGCTCTCCCGTCACGAGGCCAGGCTAGGCCCCGGTACCGACAACACGGTGCGGGAAATCAGGACTCCGCCAGGCTTCCTCGGCGGCGGCCTGACGGACGCTCGTCAGTGTGGGGCTCGATCCAGATAGGCGGATCGTCGGCGGCGACCGCCTTCCAGTAGACGATCTTGTCATCACCGGCGTCGTAGAAGTCCCGGATACGTGCCTCTTGTTGATAGCCAAGATGTGTGTAGAAGGCGCGCTGACCGGCGAACTCAGGCACTCCCGACGTTTCGATGAGCAGCACTCGCGCTCCGCGGGTTCGCAGGTCCTGCTCGACGTAGCGCACGAGTGCGGTTCCCCGGCCATGCCCGCGCCGGCCTGGACGCACGGCCAGAAGGTAGAGGTTCCAGGTACCGCTGGTCATCCGCTCAGGGGCGTAGTAGGCGATGCCTTCAGCACCGCGACCGGCGTCATCGATGAGCCAGCGGCCCCCTGCGGCCGCACCGGAGAGGAAGGAATCCAGCGTGGCCTGAATTTCGAGCATTTCACCTGGCGGGAACAACCCGGACGCCTCAGCGACGCCAACTATCGAGGCTCGGTCCTCCGCACGGGCCTCGCGGATGGTCGTGTCATTGCGTGAGTCGTCGGTCATGCCTGCCAGCATCCCGCACCGGGTGGACGGTTGACCGCCTTCATCTCAGCCCAGTGGGCTGGTCCTCAGGTCGAAGCAGGTCAGCCGTCGTCCCTGGAGTGCGTTAGAAACTTCGTGGTTGTGCCCTTGTTCGCATCGAAATGCACCCCGTCACCGGCGGGGACCAGCGCGTCAACCCGCGGCGCCGGGAGCTTCACCACCAAGCGCCCGCGGACCAGCATCGCGCTAACACCTCGAGACCTGGGTGGCCCCCGGGAAGTGCTGCCCGGCAAGATTCCAGATGGACGCTGCCCCGTCGCCGAGGATGACCACCTGGCAGATGTGTCTCGCGCCGCGGCGCGGGCCTCTGCGGCCATGAGCGTGCCGAACGCGGCGGCCGAGGCGAAGGTGGGCACATACGAGGAGGACGCCGGGTCGCGGACCTTCGGCCGTTCTCATCGGCAGCTTTATGGGTGAACGCGACATCCATCTTCATCTCGCTGTTGCGAGCATTACCGTCCTCACCCTTTCCTGTCCATCCCTCAGCCTCAGCCTCTGTCACCATAACCCCGGTCCCGTCGATCGCGACATACAGCATGTCAGGGAGCGGGCGGGCGGCAGCGGCACCAGCGCACGCGCCTGGACCGCGGCGGCCCGCGCCTCGATCACCGCGGCGGCGGCCTGCCCGTCAGCCTCGGCTCTCCGCCCTTCGCGCTTGCCGGTGAGTGTGAGCCCGGCCAGCTCTGCTACCAGGCGTACGGCTGCCGCGAATGGCACCACGGCGGCCGCCCGCGCGGTCATCTTCCGCAGCCTCTCCGACATGCTCTGCCCGGCGATCCCGAGCTGGGCGTCGCGCGGCTCGAAGCCGTGCCCGCAGGCTGTGCAGTGATACCAGGCCCGCGCAGAGTCACCCGCAAGATTCTTCTTCTCCCAGCGCAGCGCGCTGCGGCCGAAGCCGCTGCCCCCGCGGGGGCCGGGACCACGCCCGGGTCTACCCGAGAAGCTCACCGACCAGACCCTCGAAGCGCTCCTCCGGAGCCCCATACTCCCCTGTCAGCGGCCAGGCTAAGGCCGCACCCCCGACAACACGGTGGCGCCCGCACAAACCAGGCTTCAGTCAGCACTCCGGGCCCAGCTCGCCTCTTGGACCCGCAACCCACTTCACCCTCTGATGCACGATCAGACGGGGGTGGTCCTAACGGGCCGGGCGGCCGCTTTGGCGAGCGCCGGTTTCCTTGCGCCGCAGCTCCAGGCGGACACGAATCGCGGACGCTGCTACGGCCACCGCTACCGCCCACAGGACGGCCATGATGAGAAGAACTTGTGTTTCATCCTTGGCGATGACGCCACCCGCGCTCGCCGCGACCATCATGGACGGCACACCGGTGACGAAAATGCCGATCGCAACACCGGTCAGCAGCGTGCGGCGGCTATTGGACTGTGCTGGCTGGACCGGCTGCTCGCGGGACACGGGTCCGAGACGCGCTTCGGCACGTGCGGTGATTTCCCGGTCAACCCGTTCCAGGAAGGACTCGATCACCGCGTCGCCGTATTCGGGGCCAAGCTCCTGGTGCGCCGCGGCGGCAGCGCGGATCTCCTGTGGAGAAAGCGGCGATGTGCTCATGAGCGTGGGTCCTCCCGTATAGCCATGACCAATCCCCCGACCACAAGATACGTCTGGGAGCGAGAGCATGGCCAGCACCGCGAGGTTCGCTGCGCGCGATTCGGGCCTGGCCTGTGGCCTGGTCCTCGCCGGTGCCCCAGACGGTCTTGACCTGCGGATCTTGGCGGTTCCTCACGGGCCTGTCATTGTCGCCCGGAGAAGCGTCATGCCCTGGCTGCGGTGCTGGCGTTTCAGTCCGGGGAGCAGAAGGTGACCTCGGGGTAGCGTGATGACGGCTGGTCCAGCAGCGCTTGTGGCCTGCCGCGCAGGTGCTGGTCGAAGAAGGCCCGGACACGCTGCTCGTCCGTGGGCGCCGCCGGAGACCACAGGGAGACCATCAGCTCTCGTGCGCTCACCCCCGCGGCCCAGGGATCGCGACGGGAGGCGTCTTTCAGGTACAAGGACGTGGTACCGACCGGGCCCGGACCGGTCGGCTCAGGCAGGTACGGCGTGCGCCCCGGCCCGGTCCGCACGTCACCGGCGTTCGCGGAATCTCCCATGCCGCCAATCATCACCGCCCGCACACGCGGAAAGGCCAGCGACCAGCATCTCCCGCTGCTCGGGCACGGACCAGGCGCAGGCCGCCGGGCGACAGCCAGCCCCGGGCCACCAGGCTGCGGCGTCGTGGCGGACACTAGGGGGATGCGCTATCTGGGCACCGGCACCGCCAAGCAGATTTCCAAGATCGGGCTGGGTACCTGGCAGTTCGGCTCGAAAGAATGGGGCTACGGCGATCCCTACGCCGAGCAGGTGTCGCACGCCATCGTGCGCCGGGCCCTCGACCTGGGCGTGACCCTCTTCGACACGGCCGAGATCTACGGGTACGGGCGCAGCGAGCGGATCCTCGGCCGGGCCCTGGGTGAGGACCTGAGCTCGGTGTTCCTGGCCACCAAGATCCTCCCGGTGCTGCCGCTCGCCCCGGTGGTTGAGCAGCGCGCGGTGGCCAGCGCGAACCGGCTCGGCGCCCGGCACCTGGACCTGTACCAGATGCATCAGCAGAACCCGGTGGTCAGGGACGGCCCGGCCATGCGCGGGATGCGGGCTCTGCAGCACGTCGGGCTGATCGGTGAGGTCGGGGTCAGCAACTACTCGCTGGACCGCTGGCGGGCCGCCGAGGCGGCGCTGGGCGGCCCGGTGCTCAGCAACCAGGTCGAGTACAGCCTCGTCGAGCGGTCCCCCGAGCGGGACCTGCTGCCCTACGCCGAGGCCCAGGACCGCGTGATCATCGCTTATAGCCCGCTGGCCCAGGGCCTGCTGTCCGGCCGGTATCACCGCGACAACCTGCCCGCCAACCGGGTCCGCGGCGCCAACCCGCTCTTCCTGCCGGAGAACATCGAGCGGGCCGCCGAGCTCATCGGGGTGCTGCGCGGGGTGGCGGACGAGCATGGGGCCACCCCGGCCCAGATCGCGCTGGCCTGGGTCATCCGCAGCCCGGCCGTGACCGCGATCCCCGGCGCGTCCAGCGTCGAGCAGCTGGAGAGCAACGTGGCCGCCGCCGACATCGAGCTGAGCGACGAAGAAGACCGGGCCCTGCGGGCGGCGGCCGAGGGCTTCCAGCCGATCACCGGCCGGGCGGCCCTCCCCGGCCTGCTCCGGGCCCGGCTCAGCCGCTGAGCTGGGCCTGCTGAGCTGAGCCTGCTGAACTGGGCCTGCTGAACTGGGCCTGCTGAACTGGGACTGCTGAACTGGGAGCCGGGCTCAGCCCCGGCCAATAAACGGCATGGTCGTCGCGGTGATCGTGAGGAACTGCACGTTCGCGTCCAGGGGCAGCCCGGCCATGTAGAGGACCGCCTCGGCGACGTGCCCGGCGCCGAATGTAGGTTCCGGGGCCAGCGATCCGTCGGCCTGCAGCACCCCCTGTTTCATCCGCGCGGTCATCTCGGTGGCGGCGTTCCCGATGTCGATCTGCCCGCAGGCGATGCCGAACGCCCGGCCGTCCAGCGAGATCGACTTGGTCAGCCCGGTCATCGCGTGCTTGGTGGCCGTGTACGCGACGGTCCTGGGCCGCGGCACGTGGGCGGAGATAGACCCGTTGTTGATGATCCGGCCGCCGCGAGGATCCTGCTCCTTCATCATCCGCACCGCCTGCTGCGCGCAGAGGAACGCCCCGGTGAGGTTGGTATCGACCGCCTGCCGCCAGTCCTGCACCGAGATCTCATCCACCGCGCCGCCCGGGCCGAAGATCCCCGCGTTGTTCACCAGCAGGTTGACGCGTCCCCACCGGCCGCGCACGGTTTCGAACAGGCCCGCAACGGAATCCGGTTCGGTGACATCAGTGACCACGGGCAAGGCGGCGCGGGCACCCGCGGGCAGCCCTGGCCCGGAGACGGCCTCGCGGAGCGCCTCCTCCCGGCGGCCGGCCGCGGCCACCTGCCACCCGGCCCCGAGCAGCGTCCGGGCGATCTCCCGGCCCAGACCGGACCCGGCCCCGGTGACCACGGCCACGCCCGTGGTGGTCATGCGGCTCCCGCCGGGGTCCACTGGTAGGGCGTGGTCCGGGCCAGGCAGCGGAAGCCCAGCCGCCGCAGGATCGGCTCGCTGTCGGCGGAGGCGTCCACGTTCAGGTAGCGGTAGCCCCGGCGGGCGGCCAGCCCGGCGCGGTAGGCGATCAGGGCGCGGTAGATGCCCCGTCCGCGCCACGCGGGCAGCGTCCCGCCGCCCCACAGCCCGGCGAACTGCGAGCCGGGCGGGAAGTCCACCCGGGCCGAGCAGACCGGCTCGTCCCCGGCCATGGCCAGCACCATGGCCCCGCTCTGCGGGGCCTCACGCAACTGGGCCAGCAGATCCTGGTGCAGCCGGGACTGGTCCCCCCCGAAGACCCGTTCGTGGACCTCGATGAGCAGCCCCACCTCGGCTTCGGTTCTCACCTCCCGGAGGGTCACTCCCTCCGGGAGCGTGACGTCGGCCGGCATGTCCGAGACCTCCGCGACCATCACCGCCTCGTTCTCGTCAGGCACGAACCCGGCCGCCGTGAGCCGGCCACCCAGGTCAGAAGGCTGATCGTAGTCGTAGAGCTTCCATTCGAACGGCAGCCCGAGCGAGCCGAAATAGCGGACCTGGGCGGCGATGGCCGCGTCGGCCTCGGCCGGGCCGGCCAGGTCTGACCAGATGATTCCGGACCAGCCGCACCCGCCGGGCGCGACCCGGCGGACGACCGGCCCGTCCGCCTCGGCGCCGGTTCCTGGCCCGTCATCACGGGGACGGCGGCGGACCTGCTCGTCAAAGGCAGCCCGCAGTCCAGCGTCATCCACCCCCGCAGACCACCACCACAGACCCGGGTCCGCAACTGGTTTGCCGGCAGGGGCCAGCCCCCTGCCGGTCCGGAAGCACTGTTCCAGCTCAGGCAGCGCTTTACCGTGGCCCGGATCATCGCGGCGGGATCATCGCGGCGCGGGGCGATTCCGGAGCCCCTAGTCTGGGGATATCCGTCGCTGGGCGGCCGTCCGCGACGGGCATCGCTGCGCAGGTGTCACTGGATGGGCTGCGCGGCATGCGGCCGGGACCGTAGGAGCGGCCGCGGGTGACCCGGCTGCCAGAGGCAGGAGGTCGGCATGGCTGAGGCCGCGTCGGGACCAGGGAGTCCCGAGGACGACGCGAAGCGCAAGTTCCGCGAGGCGCTGGACCGTAAGCGCAGCAAGCAAGCGGACCTGAACGCGCGGCAGTCCGCGCGGGACGGCGGCAAGGTACACGGCGCCCATGGGCCGGCGCAGAGCAAGCGCGCGTTCCGCCGCAAGAGCGGTGGCTGAGGGCTCCTCAGCCCGCCCCCAGGAGGCCCGCCCGCGAAGGACGGTCCCGGTGGCGCGGGCGGTCCGGTGACGGCCCGGCTGACCCCGCGACCCGGAGGGCCGGCCCGCCTGCGGGCGCTGCTGGAATCCGGCGAGACCATCGTCGCCCCCGGCGCGTTCGACCCGCTGGCCGCGCGCCTGGTGGAAGAGGCTGGCTTCCGGGCGGTGTACATGACCGGGTTCGGCACCTCGGCGGCCCTGCTGGGCCGTCCGGATGTCGGCCTGCTGACCATGACCGAGATGGTGGACAACGCCCGCCGGATCGCAGGCTGCGTGGACATCCCGGTGATCGCCGACGCGGACACCGGATACGGCAACCCGCTGAACGTGATCCGGACCGTCGGCGCCTACGAGGCGGCGGGCGTCGCCGCGATCCACCTCGAGGATCAGGTGGCCCCGAAGAAGTGTGGCCACATGGAGGGAAAGCTGGTCATCCCGGCCGCGGAGATGGCGCAGAAGATCCGGGCCGCGGTGGAGGCCAGGACCCGGCCCGACTTCATGATCATCGCCCGGACCGACGCCCGGGCAGTGGAGGGCCTGGAGCGGGCCCTGGACCGGGCCCGGCTGTATCGCGAGGCGGGCGCCGACGCCCTGTTCATCGAGGCCGTGACGTCGCAGGACGAAGCCGCCGAAGCCGCACGGGCCTTCCCGGGCGTGCCGCTGCTGTTCAACTGGGCCGAAGGCGGGAAGACCCCGCCGATCAGCCTGGACCGGCTGCGGGAGCTGGGCTACCAGATCGTCATCTTCCCGATCAGCACGCTGCTCGCGGCGACCTCCGCGATGCGCCAGGTGCTCGCTGAGATCGCCCGGTCCGGAACCCCGGCCCGGGTCCTGGCCGACCTGCCGGCGTTCGGGGACTTCCTGGACTTCATCGGGCTCCCGGCAGTACGCGAGGCGGAGCAGCGGTACAGCTTCTAAGGTCGGCCCGCGGCCTCGTGACCGGGCCAGTCCAGCCTGGCCCAGGCTTCCCAGCCGGCGAACATGCTCCCGGCCACGCCTGATTCACTGGCCAGCCGGCGCACGATCTCCAGGCCGTGCACCCGCCCGCCCGGAGCCGACGGCCGCCACGGGCCGCCCTCGTCCGCCACTTCCAGCCAGACATAGTCGCCGTCGTGCCGCTCCACGCGGACGGTGAAGATACCCCCCGGGCGGCCGCTCGCCGAGTGGCTCACGCAGTTGCCTGCGAGTTCGGACACGCAGAGCACCGCGTCGTCCGCAACGGGAGTGCCGGCCAGCAGGCGGGCCACGAAGCGGCGGGCCGCTCCGACCTGCTCGGGTCGCGCCGGGAATACCTGCTCACCGGAGCCCGGTGGCGTGGCTAGCGTCGTGCTGCCTGAACCGCGCAGGCCCGGTCCGGCCGATGTCATGCTTCCTCCTCACAAGCGGGGGCTAACCTCTCCTGCTCAGGAATCGTCCCGGCAAACCCCCAGTGTTTGCCCCCTGCCCCGTGGGGGAGGCTGGGCGGGTGCACACGGCATTTGTTCTGGGCGGCGGCGGGATCCTCGGCGCGCACGAGGTAGGCATGCTCCGCGCCTTGTCCGAGGCAGGCATCCAGCCCGATGTGGTGGTGGGAACGTCGGTCGGCGCGATCAACGGCGCGCTGCTGGCGGCGGATCCGGCCGGGGCGTCCGCGCGGCTGGCCGGCTTGTGGCAGGGCGATGAGCTGAGGCATGCGTTCAGCGAGAGCGTCTGGGGACGGCTGGCCCGGCTGGCCCGCTCCGGCACCCACCTGCATTCCATCGAGCCGCTGGAGCGCATGCTGAGCGGCGTCCTGCCCGGGAAGGATTTCGCCGATCTGGAGCTGCCGTTCCATTGTGTGGCGGCCAGCATCGAGCACGCCAGCGCCCGCTGGTTCACCAGCGGGCCGATTGTGCCCGCCGTGCTGGCCTCCTGTGCGGTGCCGGGGCTGCTGCCCCCGGTAGAAGTGGACGGCGAGCACTACTTCGACGGCGGGCTGGTCGATTCCATCCCGGTCGGCCGGGCCGTTGGCCTGGGTGCCAGCACGATCTACGTCTTGCACGTCGGGCGGATCGAACGCCCGCTGACCGTACCGCGCCGCCCCTGGGAGGTGGGCCTGGTGGCGTTCGAGATCGCCCGACGGCACCGGTTCCACGAGGAGATGTCCGCGCTGCCCAGTTCGGTAGCGGTGCATGTGCTGCCGTCCGGGGGCGATCCCCGCCCGCCCGATCTCTCCCAGCTCAGATACCGCGACAGGACTAAAGTCGGGATGCGGATCGAGCAGGCTTATCTGGCCTCCGCGAACTATCTCGCCAGGCTGGCCGGGAGCTGACCCGGTCACCGGGGACCGGAGGAGCGGCATGGTCCCACCCAGACTGGTCCGCCGGATCGTGCTGGCGCCCCTGCTGATCGTGATCGCCGCAGCCGTGGTCGTGCTGTTCCTCCCACTGGCCGTGCTGGCCGTGCTGCTCGGGCTGGTCCGGGGCTCCCGGCCGGGCCACCCACGGCCAGCAGGGCCAGGGTCAGCACCGGCCCCGGGGCGTCCCCGGGCCTCCTGGCTGGGTCGCCTGCGGGCCCTGCGGCTGCTCAGCTTCGCGCTCATCTGGCTGGTCGCGGAGACGGCCGCCCTGTTCATGTGCCTGGCCCTGTGGATCACCAGCGGATTCGGCGGCCGGCTACGGACCGAGCCGTACCAGAGCCGCCACTACGCGATCATGGAGTGGTATCTGGGGCGGCTGTACCGTGCGGCGGTGCGCACTTTCGGACTGCGGATCGAGGTTCACGAGCCAGAACTGACCGCCGGTGAGCAGGCTGCCCGGCTGGCCCGGCCCGCCCTCGTATTCAGCCGCCACGCCGGGCCCGGGGACTCACTGCTGCTCGTGCATCACCTGCTCAGCGTGTACCACCGGCGGCCCCGGATCGTCATGAAGGCCGCCCTGCAACTGGACCCGGGGCTGGACGTGGTCGCCAACCGGGTGCCTAACGTGTTCATCTCCCCCAAGCGGGCCGGCGAGAAGATCTACACCGACCAGATCAGGCGGCTGGCCGCGGGCCTCGGTCCCGACGGGGCACTCGTGATCTTCCCCGAAGGCGGTAACTGGACCGCGGGGCGGTGGCGGCGCGGCATCCGGCGGCTGGAACGACAGGGCCGGGCGGACCTGGCGGCCCGCGCCCGCGGCATGCCGCACCTGCTGCCACCCCGTACCGGCGGCGTCCTGGCCGCCCTCACCGCGTGTCCCAGCGCTGACGTGATCTTCGTCGGGCACGCGGGGCTGGACCAGCTGGCCAGCGTGGCCGACGTCTGGCGGGCGCTGCCGATGGATCACGTCATCGAGGCCCGGTGGTGGCGGGTGCCAGCCGACGAGGTTCCACGGGCCGCCGATCATGAGGCTCAGGAGCGGTGGCTCTACGACTGGTGGGCCCGGATCGACGCGTGGATCTCGCAGAAAACGCCACCACCCCGTGCACCTCTGCCTGGCACGCGGCTCAGGTGACCGGGCTCAGGGGGCCAGATGTGCGTTCGGGCGGCAGCTTGCGGAAGTCCCAGCTGGTGATCTTGCGCGGCGTGACGCGCAGCCATCCGTGCCGTCCGTCGTGCATCATCGTGTCGCCGCCCAGGTATTTCCGCGCGAACAGCAGCTCCGCGGCGGCCAGCTGAGGATCGTCGTCCGTGCCCTGCCGTGGCACCTCACCGACCGGCTCGGCGGTCCCCTTGATCTCGGCACCACGTAGTTCCTGGTACTCCTGGCCAGCGTCCACCACGACCGCGACCCGCGGATCGCGGATGAGGTCGGCCCAGCGCTGGCTGCGCACTAGAGAGCTCAGCCACAGGGCCCCGCCGGTCCAGGCGAACCAGAGCGGGACGACATGCGGGCCATCGGGGGCCAGGGTCGCGACCCGGCAGGTGTGCGCCTGGGCCAGGAATTCGTCGAGCTCGGCCGGGGTCATGGCGATCGACCGGCCGCGGCGCTGCTGCGAGATGGCCACCACGCACTCCTCTGCAGATAATGGACGCGCTCCGAGCGCTGTCAATAATGCCAGCGTGGCCGGGCCGTCCTTCCGTGACCCGCGCTCCAGGAGCCCGATTGGAATGGGCATGATTCCCCCGAAGGACCAGTGGCTCGACCGGGACGCAGGACCCGTGGTCCGGCCGTACGCTATGACCAGGGGCCGTACCGGGCCGGCGGGATCATCGCTGGGGATGATCGACGTCGTGGTGGCGGCGGCGGGCGTCCAGCCCCCCGCTGGGGTCAGGTTGAGCCCTGAGCACCGACGGATCCTGGCTGGGTGCCGGGACCCGATGACGGTCGTCGATATGGCGTCCGACATCGATCTACCGGTCGGCGTGGTCCGGGTGCTGCTCAGCGACCTGAGCCAGCACGGCATGATCCGGATCCTCGCGACACCCCGGGGGCCGGTAACCAACGAGCGGCTATTGAGGGACGTGCTCGATGGACTACACGCACTCTGACGCCGGCGCCGACGAGCCGGTCCCACCGACCACGGCCAAGATCCTCATCGCCGGGGGATTCGGCGTGGGCAAGACCACCCTGGTCAGCGCGGTCAGCGAGATCCGGCCGCTGCGGACCGAGGAGACGCTCAGCGACCGGAGCGTGGGCGTCGACGACATTAGTGGCGTGGCCGGCAAGACCACGACCACCGTGGCGATGGACTTCGGGCGGATCACGTTCCGGTCTGACCTGTCCCTGTACCTGTTCGGCACGCCCGGCCAGGAACGGTTCTGGTTCATGTGGGACGAACTGGCCTACGGTGCGCTCGGTGCGGTGATCCTGGCTGACACCCGGCGCCTGGCCGACTGCTTCGCCTCGGTCGACTACTTCGAGCGGCACGAAACTCCGTTCGTGGTGGCGGTCAACTGCTTCGACGACGCCCCGCACTACGACGTGGACGATGTCCGGATCGCGCTGGACCTCGATCCGGGTGCGCCGGTGGTGCTCTGCGACGCGCGCGACCGGGAATCGGTCAAGAACGTGCTGATCACCCTGGTCCGGCACGTACTCGCGCAGACCAGTCCGGCCGCTGAGTACCAGAGCGCTCCCCTGCCCGCCCGCTGATCCCGGCCGGGATTATCTGGCCACCCGGTGGCGTTGTGCTGTATGGTCGCAGTAGGCGATGTCAATTCCGCCTATACGGTGAGCGTGCATGACAAGCCCGGCTAGGTCTCTCGGCTAGCCGTTCCGGCTCACTCAACGACCCGCGAAAGGGTTTCCCTCCGGCTCCGTCTTCCAGGAACTAAGTCCAGGTCCAGGCGTAGAGCGGCTCCGGTACCAGCGCAGTGAACGCCGGTCCCCGGATAGCCCCCGGTGTCATGTACGTGCGTATTACCGCGGCGCCGCCCGGCGCTTATCTTGGCGTACCCATTTACGGGTCGCCTCCGAAAGGAATTCTCTTTATGACCACAACTACCACCCTTCCCCACACCGCGGCCCCGCCGCGGAGCACGACCCCCCAGCAGCGCCCATCGCGCCAGCAGTCCTCGGCGTCCGGCCAGTCCCGTAACGCCAGCCGGCCGGCCTCAGCGGCCCCGGTCCAGGAAAGCCCCGCGCAGCCCGTATCAGGCCTGCTGGACATCATCGACGGCCGGGCCTTCCTGCGCCGGGCCGGTTACCAGCGCGGCCCGGACGACGTGTACTTGTCCCAGGCCCAGGTCCAGCAGTACGGACTGCGCAAGGGCGACGCCGTGGAGGGCACCGCCCGGGCGCCGCAGCCCGCCAAATCGGCCAGCAAGTCATCCGGCCAGCGGGACCGCTCATCTGGCCAGCGGGACCGGCTCGACAAGTACCCAGTGCTGGTCACGGTCACCGCCGTCAACGGCAGCGATCCCCAGCAGGCCCCGCACCGGCCTGAATTCGCCAAACTGACCCCGCTGCACCCGCAGGAGCGGCTCCGCCTGGAGAACAACTCCACGCCCGGTTCGGTGACGGGCCGGATCATCGACCTGGTCACCCCGGTCGGCAAGGGCCAGCGCGGCCTCATTGTGTCGCCGCCGAAAGCCGGCAAGACCATGGTGCTGCAGGCCATCGCGGCGGCGGTGGCCGCCAACCACCCCGAAGTGCACCTGATGGTGGTGCTGGTCGGCGAGCGCCCGGAGGAAGTCACCGACCTGCGCCGGTCGGTACACGGGGAGGTTGCCTACTCCACCTTCGACCAGTCCGCGGAGGAGCACATCCAGGTCGCCGAGCTCGCCATCGAGCGGGCCAAGCGGCTGGTCGAGCAGGGCCGCGACGTGGTCGTGCTGCTCGACTCCATCACCCGCCTCGGCCGGGCCTACAACCTCGCCGCGCCCGCCAGCAGCCGCATCCTGGCCGGTGGGGTGGCCGTGGGCGCCCTGTACCCGCCACGGAAGTTCCTCGGCGCCGCCCGCAACGTTGAGGACGGCGGCTCGCTGACCCTGCTGTGCACGGCCCTGGTCGAGACCGGATCGCGGATGGACGACGTGTTCTTCGAGGAGTTCAAGGGCACCGGGAACATGGAGCTGCGGCTGCGCCGCGATCTGGCCGAGAAGCGCATCTTCCCCGCGATCGACGCGGCCCCCTCCAGCACCCGCCGCGACGATCTGCTCATGACCCCGGAAGAGCACGACGTGATGGCCAGGCTGCGCCGGGTGCTCGCTGAGCTTGACCCACAGCAGGGCATCGAGCTGCTGCTGGACCGGACCCGCAACACCGCCTCCAACGCCGAGTTTCTGCGTCAGATCCAGCTCAGCACCTGATCGGTGCGAGGGAATCCGCAGTCCGCGTTGCTGGCCCCCCTTGACCCCGGACATCACGGCCCCTATCGTGTCCAAAGTTGTCAGGGAAATTGTCGCCAATATTGGCGAGGTAACCCATGCGTGGCGATCTGCGGATGACCGTGACGTGCTGAACTCGACCGAGCCGAGCCAATGGGCCCGGCTGCTGGTGCGCGGTGCCTACGACCTGCACGTGCACGTCGAGCCCGATGTGATGCGCCGTCAGGTCACCGATCTCCAGCTAGCCCGCCGCTGCTGGGATGTGGGGCTGGCCGGGTTCGCCCTGAAATCGCACTACGTGCCGACCGCGGAACGGGCCGCGGTCCTCAACGAAGCCCTGGGGGGCGAAGTCCGGGTGCTCGGGGCGCTGACCCTGAACGCCTCGGTGGGCGGGCTGAACCCGATCGCGGTCGAGATTGCGGCCCGGGAGGGCGCCCGGATCCTGTGGATGCCCACCCTGGACGCGGCCAACCACCGGGCCAAGCACGCCGACCTGCCCCCGGGCGCGACCCCGCCGATGTGGCTGGCCCTGCAGCGTGACCTGGACGCCCAGGGCGTCACGGTGCCCGTCGTGGACGTCCTCGACGACACCGGCCGCCCGCTCCCGGCCGCCGTGGAGGTGCTCCGGCTGGCCGCGCGCCACCAGCTGGTCGTGGCCACCGGCCACCTGTCCGCCTACGAGAGCCGCGTGATAGCCGAGGCCGCACTCGAGGCCGGCGTGCGGCACGTCATCGCCACCCACCCCGAGTTCCCGCAGCAGGACATGAGCCTGGACGAGCAGCTGGCCCTGGCCGGACAGGGGATCTTCCTGGAACGCTGCTTCACCACGCCGTTCACCGGCAAGTACGAGTGGGCCCGGATGGTCGGCAACATCCGGGCCACCGGCGCGGAGCACACCATCATCACCACCGATCTCGGCCAGCCGCACAACCCCCCGGTGGAGGACGGGCTGCCGCTGATGGCGGACGCGCTGCAGGTGGCGGGATTCACCGACGAGGAGATCACCACCATGATCGTGTCCAACAGCCGGCTACTGGCTGGCGCCGATCGCCCCAGCCCCGGCCAGCCCAGCCCCGGCCAGCCCAGCCCTGGCCAGCCCAGCACCAGGCCGGGAGACACCGCGTGACCACCACGGATGGCTTCGGGCGGCTGCTCGTGGTGAGCGCCCACGCGGCTGACTTCGTGTGGCGGGCGGCTGGCTACATCGCCGTCGTCACCGCGGCCTTCGGCGAGGCCCACGTGGTGTGCCTGTCCTACGGCGAGCACGGCGAGTCGCCCGGGGCCTGGAAGCAGCCGGGCATGACGCTGGACCGAGTGAAGGAGATGCGCCGGGCCGAGGCCGAAGCGGCTGGCCAGGTCCTGGGAGCGAGCATGCATTTCCTGGATCAGGGCGACTATCCCCTGCCGGACACCCAGGACCTGGTGCTGCAGCTGGCGGACCTGATGCGCGAGCTGCAGCCGGGGGTGATCCTCACCCACTCCCGGGTCGATCCCTACAACTACGATCATCCGCGGGCCGCCGACCTGACCCTGCGGGCCCGGATGGTGGCCCAGGCGCAGGGCCGGCCGTCGGCACATCCGGTGATCGGCGCGCCGCCGGTGTTCCGGTTCGAGCCCCATCAGCCCGAGATGTGCGAATTCCGGCCGGACGTGCTGGTCAACATCACGCCCGTGTTCGACCTGAAGCAGCAGGCCATGGCGGCGATGGGGTCCCAGGAACACCTGGTCCGCTACTACGCCGACCTGGCCGAGCGGCGCGGAGTGCAGGCCAGGCGGAACGGCGGGCCGGCCACGATCCGCTACGCGGAGGCCTACCAGCGGGTCTTTCCCCAGGTGAGCGGGGTACTGTCGTGAAGCCCGTGGTAATCGTGAACCCGCCGCGCGCTGACGCCGGCGTGGTGGACGAACTGGGCGGCCTCGGCGTGGCCACCGTGCACGAGGCCGCGGGCCAGACCGGACTGCTCGGCACGGCGCTGCGGCCGGCCTGGGCCGGGGCCCGCGCGGCCGGAACCGCCCTCACCGTCCTGTGCGGGCCGGGCGACAACCTCATGCTGCACGTGGCGGTAGAGCAGGGCCGGCCGGGTGACCTGCTGGTGGTCACGACCACATCCCCGTCCAGCGACGGCTTCGTCGGCGAGCTCATCGCTACCTCACTGGCTGCGCGTGAGGTGCGCGGGCTGGTGACCACGACCGGCGTGCGCGACGTCGCCGCGATCACCGCGGCGCGCTTCCCCATCTGGTCGCAGTTCATCAGCGCGCAGGGCACCCAGAAGGCCTTCGCGGGCGCGGTGAACGTGCCCGTCAGCATCGCCGGCACCCTGGTCCGGCCGGGGGATGTGGTGGTCGCAGACGACGACGGGGTGGTCTGCGTTCCCCGGGAATCCGCAGCCCAGGTCGCGGTGGCCGGGAAGAGCCGGGTGCAGCGGGAGGGCGAGGCCCGGCTCGCTTTCGCCCGGGGGGAGCTGGGCCTGGACCGTTACCAGCTGCGGCCGGTGCTGGAACGGCTCGGCGTGACATATGAACGGCCGGGACGCGAAGAGAGGTAAGCGTGACCGACGAGGGGGCCGTACTGGATGCGCTGCGCGACGCCATCCTGGCCGGAGAGTTCGCGGCCGGGCAGCGCCTGGTCGAGGTTGACCTGTGCGAGCGTTTCGGGTGCAGCCGGTTCGCGGTGCGGGCCGCGATCCCGGTGCTGGCCAGCGAGGGGCTGGTGGATGTGCAGCGGCACCGGGGCGCCCGGGTCCGGGTCATCCCGCTCAGCGAGGCCATCGAGATCACCGAGGTGCGGCGGCTGCTGGAGGGGCTGACCGCCGCCCGGGCCGCGGAACGGATCACCCCGGCCCAGGCGGCCGAACTGGAGAACATCGTCGCGGAGATGCGGGTGGCGGTGGGAGCGGCCGAGCTCCTGCGCTACAGCGACGCCAACGCGCGGCTGCATGCACGGATCCGCTCCATCGCCGCCCACGACACCGCCACCGCCATGATCGAACGGCTCCGGGCCCAGCTGGTCCGGCACCAGTTCAGCGTGTCCCTGATCCCGGGACGGCCGGCCGTGTCCCTGGCCCAGCACGAGCAGATCGTGGCCGCCGTGGTGGCCCGCGACCCGATCGCGGCGGAGACGGCGATGCGGGATCACATGACCAGCGTCATCGAGGCACTGGGCAGCCTCGCCGAGGAACGGGCCGGTGCCGGCAGAGCGCCGCGGTAGATGGCCCGGAAACACCGGATAGAGAGCGCCAGGAGGAATCGTCGTGTCGCCGCAACGCTGCCGTGACATCGCCCACGTGTCGGCGGTGGAGCTCCACACCCAGGTCCCGGCCGAGACCGTGGATTTTTTCGTCCGGCTGATGGGCCTATCCGAGGTGGCCCGCGCCGGAACCCGCACCTACCTGCGCACCTGGGACGACTATGAGCGGTTCACGGTCTGCGTGGTGGACGCACCGGCCTCGGGCATCGGCCGGACCTGGCTGCGCGCGGCCGGGCCGGAGGCGCTGCAGCGCCGGGTGCGGGCCATCCAGGACACCGGGCTCGGCCTCGGCTGGACCGACGGCCAGGAGGGCATCGGGCCGACGTACCGGTTCACCGACCCCGACGGGCACGAGTTCGGCATCTACTGGGAGAGCGAATGGTACGAGCCGCCCGAGGGACAGCGTCCCGCGCTGAAGAACCAGGCCGCCCCGTTCCCCGGCCGCGGCGCCAACGTGCGGCGGCTGGATCATGTGAACTACCTGGCTGCTGACATCCCGGCCGTCACGCGGTTCCTGCCCGAGGTTCTTGGAGCTGAGTTGACCGAGCAGATCGTTATGGATAATGGGGTGCCGTCAGCGGTCTGGTATCACGTTGGGGATAAGAGCTACGACCTCGTGTACACGTCCGACTGGACGGCCAGCACCGGCCGGCTGCATCATGTCGCATTCGCCACCGACCAGCGTGAGGACATCCTCCGCGCCGCCGACGTGATGCTGGAGGCGGGCATCCACATCGAGACCGGGCCGCACAAGCACGCCATCCAGCAGACGTTCTTCCTCTACGTGTACGAGCCGGGCGGGAACCGGATCGAGCTGTGCAACGCCGGCGCGCGGCTGGTGCTCGCCCCGGACTGGCGGCCGATCTCCTGGTCTCGCGCGGAGCGGGCCAAGGGCCAGGCGTGGGGGCTGAAGACGATCGATACCTTCCACACGCACGGGACGCCGCCGGTGGACGCGGGACCGGACCTGGGGCCGGAAGTACCCGGGACCGCCCGGTGAGCGCCGGGATGGCGCCCGGCGCGCTGACCGTGGCCGTGCTGGGGCTCGGCGAGGCCGGCGGGGCGATCGCCCGCGACCTGGCCGCCGCGGGGGTGAAGGTGCGCGGGTACGACCCGGCCGTGGCTGCGCCACCTGGCGTGACGGCGGCGGCCAGCGACGCGGACGCCTGCCAGGGCGCTGACCTGGTGCTGAGCCTGACCACCGCCAACGAAGCCGAGAAAGCGCTAGAGCAGGCGCTGCCCGGCCTGGCCGGGTCGGACGGGCTCAGCAGGACGGGCGGGCCCAGCAGGACGGGCGGGCCCAGCAGGACGGGCGGGCCCAGCAGGACGGGCGGGCCCAGCAGGACGGGCGGGCCCAGCAGGACGGGCGGGCCCAGCAGGACGGGCGGCCGGACCGTGTACGCCGACGCCAACACCGCGTCCGCCGGATTCAAGCAGGACCTGGCCGCGACCGCAGACGAGGCCGGGGTGCCATTCGCGGACATCGCCCTCATGGCCCCGGTGCCGGGGCGAGGGCTGCACACCCCGATGGTGGTGTCGGGACCGGCCGCGGAGGACGTCGCGCGCCTGCTCGGGGCGTGCGGGGCCACGGTGAGCGTGCTGCCCGGGCCGGCCGGGGCCGCGGCCACCCGGAAGCTGCTGCGCAGCGTGTTCTACAAGGGGATGGCTGCGGCGGCGATCGAGGCCCTGCACGCCGCCCGGGCGGCCGGATGCGAGGACTGGCTGCGCGAGCACATCGCGGCTGAACTCGCGGCGGCGGACGCCGGCACGCTGGACCGGCTGGAACGCGGAAGCTACCAACACGCGCGGCGGCGCGAGCACGAGATGGCCGCGGCCAGCGACCTGCTCAACGAACTCTCGGTCCCGCCGCGGGTGACCCGGGCCAGCCAGCGGTGGCTTAATCAACTGGCCACAGAGGGCTGACTGAAGGTACAGTCCGGACTCGGGGCCGACCGGACCCGGGGGCCGGAGCCGGGAGGCCGGTGCCCGGGAGGCCGGAGCCTGGCGCTGCGGCCCCGCGGTAGGGCTACGGCGGCAGCCGCACAGGCGCGGCAGATCGGGTAGATAGCGTGAGCACGGCGTGACGCGGGCATGACCTCTGCTCCGCCCGTCCTCACCCGGCCGAAGCTGCCGACCCGGCTGCGGGTGCTGATCGGGTTCCTCTGCGCGCTGGTGCTGGTGGACACGGTCTTCTTCACCGCGCTGACTCCCCTGCTGCCGCATTACACCCAGACCGCGCACCTGTCCAAGTCTGGCGCGGGGATCCTGGTCGCCGCCTACCCGCTGGGCACTCTGGTCGGCGCGCTGCCCAGCGGGGTGCTCACCGCGCGCCTCGGCGACCGGGCGGTGGCGCTGATCGGCCTGGCCCTAATGAGCGTGTCCACGCTGGTCTTCGGCTTCGCCACGGTCGCCCCGGTGCTGGACGCGGCCCGGTTTGTCCAAGGCTTGGGCGGAGCGTGCACCTGGACCGCGGCCATGGCCTGGATCGCCACCGCCGCCCCGGCCGAGCGGCGGGGCGAACTGCTGGGGACCGGCCTGGCTGCCGCGGTGGTCGGCGCGCTGTTCGGGCCGGTGGTCGGCGCGGTGGCCGGGCAGGTGGGCACGGGACCCGCCTTCGCCGCGGCCGCCGTGGCGGGGATCGGCCTGATGGTGGTGGCGTTCCTGGTCCCCGCCCCCAAGCGGTCCGAGCCACAGAGGCTGCGGGCCGCGTTTCCCGCGGTGCGCGACCGCCAGGTCGGCGCGGGCATGTGGCTGACCTTGCTGGCCGGGCTCGCGTTCGGCGTGGTGGACGTGCTGGTGCCGCTGCGCCTGGCCCAGCTGGGCGCGACCACACTGATCATCGGCGGGACGTTCCTGGCCGCCGCGGCGATCGAGTCGGCGCTGTCCCCGCTGGCCGGGCGGCTGTCCGACCGGCGCGGCGCGCTGGTGCCCATCCAGATCTCGCTGTGTGCCGCCGTGGTGGTCAGCCTGCTGGTGCCAGTGCTGGCCCCGGCGGCGGCGCTGATCGCGCTGCTGGTCGTGGGCATGCCGTCGTACGGAACGCTGTTCACCCCCGCCTCGGCGCTGCTCAGCGACGGCGCGCACCGGCTGAACCTGAACCAGGGCCTGGCCTTCGGGCTGGCCAACCTGGCCTGGGCCGGTGGCCAGACGGTGGGCGCGGCGGCCAGCGGGGCGCTGGCCCAGGCCACCTCCGACCTGGTCCCGTTCGTCCTGCTGGCCGCCGTCTGCCTGGGCACGCTCGTGACGCTGCGCGCCCTGGGCGCCCGCTTCCGCTAGCCCTGGGCGATGGCCCGGTACGCGTCCTGGCACAGCTCCGCGATCTCGGCCCAGTTCACCTCGCCGTCGAGCCGGACGCCGATCCACCCGCGGCCGCCCACGTAGGGCGGCCGGAAGAACCGGCCGGGTTCCGACGACACGAGCTCGTGCTGGGCTCCGGGCAGGCCCGCGCACCACAGATGCGGAAAGTCATTGGCGTGATGGCCCCGCGCCCACAGCGTCACAAACGCCTTCTTGTCCCGGACGAACCAGGTCGGCGCGCCGTGGCTGGGCCGCTCGGCCACCCCCGGCAGTGCGAGGCAGATCGCCCGGAGCTGGCCGGCCAGATCGGCGGTCACCAGGTCCCCTGGTCCAGGTCCGCGAGGACGGCAAAATGATCCGATGGCCAGACGCCGTCCACCGCAGCGGTGCCGGCCAGCCCCACCCGCCGGACCCGACCACGGCCCTGCCTGGGCAGGCCGGAGAGGATGTAGTCGATCCGCGAATCCGGGAGCACCGTCTCGGCCTGATAACCGTTGCGGTGATCCCAGGTGAAGCCGGGGTCGCCGGGATCGGCGTAGCGCCAGGCGTCCACGAGCACCAGGCCCGGCACCGCCGGGGCGGTGAGGACCCCGCCCAGCAGCCGCAGTTCATCCGACCCAGGCTCGGCGTTCAGGTCGCCGGTGACCACGGGCGGGTAGGCGCAGTCCGTGGCGTGCTCCGCCACGAAGCCGGCCAGCGTGCGGACTTGTTCCATGCGGACCTGCGAACGGCCCACCCCGTAGGTCAGGTGGGTGGTGAACAGGGGCAGTGCGCCGCCTGGCGCTTCGATGCGCGCATGCGCCGCCACCCTGGCCTCGCCTTCCAGCCCGCCGGCCGGCAAGATGGCCTCAGCGTGCGTGGCGATCGGCCATCGGCTGAGGATCGCGTTGCCTATCGACAGGCCCTCGCGGCTCTTGGCGGCCTTGGCCCAGCACCAGTGCATTCCCAGCCGCCCGGCCAGGTCGGCGGCCAGGTTCTCTCCCGGCGCTCCCCAGACCTCCTGCAGGCCGCACAGATCGGGCCGGGCCTCGGCCAGCGTGGCGGCAATCGCCTCCCGGCGCTGTTCCCAGGGCCCGTAGCGCCACCACAGGTTCCAGCTCAGGATCCGCATCGCGGATGCCGCCCTCCTCTCAGCCGGGGCGCCGCATCATCTGGTGGCATCCAGGCCACCGTAACCTGTCGCCTGGCGGATGCCCGGAGGCGATCTGACCTGCCCGGTAGAGTCCGGGCATGGCGACGCAGCGGGACGCGAGCGAGGCGATCACGCTGGCCCGGGTCGCCGAGGCTGAGATCGGCGCGCAGCTGGGGCAGCAGCTGCAGGCGCTGTTGCAGAGGTGCTTTCCCGGATATCCCAGCCGGAGCTACTTCAAGCTCCCGCCTCATTTCCGTTACCTGGCGCTGGCCCATGGGGTCCTGGCGGGCCAGATGGGCGTCGAACTCCGGGTGATCCGGGCGGGCAGCGACGTCATCCGGACGTTCGGTGTCGTCGACTTGTGCGTGCTGCCGGGCGAGCGGTCGCACGGCCTGGCGGCCCGGCTGCTCGCGGAAGTCACCGAGTTCGCGCGTTCCTGCGCGATGGACTTTGTCATCCTTTTCGCCGACGACGACCGCGTCTACACCTGGAACGGATGGGCGCGCGCGGCGAACCCCTGCACCTGGGTGAAGATCCACGAGCACACCACGCTCGGGCTGGCCAGGGCGGCGCAGACCGGTGCGCTGATGGTGAAGGCGATCGGGGCGCGGGCCTGGCCCGAGGGTGAGGTAGACCTGCTGGGCCACGTGTTCTGAGCGGCAGGACTCTAGGCCGACGTGGTGATGAGCTCGTCGGTGACCCACTGCGCGACGCCGGCCGGGTAGGGTGCCGGCAGTCCGAGGACGATGTGCCGGAAGCCGGCGTCGATCGCCTCGCCGATCGCGGCCCGGGTGCGGCCGGGCTGGTCGTAGGAGACCGACAGGTGGATCGAGCGGGTGACCGCGGCGGGATCGCGGCCGATCTCGGTGCAGTAGCGGTCCAGCAGCGCGCTGCGGCTGACGACGTCGCCGATGTCGCCGCCGGGGATGTTCCACAGGTCGGCGTGCTCGGCGACCACACGGAGCACGCCCGCCGAGCGCCCGCCGATGAGGATGGGCGGGTACGGGCGCTGAAGGGGCTTGGGGTTGCCGAACGCCCCGGTGAGCTGGATGTAGGTGCCCTCGAAGTCGAACGGCTCGGTCTCGGTCCACAACCGCCGGATCACGGTGCAGGCCTCGGCCAGGTTCCCTACGGAATGGCCGAAGTCGTGGTAGGGCAAGCCGTTTGCTTCATACTCCCGCCGGGCCCGCGGGATGTCGGGCCGCGAGCCTGCGCCGATCCCGAAGTCAAGCCGTCCACCGGAGACGATGTTGACGGTCGTGGCGATTTTGGCCAGCATCGCGGGCGGCCGGAAGCGGTTGCTGGTCACGAGCAGGCCAAGACGCAGCCGCTGGGTCTGCGCGGCGAGGGCCGAGAGCAGGGTCCAGCCTTCGAAGATCGGCCCATCCAGGTCGCCGCCGATCGGCATGAGGTGATCGAACAGCCACGCATGCTCGATCTGCGGGATCGCGTCCGCCTCCCGCCACACTTGCAGGATGTCGTGGTAGCCGACTTGTTGCGGTGCGGTCGCGATCCCGAAACGAGGCGGGGGTGCTGGCGGCATGGGTCCGTTCGTCCTTTCCACTACGGGGCGGGATACGCGTCGCGGTGCCGGCGATCAGCGACGTCGCCGCGCATGACTTGGGTTTAGCCTGCCCGGTGTGGCATCCTGAGCAAGCGGAACCTTGTTCCGTTAACTAGCATACGGAACACGGTTCCGTTTGCCAAGTGGAGGGACGAAGGTAGCGGCGCAGTGGCCGATATCGCCAGCGGATCAGGACCGCCAGCCCCGCGGAAGCGGGCCGACGCCCGGCGTAACGAGGAGACGTTGCTGGACGCGGCGGCTGCGGCTTTCGTTACTTCCGGCGTCGATGTGCCCGTGCGCGAGATCGCGGCCCAGGCTGGCGTGGGCGTGGGCACGATCTACCGTCACTTCCCGACGCGAGCCGATCTCATCGTCGCCGTCTACCGGCACCAGGTCGAGGCAACCGCTGAGGCGGGCCCGGCCCTGCTGGCGAACAGCAGCACGCCACACGACGCCCTGGCCAAGTGGATCAACCTCTTCGTCGACTTCCTGGTCACCAAGCACGGTCTCGCCGGGGCACTGCAGTCCGACAAGGCCGCCTTCGAGACCCTGCACGCCTATTTCCTGGACCGCCTCGTCCCCGTGTGCGCCCAGCTGCTCGACGCCGCGGCCACGGCGGGCGAGATTCTCCCCGGCATGGACGCCTACGAACTGCTGCTCGGCGTCGGCAATCTCTGTATCGGCGCGGACAACAACCCCCGCTACGACGCACGCCGCATGGTCGCGCTCGTCATCGCAGGATTGCGGATCAGGTAGGCACCGTCTCCGGTTGCGCAGGTGGTAGGCCAGGTCTTTGTCTTGCCTGAACCTGGCCCGGATGAGATCTTGTGCCCATGTCTCATGTGCCGTCCTGGGCGGGATTCTTTGGCCGGGCTGCGGCGGGGGCGGTGGCCGTGGCGGTCCTCCTCGGTGCCGCCCCGGTATCCGCGAGCTCCGGGCCGCCGGGGGCCAGCGGCGGCCGGGTGTCCAGAGCCCAGTCCGCTGCGACCGCGTGGCCAGATTCCGCGGCGCAGCGTCACCCGATCCGGGTCGGCTCGGTGACGATCCCGCCGTGCCAGGTCTCCCGCCTGGCCTGGTGCACCAGGATCAATGTGCCGCTGGACTACCGGGACCGGGCAGCGGGCCATATCAAGCTGGGGTTCCAGTGGTACCCGGCGGCCAGCGGCAGGGCAGTGGGAACGATCCTCGCGGTCCAGGGTGGCCCTGGCTTCCCGACCACTGACTACGCGGCGGACTACCGGGGGACGTTCCGCCCGCTGCTGGCCCGGCGCAACCTGCTCCTGGTCAATCTGCGCGGCACCGGGAATTCCTCGGCGTTCCTCTGCAAGCCGCTGCAGCGCTGGAAGACCGCCGACGGCATCGCCGCCTACACGATCGATACCGGCAAGTGCGGCCGGCAGCTGGACCACACGCGCAAGCTGCCGGGCGGTGGGTACGTGCAGGCCAGCGACCTGTATACGACGGCGAACGCAGCCAGGGACGTGGCGCT
Organism: uncultured Actinomycetes bacterium; assembly: GCA_963770545.1. GTDB lineage: Bacteria > Actinomycetota > Actinomycetes > Streptosporangiales > Streptosporangiaceae > RYN-230. The sequence continues at coordinate 55,206 of CAVYQF010000036.1, read as the reverse complement.
GCTGCTGCGCAGGCTGCGGACCGGGAGAGTCGATTTCTACGGTGACTCCTACGGGACCTTCTTCGGGCAGGTACTCACCGCGCGGTATGCGAAGATGCTCCGCTCGGTGACACTGGACGCCGCCTACCCGGTCAGCGGGAAGGACCCGTTTTACCCGCAGACGATCCTGACCGCGAGGCGCGCGTTCGACATCTCGTGCTCGCGCAGCGTCGCCTGCCACCGGGCCGCGCCCGGGTCCGCGTGGGCCCGGCTGAGCGTTCTCGCCGCATACCTGCGCCGTCACCCGGTCACCGGCCGGACGAGAGATCCGTTCGGAAACAAGGTCACCGAACGGGTCACCACGATCAAGCTGTCCGAGATGGTCAACGACGCCGGTTCCGACAGCGGTGTCTACCGGGAACTCGACGCGGCCGGGCGGGCGCTGCTGCGCGACCACGATCCCGCGCCCTTGCTGCGGCTGACCGAGCAGGACATCTACACCGGGACCTCAGGCCCGGTGCGGGAGTTCAACGACGGCCTCTATCAGGCCACGACCTGCCTGGACTACCCGCAGCCATTCAGCTACAGCCAGAACCCGGCCCAGCGGGCCGGGCAGTACGCGCGCACCGTCGCCGCGCTCCCGGCCGGCATGTTTACCCCGTTTACCGTCCACGAGTGGGTCACCGAGCCGGAAGAGGAGTTCGACGCGTGCCTCGACTGGCCCGCCCCTGCTCACCCGGACCCGCCGATCACCACCCCGCCTCCCTACGCGCCGCCGAACCTGCCGGTGCTGGTGCTGTCCGGCGACCTCGACTCGCTCACCACCCCGGCCGAGGGCCGCCAGGCCACCCGGGACATGGGCCCATCGGCCCGCTGGATCCTGATCCACAACGACACGCACGTCAACGCCATGGATGACCCGGTCGGCTGCGCCTCCGGACTGGTGCAGACCTTCATCAGGGATCCGGCCGCCCTGAAGCAGATGAACGCGTCCTGCGCCGGGCGGACGCCGGAGGTCCGGGTCGTGGGCACCTTCCCCGCGACGCTCCCCCGCGTCACGCCTGCCACCGCCGGGCCGGGTGATCAGGCCGGCCGCACCGGCCTGCGGCTGGCCGCCGTCGGCGCCGCCGCCGTCGGTGACGCGGCCTGGCGCTGGTACTACGGCGACGGGGTGAAGGGCTGGGGCCTGCGCGGCGGCACCTTCCGGTTCACCGGCACCGGCAGCCGCATCGGGATCCGCCTCACCCGGGTGCGCTGGACGTCAGACACCCGGGTCAGCGGGACCGTCCGATGGAACCAGGCCCGCGGCCAGGTCTGGGCGCGGCTGACCATAGCCGGGCCGGGCGGGACCTCCGCCTCCATCCGGCTCTGGTACTTCGACTACGTCCGGCACTCGGTGGCCCACCTGTCTGGCCACTACCGGGGCCAGCGGGTCATCGCCACGATGCCTGCCCCGTGACCACTCAGCCGGGCGTGGTGTCTGCGGCCAGCGTCCTGTCATGGCCGCGGTCCGCCCGGCTTACGGCTCGGGGGCAGCCTGCACCAGCTGGACTTCGATGACCTCGGTCTTCGCGATGACCTGGTCCCGTTGGCCGGCGAGCGACTGCCGGCGGTCGTCCGTCATGTACGCGTCGAGCGCCTGCGCTGAGGGGAATCCCAGGAGCTGGATCTCCAGCGGCTGCCCGGCCGTTCCGCCGCCCCGGGCCCGCTGCAGGACCCGCCCACCGTGCTCAGGGACCATGCCCAGGACGCGGTCCTCGTAGGCGATCAGGCCGTCCTCGGTCCCGGGCCGCGCCCAGAGCAGGACACACAGCGTCAACCTCACGGTCATGATCTTGGCACCGCTACTCCCCCTTCGCACCGGGGGCGATCGCACCGGGGGCGATGGAATCCGGCTTTCAGGGCTTGCGGCCCAGGCCACCGTAGACGGAGACAGCTGCGTCGGTTGGCTGCGCCGCCTGGCCGAGGTCGCTGGGGTCGGGGCGCCATCTGGGCAGTGACACCACACCAGGGTCCAGGACATCCAGGCCGGTGAAGAACTGCTCGACGGCCGCCAGGGGACGGACTTGCATGGTTACCCCGCTTCGCCGGTACACCGCGGCTACTCCCTGCCAGGCGGCCGGGTCGAAGTCCCCGGTGAGATGGGACAGCGCCAGGTAGCTGCCAGCGGGCAGTTCGTCGAGCAGCCGGGCAGCCAGGTTCCAGGGGTCGTCCTCGTCGGCAATGAAGTGCATGACCGCTATCAGCAGCAGCCCGACGGGCCGGTTCATGTCCAGGGTCTGCCGCAGGTCGGCGGAGCGGAGGATCCTGCTGACGTTGCGCACGTCGGCGTCGATGTAGGCGGTCTTGCCCACCGGTCCGGAGGTCAGCAGCGCCCGCGCATGCGCGAGCACGATGGGATCGTTGTCCACGTACACGACCCGGGCCTGCGGATCTGCGTCCTGCGCGATCTCGTGCACGTTCGGGGAGGTCGGGATGCCCGTGCCAATGTCCAGGAACTGGCTGATCCCCGCTTCACGCGCGAGGTAGCGCACCACGCGGCGCATGAACGCGCGATTCTCCCGGGGCGGGATCCGTGAATTGGGATTGGCTTCCAGTCCGGCCTGCGCTGCGGCGCGGTCGGCGGCGAAATTATCCTTCCCGCCGAGCAGGTAATCGTAGACCCGGGCGGGGTGCGGCCGATCCAATTGCAGGTCGACCTGCGGCTCGCCCGCGTCGGCGGAGTCCCCGTTCATCCAGCCATCCTCCGCCATTCTGATTTCGCCTGCCTAAGACCGTTGACTGACTACCCGCTCCCGAGCGTGACCAATGATAGGGCCCGTGCTGCCCGGAGGTTAATAGGGCGTGCTGCCCGGGGGATTACCGGCTCATGCGGAGCGGTGCTCGCGCGCGTACGCGTCAAGCCGGTTGAGCTCGTCCACGTAGATGGCCCGCATCACCCTCGGCGCGAACCTGCGCTCGAAGAAGCCACCGATCCCGTGGGCCCCGTCCCAGGTGGTCGAGATCTGCACCAGCGACGAGCCGCCCTGCGGGGAGACCGTGAACGTCGTGACCGCGCTGGAGCCGGCGTCGGACTCGGTGAGGACCCGGCCCGGCTCGGGCTCGGCGACCTTCATCTCGTACTCGCGGGTGCGGCCGCCCGCCGTCATCTTGTATCGCGCGACCGTGCCCGCCCCCACGCCACCGGACTCGACCCGGAAGTCTGAAAACGCCGGGGGCAGGAAACGCGGATGATGCTCGCGCATGTCCGCGATGTAGCCGTAGACCGTCTCTGCAGGCGCTGCCACCACGCGCTCCGCGGAGATGAGAATCCTTGCCATGCCTGCCTGTCTACCACGCCGTCAAAACCAGTTGCCCGTCTCCTGGTGATCGCGCCAGGTCGGCCGCTGAGTGCGGACCAGACGCGATCAGGCCGGGGCCCGGCCAGGCGGCTGGCGCCGACATATCACGCGCGACGTGCGTCCCGGCGGGTGTCTTGTCCGTTTACGGCGCGCACGTCGCGCGTGAAATGTGGGCTGGTGGGACCAGTGTGACTGTGGAGGAAGGGAGGCCGCCGCCGCGCCGACCACGGTCAGGGCTGGGGGCGGGCGGCGAGGAGCTGGGCCAGGTGCGTGCCGCGGACCCCGCCGAGCTGGTCGGCCTGGGTGCGGCAGGAGAACCCGTCGGCCAGGAAGACCGTGCCGGGAGCGGCACCCCGCAGCGCGGGCAGCAGAGCCAGCTCCGCGACCGCCGCCGAGACCTCGTAGTGGCCTTTCTCCATGCCGAAGTTCCCCGCCAGGCCGCAGCACCCGGCCAGCGTGGTGACCGCGGCCCCCGCGGCGGACAGCAGGGTCAGGTCCGGGCCGTAGCCCATCACCGAGTAGTGATGGCAGTGAGGCTGGGCGATGATCTGCGTACCGGCCAGGTCCGGCGGCGCCCACCGCGGTCCCGGGCCCAGCGGCGGCGGCGCGGTGAGCAGTTCGGCGAGGGTCCGGGTCGCCGCGGCGACCGCGGCGGCGCGCGGGTCGCCGGGGAACAGGTCAGCCAGGTCCGAGCGGAGCACGGCGGTGCAGGAGGGTTCCAGCCCGACGATGGGGATCCCCGCCTCCGCGTACGGGCCCAGGATGTCCAGCAGCCCGCCCAGCCGGCGGCGGGCCCCGTCCAGCTGGCCGGTACTGATCCAGGTCAGCCCGCAGCACGCCGAACGCTCGGGGACGATCACCTGGTAGCCGGCCTGGCCGAGCACGGTGAGGGCGGCCTCCGGCACCTCGGGGTCGAAGGCATCGCTGAAGGAGTCGGCCCAGAGCACCACGGGGCGCTGTCCGCCCCCGGACGCTGGCGCGTGCCGGAGGGCTGATCGTGATCCGTTAGAGCGATGGAACGGGACCGGGGCGAAAGCAGGGATCGCCCGCCGGGTGTCCATCCCGCCCGCGGCGAGCACCGCGCTGGCCAGCGGCCTGATCCGCAGCAGCGCGTTGACCAGCCGGGGCGCAGCGCCCGCCCGCCGGGACCAGCGGGGCAGCCAGCCGAGCGCGTAGTGCGAGCGGGGCCGCAGCCGGCGGCGGTAGGCCCGGTAGGCCACTTCGGACTTGTACCGGGCCAGGTCCACGCCCGCCGGGCAGTCCGCCGAGCAGGCCTTGCAGGACAGGCACAGGTCCAGCGAGTCATGCACCTCCGGCGACCGCCAGCCGCCGGAGATCAGGGTGCCATTGGCCATGTCCTGCAGCACCCGGGCCCGGCCCCGGGTGGAATCCTTCTCATCCCGGGTGGCGAGGTACGAGGGGCACATGAAGCCGCCCGTCCCGGAGGAGTCAGCCCGGCACTTGCCCACCCCCACGCAGCGGTGCACGGCCGTGGTCAGGTCGCCGTCGTCCTCATCGAACGCAAACCCCCCCAGCCGGGGCAGCGGGAGAGCCGCCGGACGGCGCAGGTCGGCGTCGAGCGGCCGGGGGCGGACCAGCACCCCCGGGTTGAGCAGGTCAGCCGGGTCCAGCAGGTGCTTGAACCCGCTGAACGCGGCCAGGGCGCCGGGTGAGTACATCACGGGCAGCAACTCGCTGCGGGCGCGGCCGTCGCCGTGCTCCCCGGACAGCGAGCCGCCGTGCGCGGTGACCAGGTGCGCCGCGTCGGTCAGGAACCGGCGCATCACCGCTGCGCCGTCCGGCCGGTCGAGCGGGAAGTCGATCCGGACGTGGATGCAGCCATCTCCGAAGTGCCCGTAGAGGAGCCCGTCGAGCTGATAGGAGCCCATCAGCGCCCGGAACTCCCGCAGGTAGGTGCCGAGCCGGGCGGGCGGCACGGCCGCGTCCTCCCAGCCGGGCCAGGCCGGCCGGTTATCCGGAGTCCGCCCGCCGAGCCCTGCGCCATCCTCCCGAATACGCCAGACCGCCGACGCCTCCGGCCCGGCCGGGATCACCCTGGCCGCCAGGGCGCCCGCCTCGGCCGCCATGGCCTCGGCCAGGGCCAGGGCCTCCGCGGCGGACTCCGCACCCATCTCCACCATCAGCCACGCATCACCGGGGGGCAGTCCGGGCACCCGGGAGGAACCCTTGCGCCGGCGGACCACGTTGACCATCCGGGCGTCGAGGCCTTCAACCGCCAGCGGGGAGTGGGCCAGGACGGTGGGCACCGCGTCGGCCGCGTCGGCCACATCGGGGTAGCCGAGCACGACCAGGGCGTGCGCCCGGGCCACCGGCACCAGGCGGACCGTGGCGCCCAGCATGGTGACCACGGTGCCCTCGGTGCCGGCCAGGGCCCGGGCCAGGCTGGCCCCGTTCTCAGGCAGCAGGTGCTCCAGGGAGTAACCGGACACCTGGCGGCGCAACCGCCCGAACTCGGTGCGCAGCAGGGCCAGGTTGGCCGAGACCAGCTTGTCCAGGCCGGGCACCGGGTCCAGGCCGCTGCTGGCCGTGAAGCGCCGGCCGGTGCCATCAATGACGTCGAGGTCGAGCACGTTGTCGGCGGTGCGGCCGTAGGCCAGGGCGTGGGCCCCGCAGGCGTTGTTGCCGATCATTCCGCCCAGCGTGGCCCGGGACTGGGTGGACGGGTCGGGGCCGAACCGCAGCCCGTGCGGGGCTGCGGCCTCCTGCAGGCTGGCCAGGATCACCCCGGGCTCAACCTTCGCGGTCTGGGCCTGCGGGTCGAGGTCGAGGATCCGGCCCAGGTGCCGTGAGGTGTCCAGGACGATTCCCGGCCCGACCGCGTTACCCGCGATAGAGGTGCCGGCCCCCCGGGTGGTCAGGGGCGTCGCGGTCTGCCGGGACACTTCCGCCACGGCCACGATGTCGCCGGCGTCCCGGGGGAAGGCGACCACCTGGGGCACGACCCGGTAGTTCGAGGCGTCGCTGGAGTACTCGGCGCGGCGGCGGGAGGAGAAATCCACCTCGCCCTGCATCGCCGCGCGCAGGGCCTGGGCGATGTCTGCTGGATCCACGCCTGTCATCCTGCCGTGACCAGGCGACCGCCTGGCGCACCGGGCCCTGCCCCGCTGGGCGGCGGGCCCGGTCCGGGGGGCTAGCAGGACGGCGGGCCGGGCCGCCGGGGCGGGCCGGGCCGCCGGGGCGGGCCGGGCCGCCGGGGCGGGCCGTCCCGGAATGCCGGGAGAGCCGCCCCGGTAGCCACGCCGGCTAGCGGCGGTACTTCCAGCTGGTGCCCACCCCGGACAGGTGCAGGGCCAGGCAGACCAGGCCGAGCAGCATCAGGCTGGTCGGCGAGAAGATGGCGTTGCTGATGGACACGTTCGCGGCGTTGATGATGAAGGCAATGGCAAAGAGAATGGCTGCGACGAAACCCAGCATGGGGGCAGTCCTTCCGGCAATGGTGCGGCTGACTGGGCTTTGGCGGCGAAGCCGGGCCAAACACCCGCGTCCCGCCGCTTTTTACCTGGAACGGCCGCCAGGTACCCGAGAACGGCAAGGCAAACCGCGGACCGCGTGCATCAAACGTCACGATTAGGGCACTCTGGGCGCGTGGCCATCACTCCGCCTGACCCTCCGCCGCCCAGCGGGCCAGCCGCCGGGGGCGGCGCCGCTGCCGCAGCGCGGCCGCCAGGGCGCGTCGCGGGCTTCGTGGTGGGAGTCGTCGCCGTCGTCGTGCTCACCCTCGTGCTGGCCGCGGCCGCCCGGGACGGAGGGCACGGGCCCAGCGACACCCGTGCCGTCTCAGTCGCCGCGGACTCCGTGCGCACCGTCGATCTCCGGGCACCGCCCGGGCAGCTGAACATCATCGCCGCGCGGACCAGCCAGGTCACGCTGTCCGGGCCGGTCCACTGGACCGGACGCTACGCGGTGCTCGTGACCGGGCCCCGGCTGGCTGACGGCGTGCTGCACCTAGCCTATCGGTGCGCGGCGCACAGCCCGTGCACCGGGCGCCTGCGGCTCGTGGTCCCCCAGCACTGCGGGATCGTGCTGCGCCAGCCGTCCGGACACGTGATCGCGACCGGACTGGCGGGCCCGCTGCGGATCAGCGCCCGGAGCGTGGACATCAGCGCGACGGGGCTGCGTTCACCGAGCCTCGCGGCGTCGATCACCTCCGGGCACCTGAGCGCCTGGTTCGTATCCCCGCCCGGGCGGGTCGGACTGACGCTCGTCTCCGCGCAGGCCACCCTGCACCTGCCGGCCACCATCCCTTACCGGATCCGCCCGCAGGTCACCTCGGGGTACGTCCACGCGGGCATCCCGCAAGCCAGCACCGCGGACCGTTCGATCACCGCCCGGATCAACTCCGGCGAACTCGAGCTGCTCTCACGCTGAGCCCTGAGCAACCCGGGAGGCGGGACCGGGCCGGCCGGTTCGACAGCGTTAGACTCCTTGGCATGCCGCGGCGGGGCGCTGCACCCGTCGTAAGCGGGGTGTAGGACCCAACCAGTGGAGGTGCCAGATGGCCGAGCTCCCACCGCCCCCAGAGGACATTGTGCTGGCCCACTTCATCGTCTCCGACGATGTCGAGCGCTCTCGCCGCTTCTACACCGAAGTACTCGGCGGCCGGGTGGCCTTCTCCGGAGACGTGACCTATGTCGCGCTGTCCAACAGCTGGATCATCATCAATGTCGGCGGAGGACCGACCGACGACAAGCCCACGGTCACCCTGGAGACGCCGCGTGATCCCGACCGGGTCAGCAGCTTCCTCAATATCCGGGTCAAAGACATCGAGGCCGTGTACGCCGAATGGAGCGCCCGGGGTGCTCAATTCCTGACGCCGCCGAAACAGCACCAGTACGAAATCCGCTGCTACATCCGCGATCCCGACGGTTATCTCATCGAGGTGGGTCAGACCACCGACCCCGAGGGTGACTGGTCACCCGCCCACTGGCCGTCGGGTACGCCCGGCGGCGGGCCCGGATGAATGCCGGATCATGACCACCGCGGTCATCGGCACCGGAGGGATCGGATCGGCCATCGCCCGCGAACTCGCCTCAGGCGGCGAGACCCTGCGGCTCTCGAGCGCCGACCATGAGTCGGCCCGGAGACTGGCGGCAGAGATCGGCCAGGCTGCGGTCGTGGCCGTCGACAACGGCGACGCGTTGCGGGGCGCCGATGCCGTGGTCCTCGCGCTGCGGTTTGGGGTGCTGAAGGGCGTCATAGACGAGATCGCCGGACCGCTAACCGGCCAGCTCGTGGTCGTTCCGAGCAACCCGTTCGGTGTCGATGCACAAGGCAACCTCTCGCGTCTGCTGCCGACAGGGCAATCCTCTGGAGAGGTTGTCGCCGGGTGGTTGCCGGCCGGGGCCCGCTTGGCCATGGCGTTTGGAACCATGTCGGCCGGTCTCTTCGAGTCCTCCAGCAACCGGTCGCCCGAGCTGGCGGTCCTCTTCTACGCGACCGACGACGACCGTGCTGGCCAGGGGGTCGAGCAGCTGATCCGGACGGCCGGCTTCGAGCCGGTGAAGGCCGGCGGGCTCGGGCAGTCGGGTCGGCTCGAGGTGGGCGGCGACCTTCACGATCTCGTAGTCGGCCCCCCAGAGGCGCGGTCATTGACCGGCGGAACCTGATCGCACGGGGCCGTCCGGAGGTCAGCGGAGTGGGGCCAGGGCATCGGCCAGCGGGGCGAGCACGGCGGGGTCGTGCGGCGGCGGGAGGATGATGATCGCCAGGTCCAGGCCCAGGGCGCCCAGCGCGCCCACGGTGTCGATGGCCGGCCCGATCTCGCCGTCAGGGCCGAGCCGGACATGGCTGGACAGCACGATCTCCGCCGGGTCGCGCCCAATGTCGTGGCAGTGGGCATGAAGCACATCACGCTTGCGGGCGAACTCCTCAGGCGCCCCGCCGACGAAGTTCCAGTGCTGGGCAAACCAGGCGGCGGTGCGGAGCGTACGCCGCTCCCCGCTGCCGCCGATGACCAGCGGCGGGTGCGGCTGCTGCACGGGTTTCGGCTCACACCGCGCGGCGGCGAGCTGGTAGTACCGGCCGGTGAAATCGGTCGTCTCCCGCGTCAGCAGGCTGACGATGACCTCGCACGCCTCCTCGAACCGGTCGCTGCGCTCAGCCGGGCCGCCCAGCTCGATACCGTAGGCGCCGGACTCTTCCTCATTCCACCCAGCGCCGATGCCCAGCTCCAGGCGGCCGCCAGACACGATGTCGAGGGTGGCGGCCATGTTCGCCAGGACCGCGGGATGCCGGTAGTGAATGCCGGTGACCAGCGTGCCCAGCCGCAGCCGGCTAGTCGCCTGCGCCAGTGCGGTCAGGGTCACCCAGCCCCCCAGGCAGGGCCCCGTTGAGTCGGACATGATCGGATAGAAGTGGTCGAAGGTCCACCGGTACATCCGGCGTCCCGGAAGGCCGGCGTCCCGGAAGGCCGGCGTCCCGGCTCAAGGTCCAGGGGATACATCCTGGCTCCGGGCGGCCAGCCACGCCTCGAACCCGGTGGCGACGATGAGCTCGTCGTGCACGTCGCGCGCCGCCGGCGAGGCCAGCCAGACGATCGGCGGCCCCATGACCGCCGGGTCGATCAGGGTGAGCCCGGCGGGACGGTCCCCGGAGGGCACCATCCCCGTGTCGGTAGCCCCGCCCGGCAGCAGCATGTTGACCCGGACCGGCGTGCCAGCCAGGTCGGCCGCCATGATGCGGGACAGCGCCTCCGCGCCGGCCCGGGAGGGCCCGTACGGCACGAAGCCGCGGCGGTTCATCGTGGCGTGATTCATCGAGATGTTGACGATCCGCCCGGACCCGGCCTCCAGCATCCGCGGCGTGAGCTCCCGGGCCATCAGGAAGTACCCGGTGAGGTTCACGTTGACCACCGCGCGGAAGCCCGCGGGCGGGACGTCCCAGAATCCCTGGGGCTCGGCCATGAAGCGGGGGTTGACCGTTCGCATCCCGAGGCCCGCGTTATTGACCAGGAGATCGAGGCCGCCGAGCCACGACCAGGCCTGATCGGCCGCCCGGGCGACCGACACCTCGTCACCGGCGTCCGCGGCGACACCCACGGCGCCGGGCAGCCGGGCGGCGGCCGCGGCCGCCCGCTCCGCCGACCGGCTGGTAATCACGACTGTGGCGCCGGCCCAGGCCAGCGCGCTGGCCATGGCCAGGCCGAGCCCGCTGGTCCCGCCGGTGACCAGGGCCCGGGTGCCGTCCAGATCCACGTCGCTGTCGCCTGTCATCACGTCCCCAGAAAGGTCGCTATTCACTTTCAGATGGAGAAGTCCTGTTCGTACCAGACGTCGTTACTCGCTGGGCTTGGGTCCGCCAGGTCCGCCAGGTCCGCCAGGTCCGCCAGGCTCCGCCAGGTCCGCCCGGTCCGCCGCTCCGCCAGGTCCGCCCGGTCCCCCAGGTCCGCCGGGTCCGGCGGGCGGCTCCCGTTGACGCGCGCTTCCAGGTCCTCGATCCGGTCGTGCAGCGCGCGGAGGCTGACGCCGACCAGGTCGGGCAGGATGGCGTTGTCGAGATCGGCAGGCCCGGTCGCGGACCGGGCGTGCTTGCGCATGATCACGTGTCCGGGCACGCCGACGACGACCGAGTCCGGCGGTACCGGCTTGACCACGACGGCGTTGGCGCCGATCCGGCTGTCGTGCCCGATCGTGATCGGGCCCAGCACCTTGGCTCCCGCCCCGATCGTCACCCGGTCACCCACCGTGGGATGCCGCTTGCCGCGGTCCAGGCTGGTGCCGCCGAGCGTGACCCCGTGGTAGATAGTCACATCCGCGCCCACCTCGGCGGTTTCCCCGATCACCACGCCGATGGCGTGGTCGATGAACAGCCCGGGGCCGAGGACCGCGGCCGGGTGGATGTCCACCCCGGTGACCCGCTGGGTGAAGGCGGAGCAGAGCCGGGCCAGCAGGGTCCGGCGGTGCCGCCACAGCCAGCTGCTGACCCGGTGCCCCCAGACGGCATGCAGCCCGGGGTAGCACAAGACGAGTTCCGCGGTGCTGCGGGCGGCCGGGTCACGCTCCCGGGCCGCCCGCACGTCCGCCCGCAGGGCAGCGAGCATCGCTAGCCGTCGAGGCCAGCGAACAACGGCGTGCTCAGGTAGCGCTCCCCAAAGTCCGGGATCACCACCACGATCAGCTGGCCGGCGTTCTCCGGCCGGAGCGCGACCTGGACCGCGGCCCAGACCGCCGCCCCCGAGGAGATGCCGCCCAGTATGCCCTCCTCCCGGGCCAGCCGGCGCGCCATGTCCAGCGCGTCGTCGTTGCCGACGGGGAGGATCTCGTTGACGACGCCGGCGTCGTACACGTCCGGGACGAAGCCGGCGCCGATGCCCTGGATCGGGTGCGGGCCCTTCGGGCCGCCGGACAGCACGGGGGACGCGGCCGGCTCGACCGCGATCATCCGCACCGAGGGCTTGCGTTCCTTGAGCACCTCACCGACCCCGCTGATGGTGCCGCCGGTCCCGACGCCGGCCACGAAGATGTCCACCGCGCCGTCGGTGTCCCGCCACACTTCCTCGGCGGTGGTGGCCCGGTGGATGGCCGGGTTCGCGGGATTCTCAAACTGCTGCGGCATGAAATACCGCTGATCGCTCTTGGCCAGTTCCTCGGCCTTGGCGATGGCGCCGGGCATGCCGTCGGGACCCGGCGTGAGCATCAGGTCCGCACCGAGTGCGCGGAGCAGCTGGCGCCGTTCCCGGCTCATCGTCTCCGGCATGGTCAGCAGGCAGCGGTAACCGCGGGCCGCGCAGACCATGGCCAGCGCGATGCCGGTGTTGCCGCTGGTCGGTTCCAGGACGATGGTGTCCGGCCCGATCAGCCCGTCCCGCTCGGCCGCGTCGATCATGGCGACGCCGATCCGGTCCTTGACACTGCTGGCCGGGTTGAAAAATTCTAGCTTCGCCACGACCGGGGCCGTGGCCCCATCGGTCACCCGCTGCAGTCGGACCAGCGGTGTGTTACCCGTCAGCTTCGTGACGTCCTCGGCGATCCGCATGGGTCAGTCCCTTCCCGTGGCCTCTCTGGCCCGTGTTTTCCCCCAATCACACCATTCGCCGCCGGTGAACCGGGAGGACCGTGGCTGCCGGGACCTCTGGCGGGCTGGCCGTGACCTCTGGCGGGCTGGCCGGGACCTCTGGCGGAAGCGGCCGGGCCGACCGGCCCTTACCGGCCCGGCGAGCCAGGCATGCAATGAGGAGGATTCGCTGACCATGGTCAGCAGGAACGCTGAGTCTCAGCGGTCGGTGGACGGTCCGGACCGGGCCACGGCAGGCGGCCCGTGCAGCCCCACTCAACAAAGGTGGAACAGGTGAATGACCCAACGCGCCGACGTTTCCTGCAGTACAGCATGGGAGCCGGCGCCCTGCTGGCGCTCCCCGCCGCCACGGAGCGCGGGCTGGCGAAAAGCTTAGGGCGCCGCCCTGCCTCTTCTCTGACTGGCAGCAGACTGTCCGGCGGCAAGCTGCGGAAGTTCTGCCAGCCACTCCCGGTGCCCGGGAACGGGATCGTGGTAGCGACCCCCAGCGGCACCAACCAGTACTCGTTCACCCAGCGCGAGATCAAGCGCCGCCTGCATCCCGATCTGCCGCCCACCCCGGTGTGGGCTTATGACGACGGGTCCGGGCTGCCCGGGCAGGCAGGCTCGTTCGGCATGGTCCTGGCCGCGGAAAGCGGCACCCCGCTCCACGTGAGCTACACCAACCATCTGCCGGAGGTCTACCCCGAGTGGATCCCCGTGGACACCCGGCTGACCCATGGGAACGGCCGGAAGGTCCGGCCCATGACCCACCTGCACGGCGGGTTCGTAGCCGCCGACAGCGACGGCAACCCCACCACGGACAACGGGATGGGCTACGCGCCGGGCGAGACGCAGTCCGTCTACTACGGCAACGAACTGCCGCAGATGCCGGCCTCGCTGCGCTGGTTCCATGATCACGGGATGGGCATCACCCGGCTGAACGTGTTCGCCGGCCTGGCCGCCGGGTACCTGATCCGCGACTCTTTCGACACCGGCACCGAACCCAACCCGGTCGGAATCCCAGGCGGGGCGTACGAGATCCCGCTGGTCATCCAGGACCGCCAGTTCCGGGCGGACGGGAAGTTCCTCTACCCGGTGAGCGATATCTCCGGGGTGACCTGGATCGGCGAGTACTTCGGCGACCACATGCTGGTCAACGGCAAGGTCTGGCCCTACCTGGATGTCGAGCCCCGGATGTACCGCTTCCGGGTGCTGAACGGGTGCAACGCGCGGATCATGAGCCTGAGCCTCGGCCTGCCGATGTGGCAGATCGGCGCCGAAGGCGGCCTGTTCGACGTGCCGGTCCCGGTGAGGGAACTCGTGCTCACGCCGGCCGAACGGGCCGACATGCTGGTCGACTTCCGCGGGCTGGCCGGCCGGACCCTGGAACTGCGCAACCACACACCCGCGGCCCCGGTATCCACTCCGGCGCCTGCGCTGGGCGCGGTCATGCAGGTCCGGGTGGGAACCTCAGTCACCCACCGCGGGCCCCGGAAGATCCCGGACAGCCTGCCCGGGCAGCGGGCCAGCCTGCACCACCCGGTCAAGACCCGGTACATCACGCTCAACGAGATCGCCCCGGAGACGGCGGCCTGGCACCTGAACCTGAACGCGGTGGACTTCGAGGCGACGCCGGTGACAGAGACCCCGAAGGCCGGCACCGTCGAGGACTGGGTCTGGGTGAACATGACCCCCGACACCCACCCCATGCATGTGCACCTGGTCACTTTCCAGGTGGTCGGGCGCACTCCTTACGACGCCGCCGCCTACCAGAAGAAGTACGGCGGCCCCCAGGGAGTACCGGGCGGCATCAGCCCCGAGCCTTTCGCGACCGGCCCGATGGAGCCGCCCACTCCCGACGAGCGGGGCTTCAAGGACACGGTCAAGGCCAACCCTGGCTACTTCACCAGGATCCGAGCCAAGTTTGACCTGCCCACGGGCGTCACCGGGCCGCAGAGCTACGTCCACCACTGCCACATCGTTGAGCACGAGGACAACGAGATGATGCGCCCGTTCACCGTGCTTCCCTGACCGCGCCGACCGGGGTAAATGTCCGTCCGGGGATCTCTGTACCGCTACCTCCGAGATCCCCGGACGGCTGCTCATCCGCCGCGATCCCATGCTCCTCGTGCACGTACCGGCGTCCGCGCAGCAGCGAAGCGATCGCCGCGATGAGGCAGGCCGCGATGGCGAAGTCGAACGCGATGTGCAGGCCATTCGAGAACGCCGGGGAGATCAGGGCCGGGAAGAAGCTGCGCCCGGTCAGGAAGGCGGCGTGGCTGGCCGGCAGCTTGGCGAGCGCCGGGCCCAGCAGAGTCTGGATCGGGTTGTAACCGAGCAGGGCCGCGAACATGACCGAGACCGGCGGCAAGGCCGCGACCCGGGCCGCATCGGCGGGCGACACACCCTGCGCCACCAAGCCGTGGTTGAGCGCGGCCGGCAGCGAGGACGCCAGGCCCAAGATGATCAGCGTGAAGAAGATGCCGATGGACAACACCATGGCTGAGTTCTGGAAGGTGGCGCTCATCCCGGCACCCACCCCGCGGCTCTCCCGGGGCAGGCTGTTCATGATCCCGGCCCGGTTCGGTGAGGCGAACAGCCCCATGCCCAGCCCGTTGAGCAGCAGGATCAGCGCGAACTGCCAGTAGGTGAAGTCGATCGGCAGCAGCTCGAGGAGCAGGAACGAAAGCGCCGCCACGACCATGCCGCCGGTGGCGAACGGCCGGGCCCCGAAGCGGTCGGACAGCCAGCCGGACACCGGCCCGGCGATCAGGAAACCGATCGTCAGCGGCAGCATGCAGATTCCGGCCTTCAGCGGGGTATCGCTGAAGCTGACACCATGCCGGGGCAGGTAGATGCCCTGAAGCCAGATGATCAGCACGAACATCAGGCCGCCCCGGCCGAGTGAGGACAGCAGGCTGGCCAGGTTGCCGGCGGTAAAGGCGCGGATCCTGAACAGCCGGAGCTGGAACATCGGCTCCTCAACGTGGGTCTCCACGAAGCAGAAGACGACCAGCACGGCCAGCCCGCCGAAGATGGCGGTCAGCACGAACGGGCTGGTCCAGCCCATGGTGTGGCCGCCGTAAGGCTGGATGCCGTAGGTGATCCCGACCAGCACCGCGATCAGGCCGATGGCGAAGGTGATGTTGCCCAGCCAGTCGAGCCGGGCCGGACGGCGGACGCCGAGCTCCCGGAGCTTGAGGTAGGCCCAGAACGTGCCGAACACCCCGAACGGCACCGAGACCAGGAAGACCAGCCGCCAGTCCACGGGGCCTAGCAGGCCGCCGAGCACCAGCCCGATGAAGGAACCCGCAATGGCAGCGACCTGGTTCAGCCCAAGCGCCAGCCCGCGCTGGTTGGTCGGGAACGCGTCGGTGAGCAGCGCGCTGGAATTAGCCAGCAGCATGGCCCCGCCCACGCCCTGCAAAACGCGGCCCGCGATGATCCACCAGGCCGCGGCGGAACCGTGCAGCCAGGTCAGCGCCAGCAGCACCGAGAACACGCTGAACACGGCGAAGCCCAGGTTGTAGATCCTGACCCGCCCGAACATGTCACCCAGGCGGCCGAAACTGACCACCAGAACCGCGGTGACCACCAGGTAACCCATGATCATCCACAGCAGCAGGCTGGTGTTGCCCGGCTGCAGCGGGTTGACCCCGATACCGCGGAAGATGTCAGGCAGCGCGATCAGCAAGATCGAGGCGTTGACGGTCGCCATCAGCACCCCGAGGGTCGTGTTGGACAGCGCGATCCACTTGTAGTGCCAGGCCTGGCGGCTGGGCCGCCCACCCGGCCCTACGCCGGAAGATCCCGCGACTGGTCGCTTCATGCTCGTGCTGATGGCCGTTGGGCTGCGCAGAGGTGGCTGGCTCAGCTGAGGAGGCCCGCATGCCTACCCTTCCCAAGGTGGTTCCCGCCCGCAGGTGCCGCGGCCGGGCAGTCTCGTCCCGGGCGATCGCGTCCGGCTTGATAGTTGCTTAATGAAAACTAACGTCATGGGGCGCGGCAGTAATCCCGCGAGCGGCTCGTTTTTGCTGCCCGTGCGAGCGACCGCTACACACCGGCCGGGCGGCCCGGCACGTCATCGGGCGAGCCGTCCGGCACGTCACCGGACGGGCCGTCCAGCACACCACCCGATGGGCCGTCCAGCACGCCACCCGGCGGGCAGTCCATCTCGAACCACACCCGCCAGCCCGACTGGCCGTTCCCGCTGCGGCCGCAGCGCCGGGCCAGCCGGGAGACGATCACTAATCCGCGGCCGTGCACGTCGTCCCGATAGCGGGACTCGGCCCACGGGCCGCCGCCGTCGCGCACCTCGACCCGCAGCTGCTCGCCGCGCAGCTGGGCCCGGACGGTGAACCGGCCGCCCGGCTCCCGGGACCGGCTGTGCAGGCAGGCGTTGCCCACCAGCTCGGACAGGCAGAGCACGGCCTCATCAGCGTCCCGGCGGCCGCCGAGGAGGGCGGCCAGGAACAGCCGCGCCTCCCGGGCCTGGGGCGGCACCGCGGGGAAGTCCCGGGACCAGGTGAGCAGAGGGGCGGGGGGGCACGTCTGGCGCATGCCCTGTCCCCTTCCCAGGTACGAGCATTGTTATCAGTCAGTCACCCAAAGTAATCTTCACCGAGAGCCCGCCGCCGCCGCCAGAACCCATCAAGGCCGGTCAGAGCAGGTCAGGTCAGCGGACCAGGTCGTTGAAGAGCCGGTCCAGCTCGGCGGCCGGGTCGGCGGTCAGGCCGCTGTGCACCGGGCCCGGCTGCACGATCGTGCTGCGCGTGGCGGTGAGCCAGCGGAACCGCACCCCCGGCGGCTGCCCGGCCGCGGGGCCGCTGCGGCAGCCCTCCTCCAGGGCGCCCAGGGCCGCGGCTACCGCCCCCATGTCCGTAGTGGAATCCAGCGCCCGGAGCCGGTCTTCGTCGAGGAGGATCCGGCAGCCCAGGTAGCGGTGCTGCTGGCAATAGAGGATCACCCCGGCATTGATGGCCTCGCCGCGCTCCACTCTTGGCACCACCCGGATCAGCGCATACTCATACGGCTCGGCGCTGGTCACCCCCTCGTCCGCCAGGCCTCCGGTGCTAGCCAAACCGCCGGCGCCAGCCAGCCCTTCGGTACTCATCAGCGGATCACCTCCAGCAGCCGGGGAGCGCGCTCCAGCAGGTGCGCAGCGTAGTCCGCGGGCTGCCCGTCCCCGAACCACGCGGAGGGCACCAGGGCCAGCACCTCATCGAGCAGCGCGGGCGTGATCAGCGGCGCCAGGGCCTCGTGCGCCCCGGGAACCTGCGTCGCGGCGCCGCGCAGGACGTGATCGCTGGCGTCGAACGGGGCCAGCGGCCGGGCGGCCGGCCAGTTGTGCTGGAAATACAGCGCCGACCCGTGGTCGATCAGCCAGATGCTGCCGTGCCAGACCAGCAGGTTCGGGTTGCGCCAGGTCCGGTCCACGTTCTGGATCAGCGCGTCGAACCAGAGGACCTGGCTGGCGAATCCCGCGTCCACGTGCCAGCCCGCGGGGTCGAACCCGGCCGACCCGGGCAGGAAGTCCACGCCCAGGTTCAGTCCCTCGCTAGCCCGGAGCAGGTCCTGGATCTCCGGGTCGGGCTCGGTGCTGGCGATCCGCGGGTCCAGGTAGGCGAGCACCAACTCCGGGGTGCGCAGCCCCAGCCGCCGGGCCAGCTCGCCGCCGATGATCTCCGCCACGAGAGCCTTCGGCCCCTGGCCAGCACCGCGGAACTTCAGCACGTAGGTCCCGAGATTGTCGGCCTCGACCAGGGCAGGCAGCGAACCCCCCTCGCGCAGGGGGGTGACGTACCGGGTGACGCTCACCTGTTCGAGCACGCCGGACAGGCTATCGGGCCCGCCCGGTCGGCCAGCCCGCCGGCCAGTCACAGCCTGGATTATCTGAGCCGGTCACCCGGCCCCGCCGTCGCGGCCCGCGGCGTACCAGGACGGGAACTCCAGCAGTGAGTCCAGCACCAGCTCAGCCCCGGCGTCCATCAGCTCGGCGGCGCCGAACGATCCGGTGGACACCCCGACCGCGTGCGTGCCGGCCAGGGCCGCGGCGCCCATGTCGGCCGGGGCGTCACCCACGTACACCGCCGCGCCGATGCGGGTCAGCACGGCCGCCTTTTCCGGCCCGTACACGTGCGTGTACACGTCATCCGCCTCCAGCCCCGCCGCGACCAGGCTGGGCCCGACCGAGACGGGATGCTTGGCGGTGATGATCACGGCTCGCTCGCCAGCCGCCCGGACGGCCGCGAGAGCCTCCTCGGCCCCGGGCAGCGCGGCGGTGAGTTCCGGGCCCAGCTGGACGTAGTGCCGCCGGTAGATGTCCGCGGCCGCGTCGCGCTGGCCGGCCGGGAACCAGTAGGCGGCTTCGTCCTCCAGCTTGATGCCCAGCCGCCGGGTCACGGAGTCCAGGTCGATGAGGGTCCCGGTCTCCCGGGCGACCTCCGCCCACGCAGCCAGGATCGCGGGCCGGGAGTCGATGAGGGTCAGGTCCAGGTCGAAGCCGACCGGCCCGGCCAGGCTCAGTGCCGGGCTCACGATGCCCGTCCGGCGGGGGCGCAGGTCACTGGCGCCGCCTCGTAAGCGGAGATCTAGGAGCCTGAATCAAGAGGCGGCCCAGAGGGTAATCACCGGACGGGGCCAGGGCAGGATGGCTGAGCAGACCCGTGGAGGCACTACGTGAGCACTTCGGATCAGCCCGCACCGGATCAGCCCGCACCGGATCAGCCGCCAGGGGCGCGCCATCCGCTCGATCCGCTGACCGCCGAGGAATTCCGGCAGGTCACCCGGGTGCTGCGGCGGGACCGGGAGGTGGGCCCGCGGTGGCGGATCGCCTCGATCGAACTCCGCGAGCCGGCCAAGGACGCCCTGGACGCGGACGCCCTGGACGCGGACGCCCTGCACGCGCAGGCCGGCCAGGCGCCCCCCCGCGAGGCGCTGGCCGTGTGCTGGAACCGCGACGATGGCCATGCTTACCGCGCCGTGGTGTCGCTGGACTCCGGCGCCATCACCGGCTGGGAACCGCTCCCCGGCCAGCAACCGAATATCACGCTGGACGAGTGGCACGAGTGCGACGAGATGCTGCGCGACGACCCGGACCTGGCGGCGGCGCTCGCCCGGCGCGGCATCACCGATCGCTCTCGCATCCTCACCGACCTCTGGGCCTTTGGCGCCGACCTGGTCCCGCCACGTTACCGTGGCCTGCGGCTGGGCTGGGCGGACGTCTGGTACCGCGGCAGCGAGGAGGGCAACCCCTACGCGCACCACCTCAGCGGGCTGCATCCGATCGTGGATCTCAACGCGATGACGCTGCTCGAGGTCGGCGACGAGGCCGACCCGGACGGCCTGCCCCAGGTGATGGGCGAGTACCTGCCCAAGCTGATCCCGATGCCCCTGCGCGAGGTGGCGCCACTGGAGATCAGCCAGCCCGACGGGGTCTCGTTCCGCCTGGACGGGCACCTGCTGCGCTGGCAGAACTGGGAACTGCGGCTCGGCTTCAACTACCGCGAAGGCCTGGTCCTGCACACGGTGGGGTTCAACGACGCGGGACGGCTGCGGCCGGTCGCGCACCGGCTGTCGTTTGCGGAGATGGTGGTGCCCTACCGGGATCCGACCCCCGATCACTTCCGGCGGACCGCGTTCGACATCGGCGAGTGGGGACTCGGCTTCATGACCACCTCGCTCGAGCGCGGCTGCGACTGCCTCGGCGAGATCACCTACCTCGACGCGGTGGTGCACGACTCAGCAGGCGAGCCCCAGCGCATCCGCCGCGCCATCTGCATCCACGAAGAAGACAACGGCGTGCTGTGGAAGCACGTGGACCACGAGTTCGGCCCCGAGGTCCGCCGGGCCCGGCGGCTCGTGGTCTCCTTCCACGTCACCGTGGCGAACTACGAGTACCTGGTCTACTGGCGCTTCTATCAGGACGGCAATATCGAGTGCGAGGTCCGCGCGACCGGGATCATGGTCACCTCCGCCCTTCCGCCCGGCCGGCAGTCCCCGTACGGCACGCTGGTGGATAACCGCACCTACGCGCCGTTCCACCAGCACTTCATCGTGGCCCGGCTCGACCTCGACGTGGACGGCCGGGCGAACACGGTGTACGCGGTCGAGTCGCAGCCCGCCGCCGCGGGGCCGGACGACCCGTACGGGCTCGGCCTGCGGCTGCGCCAGACGCCGCTGCGCACCGAGGCGGAGGGCCAGCAGGACTACGACTGGGCGGTCCAGCGCAGCTGGAAGGTGGTGAGCACCGGCACCCCCAACTCGCTCGGCACCCCCGCCGGGTACAAGCTGGTGCCTGGCGGGTCGTTCCCGGCGCTGCTGGACCCGTCGTCTGCGGTGCTGCGGCGGGCCAGGGTGATCGAGCACACGCTCTGGGTCACCCCGTACCACCCGGACGAGCGGTGGCCCTGCGGCGACTTCCCCACCCAGAGCGCGGCCGACTCCGGGCTGCCCGTCTGGACCGCGCAGAACCGCTCCATCGCCGACACCGACGTCGTGCTGTGGTACGTGTTCGGCATCCACCACATCACCCGGCCGGAGGACTGGCCGATCATGCCGGTGGACACGGTGTCGTTCTGGCTGAAGCCATTCGGGTTCTTTGATCGTAATCCCGCCCTTGACCTGCCCCCGGACGGAAATTCCGGCTGCCACCCCCGCGGGGACGGAGCCGGATCCGGGTGAGCATGCCGCCGCGTGGCTAGGCTTTACCGATGCGCAGCCGCCTGGCGCTGCGGACGGCCGGGTGGCTCGCTGGCCTGACCGCCGCGCTCTGGATGACCGCCGGCGGATCCGCCGTCGCGGGCACGTCCACCGTCGCGGGCACGTCCGCCCCGCCTGGCGCGCGCTCCTCCCCCGGCGCTTCTTCTTCCCCGAACCCCTCTTCTTCCCCTAACGCCTCTTCCTCCCCGGGCGCCGGTTCCTGGACCGTGTACCACGGCGATCCGGCCGGCCGTGGCGTGGCCACGGTCCCTGGCCCGGTGGACACCACGGCCTCGGTGTGGACCACGCCCGCGCTGGACGGCCAGATCTACGGTGAGCCGCTGGTGTCGGCGGGCCGGGTGTACGTGGCGACCGAGAACGACACCGTGTACGCCCTGTCCACCAGCACCGGGAAGGTGGCCTGGTCCCGCCATCTGGCCACCCCGGTTCCGTCCAGTTCCCTGCCCTGTGGCGACATCGCGCCCACGGTCGGGATCACCGGCACCCCGGTCATCGACCCGGCCCGCGGCGAGATCTTCGTGGTGGCCGACGAGGAGTCCGGGGGGCAGCCGGCCCACGTGCTGGCCGGCCTGAGCACCTCGACCGGGAAGGTGGAGATGACCCGGGACGTAGACCCGCCCGGGGCAGATACGGCGGCGCTGCTCCAGCGCACCGGGCTGACCCTGGCCCAGGGGCGGGTGGTGTTCGGCTTCGGCGGCAACGACGGGGACTGCGCCACCTACCGCGGACGGGTGGTGTCCGTCCCGGAGGCCGGCGGCCGGCCCGCCATGTTCACCGTGGACGGGAAGGCCGGCCAGTCGCAGGGCGCGGTCTGGATGGGTGGCGCCGCCCCGGCCGTGGACGCCCGCGGTGACGTCTGGGTCAGCGTCGGGAACGGTTCGGTGTACCAGGCCTCGCGCGGCTACGACGACAGTGACTCCGTGCTCGACCTGTCGCCCTCGATGCGGCTGCTGCAGTACTTCGCGCCGGCCGACTGGCCAGCCAACAACTCCCGGGACCTCGACATGTCCGCCGAGCCGGTGCTGCTGCCCGGCGGCCAGGTATTGGTGGCCGGGAAGTCACCCACCGCCTACCTGCTCAGGGGCGCCCACCTCGGCGGCATTGGTAGCCAGCTGGCCTCGCTGTCGTCGGCGTGCGATGGCGACATCGACGGCGGGGCCGCGGCGGTGGGCCGCACCGTGTACCTGCCCTGTGTCAGCGGGATCGTGGCCGTCGCCGCGACGAAGTCACCGCCGGGCCTCCGGCTGCTGTGGCGGTCTGGGACCGGCGGCGGGCCGCCCATCGTGGCTGGTGGGCTGGTCTGGACGATCAGCCAGGCCGGGTGGCTCTACGGCCTTGATCCGCGGACCGGGCACATCCGGCGGAGGGGGTCCCTCAATGGCCCCTCTGGCGCCCAGACGAACCACTTCCCCACCCCCAGCGTGAGGCCGGCCTGCTGCTGGCCCCGGCCGGCAACCGGGTGGTGGCGTTCCGGGTCGGCCCGTCCAGCAGCCCCGCAGGCTCCGCCCCGGCCAGCTCCGCCCCGGCCAGCTCCTCCCCGTCTGGGCACACCTCCCAGGGGTCCCTGCCAGGCGGCGACGCACCCACCACGGGCCTGCCCGGGGGCGCCATCGCGGGCATCGTGGCCGGCAGCCTGCTGGTGCTGGCCGGGATCGGCTGGCTGGTCTGGCGCCGCACGCCGAACCGGCCTTAGGCGGACCGCCGAGCCCTGGTCGCCCTGCGGTTCAGAGGTCGTCGTCCTCTTCCTCGCGGCGGCGGCTCCCGCCCACCGGGCGGCCGTAGATCCGGGCGTCCCGCTCGATCTCCGCGACATCCTCTTCGGCGGCCCGCCGCACCCGCTGGCTGTGCGCGGTCCGCAGCCGTGGGCGGCTGACCAGCAGCCGGGTTCGCCGGCCGACCAGCGCCACGGCCACCAGCAGCGCGACAATGACCAACACGAAGATCACGAGCGCTTGGGTCCAGGAGAAGCTGTTCGATGCGGTCGCGGCTTCCGCCCAAGCACTGCCTACGCTGACCCCGGACGTCATGGTTCCGCCTCCAGGCCCCGAGCCAGCCGCGGGGCTCTGTCACCCCGCGAGCCGGCATCCCGAGCCGTCATTTCCAGTGTAAAGCGTGGGCCAAATCTGACGCACCCATCTGGGCCGGGCAGGGCCAGGAAAAGGCATCGCCGCCGCGGTCAGGGCCCGCCCGCGGCGGTGAGCCAGGCGGAGGCTAGCCGCTGCGGGCCTTCCCGCAACCAGGCCCGCAACTCCCCGGGTTCCCGGCTGGTCACCAGCTCCGGCTCGGCACCGGGCAGGATGGGCCGGTGGTATTCGAGCTCGGCGCGGCCCGGCAGCCAGTCCAGGCCGGCCAGCTCGTCCTCCACGGCCGCCCAGTGGACGGCGTTGTTGACGTGGCCGGCAGTGTCGAAGTCCACGGCGCGCAGCGGCCAGGGCCGCCCTTCAGCAGACCCGGGCAGACCCGGGTGAGTAAGCCGGGCCGAGACCGGCCTGCCTTCCGCCGAGGGCCCGTAGACCCGCTGGAACTGCTCACCCAGCGGGACCGGCCGCCCGTCCCGCGCCGAGACCGCGACCCAGATCGCGGTGGACTGGATAAGATCGCCGTCCGCCCCGCTCACCGTCGTGGTGCGCTCCGCCCACCGCGGGCCGGTGGCTGAGCAATAGGTCCGCAACGAAATTCGCTCCCGGTGCGCGGGGAACCCCCGGATGGCCAGGGCCCCCCGGCGCAGCAGCCACAGGTACGAGCTGTCCCAGCCGGCGTCGCTGACATCGTCTTCGGCGGCCTGCTGGAGATAACGGGCCAGTGCGTCGAGGCGCAGCCGTCCCGCCGGGGTCACCTCGGTGCTCTGGACCTGCCGGGCGGAGGTGAACACCCGGCCCTGCGCGGGATCGGCCCGCAGCACCGGGGCCGGATAGGGCAGCAGAAAAGTCATTCCTGGCATTGTCGCCGACGTGCTTACCTCGTGATGACACCGGACCAGCCCGGGTACGTAACGGGCTACCCTCGCGAATGACGACGAGACTCCGAGGAGCCACGCATGACTCAGCAGGGCAACGCAGACATCGGCGTGACGGGCCTGGCGGTGATGGGCCGCAACCTGGCCCGCAACCTGGCCCGGCACGGGTACGTCGTGGCGTTGCACAACCGCTCACCGGAGCGGACCCGCAGCCTGGTCAAGGAGCATGGTGACGAGGGCACGTTCGTGCCCGCCGAGTCGATGAAGGAGTTCGTGGCCAGCCTCAGCCGGCCCCGGGCCATCATCATCATGGTCAAGGCGGGCGAGGCCACCGACGCGGTGATCGACGAACTGGTGCCCCTGCTGGACGGGGGCGACATCGTCATCGACTGCGGCAACGCGCACTTCATGGACACCCGGCGGCGGGAGGCCGCGCTGCGCGAGCACGGCCTGCACTTCGTCGGGTGCGGCGTGTCGGGTGGCGAGGAGGGCGCCCTGCTCGGCCCGAGCATCATGCCCGGCGGCTCCCCGGAGTCGTATGAGAAGCTCGGCCCGATCTTCGAGTCGATCGCCGCCCAGGTCGATGGCACGCCGTGCTGCACGCATGTGGGCCCGGACGGCGCCGGTCACTTCGTCAAGATGGTGCACAACGGCATCGAGTACGCGGACATGCAGCTCATCGCCGAGGCCTACGACCTGCTCCGGGCGGGTCTGGGGGCGCCGGCCCCCGACATCGCCGCGATCTTCCGGACCTGGAACGAGGGGGACCTGGACTCGTTCCTCATCGAGATCACGGCGCAGGTGCTCGCGCACACCGACGCCGAGACCGGGAAGCCGTTCGTGGACATCGTGCTCGACCAGGCCGAGCAGAAGGGCACCGGCCGCTGGACGGTGCAGAGCGCGCTCGACCTGGGCATCCCGATCACCGGCATCGCCGAGGCCACCTTCGCCCGCGCCCTGTCCAGCCACGCGGACCAGCGGGCCGCCGCCCGCGAAGCGTTCGGAACCGCGGTGACGTTCCCGCAGATCAGCGACCCCAACGCGTTCACCGACGACGTCCGCCGGGCCCTCTACGCGTCCAAGGTGGTCGCCTACGCCCAGGGCTTCGACCACATTGCCGCGGGCAGCGAGGAATACGGCTGGGATATCGACCGGGGCGCGATGGCGACCATCTGGCGCGGTGGCTGCATCATCCGGGCCCGGTTCCTGGACCGCATCCGGGAGGCCTACGACGAGGACCCCGCGCTGCCCAGCCTGCTGGTCGCACCGTACTTCGCCGCGGCAGTCCGGGACGGGGTAGACAGCTGGCGCCGGGTGGTGGCCCAGGCCGCGACGGCCGGTATCCCGTCCCCGGCGTTTTCTTCCTCCCTGGCCTACTACGACGGGCTGCGCCGGGAACGGCTGCCCGCCGCGCTGATCCAGGCCCTCCGGGACAATTTCGGCGCCCATACCTACCACCGGGTGGACAAGCCGGGCACCTTCCACACCGAGTGGGCCGGCGACGGGCAGGAGCACCCGGCCTGAGCCGCCGGCCCGGGCCGGGAGGGTCCCGCGTCAAGAATTCACAACACGCGCGCCGGATGGGGTGCCGATTCACACCGCATCGCCCTGGCGCTCGTATCCTGGCGGGCATGCATTCGTCGGCTGCCCGGGCACGTCACCGTGCGTGGCTCCCCGTAGTCTCGGGCTCACTTCTCGTCGCTCTGGGCGTTTCGGGCTGCAGCATGTTCACCCCGGCCAGCCAGCATTCGTTGACGCTGCCCTCCGGCAGTGCGTCGGGGTCGGCGCCATCGTCGCCGACCCCGAGCGTGACGCCCACGCCCAAGGTGTGCGCCAGGAACGCGCCCGGCTTCCCCTGCACGATGCGTAACCGGATCAAGGACATCCGCGGCTACATGCGGCACCTGCCCGGTTCCATCGGCATCGTGATCTATGACCGGAAGAACGGGGCGATCTGGCATAACGCCAACGCCGACGTCTCCTACCCGGCCGCGTCCACGATGAAGCTGGCCATGATGACGGACATCCTGCAGCGCAGTGACGCGGGCAGCATCCACCTGACCAGTGCCGACCGGCAGGCGATGTTCCAGGCGCTGTACACCAGCAACGACGATGACGCCAACTACCTGTGGAACAAGTACGAGGACGCCAGCTTCCTGAACCGGATCCGGGCGTTCGGGATGGACGACGCCAGGTTCACCTCGTCGTATATCAACTGGGGCTTCATGGACTGCACGGCCCGGGACCTGGACAGCCTGATCAACTACGTGTTCAAGGACGCCCCGGCCAACGTCCGGAATTACCTGGTCTACCGGCTCCAGCACGTCGCTGCGCTCGACCAGCAGTGGGGAGTCTGGGGCGCGGGCCCGGAAAACCACCCCGGCAACAAGGACGGCTGGGAACAGGACGGCAACATCTGGATCACCAACACCGTCGGCTTCGCGGGCCCGGACCAGCAGTACACGATGGCGATCATGTACAACCTGGAGGGCTTCCGCGGCGTCGGGGACTCCGGGTTCAAGTACGGCTCCAACAAGCTGACCCAGATCGCGTCGATCCTGTTCCAGGGTCACCACACCACGGCCCCCACCCCCCAGGCCTCCGCCGTCCCGTAACCGGGCAGGGCCCGGAACCGAGGAAGGCCCGGACCCGGGAAATGTTCTCACCGGGCCCTGGGCGCGGGATCAGGGCTTGCGGCCCACCACGCAATAGGTGGGCAGGCCGGCTGAGTCGAAGTGCTGGGGCGGCCCCGGGTGCCACTGGCCCAGTGGCACCACGCCGGGGTCGATGATCTGCATGCCGTCGAAGAACCGGGTCACCTCGGCCCGGGTCCGGGGCGTGATCGGGACCACGGACCGCTGGTTGTAGCGCTCAGTCCCGGCCGCGACCTGCCCGCTCTGGATGTCGCTGGTCGCGTGGGACAGCGCGAGGAAGCTGCCCGCGGGCAATGCGCCCATGAGCTCCGCAGTGATCTTGTATGGGTCGTCCTCGTCGGGCACGAAGTGCAGCACGGCGAGCAGCATCACGGCGACCGGCTGGGTGAAGTCCAGCGTCCGCGCCGCTTCGGCCAGGACCCGGTCGGTGTCCCGGATGTCCGCGTCAACGTAGGCGGTCTCGCCGTCAGGTCCGCTGGTCAGTAGCGCCCGGGCGTGGGATAGCACGATCGGGTCGTTATCCACATAGACGATCCGGGCCTGCTCGTTCGCACGCTGGGCCACCTCGTGGGTGTTATTCGCGGTAGGCAGGCCCGTCCCGATGTCGAGGAACTGGCTGATGCCACCGTCGGCGGCCAGGTAGTGCACGGCGGCAACCAGGAACGCGCGGCCCGCCCGGGCCACCATCGCCATGGCGGGCAGGACCTCGAGGACCCCCTGGGCCGCGACCCGGTCGGCGGTGAAGTTGTCCTTGCCACCGAGGAAGTAGTCCCAGATCCGTGCGGGGTGCGCCACGCTGGTATCGAACCCGAGCGCTGCGACCCCGGGGCTGCCATCCGCCCCCATCACGCTCCTCTCCAAGAGCCGGCCCAGCCTGCCCACAGTCTGCAAACGTATGCAAAGTGGTGAGGGACAGACTATTACCGGCAGGTCCCGGGGAGACTAGCGGAGCGCGGTTACTGCTGATCAGGGAGAGCCGTTCAGGACGCGGCCGCGTGCTCTGCGTCCAGGTCGGGGCCGTCATTGACTCCGTCGCAACCGCAGTCGGCCTCGTAGCAGGCCACCACGAACAGGTGCAGTTCGGCGGTCAGCCGGCAGTCCGGGTCGTCCGAGCAGTCGGCGATGCCGTCCGGGTGCAGGATCGCGGTCCCGTGGCAGTGCTCCAGATCCTGCTCGCATCCGGCGCACGCTCTGATGATCACAGCTGACTCGGGCATCACGACTCCTTCCGAGTCTGCTCTATCACCACCGGCCGACAGTCGCAGCCCGCCGGGCCGGCGCCGCGCCGATTACCGGGAAATCTTCCGCGTCCTAGGAAATCTTCCGGGCCCGCCGTTTCGGCCGGCCAGCCGCCTGGATCGCCTTGATGAGCTCCGGCTTGGACATTTTCGACCGGCCGGGGATGTCCAGTTCCGCGGCCCGGGCCACCAGGTCTGCCTTGGACAGCGCGTCCAGGTCAGGCGGCCCGGACTCTGCGGCCGGCTCGCGGGCCGCCGCCGGGCGGTCCGCTCCTGCCTGCCGACCGCCTCCGGCCGCCCGCCCGCCACCCTTCCGGGCCTGGCCGCTCCCGGTCTCGCCGGTGCCTCCCGCCGCCCCGGGCCCCATCTTCTCGACCGACGCCTCCAGGGCCGCCATGAGGTCGATCACGTTCGACTTGGGCCGTTCCGCCTCGAACACCACGGCCTGGCCTTCCCGCTTGCGCTCGATCAGCTCCTCGACCCGGGCCCGGTAGGTGTTGTGGTAGTCCTCCGGTGCCCACGGGACCGTGAGCGACTCGACCAGCCTCTTGGCCACCTCAAGCTCACGGCCCTGGAAGCTGGCGTCCTGGGGCAGGGTCTCGAGTTCCTCGCTAGGCGAGCGGATCTCGTCCCCGAAGTACATGGTCTCCAGGATCAGCACGTCGTCCCCGGGACGGACCGCGACCAGGTGTTCCTTGTCCCGCAGGATCATGGTGGCGATGCCCACCTTGCCCGTCTCGTGCATGGCCTGGCGGAGCAGCGCGTAGGCGCGGTCCGCACCCTTGCCGCGGGGGGCCAGGTAGTAGGTCTGCCGGAAATGCACGGGGTCGATCTCGCCTAGGTCCACGAAGTCGCTGATCTCGATGGTTTCCGATTTACCCGGCGCGATGTCCTTCAGCTCCTCGCGGTCGATCACGACGTACTCGCCGCCGCCGAGGGGGAACCCGTTCACGATGTCCTGGGTCGCGACCTCCTCCCCGGTGACCTCATCGACCTTCTTGTACCGGATCCGGTGGGAGGTGCCCTTGTGCAACTGGTTGAAGTGGATGGTCTGGTCCGCAGTGGCCGTGTACAGCCCCACCGGGACGTTCACCAGCCCGAAGCTGAGGAACCCCGACCAGATGGAACGCGCCATGCTCTCTCCCAAGGTCCAGACGTCACGGCCGGCGTTCCAGCGATCCTTCTCGGTGGACCCGGCTGCGGCCGGGCCAGGTTTCCCTGGCGGCCGGCGACGGCCGGGCCCTAGCGGGCCACCGCCGTCAAGGCGGCATCCCGGGCCGGACGTGGCTGCTGAGCCGCGTCGTGGATCTTGATTCTATGCTGCGACCCGGCGGTGACCAGGGACTACCTACCCCCGGGGAAGAGAGAGGAAGCTGACGGGAGAGAGAGCACGGGCTGGCATTAGGCGCCCCCGGGGCGGTGGGTCCGCCCCGGGGGCTCGGCCTGCCTGGCGTACTGGCCAGGTCAGACCGGTGGCTCGGCTGCGAGCAGTGGCCGTTTTACAGCGGTGGCTCGGTGTAGCGACGCTCCTCGTAGACCTCGGTCCGGGGGGCTGTCGCCGAGGTCGTGGTGACGGTCCGGCGCCTGCGCCCGAACATCCACACGAGCGAGATGATCAGGCCCAGCACACCGGCGATCATCAGGATCACCCCGACGAGCTGCAGGTTTATGCCCGCGGGCGAATAGTTGATGGCAAACCTTAAAATCGCACCGATCACGATGAGCGCGATGCTGCCGCCGTAGGTCATGGACAATTACCTCCTGTCGCCTCGGGCGGGGCAGCGACCGCCGCCACGCCCGGGACAAGGCGTATTCGCCCCCCGGCCGATCAGTCCGCAGGGCTCGTGGCGCCCAGCTTCCCCGTAACGGCCGGGACACACGTGACCCCAGCTGATTCTTGGCTGGCCCGGTTAACTGGCCCGGTTAACTGGCCCGGTTAACTGGCCCGGTTAACTGGCGCTGGGCACCGGATCGGTCTCGATCGCCGCAGGCACTGCCGCCCCAGGCACCGCGGCTGCTGGCACCGCCGCTGCTGGCTCGTCCACGGCCGGGACCGGATCGCCGGGCGCGAGCACCGGAACGTCCACGGCTATCAGGTCCGGGTACTTAAGCCCGGTTCCCGTGTTCAGCACGACCACCTCATCACCGGCGGCCAGCCAGCCCGACTCGCGCAGCCGCCTGACGGCCGTCACGCAGGCGGCTCCCTCGGGGCAGATCAGGCTGCCTTCCAGCCGGGCTATCTCGCGCTGGTCCGCGAGCAGGTCCTCGTCGTCGACGGCGACGGCGGTTCCCCCGGTCCCCCGCACCGCGTCGAGCACCAGAAAATCGCCGAGGGCCTTGGGGACGGTGATGCCGAAGGCGACCGTGCGGGCGTCGGGCCACGGCTGGCTCTCCGCAGCCCCGCTGGTGAACGCGGCCACGATCGGCGCGCACCCGCTGGCCTGCACCGCGACCAGCCGGGGTAGCTTGCCGTCGACCCAGCCCAGGTCGCGCAGTTCCCGCAGCGCCTTGTAGATGCCGATGATGCCCACCCCGCCGCCGGCCGGATAGACGATCACGTCAGGCAGCCGCCAGCCCAGCTGCTCGGCGATCTCGTAGCCCATGGTCTTCTTGCCCTCGAGCCGGTACGGCTCCTTCAGGGTCGAGACGTTCTGGTAGCCCGGGCGCCCGGGGAGCGCCGCGGCGATCGTCGCGCCCGCGTCCCCGATGTGCCCGTCGATCAGGTAGAGCTCCGCGCCGGCCGCGGCGCACTCGGCGCGGGTGACGGATGGCGCGGCGGCGGGCATCACGATGAGGCTGCGCAGCCCGGCCCGGGCGGCGTAGACGGCCCAGGCTGCGCCCGCGTTGCCGTTGGTGGGCATGGCCACCCCGGCCACGCCGAGCTCGGCTGCCCGGGATACCCCGACAGCCGCGCCGCGGGCCTTGAAGGTGCCGGTCGGGGTGAGCCCCTCGTCTTTCATCCAGAGCCCGGGCACCCCGATCGACTGACCCAGCCGGGGCATCGGCAGCAGCGGGGTCATGCCCTCCCCCAGGCTGATCACCCGGCGGGCGTCAAGGACCGGAAGCAGCTCGTGATAGCGCCACAAGTCGGGCGGCCGGCCGGCGATATCCTCGCGGCTGACCTGGGTACTGACCCGCTCGATGTCGTAGCGCGCCAGTAGTGGTGCGCCGCAGGTGCAGGTGCCCTGCACCTGGCCCGCGTCGTATCCGGTACCGCACCGCGAGCATTCGAGATGGCTGAGGGCTGAATAAGGCACGCAGGTGTTCATGCCCAGCCGGCCGCGTTCGCACCAGCGTCCGTTGATGGGCGGCACGGCCTGTCTGGCTGCGCCGGCGCACCCGCTACAGGAAATCGGCAACCTCGCGCAGCAGCGCCGCCTTGGACCGGGCCCCGACCAGCTCCTTGACCACCTGCCCGCCGTCGAACACGCTCACCGTGGGGATGAGCATGATGCCGTATTTCACCGTGGTCTGCGGGTTCTCGTCCGCGTTCACCTTGACTACCTCGATCGCGTCCGCGTGTTCCGCGGCAATCGCCTCGAGAACCGGTCCGAGCTGGCGGCACGGACCACACCACTCGGCCCAGTACTCCACGATCACCGGCTTGGTGCTGCGCACGACCGAGGCCTCGAAGCTGTCGTCGGTTACCGTCTTGACCGCGCCCATGACGGTGCTCCTTCCTTGACTCGCGCCGCTCAGCGTGGCTGGAGACGGCGTTCCTTTCCGTGAACCGCGCCGCTCAGCGTGGGCTGGAGAGGGCGATGCTGGAGAGCTGGTCGTGCCCGCCAGCGAGGTGCCCGCTCCCGGGGTGCCCATCACCGAAGTGCAGGGCCAGGCAGTCATCACTGCTGCCGTGCGCGCAGACCTGGACCAGGCGGCGCAGCCGGCACTGCAGCCGGGCCAGCTCGCCGAGTTGACCGGCCACCGTGGCCAGTTTGGCCTCGGCGGCCCGGACGATCTCGTCGGTGGACCGGGCCTCAGCGGGGCCGAGCAGGTCGCTGATCTCGGCCAGGGTGAAGCCGAGCCCGCGGGCCCGGCGGATAAAGGCCAGCCGCCATCGGTCATCCTCGGTGTACTCACGAAATCCGGACCTGCCCCGGGCAGGCTGCGCCAGCAACCCGCGCCGCTGATAGAACCGGACCGTCTCAACCCCGACCCCTTCGGCGTCAGCGAATTTCCCGATCGTCAACCCAGCCATAGTCGGCAAGCTAGCAGCCGTACTCCGGTACGGAGTCAAGCGCTGCGCCGCCCCGGCCTGAGCCGGTAGGTAGTGAGCAGCCATGATGTCGGCGAGAATATCTCTATGACCGTCCTTAGCCGACCTTTGGTAAGCCCATGCAGCCAGCTCCGGCATCGCTAGTGCCGGGGCCACGCGCGGCGGCGGCGCGAGCTCCCGTTCAGCTCGCGGTGTCGGGACTGCGGGTTCGTTTTGGCCGGCTGACGGCCCTGGACGGGGTGGATCTCACCGTGCGGGCGGGCGAGGTGGTCGCCCTGGCCGGGGAGAACGGTGCGGGTAAGAGCACGCTGATCCGGTGCGTCGCCGGGGACATTACCCCCACCTCGGGCGTGATCGCGCTGGACGGGCGGCCGGTGCCGCCGGACACGTTGGGCGCCAAGCGCCAGGGCATCTCGGTGGTCTGGCAGGACCTGGCCCTGTGCGACAACCTGGACATCGCCTCCAACGTGATGCTCGGCCGTGAGCGCCGCCGCCAGCTGCTGTCCGGCATCCGGATGCGCACCGATGCCGCCGCTATCTTCGAGCGGCTGGGCGTACCGCTCCCGGACCCGGAACGCTCGGTCCGGTCGCTGTCCGGCGGGCAGCGACAGCTGGTCGCCGTGGCCCGGGCCGTGGTTCACCAGCCCCGGCTGCTCCTGCTCGACGAGCCCACCGCGTCGCTGGGCGTGCAGGAATCGGCGGTCGTGGAAGACCTGATCGCGCGAGTGCGGGCGCAGGGCACGACGATCGTGCTCGCGTGCCACGACATCAGCCAGATGTTCCGGCTGGCCGACCGGATCGCGGTGCTGCGGCACGGGCAGCTCGTCGCCGAGGTGGAGCCCAGTGAGGTGCATCCCGGTGACGTCGTGGCCCTGGTATCCGGCCAGGAGGTGGATGCCTCGGCCCGGCGCCAGCTGACCCGGCTGCACGGCCTGACCGACCGGCTGGTGTCGGCGGACCCGTCGTCCAGCCTGTCGCTGATCCTGTCCGCCCTGGGCGCCGCGCTGGGCAGTGAGCGGCTGTGCATCCACTTGCTGGCCGACTCCAGGCTGGTCTGCGCGGCGTCGCTGGGACTCACACCCCCGCTGCTGTCCCCGTGGTCCGACCTGCCGCTGGGCCCGGCGGGCGGTCCGGCCGGGCTGGCCGCGGCCGCCCAGTGCCCGATCATCGAAGAGGACGTGCAGGTCGGGGCGGCCTGGGCGCCCTTCGCCGAGCTGGCCAAGTCAGCGAAGGTCGCCAGCTCCTGGTCGGTCCCGGTGCTGGGCCCGGGCGGGCTCCTCGGCGTTATCACCGTTTTCCGCGCCACCGTCGGCAAGCCGCAGCGTGACGACCTCGACCTGGCCACCCTGTACGCCGGCTACGCGGCCAGCGCTATCGAGCGCGACCGGCTACTCGACGAGGTCACCTCCCGTAACCGGGTGCTGGAGACGATCCGGGAAATGCTGGAGACTCTGGCCGGGCCTATCCCGGTGGCCGACGGGCTGGACATCGCCCTGCAACTACTCCGCCGGGGCCTGGAAGCCGATGAGGTCGCGCTCATCGTCCGGCCACCGGACGGGCCGCCCACCTGCCGGGCCTCAGAGGGCGTGAACCCCGCCGACCCGGACGCGAAAGACGACCATCCGGCCGCGTCGCCGGCCGCGCAGCACGCCGCGGCGGCGGCCCTCGCCCACGCGGGGCAGCAGGACGTGGCCGTACAGCGCAGCTGCACCGACCGTAACTGGCTGCTCTCGGTCCCCTTTCCTGCTCCCGGCGGCCTGGCCGCGCTGGTCGCCCGGTGGCAGGCCGGCCCTCCGCCGGCCGATTCCGCGGCCCTGCTGGAAGACGCGGCGCACTCACTGCGCCTGGCCCTGGAGCGGGAGGAGGCCTGGTTCGCCAACCAGGAAAGCGCCGCCCTGCGCCGGTCCCGGGAGCTGCAGCGCGGCTTCCTGTCCCGCCTGAGCCACGAGCTGCGCACCCCGCTCACCGCGATCAGGGGATACGCCTCCAGCCTGCTGCAGACCGATGTGACCTGGGACGACGAATCCGAGCAGCGCTTCCTGACCAGGATCGCGGCGGAGTCGTCCCGGCTCGGCCGGCTCGTGGATGACCTGCTGCGTTTTTCCGCGATAGAGTCCGGCATCCTGCAGCTGCAACGGGATTGGTGTGACATTCCGCTGGTCCTCGACGCTGCGATCGCGTGCCTGCCCCCGTCGGGGGCGCCGCTGGTCGGCGTGCGGTGTGCGGCCGGCCTGCCGCCCATCTGGGCCGACCACGACCGGCTGGAGCAGGTCTTCGTGAACCTGCTGACCAATGCGGTCGGCCATAACCCGCCTGGCACCCGGGTAATGGTCACCGCCAGCGCGGACGGCCCGGATACGATGCTGGTCACCGTGTCCGACAACGGGCCCGGGATGCAGCCCGACGTCGCCCAGTCCCTGTTCGACCCGATGCGGCGCCGTCGCTCCCCCAGTTCCGGTTCGGGCCTGGGGCTGTCCATCGCCCGGGGCATCGTCGAGGCGCATGGCGGCCGGATGGAACTGGTTCAGCCGGTCCAGGGCACCTGCTTCCGGATCCTGCTGCCCGTGGAGAACCCCGACAGCCAGGCCGCGATCGGCACCGCCGCCACCGAGGACATCCCAGAGCCGGAGATCACCCCGGAGCCGGAGATCACCCGCGAGCCACAGACGGCCGGGCAGCCGGGCACGGCCGGGCAGCCGGTGATCACCGCCGACACTGTGGGGGCGCCGGCGAGGGGAGCCAGCTGACATGCTCAAGCAGGCCGGGAACACCCGCGCCCTGGTGGTCGAGGACGACCCGAACATCGTCGACCTGATCCGGTCCAACCTCGCGGTGCGCGGCTTCGACACCGTGGTCTCGGTGGACGGGCTGCGCGCGCTCAACCTGCTGGAGACCGAGGAACCCGACATTGTCCTGCTCGACCTCATGCTTCCCGAGGTCGACGGGTTCGAGCTGTGCCAGCTGATCCGGGAGCGATCGTCAGTCGCCATCATCGTGGTGTCCGCGCGCGGCGGCGAGCGGGACAAGGTCACCGCGCTCAACATGGGCGCGGACGACTACCTGACCAAGCCATTCAGCATCGAGGAACTGCTGGCCCGGATCACGGCGACCTTGCGCCGCACCCGCCCGGCGGAGACCGCACCCCAGAGCGCCCCACCGGTGATCACCATCGGCCAACTGGAGATCGATCTGGCCAATCAGCAGGTCCGCCGGGACGGGGCGGCGGTGCATCTCACGCCGACGGAGTTCGCGCTGCTGCGCGAGCTGTCCATCAACCGGGGGAAGCTGCTGACCCACGCGCACCTCCTGCGGCGGGTCTGGGGCCGCGGCTACGAGACCGAGACCGAGTACGTGCGGGTCTATGTCCGGCGGCTCCGCGCCAAGCTCGAAACGGATGGCAGTGAGCCGCTGATCCTCACCCAGCCGCGGGCTGGCTACCGTATCGCCGCCGAGTGATCCCGCCGGCGATTCGGGCTATTCCGCGGGGCTATTCCGCGCCGGGCGATTCCGGTCGCATGAGCTCTGCCGGGCCATTCCGGCCGCGAGAACGCCGCCGCGCTATTCCAGCCGCGTGAACCCTCCTGGTCTCGAGCGGGTCTCAGCGCAGTCTCAGGACGACCACAAGTTCGACTGTGAGCGCGAACATTAACGCATACCCGAACATTGTTTATGCTTTTTTCACGATGTTGCAGAGATGTTTACGCCCCTGTTCACCTCCGCCGCCTTAGTGTTTTCCCAGATAGATCGGGGTGTGCGGCGATCAAGCTGAGGCGACTCGGCCGCGCACCTCTGACATGTCCCCGCCCACAGCGAGGTGGTTCCTTTGCATTCAATGACCAAGAAAGTCGCGTTGACGGCCGTCGCCGCCAGCGCTGCTCTCGTCGTCGCTGCCTGCGGCAGCAGTTCATCGGGTGGCTCCTCCGGGAGCAGCCCCAGTGCGTCGTCCGTGCCGCAACTGTCGCTCAGCCAGATCAATAACACGTTCTCCGCTATGGCCACGCTCAAGCCCCTGGTCGCCAAGGGCAAGGGCAGCATCGCGGTGATCCTGCCGGACACCGTGTCGTCCACCCGGTACGTCGAGTTCGACGCCCCGTACCTGAAGGAGTCGTTCCAGAAGGCCGGGCTCACGTCGTCGCAGTACAGCGTGCAGAACGCGCTCGGCAGCGACGCGACCCAGTTCAGCGACGCCCAGACGGCCATCACCAAGGGCGCCACGGTGCTGGTCGTGGACGCGCTCGACTCCGGGGTCGGCGCGCATATCGAGTCGTACGCCAAGGCCCACGGCGTCCCGGTCATCGACTACGACCGGCTGGTCCTCGGCGGCCAGCGCAAGTACTACGTCAGTTTCGACAATGTGAAGGTCGGCAACCTGATCGGCCAGGGCATGGTCAGCTGCATCGCCGCCTGGGGCGTGAAGAAGCCGCAGCTCATCGTCATGAAGGGCGCACCCACCGACAACAACGCGACGCTGTTCGCCCAGGGCTACGACGCGGTGCTCAAGCCGCACTTCAGCTCCGGCTGGAAGGACGTCAGCAACCCGGCCGGTACCTGGGACCCGCCGACCGCGCTGAGTGAGTTCCAGCAGCAGTACACCGCCCACCCGAACATCAACGCCGCGCTGATCCCGAACGACGAGAACGGCGCGCCGATCATCCACTACCTGACCAACAAGGGCATCAAGCCCAAGACCTTCCCGACCACCGGGCAGGACGCCACGCTGACCGGCCTGCAGAACATCCTGACCGGTTACCAGTGCGGCACCGTGTACAAGCCCATCTACCTGGAGGCCCAGGCGGCCGCCGCACTGGCCCTGTACACCCGGGCCGGGGTCGCGGCGCCGGCCAGCCTGGCCAACGGCAGCACCCAGGACACGACGGCTAAGGTAGCTGTCAAGTCCGCGCTGCTGCCTCCGACCTGGGTGACTACGACCAACATGAACTCGACCGTGATCGCGGACAAGTTCGTTCCGGCCTCCCAGCTCTGCGCGGGTAAATACGCCAAAGAGTGCGCCGCCGCTGGCATCTCGGGTTGATTCTGTGGTCGGATAGCCGACCGGGACACCAGCAGTGACAGGTAGCTCGGCACACGGAGCCCGGCCCGCCACCGCGGGCCGGGCTCCATCCGGTATCAGCGAAGGAACTTATATGGACGGGCCGCTACTGCAGCTACGCGGCATCGGGAAGAACTTCGGCCCGGTGCAGGCGCTCAGCGGGATCGACCTCGATATCCCGGCCGGGCAGGTCACTGCCCTGGTCGGGGACAACGGGGCCGGGAAGTCAACTCTGATCAAGACCATCTCCGGGATCTGGGAGCCCTCGCACGGCCAGATCATCTGGCAGGGCCAGCAGGTGCACTTCCGCTCCCCGAGGGACGCTACCGACGCCGGGATCGCCACCGTCTACCAGGACCTGGCCCTCTGCGACAATCTGGACATCGTGGCGAACATGCTTCTCGGTCACGAGATCCGGCGGCATCTGCTGCTGGACGAGGTGACCATGGAGCAGATGGCCAAGAAGACCCTCAGCGACCTCAGGGTGGTCACGGTCCGCAACATCCGCCAGCCGGTCGGGTCGCTGTCCGGCGGGCAGCGCCAGTCGGTGGCGGTGGCCAAGGCCGTGATGCAGGAAGCCAAGCTCGTGATCATGGACGAGCCGACCGCCGCCCTGGGGGTGACCCAGACCGCACTGGTGCTCGACCTCATCCGGCGGCTGGCCGACCGCGGGATCGCCGTCCTCGTGGTCTCGCACAACCTGATCGACGTGTTCCAGGTCGCCGACCGGATCGCCGTCCTCTACCTGGGGCGGCTGGTCTCGGTCGGCCCGGCGTCCGAGTACGACACGTCGTCCGTGGTTGAGCTGATGACCACCGGCGGCCTGGAGCGGAACGGCCGCGCAGGCAACGGTGCCCAAACCCCCGACAGCGGCCGGGAGGGCTGACCCTTGACATCCACGAATCCTGCACCGGAGCAGGGCAAGACCACCGCGGACAGCCCGGAAGACCTAGCGGTCCGGACTGGGGTCCCAGCTGAGCTGGTGGCCAACTCGGTCGGTGAGTACGTGCGGATCTGGCTCAAGCAGATCCGCAGCGGGGAGAGCGGCGCGCTCCCGGTCATTATCGGCCTGATCGTGATCGTGATCTTCTTCCAGATCAAGAACTCGGCCTTCCTGTCCGCGGGCAACCTGGTCAACCTGATGACCCAGGCCGCCTTCATCATCACGCTCGGCATGGCCGAGGTGTTCGTACTGCTGCTCGGCGAGATCGACCTGGCGGCCGGCTTTACCGCGGCGTGCGGGGCGGTCGTCGCCTTGTGGATGCTGGCCACCGGCTGGCCCTGGTGGGTCGCGGTCCTGGTCACGCTGGTCGCCACCGCGGCTTACGGGGCGCTCCAGGGCTTCATCATCACCGCGCTCCGATTGCCCTCGTTCGTGGTCACGCTGGCCGGCTACCTGGGCCTGTCTGGTCTGCTCATCTACCTGATTCAGGCGACCGGGAGCATCGGTAACGGCGGTGTCATCCGGCTGAACAGCAACGTCATCAACGACATCGAGGGCGGCGCGCTCAGCGCGGCCGGCAGCTGGATCGTCACGATCGTGCTGGTGGTGCTGGCCGGGGTGAGCTTGTACCTGCGGGACCACCGCCGACGCGCTAACGGGCTGGTCGCCCCGCCCGTGTCCATCACACTGCTGAAGATCGGCGTGATCGCGGTGGCCGGCCTCGTGGTGGTGCTGGTGGGTAACACCAACCGCGGCACGCTGTTCCTGGCCGTGCGCGGGCTGCCCTGGGTGGTGCTGGTCGTGCTGGCCATCCTGGTGATTTACACGACCCTGCTCGGGCGGACCCGATTCGGCCGTTATATCTACGCGATCGGCGGCAATACCGAGGCGGCCCGGCGGGCGGGTGTCAACACCAACCGGATCCGGGTGCTGGCGTTCGCGCTGTGCGGGCTGACCGCGGGAATCACCGGCATCATCTACTCCTCCTATCTGGGGTCGATCTCCAGTGGCGTCAACGGCGGAGCCAACGTGCTGAACGCCGTGGCGGCGGCGGTCATCGGCGGCACCAGCCTGTTCGGCGGGCGAGGCAAGATGATGGACGCGCTGCTGGGCGGGCTCGTCGTCGGCGTCATCGCCAACGGGCTGCAACTGCTGGGCCTCGGCGCGGCGGCGCAGTTGATGTTCACGGCGCTCGTGCTTCTCGCCGCGATCACCGTGGACGCACTGGCCCGCCGCGGACGAGGCACCGTCTAACCGGCAGGCTCACCTGTAACCGGCAGTCTCACCTGCCGGTGCCCAGGAGGATCAGCCGGCCCGGCGCCGGTCCGGCCGCGGGCGCTTAGCGATGCGCAGTGGTCTCGGTGGTGGCGGCCCCCCAGGTGCCGCCGCGCTCGGCGGCCTGGGCGATGTTCTTCACCATGCCGCCGAAGACAACCCCGTGGAACGGGGAGATTGACCGCCAGTACGCAATGCCTGCCGCGCCACGGGGCTGGAAGATGGCCCGCTGGTGGTAGACGGTCCGGTCCTGGTTGTCCCGCTCAACCGAGAGTTCGAGCCAGGCCAGGCCCGGCAGTTTCATCTCGGCACGCAGCCGGAGCAGGGACCCGGGCGTGATGGCCTCGACGCGCCAGAAGTCCAGGGCGTCGCCGACCAGCAGGTGCCTCGGATCGCGCCGGCCGCGGCGCAGCCCGACCCCTCCGGCCAGCCGGTCCATCAGCCCGCGGGCGGCCCAGGCGAGCGGGAAGGAGTACCAGCCGGTCTCGCCGCCGATGCCCTCGATGACCCGCCACAGTTCCTCCGGCGAGGCCTGGACCACGCTGCTCCGGTCGTCCACGAACAGGGAACCGCCCGCCCAGGCCGGGTCGCTGGGCAGCGGATCGCTCGGCGCGCCGGGGGTACCCGCGGAGGACCACCGGGTGGACACGTCCCCCTCGGCGGTGTGCCGCAACGCCAGGGCGATGGCCTCGCTGATGGGCAGCAGGCCCTCCGGCGGGTCCGGGACATACTGCGCGATGTCGTGCTCGGCGCAGACCACCTCGTTGCGCAGCGATTCCACCAGGGGCCGGGCCAGCCCGGCTGGCACCGGGGTGACCAGGCCGACCCACAGCGACGACAGGCCGGGGGTGAGCAGCGGCACCGGGATCAGCACCCGGGCCGGCAGCCCGGCCGCCTCGGTGTAGCACCGCATCATCTCCGCGTAGGTCAGGATGTCCGGACCGCCGATGTCGAACCGCCGGTTCAAGGTGTCCGGCAGCGCCGCACAGCCCACCAGATAGCGGAGCACGTCGCTGACGGCGATCGGCTGGATCCGCGTCTTTACCCACTTGGGGGTGACCATGACCGGCAGCCGCTCGGTGAGGTACCGGAGCATCTCGAACGACGCCGACCCGCTGCCGATGATCACGGCGGCCTGCAGCGCGGCGGTCGGCACCCCGCTGCGCAGCAGGATCTCACCCACCTCACCGCGGGAGCGCAGGTGCGGGGACAGGTCGGCGGCCGGGCCGGACACGATTCCGCCGAGGTAGATGATCCGGTGCACGCCCGCAGCCGCGGCCGCCTCAGCGAACAGCCCAGCCGCCTGCCGGTCCCGCTCCTCGAAGGAGGCTCCAGTGCCGAGGGAGTGAATCAGGTAGTAGGCGACGTCCACGTCCTGCAGCGCCCGCCGAACCGCCGCCGCGTCCATGACGTCGGCGGTCGCGATCTCCACGTCGTCCGTCCACGGCCGGTCACTCAGCTTTCCGGGATCCCGGGCCATGCACCGGACCCGGTAGCCCGCGGCGAGAAGCTCAGGTACCAGCCGTCCTCCGATGTACCCGGATGAGCCCGTGACCAGGCAACGCAGCGAAGTAGACATGTCCTCGAGTCTCGCATGGGGGTGTCACCTGGTATTCGGCGGACGGTGGCCGGGCGGTTGTCTGCTCCTTGCGGCTCGGCCCCTGTAATTCAGAACACCCTTGGCCCCGCGCCGGCCCGCTGGGCAGGACCGGGATGGTGACCGGCACGATCAGGCCGGTAACCGGCAGGGTGTCGCTCCAGATCGGTGTACCACCACTACCAGGGTCACGGAATTTTTGCACAGACTGTAATGTTGACCTGTCCGCAACATTCGATTCGTTCCCAGCTTTCAGTGAGCGCAACATGACTCTGGCCGACACCGCCCCACTGGCGGAACCCACCGCCGGACTGGCGGAACCGCCCACCTCACTGCGCGAGCGCAAGAAGCTCGCCACCCGCCGGTCGCTACGCCGGCACGCCCTGGACCTCGTGGCGCGGCGTGGCTTCATGCACGTCACCGTGGAAGACATCGCCGAGGCGGCCGACGTCTCGCCGCGGACCTTCTTCAACTACTTCCCGTCCAAGGAAGCCGCCCTGTTCGGGGCGGACCCCGAGCGGATCGCGCGGATGCGGGAGCGGGTCGTGCACCAGGCACCGGGAGAACCGGCGCTGAGTGCGCTGCGCCAGGTCCTGGTGGCCGAGGCCCGGATGATCACCGCTGAGCTGGGCGAGCTCGGCGAACTGGGCGGCGACCCGCTGGACATGCTGCGCCGGATGAAGGTGGTCCGGGCTGACCCGCACCTGCGGGCGGCCCAGTCCGCGCATATGGCGAACATCGAGTGCGCACTGGCTGAGGCGCTCGCGGAGCGGCTGGGCACCGATCCCGCCCGCGACCCCTACCCAGGCTTGCTGGCCAGCGTGGCCAGTGCGGTCATCCGCGCGACCACGGTCTTCTGGGCCAGCTCCGGCGGTTCGGTCCCGCTAGACCAGCTCACCGACCAGGCGTTCACGGCGCTGGCCGGCGGACTGCCCGAGAACTGCTCATTGCGCCAGGTCACCGTGACCTCAGCGCCCGGAAAGGACGAGGAATGACCTCCCCCACCACCAATGCTGCCGCGCCGGGGAGCGCGATGACCGGGCTCAGCCAGCGCCGGATCTTCCTGATCATCGGCGCCCTGATGCTCGGCATGCTGCTGGCCGCACTCGACCAGACCATCGTGTCAACTGCGCTGCCGACGATCGTCGGTGACCTCAAGGGCGGGTCGCACATCGCCTGGGTGATCACCGCGTACCTGCTCGCCACCACGGTGTCCACGCCGTTGTGGGGCAAGCTGGGCGACCAGTACGGCCGGAAGATCTTCTTCCAGGCCGCCATCGTGATCTTCCTGATCGGCTCCGTCTTGTCTGGCCTCAGCCAGAGCATGTTCGAGCTCATCGCGTTCCGCGCGATCCAGGGCCTGGGCAGTGGCGGGCTGATGGTCGGCGCGCAGGCCATCGTGGGCGACATCGTCTCGCCCCGCGAGCGGGGCAAGTACGTGGGCCTGTTCGGGGCGGTCTTCGGCGTCTCCAGCGTGATCGGGCCGCTGCTCGGCGGGGTCTTCGTGGACAACCTGACCTGGCGCTGGATCTTCTACATCAACGTGCCCATCGGCATCATCGCCCTCGTGGTGGTGGCCAGCCAGGTTCCCGGCACGCTCAGCCGCGTGCACCACGTCATCGACTACCTCGGCACCCTGGTGCTGTCGGCCGCCGCGACCTCGCTCATCCTGCTGACCAGCCTGGGCGGCACTACCTATCCGTGGAAGTCCACGCCCATCTACATCCTGGGCGCGGCGGGCATCGTGCTGATCGGCGTGTTCGTCCTGGTCGAGCGGCGCGCGGTGGAGCCCGTCCTGCCCCTGCACCTGTTCCGGCTGCGTACCTTCTCGACCACTAGCATCGTCGGCTTCATCGTCGGCTTCGCGATGTTCGGCGCGATCACGTACCTGCCCGCGTTCTTCCAGGTTGTCCGGGGCATCTCCCCCACCATCTCCGGGGTGTACCTGCTCCCGCTGATGGCCGGGCTGCTGCTGACGTCGATCGGCTCCGGCCAGATCATCTCCAGGACCGGGAAGTACCGCTTCTTCCCGATCATCGGGACGGCCCTGATAACTGTCGGCCTGTTCCTGCTGCACCTGATGGGCGTGCACACGTCCACCTTCCTGGACGCGGTCTACATGCTGGTCCTCGGCCTGGGCCTGGGCAGCGTGATGCAGGTGCTGGTGATCATCGTGCAGAACGGGGTGCCGCACAGCGAGCTGGGCGTCGCCACGTCGGGAGCCACGTTCTTCCGCTCCATCGGCGGGTCGTTCGGCACCGCGATCTTCGGCGCCATCTTCTCCAACGTCCTCATCGGCAACCTGGCCAGGCATCTGCAGGGCATTCACCTGCCGACCGGCTTCAGCGCGGCCGACGCCACCCCGGCGCTGCTGGGCAAGCTGCCGGCCGTGGTGCACGCGGGCTTCGTCGCGGGGTACGCGGAGTCGATCCAGACGGTGTTCCTGGTGGCCGTGCCGATCGCCGCGCTGGCCTTCATCGCCACCTGGTTCATCCCCCAGGTGGAGCTGAAGCAGTGGCCGGAGCCGAACGCGGACGTGACACCGGACTCACCCTTGGCCGTGGCGGGCGCTTCGGTGCTGGCCGAGGTCACGGATGACCCGGATGCCGTCCCGGCCCCGGCCCGGAACACGGTGTCCCCGGAATCCCTGGATCCCCAGGACGCCTCGACCGACAACTGACCCCTCCCCCGAAGGCCCCGGCCCGCTACGCGGCGGCCGGGGCCTTCGCATCCCAGTCACCCTGGCCTCTCCTGCCCACTTTTCCCGCGGACCGTTCGCCCGAGCCGGACAAATCACCCGTCAGGACGCGCGTCACACGGGAAAGGTCAGTCCCGACCGTTTTGGAGAACCGGCGCGCCGCCGGCCATGCTGGCCGGATGGGCGATGCGCTGACGGGCCGGGACGTCCGGGTCACCCTGGCCGGGGACGCGCTGGAGGACTTGCGGGAGCGGCTGCTGCGGACCCGGCTGCCCGCGGTGGACGAGGACGGCTGGGCCCGCGGCGTGCCCCGGTCCTGGCTGGCCACGCTGCTGGCGGACTGGCAGAAGTTCGATGTGGCCGCGTTCAGGGCCCGGCTGGACCGGCTGAC
Organism: uncultured Actinomycetes bacterium; assembly: GCA_963770545.1. Classification (GTDB taxonomy): domain Bacteria; phylum Actinomycetota; class Actinomycetes; order Streptosporangiales; family Streptosporangiaceae; genus RYN-230. The sequence continues at coordinate 11,132 of CAVYQF010000036.1, read as the reverse complement.
CCACCGCGAAGCCACCGTGGACGGCCAGCGGATCCACCTGGTTCACGCGCCCGGGCAGGGCCCGGACCCGCTGCCGCTGCTGCTGACCCACGGCTGGCCCGGCTCATTCTGTGAGTACCTGGAACTGATCCCGCTGCTGGCCGACCCGGCCGCGCACGGTGGCGATCCCGCGGACTCGTTCACCGTGGTGGTGCCGTCGCTGCCGGGGTTCGGCTTCTCGGCCGCCCCGCCGCCGGGCGGGCTCACGGCCGCCGCGGTCGCCGCACTCTGGCACCAGCTGATGACCGGGAGCCTGGGCTACGCCCGGTTCGCCGCGCACGGCAGTGACCTCGGCGCCGGGGTTACCGCGTGGCTGGCCCGCGGCTTTCCGGCGGCGGTCGCGGGCATCCACCTGGCCACGCCCGGGCTGGCCGTCCCGCCACGCACGGGCCACCCCGAAGCGGAGTGGAGTCCCGCGGAGGAGAAGTTCGCCGCCGAGGTCACGGCCTGGACGGCCGGGGAAGGCGGATACGCGCACGAGCAGTCCACCAAGCCGTCCACCCTCGGCGCCGCGCTGCATGACTCCCCGGCCGGACTGGCCGCCTGGATCGGCGAGAAGGTCACCGCCTGGAGCGCGGTCGGCCCCGACGGCCAGCCCGCGTTCGGCCGGGATCTGCTGCTCGGCACGCTGACCCTGTACTGGGTCACCGGCACCATCACCTCGTCGCTGCTGCCCTACTGGGCTTACGCTCACGACCCCGGCGCCGCGTTGCCGGCCGGTGACCCTCCGGGTGTGCCCACCGCGATCAGCATCTTCGGCGGCGAGCGGGTCCCGTTCCCCAAGCCGCCCCGGGAGCTGGCCGAGCGGTACTTCACCGTCACCGGCTGGGCCGAGCACGGTCGGGGCGGGCACTTCCCCGCGGTGGCCGAGCCCGGGCTGCTCGCGCAGACGCTGCGCGATGTGTTCCGGCCCGCGCGGAGCGCCCGATGAGCCAGCCGGCCATCACCCAGCCGGAGGTGGTGCGCTACAGCGACCGGCCGGAACTGTGGGACAGCCTCGCGGACCTGTCGTCCGAGGTGTGGCCGGAGTACAACCTGCATGGTGACGTGCTCAGCCAGTACTGGGACCAGCTCTACACCACCTTCCCGGAATGGCAGTTCGTGCTGTTCGACGCCGCCGCCGGGCAGGTACTCGGCGAGGGGCACACGATCCCCGTGACCTGGGACGGCACCGACGCCGGGCTCGGACCGGGCATCGACGCGTCCCTGGCCGGGGGGTTCGCCCTGCGGGCCGCGGGCGGGACACCGTCCGCGCTCTGCGCGCTGGCCGCCGAGATCCCGCCGGACCGTCAGGGCCACGGCCTGTCCCCCATCATGTTGCGCGCCATGGCCGGGCGGGCCGCCGAGGCTGGGCTGACCCACCTGATCGCGCCGGTCCGGCCGAACCTGAAGGAGCGCTACCCGACCATCGCAATCGAGCGCTACACGGGCTGGACCCGCGAGGATGGGACACCGTTCGACCCGTGGATCCGGGTGCACGCGCGGCTCGGGGCGCGGCTGGGCCCGGCCCTGCCCCACTCGATGCGCATCACCGGCAGCGTGGCGGACTGGGAGTCCTGGACGGGGATGCGTTTTCCGGAGAGCGGCGATTACGTGTTCCCGAAGGGCCTGGCCACCGTGCACATCGATCGTGACCTCGACACGGGCCAGTACTGGGAGCCCAACGTCTGGCTCATCCACCGGAGCTGATGGTGGCGCCGGCGCCGCAGGCCCCGATCCGGGCTGGGGCACGGGCGCGCGGTGGCGTTAGGAAGGCTCGGGACTTCACCCTGGCTGGGTACGTCCCCGGATCGCGGCCGGCTGGGCCCGGCCATGACATTTGTCATGCGCGGGTCAGGACAGCGCACCTAGGGAGGCGGGCGCAGGCCGCCTTAGCGTGAATGGCAGCCTGAAAACCTCCCGGGGAGAATCAAGACCGTGGTGACCCAGATCGTCATTGGCGTAGCCGTCCTGGCCCTGCTGATCTACCGCCAGCTCCGCACCCGCCTGGTCAACGCCTCCGGCCTGCGCGTCGTCGCCATTATCCGGCTGGGAACGCTGAGGCCCTGAGGGAGGCCACCAGTCAGGTGGCAGAAATTTGCGGGCAGATGGCGTTCCTGCCACTGGTGGCCGGACCCTCCGGCAGGCAACGTGGCTCCGTGGTCAACGCGTCAGAGGAGACGGGAGAACGGGTGCCGGCCGGCGGCGGGCGACGCCGGCCCCGGGCGGCCGCGGACGACGTCCGGCGGGTCGGGTGGCTCGCGCTCCTGGTGGTCTGGGTGCTCTGGGGCAGTACCTATTTCGCCATCCGGGTGGGCGTGGAAACGCTGCCGCCCCTGCTGATGGCCGGCACCCGTTACGTCGTGGCGGGACTGCTCATGTTCCCGTTCGCGCTGCGTTCCGGCGGCCCGGAAGTGCGGGCCGCCGACCGGCCGCGGGCGTCGGGATGGTGGTCCGCGGTCCTGGTCGGCACCCTGCTGCTGGCGGGCGGAAACGGCGGGGTCTCGGTCGGCGAGCGCAGTGTCCCGTCCGGGCTGGCCGCCCTGCTCGTGGCCACGGTTCCGCTGTGGCTGATCCTCATAGACCGGATCCTCAACGGAACCAGGATCGGGCGGCTCGCCATGGCCGGGCTGATCGCGGGCGTGATCGGGGTGGGATTCCTGGCCGGGCCGTTCGGCGGTTCGGGGCCTGCGGGGGCTGGGCACGGCGCCGCCGGCGGTTCGCCCGGGACCGGCATCGTGATCATTCTCGTCGCCAGTGTCAGCTGGGCATCGGGCACCATTGCCTCCCGCCGGGTGCCGCTGCCTTCCCGGCCGTTGCTGGCCACATCGATGCAGATGCTCGCCGGAGGGGTGGTCCTCCTGGCGGCCGCCGCTGTGACCGGGGAATTCAGCCGCTTCCACGTGTCGCAGGTCTCGGCCGCCTCGTGGCTGGCCCTGGCCTATCTCATCGGGCCGGGCTCGATCATCGCATTCAGCGCCTACGTGGTGGCGGTGCGCCGCCTGCCCACCGCGACCGTGGCTACCTACGCTTACGTCAATCCGGTCATCGCCGTCCTGCTCGGCACTTCCCTCCTGGGCGAGTCCCTGACCGCGTCAATGCTGGCCGGAGGCGCCCTCATCGTCGTCGCGGTGGCGCTCGTGGTGCGGTCCCAGGCGACCGCGTCCCGCTGATTTGCCTCATCTCCCGGTTGCCCATAAAGTAAAGGCACACCGACGCGGGGTGGAGCAGTTCGGTAGCTCGCTGGGCTCATAACCCAGAGGTCGCAGGTTCAAATCCTGCCCCCGCTACCAAGTAGTTGCAGGTCAGGGGCCTGATCGCCGGAAGGCGGTCAGGCCTTTTTGATCTTCATGGCAGCGGGGTGGCAGCAGGATTGGGCCGCACTGGCCGGTCTTGAGTGTGGGAAACCGGCAGTGGTCGGCACCGTGTTGCGGGGTATCACGTCCGCGGCTATGAGGCTTCTGGATGGCTTGCCGTGGCAGGTGGAGCGCTGGCCGTGAGCCAGAGCACGAACCTGTAGATCAAGTATCCGAAAGCAGCTGCGACGACTGCTGGAGCGGCGAGGACGCACATCGTGCCTGCGGCCATTCCTCCGCCGACTGCCCCGCCGATGGCGGCAAGCCCGGAGGTGATTCCGGCCGCGCCGAGTCCGGGGACGCCGAGAGCGCTGACCATGGCTACGCCTCCGGCGGAGCCTGCTAGTGCGCCGATGGCCGATCCGGCCCGTCCTGCGGTACGGGCGGTGCGTTCGGCGGCGGGAAGGTCGTGGTCTTGGCGTAGTGCGTGGTTCATGAGCGCAACGCTGGCCAGTGCTGGCAGGGCGCTGAGGGCAACTAGACCTGCCACGGCTCCGCCGCCGACGATCGAGCCGTGGGCGGCGAGGCCAGACATGATGCCGGGTCCGCTCAGGCCCCTGACGATGCCTGCTGAGCCAACCAGGCTGAGGCCCACGGACGCGGCGGCCACCGGGCTGGCGACGCTGCCACTGGTCGTGGTCACGGAAGTGACTTGCTCGCTGTGATGGTCACCGGTGGCGCACCAGCGGGCGAAGTGCTGGCAGTTGTTGAAGATCAGGTGGTAGTTGCCGTCGCCGAGCCGGGACATGGCCCTCGCGATGACCGCTTCGGGGTCGTGATTCCCGGCATAGGGCCTGATGGTCACCGGCCGGCCGGCGGCGAATACTTCGAGCGTGTCGATCCGGACGTGCGCGCTGGCTTTCCCGCCGCCCGGAACACCGCACAGATGGATGATCTGCCCGCTCCCGAGGTAGATCCCATCGTGGTGCGCGGCGCCTGGATACCCGGCGCGGATGTGGTCCCCGCGGTTCAGATCACCACGGCCTGCAGGAGGCCCGGCCGGTCCTTGGATGTGTGCTGTGTTCATGTGATTTCCTTGCTGGCATGTCGTCGCTACGCAATCTACGGCGCAGTGTGCTGGGAGGACTGGATCGCCAGTTCCCAGCCGTGCTCCGATCATGGAACCAGCCGGATCCCGCTGGTGCAACCTTGAATAGCAGCACTGCAAGTTAGCCGGTGTTCCACTGGGAGTACTTCAGCTAGAAGCAAGTTACCGGGCTCTTTGATGGGAGTACTCGTGGCGATATGATCTTCGTGTGACCGCAATCCAGCGACCCGGCCCAGACGTTATGGAGCTCGACACTGCGGCACTCCTGGAGGCCGCTGCACGAGCCGGAGCCGAGATCAGCGACCGGATGCTGGAGACATTCCGCGCTCAGGGCCTGATACCGCGGCCCCACCGCGCGGGCTACGTCGGCCGCACGCCACAGTGGCGTTACCCGCCCGGCACGGACCGGCAGCTTGTTGCTCTCCTGCGGTGGCGCCAGCACAGCAAGGACCCGGACCTGCTCAAGATCCTGCTGTGGCTAGACGGCTTCGCCGTCCCGGTCACCAACGTCCGTGACGCGCTTACCCGCCAGCTGCGCGCTATAACCGCCCTCATGGAGCGGGAGATCAGCCAACAAGCCAGGCGGCTTGGCCTGAATCCAGCCGACCAGGACGCCCGCAGTCAGGCAATCGGCGTCATGGCCCAGACACTCGCCGGCAAACGCGGGTCCACGCCCCTTCCACGCCGCAGCCGGGTGCCCGCGGAAGACAGAACCCGGGCCGTCGCACTCCTGATCCGCGTCTTTGGCCTCGGCGAGACCATCGAGGGCACGGCCGAGGACGCCACAGCAGTCGAACGCACCCTGGGAATCGCCAACGGGCGACGCCAGCGCATCGACGGTGCCGGACCCTGGCTAACCGGGCCGGCCGAGGACCTATTTGGCGCCGCCACCATAACGGGACTGCCCCGCCTGCTTGACGCGGCCGCCAATGCCTCCGACGCCGAATTGACCTCAGCCCGGCACACCGTCATAGCGATCTTCCAGCACATGCCTTTGATGGCCCGGATGCTCGGTGCTGTGTCCGGGGAAGACAACTACGCCGGCTTTGCCGCCTTTGCCCAGCTAGACCAGCATCCCGAGGTCGTCGTATACATCGTTCCCATGGTCGTCGCCATGCAGCGAGCCGGCTGGAACGAGAATCTGGAAGCCGTCACCTCAGCCCTGCGCCCGCTCCCCGAACTCGCAGCACAGGCCGAGCGCATCCTTGCCATGCCTGCATCCACCGTTGAGGGCAACCTGGCCGGCAAGCCAGCAGACGTCCAGAAGCGGGCGAGCCGCCTCATTGAGGCCGCGATCGACGGCACACTGGATGTCAGCACCAGCGAGTAGCGAGCGGGTTCCCGGCTCGAACTCCATGGTAAGGAGAAGGTCTACGGTTCGATTCCGTAAGGGGACTCCACGAAATGCCAGGTCAGGCCCGGGTTCCTGGGCAGCTGGCAAAGCCTCGAAGATCATCTGACCGTCATCTGACCGTCGTTCTGAGCGTGGATCCGCAGCACTCAGTGGCACGGACTGGTCCGTGATGGCAGGGCAATCAAGATCGTCGGGGCAAGTCGTTGAACACTCTGACGGCGGCCCGGTGCCGCATCCGGATCCGGCCCGGAACAGGCTGGCCCCAGCATCGTGATCATCAACGCTGCCCGGGAGATCGCTGCGTTTACCCGGCTTACGTCGGCGGCCCGGGGTGCCGGATCGGGGCCGGGTTCAGGAGCACGGCCTGACCGCAGGTGACCATGGATTCGGGTGGAGGGGTAGCCACTCCGCTTCGCCGCCCGGGCTGTGCGCAAACAGCCAGTAGTAATGTCTGGTGTCCATGCACGTGGAGATGCGCTGGCATCGCCAGGACGAGGTGCTGCTGCCGGTTGCGCTGTGGTGTCCCGGCCCGGGTTACCGGATGATTTCCAGCGGGGTAGCAGGCGGCGGGATCGGGCTGCGGGAGTGGGTGCTCAATGCGCAGGTACCGGCCGGGTACAGCCGCATGGACCCGGCCGCGCACGTAGCTGAGCTGGCTGCCGGCCTGGGCCTGGAGGGCAACGGCGTCGGGCTGCTCACCGCGGCCAGGGTGAGTGATCTGGTGCAGTGCGAAGACGAAGGGGTATACGCGGTTGCCACGGTCGGCCTGCGCGTGCCGACCTGGGCGGCGGTGCCGTCTGGCAATTCCGATCGAGAGCTGGTGCCGGCCTGGCGGCCTGGCACCATCAACATCATCGTCTCGGTTCCCGTGCCGCTCAGCGACGCGGCCTACGTCAACGCCGTCATGACCGCGACTGAGGCCAAGACCCAGGCTTTGCTCGACGCGGGATTCCGCGCCAGCGGCACGGCCTCGGACGCCATCTGCGTCGCCGCCCCGGCGGCGGGCGAACCCGAGGATTTCGCCGGACCGCGGTCGCTGTGGGGCGCGCGGATCGCCCGCGCGGTGCACTCCGCCGTGCACGCCGGCGCGGTACGTTACCCGGCGCAGGTCGGCCCGGCATAGGCATGGCCCCGGCCGGATCCATCCCGACGGGGTGAGGTCACAGGCATCCGGATCAGTTCACCACCGGCCTCCAAGCCGTAGCCACATCAGCGGCCCAGGGGAGGACGCCGCTGATCGCCATGACCGCCGCCCTGCTGTGTGTAACGCCCTGGCCTCCTGGGCTGACGTCCCCGAGACTGGCATCGAACGGCATCAGAGGCGGATGTCGCACCACGCCGAAGACCCACGCCAACGAACCTGGGTTGCGTCCTGGCCTTCTGATCGTCCGGCGGCGCCCCGGTGACCGTGGCATGAGGGCAACGAAAGACGGGAGACGAGCGTGGCTGCTCCCCGTCCGTGCGGAATGGCTAGCCGTGTCCCACCGTAAGCGCGATGGCTCTGCCTTCCGGCCAGCAGTTACGTAGATCGCCACTCTGTCAACATGCTTTGGCAACGGACCAGCCTGGAAGCGGAACGCAGATCATCTCTCTCGCTAAACGTGGGGTGTGACTCCGCCCTGGGCCAGGCACCCCGCTTCCACACCGCGATGCTCATCCCCCAGGCCGGAGACGCCCTGGCCACCGAGCACGCCGAACGCGGCCGCGTCCCCGTCCTGATCATCGACGAGGCCCACCTCCTCGACGCCGCCCAGCTCGAAGGAGTACGGATGCTCACCAACCACGACATGGACTCTGCCTCCCCGTTCGCCGCCCTGCTCATCGGCCAGCCCACCCTGCGCCGGCGCCTCAAGCTCGGCCAGCTCGCCGCGCTCGACCAGCGCATCGCCGTCCGCTACCACATGACCGGTATGAGCAGCGAGGAGACCGCCGGCTACCTGCGCCACCACCTCGCCCTCGCCGGCCGCTCCGACACCCTCTTCTCCGACGACGCCGTCTCACTCATCCACCAGACCAGCCGCGGCTACCCCCGCGCCGTCAACAACCTCGCCATCCAGGCCCTGCTCGCCGCGTTCGCCGCCGGCAAAGCCATCGTCAACGAGTCCTCCGCGCGCGCCGCCGTGACGGAAGTAACGACAGAATGAGCACCCCGCCGACACCCCGAACACCAAGCCCCGCCGACTGCCTGCTGGCGGCGCCTTTTCATCCGCAACCACGCTCAACAGCAATGACGCTCACACGCTCACCACGAATGACGGCCAACACCCCCTCGCCAGGAACGGGAACACGCTGGGGGAGATATCTCCAAATCATACGCGGCGATTCCTCGACCCTGATTGCTGGCGGAGGACATCGTGGAAAAGGAGAAGATCATAGAGTCGCGTTCTTCATCACGTCCGATAGGGCGCGACCGAGGTTCGTCAAGTAGAACTGCCCCACCGAACCGTAATTGTTGTTGTCGATGTCGGCGAGACCGTGACGCGTCAGCATGTTCAGGCACCCGAGCACCAAGTCTGGCTCCATATCAACTTCTGTCTGGACCTGAGTGGCAAGCCAGCCAGGTCGCTCGTCTGGAGGCGGCGCAGCTATGATGTCCATTACCACTACGTGCAGGTCTTCAAGATCTTCTAGCGCATCGATCAAAAGGTTGGTCTCGTCTAGCCGCCGCTCCCGGTGTCTTACAGCTCCACCGAGCAAGGCACCGAAGGCTCGCAGCTTCCGATCATTCCCAGTAACGGAGACTGCGAAAATTATCTTCTGAGTCAGTGCAATCGAATCCGGACCGCTGGTAAGCGCCTCGGCAAACTCTTCCAGATCGCTGAGCCCTGATGCTGACAGAGCAGAACCTGCGATCACGTTGCTCTTCCGGCGCCACTCGGCGGCGATGTTTTCTGCCATGCGTCTGGTGAGGGGGCTCGCCGCCGCAGCGATAAACGGCGCGAACGGGCCAGCAGGCGCAGCCAGGAAAGCTACGAAAAGCAATCCTCCTGCCTCCACAGCCATGTCGCGAGCATCGCTTCTCTCAATATCGGTCATTCGTTCAGTCTGCCCCCAACAACGTAGTGCCATCTTGCCGACGGCCCCGGAATGCAACGCGCCAGTTCTGCGGGGACCACGTGGGGACCCCGCGGCTGCGCACGCGTCTGAACAAACCGCACGTCAACGAACAGAGCAACCATACGAAAACACATTCTGAGCAGAGATGACTCTTAACCGCCGTCCCAGCGGTCGGGTGTCATCATGCCACGATAGCAGCCGGGCCTAGTGCAGTTGACAGTGAACCGTCAAGTGGCCAACCAGGTGCAGCAGCAAAGTGCAGCAACCGCATCGACCGGTCACCCATCCAGTCAGCACTGGCTTGCTGATCTGCGTCAGCGGCCTCTATCGACCTTCCTGCCTCTCGATAGTAAGGAGAAAGTCATCTCCGCTAGGGCTAATCAAAGTCACCGGGTCGGCCTACGCCAGTATTGGACGTAGCGGATGTGATCGCTGTCAACATCGTGGTATGAAACAGCGGTACCGTTGACGAGTTCCCATCCCGCACGGGAAAAGTTGTCAAGGACCATTCTCACCTCTTCCTGGTCATCGTCTTCCATGGTGATGGCGTATTCCCACAGAGCAACTAGAGGGACTCCCTGCAGTCAGGTACACGCGCCGTATCCGCCCGACACGCTAACCGAAGAGATTTGGAACATAGGCATGGCCGGCCAGGAATGGCAATTTCTCGTCTCGAAACCATTAATCGTAAAGAAACTCAATTATCATTCGATGTTTGCACTTAGGACAAATGATAGCCGCAGTTACTCTAGGCTTGGAGTCCAACGCCCAGGAATGATTACACTTCCTGCACACTATAAAGAAAGCCTGACAAGATTTGCATTGCCATGGAAGTCTCGAATCGTAATGATTAGCGATTCGAAACCACCAATCACGCGCAAAAGCCTCAAAGAACGTCCATGGTTTAACGATATTATCGACGAACATTTCTTTCATGTTACGGTAGACTTGTACCTGGTCCGACCCGCACCGAGGGCAGGGATTCACCGATTTGTCGTTGGCCATACTGGTCACTCAGCTTTAGGTTGAGTCTTTGCAGGTTTACATAGACATGTCACTATACGGCGGCTCCGTCTGCCCCTCAAGCTCTCGGTCTTGTTCCCGTCCAAGTCTGAGCCTGTGATGATAGGGGCATCGTCCCCCTACGCTGCACGCCTGACTGTGCTGACAGAGCGGTTACAGATCAGGCCAGCGAACTTTCGCGGGGACCATCTGAGGACCACACGCTATGCCACCAGCAGAACAGACCGCACGTCAGCGAACACCACGCCTAAACGAAGAACACGCTCTGAGCTGCGATGACTCTTAACCCCACTTCCTGGGGGTCAAGCCGTCCGCGGTGGGACTGCAGATCGCCCCTTGGCCGCGCCTCGTGACTCCAGAGGGCATGGACCGGGAGCTGGCCAACTCGATGACGAAGCAACATATCGAGGAGCCCACTCTGACCGTACCCGCTTCGGTGGACACCCGGCTTAGCTGCCCGATTCGTCGGGAGAGCAAGAAATGGGTTCGACACGCCGCTCATATACGCCGGAGTACAAGGAGCAATCGGTAGCTTTCGTCCTTGACGGTGGCCGCCCGGTTGCCGAGGTCGCCCGCAATATCGGCGTCCACGAGATGACTCTTGGCAAGTGGGTGAAGGTGGCACGAGATGCCGCGGAATCCGGGAATCCCGGATGAGCCGCTGGGTGAGTCCGAGCGGGCGAGCTGGTGCGGCTGCGCGCTGAGTCCCGGGATGACAAGTCTGCAATCGCTGAGCTGCGGATGCAGGTGGAGTTCGCAAAAAAAGTAGCGACCTGGTTCGCGAAAGGCAGTCAGTGAGATTCGCTGCCATCGCGGGCTGGGCTGATTCGGGCGATTATCCGGTGTCATTCATGTGCGTCTGGCTCGGGGTCTCGCGTTCCGGCTATTATGCGTGGCGGGGCGCGGAGCCGTCCCAGCGGTCCAAAGACGACTCGGCGCTGGTCGTGGTCATGAGGAAAATCTATGAGGACGCGCGGGGCAATCCGGGGGTGCGCCGGATGCGCGCGGGCCTGGCGGCGCTGGGGCACCTGGTGTCACACAAGCGCGCGCACCGGCTGATGCAGGCCGCCGGCCTGCGCGGACGCCACCCGAGGGCCTGGAAGCGGACTACCATCGGCGGGGACAAGCCGGTGCCCGCCCCCGACCTGATCGGCCGGGACTTCACCGCTGGCCGCCCCGATGAGAAATGGTGCGGCGACATCACTTACGTGAAAACGTGGGACGGATGGGCTTACCTCGCGACCGTCATCGACCTGCACTCACGCAAGCTCATTGG
>CAVYQF010000035.1:0-248489 GCA_963770545.1 uncultured Actinomycetes bacterium | reverse complement strand
GGTCTCTCTCGGTTCCTGCGGGCGCATGGCCGGCTGGTGGGGTCTCAGTCCGGGCCGGATGACGGGGCATAGGTACATGGTGCATGGTCATACCGACAGAATTAAACGTCCGCCGCAGAGTGCAGATTCCCGACCCGCTGGCCGCCTCGTCCCTGACCCGCCGCGCGGGCTGGTCTCAGCAGATCCGCAACGAAAACCTCATCCGGTCGAGGATCGCACCGACCCGACGAGCGGGCCGGAGGTGCTGCGGACGGTACACACCACGGTCCGCTCGCCCGCCGACCAGGCCCCGGCGTCGGGGTACACGAAGGACTGGGCCAGCGAGGCCGCGGACAGCTCGGGGTTCAGGTAGCCGCTGAGCCGGCTGGCGCAGCCCTGGCGGGCCTGCTGCTGCAGGGCGGTGGCCCCTGGGTAGTGCGATCCGGCCACCTGGAAGGTGGCGAACACTTCCGCGTCGTGGGCCTGGGAGCAGGCGAGCACCTGGAGGCCGCTGATCCCGTTGGGGCCCGAGTTGAGGCATTCACCGGCCCGCAGGCTGAACACGTGGGGCAGCGTGACCGGCTTGGGCGGCGGCGGCCGGGTGATGATGGCGGCGGCTACGACCGCGGCGGCTACGGTCCACAGGCCGGCCAGCACCAGGCCGGCGATGGCCAGGGCGCGGCCGCGGGCCCCGGAGCGGCTGACCCGGATGAGGGCCAGGGGCCCCAGGACCAGGGTGACCGGGATCGCCGCGACCAGGCCCGAGACCAGGGCGGCCACCGCGACCCCGTCGATCGGGCGGCGCGCCGCGGGCTTGTCCGCCTGGGGCTCAGCCGGGGCGGGGCCGCGGCGGGCGGCCGTGCGCTGCTCGGGGACCAGCGGCACCTGCGGGACTGGGGGCTGCGGGACTGGGGCCTGCGCGGCTGGGACCTGAGGAGGCGGGACCGGACGGGCTGGGTCTGGCGGGGCCGAGTCCTGCGGGCGTGGACTCGGCGAGGCTGAATCCGGCGACGACGGCCCTGGCACCAGCGCCGTCGGACGGCCGCCCCCGTCCTCGGCGGATGAATCCATCTGCTCTCCCATGAGAGAGTCCGTGCCTGCCCGCGAAGCCGGCAGGCCGTGCGACTTGGATGCGCCCAGGAACCGGAAATTTTCTCATGCGATTGCAGGGCACCCCGTGGTGACCCTTCCCCAACAGAACTATGTCCATTCCTCATTGTTTGTTACGAACGTGAGTCGCGGGTCTGGAGAGGCTGGGGTTCGGGCCAGCAGGTCAGGCCGGCGGGTCGGCTCCGGGTTGGCTCCGGTTGGCCGGGCTGGGCTGCGGGTTGGGGTTGCCGCCCCGGCGCCGGTACTCTCGCCGGCAGGACGGCCCGGGCTCTCAGAGCCGGGCGGTTCCGGCGGCGATCAGGGAGGACCGTGCGGCTCAGCGAGTTCTGGACCCGGATGCGGGCACAGTTCGGCGACGCGTACGCCACCAGCGTGGCCAAGGATCATGTCCTGGCCGCGCTGGGGGAGCGGACCGTAGATCAGGCCCTGGCGGATGGGGTCGACCCCAAGACCGTCTGGCGGGCGGTCTGCGCGGAGTTCGACGTCCCGCAGAGCCTGCGCTGACCCGTGCCTGGTGGTGCTGGGCCTGGTGGTGCTGGGCCTGGTGGTGCCGGGCCTGGTGGTGCCGGGCCTGGTGGTGCCGGGCCTGATGATGCGGCGGCCAGGTTCCGCGGGGACATGGTCGCCCAGCTCCGGAACCGGAGCCGGCTGACTGACCCGCGGGTGGCGGCGGTCCTCGGCCGCGTGCGAGGCATGTCTTCGTCCCGGGCGTGAACCTTCCCGAGGCTTACGCGGACCAGGCCATCGTGACGCGGTACCGGGACGGGTGGCCGGTCAGCTCAGCCTCGCAGCCGGCCAGGGTCGCCGCCATGCCGGAGCAACTCCGGCTACCCGAGGGCGGCTCGGTCCTGGAGATCGGCGCCGGCACCGGCTACAGCGCCGCGCTGCTGTCGGCACTCGTATCGTCACCGCCGGTGCGTCGGATCTCGCCCCGGCCTGGGCCACCCAACTCGCCCCCGGCGGACGGCTGGTGATACCGCTGTCGATCCGCGGCATCCAGCAGTGCGTGGCCCTGACCCCCGCCGAGGACCACCTGCGCAGCGTGGCCGTGTGCGGCTGCCAGTTCATGCCGCTCACCGGGGCCATGGCCCACGAAGACCAGCGGTTGCCGGTGCCCGGGCATCTCGGCGTGTACCTCCAGGCGGCGGCGTCACACGGCGGGCCAGCCCTTGCCTTCCGGGTCCGCCTGGCCTCGCGGCTCTCGATTTCAGTGGGCCCGGCCTCAGCGAGCCTGACCTCAGCGGCCCTGATCTGGGCGCTCCGGGTTCCGGCACCCGGGCCGGCGCGGGCGGCGACCCGGCCCGTGGGCCAACGCTCCAGCTGACCGTTCGCGGCCACAGGGAGGCCCGGCAGCAGCAAGCCAGGCTCAGGGAGCTGATCGTGGCCTGGGATGCTGCGGGCCGCCCGGGGCCCGACCACGTTCGCATCGACGCCTACCCCTCCGGCGTCCCGTCCCCGGACGGCGGCGCCATCACGTCCCCGGACGGCGGCGCCATCGTGCACGTCACACCGCACGCCACCTTCCTCATCTCCTTCTCCCGGCCCTGAGCGCCGGTCAGGGCCGGGGCCGGGGCCAGGTCGGGGCCAGAGCAATTTTCTCCGGGATGCGGCGTGTTGGCATCACCGTCGAACAGTTGTTCGCCTAGGGTAGTGGCCTGGGGGTGGCCATTCAGGCCTCCTTTCCGTGGCCCGGCGACCTTGCGGCACGGCAACTGGACGGCAGTGCGCGGAATTGTCGGTGGCGGCACGTAGCTTCTGGACCGGCAACTGAACCAGCAAGCAAGCTCTTGAATCCAACGGGAGTTCCCATGGCAGGCAGCGACAGGGCGGTCAACCGGACCGGCGGTGACAGGGACAAGTCCCTGGAGACTGCTCTTGCCCAGATCGAACGGCAATTCGGCCGGGGCTCGATCATGCGGCTCGGCGACGAGGGCCGCGCCCCGATGGAAGTGATCCCCACCGGCGCGATCGCGCTGGACGTCGCGCTCGGCATCGGTGGCCTGCCCCGGGGCCGGGTCGTCGAGGTGTACGGACCTGAGGGGAGCGGGAAGGCGCTCGCTCTGGACACGCCAATCCCGACGCCCAAGGGCTGGACCACGATGGGCGAACTGTCACCCGGCCAGGAGGTGTTCGCTGAGGATGGCTCGACCACCCGGGTAACCTTTGCCACGCCCGTCATGACCGACCATGAGTGTTTCCGGGTCACGTTCTCCGACGGTACGGAGATCGTCGCTGACGCGGACCACCAATGGGTGACGACCACACTCTGGGGCCGTACCGAGCAGTGGTCTCCGGCGGTCGTGACCACGCGGGACATGAGGGCAACCCTGTGGGCGCGAGACGGCCACACGCTTAACCACGCGGTCCAGACTTGCGGCCCGCTGGAATATCCGGCCCAGGAACTCCCGGTAGCGCCGTACACGTTGGGGGCGTGGCTGGGTGACGGAAGCACGGACGACGCCAGGATCACCTGCATGGATCCGGAGATCCTGGACGAGATCAGGCGTGACGGTTACACGATCCGTCGCAGCAATCCCCAGCAGGATGACCGTACTCCCACGTACCGGATCACAATGGTGCGCGAACGGTCGGTCTGTTCGCTGGCCAGCCCGCACTGCTCGACCAGTGGGGCCGCGATCGCACGGGGTTTGTGCAAGAACCACTACGAGGTCGAGCGCCGGGCCGGTCGGCTCGCCGAGTGGCCTATGCATCACGCAGTGTCGGTGCGGGGTCAGTTGCGTGAGCTAGGGGTCCTCGGAAGCAAGCGCATCCCGGAACGCTATCTGCACGGCTCCGTTGCCCAGCGGCTTGCGCTCCTGCAGGGACTCATGGACACCGATGGAACTGTGAGCGCCGGCGGATCGGGTGCTGGCCGGGGATTCGGCACGGCCGCATGTGAGTTCAGCGTGACGAACGGGCGACTGGCCAGCGACGTGCTTGAGTTGCTGCTTGGGCTTGGCATCAAGGTCACGATGCGCGAAGCCCCTGCAGTGCTCTACGGGCGTGCCGTCGGCACCCGGTACCGATTGGGCTTCCAGACAGAACTGCCGGTGTTCCGCCTGCCCCGGAAGGCCGCCCGGCTCGCGCCGCTGCGCACACGCAGGGCGAAGCTCAGGTACGTGACGGCCGTCGAGCCGGCTTCGTCGGTGCCCGTCCGCTGCATCCAGGTGGACCACCCGAGCCACACGTACCTGGCAGGACGCGAATGCGTGCCGACACACAACACCACGATCGCGCTGCACGCAGTAGCCAGCGCGCAGAAGACCGGCGGGATCGCCGCGTTCATCGACGCTGAGCACGCGCTGGACCCCGACTACGCCAAGAAGCTCGGCGTGGACACCGACGCGTTGCTCGTCTCCCAGCCGGACACGGGGGAGCAGGCCCTGGAGATCGCGGACATGCTGATCCGCTCCGGGGCGATCGACGTTGTCGTCATCGACTCGGTGGCCGCGCTGGTGCCCCGGGCTGAGATCGAGGGCGAGATGGGCGACAGCCACGTGGGCCTCCAGGCCCGGCTGATGTCCCAGGCCCTGCGGAAGATCACCGGCGCGCTGAGCCAGACCAAGACCACCGCGATCTTCATTAACCAGCTGCGCGAGAAGGTCGGGGTGATGTTCGGCTGCATGTCGTACGGGACCCGGGTGACCCTGGCGGACGGCACGCAGGAGAAGATCGGCAAGATCGTTAACCGGCGCCAGGACGTCGAGGTCCTCTCCTACGACCCGGAATCCGGGCGGATAATCCCGCGCCGCATCGTCAACTGGTTCAACAACGGCCCTACCGAGCGATTCCTCCAGTTCACCGTGGCCAAGCCAGGCGGGAACGGCAGGGCCCAGTTCGCGGCGACGGAGAACCACCTGGTCCGCACGCCTGGAGGCTGGCGCGAAGCAGGAGAGCTGATCCCTGGTGATCGGGTCGCTCTCGCCGAGCCCTGGCGGCTCAGCGGCCAGCAGATGGAGCTCA
Source organism: uncultured Actinomycetes bacterium (assembly GCA_963770545.1). Lineage (GTDB taxonomy): Bacteria > Actinomycetota > Actinomycetes > Streptosporangiales > Streptosporangiaceae > RYN-230. The sequence goes on along the minus strand of CAVYQF010000035.1, from coordinate 243,437 downwards.
TCCTGGGCGCGCTGATGGGGGATGGGAGCCTGTCGCCGAACCTGCGGGGCAGGTCAGGTACCCGGTTCCGGATGGGCCAGGGAGCCAAGCAGGCCGCGTACCTGGACTGGAAGGTCAGCCTGCTCGGCAACGTCGGGTGCACGCAGTCTTCCAATGCCAAGGGCGCGGTCTTCGCTGACCTGACTCCGCTCCCCGAATTGGCTGACCTGCGTGAGGCGGTGTACTTCGGGGATGGCAAGAAGCACCTCAGCTCGGAGTACCTGAAGGCGCTCACGCCACTCGCCCTCGCGGTCTGGTACATGGACGATGGCTGCTTCACGGTCAGGTCGAAGGGTGTCCAGAAGAGGACGCAGGGCGGCACCGGCCGAATAGAGATCTGCGTGCAGGCGATGAGCCCGGGATCCCGTGAGCGGCTCGCCGGCTACCTGCGGGATACTCACCAGCTCAACGTCAGGGTCGTCACCCGTGGCTCCCGGAGCCAGGCCATCCTGCAGTTCACCACTGCGGCGTCAGAGAAGTTCCAGAAGCTTGTCGCGCCCTACATTCATCCGTCGATGGAGTACAAGCTCCTGCCACGATTCCGCGGGCAGTTCCGGGTGGAGCCGGAGTTCGTCCCGGCTGAGATGCGCCTGGTGCCAGCCAGGATCCTGGACATTCATGTCAAGCCGCCGACGAGGTCGATGAACCGGTTCGACATCGAGGTTGAGGGGTCGCACAACTACTTCGTCGACGGGGTCATGGTGCACAACAGCCCGGAGACCACCAGCGGCGGGCGGGCGCTGAAGTTCTACGCGTCGGTGCGGCTGGACGTGCGCCGGATCGAGACGCTGAAGGACGGCACCGAGGCCGTGGGCAGCCGGACCCGGATCAAGGTGGTCAAGAATAAGTGCCTCGCGGAGGGAACTCGTATCTTCGATCCTTCCACCGGTGTTACCCGCCGCATTGAGGAAATTGTGGACGGGCGGCTTCCCGTTCATGTGGTGTCCACCGATAAGAGAGGTGTGCTGCAGACAGGGGAAGTCGTCTCATGGTTCGACCAGGGTGAGCAGGACGTCATCGGCGTCAAGCTTCGCGACGGCACTGAGCTCTGGGTAACTCCTGACCACAAGATGCTCACCGAGCATGGCTGGCGTGCGGCCGGGGAACTCGTTGCCGGAGACCGGTTGGCCCGGCCCCGCGCCTACTCGGCGTTTGGCTCTCAGGAACCAATTCCGCCAGATCACGCCAGGCTGCTCGGCTACCTCATCGGTGATGGCTACGTAGGCGGGAAGACGCCGGTTCATTTCACCAACGTCGTGGAATCCCTGCATCAGGACGCTGCCCGGATCGCTGGCACCCTGGGCTGCGTAGCTAAGCCGGCTGGCCGGCTAACAGCCGCTTTTTCGCATCGGCCGGGCGAGAAGAATGGAGTTCTCGAGCTCTGCCGGTGGGCGGGAATCTATGGTGGCCTGGCACCGGTCAAGAAACTCCCGGCCGCTTTCTTCGCGCCCGATGTGTCAGCCGAGGTCATCGGTAACTTGATCTTCGGGCTCTTCGAGTCAGACGGTTACGTCTCGCGGGAGCAGACGGGTGGCATCCGGATCGGCTTCTCGACCACCTCGGAGCAACTCGCCTACCAACTCCACTGGCTGCTGCTCCGCTGGGGCATCGGGAGCAGCGTCCAGCGTCGTGACCCCCGCGCCCAGCGCGGTGGGCTGATCAACGGGCGCAGGATCTCGGGCAAGCATCCCTCATGGGAGGTCCGGGTCTCAGGCGTGGACAACGTGTCGGCGTTCGCCGCCGCGATCCCCATGTGGGGACCACGTGGTCAGGTGGTGACGCGTGAGCTCGCCGAGAGGGTCGGGCGCTACCGGGGGTCGCAGCGCGTCTACCTCAGCGACGAGGTGGTCCAGCCCATCCTGGCCCACCTCGAGCGCGTCGGGGCGACCGCCCAGCTGGCGGCTCAGCTGGTCGGTGAAGGCGCGGGAGACCCGCGGGGAGGCATGAAGGTGGTGCTGGGTGTCCCCCGGCTGCGCCGGGATCGAGTTCAGCGGCTGGCCGACGGGCTCGACGATCCCTTCCTGCAGGACATCCTGGCGGACCAGCTCTGGTTCTCCAGAGTCACCGAGATCCTGCCTGGCCGCCGGTGCCGCACGTTCGATGTTGAGGTGGCGGACCTGCACAACCTGGTCGCCGAGGACGTGGTCGTCCACAACTGCGCCCCGCCTTTCAAAACCGCCGAGTGCGACATCATTTTCGGTACCGGGATCAGCCGGGAGGGCGGGCTTATCGACTTGGGGGTCGAGCAGTCCATCGTCCGCAAGTCGGGAGCCTGGTACACCTACGAAGGCGACCAGCTCGGCCAGGGCAAGGAGAACTCCCGCAACTTCCTGCGGGACAACCCGGACCTCGCGAACGAGATCGAGAAAAAGATCAAAGAGAAGCTCGGTGTCGGGCCGCGCGTCGACGCGGAAGCCGCCCCGGCCGCCGGAGCCGGCGCCAACGGATCGGCGAACGGAGTTCCTGCGGGGGCCCCGGGAGCCAATGGGTCGGGAACCGGCGCTCCGGTGGGCCGGGCCGCAGCGGGCCGTGCGGCCGCAGGCCGGACCGCAGGGACGTCCACTGGTGTAGGCGGCGGTGCCTGACCGGGCGGCCAGGGTAACGCCGGCCCAGCCCGGGCCAGATGGGCCCGGGTCGGGCCAGGCCAGGGCTGGCCGGACTGGCCCCGGCCACGTCAAGGATCCGGAGGAGCAGGCCCGGCAACTCTGCCTGCGGCTGCTCACCGGGCGGCCGCGGACCCGGGCTCAGCTGGCGCAGGCCATGCACCGCCACGGCGTGCCCGAGGACGCGGCCGCTGCGGTTCTGGCCCGCTTCACCGAGGTGGGCCTGATCGACGACGCGGCGTTCGCCCGCGCGTGGGTCGAGTCGCGGCATCATGGCCGGGGACTGGCGCGCCGGGCGCTCTCGGCCGAGCTCAAGCAGCGCGGCGTGGACGGGCAGGACATCAGCGCGGCGGTCAGTGCCCTCGACCCTGCCGATGAGATGGCTACCGCGCGCCGATTGGTGGACAAGGGTCTCGCCGCCAGCCGGGGCAAGCCGCTGCCGACCCGGATCCGGCGCCTGGTCGGGTTGCTGGCCCGGAAGGGTTATCCGGCACCGATCGCCTACCGTGTCGTCCGGGAGGCCATCGAGCAGGAAGGCATCGACGCGGCGGCCGCGGGGATGGACCTCGATGACCTGGCCTTCACCGGTCTCGACGGCGAAGGTGGCTCAGGGTGAAAGAACGGTTTCGCAGTGTAAGACTTCAGAAGAACGCAGCCGCGCGGCTTGCCCAAAACGTTATCTCCGCTTAACCTCACGGCAGCGAGGTGTTACTCCGCGCCAGCGGATGAAACGAGTAAATACGGCTCGTGGCCGGCTGACGGTCACGGACTTTGGTTGGTGTCTGGCCCAGGCGAGGACGCTCACCCGGGCTGATTGGCCCGGTTTCGGGCCCCGGACCGGGGCTCTCGGCCGGGCCGGCAGGACGGCCGGGCTACGGTCCGGCCGGGACTTAGGTCCACGCGCTTTCTGTGAGAGACCGTGAACACCCGGGCTGGTGCGCCCGCCCGGTGCGGTCCGCTGGATGCTGTTCATCCGGGCGGCCCGGTCAGGCTGGTCTGGCCGGGTATAGGTCAGCGGTGCGCGCGACGCCTTAAGTCTGACGTACTCCGGGCGTCACGCAGCGCCCGGTGGATGGCGGGCATGACCCCTCGCTCCAGGGTTTATCCCTGGCACCACACTCTGGTGCCGGGGCGGGCGAGCAGGATTGGGGTGTGCCATGAGCAGCACAATCTCTCTCGTTATCGGGGCGGTCGGGCTGCTGGCTGCCGTGTTTGCGCTCATCGTCGTGCTACGCAGGCCGCCGGCCCGGGATCAGCCCGCCGTGGTGGCGACGCCGGTGGCCGAGTCGGCCGGCGTGGAGTCTGCGTCCGCCACCGCCGCCGCCCAGCGGACGCTGGAGGAAGCCAGCCAGGAAGCTGATCAGGTCCGGGCCCGCGCGGAGACCCAGGCCGCTGCTATCCTGCGCGAAGCTGGGCTGACCTCGGACAAGGCCGCCCAGGCCAGCCGGGACGCCGAGGAAGAACTGCGCGCAGTCCGGGCCGAGGCCCGCGATCTGCGTGCCGATCTCGAGCGGCGCGAGGCCCGGCTGGCCGAACGCGAAAGCCGCCTGGACGCCGAGTTCAGCAAGCTGGACGAGCGCTCCGCGAGCCTGGACCAGGTCCGGGGCGAGCTGGAAACCCGGCGGGCCGACCTGGACCGGCTGGACGAGGAACGCCGCCAGGTCCTGGAGCAGACCGCCGGGCTGACCGCGGATCAGGCCAAAGCAGAACTGGTCACCGGCATCCAGAACCAGGCCAAGCGCGAGGCGGCGCTGCTGGTCAGGGAGACAGAGAACGCGGCGCGGCGGGACGGTGAGGAACGGGCCCGGCGGATCGTCACCCTGGCCATCCAGCGGGTGGCCAGCGAGCAGACCAGCGAGTCCGTCGTCTCCGTGCTGCATCTGCCTGGCGATGAGATGAAGGGCCGGATCATCGGCCGGGAAGGCCGGAACATCCGCGCCTTTGAGTCCGTCACCGGGGTCAACCTCATCATCGACGACACCCCTGAGGCCGTCCTGCTCTCCTGCTTCGACCCGGTCCGCCGTGAGGTGGGACGGCTCACCCTGGAACGGCTCGTCCTGGACGGGCGGATCCACCCGCAGCGCATCGAGGAGGCCTACGAGCGCAGCAAGGGTGAGGTGGAACAGTTGTGCGTGCGGGCGGGGGAGGACGCGATGGTGGAACTGTCCATCACCGACCTGCACCCGGAACTGGTCACCCTGCTCGGCCGGCTGCGCTACCGCACCTCGTACGGCCAGAACGTGCTCCGGCACCTGGTCGAGTCGGCGCACATCGCCGGCATGATGGCCAGTGAGCTCGGCATGGACCCGGTCCTGCTGAAACGTTGCACGGTGCTGCACGACGTGGGCAAGGCCCTGACCCATGAGGTTGAGGGCAGCCACGCCCTGATCGGCGCGGAGATCGCGCGGCGCTACGGTGAGCCCGCCGATGTGGTGCACGCGATCGAGGCTCACCACAACGAGGTCGAGGTCCGCACCGTCGAGGCCGTGCTCACCCAGGCGGCCGACGCGATCAGCGGCGGGCGCCCGGGCGCCCGCCGCGAATCCCTGGAAGCGTACGTGAAGCGCCTGGAGCGGCTGGAGCAGATCGCCACCGCCCAGCCGGGGGTCGAAAAGGTGTTCGCCATGCAGGCCGGCCGGGAGATCCGGGTCATGGTCAAGCCCGACCGGGTGGACGATATCCAGGCCCAGGTCATCGCGCGGGATGTGGCCAAGCAGGTGGAAGAGGAACTCACCTACCCGGGTCAGATCCGGGTCACGGTCGTCCGGGAATCACGCGCCACCGAGTTCGCCCGCTGACCGGCCGCGCTCACTCGCTGCCGGGCCGGGCCGACTCGCCGCTGAGCCGCGCTGACCCGCTGGCCAGCCGGGCTCAGCCAGATTTGGCCGCCGCTGCCGCCGGAGCAGCCGCTGCCCCCGCGCCGTCCCGGCCCATTTCCGCCGCCCGGTCAGGTCCCAGCGGCACGTCCCCCTGCTGGGCCGCCGCTGCCTCCTGGGCCAGTTTGCGCGGCTCGGTGAGGCTCAGCTTCGGGACTCCAGGCGGGATGAAGCCGAGCACCTGCCCGTAGAACGACAGTTCCGCCTGGAGCGCGGCGATGATCGTCTCGGTCCGGCGGAATCCGTGCGACTCGCCCTTGAAGGTGAGCAGGGCGTGCCGGATGCCGTGGGCGGACAGGTCCGCCGCGATGCTCTCGGCCTGGCGGGGTGGCACGATCGGGTCGTCGAGACCCTGGAGCAGCAGGACCGGGCAGGTCGCGTCGGTCACGTGGCCGGCCGGGGAACGTTCCGCGTAGACGTACTCGAAGCCGGGGAGCGGGCCGATCAGGCCGTCCAGGTAGTGCGACTCGAAGTCGTGCGTCTCCGCCGCGAACTCGCGCAGGTCGGCCACCCCGAAATAGGACGCCGCCGCGCTGAACACCGGCTGCCTGGCCGCCTGGGTCGTGACCGCGGCCAGCGCGGTCCAGCCGCCCGCCGACGCGCCACGGATCCCCAGACGCCGCGGATCGGCCTCGTCCTTGTCGGCCAGCGCCAGCCCGGCCGCCACCGCGTCCTCCACATCCACCACGCCCCACTGCATGCGCAGCCGCTCCCGGTAGCTGCGGCCGTACCCGGTGGAGCCCCCGTAGTTCACGTCGATGACGCCGATGCCGCGGCTGGTGAAGTAGGCCTTCTCCAGGTCGAGCAGCCCGACCACGTGCGAGGTGGGGCCGCCGTGGACCCACACGATGTAGGGCGGCAGCTCCCCGTCCGGGGCCACCGCGTCGGGGTGGGTCGGCGGGTACACCAGTGCGTGCACGTTGCGCCCGTAGTGTCCCTCCAGCCGGACCTGGTTCGGCACCGGCAGGTACCCGGCCTCGGGAATCTCCTCGGTCTCCCGGCGCAGCACCTCGGACTTCCCGGTGGCCGCGTCCAGCCGCACCACGGACAGCGGGGTCTGCGGGCCGCCGGCCACCGCGACGATCGTGTTCCCGTCGGCGGACACGCCGCCATGAAACTCCTCGAACGGCAGGTCGAGGTCGGCGATCTCCCCCGTCTCCGGGTCGAGCAGCCCCAGCCGCATGCCGCCCTGTCCGTGCAGGGCAGCCAGCCGGCCGTCGCCCAGCATCGCGTACGGTCGGCCGCCCAGCTGCCACAACGGCTCGGCGAACTCCTCCTCGGCCGGGTACAGCGCCTGGGCCGGCTCGCCGACCAGGCCGACCTGGTACAGGTTCCACCAGCCGGGCCAGTCCGAGACCACATACAGGCTGGTCTCGTCGCGCCACACCGGCGCCAGCACGGACTCTCTCATCCCGCCCTTAACCAGCCGCCCGCGCCCCAGCACCCCCTCGGAGATCTGGGCCACCCGCAATTCGGTCCCATCCCAGGGCATCCGCGGGTGATTCCAGCAGATCCAGGCCAGCCGGCTCCCATCCGGGGACAAGGTGGGGAAGGCAAAAAAATCGGACCCGCTGACCAGCTCACGGATAGCCGCGGGATCCTCCGCCGCGCTCCCGTCCAGCGGGACCGCGACGAGGCTCCGGGTGATCTTGCCGCCCTCGTGCCGCTCCTGGACGCACCACACCTCCTGCCCATCCGCTGACAAGATGAAGTCCGCGAAACGCAATTCGCCGAGCCCGTCGTCGGTGGCAGGCGGGGTCAGCGGTTGCGGGGCCGAAGGCGCCGCGCGGTACAAACGCTGGTCGGCATAGTTCGCGAACACAACGGCCTGGCCCGCCGCGGCCGGGCTGGCGTCCCCCGACCTCGGGGGTACCGGCAGGTAGGACCGTCCGCCGTACTCGTGCACACGGCTGCGCGCGTTCCACGGCAGGGGCAGCAACGCCTGCTGATGACCGGCTGCGTCACAGTGCACCACCGTCACCCGGCCACCCTCGTCCGGGCGCCCCTCCTGCCACCACACGTCGGTGCCCATGACCGTCGGGTAGGAGATCAGCACCTGTCCCTTGGCCACGTCGGCCGCGGTGATGGGGGAAGGCCAGGCGCCGTAGGGGATTCGGGGAGCTGGAACGCTGTCTGTCATAGGGGATATCGTCTACCATTCGCGAGTCTGCCAGGGGAGATTCTGGACATGCCACAGGACTCCGCGGAGAGATTCCGGACATGCCGTGCAGTGCGCGTACCCTCGGATGCGAAATGAGCGCCTCCCGCACCTATCAGATACGCACCTACGGGTGCCAGATGAACATGCACGACTCCGAGCGGCTGGCTGGCCTGCTCGAGGGTGCTGGCTATCAGCGTGCCCCCAGCGGGGAACCCGCGGACGTTGTCGTATTCAACACCTGCGCGGTCCGCGAGAACGCCGATAACCGGCTTTACGGCAACCTGGGCCATCTCCTCCCGGTCAAGCAGTCCCGGCCGGGAATGCAGATCGCCGTGGGCGGCTGCCTGGCCCAGAAGGACCGGGCCGGTATCGCCGAGCGGGCGCCCTGGGTCGATGTGGTGTTCGGCACGCACAATATCGGCTCGCTGCCCGCCCTGCTCGAACGGGCCCGGGTGCAAGAAGCCGCGCAGGTAGAGATCGCCGAGTCCCTGGAGCGGTTCCCCTCGGTCCTGCCGGCCCGCCGCGAGTCCAGCTATTCCGCCTGGGTGGCTATCTCGGTGGGCTGCAACAACACCTGCACGTTCTGCATCGTGCCGAGCCTGCGCGGACGGGAAGAGGACCGGCGGCCGGGCGACGTGCTGGCCGAGATCCGGGCGCTGACGGGGGATGGGGTCATCGAGGTCACCCTGCTCGGGCAGAACGTGAACTCCTACGGTGTCGGCTTCGGAGATCGGGTGGCCTTCGGCAAGCTACTGCGGGCCTGCGGCGGGATCGACGGGCTGGAGCGGGTGCGCTTCACCTCGCCGCACCCGCGGGACTTCACCGACGACGTGATCGCCGCCATGGCCGAGACGCCGAACGTGATGCCCCAGCTGCACATGCCGCTGCAGTCCGGGTCCGACGCGGTGCTGCGGGCCATGCGCCGCGCCTACCGGCGGGAGAAGTACCTGGCCATCCTGGACCGGGTCCGGGCAGCCATGCCGGACGCCGCCATCACGACCGACATCATCGTGGGCTTCCCCGGCGAGACCGATCGTGACTTCGAGGACACCCTTGACCTGGTCCGCCAGGCGCGCTTCGCCGGGGCCTTCACGTTCCAGTACTCCCCGCGCCCCGGCACTCCGGCGGCCGGGATGGACGGGCAGGTACCCGCGGCCGTGGTCGCGGAGCGTTATCAGCGGCTCGCCGCACTGGTCGAGGACGTGTCGCTGGCCGAGAACGAGGTGTTCGCCGGGCGCGAGGTCGAGGTGCTGGTGGCCGAGGGGGAGGGCCGCAAGGACGGTGCCACCCACCGGCTGTCCGGCCGGGCCCGGGACAACCGGCTGGTGCACTTCGCCCCCGGTGACACCGCGCCGCGCCCGGGAGACCTGGTCACCACGACGGTGACCCGGGCCGCCCCGCACTACCTGGTCGCGGACGGCCGCCCGCGGACGGTCCGGCGTACCCCCGGTGGCGACGCCTGGCAGGCTCGCGCAGACGGCCTCGCCGCGCCCGGGCCGGCCGCCCCGCCGTCCGCGGTGCCGCTGGGCATGCCCGCGGTCGGCCGCCCCGCCTGACCCGCGAAACCAATCAACCCTGCCCTCCCGGCCTGCGTCTTCCCAGGTGAGGCGGCCTATGGAGCCGCCATCCTCAAGGAGGACATTCATGCTGTTTTCCGTGAATACCGTTCGCCGGGCGGCCGTGGTCCTGGCCGTCGGCTGCGCCACCGCGCTGACCGCGACGGCTGCCTCGGCCGCCCCGGTCGGCCTGGCGCACTCCGCCCGGCCGACGGCCATCCCCACCTGCGCCCGGGCCAACCTGAAGTTTCACGTGAGCCAGGGCAGCGGCGCCGCAGGCACCTTCACCTACCTGCTGAGGTTCACCAACACCTCACACCGCACCTGCTACCTGTTCGGGTTCCCCGGCGTCAAGGCGGTGAACCGGCACGGGCGGCAGCTGGGCAGCCCGGCGGCCTGGGTCTCGGGGACTCCGCTGCGGGTGGTCACCCTGCCGCGGGGCTGGACCGCGCACGCGGTGCTGCAGATCACCGACGTCACGCTCTTCCCGCACCGGCTGTGCCGTCCGGCGAAGGCTCGCGGCCTGCGGGTCATCCCGCCGAACCGGGTGGCGCCAGGATTTGCCCGGCTCCGCTTCCTGGCCTGCTCCCGTCCGGGCCTGACCTATCTGCGGGTCCAGCGGATCCAGCGCGGCCGCGGCCACCTCTGAGGCCTGACCCGCCCGGTCCCGGAAGGCGATCGGGGACCGGGCGGGCGGTCCGGGCGCGCGGCGCGGGCTGGAGCCCGGCCGCCCGCCGGATGGCACACTGTCGGCATGGCGGATCCGGTGATCGCGGTGCTCGGCTCCACTGCGGCCGGCAAGTCCGATCTCGCGCTGCGGCTGGCCGGTGAGCTCGGCGGCGAGATCATCAACGCCGACTCCATGCAGCTGTACCGGGGCATGGACATCGGCACAGCCAAGCTCACCGTGGCCCAGCGCCAGGGCATCCCGCATCATCTGCTCGACGTGTGGGACGTGCGGTACCCCGCGAACGTGGCCGAATACCAGCGGATGGCGCGGGAGAGCATCGCCGAGGTGACCGCCCGTGGCCGGGTGCCGATCTTGGTCGGCGGCTCCGGGCTGTACCTGCGCGCCGCCCTGGACGACCTGAACTTCCCCGGCACCGACCCCGCCGTCCGGGAACGGCTCGAGGCCGAGCTGGCCGCGCGCGGCCCGGCTGAGCTGCACGCGAGGCTGGCCTCGCTCGACCCCGGCGCCGCCGCGGGCATCCTGCCCAGCAACGGCCGCCGGATCGTCCGCGCGCTGGAGGTCATCGAGCTGTCCGGCCAGCCGTTCACCGCGACGCTGCCGCGTTATGAGTCGCTGTACCCGTCGGTGCAGATCGGCCTGCGGGTCAGCCGCGGCGAACTGGACCGCCGGATCGCCGTCCGGGTGGCGCAGATGTGGCGGGCCGGCCTGGTGGACGAGGTGCGGGCGCTGGAGCAGGCGGGGCTGCGTGAGGGCCGGACGGCGAGCCAGGCGCTCGGCTACGCCCAGGTACTGCGGCTCCTGGCCGGGGAATGGGACGAGGACGAGGCCCGCGAGCAGACCGTCAAGGCGACCCGGCGGTTCGCCCGCCGCCAGGAGGCGTGGTTCCGCCGCGACCCCCGGGTGATCTGGCTGGACGCCGGTCCCGGCGCGGACCTGCCCGGCCAGGCACTGGCTACGATCGGGAGATGCCATCCGCCCAGCAGCCACTCACCGAGCGGCAGTTCACCGAACACGAATTTAGCCAGCGCGAGTTCGCCAAGGGCCACGGCACCGAGAACGACTTCGTGATCCTGCCCGATCCCCACGGCGAGCATGACCTCACCCCGACCGCCGCCGCGCGGCTCTGCGACCGCCGGGCCGGGATCGGGGCGGACGGCGTGCTGCGGGTGGTCCGTACCGCGGCGCTGGCCGGCCCCCCGCAAACCAGCGCGGCGGAGTGGTTCATGGACTACCGCAACGCCGACGGCAGCATCGCCGAGATGTGCGGCAATGGCGTCCGCGTGTTCGCCCGCTATCTGCTCGAGCACGGCCTGGTCGCCGGGCCGTCGTTCGCGGTGGCGACCCGGTCCGGGATCCACCAGGTCCGCACGGAACCAGACGGCCAGATCACCGTGGACATGGGCCCGGTCACCGTCCTCGGCCCGGGACAGGCCGTGATCGGCGGCGAGATCCGGCATGGCCTGCGGGTCAGCGTCGGCAACCCGCACCTGGCCTGCCTGGTGGATGACGCGCTGGACAAGTTCGACCTGGCCGCGCCGCCAGGCCTGGACCCAGCCGACTTCCCGGACGGCGGCAATGTGGAAATGGTCCGGCGGACCGGGCCGGACTCCATCAGCATGCGGGTGCACGAGCGGGGCTCGGGCGAGACGCGTTCCTGTGGTACCGGCGCGGTCGCGGCTGCGGCAGCAGCAGCCGCTCTCTTCTCCGCAACGAAAACCGTCTCCCGCCAGTGGCACGTCACGGTGCCGGGTGGCGCGCTGCTGGTGACACTGGAGGCCGGGACGAGCTGGCTGACCGGGCCCGCGGTGATCGTGGCCGAGGGGGAGCTCGACCCGGATTGGCTGGCGGCCCGCTAGTCGGGCACGCCGGTCGTTCTGGGGACCGGGTCGCCGGTCCCGGTCCGGCCGGTCAGCTCGGACACCGAAGCGCCGCGCAGCGACGCGTCCAGGACCTCGGCGATGTGCGCCATCGCGGGCGGACGCTGCGACCCAGCCGCCGCCATGGCCGCGCTGATCTGCAGGCTGCAGCCGGGGTTGGCCGAAATCACCAGGGGCGCCCCGGTGGCCAGCACCGAGGCTGCCTTGCGCGCGCCCAGCTCGCCCGCGGCCTCCGGCTGCAGCAGGTTGTAGACACCGGCCGAGCCACAGCAGGTGCCCGGGTCGCACGGCTCGACCAGCTCCAGCCCGGGGATCTCGCGGAGCAGGTCCCGGGGCTGGCGCCGGATGCCCTGGGCATGCCCCAGGTGACAGGCCTCGTGGTAGACCGCGGTGACCGGAAGTGGATGCCGCACCGCCCGCGGGCCGCCGTCGGCGGCCAGCTCGCCGAGGAACTCGCTCAGATCACGGACCTGGCTGGTGAAGCGCCCGGCCCGCTGACTCTCCTCCCCGTCCCCGCCGAAGAGATGGGTGTACTCCTTCATGGCCGAGCCGCAGCCCGCCGAGTTCACTACGACCATGTCCACGCCCGCGTCCTCGAAGGCGGTCATGGTCTTCCGGGCGAACCCCGCGGCCTCCGTGGCCCGGCCGCTGTGCAGCGACAGGGCACCGCAGCAGCCCTGCTTGCGCGGGATGACGACGTCGCAGCCTTCGGCGGCCAGGATCCGCACGGTCGCCTCGTTCACGTCCGGGAAGAACACCTGCTGCACGCAGCCGGTGAGCAGGCCGACCACCGCCCGCCGTGACCCCTGTGCGGGTACCCGGCGGGCCAGGGCGGGGCGGTGCCCCCGGGGTGGCGAGGGCGCCACCCGGAGCGACGCGACCAGCTCGGGGGCGAGCCGGGCGGCCAGGCGGCTGCCCTCGATCCGGCGCATCATCCCGGTTCGCTGGGCGGCCCGCAGCGGGCGGGTCAGCATCCGGAGCCGGGCCGGGTACGGGAACGTCGCGAAGATCGCCGCCCGCGCAGCCCGCTCGCGTGGCGAGCGGGGCGGCAGTGGCGAGGGGGCCGCCCCCTCCGGGGGCTCCTCGGCCCAGCCGCGGGCCGCCTCGATGAGCCGGTCGTAGTGCACCCCCGAGGGACAGGCGGGCACGCAGGCCATGCACCCGAGGCAGCGGTCCAGGTGGGTCGCGGCCTTCACGCTGGCCAGTGTCCCGCCGGCCGCTGCCCCGGCCGCACGTTGCCTCGCCGGCCGTTGCCTCGCCCGCCGTTGCCTCGCCCGCCGTTGCCTCGCCGGCCGTTGCCTCGCCGGCCGTTGCCTCGGCCGCCGCGGCCCCGTCCAGGATCTGCGTGATCAGGTGAATCCGCCCGCGCGGCGAGTCCATCTCCTCACCCCACAGCTGGTAGGTGGGGCAGACGGGCAGGCAGAAGCCGCAGTGCACGCAGTCGGACGCTAGTGCGCGCAGCTCACCGGACGGGTCGATGGGCGACGTGCCCGGCGTCCCCGTCGCCTCTGGGGCTCCGCCCACCTTCCCCTCGTCCTGCAGCTCGCTCACTCCCGTCCCTCCCGCACTCAGATCCCCCCGGCGAACCGGCCGGGCGCCATCAGGTGCCCGGGGTCGAACTGATCCTTCAGCGCCCGCATCAGGCTGAGCGAGGGCACCGGGCCCCACATGTCGATCAGGGCCCGTACGGTGGCCGGGGCCCGGACCACGACGGCGCTAGCCCGGGCCGGGGGTCCCTCCCCGCCCGCGAACCCCGGTTCCCGGTCGCGGGCGAGACGCTCGCGCAGCCCGGCCAGGAATGCGGCGACCGCTTCCGGGGCGGCGGTCCCGGGCACGGCGGCGTGCAGCACGCCCGCGGCGGCCGAGCCGGCCACCGCCGGGTCCAGCCCGGCCGCCCGCCCCGCGGCATCCACCGCGTCCAGCACTCCGGGCAGGGCCGCGGCCCAGAAACCGATCTGGATCAGCGTGCTGCCTTCCCGGGCGCCGGCCCCGGACCCGGGGGTCGCGGGCCCCGCACCCCACCAGGGTGGCGCGGTGTCCAGGGTCGCGGTGCCTGCCCCGAGCACCCCGCGGATCAGCGAGGCCCGCTCGGACAACCCGCCGGGGTCGCCTTCCAGCAGCACCGCCACCCGGGTCAGGCCATCCCGCGACGGCCGGTCGATCTCGATGGCCGCCGGGGCGAGGTCGGACGCGGCCGCCGCCGCGACGCCCTCGGCGGCCGCGGCGGGACGGGCGTAGCCCGCGGTCACGAACGCGGTCGCGGCGGGCAGCGGGTGCAGCCGGAAGATGGCCTCGGTGATCAGGCCGAGCGTCCCCAGTGAGCCGGTGTACAGCTTGCCGAGGTCGTATCCGGCCACGTTCTTGACGACCTTGCCGCCGGACTTGGTCACGATTCCGTCCGGGCGGATCACGGTGATGCCGATCAGCAGGTCACGGGGGGTGCCGTAGCGCAGCCTGCGCGGCCCGGCCCGGCCCGTGGCGAGCACCCCGCCGACCGTGGGGGAGCTGGCCTGGCCGCCGTGGCCGGGGCCGGCCAGGACATCCAGGGCGAGCTGCTGCCCGGCGGTGGCCAGCACTCCGGCCAGCCGGTCCATGGTCACGCCGGCCTGCGCCCGGACCACCAGGTCACCTGCGGCGTGCTCGATCACCCGGTCCATCCGCAGGGTATCGACGACCAGGTCGAGCTGGCGCAGTGGGACGCCCCAGGACACGGTGGTCCCGCTGCCCCGCGGCACCACCGCGAGCTCGTGCTCGGCCGCCGCCACCAGCAGCGCGCTGGCCTCGCTGGTATCGGCGGGGGAGGCAACCCAGGCCGGGGTGAGATCGCCCACCGCGTCCCTCGGGCCGCCCGGCCGCACCGCGCGGCAGGCCCGGGCCAGCGATCCGGGCACCGATCCAGTGCTCAAGGCTGCTCCGCGGTGCTAGTCACAGTTGCTCCGCGGTGCTAGTCACAGTTGCTCCGCAACGGCTAGTCACAGTTGCTCCGCAACGGCTAGTCACAGTTGCTCCGCAACGGCTAGTCAAAATTGCTCCGCAAGGCCCGCGGCCACGATGGGATGCACGCCGCGGCGCGGGCCGGGAACCTCGCCGCACAGCCGCGGGGTGGGGAAGATCTTGCCCGGGTTGCACAGCCCGGCCGGGTCGAACGCGCAGCGGAGCAGCTGCATGGTGTCCAGGTCCTCCCGGGTGAACATCTTCGTCATGTACTTGGACTTGTCCGTGCCCACGCCATGCTCCCCGGTGATCGAGCCGCCGTGCTCGATGCACAGGTCCAGGATGGCCCCGGACACCTCCTCGGCCCGGGCTTCCTCCCCGGGCGTGGCGTCGTTGTACAGGACCAGCGGATGCAGGTTGCCGTCGCCCGCGTGGAACACGTTGGCCACCCGGATCCCGGATGCGGCGCCCAGGGCGGCGATCTTGTCCAGCACCTCGCCGAGCGCCGTGCGCGGCACCACGCCATCCTGGACCAGGTAGGCCGGGGAAATGCGGCCCACTGCGGCGAACGCGGACTTGCGCCCGGCCCAGATCGCGGCGCGTTCCGCGGGGTCGTCTGCCTCCCGGATCTCGGTGCAGCCGGCCTGCCGGCACAGCTCCCGCACGGCTGCGCTGTCCCGGCGCACATCGGCCTCGGGCCCGTCCAGTTCCACGAGCAGGACCGCCCCGGCGCCCGCCGGGTAGTTGCACGCCACCGCAGCCTCGGCCGCCTCGATGGCCAGCGCGTCCATCATCTCTATCGCGGCGGGCAGGATGCCGGCCCCGATGATCCCGGACACCGCGGCGCCGCCCGCGCCGGTGGTCTCGAACGCGGCCAGCAGCGTCGTGATGACCTGCGGGATCCTGGTCAGCTTGACCACGATCTTGGTCACGATGCCGAGCGTGCCTTCCGACCCGGTGAACATGCCGACCAGGTCGTAACCAGGTGCGGTCCCGGTGCCGTCCCCGAGCCAGGTCAGTTCCCCCTCGGGGGTGACGATCTGAAGGCCGGTCACGTGGTGCACGGTGAAGCCGTGCTTGAGGCAGTGCGCGCCGCCAGAGTTCTCCGCCACGTTCCCGCCCACGGAGCAGATCACCTGGCTGGACGGGTCCGGGGCGTAGAAGTAGCCATACGGCCGCGCCGCGGTGCTGACCGACAGGTTGGTGACGCCCGGTTCCACGATCGCCCGCTGGCTGACCGGGTCGATCGCGATGATCCGGCGCATCCGCGAGGTCACGATGAGGACGCCGTCGGTTCGTGGCAGGGCCCCTCCGGACAGGCCCGTACCCGATCCCCGGGCCACGAACGGCACCCGGGCCCGGGCGCACTCCGTGACGATCTCCGCGACCTGCTCCGCCGTCTCCGGCAGCACCACGAGGCCGGGGGCGGCTCGATGCGAGGTGAGCCCGTCGCACTCGTAGGTGCGCAGCTCAGCAGGATCTGACACCACTCCGTCGGCCCCGCAGATCTCAGTCATCCGGGGCACCATCGCCTGGACCGTCATCCCGCCTCCACGATGCTGCTTACCCTCCAGGGTGCCTCGTGGCGGCCCGCTAGTCCACGACGGGCACGCTACGGCAGCTCCGCTCGTTCTACCCCGGGAGCTGCTACGGCATCTCCGCCCCGTTCCTCTGGGAGCTGCTACGGCATCTCCGCCCCTTCCTCTGGGAGCTGCTACGGCATCTCCTCTCGTTCCCCCGAGAGCTGCTACGGCATCTCCTCGTAGGCGGGCAGCGTGAGGAAGTCGGCGTAGTCGTCGGCCAGGGCCACCGCGCTGAACAACGCGGCCGCCTGCTCGAACCGGGGCTCGTCGAAGGCCGGGCCGGCCGCGTCCCGGATAGCGGCCGACTCCTCGGCGATGATCCGCTCGGCGAGATCCCGGGTCACCAGCTGGCCGTCGTCCAGCCGGACGCCGTTGTGCATCCACTGCCAGACCTGGGACCGGGAGATCTCGGCCGTCGCCGCGTCCTCCATCAGGTTGAAGATGGCCACCGCCCCGTTCCCGCCCAGCCAGGACGTGAGGTACTGGAGCCCGACGCTGATGTTGTTGCGCAGCCCCGCCTCGGTGATGGTCCCGGGCGTCTTGCTCACCGCGAGCAGGTCCGAGGCGGAGACACTGACGTCATCCCGCTGCCGGGTGAGCTGGTTGGGCCGGTCACCCAGGGCGGCATCGAACACCTCGCGGCAGAGCGGCACCAGGTCCGGGTGGGCCACCCAGGAGCCGTCGAAGCCGTCGGCCGACTCGCGCGTCTTGTCCTCGCGCACCTTGGCCAGCGCCACCGCGTTCACCTCGGGGTCGCGCCGGCTGGGGATGAACGCGGCCATCCCGCCCATGGCGTGCGCGCCCCGCCGGTGGCAGGTCTTCACCAGCAGTTCCGTGTACGCGCGCATGAACGGGGCCGTCATCGTCACCGAGTTGCGCTCGGGCAGCACGAATTCCTGCCCCCGGCTGCGGAACTTCTTGATCACGCTGAACAGGTAGTCCCAGCGGCCCGCGTTCAGCCCGGCGCTGTGGTCACGCAGCTCGTAGAGGATCTCCTCCATCTCGAACGCCGCCGGGATGGTCTCGATCAGGACTGTGGCCCGGATGGTGCCGCGCGGGATGCCCAGGCTGTCCTGAGCCAGGTTGAAAGCGTCGTTCCAGAGCCGGGCCTCCAGATGGCTCTCGATCTTGGGCAGATAGAAGTAGGGGCCGGATCCCTTCTCCAGCTGGCGGCGTGCGCAGTGGAAGAAGTACAGCGCGAAGTCGAACAGGCTTCCGGAGACCCGCTGGCCGTCCACCAGCAGGTGCTTCTCATCCAGGTGCCAGCCACGCGGCCGGACCACGATGGTGGCCAGGTCCGCGTCCGGGTCCAGGCGGTAGGACTTGCCTTCCTCGCTGGTGAAATCCAGGGTCCGGTCGAGCGCGCCGACGAGGTTGAGCTGGCCGGAGACCATGTTTTCCCAGAGCGGGGTGTTCGCGTCCTCGAAGTCGGCGAGCCACACCTTGGCGCCGGAGTTCAGCGCGTTGATGGTCATCTTCCGGTCGGTCGGGCCGGTGATCTCGACCCGCCGGTCCACCAGGCCCGGGGCCGGCGCGGCCACCCGCCATCCGGGGTCATCCCGGATCGCCTGGGTGGCGGCCAGGAAGTCCAGCGTCCCCCCCGCCGAGAGCTCCTGCTGGCGGGCCGCGCGGGCCGCGAGCAGTTCCGCGCGGCGCCCGCCGAGCTCCCGCTGCAGCGCGGCGATCAGGCCGACCGCCTCGGGGGTGAGAACCTCGTCGAAACGGTCCCCTTGGGGACCGGTGATCTCCACACCGTCGCTGGCCATGCCACGCTCCTCCCAGGTCATCCGGCGCCCCGTCCTTACCGGGCATGTTACTAGCTGGTAATGACCCGGACGGCGCCGGTCCTGTGCTTCGTAACACCGCACCCGGGCACGGGTCAAAGTGTTCCCGGACACATCCCGGGCACAACCTGCCCGGCGCAGGTGTTTATGCATAGCAGGTGTTTATTCAGATGAGCGTATCCCGGAGGCATGACAGCATTGGCAGACCAGAGCACTGCAGCCCGCATAACCGACCCAGATGAGCAGGCGATGACCCTTCCCAGCGAGCTACCGCAGGACGTCCCTGCGGAGAACACCGCAGCTCCGTTTACCGGGGATGGCGCCCAGCGGGACCTGGATGCCGGTGAGCTCGATCTGCAGGACCGGCATGCGCTGCGCCGGGTATCCGGGCTGTCCACTGAACTCGAGGACGTCAGCGAGGTCGAATACCGGTCGCTGCGCCTGGAGCGGGTCATCCTGGTTGGCGTGTGGACCGAGGGGACGCTGGCCGACGCTGAGAACTCGCTGCGTGAGCTGTCCCGGCTGGCCGAGACGGCCGGCTCGGTGATCCTGGAGGGACTGGTGCAACGCCGGGGCCGGCCCGACGCGGCGACCTACATCGGGGCGGGTAAGGCCGCCGAGGTTGCGGCGCTGGTCGCTGCGACCGGCGCGGACACGGTGATCTGTGACGGCGAGCTGACGCCCAGCCAGCTGCGCCGGCTGGAAGGCGTGGTGAAGGCGAAGGTCATTGACCGGACCGCGCTCATCCTGGACATCTTCGCCCAGCACGCCCGGAGCAAGGAGGGCAAGGCGCAAGTCGAGCTGGCCCAGCTCGAATACCTGCTGCCCCGGCTGCGGGGCTGGGGCGAGTCGCTGTCCCGGCAGGCTGGCGGCCGGGTAGCCGGCGGTGGCGGTATCGGCACCAGGGGTCCGGGGGAGACGAAGATCGAGACGGACCGGCGGCGAATCAGGGCGCGCACGGCCCGGCTGCGCCGTCAGCTTGGCGAGATGTCAGTCGGCCGGGAGGTGCAGCGGCATCAGCGACGCGACCAGGCCGTCCCGGCGGTCGCCATCGCGGGCTATACCAACGCGGGCAAGTCCAGCCTGCTCAACCAGCTGACCGGGGCCGGGGTGCTGGTGGATGACTCATTGTTCGCGACCCTCGACCCGTCCGTCCGCAAGGCCCGGACACCAGCCGGCCGCTGGTTCACCCTGACTGACACCGTCGGATTCGTCCGCCACCTCCCGCACCAGCTGGTCGAGGCGTTCCGGTCCACTCTGGAGGAGGTCGCCGAGGCGGACCTGATCCTGCACGTGGTTGACGGCAGCGACGTCGATCCGCAGGCGCAGATCTCCGCCGTCCGCGAGGTGCTCGGCCAGATCGGGGCGCGCGAGGTGCCAGAGCTGGTCGTGATCAACAAGGCGGACGCCGCCGATCCCATCGACGTGGAGGCGCTCCGGCGGCAGGAGCCGCACAGCGTGGTCGTGTCCGCGCGCACCGGCGAAGGGCTGGAGGCGCTGGTAGAGGCCATCGAGACGGCGCTCCCGCGGCGGGACCGCGAGGTCAGCGCCGTGGTGCCGTACGTGCGGGGCGACCTGGTGGCCCGGGCCCATCAGGAGGGTGAGGTGCTCGCACTGCGTCACTGCGCCGCCGGTACCGAGCTGACCGCGCGGGTCCCACCGGGCCTGGCCGCTGAGATCGACCGCATTGCCGTTCCGGCGGGAAGCTAATCCACGTCCCTCCGGAAGGTAATGCGCGCCGGAACTGCCCGCGGGTGAAGACGCTGTGCGCGGGAAGGCGCGTCGGCACGGTCAGGCATGAAAGACTTTGCTGAGCAGACGGCAACGCCACTCCGAACACGGGGTGAATTCCTATGCGGCCTTATCCGGTAAAGCAGAACGAGGCGGCCGGTGAACACGCTGCGCAGCCAAGACCGCCCGGACCTGCACAGACAGTGAGATCACCGGAAAGGCCGGCAATTTCCGTCCTGCCTTCTTCGTGAACTGCCTGTACATGACCCCTGTAGTGCAATACCGTAACTGAACCGATATGTTGGTTGCCGCGTCCCGCGGCGCCGGACGTCGGTCGCTCTGGAACCCGCGGTACGGGGGTGCCTAGCGGGGGGCCATCAGTGGTACAGACGAGCTATGGCAGGTGACCGCGTATGACGCAGGTACGCCCCGTCTGTCACGCTCCCCTCCGGTCCCTCACGCATGCGCGGCCGGGGGCACGCCGGTGACCGTCCGCCTGCTCACGAACATAGGCCGCCTCTGGACCGGGTCCGAGATCTGGAGCAACGCGGCCATTCTCACCCACAACGACCGCATCGCCTGGGTAGGCCGGGCCTCGGAACTCCCGGAGAGCCTGCCCGGCGTGGTCGAGGACATCGTCGACGTTGATTCGGTGGAAAACCTGGGCGGCGGGTTGGTCACCCCGGGCCTGATCGACGCCCACACCCATCCGGTCTACGCGGGTAACCGCTGGGCGGAACTGTCCATGCGGTCGGGTGGCTCCTCAGCCAACGAGATCGCTGCGGCCGGCGGAGGAATGGCCTCCACCGTCACGGTGACCCGCGGGACCGATCCCTGGACCCTGTGCAACGGGGTGCGGGAGCGGCTCGGCGAGTGGCTGCGGTTCGGGACCACCACGATCGAGGCCAAGACCGGGTACCACCTGACCCGTGATGGTGAGCTCGCCGACGTGCGCATGCTCCGGTCGCTGGAAGGCGAGCCCGGGATGCCGCGGGTGCACGTGACGTTCCTGGCTGCGCACGCGGTGCCGCCCGAGTTCTTCGGCCGCCGCAATGACTACATCGACGCGGTGGGCACCTGGTGCTCAGACGCCGCCGCGGTCGGCGCGGACAGCGTGGACGTCTACTGCGAGGACGGCCGTTTCACCGAGCGGGAAGCCCGATGGATCCTCAGCGCCGGCCGTGCGGCCGGCCTGCTGCCGCGCGTGCACGCCTGCGGGGAGAGCCGGACTGGGGCGGCCCGGCTGGCCGCCGAGCTGGGCTGCGCGTCCGCGGACGTGCTGCACGAGGCGAGTGACGAGGATGTGGCGGCCCTGGCCCAGGCCGGGGTGGCCGCGGTCGTCTGCCCGGCCACGGCCCTCCAGACCGGCAAGAACCCGCCGGTGCGCGCGCTCCTGGACAAGGGAGTCGCGGTCGCCCTGGGCTCGGACCACACCCCGGGCGGGAACGGGATCACCTCCATGCCCCTGGTGATCTCGCTGGCCGTGTCGCAGTTCGGGCTCAGCGTGACCGAGGCCCTGCGGGCCGCCACGCTCGGCGGCGCCCAGGCGCTGCGGGCTCCGGACCGCGGTGCGATGACCCGCGGCCGCCTGGCCGACATCGTGCTCTGGGACGCCGACCACGAGGGCGCGTTCGCCTGGTCCTACGGGCTCAAGCCGAGCCGGGTGTGGCTCGGCGGCGCGCCGGTCGCCACCTGACCTGACCGCCCCGCTCTGGGCCAGCCCACCGCCTGCCATGTGGCATGCTGCCGCTATGCCTTCCGCTGCCCATTCCTCTTCCACGGCCTCTCCGGCGGACATCGCGGGCGTCAGTGTCGTCGTGGGGGAGGAGGACCTGCTGGTCGAACGGGCGGTGGCGCGCCTGGTCGCGGCCGCAGGGCCGGTGGAGGACGTGCGGCACGTGCAGGCCGCGGGACTGCGGCCCGGTGAACTGGCCTCGATGACCGCCCCCTCCCTGTTCGGCGGGAGGTGCGTCATCGTGGTGCACGGCACCGCCGACGCCGCGAAGAACGTCGCCGACGAGATCACCAGCCTGGCCGGGGATCCGCCGCCCGAGACTGTCCTGGTGCTCACCCACGCCGGCGGGGCCAAGGGGAAGGCTCTGCTCGCTGCGCTGGGCAAGCGCGGCGCCCGGATGATCGAGTGCCCGAAGGTGACCCGGCTCGGCGAGCGGATGCAGTTCATCCGGGGCGAGTTCCGCCAGGCGGGGCGGACGATCGAGGAAAGCGGCGTGCGGGCCCTGCTCGACGCCCTGGGCAATGACCTGCGTGAGCTGGCCGCCGCGTGCTCGCAACTGGCGGCCGATACCACCGGGGTGATCGACCAGGCCGTGGTGGCCCGCTACTACCGGGGCCGGGCCGAGGCGAGCGGATTCACCGTGGCCGACCGGGCCGTCGAGGGGCGCCTGGGGGATGCGCTGGAGCTGCTGCGCTGGGCGCTGGCAGTCGGGGTGTCACCCGTGCTCATCACCAGCGGCCTGGCCCAGGGGGTACGCCTGCTGGGCCGGGTGGGCAGTGCCCAGAAAGGGCAGCCGGATGCGGCTGTGGCCGCCGAGGTCGGCGCCCCTCCGTGGAAGGTGGATCGCGTCCGGCAGCAGTTGCGGGGCTGGACCCCGGAAGGGGTGGCCCGCGCCCTGGCCGTCGTGGCCCGGGCGGACGCTCAGGTCAAAGGAGAGGGAACGAGCGCCGGCTACGCCCTGGAGGTAGCCATCCGCGACATCGTGGCCTGCCGGGCTCGTTAGAGGGACGGCCTGACTGAGCTCAAGCCGCGTTCTGCAGCTCGGCGCAGCGGTGGGCGATGGCCGACTTGCGGTTGGCGGCCTGGTTCTTGTGGATCACGCCCTTGCTGGCCGCCTTGTCGAGGTTGCGGCAGGCGGTGCGCATGGCGGCGGTGGCTGCGTCGAGGTCGCCAGCGTCGGCAGCCTCACGGAACCTGCGCACTGAGCTCTTCAGCGAGGTCTTCACCGCCTTGTTGCGCTGCCGGTGCTTCTCGTTCTGCTTGTTGCGCTTGATCTGGGACTTGATGTTCGCCACGCGGAAGCCTCACTCGGGATCTCGTCTGGGTGCCGGAGACGTACCGTCGCGCCCGGCCGTGCCGCGCGCCGACACCATGATCCAGCGGCAGCAGGGGCAACGACGACAGCGCTTACGCTCCGACGAGGCAGGATAGCCTATCGGGCAGTGCGGCTCAAAACTGGTGCGGGCGGGGCTGGGGCACCGGCTCTCCCATGCGACCATGAAAGACACCGAACCCCAACACGAACCAGGCGGATTTCCTGTGCCAGCAGTGCCCGAGAGGGTCCTTCCGGATGGTGCGCAGCCCGCGACCAGCCCCGGTCATACCGACATGGGCATTATCAGGAACTTCTGCATCATCGCGCACATCGACCACGGCAAGTCCACCCTGGCGGATCGCATGCTGCAGTTCACCGGGGTGGTGACCGACCGTCAGATGCGGGCCCAGTACCTGGACCGGATGGACATCGAGCGCGAGCGGGGCATCACCATCAAGAGCCAAGCCGTCCGGCTGCCCTGGACCGGCTCTGACGGCCGACCTTACGTGCTCAACCTCATCGACACCCCCGGCCATGTGGACTTCACCTACGAGGTGTCCCGCTCGCTGGCCGCCTGTGAGGGTGCCATCCTGCTGGTCGACGCGGCCCAGGGCATCGAGGCCCAGACCCTGGCCAACCTGTACCTGGCCCTGGAGGCCGACCTGCACATTATCCCGGTGCTGAACAAGATCGACTTGCCCGCGGCCCAGCCCGACGTCTACGCGGAGGAACTGGCCAGCATTATCGGCTGCGCTCCCGGCGACGTGCTCCGCGTCTCAGCCAAGACCGGGGAGGGCGTGCAGGACCTGCTCCACGCCGTGATTGCGCAGGTCCCCCCGCCACGGGGCAATCCGGACGCACCAGCCCGCGCCCTGATCTTCGATTCGGTCTATGACTCTTACCGGGGCGTGGTCACTTATGTGCGGGTGATCGACGGACGGCTGACCCGCCGGGAGAAGAGCCTGATGATGTCGACCGGGGCGGCGCACGAAACGCTCGAGGTAGGCGTGATCTCACCCGAGCCGGTGCCGTCGGACAGCCTGGGCGCGGGTGAGGTGGGCTATCTCATCACGGGGGTCAAGGACGTCCGCCAGGCCCGGGTGGGCGACACCGTCACCAGCGCCGCGCATCCCGCCGCCGAGGCCCTGCCCGGATACGACCACCCGCGGCCCATGGTGTTCTCCGGCCTTTACCCACTGGACGGTGACGACTACCCGGAACTGCGCGACGCCCTCGACAAGCTGCGGCTGAACGACGCGGCGCTGGTCTACGAGCCGGAAACGTCCACCGCACTGGGCTTCGGCTTCCGGTGCGGGTTCCTGGGGCTGCTGCACATGGAGATCGTCCGGGAGCGGCTGGAGCGGGAGTTCGATCTGTCGCTCATTTCAACCGCGCCCAACGTGGTCTACCGGGTGGTCATGGAATCCGGCGCAGAGCTCCAGGTCACCAACCCCAGTGACTTCCCGAGCGGCACTCCCGGGTCAGCCGTCCCGTCCGGTCATCCGTCCGGGGGCAAGATCGCGAAGGTTTTCGAGCCCGTGGTCCGGGCGACGGTGCTGGCTCCGTCCGACTACATCGGGACGATCATGGAACTGTGCCAGGGCCGGCGGGGTGTGCTGCTGGGCATGGAGTACCTGTCCGCCGACCGGGTCGAGATCCGTTACACCTTGCCGCTCGCGGAGATCATCTTCGACTTCTTCGACCAGCTGAAGTCGCGTACCCGCGGATATGCGTCGCTGGACTACGAGCCGGACGGTGAGATGGAGGCCGATCTGGTCAAGGTGGACATCCTGCTGCAGGGACAGCCCGTCGACGCGTTCAGCCAGATCGTGCACGAGGATAAGGCCCGTGAGTACGGCCTGGCCATGACCTCCCGGCTGCGCGAGCTGATCCCGCGCCAGCAGTTCGAGGTGCCGATCCAGGCCGCGATCGGAGCCAAGATCATCGCCCGGGAGAACATCCGCGCGCTGCGCAAGGACGTCCTGGCCAAGTGCTATGGCGGTGACATCACCCGCAAGCGCAAGCTGCTGGAACGGCAGAAGGAAGGCAAGAAGCGGATGAAGACCATCGGCCGGGTCGAGGTGCCGCAGGAAGCCTTCGTCGCGGCCCTGTCCACCTCGCCCGAACGCCAGCGCTGATCCGGCCCGATGGCGTCGGCCTGTGGCCGTCAGCCCTGTTGCATGTGCTGGATACGGATGTGCTGGACAAAGGGCGCTTGATGCACCCCGCCGCTGCGCGTCATGGTCACGGCGGCCACCGCGCCGAGGGCGACGACCAGCACGAACAGGATGATCGCCACCCAGCCCAGGATCAGGCCGGCCAGGGCCAGGCCGCTGCCCTGCTCGCCAGTCCGCCGGATCTGGCCGCGCGCCATGTGGCCGAGGATCACCGCCGGGATCGCGGTCAGCCCCACGGTGAAGAACTCCGCGACGCCGCAGACCAGCGCGGCGACGGCCAGCGAGTTAGTCCCCCGGACGACGGGGGCGGGCGCCATGAACAGGGCCATCCCGCCGCCGGGCAGCTGGCCCGTCACCTGGGCCAGGTCCCCGTGGGTGCTCGCGGTGTAGACCCGGTGCAAGTGCTCGTCGTACTCGTCCTTGGTGAGCCCGGCCCGCGGCGAACCCCGATTTCAGCACCTCGGCCGCACGATCCCGGTCCACGTCCGAGGCTCGCATTGCCGCGTGCCCGTACGCCGGACCCCCATTGCCAGGCCAGCTTGTCATCGACGCCTCCCCGCCCCGTGGCTCGATCCCAGGATAACCACGGGCGAAACCGGTTCGCCCGGCGGTGCGGCGTCGAATACCGTGCAAGAGTGAGCGCGCAGGTGATCTCGGTGAACACGGGCCGCGGCCGGCAGGCCCGCTGGGCGGGCCGGATCGGGCGTACCGCGATCGACAAGCGGCCCTGCAGTGGGCCGGTGACCATCGGGCGGCTCGGCGCCGTCGGCGATGACCAGGTGGACAAGCGCCATCACGGCGGGCCTGACCAGGCCGTATACGCCTACGCCCGGGAAGACCTGGACTGGTGGACCGAGCAACTCGGCCGCGAGCTGCCTAACGGCGTGTTCGGGGAGAACATCACCTCGGCCGGGCTGGACATTTCCGGGGCGCTGATCGGCGAGACGTGGCGGCTGGGCAGCGCCGTGGTGCAGATTGCCTCGGTGCGCATCCCGTGCGGCACCTTCGCGGGCTGGATGGGCGAGCGGGCCTGGGTGAAGCGGTTCGCCGCGGCGGCCCGCCCGGGTGCCTACCTGCGTGTCCTCGAAGAAGGGGTGGCAGGGGCGGGTGACCCCATTGTGGTCCTCTCGCGGCCGCCGGACAGCGTGACCGTGTCCGAGGCGATGCGCGCCTACTACGGGGACACTGTCCTGATGCGGCGGCTGCTGGACGCGCCGGGACTCGACCAGGGGTGGCAGGAGACGGCGGCCTCGGTACTCGGGCGCGCCGCCCGGGCGGACGCCGCTCGCGCGGAAGCCCCGCAGCACGAAGCCCTGCAGAACGAAGCCCTGGGCTGACGTGCCTGGAGTACTTCCCCCCGGGACGCCTGTCCCCCCGGACGGCGTGCTGCCTTCCGGGGCCACCGCCCAGCTGGGCCAGCGCCCCTTCGGGTTCTACGTGCATGTGCCGTTCTGCCAGCGCCGCTGCGGCTACTGCGACTTCAACACCTACACCGCCGCCGAGCTCGGGCCGGGAGTCTCGCGGGACACCTACCCTGCGCTGGCGGCCGCGGAGGTCCGGCTGGCCCGCCGGGTGCTGGGTGACGCGGGGAGCCCGGTGGCCACGGTGTTCTTCGGTGGCGGCACCCCGACCCTCCTGCCGGCTGACCAGCTAGCCGGGATCCTGCGGGTCATCGAGGGTGAGTTCGGTCTGGCCCCGGGGGCCGAGGTTACCGTCGAAGCCAACCCCGAGAGCGTGGACAAGAAATCCCTGGCTGCCCTGCGGAAGGCGGGGTTCACCCGGATCTCGCTGGGCATGCAGAGTGCGGCACCGCATGTGCTGGCGGTGCTGGACCGGGTGCACGAGCCGGGCCGGCCGGCCCGCTGCGCCGGGTGGGCCCGGGAGGCGGGCTTTGAGCACGTCAGCCTGGACCTCATCTACGGCACCCCGGGGGAAACCGACGCGGACTGGCGGAAGTCGCTGGATGCGGCCCTGGCCGCGGGACCCGACCATATCTCCGCCTACGCGCTGATTGTCGAGGAGGGCACCCGGCTCGCGGCCCAGGTCCGCCGGGGCGAGGTAGCCGTCCCGGACGACGAGGCCATGGCCGATCGTTACCTGGCTGCGGACGAACTCCTCTCGGCCCGCGGACTGGGCTGGTACGAAGTGTCCAACTGGGCCACCGCGCCGCAGGCCCGCTGCCAGCACAACCTCCTGTACTGGACGGGCGGCCACTGGTGGGGCGTGGGACCTGGAGCGCACAGCCACGTGGGCGGGGTCCGATGGTGGAACGTGAAGCACCCGGCCGCCTACGCGGCCCGGCTGACCGCCGGGACCAGCCCCGGCCTGGCCCGCGAAGTACTCACCGGGCCGGAACGCAGGCTGGAGGAGATCATGCTGCTCACCCGGCTGGACTCAGGATGCCCGGTCGGGCTGCTCGCCCCCGGGGGGCAGGAGGCCGCGCGCACCGCGGTAGCGGACGGGCTGGCCGAGGAGTCCGCTTACGCTGCGGGCCGGGTCGTGCTGACGACCCGCGGACGGCTGCTCGCCGACGCCGTCATCCGCGGCCTCACCGACTGACCGCCGCTCGGCCCGGGTCAGCGAGGCGGCCTCGAGGTCATCCGCAGCCACCGGGGCAGTTGGTACATTTCCCTGCGGCCGGCCGCCGCCGCCGCACGGATCACCACCGTCAGGACGCTGGCCCACAGCACCACGAGCAGCACCGCCCCGGCCAGCGTGCCCACCCCAGTGGAGTCGAGCGTCAGCACGCCGCCCACGATCACGATGCTGAACGTGTACAGGATGGTGGCCAGGGACAGGCTCAGCGCCACACCCGCGTGGGCCCGGGCAAACTTCCGGTCGCCCTGGCTCGTCAGGTAGACGGCCAGCGGCACCAGGCACAGCGTGAACGGCACGCCCAGGTAGGCGAGCATGGCCCGGCGTGCCTCCGCGGGGTCCACCGGCACCGGGGTCAGCGGCCTGCCCGCCGCGTCCTTCTTTCCCTGCTCATCGGCCGGGCCGCCGTCCTGCGGCCCGAACACGCCGAGGCCGGAATCCATCGGGTACTGCGGGCGGCTTGTCATGGGCTCCTCGCGGGATACGTTCCTGCCCTTACGTTAATCAGTGCCCGGCCCCGTGACGAAATCAATCAGTTCCTCGACCCGGCCGAGCAGTTCCGATTCCAGGTCGGCATAACTGCGAGCCGCACCCAGGATCCGCTTCCACCCGGCTGCCGTGTCCTCGCCCCACCCGAGGGCGCGCAGCACCCCCTCTTTCCAGGGCGTGCCGCGCGGCACTACCGGCCACGCCGGGATGCCGAGGGCTGCGGGCTTGACCGCCTGCCAGATATCCACGTAAGGATGGCCCACCACCAGTACGTATGGCGAGGTCACCGCGGCGGCGATGCGCTGCTCCTTGGAGCCGGCGACCAGGTGGTCGACCAGGACGCCGAGCCGCCGGTGCGGGCCCGGCGCGAACGTCTGCAACACGGCCGGGAGGTGATCCACCCCCTCCAGGTACTCCACCACTACGCCGACATCACGCAGGTCGTCGCCCCAGATCTGCTCGATGAGCTCGGCGTCGTGGCGTCCTTCGACGTAGATCCGGCTGGCCCTGGCGACCTTAGCCGGGCCTACAGGCCGGGCCACGGAGCCTGAGCGGCTGCGGCCCGGGACCTGGACCGGGCTGGCCGGCGCCGGCCGGATCAGGGTCACCGGCCTGCCCTCCAGCAGGAACGCGCCGCGGATCAGGGGGAAGACCCGCTGCCGCCCGAACCGGTCCTCCAGGGTCACGGCGTTCTTCTCGCAGGCGACCACCGCGCCGCAAAAGCCGCCCCCGGTCTCCTCGACGACCAGCCCGCGGACCGCCTCCACCTGGGGCGGCTCCGGCCGGGAGCGGCGCTGCCAGCCCGGGGCAAGGACATCCGTACCGTTATAGGGGTCCACCACACCGGACGCTAGCGGACAGCCAGGGCCCCCTCACGCCGCCGCGCCGGGCGCAGGGTCCAACGGGCGTGAGGTCCAACGGGCGTGAAGTCCAACGGGAGTTGGGGTTGAACAGAAGTGGCGCGGGCACGCGCCGGGGAGGCGGGGCCCGCCGCAGGCGGGTGCTCGCCGACCCGGCGTTCGGCGCGTAGCGGCGAACGCCGGGTCCAGGGGTCGTCCCCCCGGATTAATAGAGCGCTTGGGTGCCACGACGCCCGGACCGCCTTAAACTTGGCACTCAGGACGGTGGAGTGCCAAGGGAGGTGGGAACATGCTCGACGAACGCAAGCTCGCGGTACTGCGCGCGATCGTGGAAGACTACGTGTCCACCACCGAGCCCGTTGGCTCGAAGTCGCTGGTTGACCGGCACCACCTGGATGTTTCCCCGGCTACCATCCGCAACGACATGGCGGTGCTCGAAGAGCAGGGCTTCATCGTGCAGCCGCATACCAGTGCGGGCCGGATACCGACGGACAAGGGATACCGGCTCTTCGTGGACCGGCTGTCCGGCGTCAAGCCGCTCTCCTCGGCGGAGCGCCGGGCGATCGAGACGTTCCTGGCCGGCGCGTACGACCTCGATGACGTGGTGATGCGGACCGTCCGCCTGCTCGCCCAGCTGACCCGTCAGGTGGCCGTGGTCCAGTACCCCTCACTCACCCGCTCCTCGGTCAGGCATCTGGAACTGGTTCCGCTGGCCGCGAAACGGCTGATGCTGGTGATCATCACCGACACCGGGCGAGTGGAGCAGCGCTCCGTGGAGCTGCCGGACGCCGCTGAGGAAGACTCCATCATGCACCTGCGGGCGGTACTGAACGCCTGCCTGGACGGGCACCACCTGACCGAGGTGGCGTCGGTGGCCGCGGACCTGCCGGAGCTAGTCGACCCGACGGAGCGGCCGAACGCGGCGGCGGTCTTCTCGGTCATCCTGGAGACCCTGGTCGAGCGGACCGACGAGCGGGTCGTCGTCGGAGGCGCGGCCAACCTGACCACGGCTGATTTCTCCAGGGGACTGCGGGAAGTCCTCGAATCTCTTGAGGAGCAGGTCGTGCTCATGCGTTTGCTGGGCGAGTCTGGTGATCATCCCTCACTGACCGTCCGGATTGGTGCGGAGAACCCGGTGGAGGGCCTGCGGAGCACGTCCGTGGTGGCGACCGGGTACGGGACCGGGGATCAGGTGCTGGCCAGGCTCGGGGTGCTCGGCCCGACACGGATGGATTACCCGACAGCGATGGGAGCGGTACGCGCGGTGGCACGATACGTGGGCCAGATCCTGGCAGGGTCCTAGTGGCCAACGACTACTACGGCGCGCTCGGCGTCCGCCGCGACGCGCCGCCGGATGAGATCAAGAAGGCCTACCGACGGCTGGCCCGCGAGCTGCACCCGGACGTGAACCCGGATCCGCAGACTCAGGAACGGTTCAAGGAGATCACCCAGGCGTACGAGGTGCTCTCTGACCCTGGGAAGCGGCAGATGTACGACCAGGGCGCGGATCCGTTCGCGCCCAACGGCGCTGCCGGGGCTGGCGGGTTCGGACCCGGTTTCCCGTTCAGCGACATCATGGACGCGTTCTTCGGTGCCGGCGCGACAGCCCGCGGCCCGCGCAGCCGGGCCCGGCGTGGCCGCAACGCGACGATCAGGGTCGAGCTGGACCTGTCGGAGTGCGCGTTCGGGACCACCCGGGAACTGGTCGTGGACACCGCGGTGGTCTGCCCGACGTGCTCGGGTGAGGGCACGGCGCCGGGTACCCACCCGGAGACCTGTGAGGTCTGCGGCGGCCGTGGTGAGGTCAGCCAGGTCACGCGCTCGTTCCTGGGCCAGGTGATGACGTCCCGGCCCTGCCCGCACTGCGGCGGGTTCGGTACTGTCATCCGCCGGCCATGCCCCGAGTGTGACGGCGACGGCCGGGTCAGGACCCGGCGCACGATGAAGGTGCGCATCCCGGCCGGAGTCGAGGACGGCACTCACATCCAGCTGGCAGGGGAGGGAGAGATCGGATCCGGCGGCGGCCCGCCCGGGGATCTCTTCCTGGAGATCCTGCAGCGCCCGCATCCTATTTTCGAACGGCAGGGCGATGACCTGCACTGCACCGTGACCATCCCGATGGTCGCCGCGGCGCTGGGGGCCACCTTGTCGGTCGAGACCCTGGACGGCCCCCGGGACCTGGACATCCGCCCGGGCACCCAGTCGGGGCAGGTCATCCCCATGTACGGGCTCGGGGTCCAGCACCTGAACGACTCTGGCCGGGGCGACCTGGTCACCCACATTGCGGTCGAGACGCCGCTCAAGCTGGACGAGGCGCAGGAGGCACTGCTCAAGCAGTTGGCCGCGCTGCGCGGTGAGGAGACCCCGCCCGGCCGCTTCGCCCCGGGGCAGCAGGGGTTCTTCTCACGGTTGCGTGACGCGTTCAACGGCCGGTGACCCGGCGGGCGCGCCCGGCTCCGGAGAGCCCGGGCGCGCTCAGGCCGGATCTGCTCAGCCGGCGTCTCCTCAGCCTGGGTCTCCTCAGCCGGGATCCCAGCCGCCCGTCTTCTTCGCCGACGCCGAGGACGTGGCCTCTTCCGACCTGATCGTGCTGGCCGGTTCTGAGGGCCGCCACGCGGCCGATGTGCGGAGGCTCACCGCTGGCGAGCGGGTGGACCTGACCGACGGCCACGGCCAGGTGGCCGAGTGCGTGGTGACCCGGGCCCAGCGTGGCCAGCTCGAGCTCGCGGTGCGGCACCGCAGGGTGCTGCCCGCGCCCGATCCGGTCCTGGCCGTGGTTCAGGCGATCCCCAAGGGGGAGCGGGGGCAGCTGGCTGTCGAGCTGATGACCGAGGCCGGGGTGGACGTGATCGTCCCGTGGGCGGCGGAGCGCTGTGTGGCCAGGTGGCAGGGGGAGCGCGGCGAGCGGGCCGCGGCGCGGTGGCGGTCCACCGCGCGGGAAGCGGCCAAGCAGGCCCGGCGAAACCGGGTCCCGCAGGTGACCGCGCCCGCGGATCTCGGCGAGGTGGCCGCCCGGGCCGGTCAGGCCGCACGGGCCTTCATCCTTGACCCGCAGGCCAGGGAGCTGCTGAGCGAGGTGACCCTGCCACGCTCGGGGGAGATGCTGGTGATAGTCGGCCCGGAGGGCGGTATCACCCCGGCCGAGACCGGCGCGCTCACCGAGGCGGGGGCCACCGCGGCGCGGCTGGGGCCGACCATGCTCCGTACCTCATCCGCGGGGATGGTGGCGGCCGCAGTCCTGCTCAGCCGGGCGGGCCGCTGGACCTGAAGCCCAGCCTGCGGAGCCTGATGATGCCAGGCCAGGCGGCACCACGGCGGTAGTGATCAAGGCCGCCCGGGCTAGTTCTTCGGGGTAGCCCCGCACTCGACGATCGCGGGCGCCCCGCCCAGGTACCTGACCATCGCCGTGGTCGTCGCGCTGGCCGAGCCGGTACCCGGACTCGACGTCGGGGTGGGGGTCGGCTGCCCGGTATCGGTCGGCTCGGGAGTCGCAGGCGTACCGGTTGCGGTCCCGCTCACCGTCGGGGACGGGGTCGCCGACGCACCCCCGGTCGGGGCGGGCGTACTCGCGGCGGGCGACGGGGTCGGGGTGCAGGCCACCACGGGCACGCTCTTCACGCTCGGATTCCGGGCCGGGCCGGTGATCCGCTGGGTGGGGTTGACCCCGAGCGGCAGCTTCCACCGCTTGGAGTTCGCCGTCGTCCCGCCACTGCCCAGGCCAGAGCCCTGGCTGCTGGGTGTGGTGACGGAGTTCGTCGGGCTGATGAGGGTCCCTGTCTCGTGGTTGAGGATGACTACGCCGACCGCGACGATCGCCACTGCCGCCGAAACGGCGAGCACCGGCTTGAGCCAGGGCCCGGCGGGCCCCAGGCGGCCCGGTGAGCCGGCCGGGCTGCGATGCCCGCCAGATCCCCGGGCTGCACGTGGGCTGAGCAGGCTGCGCAAGAAGCTGATCAGCGCGGCCAGCGGCCCGGGCCGCCTCATTGCGGTCCGGCCTGCCTCCGTGACGGGTTCGAGCCGGACGAGGAAACGGGTCCGGCGCAACTCCAGCCACTCGGCGCACCCGGAGAGTACGGACCGTAGGGACCGTCGCGAATCCAGCCGGTGACGAATTCGCTGCAATCCGTCGCCAGCCGGTTCGATGGACTCCGCCGCCGCGGCCAGTGCGCGGCGCAGCGCGTCCTCGTAGTCCCGGTCCTGTGTCATCATGCTTGCCGCCCAGGGGCCCCTGCGTCCCTGAAGACGCCCCTCACGAGTCCCGCTCCAGCACGACCCGCAGGGCCGCCATCGCCCGGGCCGTGTGACTCTTAACCGCTCCTCTGCTGATGCCCATCACCGAGGCGATCTGCGCCTCGGAAAGGTCCCCGTAATAGCGGAGTACCAGGGCCTCCCGCTGCCGCTCCGGAAGCGCCCGCAGGGCGGAAACCACCGCCGAGCGTTCCAGCTGGATGATGGCGCCGTGCTCAGCGCTCGGCATGTCCGGCGGTGGCTTCGGCGTGTTCTTGTCTACGACCATCCGGTGCCGTAGCACCGACCGTGACCGGTTGACGACGGACTGGCGCAGGTAGGACAGCGCCTTATCGGTGTCGCGCAGCCGGCGCCAAGCCCCGTGCATGGCCACGAATGAATCCTGGACCACTTCTTCCGCGGTTGCGTTATCGCGGACCAGGAAGGCGGCGAGGCGAACCAGCGAGCGGTAGTGCTCGCTGTAGATGGCAGTGACCGCCCGGTCTGCATCCCACTCGACCACAGCGCCGGTCATCGCCGGAGCAGTGGTCATCGCAGGATTAGCTAGTAGCGCCTCGGACACATCAGTGGGACGCGTCACCATGCCGTCAGGTTCACCTGGCATGTCGATTATGTGCACGCGGCCCGCGCCAGCCGTTCGGCCTCACGGAAACATTCCCCCCCACCGGGATCTCGAGTGTGGAGTGCCTGCCTGGGTGCGACAGCGGTTTCGGCGGTGCCCCGGCGGGATTCGGGGAGTACCCGCAAGTGCCGTCCCCTGTTCCTGGGGTGTGCGGCGGGCGTGCGCAGTCAGCTAGCACCATGGGCAACCATATATGTCGTGGGTGTTACCGGAGGGGCACAAGCTAGGATCCCTGTGTGCCGGAGTGCCTATTCTGCAGGATCGTGTCCGGCGGTGTCCCGGCATCACGGGTGCTCGAGTCGCCGCGAACTCTTTCCTTCCGTGACATCAGCCCCCAAGCGCCCACCCATGTGCTGGTGATCCCGAGGGATCACTATCCCGACCTGGCCGCGCTGGCGGCCGCGGACGGCAGCCTGCTGACCGAACTGATCAGCCAGGTGGAGGAGGTGGCCAAGGCGGAGGGAATCTCCAGCAGTGGCTACCGGGTTGTGTTCAACACGGGGGCCGACGCTGGGCAGGCCGTGGCACATGTCCATGCGCACGTCCTGGGCGGTCGTGGGCTGGGCTGGCCCCCAGGCTGACGCCACGCGGATACCATGAAAGCAGGGCGCAGGGCCGCGCCTGCGCTCAGGCGGAGAGAGGGAATTGACAGACAGATCCGGAGATTCTGCGGACCGTAAGCCATCCGGCACCACCGGTGCGCAGGTCAAGATCGTTATCCCCGATGACCACTCAATGGTCAGCCTGCTGGGATCTCGCGACGAACTCCTGCACGTGATTGAGAAGGCATTCGATGCCGATATTCACGTCCGCGGGAATGAGATCACCATTACGGGGGCAGCCGAGGAGAGCGAGCGTGTCGCTGGCCTCTTCGAGGAACTCACCGAGTTGCTGGCCGGGGGCGCCGAGCTCACCGCGGATTCGGTGCAGCGTGTCGTGGCCATGCTCCGACGGAAGTCCGGGGTCCGCCCCGCTGACGTCCTGACCCTGGACATCCTGTCGTCGCGCGGACGGACAATCCGGCCGAAAACGCTGAACCAGAAGCGCTACGTGGATGCCATCGACGCGCACACGATCGTGTTCTGCATCGGCCCGGCGGGCACTGGGAAGACCTACCTGGCTATGGCCAAGGCGGTGAAGGCGCTCCAGGCCAAGGAGGTCAACCGGATCATCCTGACCCGGCCGGCCGTCGAGGCGGGTGAGCGGCTTGGCTTCCTGCCCGGCACCCTCTACGAGAAGATCGACCCGTACCTGCGGCCGCTGTACGACGCGCTGCACGACATGCTCGACCCGGACTCGATCCCGCGGCTCATCGCGGCGGGCACGATCGAGGTGGCGCCGCTCGCGTACATGCGCGGCCGGACCCTGAACGACTCGTTCATCATCCTGGACGAGGCGCAGAACACCTCCGCGGAACAGATGAAGATGTTCCTCACCCGGCTTGGCTTCGGATCGAAGATCGTCGTGACCGGCGACGTCACCCAGGTGGACCTGCCGGCCGGCCAGGCGAGCGGGCTGCGGATCGTCCAGGACATCCTCGAGGGCCTGGACGACGTGCATTTCGCCAGGCTGACCAGTCACGACGTGGTACGGCACCGGCTGGTCGGGGACATCGTGGACGCCTATGAGCGCTACGATGCCCGGGCCCGCGGGACGTCTACGCAGCGCCGCAAGCGCGCACAGTGAACGCTGCCATGGTGCACGCCAGCACGGTGAGCCGGCGCCTGCGGTGAGCATCGAGATCGCCAACGAGTCCGGGGTCGCCGTTGACGAGGCCGACCTCGCCGCCCTGGCCCGGCATGTCCTGGACGGCATGCGGATGCACCCGCTCGCGGAACTCTCGGTCCTGCTGGTCGACCGGGGCACCATGTCCGACCTGCACGAGCGCTGGATGGGCGAACCGGGCCCGACCGACGTACTGGCCTTTCCCATGGACGAGCTGCGACCGCCGCCCCCGGGCAACGGTGCCCGGGGCGATCAGGGCACGGGCGGGGAACCGACGTCGCCCCCCGGTCTGCTCGGCGACGTCGTGCTCTGTCCCGAGGTCGCCGCCGACCAGGCCGGCCAGGCGCAGCACCCGTTGCGTGACGAGCTGGAGCTGCTCTGCACACACGGCATCCTGCATCTGCTGGGGTATGACCACGCTGAGGCGGACGAGCACACCGCCATGTTCGGCCTGCAGGACAAGCTGCTCGCGACCTGGCGCTCGGCCCGGGATCAGCCACCCGGGCGGCCTGGTGACCAGGAGGGGCAGGAAGGGACGGGGTGAGGCCACCATGGTGTGGCTGATCATCGCCGCGGCGGTTCTGGCGCTAGGGGCCGGGCTGTGCGCTAGTGCTGAGGTGGCGCTGATGCGCGTGTCCCGGTCCGGGGCGGGGGAACTGGCCCGCACCCGCCGGGGCAACCGGAACCGCGCCGCCACCCGGCTCCAGGCAGTGCTGGCCGAGCCAGCCCGGTACCTGGCCGTGCTGCTGCTCGCCCGGGTCTGCAGCGAGACCGCGGCCATCGTGCTGGTCGCCGCCGCCCTGCTGCACTGGCTGGGCACCGGCTGGCACGTGTTCCTGCTGATCTTTGTCATCATGGCCGCCGTGCTCTACGTCCTGGCCGGGATCGGACCGAGGATCCTCGGCCGGCAGCACGAGCGCACCGTGGCCCTGGTGGCGGCCGACGTGCTGTATCCCGTGACCCGGGTCCTCGGGCCCCTGCCACGGTTGCTGCTCGCCCTGGGCAGCGTGCTGACCGCGGGCCGGGGATCCCGGGACGCGTTCGGCACCGAGGAAGAGCTGCGCGGCCTGGTTGACCTTCTGGAACAGCGCCAGGTCATCGAGCCCGGAGCGCGGGCCATGATCCACTCGGTGTTCGAGCTCGGGGACACGATCGTCCGCGAGGTGATGGTCCCGCGCACCGACATGGTCTTCGTGGAGCGGGACAAGACCCTGCGCCAGGCGCTGTCGCTCGCGTTGCGGAGCGGCTTCTCCCGGATCCCGGTGGTGGGCGAGAACCAGGATGACGTCATCGGTATCGCCTACCTCAAGGACCTGGTGACGATCAGCCAGGAACATCCGGAGCAGGAGTCGGTGGCCAGCGTGACCTCGGTAATGCGGCCCGCCACCTTCGTGCCCGAGAGCAAGCCGGTGGACGAGCTGCTCCGGGAGATGCAGCAGCTCCGGATCCACCTGGCCATCGTGATCGACGAGTACGGCGGGACCGCCGGGCTGGTCACCATCGAGGACATCCTGGAGGAGATCGTCGGGGAGATCACCGACGAGTACGACCATGAGCAGCCCACCGTGGAATGGCTGTCCCCGGAGCGGGCCAGGGTCACCGCCCGGCTGCCCGTGACCGACCTGGAGGAGCTGTTCGGCGCCACGATCGAGGCGGAGGACGTGGAGACGGTCGGCGGTCTGCTGGCCCATGCGCTGGGCCGGGTGCCCATCGCTGGGTCGGTGGCCACCGTGGCGGGACTCAAGCTGACCGCGGAGAGCCTGGCCGGCCTGCGGAACCGGATCGGTACCGTTACCGTGGAACGGGCCGCGGAAAAGGCCCAGCAGGCCGCGGGTACGTATGAGACGGATGGGGACTGATGTGACGGGGGCTCCCGCCGCTACACTCGGGCAGGTGAGCGCGGTAGAGCCAGGCCCGGAAGACCTGAAGATCATCACGCTCGCCCGGTCGGCGCGGGCCCGGGTCGCCGCGGCCGAGGGCGCAGCGGTGCGGGATGAAACGGGCCGCACCTACGCGGCCGCGGCCGTCTCGCTGCCGTCGCTGAGACTGTCCGCGCTGCGCTTGGCCGTGGCCATGGCGGTATCCAGCGGAGCGTCGAGCCTCGAGGCCGCGGCGCTGGTCAGCGACGCTGAGGGCGTGGACCCGGGCGACCTCGCGGTGGTGCGCGAGGCCGGCCCCGCGGCCGTGGTGTTCCAGGCCGGCTCGAACGGGATGCTCCGCGCGACGGTCACTCCCTGACTCAGGGGACCTCGTGCGCGCCCAGGGTGAGGCGCGCCCAGGGTGAAGTGGGTAGCGAGGGTGAAGTGGGTAGTGGCGCCCAGGCCAGTGCCACAGCCCCGGGGCACGCAGGACTTTCGGGGCGGGATGTGTCCCTGGGATCGAGCCGACGGTGCTGGCGGCGGCGGACGGTACCAGCGCCGCCAGGGGTAGGGGAGAATCCAAGGGTGGGATCGCCGCGTAGTCCTCGACCAGGCCCGGCCGCCCAGGTTCCAGCCGGCGCCGCTGGCCCAGGGTCAGCGGCGGGGCAGCCTGTGCTGCGCTCTGGCTTCGCCTGCTTCGTGGGCCGGCCGAATGTCGGTAAGTCGACTCTGATGAACGCCCTGGTGGGTACCAAGGTGGCCATCACCAGCAGTCGGCCGCAGACCACCAGGCGGGCCATCCGCGGCATCGTGCACCGCCCGGACGCGCAGCTGATCATCGTGGACACCCCGGGCCTGCACCGGCCGCGGACCCTGCTCGGGGAGCGGCTGGACAGCCTGGTCCGCTCCACCCTGACTGAGGTGGACGTGATCGGGTTCTGCCTGCCCGCCACGGACCCGATCGGCCCCGGGGACAAGTACCTGGCCGCGGAGCTCGCCGGGCTCTCCCGCAAGACGCCGGTGGTGGCGATCGTCACCAAGACCGACCAGGCCACCCCGGATCAGATCGCGGCACAGCTGGCGGCGGTGGCAGAACTGGGTGACTGGGCGGACATCGTGCCGGTGTCCGCGCTGGGAGGATTCCAGCTGGACGTGCTGGCGGACGTGCTGGTATCTCACCTCCCGCCGGGACAGCCGCTGTACCCGGACGGCGAGCTGACCGATGAGCCCGAGCAACTCCTGGTGGCGGAACTCATCCGGGAGGCGGCCCTGGAGGGGGTCCGGGACGAGCTGCCGCACTCGATCGCCGTGGTCGTGGAGGAGATGGCGCCGCGGGCGGGCCGCGACGACCTGATCGACGTGTACGCGTTCATGTACGTGGAGCGGCCGAGCCAGAAGGCCATCGTCATCGGGCCCAAGGGTGCCCGCCTGAAAGAGGTGGGCACCCAGGCGCGGCAGCAGATCGAGGCCCTGCTGGGCACCAAGGTCTACCTCGACCTGCGCATCAAGGTGGCCAAGAACTGGCAGCGGGACCCGAAACAGCTTCGCCGCCTGGGCTTCTACGACTGAGCCCAGGCGCCAATCCGGCCCGCTGTCTCGCCCTGCCTCGCTGGGCTGTCTCGCTGAGCCGTCTCCCCGGCCTGTCTCACTGGGCTGTCTCACTGGGCTGTCTCACTGGGCGGACCGGAATCTGCGCCCCGCTCAGTTCGTCTGCTACTGTCGAAACGCCATGGTGCACGGAATGCTGCTGCTTACCTGCCGCGGCGGGGGCCGATAAGGCCGGCTCCCTCGCCGCGGGGTTTGGCGTGACGGCTGGCCGCCGCCCGATCCACGAGGGAGCAGAACCTCATAATGCATTCCGATGATGTAAGCAATCCTCAGCCCGCCGTGGCTCAGCCTGCCTCACCTGGCCGAGTACCTGGCGGATATGCCCCGGTCCGGCAGCAGCCCAGCGGCATGCCCTGCCATCGATATACCCCGTTCCAGCCGGTCGACCTGCCGGACCGGACCTGGCCGGGCCGGAGCATCACCCAGGCCCCGCGGTGGCTGTCCACCGACCTTCGCGACGGCAACCAGGCCCTGATCGACCCCATGAGCCCGGCCCGGAAGCGGACCATGTTCGACCTGCTGGTCCGGATGGGATACAAGGAGATCGAGGTCGGCTTCCCGTCGGCCAGCCAGACGGACTTCGACTTCGTCCGGAGCCTGATCGAGGGCGGCCGGATTCCCGATGACGTGCAGATCTCCGTCCTTACCCAGGCTCGTGACGAGCTGATCGAGCGCACCGTGCAGTCGCTGGCCGGTGCCCCGCGGGCCACGGTGCATATGTACAACGCGACCGCGCCCGTCTTCCGGCGGGTGGTGTTCGGCAACGACCGGGAAGAGACCAAGGCTCTGGCCGTGGAGGGGACCCGGTCGGTGGTGAAGTACGCCGAGCAGTTCCTCGGGGACTGCGCCTTCGGTTATGAGTACTCGCCCGAGATCTTCATGGACACCGAGCTCGACTACGCCGCCGAGGTCTGCGCGGCGGTCATGGACGTCTGGCAGCCGGGGCCCGGCCGGGAGATCATCCTGAACCTGCCCTGCACCGTCGAGCGTTCCACCCCGAATGTGTACGCCGACCAGATCGAGTGGATGACCCGGAACCTGCCGGACCGAGAGCACGTGTGCCTGTCCGTGCACACCCACAACGACCGCGGGACTGCCGTGGCCGATGCGGAGCTGGCGGTGCTGGCCGGCGCGGACCGGATCGAGGGCTGCCTGTTCGGCAACGGCGAGCGGACCGGGAACGTCTGCCTGGTCACCCTGGGCCTGAACCTGTTCAGCCAGGGCATCGACCCGATGATCGATTTCTCTGATATCGACGAGATCCGGCGCACCGCCGAGTACTGCAACCAGCTTCCGGTGGACCCCCGCCACCCGTACGCGGGGGACCTGGTCTATACGGCGTTCTCCGGCTCCCATCAGGACGCGATCAAGAAGGGCCTGGAGGCGGTGGAGCGGGACGCCGCGGCCGCCGGGACCCCGGTCCGCGACTTCCCCTGGGCGGTGCCGTATCTGGCTATCGACCCGCAGGA
Organism: uncultured Actinomycetes bacterium; assembly: GCA_963770545.1. Taxonomy (GTDB): domain Bacteria; phylum Actinomycetota; class Actinomycetes; order Streptosporangiales; family Streptosporangiaceae; genus RYN-230. The sequence continues at coordinate 202,900 of CAVYQF010000035.1, read as the reverse complement.
CGTGGGACGCACGTACGAGGCCGTGATCCGGGTCAATTCCCAGTCCGGCAAGGGCGGCGTGGCCTACATCATGAAGGCCGAGCACCAGCTGGACCTGCCGCGGCGGCTCCAGATCGAGTTCTCCCGGGTGGTCCAGGCGCACACCGATGCCGAAGGCGGCGAGGTGTCCCCGGCTCAGATGTGGGAGGCGTTCTCTGACGAGTACCTCGCCCGGGGGACGGTGGCCCTGCTCGCGCACCACACGTCTTCCGTGGTGGACGCCAAGGACGCGCTCACCGTGGATATCCAGATCGACGGCCAGGAGCATCAGGTCGAGGGGTCCGGCAATGGGCCGATCTCGGCGTTCTGCGACGCGCTGGCCGCCGTCGGGATCGAGGTCCGCGTGCTCGATTACGCCGAGCACGCGCTCTCCGCGGGCAGCGACGCGCAGGCGGCCGCCTACGTGGAATGTGAGGTAGATGGCCAGCCCTGGTGGGGAGTGGGCATCGACGCGAACACGGTGACCGCCTCGCTGCGCGCCGTTCTTTCGGCCGTGAACCGCTCCCGTCGCGGCTGACCTGGCCCACTGGCGAGGGGAGGCGCGCCGAAGGCGTGTTCTCGCCGGTCGGCGACTGCCGGGGGCCGGGGCTCCGGGGGTAGTCCCCGGGAAGGCTGAGCAGGGGGCGTCCCCCGGGGTCAGCTCCGCGCGCCGGGAACCCAGGACGATAACCCGGGCTTCCCGGCGCGCGCCTGCGCCGGGGCAGGACCCGCGGTGCGCGACAATGGCAGGGTGAGCCTGTACCGGGATGACGGGATTGTGCTGCGCACCCAGAAGCTGGGTGAGGCGGACCGGATCGTCACCATCCTGACCAGGCGGAACGGCCGCGTCCGGGCGGTAGGCAAGGGCGTGCGCCGGACGAAGTCACGCTTCGGTGCCCGGCTGGAGCCGTTCACCCACGTGGATCTGCTGCTGTACACCGGCCGCTCGCTGGACGTGATCACCCAGGCGGAGACGGTGCGGGCGTACGGCGAGCCGCTGGTTACGGACTATCCGCGGTACACCAGTGGCACGGCCATGCTGGAGACCGCCGAGCGGTTCACCCCCATGGAGAAGGAGCCCGTCATCCGCCAATTCCTGTTGCTGGTCGGCGGCCTGCGGGCGCTCGGCGAGCGGGTGCATGACCCGCGCCTCGTGCTCGACGCCTACCTGCTGCGGACGCTGGCCGTCGCGGGGTACGCGCCCGCCCTCGACGAGTGCGCGGTGTGCGGCAGTGATGACCCGGGGGGACGACCCCCCGCCAGCGAGGCTGCGCCGGGGGAGAGTGGTGGCTCGCGGTCCTTCTCTGTCCCGGCCGGCGGCCTGACCTGCCGGTCCTGCCGGCCGCCGGGCGCCGCGAGCCCCGCGGTGGCGACTATCGCCCTGATGCGGGCGCTGCTGGGCGGCGACTGGGCCCGGGCCGATGCCAGCCAGGCCCGGCATCAGGTGGAATGCAGCGGCCTGGTGGCCGCCTACGTGCAGTGGCACCTCGAGCACTCCATCCGTTCCCTCCGTCACGTGGAGCACGTGTGAGCCGCCCCCCGGTCCGCCCGCCGTACCCGCACCCGGACGGCGCCCGGCCCCCCGCCATCCCGGCCGACCTGGTACCCCGGCACGTCGCCCTGGTCATGGACGGTAATGGGCGCTGGGCCAAGGAGCGCGGGCTGCCCCGGACCGAGGGCCACAAGATGGGCGAGTCCGCCCTCTTCGACGTGATCATGGGCGCCATCGAGCTCGGCATCCCCTACCTGTCGGCCTACGCGTTCTCCACCGAGAACTGGCGGCGATCCCCAGACGAGGTCCGCTTCCTGATGGGGTTCAACCGGGACGTGATCCGCCGGCGTCGCGACCAGTTGAACGAGGTGGGCGTCCGGGTCCGCTGGGCCGGCCGGCGCCCCAGGCTGTGGCGGAGCGTCATCAGGGAACTCGAGGACGCCGAGCGCATGACCGAGGGTAACTCGGTGCTCACCCTGCAATTCTGTGTCAATTACGGCGGCCGGGCTGAAATCGCCGATGCGGCGGCGGCAATCGCCCGGGAAGTGGCCGCGGGCCGGCTGAGCCCGGACAAAATTAACGAGAAACTCTTGGCCCGCTACCTGGATGAGCCGGACATTCCCGATGTCGATCTGTTCGTGCGATCCTCAGGGGAGCAGCGCATCTCAAATTTCCTGCTCTGGCAGTCCGCGTACGCCGAACTGGTCTTCCTCGACACGCTTTTCCCCGATTTCGACCGGCGCCACCTGTGGCAGGCGTGCGAGATCTACGCGAGCCGGGACCGGCGTTACGGCGGCGCCCAGCCTAACCTGCTGCCGGTCACCAGTACCTGAGCAGAATCCGTCCAGCAGTGCCCGCCCAGCCTGTCCAGCAGTGCCCGCCCAGCGGTGCTGGTCCAGCGGTGCCGATCCAGCAGCACCGGTCCCGCGGTGCCAGACCAGCAGCACCGGTCCCGCGGTGCCCATCGAGCAGGCCGGCCTATTTAGCGGAGACCCTGCCACACGGCCAGGGCGAGCAGGACCATCAGCGCCAGCACCCGCAGCACCCGGGTCGCTGGCTGCAGCGAGGGCCACGACAGCATGGCCAGCCAGGCCAGGAACACGGTGACCACGAGAAGCATGGCCGCCCCGCCCCAGCCGCGTACCGCGAGGCCGCCGATGAACAGGGCGGCGATAACCACCGGCGGCAGCCACCGCGGCAGAGCGCGGAGATAGGCGGCCGGCCGGAGGCTCAGCCGCTCGATGGACTGACGGATCTGCGGGGATTGCTGGTGCACAGTCACTAAGTATCCCACCGTGGACGGCTGGCCGGTTTTCGGCTCACGATTTCACATCTCCTCGGCAAAGTTACCCCCTTACCGGCTGCGCCTCCATCCGGTGTGCTTGCGGCTGAATGCCCAGGGAATGAAAGGCGTAAGGCCTGAGTCGTCCCCCGGCGGTTGCGGGCGCTATCGCATTCGGGGGATGCAGATGCGTCGGGTAATCACTTTTGCGCTGGTCGTGGGACTTACTTATGCGGGACTCGGAGCATTTGCACCGGCCCACCCTGGGTCGGATTCCGGAACGGCCGCGGTGCACCTCACGGCGCAAGCCAGCCGGCCCGGATTCAAGGTAGTCCGGTTCGCCGGGTACGCCATCAGGGTCCCCGCGAGCTGGCCAGTGTACCGGCTGGACCGCGATCCCAGTCGGTGCGTGCGGTATGACCGCCATGCGGTCTACCTCGGCCAGCCGGGAGCCAACCAGCAGTGCCCCGCGCGCCTGGTCGGCCACACTGCGACGATCACCATCCAGGCGACCGGTTCCACCCTGGGGCCGGCCTCCAGCGTGGCCGATCCCGTGGGCACCGGGGCCGCGATCGGGACTTTGCCGCAGGTCGGCGCGTCGGTGACCCGCGATGCCCAGGATCAGGAGATGGGCACCTCGCTCGCGGATCCGGGCGTTTCGGTCACCGGGACCTACACCGGCGGCGGCCGCGGGGTGCTGGCCATCCTCCACAGCCTGCGTCGCGGAGACGGCCACCTCACCCGCGCCCGCGCTGCGCCGGGCCGCACCCGGGTGATGAAGGGTTCGGCGGCGTCCCTGCTCTCCGCGCCGCTCTCCGCCATGCCGCTGTCCTCCGCAACCCAGGGCACCGTGGCGGTTCCGCGCGCCGCGGCCACCCTCCACGCCTCACGCGCGACCCGGCCCGGGCGCCCGCACCCGCGCAAAGGCCGGTACCACCACCGGGCCCGGAAGCACACGGGCAGCAAGCACAGGGGCAGCAAACACACAAGGAGCCGGCACAAGACCGGCCGACGTCACGCCCATAAGCATCACGCCTATAAGCATCACGCCCATAAGCACCGGGGCCGCAACCTCCGGGGCCGGGGCCACCGGGCCCGCCACCACCAGGCCGGCAAGCACCGGGCCCGCCACCACCGGGCCCGCCACCACCGGGCCCGCCACCACCGGGCCCGCCACCACCGGGCCCGCCACCACCGGGCCCGCCCGCACACTCCCCGCCTCCGCACCGCCCGGCACGGCTTCGACAGCTGCACGACTCCCTCCCTGGCCGCGATGCGGGCGTGGCGCCGGGCGTTCTCGGCCATGGGGGTCTACATCGGCGGCGTGGAGGCCGGCTGCGCCTCCCCGAACCTGACCGCGGGCTGGGTCCGCGCGGTGACCGGCCTGGGCTGGGCCCTCATGCCGACCTACGTAGGCCGGCAGGCATCCTGCTCGCCGTACTCGGTCCGGATCCGGCCCGCCCGTGCGGTGGCCGAGGGCCATGCCGCGGCGCTCGACGCCATCCGTCAGGCCGCCATCCTGGGCATGGGCCGCGGCACCCCGGTCTATTACGACATGGAGGCCTACCACGGGCACCGCCGGTGTAAGGACGCGACGCTGGCCTTCCTGGACGCCTGGACCAGGACGCTGCACGCGAACGGTTACTCGTCGGGGGTGTACGCCAGCGCCTCGTCCGGGGCCGAGAACCTCGGCTGGGCGCACCGGGTGGACGGGCATGCGATCGTCAAGCCGGACTCGATGTGGTTCGGCCTGTGGGACAACGAGCAGAACGTGCGGGGCCTGCCGTACCTGCTGCAGAGCTGGTGGCGGGGGCCGCGCCGGATCAAGCAGTACGAGGGCCCGCACCGGCGCAGCCTGGGCGGGTACACACTGGACATCGACTCCGACTGGGTCTACGGAGCTGTTTACCGGTAATAGGCTGGGCGGACGCGCCCGCCTCTGAGCTGCGGCGCGCCCGCCGCCGACCGCCAGCCGGATGGAGTCCTGATGGCCCGCCGTAATGACCGCATGGAAACGATCGTCAGCCTGGCCAAGCGCCGTGGCTTTGTCTTCCCCTCCAGTGAGATCTACGGGGGGCTCCGCGCCTCCTGGGACTACGGACCGCTGGGCGTGGAGATGAAGAACAACATCAAGCGGCAGTGGTGGAAGGCGATGGTCCAGGAGCGGGACGACGTCGTCGGGCTGGACTCCTCGGTCATCCTGGCCCGCGAGGTGTGGGAGGCCAGCGGCCACGTCACCGAGTTCGTGGACCCGCTCACCGAGTGCCAGTCGTGCCACCGCCGCTTCCGCGCCGACCACCTGATCGAGGGGTACGAGGAGAAGCACGGCCACCCGTCCGAGAACGGCCTGAAGGACATCGCCTGCCCGCATTGCGGGACCCGGGGGGCGTTCACCGAGCCGCGCATGTTCAACGGGCTGCTGCGCACCTTCCTGGGGGCCACCGAGGACGAATCCGGACTGGCGTACCTGCGGCCGGAGACCGCGCAGGGGATCTTCATCAACTTCCGCAACGTGCTGCAGACCTCACGCAAGAAGGTCCCGTTCGGCATCGGCCAGATCGGCAAGTCCTTCCGCAACGAGATCACCCCGGGGAACTTCATCTTCCGGACCCGCGAGTTCGAGCAGATGGAGATGGAGTTCTTCGTCAAGCCGGGCAGCGACGAGGAATGGCACGAGTACTGGATCAAGAGCCGGCTCGCCTGGTTCACTGACCTTGGTGTGAACGCGGAGAACCTGCGCCTGTATGACCACCCGGCCGACAAGCGCTCGCACTACTCCAAGCGGACCGTGGACATCGAGTACCGCTACGACTTCACCGGCGTGGAGTGGGGTGAGCTGGAAGGTATCGCGAACCGGACCGACTACGACCTGACCGTGCACGCCAAGGCCTCCGGCCAGGACCTGTCCTACCTGGACCAGGACTCCGGCGAGCGGTTCGTGCCCTACGTCATCGAGCCCGCGGCCGGGGTCGACCGGTCCATGCTCGTCTTCCTGCTCGACGCCTACAGCGAGGACGAGGCGCCGGACGCCAAGGGCAAGCTGGAGAAGCGCACCGTGCTCCGCTTGGACCCGCGGCTCGCCCCGGTCAAGGTGGCGGTGCTGCCGCTGTCCCGCAACGCCGACCTGTCCCCGAAGGCCCGCGACCTGGCCGGGCAGCTGCGCAAGCGGTGGAACACCGACTTCGACGACGCCAGCGCCATCGGCCGCCGCTACCGGCGGCAGGACGAGATCGGCACCCCGTTCTGCGTGACCGTCGACTTCGACACGCTCACTGACGACGCCGTAACGGTCCGGGAGCGGGATTCGATGAAGCAGGAGCGGATCGGCCTGGATGGCATCGAGGCCTACCTGTCCGAGCGCCTGGCCGGCTGCTGACCCGCCCGCGCAGCCCGGCCGGGCCCCGGCGCCGGCCGGGCCGCACGACGTGCGTGCCCGGCGGGACTTACCAGGCCGGCCACCGCTGGGGGCTCGGTGTGGACGGTGCCCGGGGGATGGGGACGAACTTCTCCGGGGTCAGCACGCTGATCACCGGGCGCCAGAAAGCGGTGTCCCCGCCGCCGGAGACCGTGACGTGCTTCAGGCCGGGCTGGCGGTCCACCACGATCAGTGTGCTGCCCGACGCATTCGTCCACAGCACGTCCTGGTTACCTTCCGGCCACAGGCCGCGCAGTGTCCAGGTGCCCAGCTGACGCACCACCCGCCCGGTGCGCGCCGAGTACTCGGTGAACGACATGACCGAGGTCAGCGGGTGCGCGGTGATGGTGGCGGTCGCGCAGACGATCCGGGATCCGGACGGGGTGAGCAGCACGTTGACGCTGATCAAGTTGTTGCGGCGGTACGGCAGGTCGTTACCGGTCCAGTCCAGCACCAGCCGGCTGTCGGCCTGGAGGCTGCCGCCCGGGCCGTTGGTGTCCAGCAGCCGGACCTGCGCGCTGGACACGGTCCGCTGCTGGAACGCGAGCGTCCCGTCTTCCGCCCAGGACAGCACCTGCCCGTCGCCGGGGATCCGGATGACGATCGGCTGGCCGCCCGGCCACGTCCCAGGTCTTGACCGCGCCCGTCACCAGGTTGAAGACCTGGATCTCCGCCCCGGTGCGGGCCCGCCGGGGCCGGTGCCAGGCGACGGCGAGCTTCAGGCCGCTGGGGGACAGCGCGACGCCGGTCAGAGTCCCGAGCACGACCGGCGGGAGCGGGATAGGCAGCGCCGTGAGCAGGGGCACGTGCGTATGGGAATCGAACCGGAGCAGGAAGAACTTGTTCGCCGTGGTGAACCAGTCCTCGTGGCCCGACTTCAGCTTCTTACGCCACCGGCTGGCCAGCAGGACGAACTCGTGGCCGTCGCCCGCCGCGCTCACCTGGCTGAACACGGTGTAGGGCCGCGGCGGGCGCACCGTGGCCAGTACCTTCCCGGTGGGTGTGGCGCGCACCTGGACGTGCGTGGCGTTGCCCAGCGGGCCATCGCCCGCCTGGGTGACGTAGTACGGCGGCAGCTGGGCGAGCAGTGACTCGTGGTGCCCGGGCGGCGCCGCCGCCCGGTGCCCCAGCTGGCCGTGCGCCACCGCCACCGCCGCCGCTAGCACGATGATCACGGCCGCCGCTGCGGCCAGCGGGGTGAGCGCCGCGGGCCGCCTGAGGCGCAGCCGTCCACCCTGGAACCAGGCCGGGGAGAACCGGCGGCCTTCCGGGCCCGCGGGCAGCCGCAGCGGCGGGGCGCTGCCGGGCGGCACGGTGTCCGCAGCGGCCCGGGTCGCAGCGCGGAGCCGCTCTTCGGTGCTCATCCCTGGGCTGATCATTGGCCTGCCTCCTGAATCAGCCGGCCCAGCGCGGCCAGCCCGCGAGGTGGTGGATTTGACCGTGCCGGGGCTGATCCCCATGGACTCCGCGATCTCCGGCTCGGTCTGGTCTAGGTAGAAGCGGAGCACCAGGGCCTCCCGCTGCCGGTCCGGCAGCCGCCGCAGCGCGCTCAGCACCTGCTGGTGCTCCTCACCCAGGAGTGCGGCCTGCTCCGCCGAGGCGGCGTCCAACGCGGCGGCGTCCGACGCGTCCAGGGCCGGGCCGCCGCGCCGCTGGGCCCGGATCCGCTGCCGCAGTTCCGAGCGGCACCCGTTGAGCGTGGCGGCGCGAGCGTAGCTCAGCGCCTTGCCGGTGTCAGTTAGCTGGCCCCAGCGGCGGTACAGGCCGCAGAACGCTTCCTGGACCACATCCTCCGCCGCCGCCCGATCGCCCAGCATGACGACCGCGAGCCGGATCAGGCCGACCGCGTGCGTCTCGTACAGGTCGGTGACGGCCTGCGCGGCGTCCCCGCGGGCCTCGTCTTCCGGCGGCCCCGCCGCGCTCGCTCGCGTGCCCGTAGACATTCCCACGTATCAGAGACGCCGCGCCGCGCCGCCAGTTGCTCGCGGCGGTGGGCAAAATTCTCGGTAACAAAAACCGGCGGTGGGCAAAATTCTCCGCAACGAAAACCGGCCGGTCCCAGCGCCTCTCCCAGCATGATCAGGGCAGCGCGGGCGCCGGGGCCGCGTGGCGGGAGCCCCGGGTGAAATCGTTCGGTTTCGGAGGGGTTGCGGTGGCGCAGGATTACGGGCGTCACGGCGGCGCCGCGGACCAGGGCCGCCTCCCGGTTCCCCGGAGAGGACACGATGAAGTTCGCCCGACTGTTCAGCAGCGCCGTCGCCCTGGCCGCCTCGGCCGCGGCCGTGACGGCAGGCTCCGGCCCCGCCGGCGCCACGCAGGCCACGACGACCAAGCCAGCCGCCGCGGGGACATGCCGCCATATCTCCGGGCCATTCCACCGCACCCGGAACATGATCATCGGCGCGGGCGGCCAGCGGTACATCCCCTACGGCATCGTCGTCACGGGTTTAGGGAACCCCAACTGGAAGACTCACCACGCCGGCGATGACGCGGAGATCGGCGCTGCCGCCGCCTCGTGGTGCAGCAACACCGTCCGCCTGCAGATCTTTCAGTACGCCCTGCTGGGGCCGGGCCAGCGTGGTGTCACCGTGAACTCCACGTTCCTGGGCCTCATCGAGGACGAGGTCACCACGGCCCTGAACGCCGGGCTGGACGTGGTGATCAACGACCAGACCGAAGGGGGCAACCCGAAGGCCGTGGGTATGCCGACCACCCAGACCGAAGCGTTCTGGAAGGTCATGTCTCGCGTGTACGGATCCAACCCGGACGTGATCTTCGACCTGTACAACGAGCCCCGGCGCGCTAAATTCTCGACCGAAGCGGGAAACTGGAAGTTCTGGAAGCATGGCGGCAACTACCACGGCCAGCACTTCATCGGCCTGCAACCCCTCGCGCGCTACGTCCGCGGCCGCGGCGCGAAGAACCTGTTCTGGATCGAGGGGCCGCACACCGCTGGGACGCTGGACGAGGTCATGAGTCACCAGATCACCCGGGCCGGGCCGCTGGAGTACGCGATCAACCACCCGGGCGGGGTGAATGTCCCGCATAACCCGGGAGACTGGTACACCCGGTTCGGCTACGCGGCGGGGAAGGTGCCGATGACCGACGCCGAGTGGACCAACTACTCATCCACCCGCTCCTGCTGGAGGAACGCACCCAAGAGCGTGCCCGCGTTCCTGCGCTACCTGGCCCGCAAGGGGATGGGCCTGACCGCGTGGACACTGACCCCGGGCGTGCTCGCCGCGTCCGCTGACCTCACCGACCCCACCGTGATCAAATCCAACTGGGCCTGCACGAACAGCGCACTGGACGAAGGTGCCGGTTCGGCGATCATGAACTGGTTCAAGCAGCACAACTCCTGAACCGGGCTCAGGCCGGACTCAGGCGGGCCCGGCCGGCGGCGCCGCCAGGGGCGGCGCCATGAGCGCGGGGCTGTCCTGGGTCCATCCGTGGCCAGTTCATCGTGGATCCGGCCGTTCCGGACGGCTTTGACCCTGCGAGAATCATCGCGGGGGTGGAGCGGTCCTGCGACGGGCCCGCCTGGCGGCTCCCCGGAAAGGGAACGATGAAGCTGGCCCGTCTGGTCACCAGCGCTGTCGCCCTGGCCGCCGCGGTCGCGGCGGTGGCGGCGGTGGTGGCGGGCGACGCCCGGGTGACCAGCGTGTCCAGTCAGCCAGCCAGCGCAGGGTCATGCCGCCATATCAACGGCCCGTTCCACCGCGACAAGAACATGATCATCGGCGCGGGCGGCCAGCGGTACATCCCCTACGGCATCACCGTCACTGGCCTGGGCAGCCCCAGCTGGAAAGACCACAGCCTCGAAGACGACGCCGAGATCGACGCCGCCGCCGCCTCGTGGTGCAGCAACACCGTCCGCCTCCAGGTCTTCCAGTTCGGCCTGCTGGGGCCGGGTAAGAACGGCGTCAGGGTGAACCGGACGTTTCTCGGCCTGATCAAGGGTGAGGTCGAGACGGCGCTGGATGACGGCCTGGTCGTGGTCATCAATGATCAGACCGAGGGTGGCGGCAACCCCCACTTCCCGGGCATGCCGACCGCCCAGACCAAAGCGTTCTGGAAGGTCATGTCCCGCGTGTACGGATCCAACCCGGACGTGATCTTCGACCTGTTCAACGAGCCGAGGCGCGCTGTCTACCCGACCGAAGCGGGAACGTGGAAGTTCTGGAAGCACGGCGGCGACTACAAAGGCCATCCCTTCATCGGCATGGAACCTCTCGCGCGCTATGTCCGAGGCGCCGGGGCCAGGAACCTGTTCTGGATCGAGGGCCCGCACACAGCCGGGACGCTGGACCAGGTCGTTACCCACCAGATCACCGGCGCCGGGCCGGTGGAGTACGCGATCAACCACCCGGGCGGCCCGCACGCCCCGCACAACCAGGCCGAGTGGTACCGCCGGTTCGGGCGCGCAGCCGGGAAGGTCCCGATGACCGACGCCGAGTGGACCAACTACTCATCCACCCGGTCGTGCTGGGCGAACGCGCCGACGAGCGTGCCGGCGTTCCTGGACTACCTGGGCAGCAAGGGCATGGGCCTGCTCGCGTGGACGCTGACCCCGGGCGTGCTCGCCGCCTCCGGCAACCTGGCTGACCCGACGGTGATCCGGTCGGACTGGGCGTGCACGGACGCCGGGCTGGACGAGGGCGCCGGTTCAGCGATCATGAACTGGTTCAAGCAGCACAACTCCTGACCCGGCGGCCTCAGGCGCCGTCCGCCAGCAGCGCGGCCAGCACGGCGCCGATCACGGCGTCGCCGGGGCCGCCTTCGGTGGCAGCGTCCGACGATGAGCGGCGGAAGACCTCCGCGGCGGCCTGGTGGAACCCGCCGGGCAGGCCGTCCGCGGTCATGCTGGCGGCGATCTCCTCCATCTCGCCCACCCAGCGCCAGCCCTTGGCCGCCGCGGACCGGGCCGCGCCCAGCGACCGGCCGCCCAGGCCCGGCTGGGACAGCGACCATTCGGCCAGCAGGCTGTCCTGCACGCCCTCGGCCCGGGCCAGCGCGCGGGCCGCCAGCATGAGCGCGGCGCTGCCCTTGGTCCAGGCCGCGTAGGCCATCTTGAGGGCCGAGGCCGCGGCCGGGTTGTCGTTGCGGAGAATTTCGGGGTTCACGGCGCTGCCCTCGAAGAGCGCCGCCACCTCGCCAGAGTCCTCGCCGGCCAGGTACAGCCGGGTGCCGTCCGGCCCGGCCTGCCCCGGTGGGGAGCCGATGATCCCGCCGTCCACGTAGCGTCCCCCGGCCGCCCCGGTCAGTGACCGCACCTGGTGGGCAGTGCCGGGGGAGATGGCGTTGGCGTCCACGTAGATCCCGGTGAAACCGGCGGCGGCCACCGCCCGGGCGGTGGGCAGCGCGGCGTGCGGCGGGCAGACCGACAAGATGATGCCCGCCCGCCGGGCCAGGTCGGCGGCCTGGCTCGCAGCGTCCGGGCCGGCCGCCGCGGTCAGCCCGGCCGCGGCGGCCCGGGCGCGGGTGGCCGGGCCGCGCCCGGCCGGCACCCACAGCACCTGGTACCCGCGGCCGGTCAGGCAGGCGGCCACGGCCGCGCCCATCTCACCCGGATGCAGCAGCCCGATCAGCGTCTCGCTCATCCGTCCAGTGTCGCGTGGCGCGGGCCCAGGCCGCGGTCCCGGGCCCGCGCTACGGCCGCTACCAGGCCGGAAAGGTGCTCAGCCGACCCAGGCCGTGCGCGCCGGGCAGCGGCGTGTACTGGTCACCGTGGAGCACGCCGAACTCTACGCCGAAGGTGGATCCCGAGCTGGGCGAGGCTGGGCGGACAGTCACGCCGGGCCGGTGGGCCAGCACGAGCAGCGTGCTGCCGTCAGCGTTCGTCCACAGCACGGCCTGCTCCTGCTCGGGCCATCGCCGGACGAACCGCCAGCGGCCGAGGACCGTGACCACCTTCCCGGTCCGCGCGGAGAATTCGGTGAACCCGAGTTCGGAGGTCAGCGGGTGCAGGGACTCGGTGACCGTGGCGACGACGATCTTGCTGCCGTCCGGCGTGAGCAGGGCGCCGAACGTGATGCTGTTGTTGACCGCCCGGCCGTGGCTGAACCGGCGGCTGGTCTCGCGGCCCGTCCAGTTCAGGTTCAGGACCAGCCGGCTGGCCGCCAGGCTGCTGCCCGGCGCTGTAGTGTCCAGCAGCCGGACCCGGTACTGGCCGTCGATCAGCCGCGGAAAGGCCAGCGTGCTGTCGTCCGCCGCCCAGGACAGCGCCGAGCCGGTGCCCCCCAGGCTTTCCTCGATCGGCTGGGCACCCGGCCAGGTCCAGACGCGCTGAGCCCCCGTGGCCAGCGTGTCCACCTGGATTTCCGGGCCGGGCCGGGGCCCGCCGGTCCGGCTGGCTACCGCGAGCTTGCGGCCATCCGGGGTGAGCGCCAGGCCGGAGAGCTCCGCATCGGCCGGCAGCGCCGGGACAGGCAGCGGGCTCAGTGCCGAGACCTGGCCTGATGAGCTGATCCGCAGCTGGTAGAAGTGGATCGGGCCGGCCGGCACCTGGACTGCGACGCTGCCCCGGCGCTGGACCTTCGGGGCGCCCGGCACGGGGGGCTCCAGGGTGGCCCGGTGCTCGATCGCCATCCGCTGTGCGGCCAGCACGTAACGGCCCACGCCGGAGGCGGCAGCCACCATGATGAACGTGTTGTCTGGCCGGGGCGCGTTGAGCGTGGCCGCGATCCGGCCGGTTCTGGTGGCGCGGACCTCCGCCTGCTGCGGCCAGCCCCGGGTGCGCCCGGTGTTAGTCAGCACGACGTAGTAGCGCGGGACCCGGGCCAGTAGCGCGTCCGACGAGGTCTGGTGGCCGGGCCGGGCCGGGCCGCCGGTGAGGGCGAAGGTGGCGGCCAGCACGGCCGCCACCGCGGCGGCCGCCGCCAGCGGGGTGAGCCAGGGCGGCCAGCCCCGCCAGCCGCGCGCCAGCCGGCCGCGCCCCGCCCCGTCGGGCAGCCGCAGCGGCGGCACGTCCGTCCAGGAGATGTCCTCCGCGGTCTCCCGCAGGGCCTGGCGCATCCGGTCTTCCAGCGTGTTCATGACGGTTCCTCCAGCAAGCGGCCCAGCGCCCCGAGGGCCCGGTGCGCGGTAGACCGCACGGTGCTCGGCCCGATTCGCATCGCCGCGGCGATCTCCGGTTCGGACAGGTCCAGGTAGAAGCGGAGCACCAGCACCTCACGCTGCCGCGGGGGCAGCTGCCCGAGCGCCCGCAGGACCGAGCGACGCTGTTCCGCGGACAGCACCGAGGCTTCCGCGGACACCACGGGGAGCAACGCGTCCGCCAGCCCCGCGGCGGCCGTCACGGCCGGGGCCCGGCCGTGACGGCGCAGCTGCGAGCGGCAGCCGTTCAGCACCGCCGCCCGCACATAGGGCAGCGCCTTGGCGGGATCGGACAGCTTCTCCCAGCGCCGGTACAGGCCGGCGAACGCCTCCTGCACCACGTCCTCGGCCGCCTGGCGCTCGCCGAGCATGAGATAGGCCAACCGGGTCAGCCCCAGCGCGTGCGCCTGGTACAGCGCGGTCACGGAAGTGTCCGCCTCCGGCGGCGGCTGCGGCCCGGGCTGGGTACGGCGGCGCCCCATCCGTCCAGGGTGCACCGCGGCATCGGAGTCCATGTCCCTTATGACCCCGGCGGCGCCGATCTGCTGCTTCCGGGAGGCAGATATTTTGCCCGCGGCCCGCCCGCGGGACCTCTGCCGGATGCAGCGGGACCTCTATCGGGTGCGCCGGCGCCCGGTGCTCGGTAGAGTCAAATGACCGGGCCGAAGAGGCCGTCATCATCCAGGCTGCCGTGCATCTAAGCCGCGGCTCGCACCGGCGGCCCTCCCGAGGAGAGCGTTTTCAGTGCCTAAGCTCGTTTATGACTTCACCGAGGGCAATAAAGACCTTAAAGACCTGCTGGGCGGCAAAGGGGCAAACCTGGCTGAGATGACGAATCTTGGCCTGCCTGTTCCGCCCGGTTTCATCATTACCACCGAGGCGTGCCGTGAGTACCTGACTCAGGGCACCGTGCCCGAGAGCCTGGATGCGGAGGTGAGCAGGCACCTGGCCGAGCTGGAGAAGGCCATGGGGCGCCGGCTCGGTGACCCCGCCGACCCGCTGCTGGTCAGCGTGCGGTCCGGGGCCAAGTTCTCGATGCCCGGGATGATGGAGACGGTGCTGAACATCGGCCTGTCCGACGAGTCGGTGCACGGCCTGGCCAAGCAGGCCGGCAACGACCGGTTCGCCTGGGACGCCTACCGCCGCCTGATTCAGATGTTCGGCAAGACCGTGCTCGGCATCGAGGGCGACGCCTTCGAGCAGGTCATGGAAGAGGCCAAGCAGGCCAAGGGGACCAGGAACGACCTCGACCTGGACGCCAGTGATCTGCACAAGATCGTGGACCGCTTCAAGGAGATCGTCCGGGAGCACACCGGCCACGATTTCCCGCAGGAGCCGCGGGAGCAGATGGACATGGCCGTCAAGGCCGTGTTCAGCTCCTGGAACGCCGATCGCGCCATCCTGTACCGCCGCCAGGAGCGCATCCCCGCCGACCTCGGCACCGCGGTGAACATCGTGGCCATGGTGTTCGGCAACCTCGGCATGGACTCCGGTACCGGCGTCGCGTTCACCCGCGACCCGGGCAGCGGCCAGCAGGGCGTCTACGGTGACTACCTGCAGAACGCGCAGGGCGAGGACGTGGTGGCCGGCATCCGGAACACAGTCCCGCTGCAGGACCTGGAGAAGATCAACTCCGCGTGCTATGCCCAGCTGTTGGACATCATGACCACGCTGGAGAACCACTACCGGGACCTGTGTGACATCGAGTTCACGATCGAGCGTGGCAAGCTGTGGATGCTGCAGACCCGGGTCGGCAAGCGAACCGCGGGCGCGGCCTTCCGCATCGCCACCCAGCTCGTCGACCAGGGCCTCATCGACATGGACGAGGCGGTCACCCGGGTCACCGGCGACCAGCTGGCCCAGCTTATGTTCCCCCGGTTCGACCTCAGCAGCGAGCCGAAGCGGATCACCAAGGGCGTCAGCGCGTCCCCGGGTGCTGCGGTCGGCCAGGCCGTGTTCGACTCGGCCAAGGCCGTCGAGCAGGCCGCGGCCGGCCAGGCCGTGATCCTGGTCCGGCGCGAGACCAACCCCGATGACCTGCACGGCATGATCGCCGCGAAGGGCATCCTGACCAGCCGGGGCGGCAAGACCAGCCACGCCGCCGTGGTCGCCCGCGGTATGGGCAAGACCTGCGTCTGCGGCGCCGAGGATCTCGAGGTGGACACCAAGGCCGGGAAGATCACCGCGCCCGGCGGTGTGGTCATCAACGAGGGTGACGTGCTCTCCATCGACGGCACCAGCGGCAACGTCTACCTCGGCGAGGTACCGGTGGCCGCGTCCCCGGTCGTGCAGTACTTCGAGAACGGCCTGGCCGCCGACGCGGACGATCTGGTCAAGGCCGTGGACCGGATCATGAAGCACGCCGACGAGCGCCGCCGCCTCGGCGTGCACGCCAACGCGGACACCGGCGACGACTGCGCCCGGGCCCGGCGCTTCGGCGCGGGCGGCGTCGGCCTGGTCCGGACCGAGCACATGTTCCTCGGCGAGCGCCGGCAACTGGTCGAGGACCTCATCCTGGCCGAGGACGAGGCGGGCCGGCAGGCCGCGCTCGACGCGCTGGAGCCGCTGCAGCGCGGCGACTTCATCGAGATCCTCGACGCGATGGATGGCCTGCCGGTGACCATCCGGCTGATCGACCCGC
Source organism: uncultured Actinomycetes bacterium (assembly GCA_963770545.1). Taxonomy (GTDB): domain Bacteria; phylum Actinomycetota; class Actinomycetes; order Streptosporangiales; family Streptosporangiaceae; genus RYN-230. Next base: position 186,957 of record CAVYQF010000035.1, on the reverse strand, counting down.
CGCTGCACGAGTTCCTGCCCGACCTCACCGACCTGACCGTCAAGCTCGCGCTGGCCGGCGACAGCGCCACCGAGAAGGACCGTAAGCTGCTGGACGCGGTCCGCCGCCTGCACGAGCAGAACCCGATGCTGGGCCTGCGCGGTGTCCGGCTGACGCTGGTCATCCCCGGGCTGCTGGACATGCAGGTCCGGGCCATCGCGCACGCCGCGGCGGAGCTGAAGCAGCAGGGGAAGGACCCGAAGCCGGAGGTCATGATCCCGCTCACCGCGTCGGTACAGGAAATGGAGATCGCCCGGGACGCGACGGCCAGGGTGCTGGCCGAGGTGGAGGAGGAGACCGGCACCCACGTGCACACCGAGATCGGCACGATGATCGAGGTGCCGCGGGCGGCGGTGATCGCCGGTGAGATCGCCAAGTCGGCCGAGTTCTTCTCGTTCGGCACTAACGACCTGACCCAGATGACCTGGGGGTTCTCCCGGGACGACGTGGAAGGCGCGTTCTTCAGCCGCTACATCGAGCTGGGTATCTTCGGTGTCTCCCCGTTCGAGACCATCGACCGGGACGGGGTCGGCAGGCTGGTGCGGATCGCCACCGAGGAGGGCCGCGCCGCCCGTCCGGAGCTGCACCTGGGCGTCTGCGGCGAGCACGGCGGGGACCCGGACTCGGTGCACTTCTTCCACGAGGTCGGGCTGGACTACGTGTCCTGCTCGCCGTTCCGGGTGCCCGTGGCCCGGCTGGAGGCGGGCCGCGCGGTGGTCCTCGAGTCCGCGGGTGGCAGCGACAGCAGGTGAGAGAAAGGCCCGGTTACGATCCCGACGCCGCGGCCCGCTGGGTGGCTGAGCCACCTAAGCGGGCCGCGGCGGCCGGGTTCGAGGCGGGCAGGTTCGGCCGGGGCCCGTTCGAGCGGGACCGGGCCCGGGTCCTGCACACCTCGGCGCTGCGCCGGCTGGCGGCCAAAACCCAGGTGGTGGAGGTGGACGCGGGGGACTTCCCCCGGACCCGGCTCACCCACTCGCTGGAATGCGCCCAGATCGGCCGGGAGCTAGGCGGGGCCCTGGGCTGCGATCCCGACCTGGTCGACGCCGCCTGCCTGGCGCACGACCTCGGCCACCCGCCGTTCGGGCACAACGGCGAGTCGGCCCTGGCCGATGTGGCCGGGGCCTGCGGGGGCTTCGAGGGCAACGCGCAGAGCCTGCGGCTGCTGACCCGGCTCGAGGCCAAGGTGCCCGGCGCGGGCCTGAACCTGACCCGGGCCACCCTGGACGCCACGCTGAAGTACCCCTGGCTGGCCGGCCCGGGGCTGGCGCTCCGCCAGCCCGGGGGGGCGACCCCCCGGAACCCCCCGAAATATGGCGCGTACGCCGACGACGCGGAGGCGTTCGCGTGGATCCGGCTCGGGGCGCCCCCCGGCCAGCGGTGCCTGGAAGCGCAGGTCATGGACTGGGCCGACGATGTGGCCTACTCGGTGCACGACCTGGAGGACGGCCTGCATGCCGGGCTGACCAGGTTCTCGGCGCTGGCCGATCCGGGAGAGCGGAAGGCCATCAGCGAGGTCACCGCCGACCACTACTGCGCTCCGGGGTCAGTGACGCCGGACGAATTGGCTGAGGTATTCGACGACCTGCTCGCGCTGCCCTGCTGGCCGGACGGGTTCGACGGCGGCCCGCGATCCCTGGCCGCGCTGAAAAACCTGACCAGCGAGCTGATCGGGCGGTTGTGCGGCGCGGCGCACCAGGCCACCATGGACGCGTCGGGCGGTCTTCCGCTGACCCGGTACGACGCCGACCTGCAGGTGCCCCGGCGTCAGCGGCTGGAATGCGCGCTACTCAAGGGGGTCACGGCGTACTACGTGATGAGCCGGGACGGCGCTGCCCAGATGCAGGCCCGGGAACGAGAGCTGATCATGGAGCTGGCGGGCGCGGTGCGCATCGGGGCTCCCGGCACGCTTGATCCGGCGCTGCGGCCCGCGTACGAGGCCGCCACGACCGACACGGGGCGGCTGCGGGTCGTGGTGGACCAGGTGGCTACGCTGACCGACACGTCCGCGGTCGCGTGGCACGCTCGCCTGTGCCGCTGACGTATCTGTACCCCCCATGGATCCGTGTGCCGATGAAGTGCCGGTGCTGATGAAGTACGTGTGCTGATGAAGCGCCCGTGCCGTTGAGATACCTGTGCCGTTGAGATACCTGCGAAGGAGCAGTCATGCCCGAAGGTCCGGCCTACGTGATCATCGGCGCCAGCCTGGCCGGCGCCAAGGCGGCTGAGCAGCTGCGCGAGGACGGGTTCGGCGGAACCATCGTTCTGCTCGGCACGGAAACTGAGCGGCCGTACGAGCGGCCGCCGCTATCCAAGGGGTACCTGCTCGGCCAGGCGGACAAGTCCTCCCTGTACGTGCACGAGGGGGGCTGGTACGCCGGGCACCAGGTGGATCTGCGAATGGGCGTGACTGCGGTCGCGATCGACCGGGCCGCCCACCGGATCGACCTGGATAACGGCGAGTCAGTCGGCTACGAACGGCTGCTGCTGACCCCCGGGTCGCACCCGCGGGTGCTCCAGGTGCCCGGGACCGACCTGGACGGCGTGCACTACCTGCGCACCGCGGCCGACTCCGAGGCGCTGGCCACCGCGCTGGCCCCGATCCCCGGCGAGGAGACCCGCGTGGTCATCGTCGGCGGGGGCTGGATCGGCCTGGAGGTCGCCGCCGCGGCCCGCGAAAAGGGCGGCACCGTGACGGTGCTGGAGCCGGAGCCCACCCCGCTGTACCGGCAGATCGGCCCCGAGCTGGGCCAGCGGTTCGCGGACCTGCACCGCGCGCACGGGGTGGAGTTCCGGCTGGGGGACAGCGCCCGCGAGTTGCGCGGCCACGAGGGCCGGGTCACCGCGGTGGTGACTTCGGAGGGGGCCGAGGTTCCGGCCGACGTGGTGGTGGTGGCCATCGGCGCGGCGCCTAACGTGGCCCTGGCTGAGCAGGTCGGCCTGGAGGTCGGCAACGGCGTGCTCGTGGACGCCGCGCTGCGGACCAGTGACCCGGACATCTTCGCGGCCGGTGACGTGGCGAACGTGGCCCACCCGCTGCTGGGCCGCCGGGTCCGGGTGGAGCACTGGGCCAACGCGCTGCACGGCGGCCCGGCCGCCGCCCGTTCCATGCTCGGCCAGCCAGTGTCCTACGACCGGCTGCCGTACTTCTTCAGCGACCAGTACGACCTGGGCATGGAGTGCTCCGGGCTGCCCGAGCCCGGCTACTACGACCAGGTCGTGTACCGGGGCGACCCGGCGACGCTGGAGTTCATCGCGTTCTGGCTGTCCGCCGGCGCGGTGGTGGCGGGCATGAACGTCAACGTCTGGGATGTGACGGACGACATCCAGGCGCTGATCCGGGCCGGGTACGCGGGTACCGCGGTGGACGCCACCCGGCTGGCCGACCCGGGCGTGCCTCTGGCTGGGCTGCTGGGCTGAGCTCGGAGCCGGGCGGCTGGGTGCGGGGGGTGCCGGGCGGTTAGCTGCCGGGCGGGAACGGGGCGAGGATGACCGTGATGTTGTCCCGGCCGCCCGCCTCGATCGCGAACGTGACCAGGGCCTGCGCGGCGGCCAGCGGGTCGGTGAGCGCGGTGGGCAGGGCCAGCTCGGCCAGCTTCCCGGCGTCCGGCTGGTAGTTCCACAGGCCGTCCGAGCACAGCATGAGCACCCCGGGTCCCGGCGGCTCGAACGTCACCACATGCGGGGTGGCCTCGCCGGGATCCGCGCCCACCCACCGGGTCACCACGTGCGCATGCGGGGAGCTCAGCGCCTCGTCCTCAGGCAGCAGCCCGGCGGCGACCATCTCCTCGGCCAGGGAGTCGTCGCGGGTGAGCCGGTGCGCCGTCTCCGCCGCGGGCGCTTCGGGAGCGGGCGATTGCGGGGTCGGCGCTTCGGGGGCGGGGGTGACCGGCGCACCCAGCCAGTAGGCCCGGCTGTCACCCAGCCAGCAGATCGTGGCGGCCGAGCCGGTGATCACTGCGGAGACGAACGTGGCCGATCCGACCCCGGCGGGGGAGGCGGCCAGGCCGGCCACCGCGTTCTCCGCGGCCCGGACCGCGGCCGAGGACGCCTCGGTCAGGTCGGTGCCGTCCTGCGCCGCCGTCCGGAGCACCTCCGCCGCTGCGTGCGCGGCCGCGAGCGACGCCTCGGCCGGGCGCACGGAGGTGGACACGCCGTCGCAGACCACCGCGACCAGGACCGGGCTGTCCGCCTGCGGCACGACCGCGAGTTCCATCGCGTCTTCGTTCTGCTTGTGCCGGAGGCCGCGGTCGGTCACGCCGGCCATCAGGCTGAGATCAATCTCCTGGTGATCATGCGACATCACGGCACCACCCCAGGGTCTACCCAGATTCGGCTTGACTAGTTCTCGCTCGACTGGCTCCGCTCGACCAGTTCAGCTCGACCGGGTTGGCTGTCATTCTATGCTCGTCCGCCCGGGTCGCAGGTCCTCATCAGGTGCTTGGCCCAGACCCGCTGCGATCGGGTCCTGGACGGCCCGGATCCGGGTCGCAGGCCCGCACCAGGTGCTCGGCCCAGGCCCGGGCGGCTGGGCCGGGCGGACGGCCGCGCAGCCGGACCAGGCCGATAGGCGGGTGCGCCAACTCGGGCTGGAGCGGATGGCTATCGATAGCCTGACCCGCGGCCCGCGCGGAGGATCCAGCCAGCAGCGCGACCCCTAGTCCGGCCGCCACGAGTTCACACACGCTGGCCGGGCTGTGCGTCTCGAACGGGATGCGGGGCACGAACCCCTCGGCGGCGGCTGCATCCACCAGGATTCCGCGCAGCCCGCTGCCAGCGGGCAGGCACACGAACGGCTCGTCCCGGACGTCGGCGAGCCGGGCCACCCCCCCGGCGAACGTGTACCGTCCCGGCGCCGTGGCCAGCACGACGGTCTCAGCGGCCAGCGGCTGGCCGAGATAAGCGCCGGGCAGATCGTCGTGAACAGGGCACAACGCCACGTCGATCCGGCCCGCGTCCAGGTCCGCAAGGAGATCTGAGATGAGGCCGGTGCGCAGGGCGATGGTCACCCCCGGATAGCGGCGGTGGAACCCGGCCAGGGCGCGGGGGAGGTCGATCGAGGCGAGCAGCTGGGTCGCGCCGACCCGCAACTGCCCCCGGGTCACCGTGGCCAGCTCGGCCAGGTCGGCCCGGGCCCCCTCGACCTGGGCGAGCGCGCTGCGCGCCCGGGCCAGCACCAGCTCGCCCGCGGCCGTGAGCCTGACCCGGCGCGTGGTCCGCTCGAGCAGGGTGGTGCCGAGTTCCTGCTCCAGCCGGCGGATCTGGGCGGACACCGCGGGCTGAGCGACGTGCAGCTGTTCGGCGGCCCGGCTGAACCCGCCGTGCCGCACGACCGCCTCAAAGTAAGCGAGCTGCCGTAGCTCCACGCATTAATAGTGACTGCTTATAACTTCAAGCGCAAAGCTGTCTTGGACTTATGGGTAGCCGGCGGGCACGCTGGAGCCGTGCAGCAACAAACGATGCCGCCACGGAACCTCGGCGAGCTGGTCACGTCCGCGATCGGACTGGGATGCATGGGGCTGTCCCAGGGATACGGGCCGGCCGACGACGCGGACTCGGTCCGGGTCATTCACCGGGCCCTCGACCTCGGCGTGAGCATGCTGGACACCGCGATGAGCTACGGCCAGGGGCACAACGAGCGGCTGATCGCCCGGGCCCTGCGCGGCCGGGCGGACCAGGTGCAGATCGCCACCAAGTTCGGCATCGTCCGCGACCCGGGCGGGGTGCGCGTCGACGGGCGGCCTGAGCACGTCCGCGGCTACTGCGAGGCGTCGCTGCGACGCCTCGGACGCGACGTGATCGACCTGTACTACCTGCACCGGGTCGATCCGGACGTGCCGGTGGCGGACACCGTGGGTGCGATGGCCGCGCTGGTGGCCGAGGGCAAGGTCCGCTATCTCGGACTGTCGGAGGCCACCCCGGCCCAGCTGGAGCAGGCCGCGGCGGTGCACCCGGTCAGCGCGGTGGAGTTCGAGTGGTCGCTGCTGTGGCGCGATCCGGAGGACGACGTGGTGCCGGCCGCCCGGCGGCTGGGTATCGGGCTGGTGCCCTATAGCCCGCTCGGCCGCGGCCTGCTCACCGCCACCCTCGGCGCCGCGGATATCGATGGCAGCGACTTCCGCCGCGCGGACCCGCGGTTCCACGGCCCGGCGCTGGACCGCAACCTGCGTCATGTGGCCGTGCTGCGCGACCTGGCGGCGGCGCTCGGGCTGACCCCGGGCCAGCTCGCCCTGGCCTGGCTGCTCGCCCAGGGCCCGGACGTCGTCCCGATCCCGGGCAGCCGCCGCCCGGACCGGATCGCGGAGAACGCCGCCGCGGCGGGAGTCCGGCTCAGCCCGGCCGACCTGGAGCGGCTGGCCGGCGAGCTGCCCCGCTCTGGCTGGGCGGGGGACCGGCGCTCGTTCGCGGTCCCGGTGACGACGAGGGCCGGCACCACCTAGATCCCGCAGGCTGCCGCGACGGCCTCGGCGGCCGCCTCGCGGGTGCCCGCCGGGTCAGCCGGATTTGCGGGGCTCGCCGCGGTAGGTGCCGAAGGACCAGCGGTTGCCTTCCGGGTCGCGGGCTGCGAAGTCGCGGGAGCCGTAGTCGGTCTCGTGCAGCCCGTCGATGATCTCCGCGCCGGCCGCGGTGGCCCGGGCGTACACGCCGTCCGGGTCGTCGGTGACCACGTAGGCGCCGAAGGTGCCGGGCGGCACCGGCCAGCTGTCTTCCGCCTGGCCTTCCCGGACCGAGCCGAGCATGACGCCGCCGCCGGGCGGCCAGGACAGCTGCGCATGGTGGACGACGTCGCCGTCGCCGTAGACCACGGTCTCCTCGAAGCCGAACGCGTTGACGAGGAAGCGGATCAGGGCCCGCGCGTCGCGGGCCCGCAGAGTGGGCCACACCTGGGGTGGCGGGGTGTTATCGCTCATGACCAGTAGTCTGCGCGCTGGGCGGCTGGGCTGGATTGGACGTTTCGGAACTCCTCCGCCAGCCAGGTTGACGGGGGGCACCCGGCCAGCTCGCGGAACTCCCGGGCCAGGTGGGCCTGGTCGTAGTAGCCGGACTCCGCGGCCAGGCGGGCCAGGGTGGCTTCGCCTGGGCCGGTGGCCTGGCGCTGCAGTGCTCGCCGGGCCCGGTCGAACCGGGTCACCCGGGCGGCGGCCTTCGGGGTCAGGCCGGTCTCGGTGAGCAGCCGGCGTTGGAGGTAGCGGGGGCTCCAGCCGACCCGCCGGGCCAGTTCCCCGGCCTGGATCCTGCCCCTGCTGCAGGTCAGCAGCCGCCAGGCTTCGGTGACGTCCGGGGCCACCTGCTGGTCCAGGTCGGCGTGGTCGAGCAGGATCTGGTCGAGCAGCGCGAACCGGGCGGCCCAGGTGCCTGCGTCGCGGAGCCGCTCGTGCAGTTCGCGGGCCATGGCCCCGAGGACCTCAGAGCCGTCCACGTCGATTCCGGCCAGTTCACCCGCAGGCCGGCCAAGCAGGGCCCGGGCGCCGAGCGGGCTGAGGGCAAGCTGGATGCCGGACTGGCGGCCCGGGTGGGTGATCAGTGCCGGCGTGGTGTGCAAGCCGCCCGCCAGGGTCACGTAATCGCCCGGCGGGTCGGCGGGATCCGGGTGCGCCGAGACGGTCAGCGGGTCATCCAGGGTGATGATCAGGGTCAGGTAGGGCGAGGGAAGTCCCCGGTGCCGGCCTGGTGGCAGGCCCGCCTGCCGGTATCCGCTGTACCAGGCGACCAGGCCGCGTAGCGGCGCCGCCGGAGCCGCCTGCACCGACTCCGACACTTCCGCTGTCCATGGCGCCCGGGCCATGACCCCCAGTCTGCCCGACGGCCGGCCGTGACCGCGTGGCCGGGACCTGCTCCTGCTCAGCGGTCCCCTCCTTCGGGTGCGGTCTGCAGCCGCGGGCCGGCCTTGGCCGGCGCGCTGGTGTCCGGATCCGGCCTGCGGAGCCGCAGCCACAAGAACAGCAGCACCAGGGGCACGATCAGCCCGCCGATCCCGTAGAAGACGAACTCGGCCGGGCCACTGATGTGCCGGACCAGCCAGCCGAAGTTCTGGCCGAAGAACCCGGTGACGAACGTGAGCGGCAGGAATACCGTGGCCAGGATGGTGAGCTGCTCGATGGTGGCGTTCTGCCGGACGCTGACCTGCGTCTGCTCGACCGAGATCACCGCCATGTTGGCTTCCAGCACCGTGCCGAGCAGGTCACGCTGGGCCGCGACCTCCTCGTCGACCAACAGCAGGTGGTCCTGGACGTCACGCAGATAGGGTTTCAGATTCGGCTCGACGGTTCGCCTTACCGCGGAGACCACGCCGAGCAGCGGATGAACGGCCCGGTAGAACTCGGTGGCCTCGCGGCGCAGCGAGTAGATCCGCTCGGTGGGGGCCACGGTCCCGGAGAAAACAGTGGCCTCGATCTGGTCGATGTCGTTCTCGAGCCCGGCCACGACCGGCGCGTACCCGTCCACGACCTCATCCAGGATGGCCCACAGCGCCGAGGTACTGCCCGCTTTGAGCAATTCGGGCCGCTGCTCCAGCCGCTGGCGGGCCTCCCGGAGTTCGCTCGCCACCCCCTGCCGCACCGTGATCACGAAGGTGGGCGCCAGGAAGACGCTGATCTCGCCGAACTCCACGTCCTCCGCCTCGTCGTCGTAGCGCGCGGTGCGCAGGATGACCAGGCGCACGTCACCCTCGTACTGCTCGATCTTGGGCCGCATGTGAAAGTTCTGCGCGTCCTCCACCGCCAGCTCGTGCAGCCCGAAGATCTCACGGACCTGATCCAGCTCTTCCACCCCGGGTTCGAACAGCCCGAGCCACACGAATCCGCCCTGGGCGCGCCTGGCTGCGGCCTCCTCCAGCGAGACCGGCCCCTCCTCCCGCCTGCGGCCGTCCTGGTAGTGAGCACAATCAATGATCATCGAGGGGACTCCTTCGCCGTGCGTTAGCCAGGTCGCGATACACAGCATGGTGGAGCCGGGGGAAATCAGGAACCGGCGCGGCCGGCACGGGGTGAGGACAGCCCGGGTCGGGGACCGCCCGACCCGGGACGGTCAGGCAGGGAGGATCGCGGCCAGCACCGCGGCGGTGTCGCGGAGATCGGACAGGACGGCATCGGCGCCCGACGCCGTGAGATCGGCCACCGAGAATTCGCCGGACGCGACCGCCACGGCCCGGGCCCCGGCCACCTGCGCCGCCTCGACGTCCAGGGGCGTGTCTCCGACCAGCACCGTGGCCGTCCCGCTGAAATCCGCCCCGTACGCCGACGTGGCGCTGGCCCGGGCCAGCGGGACCAGGTCGCCCCGGATCTCGTGGGCGTCGCCGTAAGCACCCACCTGCAGGTCCAGGTGGCGGTCGAGGCCGAGGGCGCCCAGCTTCACCTGGGCCATCACCCGCATGTTGCCGGTCAGCACCGACTGCACGAGGGGACCGCCGTCCCAGGGCCGGGCAGCCAGCGCCCTGACGGCCTCGGCGGCGCCCGGTAGGACCTGCCCCTGCTCCCTGACCAGGTCCGTGACGTCGGGGGCCAGTTGCGCGAGGAGCCGCTGGAAGGCATCCACCTGGGTCCGGGGGTGCGGCACGCCCGCCAGGGCCAGGGCCTCGAGCGCGATGGCCCGGTCGGTACGCCCGGCCATCGACGGGGCGGCGGGCACGTCACGGCCGAACATCTCACCGAAGGCCAGCTGGTACACCCGCCAGCCGGCGCGGCCCGCGTTGATCAGTGTGTGGTCCACATCCCACAGGACCAGGCGGCCGCGCACGTCGCGACGCTACCTCATCGGGTTCCCGGGCTGCCCGCCGACAGGCTGCCCGCCGACAGGCTGCCGGCCCCCGGGGGTGCCGCGCTTCATGATCACGGTCAGGACGCCCTGCACCCCTTTTTGACCGTGATCATGGGGATCCGCCGCCGGGCCGCGCGCGGCGCGGGGCAGGTGTCGGCCGCCAGGACTAGACTCGCCGCGACGGGGAGCAGTGGCGAGCGGCGGAGGGTGCCAGTGGCGGGCCGGATCCGCGATGAGGACATCGCACTCGTCCGCGAGAAGTCAGCCATCGATGAGGTCGTCGGAGAGTACCTCCAGCTGCGTAACGCGGGCGGCGGATCGCTGAAGGGGCTATGCCCCTTCCACGATGAGAAGACACCCTCGTTCAACGTCACCCCGGCCCGCGGCCTCTGGTACTGCTTCTCCTGCGCCAACGGCGGCGACGTCATCAAGTTCATCCAGCAGATCGACAGCCTGTCCTTCGTGGAATCGGTGGAGCGGCTGGCCGCCCGGGCCGGCATCGACCTGCGCTACGAGCAGGGCGGCCAGGTGCCGGGCCGGGAGCACAGCCAGCGCCGCAGGCTACTGGAGGCGCATCAGGCCGCCGCGGAGTACTACGCCGAGCGGCTGCACTCACCGGCCGCCGCGCCCGGCCGTGAGTTCCTGACCGGGCGCGGCTTCACGCTGGCCGACGCGGAGCACTTCGGGGTGGGGTACGCGCCGGCCGAGTGGGAGGCGCTCACCCGGCACCTGCGCGGCCGGGGCTTCACCGAGCAGGAACTGCTGGCCGGGGGACTGGCCAGCCAGGGCCGCCGCGGGGCCATGGACCGGTTCCGCGGCCGCCTGATGTGGCCGATCCGGGACCTGACCGGGGACGTGATCGCGTTCGGCGCCCGTAAGCTCAACCCGGATGAGGACGGCCCGAAGTACCTGAACACGCCGGAGACCCCCCTGTTCCGCAAGAGCACCGTGCTGTACGGGGCGGACCTGGCCAAACGCGAGATCGCCGCGCGCCGCCAGGCGGTCATCGTCGAGGGTTACACCGACGTGATGGCCTGCCACCTGGCGGGCGTCGGGACTGCCGTGGCCACGAGCGGCACCTCATTCGGCGACGGGCACATCAAGATCCTCCGCCGGCTCCTGATGGACGCCGACCAGTTCCGCGGCGAGGTCATCTTCACCTTCGACGGGGACGCGGCCGGCCAGCGCGCGGCGCTGCGGGCCTTCGACCTCGAGGAGCACTTCGTCACCCAGACGTTCGTGGCGGTGCAGCGGGACGGCCTGGATCCGTGTGACCTGCGGCTGAAGCAGGGCGACCAGGCCGTGCGGGACCTGGTCGCGCAGCGGCTCCCGGTCTTCGAGTTCGCCATCCGCAGTGAGCTGGCCAAGCACAACCTGGACACCAACGAGGGACGGCTGGCGGCCCTGGACACGGCAGCCCGGATCATCGCCCGGATCAAGGACCGCGGGCTGCGTGACCGTTATGCGGTCAGCCTGGACCGCTGGCTCGGGATGCTGAACGAGGAGTTCGTGCTGGCCCGGGTCCGCGAGCACGAAACCGGTCAGGACGCCCGGCGGGGCGGCGGCGGACCGGCCCGGGGGACTGGGCCGGGCGGTGCGCCAGCACGGACCGCACCCGGCCGGGACGCTGCGGACGGGAACCCGTACGACGCGAACGACCCGGTGGTCAACCTGGAACGCCAGGCGCTCAAGCTGGCCATCCAGCGCCCGGCCCTGTGCGGCCCGGTCTTCGACATGCTGCAGAAGGATGATTTCAGCGTGCCGGTGCACGGCTCGGTCCGCGAGCTGATCGCCGGTTGCGGGGGAGTGACGGGCGCCGGGACCGACCGGGAGTGGGCCGCCCGCCTGATCGACGCGGCCCCGAACGACCGGGCCCGGGAGTTCGTCACCCGGCTCGCCGTGGAGCCGGTGGAGACGCCACGGGCGGACGGCGAGGCAGACGCCCGGTATGCCGAGGAAGTACTGGCCCGGGTCGGGGAACTGGCGGTGAGCCGGCAGATCTCCACGCTGAAATCGCGTCTGCAGCGTCTGAACCCGACCGATGGCCAAAGCGACTACAACCGGACGTTCGGCGATCTGGTGGCGCTGGAGCAGCGCCGGAAGGCGCTCCTGGAGCGGGCTTCGGGCGCTCTGTAGCGCGCGCTGCAAGCCGGCCTGGAAGCGGGCTTTCTGGTCCCGGCGAGCCGAACTTCGGGCGTGTGCCGGGCAGGTCTGCTGCGTCGGCTGTCATCCGCTCGGGCTGTTGTGGCAGGTGAGCCGGGCAGACCGCCGCGCACATCGGCCGGAACGCTGAATGCGTTACTTACCAATAGGTGACAAAATTAACGCCACCGTTACCCGGGGTTCGTAGCGCACACTGGTCTGCGTGACCCTTACGTTACTTCCCAGTGGCGGTCTGTCAGCGGAACAGGTGGCGGAGCTGGTCGCACGGGCCAGGGAACGCGGCACTGTTTCCGCAGCAGACATCACGTCCACGCTCGATGCCGCAGACCTCCCGGCCGATGCCTTCGACAACGTCGTGCGCCTGCTCACCGACGAAGGCATCGAGATCGTCGATCCCCCGGCCGAGGAAGTGCACGACGCCCCCCGGGACGTCCCCGCCGACACCTCGACGCGCGCGGGCACCGGCGACCTCGTCCGCATCTACCTGCGTGAGATCGGCCGGGTACCGCTGCTCACCGCGCAGGACGAGGTGGAGCTGGCAAAATCCATCGAGGCGGGGCTGTTCGCCGAGGAGAAGCTGCAGGGCGGGTTCCCGGTGCTGGACGCGCACTACGCGGAACTCGGCGAGCTGGCCGACTACGGGTTGCGGGCCAAGCAGCGTCTCATTGAGGCCAACCTCCGGCTGGTCGTGTCCATCGCCAAGCGGTACATCGGGCGCGGGCTGGTTTTCCTGGACCTGATCCAGGAGGGCAACCTGGGCCTGATCCGGGCGGTCGAGAAGTTCGACTACACCAAGGGCTACAAGTTCTCCACGTACGCCACCTGGTGGATCCGCCAGGCCATCACGCGTGCCATCGCGGACCAGGCCAGGACCATTCGGATCCCGGTGCACATGGTGGAGACGATCAACAAGATGGCGCGGGTGCAGCGCCAGCTGCACCAGGATCTGGGCCGGGAGGCCACGCCGGAGGAGATCGCCGCGGAGATGGGCCTGGCCCCGGACCGGGTGGCCGAGATACAGCGGATCGCCCAGGAGCCTGTCTCGCTGCAGTCCCCGATCGGCGAGGAAGACTCTGACCTGGGTGACTTCATCGAGGACGCGGACGCCGTGGTGCCGATCGAAGCCGCGGCCTTCATCATGCTCCAGGACCAGCTCGAGCAGATCCTGGACACCCTCTCCCCGCGCGAGCAGAAAATCATCCAGCTCCGGTTCGGCCTGATGGACGGGCATCCCCGGACACTGGAAGAGGTTGGCCGGGAGTTCGGTGTCACCCGCGAGCGGATCCGCCAGATCGAGTCGAAGACGCTCGCCAAGCTCCGCCACCCCAGCCGGGCCCAGATGCTCCGGGAGTACCTGGGCTAGCGACTGCTAGCCCGTATCTGAAGCGTGATCGGCCCCGCCCGCCCCGTTCAGGGCCGGGTGGGGCCGCTTACGCTACGGCGCCGCCGGCGTTAGGCGGGGGCGCCGGGTTCCGTGGGCGGGACACCCGGCCCGGTGGGAGCCGGGCCGGCGGGCGGCACGTCCGGCCCCGGGGAGGCGGGACCCGCGCCCGGGCCGGCAGAGCCTGGCCCCGGGTAGGCGGAGCCTGGCCCTGGGTAGGCCGTACCTGGCCCGGTGCCCGGCCCCGGATACGTGGCGTCCGGCCCGGCGGGCGGCCACTGGGCCTCACCCGGGCCGCCCCGCGCTTCGTGCGCCGCGGTGAGCCGGTAGTAGACCAGCGTCACCACGAGGGCCAGGAAGGGCGCGACCAGGGTGCCGGACACGATGCTGCTGATCGCGTTCCTGGCCGCCCCGGGCAGGAACAGCAGGATGAGGCCGATCACGATGTCGAACACGATCAGGATCAGGAACACCAGCACGTAGGTGCCGAACACGTGCCATGCGTAGCCGCGGACGGTCCGCCAGCTCTTGCTGAACGAGCCGAACACGCCCTCCCCGCCGACCACGATGCTGGGCACGATCAGCGACCAGAAGGTCAGCAGGATCAGCCCGGGCACGATGATCAGCACGAACCCGATGGCGATCCCGATCCCGGCCAGGATGGACGCGATGATCACCGTGCCCAGGAACGGCAGCACCGCGCGCACTGTCTCGCCCAGGTTCAGGTCGACCTGGCCGTCCCGGACGTCCTGCACCGCCTTGACCAAGGCGGCCTGAACCAAGAAGGCGGCCACCACGCTGACGATCCAGCCCAGGAACAGGCCGATACTGCCGGCCAGGCCGAGCAACGCCGCGATGATGCCAGCTGCTACATAGATAACGAAGGCGATGACCAGGAAATGGGCCGCAAAACGCTTGTAATACGTCCAGGCTTCGCCTAGTACCCCGGATAGTGGACTCATGCGCTGGTTATACCGTTGGCAATAGTGATCAAAACAAATCACAACAGGGCAGTCTGGAGTGGACGTTTGCCCTGGTCAGGGCCTGTGGATAAGGTCGCCCAGGATGCCAAAACGGGCCGCCGGCCGAATACCCCGGCCAGCGGGCCGCTGGGCTGGCTTCCCGGCCACCTGCGGTGGCCAGCCAGGTGGCTAGCTGCCTGTTCCCGGGGTGCCGGGCGTGCTGCTGTACGTGCCACCTTCAGAGTGGCCGTTGGCTTCACGCGCCCGGAAACCCGGGACATGCTCACCGAGTGGTGCGACCGTGTTCTTGGCCTTCTCGGTCAGCCGGGGAACTCGCTCCATCGCCTTGTCCTTGGCCGACTTGGCCAGGCCGGCCGCCTGGGCCTGCGCGGCCCCGGCCGCCTGCTGCATCGCTGGACTGTCCGCGGCCTTGCGGGCCAGCTTCTTCAACTGCTCGTAACGCTCCCGGCCCGCCCGCGCGCCGACGATGAAACCGACGGCAAGGCCGGCGAAGAACGTGAACCGGTACCGCATGTGGCTACCTCTCTCAACGGTGTCGACTGCGCCAGAGTGGACCTTCCCCTGATGTTCAGCCGTACTCCAGGTTACGCGCCGGCAAATAACAGCCCCCGCCCCGCGCCCCTGATCCGCGCCCCCGCCGCGTGTCTCCCCGTCCGGCTGCGCCGCGTGTCTCCCCGTCCGGCTGCGCCGTGGCACCGCCACGGGTACGGCCCTGGGTGCGCTACCCTTATGCGCGGCGCAAAGCGCTGGCTGGGTTCATGATCCGGCCAGCGTTGCCGCCTTAATCTGGGGTAGCTCAATCGGCAGAGCAAGCGGCTGTTAACCGCTAGGTTGCGAGTTCGAGTCTCGCCCCCAGAGCGATGTCCTTATGGGCCCCAGCCCGCGCAGAGGCGCTGCGGCAGGCCTGCAGGCACACGATGGCCGGCGGGATTTCTCCCGCCGGCCATCGTCGTGTTCCGGTAACGCAGCCAGCCAGACCGCGCCGGTCACCTTAACTCAACCTCGACCGCTTCCCGGGGCACCGCGTCGCCAGCCGGGCTGTCCAGCTGGGTCTGGGCCCCGGCCAGGTCGGCGCGCGTGACCCGGATGGCGGCGAGCACCACGGTCAGGGCGATGACCATGATCCCGGCTGAGACTTCGAACCCGCGGGAGAACCCGACCGCGAGCGCGTGGTGGTAGATACCCAGGGCGGCTGCCTTGGCTTCGGAGGTGCTGAGGTGCATGGGGTGGCCGGCTTTGGCGGCGGTCGCGGCGGCGGCCTTGGCGGTTTCGGCTGAGTGCCGGGCGGTGTTGGCCACCACGGTCCAGGCCACGGTGCCGAGCAGGGCCAGCCCGATCGAGCCGCCGACTTGCTGGCCGACGTTGGGCAGGCTGGCGGCGAGCCCGGCGTCGCGGTCGGGGACTTTCGACAAGGCGATCAGGGTGACGGGCATGAACAGCATGCCGAGCCCGGCGGCGGTGACGATCAGCGGGCCGAGCAGCCCGGTGGTGTAGGTGCTGTGCTCGGTGATCCGTGACAGCCAGAACATCCCGCCGGCGGCGATCGCCGATCCGGCGATCAGCAGCGGGCGGGCGCCGATCCGGGGTACCAGCTGGGCGCTGACCCCGGCCATCACCATGATGGTCGCGACCATGGGCAGGAAGGCGATGCCGGACTTCAGGGCGCTGTAGCCCCAGACGGTCTGGACGAAGATGGTCAGGAAGAAGAACATCCCGAACATCGCGGTCCCGATGCACAGCATGATCAGGTTGGCTGCTGAGCGGTTGCGGTTGCGGAAGATCCGCAGCGGCATCAGGGCGTGCGGGCTGCGTGCTTCGATGATGACGAAGGTCACCAGCAGCACGACCGCGGCGGTGAGCGAGGCGATGACTTTGGTGTCGCCCCAGTGCGAGACACCGTTGGGGGTGGTCGCTGCGCTGGTCAGGCCGTAGACCAGGGCGGCCAGCCCCAGGGTGCTGGTGATGGCGCCCGGGAAGTCGAACCGGCCCGGCCGCCGCTGTGATTCGGCGAAAGCCCGCGGGGCGAGGATCGCGACGACGGCGCCGATCGGGACGTTGACGAACAGCACCCAGCGCCAGGACAGGTAGGTGGTGAGCAGGCCGCCGGCGATCAGGCCGACCGCGGCGCCGCCGATGCTCATCGCGGCGTAGACGCCCATCGCCCGGTTGCGCGGGGGCCCTTCGGGGAAGGTGGTGGTGATCAGCGACAGCGCGGTCGGGGCGACGATGGCGCCGCCGACCCCCTGCAATGCCCGGGCGGCCAGCAGCCACGCCTGGGTGGTGGCGAACCCGCCGAGCAGGGACGCTACCGAGAACAAGATGATCCCGGCGATGAACACGCGGCGCCGGCCCAGGATGTCACCGGCCCGGCCGCCCAGCAGCAGCAAGCCGCCGAACGTCAGCGCGTAGGCGTTCACGACCCATTCCAGGCCCGTGCCGGAGAACCCGAGGGCGTGCTGGACATGGGGGAGCGCGACGTTGACGATCGTCGCGTCAAGCACCACCATCAGCTGTGCGGTAGCGATAACGACCAGGGCCAGGCCCAGATGTCGTTGAACAGGGCCGGCAGCCGCGCCACGTGCGGTGGCGCTCCCGGCCGCGGGCTGTGTGGAGCTCATGCCGTCTCCTTGTCGGGACATAGTTAACCAAGGCCGCGGCGGCTCCGCCGCGTGCGTACGTATGGGGGACGAAGAGAGAGGCCGCCACTCATCGGCGCGCTCCGGCCGCTGCACCGCGGCGAAGGAGCTATTCGGTGCGGCTGGTCAGCCGACCTTGGGAGTAGCAGCAGTGGCCAGGAAGTTAGTCACCTCCTCGGCCGGGCAGTCGGCGGGGTTGGTGGCGCTCAGTGGCGGCGCCATCTTGTGGATCAGGGAGATCAGGGTGGCGCGCTCCTCGCCGGTCAGGGACTGGCGCCAGGGCGAGCGCTCCAGCATGGCCTCCTCCATCTGGTGCTTAATCTCCAGGCCCGCGCTGGTCAGGACCAGCCGCTTCACCCTCCGGTCCGCCGGATCGCTCTCACGGACCGCCAGGCCCCGCTTCTCGAGCATGTCCGCGATGCTGGTGACGAACGAGGGGTCGCAGTGCATCCGCTGGCCCAGTTCCTTCATGGCCAGCGGGGCGTCAATCAGGTGCAGCGCCTTGATGAAGAAGGCCGGGACCCCGAAGTCCTTGGCCAGCGCCTCTCCCTCGGCCAGCAGCCGGGAGATCAGCCCGGCCAGGGCATCCAGGAGGTCCAGGTCGAGCTGGGTCTCTTCCGAACTCTGGTACATGATGCCTCCTGCCTCCCCCCGGGTTCTTGCGGCACAGCCCCTGAGCCGCTCAATAGTTGAGTAGCTCAAACATAGGCTGGATTGCTTGAGTAAGTCAAATTCTTTTTCCGCAACGAACACCTTGCTGGGCGTTATGTCGCTGCCCAACCTGAGCATGATGTTTAGCGTCTGTATGAGTATCGGGGCCGCTCGCCGTGCCCAATGGCCAGCCTGCCGGGCCGCGACGAGCGGGAAGCTGGGTGGGAACCGGGGGCGTCCATGGACAGCGAAGTCCGGCCGTATGACGACGAGGCGGGCTTCGGCCCCTGGACGGGGGAGGTCCCCGAGTCGCCGGGGAGCGAGCTTTCCCGGGGGAGCGGGCTATCCCCGGGGAGCGAGTGGCTCCCGGGCAGCGGACCGCCCGGGGAGGAGCCCGGGCCGGGCCGGCGCCGCTTCTTGGCGATGGCCGGGGTCGCGGCGGGCGGCATCCCGCTGGCCGGGATGCTCCGGCATGGTCACCGGGGGGCCGCGGCACCGCAGGCTGTCCCGGGGAACGCGGACTGGATGGCGCTGCGCAGCGCGCTGTCCACCCACAAGCTGATCCGCCCGGCGAGCAAGACCTACTCGACCGCGAAGGAACTCTTCGACCCGAGGTTCGACTACAAGCGGCCGGCTGGCATTGCCTACTGTGCCAATCCCCGCGATGTGAGTGCCTGCCTGGCCTTCGTCCGCAAGTTCGGGCTGCCGGTCGCAGCCCGGTCGGGCGGGCACAGCTACGCGGGCTGGTCCAGCACGCCCGGCACGACCGGGCTCATGGTGGACGTGACCGCGATGAACTCGTTCCAGGTCGGGAGCGGCCAGAAGGTCCGGGTCGGCACCGGCCTGCACCTGATCGACCTGTACAACCGGCTGGCCGCGCGCGGCCTGGCCGTGCCGGGCGGTTCGTGCCCCACGGTGGGCGTGGCCGGCCTCGCCCTCGGCGGCGGGGTCGGGGTGTTGGGCCGGGCCTACGGGCTGACCAGCGACGCCCTCGAGTCGGTGCAGATCGTCACCGCCGACGGCACGATCCGCAACTGCAGCGCGTCGAGCAACAGCGACCTGTTCTGGGCCTGCCGCGGCGGGGGCGGCGGCAACTTCGGCATCGCCACCGCGTTCACGTTCCGCACCCACCGGCTGTCCCGGCTGGTCGTGTTCTTCTTGTCCTGGCCCTGGTCACAGGCGGCCAAGGTGGTGGCGGGCTGGCAATCCTGGGCGCCCTTCCAGCCCGATGCCCTGTGGTCCAACCTGCACATGACGGCGGCGCAGCGCGGCGGGACACCGACCATCCAGGTCGGCGGCACCTACCTGGGCAGCGTGGCGGCCTGCCAGCGACTGCTGCGCGTCCTGTACTCCCGGGTCGGTTCCGCACCGCCCGGGCCGTTCGTGGCCGAGCGGACCTACCAGCAGGCGATGATGCTCGAGGCGGGCTGCGCGACCCTGTCGGTGTCCGAGTGCCATCTGCCGTCCCAGACGCCCAACGGCAAGCTGGTCCGCGTTCCGTCCTACGCCAAGTCCGACTTCTTCACCCGGAAGATCCCGCCTGCGGGCATCCGTGCGCTGGTGAATGGCATCGAGCGGATGCGCGGGGTGCGCGGCGCGGCGGGCGGTGTCGGCGCGATCGCCTTCGACGCGTTCGGCGGCGCGCTGAACCGGCCAAGCCCGTCCTCGACCGCGTTCGTGCACCGCAACTCCCTGTTCCTGGCCCAGTACTCGACCAGCTGGAACGAGGGCGGCTCGGCGAACGGGGCGGGCCGCCAGCATGCCTGGCTGCGCTCCTTCTACGCGTCGATGCGGCCGTGGGCGAGCGGCCAGTGCTACCAGAACTACGTGGACCCGGACCTGACGAACTGGCAGCAGGCGTACTACGGCGCCAACTACGCGCGGCTGACCCGGATCAAGAAGACCTACGACCCGAACCAGGTGTTCAAGTTCCCCCAGGGAATCCCGCCCGCCTGATCCCGGGTCACTTGCCCTTGAGCCAGATACGCAGCACCACGTACAGGGCGACTCCGACCAGCAGCATCGCCGCGCGTGCCTTCCACACCGCTCTCGAGGCGGCGTCGGCCAGCACCCGGGCCGATTTGGCCGAGCCCTCCCAGCGCCGCCACCGGGCAAAGTAGTACCCGAGCATCAGGGCGACGATGACGGCCACCACAGCCGCGTCGCTTGTCATGGTCCTTAGTCTGCTACGTTCCCCCGCGCTTCACGTGTAACGCCGGGCGGGAGATACGAAATCGGCTGACCGCGGTGGCAGGTCAGCTCTGGCTCGACGCCGCCCAGATGTTGATTCCGGCCTCGACCGCGTGCCGGTCGATCGCCGCCAGCTCTTGCGCGGTGAACGACGTCCTGCTCGCGGCGGCGAGGTTCTCCTCGAGCTGCCCGACGCTGCTCGCCCCGACAAGCGCCGAGGTGACCCGGTCATCGCGCAGGGTCCAGCTGATAGCCATCTGCGCCAGCGACTGGCCACGCCCGCGGGCGATCTCGTTGAGGGCCCGGACGTGGGCCAGGGTCTGCTCGGTGATCTGGTCGCGGCTGAGCGAGCCATTGCGCGAGGCCCGGGAATCTTCCGGCACGCCAGTCAGGTACTTGGTGGTCAGCAGTCCCTGGGCCAGCGGGGAGAACGCGATGCAGCCGATGCCTTCCTCGCCGAGCGTGTCCAGCAGCTCCTCCTCGATCCAGCGGTTGAGCAGGGAGTAGGACGGCTGGTGGATGAGTAGCGGCACACCGAGGTCGCGCAGGATCGCGGCCGCCTCCCGGGTCCGTTCCGCGGAGTAGGAGGAGATCCCGGCGTACAGGGCCCGGCCCGAGGTGACCGCCGTGGCCAGCGCGCCCATGGTCTCCTCGAGTGGGGTGTCCGGGTCGGCGCGGTGGCTGTAGAAGATGTCCACGTAGTCCAGGCCCATCCGGCTCAGCGACTGGTCGAGGCTGGCCAGCAGGTACTTGCGGGATCCGCGATCACCGTACGGACCGGGCCACATGTCGTAGCCGGCCTTGGTGGAGATGATGAGCTCGTCCCGGTACGGCCGCAGGTCCTCGCGCAGGATCCGGCCGAAGTTGATCTCGGCGGAGCCGTACGGCGAACCGTAGTCGCCCAGTAGCGGGGAACCGGCAGGTGCAAGGCCGCCGTAGTTGTTCGCGAGATCAAAGTGGGTCACGCCCAGGTCAAAGGCCCGGCGAAGGATCGCGCGCTGGGTCGTGAGGGGCCGGTCATCGCCAAAGTTCTGCCAGAGCCCGAGGGACACCGCGGGGAGCTCGATCCCGCTGCGCCCGCAGCGGCGATAGGGCATCTTCTCGTACCGGTCCTGGGCAGCTACGTAGGTCATGGAAGGAGTCTGCCACTGGCCTCGCCCGCCGGGGAGGCCTGGCAGGATGTGATAGTTGCCTGGGCACAAGTAACAGCCCAGGCCGCACCGCAATCGAATGCGGCGGCGGCCCGGCAACAGTGCAGCGCGGCAAGACACGACGTACAGGAAGTAGGGCGCTCCATGTATGACGCGATTCAGGCGGAGACGATCAGCCTCGCCGGGGCCGGCGGGGACCAGATAGAGGCATATCTGGCCCGCCCGCTCGGACCTGGCCCGTTCGGCAGTGTTGTGGTCATTCATCACATGCCCGGATATGACGCGCAGACGAAGGAGATCACCAGGACGTTCGCGGTGCACGGCTACAACGCGGTGTGCCCCAATCTGTACTGGCGTGAGGCCCCCGGGGCCAGTCCGGATGACGCGGCCGCCACCGCGCGGGCGGCGGGTGGCGTGCCAGATGAGCGGCTGGTCGGCGACGTGGGCGGCGCGGTCGCCTACCTGCGGGCGATGCCGAATTCCAACGGCAAGGCGGCCACGATCGGCTACTGCTCAGGTGGCCGGCAGTCGTTCCTGGCCGCCGTGAGCCTGCCGCTGGACGCGGCGGTGGACTGCTACGGCGCGTTCGTGGTCGGCAAGCCCCCCGAGGGCATGCCGCTCAAGGTCGGCCCGATCGTGGACCGGACGCCGGACCTGTCGTGCCCGCTGCTCGGGCTGTTCGGCGCGGAGGACTCCCACCCCTCGCCCGAGCAGGTTGACGAGCTGGAGAAGGCCCTCGTCGAGGCGGGCAAGACCTTCGAGTTCCACAGTTACGAGGGCGCCGGGCACGCGTTCTTCTCGGTGAACCGGCCCTCGTACCGGCCCGAGGCCGCGAACGACGGCTGGCAGAAGATCTGGGACTTTTTCGGCCGTTACCTGGCCGGCTGAGGGGAGACCGCCCATGTGCACATATCTCACCGAGAAGGTTGACGTGGCGGGCAGTGGCAAGGGCTCGGCCGGGTGGTTCACGCTGAGCGAGGCGACCGTGTATTTCGATCATCCGGTGCACGCCCCCGCCGGGCACACGCTGAACATCGACTTTCTCAACCCAGGCCAGGGACCGTCCGCCCGGGTGGCTGTGGAGCTGACCGCCGAATCCGCCCGCGCCCTCGCTGAGGCCATTCAGGCCACCCTGGCGTCCGCCCCGCCCGGCCTTGTGTAGCCGGGGTCAGTGAGACACCGGGGTTAGCTGGGCTCTCTGGCCGGGCTCAATCTGGCCGCCTGGCGGCCCGGACTGTCGGTATGCCGTGCCAGTATCGGATTGGCGGCATCCGGCAGCTCCGGGCGGCCAGGCGGGAGCCATCGGGACGATGGCCATGGCGGAGGGCAGGACATGAAAATCAGGGTCGATCGGGACGTGCTGGCTGAAGGGCTGGCCTGGGTGGCCCGGGCCCTGCCCACCCGGCCGGTGGTCCCGGTGCTGTCCGGCCTGCGGCTGGAAGCGGGGACCGGCCTCACCCTGTCCTGCTTCGACTACGAGGTCTCCGCGACGGCGCAGATCGAGGCGGAGGTGGGGGAGCCGGGCACCGTGATCGTCCCGGGCCGGCTGCTGGCCGAGATCACCCGCAGTCTGCCTGCGCTGGCAGTCGAGGTAGCCACGGACGCCGATACGGTGAATCTGACCTGCGGCAGCGCGGAATTTACCCTGTTCGCGCTGCCCGCCGAGGAGTACCCGGAACTGCCCGCGCCGCCGCCGCTGGCCGGCACGGTGGACGGCGGCGTCCTGGGCGCGGCCATCAGTCAGGTCGTGACGGCGGCGAGCCGCGATGACACGCTGCCGATGCTCACCGGAGTCTGCCTGGACATCGACGGCGCGGCCTTGACCCTGGCCGCGACCGACCGCTACCGCCTGGCGGTGCGGGAGATGCCCTGGGAACCGGTGCGGCCGGCCCTGCGCGCGGCGGCCCTGGTCCCGGCGCGGACGCTGGCCGATGCGGCCCGGGCGATGACCCCGGGAGTACCGGTGTCGATCTCCTTCGGGCCCGGAGCGCCCGCCGCGATCCGGCCGGACAGCAGGCAGCCGGATGAGCCCCGGCCCGCCGAAGGCATGATCAGCTTCGGGATCGGCGGCCGCCAGCTGACGACGCGGCTGATCGGCGGTGAGTTCATCCGGTACCGGTCCCGCTTCCCGACTGAGTTCGGCTGCCGCGCCGACGTGCCGGCCGGGCCGTTCACCGAGGCGGTCCGCCGCGTGTCCCTGGTCGCCGACCGGGCCAGCCCGGTCCGGCTCACGTTCGGCCCGGGCCGGGTCCTGATCGAGGCGCAGACCGAGGGCCGCGCCCGGGCGGTCGAGACGGTGCCCGCTGATTTCAGCGGTACAGAACCGGTGATCGCGTTCAACCCGCACTACCTGCTGGACGGTCTCGCCGCCGCCGCCGTGCCGGGCCAACCCCGGTCACATGCCGAGGGCCCGGGCCGCGCCGGCCACGAGAACGCTGGCCACGAGGAAGCCGGCCACAAGAATGATGGCCACGAGGAAGCTGGCCGCAAGAATGATGGCCACGAGGAAGCTGGCCCGCACGAAGCCGGGACGGCCGGAACGGACCGGGGGAACTCAGGGCCGGATGATCCCGGGCTGCTCAGAATCGAGTTCACCAGCCCGGCCAAGCCTGCCCTGATCACCCGGGTGGCCGCGGAGCCTGACTCCGAGGGTGCCCAGATCACCAGTGAGACGCCGCCTGAGGAGTCCGGCGGGGCTGAATTCCGGTATCTGGTCGTGCCGCTGCGGGCTCCGGTCCGGTCCTGAGCCCGGACCCGGCTCGTCCCGCAGCAGGCCATGGCGCTGGTCTGGTGGCCGGGGAGCGGTCTGGTGGCCGGGGAGCGGTCTGGCGGCCGGGCCCTGACCTGGCGGCCGGGCCCTGACCTGGCGGGCCGAGGGGAGGAGAGATGATGACCGACAGCGGCAGCGCGTCCGGCCGGCGTCCGGTGGTACTGGGACCAGGCGAGGGCCGGGCATATCCGATGGGCCGCATCTCGGCGGTCTTCAAGGCCGACGGTGCGGAGACTGCGGAGGGGTATTCGATCTCGGAGTGGTGGCTGGAACCGCACACCAAGGGGCCCGGCGCGCACTCACATCCAGAGGACGACGTGTTCTACGTGCTCGCCGGCACCGTGAGCGTGCTAGTCGGCACGGAATGGATCGAGGCAGGCACCGGGTCGTTCGTCCTGGTGCCCGGCAACGTGACCCACGACTTCGAGAACCGCGGCCCGGAGCGGGCCGGGATGCTCAACGTCTCGGCCCCCGGCAACTTCGAGGACCACATGCCCGGCATCGCGCAGTGGTTTGCGGAGCATCCTCCCGGGGACACGCGCGGCTGAGCCGCGATCCGGGCGACGGGCCTTGGCGCGGCCGGCCGTCGGCCCGATCGGTCATGCCCGCCCGGGTCAGAGGCGCGGAGCGGGGTGGACGCTGGCGCGCAGGCGCCACAACGCGCGGCCGGTCCACAGCACCCGGGCCGCCCACACCACCCGGCTCAGCCAGGGAAGACCGACCAGCAACGGCAGCGCCTCCAGCCAGGCTCCGCGCCGCCAGAGCCGGAGCGCAACCCAGCCGACGACAGCGGCCAGCACGGTAGACACGACGATCAGGGTGAGGACGGTAAGCAGTATCGCCTGCAGCGCCCCACCATGGATCAGGGCCAGCGCGGCCAGGAACAGGACCGCGAACCCAGCGGCGGCGAGCACGCTCAGCCCCAGCAGCAGCCGTCGGCCACGCCGCGCCCAGCCATCCACCCGGACCTCGCCCTGCATCGTCATAGAGCCCCTCCGGCTTCGGGTCGCTGCTGGCACACGATATGTCGCGAAACCCGTGAGGGCAAGTGTGCCGTCACTGTCCGGGTGACCGCGTAGCCCGGTCCGCGTCCCGGCCCCCGGCCACCGGGTCACCAGCCGCGGCCCCGGGCGGGAGGGCTCAGCGGTCTTCGGCCTGCGCCGTTCTGGCGTCAAGCACATCGAGGGTCACCGACCAGGGGAAACGCCCTGGCCCGGTGCCGCCGGCCCCGGGCTCGGGCCACGCGTGGATGCCCGGGCCGAACAGCACCGAGACACCCCACGACCGCAGCTTGCCGACGTTCTCGGGGAACGCGGGGTGCGCGGCGTGCGCCTGGTTGGTGTTCGGCAGCGCCACGATCGGCAGCCTCTTCCCGACCGCCTCGACCAGGATGCCGAGCGCGAGCGTGTCGCAGATCCCCGCGGCCCACTTGTTGATGGTGTTCACCGTGGCCGGGGCCACGATCACCGCGTCCGGGTCCGGCAGCACGTCGGGCTCACCCGGGTGCTTGTACTCGCTGCGGACCGGGTGCCCGGTCTGCCGTTCCAGGGCCGCGGGGTCGGTGAACCGCCGGCCCGAGGGGGTGGTCAGCACGCATACGTCCCAGCCGCGCTGCTGAGCCAGGCTGACCAGCTGGCCCACGTCCGCGGCGGGCGGCGCGGCACAGACGATCACGTAGAGCACCCGGCGGTCCGACACTGGCCGGCCAGGCGAGGGCAGGCCCGTCACAGGCGGGCCAGACCGGCAGGCCAGCGGAAGCTCCCGGCTGCGTCGCGCTCCAGCGGCACCGCCTGGACCACCGCGGCGACGTCCAGGGGACCGTAGATGTGCGGGAAGGGATCCGCCCAGCCCGGTGCCGGCTCGCGGCGGATGTCGGCTCCGATCCGGCTGGCATCCAGTACCAGCAGGACCAGATCCTGCTGCTCATCCTGGTACACCGCGTTCGCGACCGGCAGGACCTGGGCCGCGGTGCTCGCGTGGATGAACCCTTCCTCGCTCAGCGACCGGCCGCGGGTTGACGTCCGGTACTCGCCGTCCTGCCGGGCCTGGTCCCAGTCTGGCACGGTCGCGATGTGATACAGCCACGGCGCTGGACGGCTGGGCATCGGGCGGGTTCCTCTCCCGGTGAGGACGCTAGTTGAGGAAGTAGCTGCTGCCGCCGGTTTCCGGGTTGGTGATCTGGGCGATCACTGAGATGGCCCCGGCGTGGGCGAAGACGAGCGTGAGGGTGATGTCCGTGCCGCCGTGCATCGCCCTCGCCCCGGTGATCAGCAGGTGGACCGTGTTGGGGGCCAGCCGGACGACGTTGTGGCCCGGGATGCTGATGGCCGGGATGATGTGCGTGACCGAGTTGCCCGCGGTGCTGAAGGTGACCTGGCCGCCCGCGCTGGTGCGAGCGCTGATCAGCCGGTCCGGGCCGCCGTTGTTCCGGATGACCAGGAACGCGACGGTCCGTCCGGGAACCGAGGGCTGCGGCACCACGGCTGTGGACAGCTCGATCGCCGGGGCGGCGCTGGCCTTGGTGTAGCACCCGGCCAGGCCGGCCGTGGCCAGCACGACCAGGCTCGCGGCCACGGCGATGCGGGCCGCCCGCCTGGCAGGTGACCACCTGGACAGCAGATCGATTCGCGGCATAGTCCTTTACCCTCGCGTCTGAAGCGCGCTCACGATGCTAGTCCCGCCGGGCCCCCGCGGGTCCCGCGGGGGCCCGGCGGCCTGGCCCGGTCCGGGGCGCGGCCCGGACCGGGCGCCCCGGCGGCCCGGACCGCGCGTTCCCGCGGCCCGGCCGGGGGCCGGCGGCCCGGACCGCGCGTCCCCGCGGCCCGCCCCCGAAGTGCCGGCCGCGGGGCGCCTGTGGTCAGGCGTAGTCGCGGAAGGCCGGCCAGGCCTGGGCCCATGATTCCCGGAGCCCGGTGGCCAGGTAGACCCGCGCGCCCTGCTCGTCGTTCTGGACTCCCAGGCCGTTGTAGAACGTGGCGATCTGGCGCACGTGCCGGAACTCGCGGCGCAGGAAGGATGGGTCCAGGCTGATCGCGATCGCGGAGTGGTCCGCGGCCGGCGGCGGCCCCCACAGCCAGAAGTTGTTGCTGCCGCTGTAGGCGGCGGGGAGACCGAAGTCCGGGCCGTACCGGTCGACCGCCCCGGCTTCGCCGTAGTTGCCGGTCAGGATCGTGGTCCGCTCCCGCTGTGCGGCGGGCAGTGCGTGATACTCGCGGGCGATCAGTGCCACCTCGCGCGGCCACGCGATGGTCTCGGCCAGATCGTAGTTGATCGTCTGCAACGGCACCGTGTGCAGGGTGACCGCCGGCAGCACCGGGATGGCGATGGGCACGGCCGCGAGGGTCACGACCGCACCGGCGGCCAGCAGGCCCCAGCGCCGCCCGGGCCCGGAGAACAGCCACCGCCCGGCCGGCACCGAGCCGGCCGCGAGCAGGACCGTGTAGGCGCCACCGGGGTAATACGCCTTGCCGCCCAGGAAGAACTGCGCCGCGATCGCCAGCGCGCCCCCGATCACGGCCGGCCGGAACCGGCGGGCCGAGTCGTTGCGCAGGCCCCAGACCAGCCCAGCCACCCAGACGGGGGTGAGGGCCAGGCCGGTGAACAGAATCTGAGCCTGCCAGTAGGTCGCCCGGTTATGGCCCGCGGCGGTGTGCAACGCGCGGAACACGTCCAGGTTCGGCCACCCGTGCGCGGCCTGCCAGATCAGGTCCGGGGCCGTCAGCGCCGCCGCGATGACCGCACCCAGCAGCAGGTACCGGCTGCGCAGCAGCCGCCGCTGCGGGGTGACCGCGAAGCCGGCCATCACCGCCGCGACCAGGAACCAGATCGTCCACTTAGCCTCGGCGGCCACCCCGGCGCACAGCCCGATGGCCAGCCACCAGCGGGGCTCGCCGCTCTCCAGGAGCCGGAGCACCAGGTACAGCAGGATCGCCCAGGCCACGAAGTCGGGTGTGGTCGTGGTGAGCAGGTGCATGGCGCCCAGGTACTCGGCGCAGCCGGCCGCGCACACCGCAGCAAGGACCTGGCCGGCCCGCCCGGCGCCGAGGATGCGGCTCATGCCCGCGGTGAGCAGGACCAGCGCGCTGAGCCCCAGCGCGGGCAGCACCCGCAGTCCGACCAGGGAGTTGGCGAACAGCAGCGCCGCGAGACGCGCGGCCAGCGGGGTCAGCGGCGGCTGATCCACGTACCCGAACGCAGGATGCCGTCCGGCCTCGGCGAAGTACAGCTCGTCACGGTGATAGCCATACCGGGCGCTCACCGCCATCTCGACCGCGAACGCCGCGGCGGCGACAACGGTGACACCCAGCCGCGGCGAGCGGCGCGCGCGGGCCAGCAGGCCGGCGGCTTCTGGGGCCGTATCCGGCCCGCCGGGACGCGGCCGGGACGGGAGTGCGCTTCCCGTGAGCGAGTTCTGCTGCATGCCAGCATCGTCGGCCCCGGGGAGGCCTGCCGGCATCGGGCGGCGGGGCGATTTCCCGCGCTCCGCAGCGTGGCGGAGCCGCGGCGTGGGGACCGGCCTTCCTCCCCCCGGGGAGGGAGCCGCGCGGCTCCGCCGGCGGGAGGATGCCGCCGGGGCCCCCGCGCCATACGATCAGGTCGTGAACAGCCAGGTCCTGACGAGGCTGACGGCCCGGGCCGCGGCGCTGCCGCCGCGGGTCCAGGACCTGGCCCTGGCCCTGGCCCTGGCCTTGGTTAACGTGGCGTCGGTGCTGCCCTACCGTAGCCAGATCCACCCGTTCTGGGCCGCGCTGGTGCTGGTCACCGCCCAATGCGTGCCGCTCGCGTGGCGCCGGAGATGGCCGCTCGCGGTGCTCATCGTGGCCGGAATCCCGCGCATCCTGTACGACCAGCTCGGATTCGCGTATGCCCCGTTCCCGCTGGCCAACACCATCGCGTTCTATACCGCGATGGTCTACTGCCGCCCCGCGGTCCGCCGCGTGGTCATCGTCCTGGTCGTGATCGGCAGCATCGAATCCCAGGTGTCGCCCGGCCATACCCAGCCGTATGACGCGGTCGTGTCGGCCCTGACCACCCTGGGCGCCTGGGGGGCGGCGGTGGTCGTCCGGAACCGGCAGGCCAGCATCCAGGAAGCGGAAAGCCGGGCCGAGCGGGCGGAATCGCAGCGGGACGACGACGTGGCCCGCGCCGCGGCGGCGGAGCGCACCCGGATCGCCCGCGAGCTGCACGACGTCGTGGCGCACCACGTCAGCCTGATGGCGGTGCAGGCGGAGGCGGCCTCCTCGCTGCTGCCCGCGCGGCCGGACGACGCCGCGCGGTCGGTGGAGGTGATCGCGGATACGGCCCGCCAGGCCCTGACTGAGCTGCGCCGGCTGCTCGGGGTGCTGCGCGGGCCAGCAGACCGCCTGGAGACCGCGCCGTCGATGTCGCTCGCGGACCTGGGTCCCGTGCTGGACCAGGTGCGCGGCACCGGGCTGGCGGTAGACCTGACCGTCCGGGGGACGCCATGCCTGCTGGCCCCCAGCGTCGATCTCACCGCGTACCGGATCATCCAGGAGGCGCTCACGAATACGCTCCGGCACGCGAACGCGGCCCGCGCGGCCGTGGGCCTGTGCTACGAACCCGGTTTCGTCACGGTGAGCGTGACCGATACCCGGTCGGGGGCGGGTACCGGACCGGGCGTAAAGGAGCCTGGGAACGGTCCTGTGAACGCAGTCGCGGGCGGGCGGGCGAACGGGACCACGCTGGTCCGGTCGGACGGCTTCGGGCTGGCCGGGATCGCGGAACGGGTCGCCTCCTGCGGCGGCAGCCTGTCGGTGGGTCCCACCGGCGCCGGGGGGTTCGCGGTCACAGCCCGGCTGCCGGCCCAGTGAACAGTCCAGTGAGCGGGGCGGTGAACGGCGCCGGACGACCGTCCCCGATCCGGGTCCTGGTGGCCGACGACCAGGAACTGGTCCGCGCGGGATTCTGTGTCATCCTCGAGGCGGCCGAGGGGATCAGCGTGGTGGGCGAGGCCTCGAACGGCGCCGACGCGGTGGCCGCCGTGGCGGCCCAGCGCCCGGACGTGGTGCTGATGGATATCCGGATGCCGGGGATGGACGGGCTGGAGGCGACCCGGCTGATCACCCGGGGTGGCCCGGAGGCGGGCCCGAGGGTGGTCATGCTCACCACGTTCGACCTCGACGAGTACGTCTATGAGGCGCTCCGCTCCGGGGCGAGCGGGTTCCTGCTCAAGGATGCGCCCCGCAGTGACCTGATCACCGCGGTCCGGGCGGCGGCGGCCGGCAACGGGCTGCTCGCTCCCTCGGTGACGCGGCTGCTCATCGAGGCATTCGCGCGCCGCCCGGCCGCAGCTGTGCCCGCACCCTCCCGGCTGGCCTCGCTGACCGCCCGGGAAATGGACATCCTGCTCCTGGTCGCGCGGGGTCGCAGCAACGCGGAGATCGCCCGGGACCTGTTCGTCGGGGAGGCGACGGTCAAGACCCACATCGGGCACCTGCTGGCCAAGCTGGGGCTGCGCGACCGGGTGCAGGCGGTGATCCTGGCCTACGAGACGGGGCTGGTGGTTCCCGGCGACCTACCGGACTGACGCCGGCCCGGGCCGCAGCCGGGCCGCGTCAGCCCAGGCTCAGCCGCCAGTTCTGCCCGACCAGGTCGTGGCCGAAGCTGTGGTGCGGCTCCGAATCCACCAGCTCGAAGCCGAGCCGCTGGTAGATGCGGCGCGCTGCGGAGAGGACGTCGTTGGTCCACAGGACGATCTCCCGGTAGCCCGCCCGGCGGGCGAACGCGACGCACTCGGCGGCCAGGCGCTCTCCCAGTCCCAGGCCCCGCGCGCCCGGATCGACCAGCAGCAGCCGGAGCTGGGCGGTGCGGTCGTCCTTGCGCATGCAGAACACGCAGCCGACCGGCGCGCCGTCCAGTTCGGCGATCCAGCCGGCCTCGCGGGGGTCGGCGCGCCCCGCGTAGTCGGCCACGATCTGGGCTACCAGCGCCTCGTAGCTGGCGTCCCAGCCGTATTCCTGGGCGTACAGTGCGCCATTGCGCTGCACCACCCAGCCCAGATCGCCGGGCCGCGGGGAGCGCAGCACGAACGCGGCCGGGCGGTCCCGCGGCCCGGCGATCTCCCTGATCGTGGCCATCGCGGCGGTCAGCCGCTGCTGCTCGGCCTCGGTGAGCCGGGCGAGCAGCGTGCTGATCTGCTCCGCGGAACGCTGGTCCAGGCCACGGAAGGCGTGCTCCCCGGCGCTGGTCAGCGTGATCACCCGGCGGCGGGCGTCGGTGTCCGAGCGCCGCCGGGTAATCAGGCCGTCCGCCTCGAACCGGGCCAGGATCCGGCTCAGGTACCCGGCGTCGATATCGACCGAGCGGCGCAGCGTGCTGATCTCGCTCTCGCCGCGCCCGGTCTCCCCAGGCTGGGCGAGCTCGAAGAGGACCCGGGCTTCGGTGAGCGAGTAGGGCGAATCCAGGTAACCGCCGTGCAGCAGGCCGATCATGCTCGTGTAGACGCGGTTGAACTCCCGCACCGCCTGGACCCGCCCGTCCGGCACGCCCCCGGTGCTGGCTGGCCCGGTACCGGTACCTGACGGAGGCAACGAAGTCTTTGACATAGTCAAATAATTGCGCGCGGCCGCCTGAGGATCAACCCCCGGGGACCGCTCGTTCAGTGGCAGGCCAGGGCGTGGTATTGCTCCCAGGCGCACCCAAGTGAGTGGGAGTTACACCCCACATAGGGTGGCGGAGTGGTCAGCCGCGGGGCGGTGGCGGCGGGTCAGCCGCGGTCGAGGGCAGTGGCGAGCAAGCCCAGCGGCGGGGAGCCGAGCTCCATCAGCGCGGTGTGGAAGCGCAGCAGGGTGAAGCCGTTGCCCCAGTGCTTGCGGGCCTGCTCGCGCAGGTCCATGATCTCGAGCTTGCCCCACGTGTAGCGGCCGTACGTCGGATCGAACGTCGCCCGCCGGGCCTCCGACAGGGCGGCGGGACCGGCCAGGTGCGTGTCGGCCTCGAAACGCCGGGCACCCTCCTCGACGCTCATGCCTGCGGTGTGCACACCGATCGAGCAGGCCAGGCGGGTCACCCGGACCAGGGCTTCCAGCCACACGCCCACTGCGAACCGGGGGTCGTCGCTGAGGTAGCCCTCCTCGACACACAACTCCTCGGCGTAATGCGCCCAGCCCTCCACGAACGCGGCGGAGTGCAGCGTCCGGCGCACCGGCCCGGCCACCCGGCGCAGCGCCCGGCCGTGCGAGAAGTGCCCCGGCGCGACCTCGTGCACGACGATGCCGGGCAGGGTGGTGGCGCTGAACACCTCCAGCCATTCCTCTTGCTCTTGCTCCGGCCAGCTGGGCTCGGGCGGCGTGACATAAAACCACGACGGGGCCTCGGGCTCGCCGGGCGCGGCGGTGGACATCATCGCCATGGCCCAGCGGCGTGATTCCGGGGCGGGCCCGACCAGGCAGACGCCGTCGTTGTAGGGCACCAGGTTCCGTTCGCGGGTGAACTCGATCGCCTGATCGGTGCCGATCTTGGCCGCCTCGATCACCCCGTCCGCGTCCGGGTGATCATGGACCAGGTCCCGGCACAGCTCCAGCGGCGGCCGGTTCGCGTCGATCCGGGCGCAGTCCTCGGCCAGCCGGTTCAGCAGCCGGTCGCGCTCGGCGTCGGCCCGCTCGGCCAGCACGCCGAGGTGGACGTCGATGTCCTCGGCCGCGCTGAGCAGGGTGCGCAGCCCGGCCGGGCCCAGCGCCGGGTCGGGGTTGCCCTGCCGGGCCGCACGTTCTACGTGCGCAACGAGCCGGCGGTGCGCGGCCCGGGCGGCCGAGGCCACGGCGGGCGGGGCGTCCGCCGGGATGCCCGCAGCCAGCCCTTGGATGCCTCCGATCAGCGAAGTGGCCACCGGGGCGCTTACCTGGTCCAGCGAGGCCAGGGCCGCCTCCACCGCCTGCGGCCACAGGGCCAGGTGGGCCAGCTTGGCCCGCTGCCGTTCGTCCTCGGGGGCGTAGTCGCGGTCGTAGCAGGCCAGGTCCATCTCGGCCAGATGAGCCAGCGGGTTGCTCCGGTGCAGTTCCAGCTCGCCGTAGACGACCTGGGCCCGCTGCTCGAACGCGGCCAGGTGGGACTCGTCGTGCGGATCGCCGACCTGTTCGCCGGACGAGGCGGCCTCGGCCAGCCGGGCCAGGCCGTCCCGCACCCCGCCGGGGGAGAGGTCCTGGATCCGGCCGTCGTACTCGTGGCGTCCGCTGTACTCGCGGGCCTCGGCGACATCGAGGTCACAGACCGCCCGGACCCGCGGGGGAAGGTCATCCATGGCCCTGACGCTATCGGGCCGGCTGTGCTCGCCGGCGCCGGGGTCAGCGCTTTACAGTCCCTGGCCGGGCTGGCCGGCACCGCCCTTGACCGCGTCCACGGTGAGCGGGACGCCCAGCTTGGCGGGGAGCTTGGCGGAGCAGGTCGTCGCGGTGAACTTGATGTACAGCGCGGTGAACTGGCCGGGCGGGAAGACCTTGAGCCAGTGCGCGGTGACTGGCTTGCAGACGGACTTGCTGTAGTTCAGCGCGTCGACGACCTGCACGGTCACGTGGGCCGTCCCGCCCGCGTTCAGGATGACCGTCCTCGGCGTGACCGCCGGGTTGCGGGAAGCGGGTTCGCCGATCTGGCTGCCAGACGGCCCGGTCACGAAGGACACGCCGGGGTAGCCGAACAGGTAGCACGAGGTTTTGGACGTGTTGGTCAGGTTCAGCGGGTAGTAGGTGCTGCCCGCCGCTGCGCCACCCTGGCTGGTGTTCACGGTCCCGGACAGGTCGGATGTGGAGCACGCCGCCACTGACGGTGTGCTGGGCGGGGTCGTGGGTCCCGTGGTGGGCGGGGCGCTCGACGCGGCGGTCGAGGCGGCTGGGGAGGCTGACGAGGCGGCGGTGGACGCCTGGTTTCCGGCTGCATTGTTGTTGCTGCTGGTCGATCCGCAAGCCGCCGCGAGGGCGCCGGTGCACAGCAGGGCGGCGGCGGCGCTGAGTCGCCGGGCAGCGATGGCGGATGGTCTCATCGGCGGTTCCCTTGTTTGGCGGGCTGTTGTGTGGCCGGGCTGGCGTGCCGGGGGCATGGTCTGGTGAGGCTGGCGGGTGGGCATTACCTGGTGGGCTGGCCTGGCGGGGTCGTCAGCGGGCCTCCAGGGGTGTCCTGACTCTTACGACGCCGGGTGCGGCGTGCCGGTTGCGCGCACCCTTGGTTTGCCCGGGCCGGGCCCGTCCAGCGATTATGGCAGCTGGATCCTCTCCCTTCGCCGGTCATGCTGGCCCACGCCGCTGGCCTACGCCGTCAGGAGTGTTCATGCTGCCGCAGGGCTCCTCGTTCACCACCCGGCCGCAGCTCGCGGGCAGCTTCGGCATGGTCGCTTCCACCCACTGGCTGGCTACCGGATCCGGGATGGCGGTGCTGGAGGCCGGGGGCACGGCGTTCGACGCGGCCGTGGCGGCGGGCCTGGTGCTGCAGGTGGTCGAGCCGCACATGAACGGGCTGGGCGGTGAGGCGCCGATCATCGGTTACGACGCCGGGTCGGGGGATGGCGGGACCGGCGTGTTCGTGCTGGATGGCCAGGGGCCCGCGCCAGGCGCGGCCACGCTGGCCGCGTTCGGCGCCCTGGATCTGGACCTGATCCCGGGCAACGGCCTGCTCGCCGCCTGCGTCCCCGCGGCCTTCGGCAGCTGGCTGCTGCTGCTCCAGCGGTACGGCCGGATGCGGCTGCGCGATGTCATGCAGTACGCGATCGGGTACGCCCGGGACGGCTACCCGATGACGGCCGGGGTGAGCGCGGGCATCGCCGCCGCCGAGCCGATCTTCCGCGATCACTGGCCCACCTCGGCCGGGGTCTACCTGGCAGGCGGGGTGCCGGCCCCCGGGGCCCGGTTCGCCAACCCGGCCCTGGCCGCGACCTACCAGCGCGTCCTGGACGAAGCCGAGGCGGCCGGCCCCGGCCGCGACGTGCAGATCGAGGCGGCGCGCCGCGCGTTCTATGACGGATTCGTGGCCGAGGCCATCGGCTCCTACCTGGACCGGGCTGAGGTCATGGACGTGACGGGGGAGCGGCACCGGGCCTTGCTGAGCCCGGCCGACCTGGCGGGCTGGCGGGCCAGCACCGAGCCGCCGGTGACGCTGGATTTCGCCGGCCTGACCGTCTGCAAGACGGGCCCGTGGGGCCAGGGGCCCGTGTTCCTGCAGCAACTGGCCCTGCTCGACGGGCTCGGCGTGAGCGAGATGGACCCGGCCGGCCCGGATTTCATCCACACCGTGGTCGAGAGCGCGAAACTGGCCTTCGCCGATCGTGAGGCCTGGTACGGCGATCCCAGGTTCGCCCATGTCCCCCTGGGCGACCTGCTGTCCCAGTCCTACGCCGCGGCCCGCAGGTCCCTGGTGGGTTCCTCTGCGTCCCCGGATCTGCGGCCAGGCCATCCCGGCGGAGCGGAGCCGCGGCTGCCCGGCTATGTGACCGGCGAACCGCGCGTCCCGGACGGGGCCGCCGCAGCGGAGCCCACCGCGGAGGAGTCCGGGGCCGCGGCCCGACCAGCCTGGGAGATCACCGGGCCGGGCACCCGCTCGGACGCCAGGCCGTTGCGGGGCGATACCTGCCATCTGGATGTCGCCGACCGGTTCGGGAACATGGTGTCGGTCACGCCGAGCGGGGGCTGGCTGCAGAGCTCGCCGGTCATCCCCGGCCTCGGGTTCTGCCTGGGCACCCGGGCCCAGATGTTCACCCTGACCGCTGGCCTGCCCAACAGCCTGGCGCCGGGCAAGCGCCCGCGGACCACCCTGACGCCGAGCCTGGCCCTGCGCGACGGGGAACCCTACCTGGCGTTCGGGACGCCTGGCGGGGACCAGCAGGATCAGTGGACCCTGGCGTTCTTCCTGCGTCACGTGCTGTTCGGAATGAACCTGCAGGAGGCGATCGACGCGCCCGCGTTCCATACCGGGCACTTCCCGTCCTCGTTCTACCCGCGCGAATCGTGGCCGCAGGCGGTGGACGTGGAGGAGCGGGCCGGGGCCCAGGTCGTGGCTGAGCTGCGCCGCCGGGGGCACCAGGTCACGGTCCGGCCACCCTGGTCGCTGGGCCGGGTCAGCGCGGTGGCCCGGGATCAGGGGATGCTCTACGCAGCCGCGAACCCCCGGGGTATGCAGGGGTACGCCGCCGGCCGCTGAACGTCCGCACCCGTTAGCGTGGTGCCTTTTGCCCCGCCGGCGGGGCCAAAGGCACCACGATGTTGTCCGCGGGGCGTCAGACCGGCAGGGCCAGGGCGGCGGCCAGCACCGCGGCGACCGCGGCGGCGGCCCGGAGCCAGCCGCCGGCCACCCCCGCCCCGGCCGGCGGCAGCAGCG
Organism: uncultured Actinomycetes bacterium; assembly: GCA_963770545.1. Classification (GTDB taxonomy): domain Bacteria; phylum Actinomycetota; class Actinomycetes; order Streptosporangiales; family Streptosporangiaceae; genus RYN-230. The sequence goes on along the minus strand of CAVYQF010000035.1, from coordinate 150,922 downwards.
CCGATCCTGCCGCCAGCACCAGCAACCCCAGCCCCGCGGCCAGCACCGGCGCCTGGCTGCGCAGCACCGTGGTGGCTTCGCCGGGTCCGCCGGTGGACTCGGCCAGGTGCGTGGCCAGCAGGTAGGCGACGAGAGCCACGCCGAGCACGGCGGTGTGCCAGGGCCGGGCCGGGTGCAGAGCTTCCAGGGCCAGGGCGCCGAGGGTCACTCCCTCGGCCCAGGGGAGCCGGCCCACCCGGTCCAGGGCGCTCAGCCCGACCCGGGCCAGAAGCCCGGGATAGGCGCCGGGCCCGGGCGTCACCACCGTGGCCGTGGCCAGCTGGCCGATGCCACCGGCCACACAGCAGGCGGCGAGCACGGTGAGGACCGGGCCGGCGCGCCCGGGCGACCCGGGGGGCGACGCCGCCCAGGCCACGCAGGCCGCGCCGAGCAGGCCGGCCGCGACGGTGAGCCGGACGGTGCTGCGGCGCCACCACACCCGCCACGCAGCCCGCAGTTCCGGTGAGGACCCGTCCGTCAGCGACGTCATCGGCGCGTCACCATGGCCCGGCGAGTCAGCGGCGCCAGCGACAGGTCCAGACTCCCCTCCCCGTCCCAGTGCACCACTGGGATGTCCAGTTCGCGCAGGGAGAACCGGATCGCCTGCTGCTCCATCCGCCAGATCCGCTGGGCGAGCCGGGCGCCCCGGCCCCGGCCCGCGCTGGGTTCCCCGTTGAGCACGTTGACGATCAGCACCGCGAAGCCGCGCTGGCGAAGGTCGCGGAGGGTTTCCACCAGCCGCGGGTCCATCAGCGGCGTGAAGACCAGGATCAGCGCGCCGGGGGGCAGCGCCTGCCGCGGCAGCCGGGAAAACCCGGTGTCCGCGGTCCAGTCCCGGTCCTGGGTGAGCATGGCCTCGGCGATCCGGTAGTAGTGCCGCTGGCCGTGGCCCGGGGCCAGCCACCGGGCCCGGTAGCGGTAGGTGATGAACCCCACGCGGTCCCGGGTGTCCAGGTAAGCCCGGGCCGCGGCAGCCGCGCCGCGCAGCGCGATATCCACCACATGACGTTCGGTGTCGTCCCCATCCCAGGCCGTGTCGACCAGGATCACCACGTCCTGCGAGCGTTCCGCCTGGAACGTGTTCACCTGGAGCCGGCCGCGCCGGGTGGTGGCCGGCCAGTTGATGCTGCGCTGCCGGTCGCCCGGCACATACTCGCGCACCCCCGCGAACTCGGCGCCCTCACCCGGCGCCCGCGCGGAGTGCTCGCCGAGCCGCTGGGGCAGGCGGCTCAGCACCACGCGGGTGCGCTGGGCCGCCGGGCGCGGGTAGCACTCCAGGGAGGGCAGCCCGACCCGGGCCCGGCCCACGGCCAGCCGCCAGCGGTCACGCAGCACGATCTCGGCGGTGCCGACCCGCCGCCGCCCCCAGCGGTTCACCAGGAACGGCACCGTGACCCGGTGACCCGCGGCGTAGCCGCGCCGCTGCCCCGGCGCAGCACGCAACGGGACGATCTCGTGCGCCGGGTGCAGGATGACCGCGGCGGTGTAGTCCTCCGCGCCGGCGACCTCCGCGGTGACCCCGGCCCGCTCACCTTCGATCAGCCTGCTCCCCGTCAGCCCGGTGGTCACCTGGGCGTGCGACGGCCGGCCCGGCCGCCAGGGGGAGAGCAGCAGCAAGGCCGGGGCCGCCACCCCGGCGAACTCAGGCCTCCTGGTCACGAGCGCGAGGGCCAGGCCGGCCAGGGCCAGCGTCAGCAGGCGGCGCGCGTGCCGGGACAGATTCCACTGCCACGACACGGTCGTGGTGGATTCGTGTTCCGGGCCGGCCAGCGGGGCGGCGGTGCCCGGCCGGGCCGGGGCGTCCCCCGCGGGCGGCCCGCCCGACCCGGGCGGGCGGTCAGGCCCGGGCGCCCGCCCGGGCCCGGGCGGGCGTTCAGGCACGGGCGGCGGACGGGTCGGTGCGGGGCGTCGGAACGCTGGCGAGCAGCGTGGCCACCACATCATCCGGCTGGACCTGGCGGACCCACAGCTCGGGCCGCAGCGTGATCCGGTGCGCGAGTGCGGGCACCGCGACGCTCTTGATGTCGTCCGGGATCACGTAGTCCCGCAGCTGCAGCAGGGCCTGGCCGCGGGCCAGCTGGATGATGGCCAGCCCGCCGCGGGGGCTGGCCCCCACCTGGATCTGCCGGTGCTCCCGGGTCGCCCGGACCAGGGCGACGACATAGTCGATCAGGTCGGCCGACACCTCCACATCCTCCAGCGCGGCCCGCATGGCGAGCACTTCGCGCGCGTCGGTGACCTGCTGGAGCACCGCGTTCTCGGCCCGTCGATCCAGCCGCCGCTGGAGCATCGCCGCCTCGTCCGCGCTGTCCAGGTAACCCAGCCGCAGCCGCATCAGGAAGCGGTCGAGCTGCGCCTCGGGCAGCTCGTAGGTGCCCTCGTACTCGATCGGATTGTCGGTGGCCAGCACGACGAAGGGTTGCGGGAGCGGGCGGGTCTGCCCGTCCATGCTCACCTGTCCCTCGCCCATGGCCTCCAGCAGCGCGGCCTGGGTCTTGGGCGGGGTCCGGTTGATCTCATCCGCGAGCAGCAGCTGAGTGAACACCGGGCCCGGCCGGAACTGCATCTCCGCGGTCCGCTGGTCGTACATGGGCGCGCCGATCACGTCGGACGGCAGCATGTCCGGGGTGAACTGGATGCGCGCGAAATCCAGCCCGAGGACCTGCGCGAACGTCCGGGCGATCAGCGTCTTGCCCAGCCCGGGGAGGTCCTCGAGGAGGATGTGGCCGCCGGCCAGGATCCCGATCAGCACCAGCTCCAGGGCGCGCCGGTGCCCCACGACCGCGCGCTGCACTTCCGCGAGGACCTGGGCGGACCGCTGGGCGGTCTCGCCAGGGGTGAGGATCTTGTCCGTCACAGGTGCTCCAGTCGGTCGAGAAGGCGGGCCAGGGTCCGGTAGGGGATCCCCGGCTGGTCGCCAGGTGAGGACGGCGCGGCAGGCCGGGCCGGGTTGACCCACCGCCAGAGGCTGTCATAGCCAGGGCGGCCGCCGGTGAAGGCCTGCCGGGCGGCGGCGGGGTCGTCGTAGAGGCTGATGCCGTGCTGCTCGGCCAGCCGCGAGGCCAGCAGGTGCTCCAGCTGGCCGCGCAGGCCGGCCTCGTAGGCCGTCATCGAGGCCTGGGCGTCGCCCAGCCGGGACTGCCGCCGCCACTGGCGGGAGAAGGACGACAGCACCGGTGCCGGTACCGCCGGGTCGGGGCCGCTGACGTCCTCGGCCGAAGTCGTCAGCGACGGCGGGCGCACCAGGCTGCGCAGCACGACCAGGCTGACCACCCCGGCCACCACTGCCACCAGCGCGAGCGCACCGGGACCGGCCACGGCGTAGCCGGCCGCGGCGGTCGCGGTCACCGCCACGGCGGCGATGATGAGCTCGGGCAGGGGCGGCCAGCTGGCCCCGGCCGGGCCGGTCATGATGAACCTCGCAGGTCGGCGGCGAGCAGCTCCAGCGCGTCCTGGGCGGCATCACGCTGGGCCGCGGTCAGCTCGTGCGCTGAGAAGCGGGCCTCATAGAACAGCCCGGTCAGCTCCCCGGCTGCCGCCCCGCGGACGAGTCCCGCCGCGGCCGCCCGGGCCAGGAACTCATCGGGCGTGTCCGCCACCTCGTGGTCCGCGCCGGCCGCGGCCAGGCTCCGCTCCATGGCCACGTAGCAGGCGATGATGGCGGCCCGGGCGTCGTCCAGGCCGGCCAGCGCCCGACGCCCGGAGCTGACCGCGTCGCGCAGGTCACTGCGCTGCCCCTCCGCGAGAGACGTTTCGTCTGGGGGCAGCACGTCATGCTCGGGCAGGCGGCGCCGGAGCAGCACGACGCACGCCACGATCCCGCCGATGAGGGCCAGGATGAGCAGGGCGTACAGGATGCTGGCCAGGGGCAGCCGGAACGCTGCGGACGGGTGCTGGGGCCGCGTCACGTGGGGCGACGCGGTCGGCTGGGGCTGGGTGGGCTGCGGCTGCGGCGGCAGCGGATGAGGGTGCAGCGGCACGGACAGGATCAGGACCGCCGGGATGGCGGCCAGGCCGGCCAGCAGTGCGGCGCGCAGGACGCCACGCAGCCGCCGGACGCGGAAGTCGTCGCTGGGCCGGCGCCCCCGGACCAGCAGCGCGACGAGCAGCCCGGCCAGGATGATCTCCAGCGTGATCCCGATCGCGATCCCGTCCCGGCGATACCGGCCGTGCCAGCCGTGCAGCGTGAAGCCGCCGCGCAGCCCGACCAGGACGCCGGCGATGAGCAGTGCGGTCAGCAGCAGCCGGGCCAGGGCCGGCCCGCGCAGGGCGCTGGCGGAGCCGGGCTCCGGTGCGGTCTGGGCAGGCTCACCCGCCGGAACTGCCGTCTGCCTGCTGGTCATGATCTCCTACGCGGGGGTGGCGAGGCCCGCCTGGTAGGCCAGTATGACCAGGTGCACGCGATCCCGCGCGCCGAGCTTGGTGAGCAGGTGCCCCACGTGCGTCTTCGTGGTGGCCGGGGTGATGTCCAGCCGCTTGGCGATCTCCGTGTTGGACAGGCCGCCGGCCACCAGGGCCAGCACCTCCCGCTCCCGGGCGGTGATCACGTCGAGCGCGCCGCCGCCGGCCGGGACGGCCGGGGTGAGCGGCGGCGTCCGGGCGAACTCCTCGACCAGGCGGCGGGTCACGCTCGGGGCGAGCAGGGCGTCACCGGCCGCGACGACACCGATCGCGTTCAGCAGCTCGGCGGGCGAGATGCTCTTGAGCAGGAACCCGCTGGCGCCGGCGCGCAGCGCAGTGAACACGTACTCGTCCAGGTCGAACGTGGTCAGGATCAGCACCCGCACGTCGCTCGTGGCGGCCGACCGGGTGATCTGGCGGGTGGCCTCGATGCCGTCCATGCCCGGCATCCGGACGTCCATCAGCACGACATCCGGATGGTGGCGCCGGGCCTGTTCGACGGCCTCGCTGCCGTTGCCGGCCTCGCCCACCACGGTGAATCCCGGTGTGGCCGCGACGATGCCGCGAAAACCCGCCCGGACCAGGGCCTGGTCGTCGGCGACCAGCACGCGCAGGGTCATGGCCGCCCCACGCGCAGCGGCAGCCTGGCCCGCACCACGAAGCCCCCGTCGGGGTGGCGCAGCGCGTTCAGTTCGCCGCCGCACAGGCTGACCCGCTCCCGCATGCCGATGATGCCGTGTCCCGCCCGGTCCGCTCCGCTGCCCACGCGCAGCGGAGGGCGCAGTGAGGCGGCGGCCCGGGCCGGGCTGGCCGGGGCCCGGGCTCCGCCGGGGACCCAGGGTCCTGCCGCGATGCTGGCCCCGTTCCGCACCGGGGCGCCCGCCAGGGCACCGGGCCGGCCCGCCGGATTCACCTCAGATGGCCTACCGGGCCCGGGGTCGGTGACCTCGATGAGCAGGCTTTCCGGGCCGTATCCGAGGACGACGTGGCAGCGGTCCGCGCCGGAGTGCTTGACCACATTGGTCAGGGATTCCTGCACGATGCGGAACGCGGAGAGGTCGAGGCTGGCCGGCAGGCCGCGCGGCTGGCCAATCCGCTCAACGGTCACCGTGACACCGGCCCCCGCGGTCCGTTCCACCAGCCGGTCCAGGTTGGCCAGCCCCGGGGCGGGCGCCAGCGGCGCGACGGGCCGGCCCCGGGCGGGCCCGGGCCGGCCGGGTGGAGCGCTGCTCCCGTCCGGGGCGGACCCGTCCGCGGCCGCCGGGCTGGCCGCAGGAGCCTCGTTCACGGCGAGCCCGGCCGCCGCAGGCTCGCGGGCGGCCAGTTCCGCGTCGGCCGCCGCGATGTCCCCGTCCGTCTGGCGGAGCACGCAGAGCATCCGCTGCATCTCGCCCAGTGCCTCCCGGCTCACCGCCTGGATCGCGCCCAGTGCGGCCCGGGCCTCATCGGGCTGGCTGTCGAACACGTACTCGCCGAACCCGGCCTGCACGGTGACCACGGTCATGCTGTGCGCCACCACATCGTGCAGTTCCCGGGCGATCCGCAGCCGTTCCCGGGTCACCGCGTCGCTGGCCGCGCGGTCCCGGACCGCCGCCATGTGGGTCCGCCGCTGCTGCACCAGGTACCCGACCATCCAGGCGATGGTCAGGACCAGGGCGGCCCCGGTCGCGTTGCCCGAACCCTCCCCTTCGAAGTGCAGCACCACGCCCTGCGCGATCAGGAAGGCCAGCCCGCCGGCCAGGCCGGCCAGCGCGACCGTCCGGCGGCAGGTGGATGCGACCACGAACAGGACCAGCGTCAGCGGGAGGAACGGGCCGCGGGTGAGCTCCCCGCCGATGATCAGGGTGGCCAGGCAGCCGGCCAGCACGATGACCAGCGCCCGGACGGGCAGCCGGCGCCGGATGGCGACCGGGAAGGACAAGGTGGCGGCCAGCAGAGCCAGCAGGACCCCCCGCGGGGCCAGCAGCCCGACCTGCAGATGGGTGCCGTTTGCGGAGTGGAACAGGGCGGCGAAGATGAGCACGGCACAGAGGGCTGCGGCGCCGAAGTCTAGCGCGGTCCAGAACCGACGTCTCAGCCGCCCACGCCGGGGTGCCCTGGTTGCTCCGCTCACCTGCTAACGGTAACGCCGCAGGCCGCTTCGGGGCGTCCGCCCGCGGTCGTAGGCTGCCAGGCTGATCCGGGGGACGGCGCGGGCCTGGTCAGGCCGGGGCCTGATCACGAAAGCCATTCCCCGGGATGATGACGCGAGGCCGCGGTGAAGGCCAGGCTGGGACCCCACCGCCAGACGCGACGACGAGAGCAGGGGGACACGTGAGCGCTCCAGAGCCCGGGGAGCCCGGGCCTTTGGCACCCGGGCCGCTGCAGGCCAGGCCCCGGCAGTCTGGGCCGCCGCCAGGGCCCCCGCAGGCCGCGGCGCTGCCGGACGGGGCCGGCGCCGGGCCGGTTTTCGTTGCGGCGATTGTTGAAACCTCAGCCCTCAGCAAGCGGTACCCGGGCGCGGTGACCGCCCTGGACCAGCTCACCGTGCGGGTCGGGCCGGGAATCACCGGGCTGGTCGGGGCCAATGGCGCGGGCAAATCCACCCTGATCAAGATCCTGCTCGGGCTGCTCACCCCGACCAGTGGCCGCGCCGCCGTCCTCGGCCTGGACTGCGACCGGGACGGGGAGCGTATCCGGGCGCGATGCGGCTACATGCCCGAACACGACTGCCTGCCGCCCGACGTCACCGCGACTGAGTTCGTGACCCACCTGGGCCGGATGTCCGGGCTGCCGCCGACCGCGGCCAAGGAACGGGCCGCCGAATCGCTGCGCCACGTCGGGCTGTATGAGGAGCGCTACCGCCAGATCGGCACCTACTCCACCGGCATGAAGCAACGGGTAAAGCTGGCCCAGGCACTGGTCGGGGACCCGCAGCTGCTGCTGCTGGACGAGCCCACCATCGGCCTGGATCCGGCGGGCCGGGCCGCGATGCTGGACCTGGTCACCCGGATCGGGGCCGAGTTCGGCATCTCGATCCTGGTGTCGTCGCACCTGCTCGGCGAGATCGAGCAGATCTGCGACCACCTGGTGGTCATCGACGCAGGCCGGCTGCTCCGCTCCGACTCGATGGCCAGCTTCACTCAGGTCAGCCAGGTGCTGCTGGTGGAGGTGGACGAGGGCACGGCGCTGCTGGAGACGGAGCTGGCCGACCGGGGGCTGCGGCCGGTGCGGGACGAGCGGGCGCTGCTGGTCCAGATCGCCTCGGACGAGACGTACGACCGCGTCCGGGACGCCGTGGCCGATCTGGGGCTGCCGCTGAACCGTCTGGAGCAGCGCCGGCGCCGGGTCGAGGAACTGTTCCGGGGCCGTGATGACGAAGAAGGCCGCCCGGGCCGGGAAGGAGCAGCGTGACCACGCAGAGCGGGCCGCCGCCTGCCCGGCCGGCGTCATCCACGACATCGGCTACCGGCACTACGAGGGGCCGCGGCGGGGCCGGGCCGGCATCATCCGGGCGCTCGGCTGGCACAGCCTGCGATCGGCGTTCGGCATCGGGCGCGGGGCCAAGGCCAAGATCATCCCGGTCATCGCGTTCGTGCTCATGTGCGTGCCCGCGGTGGTCAACACGGTCGGGGTGGCCGGGGGCGGTGCCCAGGTCGTCTACTACGACACCTACGTGTTCCAGCTCCGGGTCCTGGTGATGATCATCTTTGTCGCGGCCCAGGCCCCCGAGCTGGTATCCCGGGACCTGCGCAGCCACGTGCTGCCGCTGTACTTCTCGCGGCCGCTACGCCGGCTCGACTACCCGGCGGCCAAGCTGGGCGCGTTCATCCTGGCCTGCCTGGCCTTGCTGGAGATCCCGCTGCTGCTGCTCTACCTGGGCATGGTCGGCCAGGCGCACGGCGGGGCGGCGATCTGGGCCCAGACCCGGGCCCTGATCCCCGGCCTGCTGGTCGGGCTGGCCTGGGCCGTGCTGCTGGGCTCTATCGGGCTCGCGCTGGCCTCGCTGAGCGGGCGCCGGGCCTACGCGACCGGCAGCATCGCGATCTGCTTCTTCCTCAGCTGGGCCCTGGCCGGGCTGCTGCGCGGGGTGACATCGGAGAACGGGGCGGGGACCGGCGCGGGGGCGCGGCTCTCCGGTCTGGTCAGCCCGTTCACCGTGCTGGACGGGCTGCGCCAGTGGCTCGGCGGCACCTCGCCGGGGCCGAACCCGCCGCCGGGAAACCTCGGGCCGCTGTACGGCGTGATGTTCCTCCTGATGCTGGCGGCCGCGGTGGGCGGGCTGGCCGCCCGGTACCGGAAGGCGGGCGTGGCATGAGCACGATCGAACTGCGCAACGTGTCCCGCTGGTACGGCAACGTGGTCGCGATCAACGACATCACGATGACCATCGGCCCGGGCGTCACCGGGTTGCTGGGCCCGAACGGCGCCGGCAAGTCCACGCTGCTGCACCTCATCTCCGGGTTCCTGGAGCCGTCCCGGGGCGAGCTGACCGTCGCCGGCACGCCGAGCTGGCGCAGCCCTGGTATCTACCGGACCCTCGGGCTGGTGCCCGAGCGTCCCGCGGTCTACCCGTTCCTCACCGGGCTGGAGTTCGTCCGGGCCACCGCCCGGCTGCACAAGCTGGCCGACCCGGACCGCTCCGCGGGGCGCGCCATCGCCATCGTGGAGATGGCGGACGCGCAGGACCGGAAGATCTCGACCTACTCCAAGGGCATGCGGCAGCGGATCAAAGTGGCGGCGGCGCTGGTGCACGACCCGGAGATCCTGCTGCTGGATGAGCCCTTCAACGGGATGGACCCGCGGCAGCGGCTGCACATGATGGACCTGCTGGAGACCCTCGGCGAGGAGGGCCGCACCATCCTGTTCAGCTCGCACATCCTGGAAGAAGTAGAGCGGCTGTCCGGCACCATCCAGGTCATCGTGGCCGGGCGGCTGGCCGCGTCCGGGGACTTCCGGGCCATCCGGCGGCTGATGACCAGCCGGCCGCACATGTTCCTGGTCCGGACCTCCGACGACCGGCGGCTGGGCGCGGCGCTGATCGGCCGGCCCTCGGTGACCGGGGTGGAGATGGGCGGGGGCGGGCTGCAGGTCAAGGCCTCGGACTACGGCGCGTTCAGCCGGGAGATCGCCGGGCTCACCCGCGAGCAGGGCATCCAGCTCCGGGAGCTGCTGCCTGAGGATGAGTCGCTGGAGAGCGTGTTCGCCTACCTGGTGGAGCAGTGAGCGCGCCGCGCGCCGCAGAAGGGACCAGCTGAGATGCTTTCTGTCCAGGCCAGGACCGTGGCCTCGATCACCCTGCGTGCCACCATGGGCCGCCGGCGGGCCCTGGTGTTCGCCATCCCGCCGCTGATCCTGGTCCTGGTCAGCGCCTTGCTGAAGATCGGGCACGCCGAGCGGGCCGACTGGCCGGGTCTCGTCCTGGGCGGCTTCGGGCTGGCCGTGGTGCTGCCGCTGACCGCGCTGATCATCGGGACCAGCGTGCTCGGCGCGGAGATCGACGACGGCAGCGTGGTCCACCTGCTGGCCACCCCGGTACCGCGGTCCACGGTCGTCCTGACCAAGTTCGCGGTGGGCGCCGGGCTGACCATGATCTTCGCGGCGGTCCCGGAGCTGCTGGCCGGCCTGATCGCCACCGGCGGCGTGACCAGGCTGGCGATCGGGGTGTTCGCCGGGGCGCTGGTGGGCTCGGTCATCTACAACGCGGTGTTCGTGATGATCTCCGTGCTCACTACCCGGGCCATCGCCGTGGGCCTGCTGTACCTGCTGGTCTGGGAGTCGCTGCTGAGCAACGTGGTCAGCGGGGTGCGGGTCCTCTCGGTGGAGCAGTACTCGCTGGGGATCGCCAACTCGATCGCACGCGACGCCAACCTCGGCGCGCACCTGGGGCTGGCCGCCGCGGTGATTTTGGGCGTGCTGGTCACCGCGGTCACGCTGGGGCTGGCCATCCGGCGGCTGGCGTCGTTCTCGCTCAAAGGCGACGCAGTCTGAGCTGCCGGGCGCGGGGGGTGACGGTAGCGGACATCGGATCGACATTGGCCGGCTGCGGCTGGCCGGATTGCCGTTGCCACGCGCTGCCGATGGGCGGCTGATGCTGGCCGTGCACGTGAGTAACTGGCTGCGGCCCGGCGGGGCCACCGGTTAAACGGCGCGCGTTCCGCTGCTGGCCGGCCTGATCGCCACCGGCGGCGTGACCAGGCTGGCGATCGGGGTGTTCGCCGGGGCGCTGGTGGGCTCGGTCGGCGTCTCAGGGCTGGGCCGGGATCATGTAGGCGTCCCTAACGCTCTCCGGGGGCGACACGAAATGAAATGTCCGATCCCAGAATTACCGTCGGACTGTGCCTATGAAGATCAGCGAGGTCATCATCCTGTTACAGCAGGATGGCTGGACATTGAAGCGTGTCTCCGGCTCCCATCGGCATTTCACCCATCCGGAGAAGCCTGGCCTGGTGACGGTAGCGGGCAAGCTGAGCGCTACCTTGAAACCCAAGACCGAGTCGAGCATCCTGAAGCAAGCAGGCCTGCGAAAGGAGCGGCCGTGACCGGCTACGTGGTCGTCTTCGAGGGCGATGATCAGGCAGGGTATTCGGCATATTCTCCTGATCTCCCTGGGGTTGTTGCCGCCGGAGACACCCGCCAGGAGACCGAGAGGCTGATGATCGAGGCCATGGCCGCGCACATCGCCCTGCTGCGGCAGGAAGGCCGCCCGGTGCCCGAGCAGTCAGAGGCTGCCGGTGTGACAATCCTCGATCCGGCCGCCGCCTGACCCATTTTCCGCGACGTGCAGCGTCCCTGAGCTGGCCAGCTAAGTCCGCGTGTCCTGGCCCGGATCGGCGGTGGCTGGCTGACCGCTGATCACGTTCCTGACGATCGTCTTGACGAACTGATCATCGATCGGTTCACGTGAGAACCAGCGACGGTAGTACAGCGGCCCGATCAGAGCCGAGACCATGGTCAACGGGTCCGCTGACGCGGATATCAAGCCCCGGCGTGCCGCTCGCTCGATGACCTGCCTGAGCGGTGCCGCATGCCCGCGCTGGATCCTGCCGTGCAGGCTGGCGAACTCCGGATCGCGCTCGGCGACGTTGACGATCGAGGGCACGACCGACGACCACCGGGCCGTGGTCAGCAGGTAGCCCAGGTTGGCCAGGATCGCTGTGACATCACCCTCGACCGAGCCGGTATCGGGAACCTCCTGCTCGGCGCTGATCCGGGAGGCGGCATCGATCACCAGCACCTCACGAGATGGCCAGTGACGGTAGATGGTGGTCTTCGCGACCCCCGACCGGCGGGACACCTCATCGACGGTGAAGCCACCGACCCCGCTCTCGCTGAGCAGCTCGAAGGCGGTCGTGAGCACCCGGGATCGCGACCGTTGCACGCGACCGTCGACCCCGGCGGCGCCGCCGCCGTTTTCCGATGCTGCTGCCGGGCGACGCGGGGGCTGAGCGCGGCCAGGCGTTCCCTGTCTCATTCCTGATCCTCCACTTCGCTACGCTATGGTAGCGTAGCGTTTATTACAAGATCACCTGCTCTCGAAAGAGGACGATGCCATGGATCTGGTCTCTATCCGCATGATCACCGACGACCTTGACCGGGTGATCCAGTTCTACGAGCAGGTCACCGGCGTCGAGGCGGTGCGCTACACGCCGGTGTTCGCCGAGCTGATCATGCCGTCCTGCGCCCTGGCCATCGGCCACACCCAGACGACACAGCTGTTCGGGGAAGACTCCGCCCGGCCCGCCGACAACCACACCATCATCATCGAGTTCCGCGTCGACGACGTGGACCGCGAGTACGAACGGCTCGAGCCGCTGGTCAGCGACTGGGTGCAGGAGCCCACCACCATGCCGTGGGGCAACCGCTCCATCCTGTTCCGCGACCCCGACGGCAACCTGGTCAACCTCTTCACGCCTGTTACCGAGGACGCCATCAAGAAGTTCAGCGGCTGACCGGGGACGCGATGCCCTGAAGGCGCGCCCCGCGAGCTGCGCACCCTGAGCCGGCCGGCCGCCGGCTATTACTATGGGGGCTGCTGCGCAGCGACCCGGATCATCGCTGGAGGCACTGAGCATGGCGGGTTCCTGATGGCTGAACCGCCCGCGGCGGTGGCACCCCCGGCCGCCGCGCCCGGAGGCGACACCCTCCTGGCTACCAAGCTGTACCTGCCGGTCCCGCAACCCGGCCTGGTGCGCCGGCCCCGCCTGGCCGGACAGCTCGATGCCGGGCCAGGCCAGGGGATGGTCCTGGTCTGCGCCCCGGCCGGATACGGCAAGACGGTCCTGGTGGCCGACTGGGCGCTGGCCGGCCAGCGCCCGGTAGCGTGGCTGTCGCTAGATCCCGGCGATAACGACCCGGCCAGGTTCTGGCGGCACGCGGTCGCCGCGCTGGACCGGGTGCGCCCGGGGATCGGCGCTCGCGTGGGGCCGCTGATCGGGCCGCCGACTCCGGCCTCATTCGAGGGTCTGCTCACAGCGCTGATCAATGACCTGGACGCCAGGCCCGCCGCGGACGAGGCCGTGCTGGTCCTCGACGACTATCACGTGATCGCCGCCCGGCCCGTGCACGATTCGGTGCAGTTCCTGCTGGATCACTGGCCGCCTGGGCTGCGCCTGGTGCTGACCAGCCGGTCTGATCCACCCCTGGCCCTGGCCCGGCTGCGGGCCCGCGGGCAGTTGGCCGAGCTGCGGGCCGCCGACCTGCGGTTCACGGCGGATGAGGCCGGCGCACTGTTGCGGGAGATGGCCGGAGAGCCGAAGACGCCCCTGCCCGATACGGCCGTGGCCGCGCTGGCCGCGCGGACCGAGGGCTGGGCGGCCGGGCTGCAGCTCGCGGCCTTGTCCCTGCGCGGTCAGGCCGACGCGGCCGCTTTCGTGGCCGCGTTTACTGGCAGCCACCGCTATGTCCTGGACTACCTGGGCGAGGAAGTACTGGAGTGCCAGCCCGAGCAGCTGCAGACGTTCCTGCTGGAGACATCGGTGCTGGAACGGCTCAGCGGCGGGCTGTGCGACGCCGTCACCGGACGAGGGGACAGCCAGGCCCTGCTCGAGCAGATAGAGCAGGCCGGCCTGTTCCTGCTGCCGCTCGATGAGGTGCGCGGCTGGTGGCGTTACCACCGCCTGTTCGCCGATCTGCTCCGCGCCCGCCTGGAGCAGGAGCCGGGCCGGGCCGCGCGGCTGCACCGCAACGCGGCCGCCTGGCATGAGGAGCACGGGCTGGCCGATGAGGCGATCCGGCACGCGATCGCCGCTGGGGAGATGACCTGGGCGGCCCGGCTGATCGAGCGGTACTTCGACGCCGTGTACCGGCTGCGCGGGGAGGCAGCGACGATCCAGCGCTGGATTTCGGCGCTGCCCGCCGGACTGGTCCAGTCGCGTCCCCGGCTGCTGCTGGCCCAGGCCCAGCTGGCTGGGGCCGCCGGCCGGATGGAGGAGGTGCAGCGCTTCGCCGACGCGGCCGAGCGGGCTCTCGCGGCCGCGGCCGATGAGCCGTTCGAGCCCAGCATCGGCCGGGGCAGCAGCGTGCTGGCCAACATCCCGGCCCACATCGCGCTGTGCCGGGGCTTTGCCGCCCAGTACCGGGGGGACGCGGAGGCCACCGCCGCGTTCGCGTCGCAGGCCCGGGCCGAGCTGGGCCAGGACGACCGGCTGCAGGACTACGAGGCCGGCTGCGACCTGGCCGTGGCGCAGTGGCTCCGCGGCCGGCTCGCGGCAGCGGAGCGCGCCCTGGCGCCCAGCATCGCCGCGTGGGCCGACCGGCCCGTCTTCGTGGCCTGGGGCCGTCACCTGCTCGGCCAGGTCCAGCGGGGCCGGGCACGCCTGGACGCGGCCGTCCAGACCTACCAGCAGGCGCGGGAAGCGACCGCCGGCCCCGGCCGGGCGCCGCTGCCCGCGGCCGGTATCGGGTATGTGGGCCTGGCCGAAGTGGCCCGCCAGCGGGACGAACTCGACGCCGCCCTGGAGCAGGTCACCGAGGGCATCGAGCTGTGCCGCCGGCTCCCCTATGTCTCGCCGCTGGCGGCCGGCCTGGTGACGCTGGCCTGGATCCGGGAGGCCCAGGGGGATCAGGCCGGGGCGCTGGAAGCGATGCGGGAAGCCGTGCGGACCTCCCAGGCGCAGGCCGGCCCGCTCAACCCGGCCCCAGCCCAGCAGGCCCGGCTGCTGCTAGCCCAGGGTGACCTGCCCGCCGTCGCCCGCTGGGTGGCCGAACGCGGCCTGCAACCCGGCGACGAGCCGGACTACGCTCGCGAACCGGGGCACCTGGTGCTGGGCCGCCTGCTGCTCGCCCAAGGCCAGCCTGGCCAGGCGCTCGCGCTGCTGGACCGGCTGCACACCGCCGCAATGGGCCAGGAGCGGACCGGCAGCATCATCGAGACGGGCGCCCTGCGTGCCCTGGCCCTCGCGGCCAGCGGCCGGGAGAGCGAAGCGGTAACCACCCTGGCCGGGATGCTCACCCTGGCCGGCCAGCAGGGCCACGTCCGGGTCTTCGCTGACGAAGGCCCGCCCATGGCCAGGCTGCTGGGCCGGCTGATCGCGGCCCAGCGGGCCGACCAGACCGCGGCCCGGGTCCCGCTGGCCTTCCTGGCCCGGCTCCAGCGGGCCTTCGGGAACGCCGGCCCGGTCCCGGGCACCCGGCCGGCCCGGGCGGCGTCGCCGGGCCTGATCGAGCCGCTGACCGGCCGCGAGCTGGAAGTGCTGCGGCTGGTGGCCGCGGGCCGGTCCAACCAGGACATCGCGCGGGAACTCGTGGTCACTCTCGACACGGTCAAGAAGCACGTCGGTCATATCCTGGGCAAACTCGGCGGCTCCAACCGCACCGAGGCCGTCAACCGGGCGCGGGAGCTGGACCTGATCTCCTGAACCCTTACGGAGCGCCCGACCACGACCCGGGGTACTCCATAGTCCACGCTGGTGCCGAGCCGACCCCTGCGTAGGTGGGGGAGAAAGGGGCGCTCTATGGTCCTCGACGACCGGGTGAAGGGCCTTCTGGACGGACGCCCGTTTGCGGTGCTGGCGACGCTGAATCCAGACGGAACGCCGCAGACCTCGGTGATCTGGGTGGCCCGGGATGGCGACGTACTTATCTTCACGACCCATGATCAGCGCCGCAAAGCGCGGAATCTGCGCCGCGACCCGCGCGCGTCAGTAACCGTGTTCGCGGCGGACGATCCGTATCGCACCGCGGACATTCGCGGCCTCGTTGAACTGGTTGATGATCCCGGCCGCCGGCTGTCGGTTGAGCTGACCCGGCGCTACCTCGGCCAGGACCCGCCGCCAGACCCGCCCGGCTCGCACCGGCTGATCGGGCGGCTGACTCCCGAGCACGTCACGGGTTTCTCGACCTGACCACTCAGGGGCCAGTGCTGGCGTCTCCGCTAGCGGGGCGTGTCCGGGCCGGGGCGGAAGGCAGGGCCGTGCCCGGGCACGATAACCGTGGCCACCGCGAGGATTCGCGCCCGGCTCTGGTGCAGCGCGGCCTGGTCCGTGCCGAGCGGGTCGTCGGCCGGCCCGTCCGGTCCCCACCAGGCGTGCGTGCAGGCGTACACGTCCGCCGGGGTGGATGCGAGCGTCGTGATGTCCTCGGCGGTGTGCCCCGGGGTGGCAATGAGCCGGACCGACGGAGTGAGCGCGAAGTCCCCGGGCTCCCGGCCGATCCACCGGTCGCCGTCGTAGCTGGCCCAGTGATCATGCACGACGGCATCCGGGAACAATGCCGCGTTGAGGGTGTGGTCCGGGTGGTGGTGACTGAACACCACATCGGTCACCCCGGCCGGGCTGTTCACGTGGGCGTGCAGCGCGCTGAGCAGGGCGTCACGGCCGGACACCATGCCGGGATCGACGATGATCACCCGGCCGCCGTCCACGATCAGCGTGACCGTGCTGCCCACCCGGTCCGCGTCGGCTTCTTCCCGGGCGTAGCCCTCGTGCAGCACGAACACCTGCGCGGTCCCGGCCAGTGCCTCACCTGATTGGGTCACGGCGTCACCGGGCCGCTTTGGCGGCGGCTTTGCGCTGCAGCTTGTAGGCGCGGACCTCGGCCAGGGACTCACGGTCGGTGATGTCGGCGACCGAGATCCGGGAACCCTCCTGGCCGAACGGGCCGGTAGCCGCCTGCCAGCCTGGCGGCCGGACCCCGAGTTGCTTGCCCAGCAGGGCCGCGAAGATCTGCGCCTTGGTCGCACCGAAACCAGGCAGCTGCGCGATCCTGGCCACCAGTTCCTCGCCGGTGGCCGCGCCAGTCCAGATCTGGGCCGGGTCCCCGTCGTAACGGTCCACGATCAGCCGGGCCAGGTCCTGGGTCCGGGCGGCCATGGCCTTCGGGTAACGGTGCAGGGCCGGCCGGTCGCTGAACACCGCGGCCAGCGCGTCCGGATCAAAGTCCGCGAGTTCTCCCGCGGTCGGCTCGTGGCCGAGCCGGCGCACCAGGTCCCGCGGCCCGCTGAACGCCTTCTCCAGGGGCACCTGCTGGTCCAGCAGCATGCCGATGAGCAGCGCGAGCGGGTCACGCGAAAGCAACTCGTTGGCGTCGGGATCGACGGGCAGCGATAGGGTCATGACAGCCTCCTGGTCACTGCGGCCATCCTGGCCGGCCCGGACCGCACCTGCGAACCCGGGCCCGGGAATGCAGGCCGGCCATGTCCAGGAGGCCGGGAAGCTGGGCACAGCCTGGAAACATGCGCAGAACCGGCGGACGCGGAACTACGTGGCGGCCAGCCGGCGTTTCACTTAGCAGGCGCGGATGTGGCGGTCCGGCCGGGCACGGGTCGGCCGTGTCCTGGCCGGCCGGGAACCGTATCCGCGCCGCCTGAGGAGGCAGAAGTTGTCCGGTCGTATGAAGTTCGCGATTGCTGGGATCATTATCGGTCTCATCTTGTTCATAGTGAGCCCGTGGCTCGCCATAGGCGTGATCATCCTGGCGATCGGCATCCCGACGGGGATGTACCTGATGCTCGATCCGTCGCAGCGGCGGCGGCTGAAGGACATCCGCCGCCGCCGGCAGATCGGCGGCTGACGCGCTGTTCCGCCGCCCCGGTCAGATCAGGCCGGGGAACAGCAGCGCGAGCTGGTGCGGGTAGCTCCCGATGAGGCGGAGCTCGTCGTCGGTCAGCGGCTTGCCGCTGGCCGACGCGCACAGCTGCAGCACGGAGAACGCCAGGTCCTCATCGCCATCAGCGATCTGGATGCCCAGCCCGTCCATCACGTGCCGGAAGCCGGCCTTCCCGCCGTACTCACCGGTCAGCACGACCCGGCCCGCCCGGGTGAACCAGTCGTCTCCGAACGGCCCCAGCGTGTCGTCGTCGTACAGCTCGTAGTTCTGGCGGTTCTTGAGTGCGCCGTCGGCGTGGATGCCGGACTCGTGAGCGAACGCGTTCCGGCCCACCCCCGGCTGGTTCTGCGGCAGCGGCTGGCCGAACGCATAGCTGGCCCACCAGCCGAACCGCCGGGCCCAGGACAGGTCGAGCGGATCACCGATCTCGGCGTGGCCCGCCACCCCGAAACCGTGCCGGAAGGCGAGAATGCACGACAGCAGATCGGCGTTGCCGGCCCGCTCGCCGATGCCGTTGACGCAGGTGTTCACCCACGCGTCCTGGCCGGCGTCCAGGTCCCCGAGGGCTCCCGAAACTGAGTTGGCCACCGCCATGCCGAGGTCGTTATGGCAATGGGTCTCGACCGGGATCCGCACGGCCGTGGCCAGCTTGGCGAAGCGCTCGCGGATCCGGTCCGGTGTCTCCCCGCCGATCGTGTCGCAGTAGCGCACCCGGTCCGCCCCGGCCTCCCGGGCCGCCGTCGCGAACTCGAGCAGGAACCCCTCATCGGTGCGGGAGCCGTCCTCGGCGTTCACCCCGATTGTCTCCGCCCCGCCGTCCCGCGCCGCCCGGACCGCCGCCACCATCTCCGAGATGACCGACTCCCGGTCCAGCCGGCCGCGGAACTTGTGCACGATCATCTGGTCGGAGGTGGAGATGGACAGGTTGTAGTGCCGCAGCCCGAGCGGGACCGCCGCCGCCACGTCACCCGGCACGGCGCGGCACCAGCCGGACAGCCGCAGCCCGCCGAACGCGCCCGCCTCGGCCAGCGCCACGCTGGCCCGGATGTAAGGCGCCTCGTGGAACAGGAACGGGAAGCCCAGCTCAGACTGGGCCACGCCGAGCTGGCCCAGGTAGAAGTTCACCATGATCTTGCCGAACTTGGACAGGCCGGTGCGGGCGGTCTGCACGCCGTCGCGGTTGGTCACGTCAAGAAAGTGGATCGCGGGCATCGGCATCCTCCGGGCACTGCGCGGTGCGGTCGGGTCGGTGGCCCGCGGTGCGGGCCTCACGTTGACACATTGGCATTTCTGTCCAATGTCATCAATATTGATTAAAATCAACTAACGTGGGACTGGATAACACGAGCTCTCTAACGACAACCGCTGGCCGGCCCGCCCCCGGGCCAGGACTTCGGGTCTCCCGGGACGGGAGGGGTGCGGTGAAGGCGGCGGATGGCTGACACGGAGTGGATCAGCGCAGCGGAGGCGGCCCGCCGCCTCGGGATCAAGCAGGCCACCCTGTATTCCTACGTCAGCCGGGGCGTGCTGACCCGGCGCCGGGTCAGCGGCGGCCGCGGCGGTGCCCGTGCGGACGGCGGCGCCGGCGGCCGCGCTGACGGCGTGCCGGGCGGGAAGGGCAGCCGGTTCGATCCGGGGGAGGTCGAGGAGCTGGCCCGCCGGGGCGGGCCACGCCGGCCACCCGGCCTGGCCGGGCTGGTGATTGAGTCAGGCGTGACCGAGATCGCCGATGACCGGCTCTGGTTCCGCGGACTGGACGCGCTCGACCTGGCCCGGGACTGGGACTTCGAGGACGTGTGCGAGCTGTTGTGGGGCGTGCGGCCAGGCCCGGGTCCCGTCGGCCTGGGTCCCGCCGGCCCGGATCCGGGGGAGTGGCAGGCGGCACCCGCGGCGCTGGCGGCCGGCCGGGCCGCGCAAGCGGCGCTCCCGCCCGGTACCTTCCCGCTGGAACGGCTCCAGGTGATCGTCCCGGCGCTGGCCGCGGCGGATCCGCTGCGGCTGCAGTTCGACCCGCCGGCCGTGGCCGCGGCGGGCCGGGCCATCATCGCGGGCCTGGTGGACTGCCTGCCGCTGGCCGGGGACGCGGAGCAGCAAACCCCGGCCCGGGCCGGGGACCAGCCGGCCGCAGCCCCAGCCGGGGACCAGCCGGCCGCAGCCCCGGCCGGGGACCAGCCGGTCACCGCCCGGGCTGCGGGTCAGCAGGGGGCCGGGATCCCGGCCCGGCTGTGGCCCAGGCTCTGCCCCGGCGAGCCCCCGCCGGGCCTCCTGGACGCCCTGCGGGCCGCGCTGGTCCTGCTCGCCGACCACGAGCTGGCCGCGTCCACCCTGGCCGCCCGGGTCGCCGCGTCGGTCCGGGCTGACCCCTACGCCGTGGTGGCTAGCGGGCTCGGTGCGGTCGGCGGCGCCCTGCATGGCGGCGCCTCGCTGGGTGCGGAGACCATGCTGGCCGCGGCGCAGGATGCGGCGGGCGCGCCCCGCGTGGTGGGGGAGCTGCTCCGCCGCGGCGAGCGGGTGCCCGGCTTCGGCCACTTCGTGTACCGCGGGGGCGATCCGCGGGCCGGGCTCCTGCTGGCCATGGTCCGGAGCGCGGTCCCGGCGTCACCCCGGCTGGCCGTGGTGGACTCCGTGCTGGCCGAGATGCACCGGCGGGCCCTGCCCGAGCCGAACATCGATTTCGCGCTGGCCGTGCTGGCCAGTTGCGCAGGGATGATCCGGGGAGCGGGTGAGGTCATCTTCGCGGTGGCCAGGACCGCGGGCTGGCTGGCGCACGCGCTGGAGGAGTACACGGCCAGGACGCCCCTGCGTCCACGGGCTGTTTACACTGGCCCTGCCCATCGGCAGGCCGACCCCCGGCCACGGTGAACGACCCGGGCGCCGGGCTGGCCACCACGGTGGCGATCCTGCGCGCCCTGGGCCAGGGCGACCCGTCCGTGGCGCTGGTCAGCGCCATGACGTTGCTGACCCACGCGATGGAGGCGGAGGGCGGCACGTGGCCGCGGCGGATTTACGAGGAGGTCCTGCAGGAGTCCGCGGCCCGCCCGGTGCTGATCAACGCGCTGCGGGTGGAGCCGGAACTCGGCACCCCCGCCCGCGGCGGGCTGCCGGCCACCGTGGCCCGCTGGCATTCTGGCACCTGGTGGCTGAGCGGCCGCAAGATCTTCTCCACCGGGGCGGTCGGGCTGCGCTGGATGGTGGTCTGGGCCCGCACCGACGAGGACCCTGTCCGGGTCGGCAGCTTCCTGGTGCGGACCGACTCCCCGGGTATCAGCATCGAGCGGACCTGGGACCATCTGGGCCTGCGGGCCAGCCGCAGCGACGACGTCATCTTCACGGACACGCCGGTGCCGCCCGGTGCCACCGCCGGGCTGCACGAGCCGCCGCCCCCGGGGACGGTGCCCCGGAGACGGTGCCCCCGGGGACGGTGCCCCCGGGGACGGTGCCCGCGGGAGCGCCGCTCCCGGGGCCAGGGTCACCCCGGCCCCCGGACGAGCGGTTCCTGGCCTGGAACTCGCTCGGGCTGGCCGCGCTTTACCTGGGCGTGGCCGCGGCGGCCCGCGACTGGCTGGTCCGCTTCCTGGGTGAGCGGACCCCCAGCGCGCTTGGCCGGCCGCTGGCCACGCTGCCCCGCTTCGAGGCGGCGGTCGGTGAGATCGAGGCCGCCCTGACCGGGGCGGGCGACCTGGTCGGCGGGCTGGCCCTGCGGGTCGACGCGGGCGACGAGACAATCGCCGGCCATCCGGCGATCGCCAAGCTCATCGCGACCAGGGCCGCCATCGGCGCGGTCGAGCAGGCGGTGGCCCTGGTCGGAAATAACGCCCTGACCAGGAAAAATCCGCTGGAGCGGCATTACAGGGACGTACTGTGCGCCCGGGTTCACACCCCGCAGGATGACTCCATCCTCACCGTGGCCGGCCGCGCCGCCCTGGCCGCGTCCCGCACCGACACCACGCCAGCACCACGGGCGCCAACACCACGGGAGAAACACTGATGCCGGTCGAGTTCATCGGGATGATCCACACCAACGACGGGTCGGAGTCGAGGCCGCAGACCACACCGCTGCTGGACCCGGACTTCACCCGCCGCCACGCCCAGGCCCACGAGGACGCGGGCTTCGACCGCGTCCTTATCGGCTACGGCTCATCCTGGCCGGAAGGTACCCAGGTGGCCGCGCACGTTGCGGCGCACACCCAGCGGCTCGGCCTGCTCATCGCGCACCGGCCCGGGTTCGTGTTCCCCACCCTCGCGGCGCGGCAGTTCGCCACCCTGGACCAGTTCTCCGGCGGCCGGGTGGCGGTGCACGTGATCACCGGCGGCAACGACGCCGAGCAGCGCCGCGACGGCGACTACCTGGGCAAAGACGAGCGATACGCGCGGACCGACGAGTACGTGCTCATCCTCCGGCAGGCCTGGACTCAGGCGGAGGCGTTCAGCCTCGACGGTCAGTTCTACCGCTTCGAGGGCTACTATCCCGGGGTCCGGCCGGTGCGGCCGGCCGGCATCCCGCTGTTCTTCGGCGGCTCCTCCGCCGCTGCCTACCGGGTCGGCGGCAAGCACGCGGACACGTTCGCGCTGTGGGGCGAGCCGCTCAAGGAGACCGCCGAGCAGATCGCCTCGGTGCAGGCCGCGGCCGCCGCGGCAGGGCGCCCCGCGCCCGGCATCAGCGTGTCGTTCCGGCCGATCCTGGGCGCCACCGAGGATCTGGCCTGGGAACGTGCGCACCGCATCCTGGAGGCCATCGAGAACCCCGGCTCGCCGGCGGCCCGGTACCGGGGCTGGCGCGGCGCGAACGGGCAGCCGGAGAACACCGGCTCGCAGCGGCTGCTGGCGGCCGCGGCCCGGGGCGACCTGCATGACCGGGCGCTGTGGACGGCCACGGCCCGGGCCAGCGGGGCCGGCGGCAACTCCACCGCCCTGGTCGGGACGCCGGACACGGTCGCCCAGGCCCTGCTCGATTATGTGGACCTCGGCGTGACCACGCTGCTCATTCGCGGGTACGACCCGCTAGAGGACGCTACTGACTACGGCCGGGAGCTGATTCCGCTGGTCCGGGCCGAAGTGGCCCGCCGGGACGCGGCCCACGCCGGGGCGGCGGGCCCGGAAGCGAAGCTGGCCGGGCGGTCCTGAACATAGGGGGCAGCATGATCGAGATACTCCAGCTCGACACCCCATCCCTGGGGGACCGCAGTTACCTGGCCACCGACGGGACCGGGGCGCTGGTGGTCGACCCGCAGCGGGACATCGACCGGGTCCTGGCCCTGGCCGACGAACGCGGGGTCCCGATCACCCACGTGTTCGAGACCCACCTGCATAACGACTACCTCACCGGGGGCCTGGCCCTGGCTCAGGAGACCGGCGCCGCGTATCACGTCAGCGCCGCGGACCCGGTCGCCTTCGACCGCGTCCCGGTGTCGGATGGTGACCTGGTCGAGGTCACGCCGTCCGCCTCGATCCAGGTCCTGGCCACCCCGGGCCACACGTTCACGCACCTGGCCTACGTGCTGTCGGATGGCACCGGGGATCCGGTCGCGGTCTTCACCGGCGGGTCGCTGTTGTTCGGGGCGACCGGGCGCACCGACCTGCTCGGCGCCGCGCACGCGGCCGAGCTGGCCCGGGCCCAGCACGCGTCGGCGGCCCGGCTGGCCGCCATGCTGCCCGACCGGGTCGGGGTGCTGCCCACGCACGGGTTCGGCAGCTTCTGCGCCGCCACCCAGACAGCCAGCGTCAGCTGGTCCACGATCGGCCAGGAGAAGGCGGGCAACCCGGCGCTGACGCTGAGCGCGGACCGTTTCGTGGCCGAGCTGCTGGCCGGCCTGGACGCGTACCCGGCGTATTACGCGCGGATGGGGCCGGGTAACGCCGCGGGCCCGGCCGCGCCAGACCTGTCGCTGCCCGCCCAGGCCGGGCCGGCGGAGCTGCGCCGCCGGGTGGAAGCGGGGGAGTGGCTGGTGGACCTGCGCTCGCGGCGTGTCTTCGCCGCCGGGCACCTGGTCGGCTCGCTCGGCTTCGAGCTAGGCGACACGCTGGCGGCCCAGCTGGGCTGGCTCCTCCCGGCCGGCACCCTGGTAACGCTGCTCGGGGAGACGGCGGAGCAGGTCGCCACGGCTCAGCGGGAGCTGGCCCGGATCGGCATCGACCGGCCCGTGGCCATCGCCACCGGAAAACCGGAGGACTGGGCGGCGGGGGAGCCGCTGGCCAGCTTCCCGGTCGCCGACTTCGCCTCGCTGGCACAGGCCCGGCGGGACCGCCGGGTGACGGTGCTGGACGTCCGGCGGAACCTGGAATGGGCGGCCGGTCACATCGACGGTGCGATCCACATCCCGCTGCACGAGCTGACCGGGCGGCTGGGCGAGATCCCCGGCCCTGAGTTGTGGGTGCATTGCCAGGCCGGCTACCGGTCGGCGGTGGCCGCGTCCCTGCTGCAGGCGGCGGGCCGTGAGGTGACCGCCATCGACGACGAATTCGGCCGCGCCGCTGAGGCGGGCCTGCCCGTGGTCCGGGAGCCTGCCGGTGCCGTCCAGTTAGCGGCGGATCAGTCCCCTGGTGGCCTGCTGCGCACCTCGACGGTGCCCTTGTAGGTGTAGCCGCGCACATGCAGCACGGGCGCGTCCGCAGGCACGACGGCCGCCGGGTCGGTGTCGGTGTCGGCTCCGAACCCGCCCGCCTCGACCCGCACCCCCGGGGGCACCAGGATCGTGATCCGCGACTTGTACGCCACCGCCAGCAAGGTAGTGACCGGCGCGGTCAGCTCAGCCGCCCGCAAGTCCAGCCATCCGCTGCCCTTGTACACGACCGAGATGTGGCGGTCCGGGACCCGCCACCGGCCCGACCGGCGGACCGAGCTCTTGAACGCGATGTTGAGCCGCCCCGGGCCGTGGCCCGCGCTGGTTCCCGCCGCGGCCGCCTGGCCGGTGGCCGGGCTCGCCGCGGGCAGGTCAGTCAGCAGCCCGTCCAGGTCGGCCCGGGTCCGGGCGGACAGGGCGCTGCGCATCCGCATATCGAACTCGGCGTCATCCAGGCGGCCCTCGGCGAACGCGTCCTGCAGCTGGTGGGTCGCTGCGTCCCGCTCGCGGTCCGACGCGCGGATCGCAGGCGCCGCGCTGCTGGTGACCGGCGCTCCGCTGCTCGTGCCCGGCCCTCCGCTGCTCGCGCCCACCGCAGGATCCATCGCTGGGTCCATGGCCGTCCTCCCGTTATTAGCCAACTGGCTGATATCGAGATGTATCTTAACCCCGTTCCGGGCGCCGGGTCAGTGATGCTGCCCAGCAGTGCTGCCCGTGGTGGGGCTCAGTAGCGCTGGCCGGGCCGGCGCGTCACCCGGATCTTGGACTGCGGGTGCGGCAGCCCTTCCCAGTCTTCCAGCAGTTCCGCGTCGAGCCCGTGGGAGTCGGCCAGCTTCAGCAGCGTTTCGGTGCGGTAGTAGAAGTCCTCGCGCAGCACCCGGTGCTCCGGGCCCTCAGTGCGGCAGAAGGTGAAGTCGAATACCCCGTCGGGGCTCATCACCCGGCCCACATTGGCCAGGCACTCGTCGATCACCTCAACCGGCGAGTGGCTGAACACGCTGTGCGCGTGCACCACCGTGAACTGCGCCGCGGGCAGGAACCGGAATTTCAGGTCATCGACCAGTTCCAGGTGGGCCAGCTTGCCCTGAAGGTCGTCACGGGCGATGGTCTCCTGCGCGGCCAGCAGGATGTCCGGCGAGATATCGATGCCGTAGTAATGGCCGGGATTGAGGTAGGCGATGAACAGCCGGCCCGCCCGCAGGTCGCCGCAGCCGATCTCCAGCATCCGGTCACCGGGCTGCAGCCCGTGCCCGATCAGGTAGTCGAACTGGAGTTGCCCCACCTTGATCCAGGAGTCATGGGTCTTGCTGCCCACCGCGGCCTCGCGGTTGCGGGCGGTCTCCGCCTTCATGACCGCCCGGTAGTAGCTGATGTGATCCGAGGCTTTCATCCCGATCAGCGCGTCCCGGCTGCGGCGCCGGGCGTAAGGCAGGACCCGGCCCGGATTCCGCAGCGCAAAGCTGAGCTTGTAGGACAGACGGGAACGGTCAGGTGCAGACACGGCACAGAGTCTCGCATGGGACCAGACCTGCCCGGGCATCGGCAGCTACAGGCCCGGACGCCAGGATCAGGGCCTGGATGCGCGAAGCGGAGCCCGGGGGGCCGGGCCGGCTGCCGCGAAGGGCAGGCTGGAACGCAGCCTTACCCCTGGGACCAGCGGCAACGTGTCCCGGAGGGCCGCGGGACCGTCGTGATCACCGCGTCCGGGCGGCCCGCGCCCGGTGGCCGTCACCCGGGCAGATGGCTCAGCTGGACGGCGATTCCGCGGCGTGCCGGCGCGTCCGCGCGGTCGCCGCGCGCACGGCCAGCACCCGGACCGCGCCCACCACCACGCCCATGGCGATGGCCCAGCCGAGAGCCTCGGCCATGCTCACCGCGGGATCTTCCGGGTCGGACGGCGGCTCCTTGCCGGTGACCTTGGTCCAGGCCACGGTGGCCACCTTGCGGGCGACGAAAGCCGCTCCTAGGGCCGCCGCCGTGTTCAGTGCCTTGCCGCCGGCACCATCGCCGCGCTTGTCTGCCATGCCATCCTCCCTGATGCCCGCCGGCCGCCTGTGGTCCGGCCCGGCGCGCCGCCTTGCTGCGTGCCGATCATCCCACGGGTGTGCCGCCGGCTCGCGCGGCGGGCCGGGCGGCCTCGATCGCGGCGGCCAGTTCTTCCGGCCGGCGCGTGCCGATGAGCCAGTACGGCCCGCGCACGGCGGGGTCGTCGACCGCGATATATACCGACCGGGGCAGGTAGGGCCGGGCCATCAGGTAGGCCGCCGGATCGGCCCGCGGCCCGCGCAGTGCCCGGGTCTGCTCTTCGTCCAGCGCGGTCACCTCGCCCGCCAGGGCGAGCGGCAGCCGGTCCCGGCCTACCCGGAGCTCACCGTCGGCCACCTCGGTGCGCAGCCGGCCCCAGCCGATCAGGATGGCCGCGAGGCTCACGGTGAGGATCCCGTAGACGGCCAGCGCCGGCTCCCAGTCGAAGCCGGCCAGGAAGCCGGCCCCCAGCATGAGGACCGAAATCATCCCGAGCACCCACCAGCTGACCGGGACACGCAGGCGTTCGTGGTAAACACGCATGGAGTCCACCGTAGTTGGTTACATGAAGCCATGATTGGGCGACACATGCGGCACGGTCTTCGCTCGGGGACGGGCCGGGCCGCTGACCCCGTCCCACCGCAAGACGGCGCGGGGCCTATCACGCAGGCAGGCGAGGGGGCCGGCCAGCCGGTGCACGAAAATCAGGAAAACCAGGGCCGCAACGAAGACCCTCCCGCCGCCGCGGCCACCACGGCGGACGGGGCCGCGGGGCCAGCGGGCGGGACGGTGCGGCCTGCTGACGCCCGTCCGGAGCCTGAGAACCCGGATCGGGGCGGCCCCACGGGCCAGCCGGAGCCTGAGGACCCGGATCGTGCGGGAACCGCAGACCGGCCGGAGCCGGCCGGCGCCCAGCCGCGGCCGGAGCAAACTCCGGCCGCACAGGTGCCCCGCTGGCTGCAGCGTGCCGCGGGCTGGTCATGGCGGCTGCTGCTGGTCGGCATCGCCGTCTACCTGGCGTTCCGGGTGGCCAGCGTGCTGCGCCTGGTGGTGCTGCCGTGCGTGGCCGCGCTGCTGCTCACCGCGCTGCTCCACCCCCTGCTGTCCCGGTTCCGTCGGCTCGGCCTGCCCGCGCTGGCGGCTACCTGGTGCACGCTGCTGATCGCGGTGGCCATCCTGGCCGGAGTGGGCACCCTGGCCGTCACGCGGACCACAGCCGACTATCCGCACCTGGTCAACGAGCTCCGGCACACGGTCACCGCGCTGCAGACTTCACTGGCCGGGCCGCCGTTCCACGTCCGGCACGCGGGCATCCAGAGCCTGTCCAACCGGGCACTGAAGTACCTGCAGCAGCACCAGTCGCTGGTCGCGGGAACCGTGGTGTCCGGAGGCAAGATCTTCCTGGAGATTCTGGCCGGCCTCGTGCTGATGCTGTTTGTCACGTTCTTCGTGCTCAAAGACGGCCCGCGGATCTGGTCCTGGCTGGTCGGCTTCCTCGGCCAGGACAGCCGGCAACGGGTCAACCTGGCCGGTGCGGCCGCGTGGCAGGCGCTGGAGTACTACGTACGCGGCACGATCACGGTCGCGGCCATCCACGCCGTGGTCATCGGGTTCTCGCTGTGGGTGCTGGGCGTGCCCCTGCTGGTGCCGCTGGTCATCCTGGTCTTCCTGGCCGCGTTCGTGCCGCTGATCGGCATCCTGGTCGCAGGGGCCCTGGCAGTCGCCGTCACGCTGGGCACCAAGGGGTGGATCGCGGCGGTCGTGCTGGTCGTCATCTTCATCCTGGAGAACCAGCTGGAGAGCCATCTCCTGCAGCCCCTCGTGGTCGGCCGGATGGTCCGGCTGCACCCGCTGGCCATCATCCTGGTGCTGGCCGTGGGCGGGATCGTGGCGGGCATCCCGGGAGCGATCGTCGCGGTCCCCACCGCGGCGGCGCTGGTGCGGGCCGCACCGTACCTGCGGGGCACCCAGCCGGCGGTAAGGTCACGGGAGTGAACCGGCATCAGCGCACTCAGCATCCGCACGCAGGGGGTGGGGCATGGGCGCGGTGACCCCCGGCACGGACCCTGTTGACGTGCTCATCAAGCGGCTGGACCCGGATTTGCCGCTGCCGGCCCGGTCGCACCCCGGAGACGCCGGTGCTGACCTGGTCAGCGCGGTGGACGTGGAACTCGGCCCGGGGGAGCGGGCGGTCGTGCCGACCGGCATGGCCATCGCGCTGCCGGACGGGTACGCCGCGTTCGTTCATCCACGGTCGGGGCTGGCCGCGAAGCACGGGGTCACGATCGTGAATGCGCCGGGCACCGTGGACGCCGGGTACCGTGGCGAGATCAGGGTGACGCTGCTCAACACCGACGCGGCTGCGGCGGTGAAGTTCCAGCGCGGCGACCGGATCGCGCAGCTCGTCATCCAGCGTGTGGCCCGCCCGGTGTTCCACGAGGTGGACACCCTGCCCGGGTCGGCGCGGGGTGACGGCGGCTTCGGGTCCACCGGCGGCCACGCCAGCGCGCAGGCGCCGGCCTAGCGTCGCCCGGTAACTCCAGGGCCGAAACCAGGGTCCAGAAAGCTCCATGATCCATAGCAGGGAGAAGCACAGTGTTCCGTCGGCGTCGCCGCGAGGAAGTGGCCGAGCCCGAGGTCAGCGAGGACGAGGTCAGCGAGGACTTCGAGCCGGACGATGAGGAGACCTGGGACGAGCCCGGGGACGATGAGTCCTGGGACGACGCCGGGGTGGAGGCGGCCGCGGCCGCACGGGGCGCCGCCGGGGAACCAGCGTCGGGGCCGTGGGACGCGACGGACGACGTCCCGCCGCTCAACCGGGTCGACTTCGGCAGCCTCCAGGTTCCGGTGGTGGATGGGTTCGAGATCCAGCTCAACATCGCCGACGATCAGGGACCGCTGATCGCCGTGGTCCGTGAGGACGGCTCGCTCCAGGTCCAGGCCTTCGCGGCGCCCAAGAGCGACGGCCTCTGGGAGGACGTCCGGCACGAGATCGCCACCGCGGTGACCGAGGCGGGCGGTCACGCCGAGGAGGCGGACGGCCCGTTCGGCCCGGAACTGCGTGTCCGGGTGCCGGGCGATCCGCCGCAGAGCGGTCTCCAGCCGATCCGCTTCCTGGGCGTGGACGGGCCGCGCTGGTTCCTGCGCGGCGTGATCACCGGACCCGCCGCGGAACGCCCCGACGTGGCCGCGCCGTTTGAGGAGATCTTCGCCGGCCTGGTCGTGGTCCGCGGCGATCACCCGGTGCCGCCGCGCGAACTGCTGGAGATCACGCTGCCCGAGGAGGCCCGCAAGGCCATGGAGGAGCAGATGGCCGCCGCCGGGGAAGGCGAGCGGTTCAGCGAGCCGCTCAACCCCTTCGAGCGCGGCCCCGAGATCACCGAAACCCGCTAACCCCCGTGGTGGTGGCCAGACAGTAGCATCGCGAGTTCGTCCTCGACGTCCTCGCTGGTCACGAACAGCAGCTCATCCCCGGTCTCCAGCGGGTCATCCTTGGCCGGCACGATCACCCGGCCATCCCGCAGGATCGCGACGAGCGCCGTGTCCGCGGGCCAGTTGATGTCCCCGATCCGCTGGCCGGCCAGCGGCGCGTCGTCCGGCATGGTGAGCTCGACCAGGCTGGCGTCGCTCTGCCGGAAGGTCATCAGCCGGACCAGGTCGCCGACGCTGACTGCCTCCTCGACCAGCGCCGACATGATCCGCGGGGTGGATACAGCCACGTCCACCCCCCACGACTCGTTGAACAGCCATTCGTTGTTCGGGTGGTTGATCCGGGCGACCACCCGGGGGACCCCGTACTCGGTCTTGGCCAGCAGCGAGACCACCAGGTTGGCCTTATCGTCGCCGGTCGCCGCGATCACCACGTTGCACCGCTCCAGGGATGCCTCGTCCAGCGAGGCGATCTCGCAGGCGTCGGCGAGCAGCCATTCGGCCCGGGGCACGCTGTCCACCGCGATGGACCGCGGGTTCTTGTCGATCAGCAGGACCTCGTGCCCGTTATCCAGCAGCTCAGCGGCGATGGAACGGCCCACGGCCCCTGCTCCCGCGATGGCGACGCGCATCAGCGGCCTCCCTTGGCCTTGCCCCCGGGCGCCCGCGCGGACAGCGCGGCCGAGATCCGTTCCAGATCTTCCTCCAGCGCGATCACATGCAGCACGTCGCCCTCCTGCAAGACGGTGCCCGGCCCGGGCAGCACCACCTCGCCAAGCCGGGACAAGAACGCGAGCCGGACCCGGGCCGCTTCTTCCAGCGCGCTGGTCTTCTCGCCCACCCAGTCCGGGGAGTAGGCGACCTCGGCGAGGACCACGGCGCCAGTGGGGTCGCGCCACAGCGGCTCGGCGCCCTCCGGCAGCAGGCGGCGGAGCATCTGGTCGGCGGTCCACCGGACGGTCGCCACAGTCGGGATACCGAGCCGCTGGTAGACCTCGGCCCGCCGCGGGTCGTAGATGCGCGCCGCGACCCTCTTCACGCCGAACGATTCCCGGGCGACCCGGGCGGCGATCACGTTGGAGTTGTCGCCGCTGCTCACCGCGGCGAACGCGTCCGCGTGCTCGATGCCGGCCTCGCTCAGCACATTCTGGTCGAACCCGATGCCGGTGACCTTCTTGCCCTTGAACGTGGAGCCCAGCTTGCGGAAGGCATCCCGGTCCTGATCGATGACCGCCACCGAGTGGCCCTGGGCCTCCAGGATGTGGGCCAGGGTCGAACCAACCCGCCCGCATCCCATGATCACAATGTGCACGGCCGCCCCTTGCGTGAGTACAGTGCTTGCCCAGAGCTCGCGTTATTCAACCAATACGCCGCTGCTGAGGCCGCCGCCAGCGGCATCAGCCGCTCGCCCAGGCCTGCGGCCCGCGCTCGCGGGCCGGTCTGAATAACGCTTACAGTGGCCCGCCAACGGTATTCCCTGTCCTGACCCGGTGAGACGGCCGGTCACGATACTCCATCAGCGAACATGAGGTGCAGCGTGGAACCAGCCCGGCCGGCGGGCGACCAACTGCTCGAACTGGACGTCGGCGAGGTCGCCCAGGGGGGCTGGTGCGTGGCCCGGGAGCCAGGGGGGCGCGTTGTCCTGGTCCGGCACGCGCTGCCTGGGGAGCGGGTGCTGGCCCGGGTGACCGAGGTCACCTCCAGGTTCGCGCGGGCCGAGGCGACGGAGATCCTGGAGGCCTCACCGGACCGGGTTGAGCCACCGTGCCCGCACGCCCGCCCCGGCGGCTGCGGCGGGTGCGACTGGCAGCACGCCAGCCTCGCGGCGCAACGCCAGTTCAAAGCCTCGGTCATCAGCCAGCAGTTGCGGCGGATCGCAGGCCTGGACCGCGAGGTCACCGTGGAACCGCTGCCCGGTGATGAGGACGGCCTGGGCTGGCGGACCCGGGTCCGCTTCGCGGTGCGGCCGGGCGGCCTGGCCGGCCTGCGCCAGCACCGCTCTCACGAGATCGTCAACATCGGGACCTGCCCGATCGCGCATGCCCTGGTCAATCAGGCGGCGGTCACCCGGGGCCGCTGGCCTGGTGCCACCGCGGTGACCGCGGTGACCTCGCCCGACACCGACGAGCGGGCCGTCGTGGTGACCCCGGGCGGATCGCCGCGACCGCGGGGTTCGCGGGGCCGGGCCGGGGGGCGGCCAGCGGGCCGGGGGCCGTCGGCAACGTCCCGGGCGGCCTGGCCGGAGCAGGTCACCGGCCCGGTGCTGGTGGCCGGGAACGGCGGGCTGACCGCGCTGCGCGGCGGCCCGTTCCTGCACCGGACCGCCGCCGGCCGGACCTGGCGGACCGGCGCGGGCGTGTTCTGGCAGGTTCACCCGGCCGCAGCCGACGTGCTGGCCGGGGTGGTCAGCGAGGTGCTCCGGCCGCAGCCCGGGGACGTGGCGCTGGACCTGTACTGCGGGGCCGGGCTGTTCGCGGGCACCCTGGCCGCGGCCGTAGGCCCGTCCGGGGAGGTGATCGGGATCGAATCCGACCGGGCCGCCGTCCGCGATGCCCGGCACAACCTCCGGGACACCCCCTGGGCCCGGGTCCACCGGGGCGATGTCGCCGAGGTGCTCGGCCAGGCCCAGTGGGACCAGGCCAGCCTGGCCGTGCTCGACCCGCCCCGGGTTGGCGTGGCCCGCCCGGCGCTGGATGAGCTGCTGCGCCCGGGTAGCGCGCTGCGCCGCGTGGCCTACGTGTCGTGCGACCCGGCCACGCTGGCCCGCGACATCGCGGTGTTCGCTGAAGCCGGCTGGGAGCTCGGCGCGCTCCGCGCGTTCGACGCGTTCCCCATGACCCACCACGTGGAATGCGTGGCCACCCTGACCAGGACGTGAACGCCGGCCAGTAGCCGGGCCAGCCCGGCGGGCGGTCCGCAGCAGCGGCTCGCCCCGCTCGGCGAGGAAGGACTCCAGGTCGGCGACGGCCAGGTCATGTGCCATGCCATCAGCTCCCCTCTGTCGTCAACCAAGTACGTAACAGGCGGGCGGAAGGTTGACGGGGCGCGCCGGGCTGGCCGGCGCTGCGCCTGGCTGCCTGTCCGCCGGAGGCGGGCCCCTGGCCGGGCCAACTGGCCCAGTACGCAAGGATGGATCCCATGGAACTGCGCATCTTCACCGAGCCCCAGCTGGGCGCGGACTACGGCCGCCTGCTCGCGGTGGCCCGGGCTACCGAGCAGCTCGGCTTCGACGCCTTCTTCCGGTCCGATCACTATCTGAGCATGGGGGATGGCGATGGGCTGCCCGGCTCGACCGACGCGTGGCTGACCCTGGCCGGCCTGGCCATCCAGACGTCCCGGATCAGAATCGGCACGCTGATGAGCCCCATCACCTTCCGCTACCCGGGGCCGCTGGCGATCTCTGTCGCGCAGGTCGACGAGATGAGCGGCGGCCGGGTCGAGCTGGGACTCGGGGCGGGCTGGTTCGAGGCCGAGCACGCCGCGTACGGCATCCCGTTCCCCCCGACCGCGGAGCGCTTCGACCGGCTGGAAGAACAACTCGCGATCATCAGCGGCCTCTGGGAGACCCCGGTCGGCCAGCGGTTTTCGTTTGCGGGGAAGTTTTATCCGGTCACCGACTCGCCTGCGCTGCCGAAGCCGGTCCAGCGTCCCCGGCCGCCTATTCTCATCGGCGGCCGCGGGCCGCGGCGTACCCCGCAGCTCACCGCGCGGTACGCCGACGAGTACAACGTGCCCTTCGTCAACGCCGAGCAGACCGGGGCCGCGTTCGGCCGGATCCGTGAGGCGTGCCAGGTAGCGGGACGGGACCCGGACTCCCTGGTCTACTCGGCCGCACAGACGGTCTGCTGCGGCCGGGACGAGGCCGA
Organism: uncultured Actinomycetes bacterium; assembly: GCA_963770545.1. Classification (GTDB taxonomy): domain Bacteria; phylum Actinomycetota; class Actinomycetes; order Streptosporangiales; family Streptosporangiaceae; genus RYN-230. The sequence continues at coordinate 117,576 of CAVYQF010000035.1, read as the reverse complement.
GCTGGCCCGCCGGGCGGCGGCGATCGGCTGGGATCTGGCCACCCAGCGCGCCGACGGGCTGGTCGGAACCCCGGACGAGATCGTGAACCGGATCGGGACATACGCGGAACTCGGCGCGACGCGGATCTACCTCCAGGTGCTGGACCTGCACGACCTAGACCACCTGGAGCTGATCGCGTCCGAGGTCATGCCCCAGGTCCGCTGACCCGGGCGGCCGGGCGGGAGGTCGGCACCCAGAAGCGCAGTTCGCTGCCGCGCTTGTCCTCCAGCACGCCGCCGTTGGCCTCGATCACCCGCCGCGATCCCGCGTTGGACTCATCGCAGGTGACCAGGGCCGGGTCGATGCCCCGGGCGCTGGCGAGCGGCAGCGCGGCGGCCAGCATGGCCGTGGCGTGCCCCACCCGCCGGGCCGACGGCTTCACGTCGTAGCCGATGTGCCCGCCGAGCTCGGCGAGCCGGGAAGTCAGCCGGTGCCGGATGGCGAGCCGGCCCAGGAACTCCTCCCCGTCCACCCACCACAGGCTCGTGGACGGCACGTACCCGGGGCGGCGCGGCGCGTCTTCCCGGGCCTGGTCCCGCAGGTAGCTCGCGTAGGCCTCGAAGCGCGCCGGGTCCTGCCAGTCCAGCCCGAAATCCCGGATCTCCCGGCCGAGCATGGTGTCGTCGGTCGCCGAGCCGCGCCCCTCCGCCCGGAATTCCTCCATGGCGGCGATGAACGAGAGACGGACACGGGACGTCGGCAGGCTGAAGCCGGGCATGCCCTCACTCATACCGGTGCCCGGTCCCGCGGCGCAGCCGAATTCCGGGCCGCCAGCTGGTCCGGCCCTGGGCGGCCAGCGGCGGGGAGGTGGCGCTCATCGCCCATTCAGAGTCCCTTCGCAAACAACCCCCAGCACGGCGGCAGGCTGCGGGAGGATCGTCACGCCGGCCAGGGCGGCGTGGCCCTGCGGCGTGGTGAGGTCCGCGCTTATCCAGCGTAAACAGGAGGCGTCCATGGTGTCGTCACATCGCCCGCGGCACTGGCTGAGATGGGTGATCGGGGCCGTCGTCGTGATCGTCGTGCTCGCGGTGGCCGGGCCGTTCGTTTACTTTCACTTCATCGAAGGCAACTCCCCGGCGCCGCTCACCCTCAAGCCGAGCGCCTCGGGGACCCAGAGCGCCAGCCCCGTATCCAGCCCGGCCGCGTCCGGGTCGGTGGCCGGAAGCTGGACGGTGGCCTCTGGTTCCCGGGTGGGTTACCGGGTCAAGGAGATCCTGGCCGGCCAGTCACATACGGCGGTCGGCCGCAGCAGTTCGGTGACCGGATCGATGGCGATCAAGGGCACCACGGTCAAGACGGCCAGCTTCACGGTCAAGATGGCCACCATCCACACCGACTCCGCCCAGCGGGACTCACAGTTCGACGGGCGGATCATGGACGTGGCCCGGTTTCCGGATGGCACCTTCACGCTCACCAGGCCGATCTCGCTGGCGCCGCTGCCCCCGGCCGGGACGATCAAGACCTACCGCGCCACCGGCCACCTCACGCTGCACGGCCAGACCCGCGCGGTGACCTTCCCGGTCAAGACCGAGCTGACCTCGGGCGCGATCGAGGTCCAGGGGTCGATCCCGGTCCTGTTCTCGAAGTGGGGCATCCCGAACCCTTCCTTCACCGGGTTCGTGACCACGCAGAACCACGGCATCATGGAGTTCCTGCTCGACTTCCGCCCCGCCTGACGGTGCTGAGCGTGCCTGACGGCGCCGAGCGCACCTCCGCGATCGTGGTCTATTTCCGCCGCTATCACGACGGTTTACGCACAGTTGTACTGGGACGGGGCGAAGTACGTCCCGGTCCGGAACCTGACGATCAGCCGCGCCACAGCGTCCAACCAGCCGACCACGCTCACCTTCGCCCCGGTCCGCAGCCGCCAGGTGAGGCTGGACATGACGAGCGCGGCCCCCGGCACCGCCACGGGCTTCCTGGAGATCGTGGAGCTGCAGGTCCTCAGCGCCGGGGCCGTCGCGAGCTGAGCTGGCCGGAAGCGCTTACTGGTATCGCGGCGGTCACGGAGTAACGTGATGTCATGGATGGTGCTCTGGTTGGCCGTGAGTACGCCGAACATCTGACCGACACTGACCTGAAGCTGCTGGCCTCGGCGGCGGGTGCGCCCGCCCCGGGCGGGCCGGCCGGGGCGGTTCCGGTCCTCCCGGCGGACGCCGACGCCGGCTGGCTGCGCCGCGACCCTGCCGCTATCCCGGGCCTGCTGGGCGACCCGCGGGTGTTCGAAGCCGTATTCGGCCCAGGGGACCAGGGCAGGCCGCTGCGGCCGGGCGAGGCCGTTCCGGTCTCGCCGTTCCTCACGTTCGCGGTCGCGGTGCACCGCTCCGCCATCGAGCTGGCCTCCATGGGGCACGTCGCGGAGCGCACCGGGCCCCGGCAGCGGATCCCGCTGTTCGACGCGCCCGCGCTGCGCGATTTCCTCGACGCGCCCGCGCGGAAGCTGTTCCTGGCCGAGCTGCTGGCCTCGTTCACCCGGGTGGCGAGCGGGCGCTACCGGGTCCGCGGCGGCGGCCGGCCCCGGACCCGGCGGTTCAGCGAGCTGGACCCGGTCCGGCTGGCCGGGCTCCTGGACGGCGTGCCCGACGCCGAGCGGCCCGGCGTCTACCGCAGGCTTGGTGACGTGTCACTGTTCGTGGCGGGTGTCTTCCCCGATTACGCCACCCTGTACGGGGTCGGGCCGGCCAGCGTCGCCCGGCTGCTGCGCGCGGCCCAGGTTCCCGCGGCCGAGCAGGAGCGGCTGGCCACGGCGCCCGCCATCGAGCTGCTCGAGCAGCTGGGCGCCCGGTGGTACCGGGCCGCCCACCACCTGGCCCCGGTTCATACCGCGCGGCTGGACGTGGTGGCAGACGTGGCGGGCCGGTTCCAGCAGGCCCGCCGGGTACTCAACCACATCGCCGACCGGTACCTGTTCACCGCCGACCATCCGTGGTTCGCGCCGCCAGCCTCCTGAACCTTCGCTTCTGCGGCCGTTCTCCCTGAACGGACATCTCGCCCGCCGGTCATCGTCGCGCTGCGGAGTGCCATGATGTGGCGCGTGCCCCGAAACCTGACGCCGCCTCACCCGGGAACCCCGGAAGCCTGACCGTGGCCGCCGTCACCGTCGCCTGCCTCATCGCCGTGTTGCGCTGGCTGATGCTGGCCGGGCTGGCCGGCGCTCTGGGCGGCCTGGCCGGCCGAGGCCTGGCCCGCCAGTACAAGGGGACCGCCCCCGCCCCGCTGCCGACGCCGTGGGCGCTTCGCTCCTCACTGCTGGGCCTGGCCGCGACGGCCGGGCTGACCATCGTGATCTTCAGTGCCCGGGCGCTGCTGACGCTCCCGGCCCACCCAGCGGTGGCGGCCCTGCTGACTACGGGCCAGGGGGGACTCGTGGGCGTCGAGTGCGTCGCGTTCGCGCTCGCCGCGGGGGCGCTCCGGCTGCGCCACCCGGGCCTGAGCGTGCTTCCGCTCCTCGCCGTGGTTCTCGCCGAAGCGATCCGGGCCCATCCGGAGGGCATCGTCCCGGTCGGCGGTGCGCTGCTCAGCGTGGTGCACATCCTGCCCGCGGTGATGTGGGCGGGGATGCTGGTCTACACGCTGCGTGCCGCACTCGCCTGGCGGAAGGACCCGGTGGCGATGCGGGGCCTGGTCCGGCTCTATGCCAACGCGGCCGTGTGGCTGTTCGCGGTGGTGGTGGCGACCGGGGTGGTCAGTGCGCTGGTCCTGGTCCCGCTGGGCTCGCTGCTGAGCACCGGCTACGGGATCATGGTCATCGTGAAGGCGGTGCTCGTCGCGGCCGTGGCCGGGGCGGCGATCGCGGGCCGCGTCCGGCTGGGCCGTGCGGTGCCAGCTCCGGGGGACGACCTCCCGGCGCCGGCCCTGGCCTCCCGGCTGGAGTGTTACGGGCTGGCTGCGGTGCTGGCCGCCACCGCCGTGCTTACCGTGCTGACCCCGCCGGCGACTCCGGCCCGGGGAGTCACGGCGCGGGGGGACACGGCGCGGGCCGCGCACGCCGCGCCGGTCAGGTGGCCGCGGACGGCACCCGGACGACCCGGGCCCACTGCGGGCCGTCTGGCGCCTCGTCGCCCAGCAGCGCTACTAGCACCCGGATTCCCCGCGGCGGGCGGTCCGGCCACGGGGTAAACCCGTCAGTGAGGACGACCGTCACGGCGGGCCGGGGCCGCAGCGCCGCCGCGGCGCCGATCCCCGCACCCATGTCGGTCCCTCCTCCGCCGACCAGTTCCACCTGGCGCGCGGACGTGACCCGGCGGGCCGCGCCCACCGCGGTGTCGCAGGCGAGCACGCGGACCTGCCGGGCCATGCCCAGCGACCGCAGCAGCCCTTCCACCTCGGCCAGGGCGGCGGCCAGCAGCTCCTCGGTCATGCTGCCCGAGGTGTCGCAGACCACGGCAACCTCGGGCACCGGCCGCCGCAGTGCGGGCAGCACCACCGGGCCCGCCACCGAGGCGCGGCGCGAGGGCCGCCGGTAGGAGTAGTCAACCGCGCCAGCCGTGTCGGCCACGGCCCGGCGCAATTCGGCGGCCAGCACCTGCCGCCAGTCCACCGCGGGCTGCAACGTCTGCTCGGCCCAGCGCAGCAGCCCGGCGGGCACATGGCCAGCTTCCCGTGCGTGCCGGACACATTCCTGGGCTACCTGTCGGCAGAGTAGCCGGGCCTGCCAGGGGGAGAGCCCGGACTGCCCGGAGGCGTCCCAGGCCCGCGGCCAGCCGTCCGCGCCACTGCCGCAGTCCAGGTCCCAGTCCCGGGCAGCCCGGCCGTCAGCCGCGGAGGCGTCAGCCCCGGAGGCGGCGGCCCCGGAGGCGGCGGCGGCAGGCGCGTCGGCTCCGGGGGCGCCGGCCCTAGGAGCGCTCGGCGCGGCGGCGCCGGCCGGGGACCCCGCGCCGTCCGGCCCGGCCGGGTCTTCCTCCACGGCCCGGCTCGTCACGAAGTACTGCTCGGCGAGCAGGCCCTCGTCGGCGCCCAGGTGCCCCGGCAGCACCGGATGGCCGGGCAGTTCCAGCCCGGCCGGGACCAGATCATCGTTGATCTCGGCATCGGCGCCGCGGATCCAGGCGCGGGCGTCGTCCGGGATGATCCCGGCCGCCACGGCCCGCTCTCCGTGCGCCCGCAGCAGGTGGGACACATGGTGCACGAGCACGCTACCCAGCTGCGCCGGGGTCCAGGCCGCGGTGAGCTCGGGGTCCGCGTGCAGTCGCCACCCTTCGTCCACGGCGACCGTGGCGATCCCCGGCTTGGCGAGCACCTGTGCGCCGAACAGCCCGCTGGCCAGGTAGGGGAAGTGGGACGCCGCCCAGAGCCGGCCGGCGGCCAGGCCTGGGACCTCACCCCCGGCATGGCTGCTCATCCGCGCAGCAGCCCCGCGTCCCGCAGGACCGGCGCGAACAGCTGGAGTTCCGCAGGGGGCGGCGCCCCCTCGGGCCGGCACCGGGCCAGCGTGCGGGCGGCCACTGCCGCGACGTCAGGGGCGGTTTCGGCGGCCCGGCCCAGTACCTGCCAGCCCGCGGCCCAGCGCTGCGGGGTAGGGTTCGCGGCCACCACGGCGGCGACCGCCGCCACCGCCGCGTACGCCCGGTCACCGCGTGCGGGCAGCAGGAACCCGGCCGGGTCGGCGAGCACCGCCTCCGGGTCAGGCAGGTCCATCTCGGCCACCCAGGCCAGGAATTCCACCCCTGCCCCCTCACCCACCGCGCCCCGGACCAGGGCCGCCCGTGCTTCCTCGGACGACCCGGCGGCCCCACTGGCGGCCCAGAGCCGGGCGGCCATCTCCCAGGTCCTGGGACTGGGCCAGCCCCGCCCGGCCGCGGCCGCGTCGGATGGCGGGGCGCAGGCCAGGGCCGGGCGGACGTGCAGGAACGCGGCCACCAGGGCGAGGGCCAGGCCGAGCTCGGCCGCCCAGTCCTCCGGCAACTGCGGGACCGGCGGCGGCATCCACCCGCCGGCCAGACCGTCCGCCACCGCCCGCGGGTCGATGTCCCAGGACAGATGGCAAAGCCGGTTGGCCAGTGGCGCGGACAGGTCCCAGCCGTCCGCCGCCTGCTCGGGCGGGTTGGCCGCCGCAACCACGGCCACTTTGGCCGGCAGCTCGAGGTCGCCGACCACGCGCTCCAGCACCACCCGGAGCAGGGCCGCCTGCACCGCCGGGGGCGCGGTGGACAGCTCATCGAGGAACAGCAGGCCGCGCCCGGCCTCAGCCAGGCGGCGGGCCCACGCCGGGGGCGCGAAACGAACCCCTTCCCCGACGACGACCGGCAAGCCGGCGAAGTCCGAGGGTTCCCGGATGGAGGCGATCACGGTCTCGCATGGCCAGCCCAGGGCCTCGGCCAGGGCGCGGATGACCGACGTCTTGCCGGTGCCCGGGGCGCCCCACAGCAGCACCGGGACGCCTGCGGCGACCGCCACGCCCAGCGCCTCGACTGACGCGGCCTGGCGCTCGGTGCCCCTCCCGGCGAACCGCCGGCCATCGTCAGCCATCTGCGCTCCCAGCGGTCGAGTCAGCTTGCCCCGCGTGCCAGTGACCAGTGTTCCCCGTCAGCCTGGATGCTCAGGACGGCAGGTTCCGCTCCCGGGGCCGGCACCCCGAGCACCTGCATCCGCGGCCAGCGGCCCGCCAGCACGTCCACGATCAGGTGGCCGCCGACCACGGGGAAGCCGGGCGCCCACACCCGGGCCAGCCAGCTGAGCGGGAGCGCGGCCCGCAGCCCTGGCCCGTCCCGATCGGCGCTGCCCCAGCCCGGACCGTCGTGCAGGGCGGCCCGGACCTCGTCCGGATCGAGCCCCGCCCAGGGCCCGGCGGCGGGAGCGAGCCGCCCGGTCAGCGCGGCGACCAGGGCGGGCCGGGCGGAGCCCAGGTCCCGCCGATCGGCCGGGGGACCCTCGCCGGACCAGGCCGACACCACCTGGGCGGACAGGCGCGGCTGGAAGTCCCGGCCCAGGGCGAACAAGGACAGCAATTCGGCGCGCCGGGCCAGGGCGCGCTCCTGCTCCGGGGTGACCCGGCGCATCGGCATGCCGCGCACCACCCGCGCCGCCGGGCGTGCCCCGCGGGACGGCGCCGGGTAGCCCAAGGCGGAGAAGGTGCCAGCCCCGCCGCCAGGCGCGGGTCCTGGCCGCATCGGTACCGATCCGGGACGCCGGCCGAACGCGATGCGCAGCTCGTCCACGAGCTCCCGGGTCACCGTGAGCTCGTCCGCCGGGGAGCGGGGGCCGAGCGCTAGCACATCGAGGTCGTCAGCGTGGGCTCCCCAGGCTTCCAGCATGGCCACGCACTCGGCCTTGTCGCCGCCCAGCGCGGCGAGTACCAGCTCACCCTCGGCGTCGGGGTGGTCAGCGGCTTGCAACCGCCCCTCCGACCAGCGCAGCAGATGCTCCCCGGTGCCGCAGCGGATCCGGGTCTGCACCGCGGGCAGTGCGGCCCACCACCGCGGCCTCACCAGCCTGATCCCCAGTCAAGCGGCACCGTGGCCTGGACCCGGCCAGCCCAGTGCGGCCGGTGTGCTCTGCTGATGACCGGCCGCACGTTCCCGCTGCGCAGCCCGGCGGATATCTCGAACTCACTCACTACCTGCCAGGCCACGCCGGGGCAGATGGCGCCCGCTGCCGCCAGGGTGGCCGCGGCCACCATGACCCGGTGCGGGTGCGGCCCGGGCCCGGAGATCATCGGCCGCTGGCGCAGTTCGGCCTCGGCGACCAGCCGCAGGTAGGTCTCGGCCCGGCCCGGATCGCCCGGTCCGGAGACCGGGAGGCACCCGGTCACCGGGACACCAGCCAGCGCAACGGCACGGTCACCGCGGCCTGGCTCGACGGGCCCCGCGCGATGATCTCCAGTGCGCGAGCGCCCGGATCCAGGGCCGGGCCGAATTCGACGAGCAGGTCCGCCGGGCCGCGGCCGTGAGTCCCACGGCGTCGGCGGCCCACATGCCATCGGCCCTGATCATCGCGGGCCCACCAGGAGTAGCGCGGGTGACCGGAGAACGGTCGCGGGCGTGGCTCCCAGCCCCAGCCCACCGTCCGCAGGGTGGCGGAGACGGCCGCCGAATCCAGGTCCGCGAGGGCGAACCGGGCACCGTCCACCTCCGGCAGCACGGCCGCCACCGCCGCCACGCCATCCGGCCCGTCGCCGGCCCCCAAGTGATCCAGCACACTCACCCATGCTTCCGGGAGCTCCACTGGCCGGACCAGCGGGCGCAGGCCAGGCGGGAACCCGATACCGAGCCGCCCGGCCAGGACGGCCAGGCGGCTGAGCGCGGCCGAGTCCGGAGTCAGTCCGGCTGCGGCCTGGAGTGCCTTCACCACGTCGGCCAGGCCGGACAGAGGTGAGTCGTCGGCCGTGCGGCCGCAGGCAGCCTCGGCGAGCAGGCCTTCCGCCAGGCCATCCAGGAGCCGCTCCGGCGGGCTCAGCCCGGCGGGCAGGGCGGCGTGGGATCCGGCCGGATCCCACGCCGGCGCGTCCAGGGGACCAGACGCCCGGGGCAACGCGACCCGGACCGGGTCCGTGCTGGCCGGGCTGGTGATGTCCAGCCAGGTGGTGGCGGATGGCGGCACCGGGGCCAGGTCGAAGGTGACCGACCAGCGGCCGTGCGCCAGCCGGGCGGTGTCGTCGGCCTCGTACCGGGTGCCGTGCTCATCGGTGCCGGTGATCTCCTCAAACAGCAGGGGCGGTGCGGACCGCCGCCCGGGACGGACGGAGCGGAAACCGGGCTCGGCCAGCCACGCCGCGGCGGTCATCACCGCCCGGCCGGGCCCGGCGACCAGGGCGAGCAGGCAGGCTTCGCCCTGATCACCGTCTGCTCCGAGAGGCAGCCGGGCCTCGATAGGTACCGCCTGCACTGGTCCCGCCTGCACCGGTACCGCCTGCACTGGGCCGGCCGTGACCGGCGGTGGGGTGCCCGCCGGGTGCGGGCCCCCTGGCCCGCCGACCGGTGGCCAGTACATCCGGCCGGCGCGGAGCTTGCCGCGGAGGATGAGTGCGCCCAGCAGGTTCTCGAGTACCTCCCGGGCCGCGGCTTCGCTGATCGCGCCCGCCGAGACCAGCGCGTCGGCGATGCGGCGGACCCGGTCCAGGCCCGCTTCCGCGGGCGGCTCGGCGAGGCGGCCGCGCCTGGTCAGGAGGGGCTGGACGGTCTGCCGGACCCGCAGCACGCGCCACAGCACCGGCTCTGCCGCCCGGCCTGCTGGTGACCGCCGGGCCGCGGACACGGTGGTGCGTGCTGCCGGCCACAGCGACGCGAGCAGCGGCCCGGACATCCGGGCCGCCGTCCGTACCGAGGGCAGCAAGGGCGCGAGCGCCGGCCGCGACAAGCGGACTGCGGACAGGGCGGCGGGCGGCAGCCCTGGCGGCCGGGGCGGCGCGTAGCGCGGGTAGGCCTCTGCGCGCCGCAGTTCGGTTTCGGCCATGAGCCGCAGGTAGGCTTCCGCCCGCTCTGCTGCTGCCGTCATGCCGACCCTCCGCCGGGCGCCCGCCGTGAGCTGGTCAATACGATATATCTTGATCTTGGGGTTCGGCCAGGCGCTCCGGCCAGGCCAGCGGCAGCGTGGCCGTGACCCGGCCGTCCCGGCCGGTCAGGATGATGTCCAGCGACCTCGCGGACGGATGCAGCGGCGGGGTCAGCTCCAGCTGGAAGGTGCCGGTCGCCGCGTCGTGGACGCCGACCCGGGCCACGTGCCAGCGATCCGCGTCGTCCCGGGCCCACCAGGAGAACGGCTGCCGGGGCCGGAACTCCCGTGGCTGGCGCGACCAGCCCCAGGCGAAGACGAGCAGGGTGGCGTGGCGTTCCCACGACGACAAGCCGGCCAGCACGAACCGGGCCCCGTCGATCTCCGGCAGGACTGCGGCGGCGCTCGACACGCCCTGCGGGCCGTCCACCCGGCGGCTGCCGCTGAGCACACTGACCCACGGCTCGGGGAGCCCCGTGGCCCGGCCCCCGCTGGCCCACGGGCCGCGGACTTCGATGGCCCGCCGCGCGCACAGCGCGGCCAGCTGGTTGGCGGCCGGGCTGGGCTGCGCCAGCAGGCCGACGGCCGTCAGCGCCTCAGCCACCTCGGCCAGACTGCCGGCCAGGAGCGTGGCGCTCCTCCCGGCGAGCTGGCCACCGCCGAGCATCGTGTCGGCCACCGCGGTCAGCAGTAGCTCGCCGGCGGGCGGGGGAGGGCGATGCTCGCGGCGGACCACGGCAGCGGGCCCCCCCGTCAGGTCAATGCGGATGCTCCGGCCCGGGCTGACCGGCAGGTCGAGCCACCGGGTGCCCGGCGGCGGCACCGCGGAGAGGTCGAGTACGCCGGACTCGTGCCAGCCGCCCTCGACGACCTCCATGGTGAGCCGGTAGCGCCGGCCCTGGTCGTCGGTCACCCCGGAACCACCGAACGGCGGGAAGCTGGGCTGTGGCCTGGCGGTACCACCCGCGGTGCCATCGAAGGTGCGGGTCGCGGCCCGCCAGGTGCTCACGAAGCTGGTGGTGATGGCGGCGCGGTCTGGCGCGAGCACGAGAGCCTGAACGTGTATCTCGCCCTGCTGGCCGTCCCACTCCGCTGGAAGCGCCATGCCGACGGGGACAGCCTGATATCGGCCGGCGGCCGCACGGCGCCCCGGCTCCGCCGCGGCCGCGGCCGCGGCCCCGGGCCCGGCTAGCGTGTCTTCACCCAGCCCGCTCCGGGCCGGGCTGGCCAGGACCCCAGGGCTATGCAGGCCGCGGGCGGCCAGCGCGGAGGCGAACTCCGCGGCGAGGCGGGCCGCCGTGGCCCCGCTGAGCATTCCCACCTGGCGGAAGGCACTCAGCACCGCGCTGACCCGGTGCAGGCCGACTTCCACCGGAGGCTGGCCAGCCGCCTGGAAGTCCTCGTCCAGCCACCGGTACCGGGCAGACGTCGCCGCGCGCCGCAGCTGATCTTCGGCCAGCAGGCGGACGTGGGTCTCGGCGCGAGCGTTATCCACCAGGGCGGCCGCCGCCCCGGGCCCACGGGTCGTAGTTGACGTCGAGTTCCTCCTGGGCCGGCCGCTCGGCCTCGGGCACATGGCGCAGGTTCAGCCGGATGCGGGTCCAGGTGGAGCTGCGCCCGCGCATCGAGTCCACCAGGACGTCGGCCGGCTCCAGGTAGGGCCACACCGCGGCGTGCCGCTCCTTCCACCGTTCCAGCCCGGCCTGGGCCTCGTCCTGGCTGGCGGCCCGGGCCACCTCGATGAGCGGCATGGTGGACCGGCGGCGGCCGGTCGGCCGGATGCCCTGGGCCGTGTTTGCGGCCGGCCCGGACGCGCGCCCGGCGGTCCGGCGCTTGGACGGCTGGACCCGCGGCGCCTCGCCCGCCTGCTTGTCGTAGTGCGGCGGCCACGGGGCGTCCGGCATCCCGGCCGCCTCGTCCTGGTCGGCCAGGGCCAGCAGCGGCTCCAGGGAGCCGGCTGCCTCGTCCATCCCCCGCCACGGGTCGCCCAGCCGGGTGAAGCGCTCCGGCACGGTGTCAATGGTGAACGCCTCCGGCTGGCAGCCGGCGACCTCGTCCCAGGCCAGCGGCGTGGAGACCCGGGCGTCCGGGGTGGGCCGCACCGAGTACGCCGAGGCCACCGTCCGGTCCTTCGCGTTCTGGTTGTAGTCCACGAACACGCCGTGCCGTTCTTCCTTCCACCACTTGGCGGTGGCCAGGTCTGGTGCCCGGCGTTCCACCTCCCGCGCCAGGGCCACCGCGGCCCGGCGGACCTGGGCGAAGTCCCAGCGGCGCTCGATCCTGGCGTAGACGTGGAACCCGCGAGAGCCGGATGTCTTGGGCCAGCCCGTCAGCCCGAAGTCGGCCAGCACCCCCTGGGCGACGAGCGCCACCTGGAGGATCTGCGGCCATTCCACCCCCGGTACCGGATCCAGGTTGACCCGGAGCTCGTCGGGATGGTCAAGATCGTCGGCCCGGACCGGGTGCGGGTTGAGGTCGATGCAGCCCAGATTGACCGCCCAGATCAGCGTGGCGGCGTCCCGGGGGACCACCTCGACCGCGCTGCGCCCGGACGGGAAGCGCAGTTCCACCGTGTCGATCCACGGCGGGCGCGACTCCGGCGCCCGCTTCTGGAAGAACGCCTCGCGCTCCGCGCCGTTCACGAAGCGCTTGAGCACCATCGGCCGGCCCGCGATGCCGGCCATCGCCCCGTCCGACACGCGAAGGTAATACCGGACCAGGTCGAGCTTGGTATGCCCGGTACGCGGGAAAAAGACCTTGCCCGGGTTGGAGATGGCCACCTCGTGGCCCTCCACCTCCAGGATCTCCTTGCGATCGGCCATGGCGCCACCATAACTGCAGCCCGCGGCCGGGTCGCGGCGCGCGCCGGCCACCCGCCCGGTCAGCTCCGGATGTCCTCAGCTGCCACCACGCGTACCGGCGGCCGCCGCGCAGGCCGCCGCGGGCAGGATGGGTCCGTGAAGGTGATCGTGCTGTCCGATACGCATGCGCCGCGCCGCTGGCGGTCCTGCCCGCCCGCGGTCGCGGAGCACCTGCGCGGCGCGGACCTCATCCTGCACGCGGGCGACGTGTGCACCGCGGGCGTCCTGGACGAGCTGGCCGCGTACGCCCCCGTCCGGGCGGTCCGGGGCAACAACGACGGTCCGGACATTGCGGCCTGGGGCGCGCCCGACACGCTGGAGCTGGACCTGGGCGGGCTCCGTACGGCCATGATCCACGACTCCGGCCCGGCGGCCGGCCGCCCGGCCCGGATGCGCCGCCGGTTCCCCGGTGCGGAGTTGGTCGTTTTCGGTCACTCGCATATCCCGCTCGACTCAGGGCCCGGACCCCAGCCGGTGGGGGACGGGCCGCGGATCTTCAATCCCGGCTCGCCCACCGACCGCCGCCGCCAGCCCCAGGGCACCATCGGGGTCCTGGACATCCAGGAGGGCGAACTGGTTTCCGCCCGCATCGTCGCGGTCACGCCGCATCCCTGAGCGGGCGCGGGCGTTGGTGCGCCGGTTTCCGCTGCGGGCCTGGTTCAGGCCCGGCGGCCGAGTTCGTCTACCCCGTCGCCGTTAAGGTCGGGCAGCACAGGCTTGCGCCCGGTCATGGCCAGGATCAGCGAGAGCAACGGACCGGAAACCTCCGGGCCGTCGCCATGGGCCCACCCGGTGTCGGTCGCCCGCAGCCGCAGGCCGGTGATGCGCCGCTTCGCCCCGATCAGCAGGTTGGAGTTCTTCCAGCTATCGGCGACCGCGGTCAGGGCGGCCTCCGGCGGCCGGTGCTTGAGGCCCAGCGGCCGGCGGATGTCCTCGCCGTGCACGACGATCTCGCCCAGCATGGCCATGACCGGCGCGGGCGGATGGTTCGTGGTCGAGGTCCGGGCCCGCAGGCGGCGGACCAGCTCATCCGGGCCGATGACGGCGAGCCGCCTGGCCCCACGGCCGGTGAAGACGCTGAACCGCAGCCCCGCCGAGATCAGCTCCTGGTAAAAGTGCGGCGGAGTCTGCTCGGCGGCCGCCAGGATGTGGCCCGCAGTGTCCTGGACCGACCAGCCGTGGCACCACGACTGGGCCGCCCACTGAGCGGGGGACAGCGTGATCCAGGTGTCGGCCATCTGGGCCCGTTCAGCATGGATGTGCTTCCAGATTTCGTCAGACTTCATTCCCGTGCCCCCTCTATCCTGCTGCGTTCCCGGCCATGCGACCGGCCGCGGTGGCGGTTGGCCTGCACTTGATACGACGAACAGGAAGCTTGCTAATCGACACCACGCCCACTGGAGTTGACCCTGACCATGCCCCCCGGGCCGCTGCGGAGCCGCAACTTCCGGCTGCTGCTGGCGTGCAACGCCATTTCGGCGAGCGGGACCGCAGTGGCGACCGTGGCGCTGCCCTTCGCGGTCCTGCAGATCGGCGGTTCCGCCAGCGACGTGGGATACGTTGCCGCAGCGTATCTGGTCCCCCTCATCGGCTTCCTGCTCCTCGGCGGCGTGGTGGCGGACCGGTTGCCCCGCCACCAGGTCATGGTCGCGGCGAATGCGCTCCAGGCCCTGGCCCAGGGCGCGTCGGCGGTGCTGCTGCTGGCTGGCCACGCGCAGGTCTGGGAACTCGCCGCCCTGGCCGCAGGGCGCGGCATCGGCGCCGGCTTCTACCTCCCAGCCTCCGAAGGCCTCCTGCCGCACACCGTGCCGGCCGACCAGCGCGCGCCAGCGAACGCCCTGGACCGTATCGGCCGTAACAGCGGCCAGATCGGCGGTGCGGCGCTCGGTGGTGTCCTGGTCGGCCTGGCCGGGCCAGGCTGGGGCCTGGCCGCCGACGCGGTGAGCTTCGCCGTGGCCGGCGCGCTGCGCGCAGGCATGCGCTTCCCCGCCCTGCCGCCGGTGCCTAGGGCTGGCCTGGTTCACGAACTGCGCGAGGGCTGGCGTGACTTCATCTCCCGGCGCTGGCTCTGGGTGATCGTGGCGCAGTTCGCCTTCGTCGTCGCGATCCTGTCCGGCACGCAGAGCGTGCTCGGCCCGCTCGTCGCGGACGCTCACCTGGGCGGCGCCCGGAGCTGGGGACTGATCCTGGCCGCCGAGGGCATCGGGGCTGTGGTCGGCGGGTTCGTCATGATCAGGTTCCGGCCGCGCCGGATGCTGCTGGTCGCGAGCCTGGCCGTGCCCGCCGATTCCGTATTCCTCCTGGCTCTGGCCGTGCCCCTGGCGGTCCCGGTGATCGCAGCCACCGCGTTCGCGGCCGGTGCGAGCGTGGAGGTGTTCAGCGTGAACTGGGCCACCACGATGCAGCAGGAAATCCCGCCCACCATGCTGTCGCGGATCTCGTCGTACGACGCGCTCGGCAGTTTCGCCCTGGCTCCCGTGGGCACGGTCGTCGCGGGACCGCTGGCCGCCTCGTTCGGCACCTCAGCCGTCCTGACCGCGGGGGCCATCCTCGTCGCGGCACTTACGGCCGCCGTGCTCCTCGTGCCCGAGGTGCGCACCATGCAGCGGCAAGCCGTCAGCCCGGAATCGGGAACCTTGACATGACCAGGGCCCGGAGTGGACTGTGTGCAGCAGCCCCGCCGACGCCGCAATGGAGAGACGCATGAGCGAGATGACTCATCCGGTGGTCCGCTTCGAGGACGGAGCCGTCCGCGGCCAGGCCGAGTCTGGAGTCTCAGCGTTTCTCGGCATCCCCTACGCGGCAGCTCCGTTCGGGCCGAACCGGATGCGGCCGCCTCAGCCCGTGTCGGCGTGGGACGGTGAGCGCGACGCGACCGGATTCGGCCCGACCGTGCCTAAAGGCGACTACCCGCCGCAGTACGCCAGGCTGTTCCCGGAGGTGGTGATCCCCGGTGAGGAATGCCTGAACCTCAACGTATGGACTCCCAGCCCCGGCCCCGGCTCCACCGGGCTCCCGGTGCTCGTGTGGATCCATGGCGGCTCGTTCATGAACGGGTCCGGGTCCGTGGGGGCGTACGACGGCTCGGGGTTCGCCCGCGATGGCGTCGTGTGCGTGACCATCAACTACCGGCTGTCCGCGGAGGGCTTCCTCTTCCTCGGTGACGGCATCGCCAATCTCGGCCTGCTCGATCAGCTGGCGGCCCTGGAATGGGTGCAGCGCAACATCTCCGCGTTCGGGGGCGATCCGGCCCGCGTCACCGTCGCCGGCGAATCGGCCGGGGCCATGAGCGTCACGACGCTGCTCGCGATGCCGCGCGCCGAGGGCTTGTTTGCCCAGGCCATCACCCAAAGCGGTGCTGCGGCCCACACGCTGACCCAGGATGCGGCCCGGATGGTGGGCAGTTACCTCGCCGAGGCGCTCGGGGTGCCGGCTGACCGGGACCAGATCAAGGCGGTCCCGCTGGAGAAGTTCGTGCGGGCCGCATCAGACCTGGTGGTGGAGGTACAGACCGTTCCCGACCCGGCCAGGTGGGGACAGCTGGCGCTGAGCCTGCTGCCGTTTGCACCTGCCGTCGATGGCGCGGTCCTGCCGGAAGCCCCGATCACCGCTATCGCCGCCGGGCAGGGACGCGGTGTGCGCCTGCTGACCGGGTCCAATCGCGACGAGGCCCGGCTGTTCCTGGTCGCCCCGGACACCATCGACCTGATTGACAACCCGACGCTCGACGTCGCCGCGGGCGCGTACGGGCTGTCAGCGGATGATCTGGCCGTCTACCGGGCCAACCGTCCTGGGGCCAGCCCAGGCGACATCCTGGCCGCCGTGGTCACCGACTGGTTCTTCCGCATCCCGGCCATCCGGGTCGCCGAAGCCCGGGCCACCTCGGGGGCGGACGGCACTTGGCTCTACCGTTTCGACCATCTCGAGCCAGCGGATAACCACCGGCTCGGGGCGTGCCACGCCGCCGAGCTTCCCTTCGTGTTCGGCACCATCGGCCGGGACGACGTCCTCCCCCTGATCGGCGACACGCCCGCCCAGGCGGTCGCGGACCAGGCCCACCGGGTCTGGGTGAACTTCATCACCAGCGGGGACCCCGGCTGGCCCGCGTACGACACCGCCAGCCGCACCACCGGGCTGCTCGCCGAGACCCTGCGCGTCGCCGACGACCCCGCCGCCGACGAGCGGGTGCGCTGGGACCAGATCCGCTAGCCAGCGGTTCCGCTGCCGTCACGCTCCAGGGGGCGGAGCAGCGGGAAGATCTGGCACTCCCGGACGCTCTTGTCCATGAAAAACGCGAATACCCGCTCGCTCAGCCCGAAGCCGCAGGCCGGCGGCATGCCGTACTCGAGCGCCTCGATGAACTCCGGGTCGGGCATCTGCGCTTCCGCGTCCCCGGCCTCGCGCATCTGCCGCTGCTCCTCGAAGCGCCGCGCCTGTTCCAGCGGGTCGTTCAGCTCGCTGTAACCGTTGCCGAGTTCGCTGCCGGCCACGATGACGTGGAACCGCTCCACGATGCCCGGCCGGTCCGGTCGTCCCTTGGCCAGCGGGGAGACCTCCAGCGGCTCGTTGACCAGGAAGCCGGGCCCGGGCAAGCTGCGGCGGCAGTGCTTCCACAGCGCGTCCATGGCCCGCGCGCGGCCCAGGCCCTGGCGGTCCACCACGACGCCCAGCTCGTCGATGAGGCTGACCAGCTTGTCCAGGGTGGCCGATTCGACGTCCAGGCCGAGGATCTGGCTGATCGTCTCGTAGTAGTCGTAGCGGGCCCAGTCGCCGCCCAGGTTGACCTGGTACTCCCGGCCGTTGCGGTGCAGGGTGAAGGCCAGCGTGCCGAAAGTCTCGCTCACCACGTGCCGGAACAGCTCCTCGACCAGCTGCATCCCGGTCTCATAGTTGGCGTAAGCCCAGTAGAACTCCATCTGGTCGTAGTCGTTGAGGTGCTCGCGGCTCTGATTTTCGTTCCGGAACTGGCGGCCGATCTCGAACGTGCGCTCCAGCCCGCCGACCAGCAGCCGCTTCTGCCACAGCTCACCCATGGAAATGCGCAGGCAGACGTCGGTGTCCAGGTAGTTGTGGTGCGCGACGAAGGGGCGGGCGTCAGCCCCGCCGGTGGTCAGCTCCAGGGCCGGGGTCTGTACCTCGGTGAACCCGCGGTCCTCGAGGAAGCGGCGCATGGACCGCCAGAACCGGGCCTTGGCATAGATCATGTCCTGGATCTCGCGATGCAGCAGGATGTCCAGGTAGCGCTGGCGGAGCAGGACTTCCTCGTTGGACAGCCCGGAGTGCTTGTCCGGCAGCGGCCGGAGCGACTTGGTGAGGATCGTCACCCTTCGCGCCCCGACCGACAGCTCGCCGGTCTTGGTCTGCAGCCGGTAACCCTCGATGGCCACGAAGTCGCCGATGTCCAGGAGCTTGGTCAGGGGCTTGTAGCCCGGGACGTGATCCTCGGGCAGGTCCCGGCGGGAGATCATGAACTGCATCTCGCCGGTCTCGTCGTGCAGCTGGCCGAAGGTGAGGTTGCCCATCGGTCGCAGCAGCATGATCCGCCCGGCGATGGTGGCGGGCTCGCCGTCGGCGATCTCGCGGGCGCGGGCGATGCTGACCCGGTTCACCGCGTCCGGCGGGTAGGGGTCGATGCCCTGCTCACGGAGCTGGTGAACCTTGTCGATCCGCTGCCGCCGGATCTCGCCCAGCACGTCAGCCCGGCTGGCCGGGGCGCCTCGTTCGGGAGTCTCAGTATCCGCCGCCGGACTGCTGGTCGCGCTGCTCGTGCTGCCCTCGCCTGACACTGTTTGCTGGCCCTTCACCCGTGACGGATAGCGATGTCCCCGGGCGGTCGCGCCGCCCGACGGACCAGTATCCCGTACCGGGCGACCGTCCTGGCGCGCGCCAGCGGGGCAGGATGGGGATATGAGGCTGGATGCCGCGACCGCCCGTCAGCGGTTCGCGGGGGCGCGGATGGCCCGGCTGGCCACAGCCGGCTCGGACGGGCAGCCGCACCTCGTGCCGTTCACGTTCGCGCTGGACTGTCACCCGGGCCAGGAAGACCGCATCTACAGTGCGGTGGACGCCAAGCCGAAGCGCACCACCGACCTGCGGCGGCTGCAGAACATCAGGGCCAACCCCCGGGTGGCCGTGCTGGCCGACCACTACGAGGACGACTGGGACGCCCTGTGGTGGGTGCGGGCCGACGGGCGGGCCACCATCCTGGATGAGGCCGCCGCGATGACCCCGGCCTTCGCCCTGCTGGCCGGGCGATACCACCAGTACCGGGAGCAGCCCCCTGGCGGCCCGGTGATCTGCATCCGGGTCACCCGCTGGACCGGCTGGGCCGCTGCCCTTGCATGATCCTGGTCAATAACTGCTACATAGGGAGAAGCAGCAAATCCGAAAATCGGGTGTCCCAGGGCCCTCGGCTTGCGGTCGGGTGGGTCACTCAGCTATGAGACACCCTCACTCCTAACCCGGCGGCCAGCCTGGCCACCAGCGACCGCCCGGCCGCGCTGCGCGCGGGCGGCCCGCTACTCACGCGGGCCGCGCACGCAGACCCCGGCAGGTGGCCACACCCCACCCCTCGGCGGGTCCGGGCGATGGACGCGAGCCGCCGCCGTGACCGTCCTTGTCCTGGGCTTAGGCCACCCCCGCTGGCGAAAGGACATCGTCGCCTGCGCGCTTATCCGGCTTCATGACCTGGCCGCCCTGTCCACGGTGATAGCCCGGCGGTCATCCTTGAGCATGCTGGCCTGTTTGTGTGCGGAAACCGTCGTGATCGCAGCGGTTTGCGCACACGGATGGCCCGTGCGGCGCGGCCGGCTGGCCAGCGGCCGGTGTGATCGCAGGTCACCGGGTGGGCATCTGGCGTCAGGGCGGGGCGGGCCACCCCAGCAGCGGGAAATGACCACAAACGGCCCGCCGCGACCTGGCCGGCGGCCGCCAGCCCCCGTGATCACGGTCAATACGAAACCGATGGTCCCACTTACTGACCAGGATCATGGCGGCGCCGCCCGGCCGCTGGCCAGGGCAGATGCCGCCCGGCCGCTGGCCAGGGCGGATGCCGCCGCCCGGCCGCTGGCCAGGGCGGATGCCGCCGCCCGGCCGCCGGGCGAGTCAGACGCCGGCCGGGAGGCTGCCCAGGGCGTCCTGCAGGGACTCGGCGGGCAGCTCGAAGTCGGTGACCTGGCCGGCCAGGAAGCTCTCGTAGGCACTCAGGTCGAGCAGCCCGTGCCCGCACAGTGCGGTCAGGATGACCTTCTCCTCGCCGGTCTCCTTGCAGCGCAGCGCCTCCTCGATACACGAGGCGAGCGCGTGGGTGGGCTCGGGCGCGGGCACGATGCCCTCGGCCCGGGCGAAGAGCAGGCCGGCCGCGAAGCACTCCGACTGCGGCTTGGCCACGGCCTCGAACAGTCCCAGCTCGTACATGTGCGACAGCAGCGGGGACATGCCGTGGTAGCGCAGCCCGCCCGCGTGGATGGGGTCGGGGATGAAGTCGTGGCCCAGCGTGTGCATCTTGAGCAGCGGCGTGAAGCCCGCCGTGTCCCCGAAGTCGTAGGCGTACACGCCCCGGGTAAACGACGGCGCGGCGGCCGGCTCCACCGCCAGGAACACCGGGTTCATCCGGCCAGCCAGCTTCTCCCGCAGGAACGGGAACACCAGCCCGGAAAAGTTGGAGCCGCCCCCGGTGCAGCCGATGATCAGGTCGGGTACGTCGCCGGCCTGCGCCAGCTGCTTGATGGCCTCCTCGCCGATCACGGTCTGGTGCAGCAGCACGTGGTTCAGCACGCTGCCCAGCGCGTACCGGGCGGACGGGTCACCGGCGGCGACCTCCACCGCCTCGCTGATCGCGATGCCCAGGCTGCCCGGCGACTGCGGGTCGGCGGCCAGCACCGCCTTGCCGGCCTGGGTGAGGTCGGACGGGCTGGGGTGCACGGTGGCCCCGTAGGTCTCCATCAGCAGCCTGCGGTAGGGCTTCTGGTCATAGGAGGCGCGGACCTGCCAGACCTCGCACTGCAGGCCGAACACGGATGACGCGAAGGCCAGCGCGCTGCCCCACTGGCCGGCCCCGGTCTCGGTGACGAGCCGGGTCACCCCCTCGGCGGCGTTGTAGTACGCCTGGGGCACCGCGGTGTTGGGCTTGTGGGAGCCAGCCGGGCTGCCGCCCTCGTATTTGTAGTAGATCCGGGCCGGGGTACCCAGTTCCTTCTCCAGCCGCCGGGCGCGCAGCAGCGGGGTCGGCCGCCACAGCCGGTACACGTCACGGACATCCTCGGGAATCGGGATGTAACGCTCAGCGGATACCTCCTGGCCGATCAGGGCGGCCGGGAACAGCGGGGCGAGATCGTCAGGCCCGACCGGCTCGCGGGTGCCCGGGTGCAGCGGCGGGGGCGGCGGAGACGGCAGATCGGCGAGCACGTTGTACCACTGCTGAGGCAGTTCGGACTCATCGAGCAGATATTTGACCTGACGGTCCATGGGTCCCTCCGGTGCGGCTGGTGCCGCGTTCCGGCGCGGCCTGGTCCATCGCGCGAATCATCGGGCGGACCGCGCTGACGTGCCTAGTATGTCGGTATCGGGCGAAATCTCACAGAAGATCACCAAGCCCCCCTGGGTTTCGCCCCGCCCGCCCCTGCGGCTCCGCCAGAGCCGCGCACTGGAAGGCCCCCGATGAACCGCCCCCAGCTCCCTCATCGTCGCATGCCCCGCCTCACCAGGCTGCTGCCTGCCATGGTGCTGGCCGCTGCGGTGGCCGTGGTGCTACCGCTGGCCCTCAGCGCATCCAGCCCGCGGGCGGCGAACGCCGCGCAGGCCAGCCGGGCCGTGCCGGCCGCGGACAGCCCGGCCGGTTTCTACTACGGCACCGACAGCTGGCCGATCGCGATCAACAGCAAAGCGCCATACCGGGAGCCGGACATCCCTGGTAACCCCGTGTACGGCGGCTACATCGGCATGGCCGGGAACTGGGCCCGGTGGTCTGGCTGCGGCGGCAACATCGCGTGGTCGTCCGCGGACAGCGCGGCGGCCAACACCAACTACAACACGTACGGCAGGGGCATCGGCACCGGCGTCTACTGGTTCATGGGCGGGCCGGGCGTCGACCCGCACTACAACCGGACCACCAGCGAGGCGAGCTCGTGGGGCGCCGCGCAGGCGGCCAAGACGCTACGCGCGATGGGCAGCCTGAAGGTCACCTACAAGATCGTCTGGCTGGACATCGAACTCCCCGGCATCAAGCCCGCCCTGGACAACGGCTGGAACAACGTCTACACCTCGCCCTGCAGCGGACGGATCAAGACGGCCGGGATCGCCGCGTCCGTGGACCGGGCGGAGGTCAACGGGTACGAGTCCTACCTGACCGCGCACTCCTCCTACGTGCCGGGCGTGTACTCGTCCCCCTCGATCTGGGGTTCCATCTTCGGCACCGGGAGCGCCTCGAACATTTCCGGTACCTACGAGTGGACGTACACCAACGCCACCAGCAGGCTGTCCAAGCCCCCGGTCAAGTGGTGCGTCCTGGGCACGACCACCTGCGCCCGGTTCTTCGGCGGCGTGAGCCGCTCCTCCAAGCAGGCCGTGATGTGGCAGTGGTCCGGCGGTGGCGGGGTCACCAACGGCATCGGTGACTTCGACCAGATCGACACCAACACCGTCAAGTAGCGCAGGACCGCGAAGTAACGCCAGCGCCGCTGAGTAACACCAACACGGTGGGATAACACGAACGCGGTCACGTAACGGCCGGACTGGCGGACGCACCCTGGCCTGGCCCCCTGTGTCCTCCTGTCCTCGCGGAGAGGTCTCGCCGCGCCGCCCGCACTGCGGACGGCCTTCCCCTAAAGTGTCGCCGTGAGCTCCGCGGAGATGGATCGCCACGCCGTGCGGCTCGCCCTGGGCCTCACGATCGCCGGGGCGACCATGCTGACCGCCGGGGTGGTCACCTGGGTGATCATCACGCTAGGCCGGGTCGCGTCCGGGACGGCGGCCAGCGACCTGCGGCTGGCCTCGCTGGCCCTGCTGGCCGGCGGGGTGGCGTGCGGGGCAGGGACGGGCCTCGCGCTGGCCAGAGCGGGCCGCGCCTGGCCCGGTGGCGAGCCGGTCCCGGACGGGGCCGGCGGGCTGGCTCCGGAGTCGGCGGGACCGTCGCTGGCTGAGCCGTGGTCCCTGATGAACCCGCCGCCGCCGGACCCGCCACCCTTGGACCCGCGACCGCTGGACCCGCCGTCCGGGGATGAGCGCCCCGGGGACCGGGTCTGGTGGCGGGCCGCGCACAGCCCGGCCAGCGGCTGCGATGACACGTCGGAGGAATGGCTCCGCTCGCTGCGCGGCCCGGGCGTCCAGCAGCCGCCCCCGCACAGCGCGGAATAGCCACCGGGCCGGCGGCGCCTGCGCTGCGATGCCCGCCAGGGCGACGCCCGCCAGGGCGGTCGCCGCGGGGCGGGCCACGCTCCTCGCGGAGGCGCACCGTCGCCTCCCCGCGAGCCGGCCGGCTGCTGCCCCTGACCGGTGCGGGTTAAAGATGAGAACCAACAATCTCCGCAACGAAAACCACTGAGGTGATGACGACATGAGCTCTTCCGGAGCGGCCGGGGTGGCCGGGACACGGCCGCGGGTGACGGTGCTGGGCGCCGGGACGATGGGCCGGGGGATGGCGCACAGCCTGCTCCGGGCGGGCTTCACCGTGGACGTGTGGAACCGGACCCCGGAACCCGCCGCTCAGCTCGCCGCCGACGGCGCGACCGCCCACGAGGATCCCGCGGACGCGGTGCGCCACGCGGACGTGGTGATCACCATGGTCGCGGACGCGGCGGCGGTGAACCAGGTGGCGTTCGAGTCCGGCATGCTGGGGGCGATGCGGCCGGGGGCGGTCTGGTCGCAGATGAGCACGATCGGCGTGAGAGCCACGGAGGAGCTGGCCGCCCGGGTCAGCAAGGAGCGGCCCGACGTGTACTTCGCAGACGCCCCGGTGTCCGGGACTCGCGGCCCGGCCGAGACCGGCGAGCTGCTGATCCTGGCGTCCGGCCCGGACGCGGCGAAGCCCGTGCTCGAGCCGGTGTACGCCGCGCTGGGCCGGGAAACCAAGTGGCTCGGCCCGGCGGGAGCGGGCAGCCGGCTCAAGCTGGTCATGAACTCCTGGCTGGTCATCCTGGTCGAGGGGGCGGCGGAGATGATGGCCCTGGCCGACTCGCTCGGCGTGGACCATCAGCAGGTAGCGGACTTCCTCAGCGCCGGGAACCTGGCCAACCCGGCCGCGGCGGCCAAATTCGCCAAGATGGACGCGGGTGATGACACCCCGGACTTCTCGCTGCAGTGGGCGCTGAAGGACATCCGGCTGGCCATGGAGGACTCCGGCCGCCGGCTGCCGGTGCTGGACACGGTCCGCGACCGGTGGGCCGCCCTGGTGGACCAGGGCCTCGGTGACCGCGACGTGGCCGCCGCCCGTCACGGCCTGGGCTGATCTGGTCCACGGCTTGCCGGCAGGAACTGGGCGATGCCGACTGGCACGTTTGGGTGTTTACCCAGCCCGGCGTCCCTGGCCCCCGCGCGGGGACGCCGAGCTTACTCACCCGATAGGTTTCGTGGTCCAGTTCGCCGGGTTGGCGCCGAGCAGCCGCAGGTGGTCCCGGAACAGGCGGGCCACGCTGATGGGGAAGTGGGAGCCGTGCTGGCCGATGAACAGCGCCAGGCCGTCGGCGTGGCCGGCGCACAGGCTCTGGCTGTTGGTGGTGGCCCGGCCGGTGACGCTGCGGAGCACCTGGTGGGTGAGGACCACCCGGTAGCCATTGATGATCTCAGAGGCCCCCTTTCCGCATGAGCTGTTGCGCGGGGTGGACGGGTTGACGAGGACGTCGGGCAGGCTGGTCTGGTATTCCAGGCCGCCGTCGGCGCCAAGGTCAGGGGTACCCGTGCCCAGCGCAAACCGGCTGGCCCGCAGCATCCCGGCGTCCGGCAGGTAGTACACGCTGCTTACCCGCCACTGGCTGGGCAGGTGAGCCAGCTGGACCGGGAACATCAACGGCGAGGCGGCCATACCGTACTGAACGTGGGCGGCTATCCTGACCGCCTCGCGCTGGGCCTCGTGCCTGGCTGCGCTGGTCACTCTCGGGTTGTCATACTTCAACGGGAGCAGCAGCCCGGCCCAGCCCCCGCGGGCGTATTGCCAGACCAGATACGGCCCGGCCCAGAATGCGCGGTGGCCCCGCACGGCCGGCGCACGGCCGCTGATCTGTGCGGTGAGGCCCCCCAGGGCCTCGGTTGAGCACCTCAGTTTCCCGGCCGGGGAACTGAGGTGGCACTGACCGGCCGCGTAGACCTCGATGTTCCACGTGGCATTCGAATCTATGTTGCGTCCCGCGGTCAGGTACGTCACTTCCGGCCGCACGCCGCCAGCCAGCAGCGAGTTACCCGCGGGCAGCCAGCCGAACGACAGGTACGGGACCAGCGGATTGAACTGGCGCGGCGCCGCCGGCCCTGACGCCGGGCCGGAACCCAGCCGGACCGCTCCCAGACTCACGGCCAGCACCACGGCCGCCACCGCGGCCAGCACCGAGGTGCCGGCCATGCAGGCCCGGCGCCACCGCAGGCGGGCCCGCCCGCGGCTGCGCGCGAGCTGGATATCCACCGGTGAGCGGGCCGGCTCGGCGTCGGCTATCTCGGTAAACAGTGCACGGATCTGGGGCTCACTCATGGCCCGGGCCTCCTGGGTAGATCTGCTGCTCCGCCGCCGGGAGCCAGGCCACCGGAACCGGCGGCCGGCTCTGGCCCGAGCGTGCGGCGGACCGCGGCCAGCGCCCGGGCTGTCTGGCTCTTCACCGTCCCCGGCGAGCAGCCGAGGATCTCGGCCGCCTGATCGACATTGAGGTCGCAAAAGAAGCGCAGCACCAGCGTGGCGCGCTGGCGGGGCGGCAGCGCCGCGACCGCGGCCCGCAGGTCAAGCACGGCATCCTGATCGACCGCGGCGGCCGGTGTGTCGGCCACCCGGCCGCTCAAGCTCACCCGCCTAGCCCAGACCGAGCGCCGCTCATGGATGAACTCGCGGACCAGCACGGCCCGGGCATAGGCGTCCGGGTGACTGGCCGCCCGCACCCCGCCCCAGCGCACATAGAGCGTGGTCAGCGTGGCTTGTACCAGGTCATCCGCCAGCTGCCCGTCATCGCACAGCACCCCGGCCAGCCGCCGCAGTGACGGCAGCCGGGCGACGGCGTACTCGGTGTATTCGGCGTCCCGGTCGCGGCTCACCGCCGGCCGCCCTGCCCCATCACGTGCTTCACACTTGGTAGAGGCGCGCGGCACCCCATTCGGTTGTCACCCGTGGCCAGATTTATCCGGTCCACTCGACCTGGCCTGTGCCGACACCAGCCTGGCAGTCCGTGATAGGCCGGCGGCGCCGCACCCGGGTCCGAGGGCGTGGGCCGCGGCGGGTTGCGGCGGGTTAGAGTGCGGTCGTGGACAGCCGGCGGCGGATACCCCGCACGGACACGCTGCTCGCGCGGCCCCCGTTCGCCGAGGCGGTCGGCCGCCTGGGCGCGGCTACGGTCAAGCAGGCCATCACCGCGGCCCAGGACCAGGCCCGCCGGGGTGAGGTCGCCCCGGAGGACGTGCCGGACCTGGCCGCCGGCCTGCTGCCGGCCAGCGCCACCACGCTGCGCCCGGTCATCAACGCCACCGGGGTGCTGCTGCACACCAACCTGGGCCGGGCGCCGCTGTCCGCGGCGGCCCGGGCCGCGCTCGAAGCCAGCGCCGGGTGCACCGACGTGGAGTACGACCTGGCCACCGGGCGGCGGGCCCGGCGCGGCCGGGGCGCCCTGGACGCGCTGCGCGCGGCCTGCCCGCAGGCCGAGGACGTGCACATCGTCAACAACAACGCGGCCGCGCTGGTGCTGGCGGCGACCGCGCTGGCCCAGGGCCGCGAGATCATCATCAGCCGGGGCGAGATGGTGGAGATCGGCGATGGGTTCCGCCTGCCTGACCTGCTGGCCTCGACCGGGGCCCGGCTGCGGGAGGTCGGCACCACGAACCGGACCACGGTCGCCGACTACGCCGCGGCGATCGGGCCGGATACCGGCTTCATTCTCAAGGTGCACCCGTCGAACTTCCGCGTCCTGGGCTTTACCGGCGAGGCCCCGGTCGCCGAACTCGCCCCGCTGGATGTCCCGGTGGTCGCGGACATCGGCTCCGGGCTGCTGGCTCCCGAGCCGGTGCTTCCGGATGAGCCGGACGCCGCGACCACGCTGGCCAGCGGGGCGGCCCTGGTCACTGCCAGCGGCGACAAGCTGCTCGGTGGCCCGCAGGCCGGGCTGCTGCTCGGCCGGGCCGGGCTGATCGCGGTGTTGCGGCGCCACCCGCTGGCCCGGGCGCTGCGGGTGGACAAGCTGACCCTGGCCGCGCTGGAAGCCACCCTGCGCGGGCCTGCCACGCCGACCGCGACGGCCCTGCATGAGCCCGTCGAGCGGCTCCGCGACCGCGCCCGGCGGCTCGCGGCCCGGCTGGCCGACGCCGGCCTGGATGCCCGGGTCACGGGGAGCGACGCCGTGGTCGGCGGCGGCGGCGCCCCCGGCATCCGGCTGCCCAGCGCGGCGGTGAGTCTCCCGGCCACGCTCGGGTCTTCGTTGCGGAAAAATAGGCCTCCGGTGGCCGGGCGGATCGAAGACGGCCGGCTGCTGCTGGACCTGCGGACCGTTGACCCCGCCGACGATGACCTGCTGCGGGAGGCGGTGCTCGCCGCCGCGGCCCGTGGTTAGGACGCCACCCGGCCGTAGTCGTCTTCGAGCCGGACGATGTCGTCCTCGCCGAAATAGTCGCCCTGCTGCACCTCCACGAACACCAGCGGGCCGGGGCCGGGGTTGCGGATCCGGTGCGCGACGCCCAGTGCGACCTCGACCGTGTCGCCCCGGGCGACCTGGATGTCGGTGCCGTCCAGGGTGACCACACCCTCGCCGCGGACCACGAACCAGTGCTCGGCCCGGCGGGAGTGCCGCTGGTAGGACAGCCGCTGGCCGGGGTGCACCTCGATGGTCTTGACCTTGTAGTCCCCGGCCTCGGCCAGGACCGTGTAACCGCCCCAGGGACGCTCAGTGTGCTCTGTCACCTCCCCATGGTCGCGGATTGCGGCGACGACCGCGGCGCATCGCCCGCCCCGGTGGTGAAGTGGTGGCAATGTTGTCGTCTAGGCGGTCCCGTCCCGGGCAGGGGAATCACGACGGCGGCGCGTGATCGTCCCGGTTCCTGGGGCGGGCCCCGCGCGCGGGCGATACCTTGACGTCGAGATAAAGTCGTTCTAGCGTGAAAACGCCCTATTAACTTGATATCGAGATACTTGACTGGCGCAGGAGGCGGACCCTGATGACCGCGAACAGCTTCGGCAGCCAGGCCACGTTGCGGGTCGGCGAGGCCGGGTACCAGATCCACCGGCTCGACGCCGTCGACGGGGCAGCCGACCTGCCGTTCAGCCTCAAGATCCTGCTCGAGAACCTGCTGCGCACCGAGGACGGCCGCAACATCACCGCCGGGCACGTCAGCGCGCTCGCGCACTGGGACCCGGCGGCCGACCCCTCGATCGAGATCCAGTTCACCCCGTCCCGGGTGCTCCTGCAGGACCTGACCGGCGTGCCGGCCGTGGTGGACCTGGCCACCATGCGCGAGGCCATGCGGGACCTGGGCGGAGACCCGGGGAAGATCAACCCGCTGGTCCCGGCCGAGCTGGTCATCGACCACTCGGTGGTGGCCGACATCTTCGGCCGCCCGGACGCCTTTGACCGGAACGTCGAGCTGGAGTTCGGCCGCAACCGCGAGCGGTTCCAGTTCCTGCGCTGGGGCCAGGACGGGTTCAGCCAGTTCAAGGTGGTGCCGCCGGGCACCGGGATCGTGCACCAGGTCAACATCGAGCACCTGGCCCGGGTGGTGATGTCCCGGGACGGGGCCGCCTACCCGGACACCTGCGTGGGCACCGACTCGCACACCACCATGCAGAACGGGCTGGGCGTGCTCGGCTGGGGGGTCGGCGGCATCGAGGCGGAGGCGGCCATGCTGGGCCAGCCGATCAGCATGCTGATCCCGCGGGTGGTCGGCTTCCGGCTCACCGGGGAACTGCCGGCCGGCACGACCGCCACCGACCTGGTGCTGACCATCACCGAACTGCTCCGGCGGCACGGCGTGGTGGGCAAGTTCGTGGAGTTCTACGGCGACGGGGTGGGGGCCGTGCCGCTGGCCAACCGGGCCACGATCGGCAACATGAGCCCCGAGTTCGGCTCCACTTGCGCGATCTTCCCGATCGACCAGCAGACGCTCAGCTACCTGGAGCTCACCGGCCGCCCGCAGGAGCAGGTGGCGCTGGTCGAGGCGTACGCGAAGGAGCAGGGTCTGTGGCACGACCCGGCCGCCGAACCCCGCTACTCCGAGCAGCTCACGCTGGACCTGTCCACCATCGTGCCGTCGCTGGCCGGCCCGAAGCGGCCGCAGGACCGGGTCGCCCTGTCCGACGCCAAGGAGTCGTTCCGCGAGGCGCTCGGCAACTACGTCCAGCTCGACCGCCTGGACGAGGACCTGGATGACACCTTCCCGGCGTCTGACCCGTTCACGGCGGACCGGGAGAACGGCGACGCCGACCAGCCCGCCGGAAGGCCGGCGGCCTCCGGCACCAGCCGCCCGTCCCGCCCGGCCCAGGTGACGCTGGAGGACGGCAGGCAGACCTCGGTGGACCACGGCTCGGTGGTGATCGCGGCCATCACCTCGTGCACCAACACCTCGAATCCGTCAGTCATGGTCGGCGCCGCGCTGCTGGCCAAGAAGGCGGTCGAGGCGGGGCTGGCCACCAAGCCCTGGGTGAAGACCACGCTGGCGCCCGGCTCCAAGGTGGTCATGGACTACTACGAGCGGGCCGGGCTCGTGCCCTACCTGGACAAGCTCGGCTTCAACCTGGTCGGCTACGGCTGCACCACCTGCATCGGCAACTCCGGCCCGCTGCCCGAGGCGATCAGCGCCGGGGTGGCCGAGAACGACCTGGCCGTGGTGTCGGTCCTGTCCGGGAACCGGAACTTCGAGGGCCGGATCAACCCCGACGTGAAGATGAACTACCTGGCCTCGCCGCCACTGGTGGTCGCGTACGCGCTGGCCGGGACCATGGACTTCGACATGGACAATGAGCCGCTGGGCCGCCGCGGCGACGGCACCCCGGTGTACCTGCGCGATATCTGGCCCTCCGCGGCCGAAATCGATGACGTGGTCCAGCACGCGGTGGCGGCGGAGATGTTCACCCGGGACTACGCGGACGTGTTCGAGGGCGACGATCGCTGGCGGGAGCTGGACGTGCCCGCCGGGGACACGTTCGCCTGGGACCCCGGCTCCACCTACGTGCGCAAGCCCCCGTACTTCGACGCCATGCCGGACCAGCCCGCGCCGGTCAGCGACATCCACGGCGCGCGGGTGCTGGCCCGGCTGGGCGACTCGGTGACCACCGACCACATCTCCCCGGCCGGGGCGATCAAGACCGACAGCCCGGCCGGGCAGTACCTGACCGAGCACGGGGTGGAGCGGAAGGACTTCAACTCCTACGGTTCGCGGCGCGGGAATCACGAGGTGATGATCCGGGGCACGTTCGCCAACATCCGGCTGCGCAACCAGCTCGCCCCCGGCACCGAGGGCGGCGTCACCGTGCACCTGCCGGACGGCGAGCAGATGTCCATCTACGAGGCCTCCCGGAAGTACGCGGAGGAGGGCACCCCGCTGATCGTGCTGGGCGGCAAGGAGTACGGGTCCGGATCGTCCCGGGACTGGGCGGCCAAGGGCACGCTGCTGCTCGGGGTGCGGGCCGTGCTGGTCGAGTCGTTCGAGCGGATCCACCGCTCCAACCTGATCGGCATGGGCGTGCTGCCGCTGGAGTTCCAGCCGGGGGAGTCGGCCGAGTCGCTCGGGCTCACCGGGCAAGAAGTGTTCGAGATCACCGGGATCGAGGAGATGAACTCCGGCCCGGTTCCCCGCGAGGTGAGCGTCCGCGCGGACGGCACGCAATTCCGGGCCGTGGTGCGGATCGACACGCCGGGGGAGGCGGAGTACTTCCGGCACGGCGGGATCATGCAGTACGTGCTGCGCTCGCTGCTCGGCTGAGCGACCGCCGGGCCGGGACGCCGCTCGCGGTAGCGTATCGGGGAAATGCCCGATCCTGACGCTCCCCCCGCGCCGTCGCCGGCCCGGACCCGCCGCTACGCCCGGAACGGGATCCTGCTCGTCGGGGGCGTCCTCGCGATCGCGTTCAACCTGCGGGCCGCGATCACCAGCCTGCCCCCGCTGTTCCCGGAACTGTCTGCCCGCCTGCACCTGGCGCCGGCCGCCGTGTCCGTGCTGGCGGCGCTCCCGGTGCTGGCCTTCGGCGTGTTCTCCGGGGTGGCCGCCCCGCTCAGCCGCCGGTTCGGCGAGGAGCGGGTGCTCGGCGCGGCGGTGGGCCTGCTGGCCGCCGGGCTGATCCTGCGCGGGGCGGCGCCGGGCGTGCTGCTGTTCCCCGGGACGGCGCTGGCCGGCGCGGCCATCGCACTGCTGAATGTGCTGCTGCCCAGCCTGGTCAAGCGGCGGGCCCCGGAGCGGGCGGGGGCGCTGATCGGGCTCTACCTGCTCTGCCTGAACGCCGGGTCCATCCTGGCCTCGCTGGTCGCGATCCCGGTGTACAACCTGTCCGGCGGGTCGGTCCCGCTGTCCCTGGCTGTGTGGGCGCTGCCTGCGCTGGCGGCCGGGGTGGCCTGGCTGCCGCAGCTGAAGTACCGGACCGTGCCCCGCCCCGCGGTGCCGTGGCCAGAATCGGGCCAGCCGGGAGTCGCGGGCCGTGCCGCTCCCCGCGCCGCCCCGCTGAGGCTCTCCCGCTCCGCCCTGACCTGGCAGGTCACCGCGTTCATGGGGTTGCAGAGCCTGACCTTCTACGCGGAGCTGTCCTACCTGCCGACGATGTTCCGGGACCGGGGGGTGAGCGCCGGCGCCGCCGGTACGCTGCTGGCCCTGACGGGCGTGGGCGGGGCGGCCGGCTCGCTGCTGATCCCGGTCCTCGCGCACCGGGCCCGGAACCAGCAGGCGCTGATCGCGGGCACGGTGGCCGCCAGCGCGGCCGGCCTGGCCGGGGCCTGGTTCGCCCCGCTAGCCGGCGCCGCGGCCTGGGCGCTGGTGCTCGGCCTGGGCCAGGGGGCCTCGCTCGGCCTGGCGATCTTCTTCACCATGGCCCGGGCCCCCGATCCGCGGACCGCCGCGTCGCTCTCAGGATTCGCGCAGGGCGTGGGGTACCTGGTCGCTACCACCGGCCCGCTGGTCGTCGGCTTCCTGCACACCACGATCGGCGGCTGGACGGTCCCGGTGGTGGTGCTGCTGGTGATCACCGGGCTGCAGCTCATCGCCGGCTGGCCGGCCGCCCGGGCCGTCACCCTGCCCGAGCCGGGCTGAGTTGGCCGGCCCGGCGCCCGGCCGGGCGCTCAGGCACCACCGGGCGCCGAGCGCCCGGCGGTCCCGGCCAGCTCGGCCCGCGCCGGGTCCGGGACCGGGACCGGGACCGGCTCGGGGACCTCAGCTCGCTGCGCGGCCGGCCCGGAGAGGGAGGTCCCGTCGTGGTGGTCTGGTCCCCAGGCTTTATGCCTGGCGATGAACCAGAGCGGGATCCCGGCGATCGCGAGAAAGAACACTGCGCATAGCCCCAGGCTCAGCCAGATCAACGGTGTCATGTGCGCCTCCGGTAGAGCTACGGCGCTGCCGGTCAGCGGCGCCTGCACGCGGGATGCGCGCACACGCTGAGTATACAACTTATTACTTAAAGTAGCAATTGGGCTCTGAGCCCGGGCTGCTGCCCTGGCGCTCCCCGACACTGACTCTCCGGCCGGCTGCCCCCAGAGCCGCCGCCCAGCGTGCGGGAGTAGGTTCATTCCGTCGGCGCGAAGGGGTGAGCGATGCTCGTGGCTGGGGTGGACTCGTCTACGCAGTCGACCAAGGTCCTGCTCTGCCAGGCCGAAGACGGCACGATCGTGGGCCGGGGGAGCGCCCCGCACCCGTCCGGTACCGAGTGCGCCCCGGCCGCCTGGTGGTCCGCGCTGGAGCAGGCCGGGACGGGGTTGCTCGACCGGGCCGACGCGATCGCGGTGGCGGCCCAGCAGCACGGCATGGTCGTCGTGGACGAGGCCGGCGAGGTGATCAGGCCCGCCCTGCTCTGGAATGACCTGCGCTCCGCCCCAGCGGCCCGGGAACTGATCGCCGAACTCGGCGGCCCGGGCTGGTGGGCGGAGCACACCGGGAGCGTGCCCAGCGCCTCGTTCACCGTCACCAAGCTGCGCTGGCTCGCCACGCATGAGCCGGAGAACGCGGCCCGGGTAGCCCGGGTCATGCTGCCGCACGACTGGCTGACCTGGCGGCTCGCCGCGCAGGGACCGGGCCGGGCTGAGGCCGGCCGGGCCGGGCCGGTCACCGACCGTGGCGACGCCTCCGGCACCGGCTACTTCTCGCCCGCGGCCGGCCGCTGGCTGCCCGAGGTGGCCGCGGCGGCGCTGGGTCATGAGCCGGGCCTGCCCCGGATCGCCAAGCCCCACGAGATCGTGGGTGAGACCGCGGGCGGCGCCGTGCTGGCCCCCGGCACCGGCGACAACATGGGCGCCGCCCTCGGCCTCGGCCTGGAGCCGGGTGAGCTGGTCGTCTCGATCGGCACGTCGGGCACGGCGTACGCGGTCACCGAGCGGGCCGCGGCGGATGAGTCCGGCATGGTCGCGGGGTTCGCCGACGCCACCGGCCGGTTCCTGCCGCTGATCGCCACGGTCAACGCGGGCCTGGTGCTCTCGGCGGTCGCCGCGCTGACCGGCACCGACCTGGACGGCCTGTCGTCCCGGGCGCTGGCCTCCGAGCCTGGTGCGGGCGGCATCGCGCTGCTGCCCTACCTGGACGGGGAACGCTCCCCGAACCGGCCCGACGCCACCGGGGTGCTGCGGGGTCTCACCACGCAGAACGCGACCCCCGCCAATCTGGCCCGGGCTGCGATCGAGGCCGTGCTCGGCACGCTGGCCGAGGCGGCCGACCTGATCGCGGCGCAGGGCGCGTCCCGCGAGCGGGTGCTCCTGATCGGCGGCGGGGCCCGCTCCGAGGCCGCGCGCCGCCTGGCCCCGGGCATCTTCGGGGTCCCGGTCCTGGTGCCGGCGCCGGAGGAGTACGTCGCGCTGGGCGCGGCGCGGCAGGCCGCGTGGGCGCTGGCGGGCACGTCGCAGCCGCCCGAGTGGCCGCGGCACCTGCCGGAGGAATACACCGGCCCGGCGGAGCCCGTCGTCCGCGAGCGGCTCGCCTGGCTCCGCCGGGCCACGGCGGACTGGGACACCGCGGGCTGGGACACGCCGGTCTGGGAAAGATGACGTCCGGGATAGATGAGCCGTGCAGGGCAATAGAGAGGACTGGCTAGTGACCGCAGACGCTTACGTACCGACTCCCGAGGACAAGTTCTCGTTCGGCATCTGGACGGTGGGCTGGCAGGGGGTGGATGTGTTCGGCGGGGCGGTGCGGCCGCCGATGGCGGCGGACCGGGCGGTGCGCAAGCTCGCTGAGCTGGGCGCGTACGGGGTGAACTTCCACGACAATGACGTGTTCCCGTTTGAGGCGCCCGAGGCAGAGCGGGACCGGAAGATCGGTGATTTCCGCCGCGCACTGGAAGAGACCGGGCTGGCGGTGACGACCGCGACCACCAACCTGTTTGGCCATCCGATCTTCAAGGACGGGGCGTTCACGGCCGCGGACCGGGATGTGCGCCGGTTCGCGCTGGCCAAGACGATGCGGAACCTGGACCTGGCCGCCGAGCTGGGCGCGAAGGTCTACGTGTTCTGGGGCGGCCGGGAAGGTGCCGAGTCGGGGGCGGCCAAGGACATCCGGGCCGCGCTGTCGCGGTACAAGGAGGGGCTGGACCTGCTGACGGGCTACGTCCAGGAGCAGGGGTATGACCTGCGGTTCGCGATCGAGCCCAAGCCCAACGAGCCACGCGGGGACATCTTGCTGCCCAGCGCCGGGCACGCGCTGGCCTTCATCAACGAGCTTGAGCACGCCGACATGGTGGGCATCAACCCGGAGGTCGGGCACGAGGAGATGGCCTCGCTGAACTACGCGCACGGGATCAGCCAGGCGCTCTGGCACGGGAAGCTGTTCCATATCGACCTGAACGGGCAGAACGGGCCGCGCTATGACCAGGACCTGCGGTTCGGCGCCGGGAACGCCCGGGGCGCGTTCTGGGTGGTGGACGCGCTGGTGACCGGGGGCTACGACGGGCCGGTGCACTTCGACTACAAGCCACCGCGGACCGAGGACGACGAGGGCGTCTGGGTGTCCGCGGCCGCCTGCATGCGCAACTACCTGATCCTGCGGGACAAGGTCAGGGCGTTCCGCGCCGACCCGGACGTGAAGGCCGCGCTGGCCGCCTCCCGGGTCGAAGAACTCGCCATCCCAACCCTGGACACGGGGGAAACCTGGCGCGATGTCCGGGGCTTCACCCCCGACATCGAGACGCTCGGAGCCCGCGGCCTCGGCTACGAGCACCTCGACCAGCTCGCCCTCGAACACCTCTACGGCGTCCGGTAGCCCGGCCGGGTTCGGTGGCCCGCAGACGGTGAGCGCGGCCGGGGCGTGCCCCGCCCGGCCGCGCGGCCTGGTCAGTGCGGCCTGGTCAGTGCTGGCTAATCAGTGCTGGCTAATCAGCGGGTAAAGATGTCCGACCCGAACGCCTTGACCTGCGGCTGCCTGGCGTCGCCGAGCAGCGGCAGGCCGAAGATCTTCTCCATCGTCTTCAGCAGCGAGTAGTGGTTGTAGTCCACGCTGGTCCTGGTGCCAGGCTTGATGAACGGGACAGGGCGACGCCCGTGGTCGGCGCATTGGTGTTCCCCCTGTGGGTGTCGCGGGCAGCGATGGCGGTAATCTGCCGCAGATGTGACTATTGCCGGGATATGGTGGCCGGCCAGGATGTCCCGGCGGCTAACGGCGGGCTAACGGCGGGACACGGGTTGCCGCGCCGGGAAGGCGGGCCTTGCGTGCCGGGCACCAGCCCGGCGAAATAGACTCGCCCACAGATTCCCGCTTCTCAGACGAGGGAGCTGCCCTGGTGACCCTGCTGGAATCCATCTCCGGCCCGCGCGAGCTCAAGGAGCTGGCCCCGGACCAGCTGCCCGTCCTGGCCAGCGAGATCCGCGACCTGCTGATCGAGACGGTCTCACGGACGAGCGGTCACCTCGGGCCCAACCTCGGGGTGGTCGAGCTGACCATCGCGATGCACCGGGTGTTCGACTCGCCGGCGGACAAGATCGTCTTTGACACCGGCCATCAGTCGTACGTGCACAAGCTCCTGACCGGGCGGGTGCCCGAGTTCGGCACGCTGCGCCAGCGGGGCGGCCTGTCCGGCTACCCGTGCCGCGCCGAGTCCGAGCATGACCTGGTGGAGAACTCGCACGCGTCAACCAGCCTGTCCTACGCCGACGGGCTGGCCAAGGCGTACCGGCTGCGTGGTGAGACGGACCGGACCGTGGTGGCGGTCATCGGCGACGGCGCGCTGACCGGCGGCATGGCCTGGGAAGCGCTGAACAACATCGCGGTGGCCAAGGACAGCAGGCTGGTCATCGTCGTGAACGACAACGGCCGGTCCTACCAGCCGACCATCGGCGGGCTGGCCCATCACCTGGCCACGGTCCGGCTCAACGAGCGCTATGAGAACGTGCTGGACTACATCAAGACCACGCTGACCCGGACACCGCTGGTCGGGCCCCCGCTGTACGGCACCCTGCACGGCATGAAGAAAGGCCTCAAGGACGTCCTGCAGCCGCAGGTCCTGTTCGAGGACCTGGGCCTGAAGTACCTGGGCCCCATCGACGGCCACGACGAGCAGGCCATGGAGATGGCGATGCGCCGGGCCCGCGACTTCGGCGGCCCGGTGATCGTGCACGCGATCACCCGGAAGGGCTTCGGGTACCAGCTCGCCGAGGACAACGAGGAGGACCGGCTGCACCAGGTGCCGGCCGGCGCCCCGGTCGGCCGGCTGCCCGGGGTGCCCAAGCGCACCTGGTCCCACGTGTTCGGCGACGCGCTCGTCTCGGTTGGCGCGCGGCGCCCTGACGTGGTGGCGATCACGGCCGCGATGCTGCACCCGACCGGCCTGGGGCCGTTCGCGGAGGCCTACCCCGACCGGGTCTTCGACGTCGGCATCGCCGAGCAGCACGCGGTGACCAGCGCGGCCGGGCTGGCCATGGGCGGATTGCACCCCGTGGTGGCGATCTACGCGACGTTCCTCAACCGGGCCTTCGACCAGGTGCTGATGGATGTGGCCCTGCACCGGCTGCCGGTCACCTTCGTGCTGGACCGGGCCGGGATCACCGGGCCCGACGGATCCAGCCACAACGGCATGTGGGACGGTTCGATCCTGCAGGTCGTGCCGGGCCTGCGGATCGCCGCCCCGCGGGACGCGTCCCGCCTCACCGAGCTGCTGGACGAGGCGGTGGCGGTCAGCGACGGACCTACCGCGCTGCGCTTCCCCAAGGCCAACGTGGGCGGCGACGTCGAGGCGGTCGGGCAGCTCGGCGGCATGGACGTGCTGCGCCAGCCTGAGGGCGGCGCAGCCCCGGACGTGCTCCTGGCCGGGGCCGGGCCGATGGCGCTGACCTGCCTGGTCGCCGCGGACCGGCTGGCCGAT
The DNA here is from genome assembly GCA_963770545.1 of uncultured Actinomycetes bacterium. Taxonomy (GTDB): domain Bacteria; phylum Actinomycetota; class Actinomycetes; order Streptosporangiales; family Streptosporangiaceae; genus RYN-230. Next base: position 80,603 of record CAVYQF010000035.1, on the reverse strand, counting down.
CAGGGCATTGAGGTGACCGTGGTCGACCCGCGCTGGGTGAAGCCGGTCGATCCGGCCCTGGCCGACGAGGCCCGCCGGGCCCGGCTCGTGGTGACGGTCGAGGACAATGGCGTGGCGGGCGGATTCGGTGACGCGGTGTGCCGGCTGCTCCGGGACACCGGGGTACCCACCCCGGCCCGGACCTTCGGCATTCCCCAGCGGTTCCTGGCCCACGGCTCCCGCGATGAGGTCCTCGACGAGATCGGCCTGGTCCCGCAGCACCTGGCCCGGCAGATCACCGAGGCCGTGGCGCAGCTGGACCCGGTGCTGGCCGACAATCCCCGGGGATGACGCCCGGGGCAGGAAACCCCGGGGGCGCAGACCCGGGGCAGGTGACACAGGGGAGAAGAACGGTGGGGTTGCGTCCGTGACGACACTCGAGGTCGCCGTGGTGGGCTCCGGCCCGGCTGGCATCTACACGGCTGAAGCACTCATCAAACAGGTCGCCGCGCTGGCCCCGGCGGGAACCGTTCGCGTGGACGTTCTGGACCGGCTGCCCACCCCCTACGGCCTGGTCCGCTACGGCGTCGCGCCAGACCACCCGTCCATCCGGTCCATCGCCGACTACCTGCGCGGCGTGCTGGAGCACCCGGACGTCCGGTTCCTCGGCGGCGTGCACCTCGGCGACGACGTCACCCGGGGCGACCTGCTGGCCAGCTACGACGCGGTGGTCTACGCGACCGGGGCGATGCGGGACCGGCGGATGGGCATCCCCGGCGAGGACCTGCCCGGCAGCTACGCGGCCACCGACTTCGTCAACTGGTACTGCGGCCATCCCGACTCCCCGGCCGAGGCCTTCACCCTGGACGCCGAGTCCGTGGCGGTGGTCGGGGTCGGCAACGTGGCCGTGGACGTGGCCCGCATCCTGGCCCGGGACCCGGCCACGCTGCGTTCCACCGACATCCCCCAGCCGGTCCTGGATTCCCTGGTGGCCAGCAAGGTCCGTGAGGTGCACATGATCGGCCGGCGCGGGCCCGCGCAGGCCAAGTTCACCACCAAGGAGCTGCGGGAGCTGGGCGAACTGGCCGACGTGGACATCGAGGTGCGGCCGGACGAACTCGATCTCGACGCGTTCGACCCGACCGGGCAGAGCGCCGACCTGGCCGGCAGTGACCGCCGGGTCCGCGGCAACCTCGCGGTGCTGAGGGACTGGGCCGCCCGTCCGGCCGGCACCGGAGGGCGGAAGCTCGCGATCCGGTTCTGGCTCCGCCCGGTGGAGGTGACCGGCCCGGAGCGGGTGTCCGGGCTGACGGTGGAGCGTACCCGGCTCGACGGGCAGGGCCGGTTCACCGGGACCGGTGAGTACGAGACGATCCCGGTGCAGATGGTGTTCCGCAGCGTGGGCTATCAGAGCGTGCCCTTGGACGGGGTGCCGTTCGACGAGAACACCGCCACGGTGCCCAACGCCGAGGGCCGGGTGCTCGGCCCGGACGGCGCGCCGCTGCCGGGGGAGTACGTCGCGGGCTGGCTCAAGCGCGGGCCCACCGGGGTGGTGGGCACGAATAAATCCGATGCCGCCGGGACGGTCCGGTCCCTGCTGGCCGACCTGTCCGCCGCCTCGCCCGCAGGCGGGCCCGCCCGCAGTCCGTTCGCGGACGTCCTGGCCACGCGCGGGGTGCGCCCGGTGAGCTACGTGGACTGGCTGCGGGTGGAAGCCGCCGAGGCGGAACTGGCCGCCGCGCTCGAGCGCGGTGAGCGGGTGAAGATCGGTGACCGGGAGGCCATCGAGGCACTGTGCCGGCCCGCTGCCGACTGACCAGGACCACCCTGGGCCGGCTTACCGGCCTGATGCCCCGCGGGATACTGCCCGGCGGGATGGGGCCCGCCATCTGGCCGCCATCGCCGTTCCGCTGCGCGCGGGTGGCACTTGATGCCGCTTTCCGGCCAAATGACGCCCGGTTGAACTGGACAAACGCGACCCTCGGCGATACCGAAAACAGGGGGGCAGGAAGTCTTGACCCGGTGGGCACGGGGGACAATGACGACATGACTGTCGGAGAGGTAAGCCCCCAGCGGACTGCGGACGAGAACGGCGCGGGCGGGGCGCCGAGTCCAGAACCGGTGGGTGTGGCGGACGATCTGCCTTCCGACCGTTACATCGAACGCGAGGGAAGCTGGCTCCGGTTCAACCAGCGAGTACTGGAACTCGCCCAGGACGAGACCATCCCGCTGCTGGAGCGGGTTCGCTTCATGGCCATCTTCGCCAGCAACCTGGACGAGTTCTTCATGGTCCGGGTGGCGGGCCGGATGCGCCGGATGGCCACCGGGCTCCCCGTGGAGGGCGTGACCACCGGGATGCCCCCCGGCCAGGTGCTGGAGGAAACTCTCGGAACCGCTCGTGAGCTCAGCCTGGAGCACGCGGAATATTTCAATAACGCCATCCGGCCCGCCCTGGCCCAGGAAGGCATCGAGATCCTGCGGTGGAAGGAGCTCTCCCCCGACGAGCAGGAGAATCTGCACCAGCTGTTCCGCGACCGGATCTACCCGGTCCTCACCCCGCTGGTGGTCGATCCGGCCCACCCATTCCCGTACATCTCCGGGCTGTCCCTCAGCCTGGCGGTCATGATCACGGAGCCGGACACCGGCCTGACCATGTTCGCCCGGGTGAAGGTGCCCCCCCTGCTGCCCCGCTTCCTCACCGTCAGCAAATACCGGTTCGTGCCGCTGGAGGACGTGATCGCCGCACACCTTCCCGAGCTGTTCACCGGGCTGGAGATCCTCGAGCACCACGTGTTCCGGGTCACCCGGGCCCGGGAGCTGGAGGTGGATGAGGACGTCACCGAGGACCTCATGCAGTCGCTGGAGCGCGAACTGCTCCGCCGCCGCACGGAGCCCCCGGTCCGCCTGGAGGTGGAGGAGTCCATCTCCGCCGAGGTGCTCAACCGGCTGGTCACCGAGCTGGGGGTCGATCGCCGGGCCGTCTACCACCTGCCCGGGCCGCTGGACCTGACCGGGCTGAACGCCATCGCCGACCTGGACATCCGGCGGCTGAAGTACCCCGCCTTCGTCCCCTCGGAGGCGGCGTTCCCGCATGACGGCGACGTGTTCAGCACCCTGGACAAGCAGGATGTCCTGGTCCACCATCCCTACGACTCGTTCACCGCGACCGTGGAGCGGCTTACGGTGGAAGCGGCCGCGGATCCCCGGGTCCTGGCCATCAAGCAGACGCTGTACCGGACCAGTGACTCCTCGCCGATCGTGGACGCGCTGATCGACGCGGCCGAGGCGGGCAAGCAGGTCGTGGTGGTGGTCGAGCTGAAGGCGCGCTTCGATGAGCGGGCCAACATCCTGTGGGCGCGCAAGTTGGAGCAAGCCGGGTGCCACGTGGTCTACGGGTTCGTGGACCTCAAGACGCACTGCAAGATGGCGCTGGTCGTCCGGGAGGAACCAGACGGATCGCTGCGCCGCTACTGCCACATCGGGACCGGTAACTACAACTCGTCCACGGCCCGCCTGTATGAGGACTACGGCCTGCTCACCTCGGATCCGGACGTGGGTGGTGACGCCACCGACCTGTTCAACGTGCTCACCGGGTACAGCCGCAAGACCTCCTACCACCGGTTCCTGGTCGCGCCGTACGCCCTCCGGGCTGGCCTGCTGGAGCAGATCGAGCGGCAGACGGCCCGGCAGCGCGAGGGCCAGCCGGCCCGGATCCAGCTGAAGTGCAACGCGATCGTCGACGAGGCCGTGGTCGACGCCCTGTACCGGGCCTCGCGCGCCGGGGTGCCGGTTGACCTGTGGGTCCGCGGCATCTGCTCGCTGCGCCCGGGCCTGCCCGGGCTGTCGGAGAACATCCGGGTCCGCAGCATCCTGGGCCGGTTCCTGGAGCACTCGCGGATCTATGCGTTCGGGACCCGCGACGACCCCGAGGGGACAGTCTGGATCGGCAGCGCCGATCTCATGCACCGGAACCTGGACCGCCGGGTCGAGCTGCTCTGCTCGGTGAAGGAGCGGGATCAGCAGCGGGAGCTGAGGGCCCTGGTTGACGTGGCCATGGACGATGCCACCAGTTCCTGGTGGCTGGCCGGGGACGGTACCTGGACCAGGCACCACCAGGACGCCAACGGGAAGCCCCTGCGTGACCTGCAGGAGTACCTGCTGGGGCGGCGTGGGCACCTCACCGACGGCTGATCGCGTGGCAGCCAAGCGAAAGGACTCTGAGATCCGGGCCGCAGGCGCCGTGGTCTGGCGCCCCGGGACCGACGGTCCCGAGATAGTCCTGGTCCACCGCAGCCGCTACGACGACTGGAGCCTGCCCAAGGGCAAGACCCAGGCCGGGGAGCACGTCCTGCTGACCGCGGTCCGGGAGGTGGAGGAGGAGACCGGGATCCGCGTGGTCCTGGGCCGGCGCCTGCCGTCCACCCACTACCAGATGCACGGCAACCGGCCGAAGACCGTCGACTACTGGGCCGCGAAGCCAGCGGCCGGCCCCAGCCTGGCTTCGTCCCGAACGACGAGGTCGACCAGGTGGCCTGGCTGGGCATACCGGAAGCCCTGGACCGGCTGAGCTACCCGCATGACACCGGCGTGGTCGAGGAGTTCGCGGCCGGGCCGCCCGACACGATCCCCTTCATCCTGATCCGTCACGCGTCGGCGGGAAACAAGGACGACTGGCGGGCCGCGGGACACGACGATGACCTGCTACGGCCGCTCGACGAAGAGGGCCTGCGGCAGGGGCAGGAGCTGGCTGCGCTGCTGCAGTGCTACGCGACCGGGCAGGTCTTCAGCTCGCTGGCCGAGCGCTGCATCGCCACCGTCCAGCCCTACGCGGACGCCATCGGGCAGGACGTGCAGGCGGATCCGTCGCTCACCGTGGGACTGGCGGCGGCCGGGGATGCCCGGCGCCGGGTAGATGAGATCCTCGGCAGCAGGCTGCCCGCGGTCCTCTGCGGGCACCGGGAGAACCTCTCGCTGATCCTGGAGGAGGCCTGCGCGGTGCTCGGTGCGAAGGCCACCGAGAGCGGGCCGCTGCCGCTGGCCGGGTTCTGGGTCCTGCACATCGGATGGCACATCCTGGCCTCCCAGGAAGAGCATCACCTGGTTGACAGCTGACCCGTTGACTGCCTGCCTGACTGACTGTCCGCGCCGGCCCAGTCGTGATGCCCCGGGAGGCCTGATGCTGCTCATCGTCGGCGAGACGCTCGTCGCTTACATGCGCCAGCTCGGCCCGGACGCGGGCCTGGACCTGCCCTTTGCCGGTCCGTGGGCGAGCGGGGCCCCGGCCATCGCCGCGTACTCAGCCTCGATGCTCGGTGCCCCAACCCACCTGGTCGCCGGGATTGGCCGGGACGCTGCTGGAGACAGCATCCGGAGCCGTCTGTCCGCCGCCGGCGTGACCTGCCACGAGAGCCAGGGCGGTCACCTCAGGCCGACCGCGACGGCGTACATCACCTCATACCTGGACGGTCACCGCGAATTCGAGTTCACGGTCGGCGGCACCGCAGCCACCGCCGTGCTGGAGGCGGATCTGGCCCGCCTCCCGGAGTCGGCGTCGTGGCTGCACCTTTCCGGGTCAGCGCTGCTCTTCGGTGAACCGCTGGCCTCCTCGGCGATGAACGCGCTCCGCCGGGCACGCGCGGCCGGGGCCACCGTGTCGGTGGACCCGAACGTCCGGACGGAGGCCCTGACCCCGGCGGCCGGCGCGCTGCTCGCCGAGGCGCTGACCATGGCGCACGTGGTCTTCCCGAGCACCGGGGAGATCGAGGCGCTCGGCCTGTCCAGGGCGGAACTGACCGGGCGGGGGGCCACGGTGTGCAGCACCGACGGCCCGCACGGCGCCCGCCTGGAAACGCGCGAGGGAACCTGGGTGATCCCGGCCGAGTCGTCTGATCCCGTTGACACCGACGGGGCCGGGGATAACTTCGCCGGCGGGTACATCGCGGCCAGCATGGCTGGCGCGACGCCGCAGGAGGCCGCCCGGGCCGGGTCCCGTGCCGCCGCGGAATCCATCGCGGTCCCCGGCCCCATGGAGGCTGAGCTCACCCGGTGCCCGATCCCGTGATCACCGGCTGACCCGCTTTTCCGGCTGCTGACCGTCATCAGGCTGCTGACCGTCCTCAGACTCAGACTCAGACTCCGGATACGTCCCAGTCCATCGTGGCGGGCAGGGCTCCCTCAAAGATCAGCAGCCAGCGCTTGATCTCGATGCCGGTGCCGCCGCTGTAACCGCCCAGGCCGTTGCCCGCCACCACCCGGTGGCACGGGACGATCAGCGGAAGCGGGTTCGAGCCCATGATCCGCCCGATGGCGCGGGCCGGGAGCGAGATCCCGTTCGGTCCGGCCACGGCGCGCTGCGCCAGGTCGCCGTAGGTGCGCGTCTTCCCGTATCCGACCGAGTCGTAGAGCACCGATAGCACCTGGTGCTGGGCCCGAGAGCAGCCCGACCAGTCCAGCGGCAGATCGAACACCTGACGCTGCCCGGCAAAGTACTCGGCGAGCTGGTCCCGGGCCGCACCCAGCAGGCCCCCGGCGGCCTGGCTCGCCTCGGGCTGATGCCCGGGCCGGCCGGTGCCGCCGGGCGTCCTGAAGTCGACCCGGGCCACGCCCGCGGGGGTGACGCCCACCGCGAGCGGCCCGACGGGCGAACTCAGCGTCGCCCAGCTCAGCGTCGTCCCGTGCTGCGCTGTCCCGTCCAGCGTCGTCCCGTCCAGCGTCGTCCCGTGCAGCGTCGTCCCGTCCAGCGTCGTCCCGTCCAGCGTCGTCCGGTCTGGTGTCATCCCGCTCTGCGCCACCCTGGCCAGTTCGGTCATGGTTCCCATCCGCCTTCTGTCGGCCCAGGATTGAGATTACGCACCCCCACTGACATTTTCGGCGGCCCGATGGATCACGCGGCCTGTTGTCGGCACCGGCACCTACGCTCGGTTCCAGTTCACGCGCAGACGCTGGGTCCACGCGCACACGCTGGGAGGCACCATGGACCAGGCACCAGTGCTGACCCTCTCCGGGGTGGTTTTCGACTCGCCGGACGCGAGGGAGCTGGCCGCCTTCTACCGCCGGTTGCTGGGCTGGGCGGTGGCGGAGGACGAGCCGGACTGGGTCCGGCTGCGTTCCCCGGCCGGCGGGTCCGGGCTGTCGTTCCAGACCGAGTCCCGCTATGTGCGGCCGGTGTGGCCTGCCGGGCCGGGTGACCCGCAGATGTCCGTCCACCTGGATATCGTGGTCGAGGACCTGGCGACCGCGGGTGAGCATGCCATCGCGGCCGGTGCGGTGCTGGCTGACTACCAGCCTCAGGACGACGTGCGCGTCTACCTGGACCCGGCGGGGCACCCGTTCTGCCTCGCCCTGTCCGATTAACCCGGTTAACCCGGTGGGGCTGGTGAGCCCGGTAAGGCCGGCGGCCCCGGCTCGTCCTGCGTGAGGCCCAGCCGGTCGTCGATGATCGCCGCGATCCGGGCGGTCTCCTCCGCGACCCGGCTCAGCAGGCGGTCGAATTCGCCCGGGGTGAGCTGGTCACGATGCCGGTAGTACTCGGCCAGGCCGCCCAGGACGCTGAGCGGCCTGCGCAGCTCGTAGCCCGTCGCGGTGATGGCCTGGCGTTGCTCCTCGGCGACCCGGAGGGCCGCCGGCCGGGGCTCACCGGCCGGGGCCCGGGCCTGCTCGAGCTGGGTCGCCAGGGCGCTCAGGGCCGGGGCCACCCGGTCCGGGTGGAGCATGACGCGGATCACCCAGGCGGCCAGGCATCCGGCGGCCAGCAGCACCAGGCCGCTCATGGCCAGCAGGATGACAGCGAGGTGACCGGTGGCCTGGCCGATGCGGGCCAGGCTGACGCTCACCACGAGCGTGCCCGGGGAGCCGGTCCCGGCCGGGCTGGTGACGTGGAGGGCGAAATCCTCGGCGCTGTAGGCGTAAGGGATACGGTGCGCCCGGTAGCGGATCGGCTGGGCGATGGCCAGGTAGCTGCCGTGCCGGACAGGCCGGACCGCGGCCGGCTGGCCCCTGCTCGCCAGGGTCTGGACTGCGGCCGCGTGCCCGCCCGGCCCGGCCGGACCCGTCCGCATGACCAGCTGGCCATCGGAGCCGCGGACCTCGATACTTACCGCGCTCGTCCCGGCGGCGAGGCCAGCCAGGCCGGCCAGGTCTACCAGGCCGGCCAGGTCCGGGGCACCGGGTGCGGCGGCCTGGGAGTACGGCGTCAGCTGGAACGGGTGGCTGGTGAGCTGTTCCGCACAGGCACGCAGTTGCTGCCCGGCCTGCCGCGTCAGGTGGCTCCGGATGGCCGAGACGCCGGCTACCACGATGATCACGGCTCCGGTGGCCAGCAGGCACACCACCGTGGCCAGCAGCCGCACCCTGAGCGAGGGCCGCACCGGGCGCCGGGTGAGGATCTTCGGCCGGGGCATGCCGTCTTGCCGCACCCCACCAGTCTGCCCCCGCGGCCCGCGATGCGCCCGCCCGGAGCGGGGAGGGCGGCCCGTATGGACCGGGACAGGCTTATATGTACCTGGACAGTTACGTAACTAACTTGGTACATTCGCGTGGTGGAGACTGTGCTGCGGGCCCTGGCCGACGAGAGCCGGCGGACGATGCTGGACACCCTGACTGGTGGTCCGGCCACCGCGGGTGAGCTGGCGGCGCTGCTGCCGATCGCCCGCCCGGGGGTCTCGCGGCACCTGCGGGTGCTCCGGGAGGCGGGACTGGTCGAGGTCCGTCAGGAGGCGCAGCGGCGGGTTTACAGCCTTCGCCCTGAGCCGCTGGCCGGGGTCGATGAATGGCTGGGCCGGTACCGGGCTTTGTGGGAGCAGCGGCTGGACGCCCTGCACACCGAGGTGGCGCGGGGGAAACGCGAACGAAGGAGCGCCAGATGACCGGCAGCGTACCTGCGGGTGGCCGCATCCTGGGCACCCTGCGATCAGCAGATGGCAAAGGCGTCGTGCGCATCGAAGACCGTTTCGACACTGATATCGATGACCTGTGGTCGGCGCTCACCGAGCCCCGCCGTCTCGCCCGCTGGATCGGCGACGTCGAGGGCGACCTCCGCCTCGGCGGTGAGTTCCGGGCCCGCTTTTTCGCCAGCGGATGGGAAGGTACCGGGCGCGTGGAAGCGTGCGACCCCCCGCGGCGGCTGCTGCTGCTGACCGAGGAACCAGGCCAGTCGGGCGAGCATGTCATCGAGGTGACGCTGGCCCCTGACGGCGACCAGACCATCCTGGTCTGGGAGGAGCGGGGTATGCCCCTGGAGCATCTGGCCGGGTACGGGTCGGGAATCCAGGTCCATGTCGAAGATCTCGCCGCCCACATCGCCGGCCGTGAGCGCGGCGACGCCGACACGCGGTGGGGCGAGCTCCTGCCTGGCTATCAGGACCTGGCGGCCGAGGTCAGCTAAGGATCAGGGCCGGGCCGGCCGAGGTCCGCAGCGGCTCATACCGGAGGAGTTACTCGTCGCCCTTTTCGGCTAGCCGGAGCAGCGCGCCGGCGATAGGCCCCGAGGTGAGCTTCACCTGCCAGGGCCGGGCGCCGTAGCCCGCCAGATGAGCGGCGACCGCCTCGCCGGTCACCGGGTCCGGGGGCTGCCAGGCCAGCCTGCGCACCGAATCGGGCTGCAGCATGTTCTCGGCGGGCAGCGAGTGCTCGTCGGAGAGAGCTGCGATGACCGTCCGTACCGCGGCCAGCCGCCGGGCCGCCTCAGGGTCGCGCTCGTGCCAGCGGTGCGCGGGCGGGGGACCGTCCGACACCTGGGCGGAAGGCCGGGGGAGCGCCTGGTCGGCCTCGGTATGCGCGCGGCGGATGGCGGCGAACCACTCCTGGGCGTGCCGCTTGGCGCCGCGGCCCTTGAATCCGGACACCCCGGCCAGGGCGGCGGCCGTGGTCGGGGCCGCGCGCGCCGCCTCGACGATGGCGGAATCCGGCAGCACCCGGCCGGGCGACAGATCGCGCCGCTGGGCGATCCGGTCGCGTTCCAGCCACAGTTCCCGGACGATCGCCAGGCCGCGGCGGGTGCGAACCCGGTGGATGCCGGATGTGCGGCGCCAGGGGTCAGGCCGGGGCGGCGGTGGCCCGGCGCTGAGCACGGCCGCGAACTCCTGCCGGGCCCACTCCTCTTTGCCCTGGGCCACGAGTTCGGCCGCCAGCGCGTCCCGCAGGTCCACCAGGACCTCGACGTCGAGTGCGGCGTAGCGGAGCCAGTCCTCAGGCAGCGGGCGGGTGGACCAGTCCGCGGCTGCGTATCCCTTCTCCAGGGCCAGGCCGAGGACGTTCTCGACGAGCGGGCCGAGCCCCACCCGCGGATACCCGAGCAGCCGCCCCGCGAGTTCGGTGTCAAACAGCCGCTGCGGCCGGTATCCGAGGTCGGCCAGGCAGGGCAGGTCCTGGGAGGCCGCGTGCAGCACCGCTTCCGTGCCGCTCAGTGCCGCGTCCAGCTCCGACAGGTCCGGGCAGGCCACAGGGTCGATGAGCACGGTCCCGGCGCCCCGGCGGCGCAACTGGACCAGGAAGGCCCGGTGACCGTAGCGGAAACCGGACGCCCGTTCGGCGTCCACCGCCACCGGCCCCTCACCCGCACCCAGCGCGCGGACCGCGTCGTCGAGCGCCTCGTCCGACGTGACCAGCGGGGTCAGGCCGTCCCGGGGCTCCAGCAGCGGGATGGCCGGTGGCCGCTGCGGGGGCTGCTCCGCGGCGGACGTCTCTGGCTCCAGCGCCTGGCTGTCCTGGTCCGTCACCGCGGCCGCCGGCCGCTCGGCGGCAGCGCCGTCACACCCTCGGCCAGCGGCGGCAGGCCAGCCGCCGTGCAGAGCGCGTCACACCATGCGGCCAGGTGCCCATCCAGGACCTCGGGCCCGGGGGCGCGGTCCGGATCAGCCGGGGAACAGCCAGCCGGCGACCAGGACGCCCGCAGTTCGAACCCGGTGACCGCGGGCTCGGATTCCTTGGCGCCGAACCCTTCGGTGACGACCGTCGTCACCGTGCCGCTTGGCTCGGCGTAGCCCCCGGTGCGCTGGTCCAGTGCTTCGGTCAGCCAGGTCCAGCCCACCTGCCCGATGAGCGGATCCTCGGCGATGTCCGGGTCCAGGTCGGCCCGGATGTAGGCGATGACCCGCAACGACCCGGCCCAGCCGGTCTGCCCCGCGGGATCGTAGAGCAGCACGAGCCTGCCACTGGCGATTTCCTCGTCGTCCGCCAGCACGGTGGCCGCCAGTGCTGTGGCGTAGGGGGCCAGCGTGCGGGGAGCCGGAACGTCCTCGAAGACCAGTTCCGGGCGGAGCCCGCCTAGCTGATCACGCTGGGACTGCAGGCCGGCCACGATGACGGCGAAACCAGCCGCGGCGCCATCACCAGGCGGCATCGAAGGCTGAGCCGTGTCGCTCGCCGCCGCTGGTCCGCTGGCCTGCCTCATAAGGTGAGCGTACGTCGTCGCCGCGGGCTGTCACGCGGCGCGCCCGGTCAACTCCGCCGCGGCGGCGGGCTGCCCGGGGACAGGGAGGATGCTGAGGAGGATGGCGGCACCACAGGCCATGCAGTACCACTCCGGGCAAATACCGTCGGATCCGTCAAAACAACTTCCCGGATCGGGATGGACCCAGGCGAATGCCCTTATGTCCCGGCAATCCGTGCAATAGCTGCTGATCTGGTTCACGGTCTCGTGACCTCCTCACCTACAGGTGCCGCAGGCGTCCTCATCTGGGGGTTTTGGGCTACGGCGCCAGGCAGGTGTCGATCGTGGCACGCGCAGCGCGCGGATCGGTGGATCTCGGACGGCGTGTCCCGATGTCACCTGGGCGGATGCCACGGGTCAGCTCGCGTCCTGTGAGACCATCACAGGTGTGAATGCGCAGCCCAAGACCCTCGATGAGTCTCCGTTCCTGCTGGCCTGCCGCCGCCAGCCGGTGCCGTACACGCCGGTCTGGTTCATGCGCCAGGCTGGCCGCTCGCTGCCCGAATACCGCCGGGCGCGGGGCGGGATGCCGATGCTCAAGGCGTGCTCCAAGCCGGATGTCATTACCGAGATCACCCTGCAGCCGATGCGCAGGTACCCGGTGGACGCGGCCATCCTGTTCAGCGACATCGTGGTCCCGTTGCGGGCGGTGGGGCTGGATGTCGAGATCAAGCCCGGCGTCGGCCCGGTCATCGGGGCGCCGATCCGCAGCGAGCGGGACCTGGCGCGGCTGCGCCCGCTCGAGCCGGGTGATGTGGGCTTCATCACCGAGGCCGTTACCGCGCTGGTCGCCGAGCTGGGCCCCAAGCCGCTGATCGGCTTCGCGGGCGGCCCGTTCACGCTGGCCTCCTACCTGGTCGAGGGCGGCCCATCCAAGAGCCACGATCTGACCAAGTCACTCATGTACGGCGACCCGGCCCTGTGGAACGCGCTGCTCGGCCGGCTGGCCGACATCACGATCAGCTTCCTGCAGGTCCAGGTGGCCGCGGGTGCCTCCGCGATCCAGCTGTTCGACTCGTGGGCCGGCGCGGTCAGCCCGGAGGACTACCGGACCGGCGTGCTGCCGCACAGCCGGCGGATCCTGCAGGCCCTGGCCGACACCGGCGTGCCGCGGATCCACTTCGGGGTGGCCACCGGGGAACTGCTCGGCATGATGGGCGAGGCGGGCGCGGACGTAGTCGGGGTCGACTGGCGGGTACCGCTGGACGAGGCGGTCCGCCGGGTGGAACCGGGCAAGGCGCTGCAGGGCAACCTGGATCCGGCGATCCTGCTCGCCCCGTGGGACGAGATCGAGCGGCGGGCCAAGGACGTTATCGGGCGCGGGCGGACGGCCGAGGGGCACATCTTCAATCTCGGGCACGGGGTGCTGCCGGCTACCAATCCGGACGTGCTGGCCCGGCTTACCGATTTGGTCCATGAGGCGTCGGCCCGGGAGCCGGCGGGTTCGTAGGGTCGCTGCGCATCGCTGTCTGCCGCTCGCTTCGCATCGGCTGGCTCGCTGCGCATCGCTTGCGTTCGTGCGCGACGCCTCGCCGGTACTCCTTCTCCCCGCGCAATAAGCGCGGGGAGAAGGGCACCAGCGCGCCGCCGCTCAGGGCTGGGCGGCCGGATCGGGCGGGCCTGCCCCGCCTGACCCCTTGGATCCGAGCAGGGTGCGGCGGCGTAGGAGCCAGTGGCGGCTGCGGTACACGGCATAGCCGATTACGGCCAGGATCACGGCGAAGGGGAGGGCGGCGCCGGCTCCGGTCAGCACTACGTCTACGGACCGAACCAGGCCGTGCCAGCCTGCCCTGAGGCCGCTGATGAAGCCGCCTGCTGCGGGGTGCTTCTTGTGCTGGCGGGTGGCGGCGGGGGCGACCAGGAGAAGGTTGACGGTGCCGAAGGAGGTCTCATGGCTGAGGGCGCGCTGGCGGGCCAGGAGGGATTCGAGGCTGGACTCTTCGGTGTTGATCTGGTTCTGCACGGTGAGCAGGCTGCCAACCGAGCCTGCGTGGCGCAGCAGGCTGCGCAGCTGGCTGATCGCCGCCTCGGCTGACGTCACCCGGCTGGTCACGTCGGCAACGGCCTGCGTGACATCCTGGGCGTGCTGGGAGATCGCCAGCCTGGCGCCGAGCTGGGTGGACAGGGCGCCGAGCGTGGCCTGGTAGGCGCTGACCGGGATCTTCAGCTGGAGGCTGACCGTGGACCGGTCCGGGTGGGCCCGGTTGAGGGCGGTGTTCTCGCTGGACACGTAGCCCCCCGCGACGCGGGCCAGCTGGGTGGCCCGGGCCGCGGACTGGGTGAGGTGCGCGGTGCGCACGGTCACGCTGGCTGTGTAGATGATCGATTGGGTGGCGGGCAGCACGGTGAGTGAGGTGCCTGCCGAGGACGTCCCCATCTGGGAGGCGGCAGCGCCGGCGGCGGCCCGCGGGGCGGCCAGGCCGGCCGACGACGATGTGGAGGAGCTACCCGCCGAGCATCCGGCGGCGAGCAGGCAGGCTCCGCCGAGCAACGCGCTGGATGCGACGGCCCGGGCCAGCAAAGACGATGTCATGCCGCTCGGACGCGCCAGCGCGGGGGTCCGGTTCCGGCTCTGGGGTCACAGCTTCGCAACGTGCTCGTCGGGCTCCGGCTCCGGTTCGGGGGCCCGGGTCCACGGCCGGAGCGACAGCGCGACCGCCGGGAACAGCAGCACGGACAGCAGGGACGCGCCGATGAGGGCGGCCGCACTGGCCGGGTTGATCAGGCCGAGATCACTGCCCAGGGCCGCCACGACCACCGGGAAGGTCAGCGTGGTGGCCTGGAGCAGCCCCGCGGCGACGGCGGGCTTGGCGCCAAGCTTGCGCCGGTACAGCAGGGCCGGGCCGCCGCGGACCACCCCGATCGCGAGCACCAGCAGCGGGACCAGGATCAGCGACGAGGCGTGCGAGAAGAGGGCCCGCACGTTGAACTGCACCCCGGTCATCACGAAGAACGCCGGCACCAGGAAGCCGTAGCCAATCGCGCGGAGCTTGGCCCAGTACCGCTCCTGATTCGGCCGGTCGTCCCCGTCGGAGATACCCACCACCATGCCGGCGATGAACGCCCCCAGCAGCGCGTCCACGCCGAACTGGTGCGCCAGCGAGGTGAACAGCAGCAGGACGACGAACGCGCCACGGACCCGCAGCTGGGTGGTGTCGTCATCGGAGTCGGCGAAGACCCGGGCCATCGCCGGGGTGCGCCACAGCCACTTCAGGATCAGGGCCAGCACCAGCGCAGAGACGCCCATGACCACCACGTAGATCACCTGGACCAGGGTGGACTCGGGCTCCGCGGAGAACAAGATGGTCAGCAGGAGCAGGGAACCGAACTCGCCGACCGACCCGGCCACCACGAGAAGCTGGCCGAACTCGGTAGTGATCTCCTCGGCATCCCGCAGGACCGGGACCAGGACGCCCAGCGTGCTGGCCACCAGGCACAGCGCCAGCAGCCGCACATCCGCGCCCGGCGCGATCACGTGCAACCCGAACGCGACCGGGACGGCCAGCACCGCGGATATCAGGAAAGCGGTCCCGGCCAGCCGGAAGGTGGGCCCGCGGAATCGTTCCGGCCGCACGTCCTGCCCGGCCAGGAAGAGCAGGAAGCCCAGGCCCAGCAGGTACAGCACCTCGGCCACGCCCTGCGCCCGGACCAGGTCCAGGACCTGCGGGCCGACCACGATTCCCACCAGGACTTCGAGCACGACCGGCGGAACCAGCCGCCGCGGTACCAGGCGGGCGATCAGCGGGGCCACGAAAGCTGCTATGGCCACTACGAGCAGCCCGCTGTACTGGATCGTCACCTGATCCGCCCCCCCGGTGGTGGTTTGCCGCGCGGTCCAGCCCCACCCTTAGGGTGAACGAGTGGAGCAGCCTGAGCAAGATCTCCCGGTGATCGCGATCATCGGAGCCGGGATCGCCGGGCTCGCCGCGGCGTTCTTCCTGCGCGACGAGCCGGTCCGGGTCGTCGTGCTGGAGGGATCCCGGCAGACCGGCGGGAAGCTGTCGGTGGCCGACGTCGCGGGGTGCCGGGTCGACGTGGGAGCTGAGGCCCTGCTGGCCCGCAGGCCCGAGGGCACCGGGCTGGTCCGGGCGGCTGGCCTGGGTGACGACCTGAAGTCGCCGGGGACTACCGCGGCCCGGATCTGGAGCCGTGGGGCGATGCACCGGCTGCCCGCCCGGCAGTACATGGGCGTGCCCGCGGATATCGGGGAACTAGGCCAGACCGGCCTGCTGTCGGCCGAGGGGCTGGAGCGGGCCGGCCGGGAGCCCGGGCTGGCCCCCACGCACCGGGATGGCGACGTGTCGGTGCAGGGCTACGTGGCGGCCCGGTTTGGCCAGGAGATCGTGGACCGGCTCGTCGACCCGCTGCTCGGCGGGGTGTACGCCGGGCGGTCTGAGGAACTGTCCTTCGAGGCGACGCTGCCCGGCCTGGCCCAGGCCTCCCGCACGCATGCCTCACTGGCCGGGGCGGCCGCCTCGCTGCTGCCACCCCCGCAAGCCGATCCCCCCCAGGCCGGCCGCCCGGCCCCGGCCGGTGGCCCGCCCGCCCGCCCCGCCGTGTTCACCACCCTGGCCGGTGGCCTGGGCGCACTGCCCCCGGTCCTGGCCGCGGCCTCCGGGGCCGAGGTACGGACCGGGGCCATGGTCCGCGAGCTGGTCCGCAGGCCGCGTGGCTGGCGGCTGACCATCGGCTCGGCGCACGCCCCGGCGTACCTGGACGCCGACGCGGTCATCCTGGCCTTGCCCGGGCGGCCGGCCAGCAGGCTGCTCGGCGGGGTGCCGGGCGCGGATGCGGCCGCCGCGGCGCTGGGCGAGATCAGCTACGCCAGTATGGCCATCGTCACCCTGGCCTACCCGGACACGGCGTTTCCCCAGCCCCCGGAGGGAAGCGGATACCTGGTCCCGGCGGTGGACGGGCGGGCGGTCAAGGCGGTCACGTTCTCCTCGGTCAAGTGGCCGCACCTGCGGGAGCGCGCGGGCGGGCTGGTCTTCGTGCGCTGCTCAGTCGGCCGGATCGGGGAGGAGGCCATCCTGCAGCGCGACGATGGCGAGCTCGCGGCCCTGGCCGCCGCCGACCTGGCCGCCGCGACGGGAGTCCGGGGTGCCCCGGCCGACGTCCTGGTCACCCGGTGGGGCGGCGGCCTGCCGCAGTACACGGTCGGGCACCTGGACCGGGTCGCCCGGATCCAGGCCAGCCTCGCGGCCCAGCCCGGCCTGGCGGCCTGCGGCGCCGCTTATGCGGGGGTCGGCATCCCCGCGTGCATCGGGACCGCGCGGGCCGCGGTGGATCAGGCCCTGGCCGGCATATCAGGTGAGGCCAGGCTCCGGGTCAGGAGCACGCACGGCCAGGGCGGAGAATAGGGGCCATGGGAACGACTGAAGGTGTGGCAGAAGGCGGCATCCCAGAAGAGGCCGGCGTTGCGCGGCTCCCGGCAGAGGGCCCGGGCGGGGCAGCCGGGACCGGCGTGCTGCCCGCCGACCCGGCTCCGGACCCGGAGCCGCAGCGGCCCCGCGCCCGGGATCTGAATGAGCTCATCCGGTACACGATGTGGTCGGTGTTCCGGATCACCGGATCGGGTGCGCTGGAGGCGTCCGGGTCGCTCGAGGGCGTGGGCCGGGACGGGCTGGCCGACGAGGTGGCCGAGCTGTCCCAGCAGGCGGCGGGCAAGGGCGTCGTCACCCGCGGCTGCTACGACCTGCAGGGCCTGCGGGCCGACGCCGACTATATGTTCTGGTGGCACGCGCCGTCCTCCGATGACCTGCAGGAGATGTTCGCCCGGTTCCGCCGGACCGGCCTGGGGCGGGCCAGCGAGCCGGTCTGGTCGGCGATGGCGCTGCACCGGCCCGCGGAGTTCAACAAGAGCCACGTGCCCGCGTTCCTGGCCGAGGAGGAGCCGCGGGCCTACGTGTCCGTGTACCCGTTCGTGCGATCCTATGAGTGGTACCTCATGGACCCCTCGCAGCGCCGCGAGCTGCTCGCCGAGCACGGGAAGATGGCCCGCGAATATCCTGACGTGCGGGCCAACACCGTGGCCTGCTTCTCCCTCAACGACTACGAGTGGCTGCTGGCGTTCGAGGCGGACGAACTGCACCGGATCGTGGACCTGATGCGGCACCTGCGCGGGGCGCGGGCGAGGCTGCACACCCGGGTCGAGATCCCCTTCTACACCGGCCGGCGTAAGCCGGTCCATGAGCTGGTCCACGCGCTTCCCTAACGGCAGGCGCGCAGGCCGCCCGCCCCGGGCGCGGCGCCCCGGTGCTCAGCTCTGGGCCGCCGTGGCCGGCTGGCCACCAGCTCCCGCGGCGACCTCCGCGCTGCGCCGGGCCAGATGGGAGGGCCACCAGTTGTAGCGCCGGCAGAGCACCACGATGGCGGGCACCATCAGCGTGCGGACCAGGAAGGTGTCGATCAGCACGCCGAGCGCGATGGCTGCGCCGAGCTCCTTGATCTGGCTGGTCGCGCCGGTGATCCCGGCCACGCCGAAGGTCGCGGCCAGGATCAGTCCCGCTGACGTCACCGTGGTCCCGGTGTGGTGCGCCGCGGTCCGGACCGCGGCGCGCAGCGGCGCACGGTGCGCCTCCTCCCGGATCCGGCTCATGACCAGGATGTTGTAGTCCTCACCCAGGGCCATCAGGAAGATGAACAGCAGGAACGGCAGCACGAAGTTCAGCCCCGGCTGACCCCCCGCGACCTGGAAGAGCAGCACCGCGATGCCCAGCGCCGCGAAGTAGCTGAGCAGGACGGTCGCGACCAGGTACAGCGGGGCCACCACGCTGCGCAGCAGCAGGCCGAGCAGCAGCGCGAGCAGCACGATCACAATGGGGACGAGCTCCTTCAGGTCGCTCTGGGACACGCTGCTCACGTCGTAGGAGGACGGCGCGAGCCCGCCACGCCGCTGTCTGTGGCGCCCGCGGCGTGCTGGACGCTGGTGGTCGCGCTGCGCACCGAGCGGCGTCGCGTTCAGCGCGGCGGTGGACGACGGGGAGCCCGCGATCAGCGACGTGTAGAACTGCACGGTCTTGCCGTTAGCTGCTGATGAACTGGGACAGCGAGCGGTACAGGTCGTACTGCTGCACAGGTACCGGGGTACCGGCTGGCTCGGTGGCCGGCAGCTTCCCGGGCGGTCCCAGCTGCTGGTAGAGGCTATTCAGCTGGCTCGTGGTCAGTTTCGTGCCGTTGGGATCGAACGGGCCAGCCACCGAGGCGAACACGGACTTCCCGCTCAGGTCGGTTTCGGCCTGGCTGACCGGGTCCGAGGTTCTTCCAGACCGACGATTTCTGGTAGACCATCAGCACCTGGGTCGGGTTGGCCACCGCGGCCGGGTAGTGGTCGTTAATCACGTTGGTGCCGTTGGCCGACTGGCTTCCGGGCGGCCCGGTGGTCTGGCCGCCGAAACCGCTGGAGGTGTACGCGGCGGCGAACACGCCCAGAACGCCCAGGAACACCACGCCGCAGACCAGGGTGACTACCGGGTGAGCGATCACGTGATCCGCGAGCCGGGCGTAGATGCCTTCCTTCTTGGCCGCCCGGACCGGGCGCGGCCAGAAGACCTTGGTCCCGAACACCCCCAGCAGGGCGGGCAGCAGGGTGAGCGCGGCCAGCAGCATCAAGAACACGCCGAGCGCGAGGGCCGGCCCCAGACCCGAGTACAGGCCGAACGAGGCCAGCACCAGGGTGAGCAGGGCCACGATCACCGTGCCTGCTGAGAACGTGATCGACTCGCCCACGTACCGGCCCGCGCGCTCGATGGCCGTGTGGGCCGACGCGCCCCCGGCGATTTCCTCGCGGACCCGCATGATGAAGAACAAGCCGTAGTCCGTGCCCGCGCCGAGGAGCAGCACGGTGAGCATGGTCTCGGTGATGGTGGACACCTGGAGCCCGGCTTTGGACGCCTCGGCGATGATGGCGCCGGACATGAGCAGCACCCAGACCGCGGGCAGCAGCGTGACCAGCGGCGCGCCCACTGCCCGGAACACGATGATCAGCATGACCAGGATGATCAGGACCGAGAGATCCTCGGTGAGCTTCTGAGCGTGGGCCTGGGAGTTCTGGTTGTCCACCGCACTGGGCAGCTGCCCGGTCAGATAGGAGGACAGACCGGCCGGCAGCGCGAAGCTGCTCATCGTGGAGCGGATGGCCGCGACGGTGGGGGACGCATTGGTGCTGGAGGTCTGCACGCCGATAACCACTTGGGCCTTATCGACCTTGCCATCCTTGGACAGGCCCTGGTCGGAGACCGACACAACGTGGTCATCTTTGGCGATCTTGTTCTGGAGCTTGGTGATGGACTGCAGGTCGCTGGAATCCAGCTTGGACTTACCCAGCACGACCAGAGTCCCGGTGGTGTCGTTCGTGGGCTGGAAGGGGGCAGCCAGGTTCATCGCGTGCACGCTCGGCGAGCTGGGCGGGAGGAACGAGCTGTTGTCGGTGTTGACCGCGCTGGACAGCGAGGGGAAGAAGGCGATGCACAAAGCCCCCGCGACCAGCCAGAAGGCGATGATGGCGTAGCGGAACCGGATGGCAAACCGAGCCAGCCCTGCCATGAAGTTTCCCACAGCGCCCCCCGTTGCCCCCCACGCACTACCGGGGACAGTACCCAGACGGGGAATTACTAAAAATGCGGGGAGATCTCGCCTGGGCAGGTCAGTTCTCGGTGGGCTCCAGATTCAGGGATACGGAGTTGATGCACCAGCGCTGGTCGGTGGGCACCTCGTAACCCTCGCCCTCGAACACGTGACCGAGGTGGGACTCACAGTTGGCGCAGCGGACCTCGACCCGCCGCATGCCGAGCGAACCGTCCTCGATCAGGATGACGGCGTCGTCCTCGGTCGGCTGGTAGAAGCTCGGCCACCCGCAGTGCGAGTCGAACTTCGAGTCCGACCGGAACAGCTCGGCGCCACAGGCCCGGCAGCGGTAGACGCCGTCGGTCTTGGTCTCGGTATATTCCCCGGTGAACGGCGCTTCGGTGCCTGCCTCGCGGAGAACGCGGTACTCCTCAGGGCTGAGCGCTTCCCGCCATTCGGTCTCTGTTCGGCGCACCTTGTCCATGCCCGTGAGACTACCCGGCCCCGGTACCGCTACCCTCGTGTCGGCGAGATCACGGAGGCGTTGACTCATGGAGTGGCTGAATGAGCCAGCTAGCTGGCAGCGGACCGACGACGTTTTGCAGGTGAACGTCGACCCGGGCACCGATTTCTGGCGGGTAACCGGTTACGGCTACATCCGTGACAGCGGCCACGTCTACGGTGAGGTGCTGGCGGGTGACCTGGATGTGGCGGTGCGGATCCGCGGGAACTGGTCGGCCCAGTACGACCAGGCCGGCGTCATGCTCCGGGCGGACGAGCGGACCTGGCTGAAGACGGGGATCGAGTTCTTCGAGGGCCGCCCCCGGCTGAGCACTGTGCTGACCCTGGGCATGTCCAGCTGGACGGTGGCGAACCTGCCGGACGACACCAACGATGTGGCGCTCCGGCTGTCGCGGCGCGGGGACGCGGTGGAGATCCGTTACAGCACCGGTGACGGCGCGCCGGATCTGGCCGCCCTGGTCTACCTGCCGCCCGACGCTGAGTTGCTGGCCGGCGTGATGTGCGCGGCTCCGGAAGGGTCCGGGTTCAGCGTGTCGTTCCACGAGCTGCGGATCGCCGCGCGCGAGCAGCCGAATGGGCAGGGTTAGCGCCGGTTATAGGGCCGCTGCGGCTGCCTGGCTGCGCCAGGTTCGCCGGCCTCACAGCGTGACGTGGTGGACCGGGTCGGGGCATGCTGAGGGCTTGAGTATCACCTGGTCTATTTTGCCGGCCGCCTGGACGTCTGCGAGGACGGGGCGGAGCCGGGCCAGGGCCTCCTCGCCGCCCGACACCGTGAGCTGGCGGACGGGGGCTCGCATGGAGAGCCTCGCGGCCGATTTGGCGCTTCGCACGGCGGCTATAGCGGCAGAGGCGGTGTCTAGGACACCCGGATCCATGCGGCCCGCGTGCTCGCGCAGCTCCTCTGGGGTGGGCCAGGGGGAGCGGTGGATGGAGCCTTCTTGGTGCCAGGACCAGGTTTCTTCGGTGACGAAGGGGAGGAACGGGGCGAAGAGACGGAGGAGAACTGAGAGGGCCGTTCTCAGGGCGGCGGTGGCTGAGGCGGCGGGCGGCTGGCCGTGCTCGCCGTAGGCGCGGGACTTGACCAGTTCGAGGTAGTCGTCGCAGAAGAACCAGAAGAACGACTCGGTCTCGTGCAGGGCCCGGGCGTGATCGTAGGACTCGAACGCACGGGTGCATTCGGCCACCACGTCCGCCAGCCGGCCCAGCATGGCCCGGTCCAGGGGCTCGCTGAGCCCGCCTCCCTCGCAGGCGTTCCCCCCGCCTTCCCCCGGCGAGCCAGGCGCCGGGGCGAGGGATAGCACGAACCGTGAGGCGTTGAGGAGCTTGATGGCGAGCCGCCGGCCCACCCGCAGCTGGGCGGGATCGAAAACCATGTCCGTGCCGAGCCGGCCGCTGGCCGCCCAGTAACGCATCGCGTCCGAGCCGTGCTTGCGCAGGGAGTCCATCGGGGTCACCACGTTCCCCCGGGACTTGGACATCTTCTTCCGGTCCGGGTCCAGGATCCAGCCGGAGATCGCCGCGTGCCGCCAGGGCGCCACGCCGTACTCCTCGTGGGCGCGGAGCACCGTGTAGAACAGCCAGGTCCGGATGATCTCATGGGCCTGCGGTCGCAGATCCATGGGGAAGATCCGGTCCAGGTCCGGCCCGCTGGTGGCCCGCGCCGCGATCTGGGGGGTGAGCGAGGCCGTGGCCCAGGTGTCGAACACGTCCGGGTCGGCCGCGAACCCGCCGGGCTGCCCGCGCTGCTCCTCGGCGTACCCGGGCGGCGGTTCGGCCGCCGGGTCCACCGGCAGCCGCGCCTCATCAGGCGTGAGCGGCGAGTCGTAGCGCGCCGCGCCGCCGGAGCCCAGCGGGTACCAGACCGGGATGGGCACGCCCGAGAACCGCTGGCGGCTGACCGGCCAGTCACCGGCCAGCCCGTTCACCCAGTTCTCGTAGCGGGCCCGCATATGCGCCGGGTGCCAGCTGATCTCCCCGCCCCGGGCCAGCAGCGCCGCCCGCAGCTCCGGGTCCCGGCCACCGCTGCGCAGGTACCACTGCCGGGTGGTGATGATCTCTAGCGGCGTGTCGCCCTTCTCGTAGAACTTCACCGGATGCACCACCGGTTCCGGCTCGCCGAGCAGGTCGCCGGCGGTGCGGGCCGCGGCGGTGACCCGGATCCGCGCCTCGGCCAGGGTGGCGCCGGCCAGGTCCCGGTAGGCGGCGCGCCCAGCCCGGCTGGTGATCCCGGGCGGCGGCGACGCCAGCAGGCGGCCGTCCGGGCCGAGCAGCGGCCGGGTGTCCAGATCAAGATCACGCCACCAGGTCACGTCGGCGGTGTCGCCGAACGTGCACACCATGGCGATGCCGGTGCCCTGGCCCGGGTCGGCCAGCGGATGCGTCCGCACCGGCACCGAGACGCCGAACAGCGGCGTGGTCACCGTCGTGCCGGCCAGCGCCGCGTAACGCTCGTCGTCCGGGTGCGCGACCAGAGCCACACACGCGGGCAGCAATTCCGGCCGGGTGGTGGCCACGGCCACGGCAGCGCCGTCCGGGCGCCGGAACGCGAGCCGGACGTAACTGCCGGCCACCTCCCGGTCTTCCAGTTCGGCCTGGGCCACCGCGGTCTGGAAGCTCACGTCCCACAGGGTCGGGCCCTCGGCCAGGTACGCCTCGCCCCGGGCCAGGTTGCGCAGGAACGCGCGCTGCGAGGTGGCCCGAGCGTTCTCGTCGATGGTCTGGTACTGGGTGGACCAGTCCACCGACAGCCCCAGCCGCCGCCAGACCTGCTCGAACGCCTGCTCGTCCAGGCTGGTCAGCCGCTGGCAGAGGGCCACGAAGTTGCGCCGGGAGATGCGCACCGGCTCGCCCGCCGGCCGGTCCGGCGGCACGAACTCCGGGTCGTAGCGGAGTGTCGGGTCACAGCGCACATGGAAGTAGTTCTGCACCCGGCGCTCGGTGGGCAGGCCGTTGTCGTCCCAGCCGATCGGGTAGAACACGGCCTTGCCGCGCATCCGCTGGAACCGGGCGATCGTGTCGGTGTGCGTGAACGAGCAGACGTGCCCGATGTGCAGCGCCCCGCTGACCGTCAGCGGGGGAGTGTCGATGGAGAAGACCGCCTCGCGGGAGGCCCCAGCGTCAAACTTGTACTACTCCAGCCTCTTCCCACCGGCGCGACCACTTCTCCTCGATGCCCTCAAGCGACGGCTTGAGCGGCATCGGGCTGGCCTGGCTCGCGCAGGCCGGGGAGGCCGGCGCGGCCGCGGGGCGGGAATCGGTACTCATGGCGGTCAGGGTAGCGCATCGCCGGCCGCGGGCGCGACGAGGATTTCGCGCGGCTCAGGCCCGCGAAGGCCCGGATCCTGGCGGTCTGGCGCCCAGCGCTACCTCCTGGCGCGTCCAGCGTTACCCCCTGGCGTGCCGCAAAAACCATAAAAGGGCAGCAAGTGCCTATCAGTCCGAGCTGTAGCGCGCGGATGCTGGGATACTTGAGGTGTGCTGCGGGCGTCGGGTGGACGGCTGGTCGGCAGGGACGGTGAACTGACTCGCCTGCTCGGCCTGCTTGACGACGCCAGCAACGGCCGCCCGTCCCACGCCCTGATCAGCGGCGATGCAGGCGTGGGGAAGACGCGGCTGGTCGCCGAGCTGGCCAGCCGGGCGTGGGACCGGGGTTTCCTGGTCCTGTCCGGGCGGTGCGCCGAACTGGGCGACAGCATTCCTTACCTGCCGCTCGCCGACGCGCTGCGGGAAGGCACAACTACTCCAGGCGCCGCAACGGAACCCCTCGTGGCGGCCCTGGCCGCCCGCCCGGTCCTGGGCCGCCTGCTGCCGGACCGGGACGCCGTGGCGCAGCCAGGCGGGGAAGTCTCCGGACTCGCCCAGCAGCAGCTGTTCGGCGCCGTGCTCGGGCTGCTCGCCGAGCTGGCCGAGGGGCATCCGGTGCTGCTGATCCTCGAGGACCTGCACTGGGCCGACCGTTCTACCCGCGATCTGATCACCTTCCTGAGCCGGGTGCTGCACCGGGAGCGGGTAGCCGTGGTGGCGACGTACCGCACCGACGACCTGCACCGCCGCCACCCGCTCCGGCCGGTGGTGGCAGAGCTGCAGCGGCTGCCCAGCGTCGCCTCCATCGAACTGGGGCCGCTGGGCTACGCGGACATGGCTGATCACCTGACCGCGCTGGCCGGCCACCCGCTAGATCCGGCGGCCCTGCACCGGATGGTCGCCCGGGCCGAGGGCAACCCCTATTACGCGGAGGAATTGCTGGCCACGCTGGGCCCGGCCCGGTCCGGCGGGGCGGGTGGCGGCCTGGGCGGCGGGGGACTGGCCGGCGACGTGCTGCCCAGCGGGCTGGCCGCGCTGCTGCTGGCCCGGGTGGAGCAGCTGCCCAGTGCGGCCCAGCAGGTGCTGCGGGCCGCGGCGGTGGGCGGCCGCCGGGTCGACGACGACATCGTCCAGGCAGCGTCGGGGCTGGCCGGGCCGGAGTACGAGGACGCCATCCGGGACTGCGTGGCCCAGCAGTTGCTGGTGCCGGGCGGCGCAGACGGGTACGTGTTCCGGCACGCGCTGATCCGCGAGGCGCTCTACACCGACCTGCTCCCCGGCGAGCGGACCAGGCTGCACGCCCGGTTCGCCGAGTTGCTGGCCGACCCGGGCCGACTCGCCACCGTGCCGGGGTCCGCCGCCGAGCTGGCCCACCACTGCCTGGCCAGCCACGACATCCCGGGAGCCTTCGCCGCGTCGGTCCGGGCCGGGCAGGAGTCCGAGCGGCTGGCCGCCCCGGCCGAGGCGCACCGGCACTACGACGCCGCGCTCGCGCTGTGGGAGCGGGTCAGCGAGCCGGAGAAGCTGGCCGGGCAGGACCGCGAGCACCTGGCCTTCTGCTCCGCGAACTGCGCCGCGTCCAGCGGCGAGATCGCCCGGGCCGTGCAGCAGCTGCACCGGATCCGCGGCTTCCTCCGGGAGGACACCGACCCGGTGCTGGCCAGCCGGGTGCACGAGCGCCTCGCTTACTACCTGCTCGAACTCGACGCGGCGTCCGACGCGGAGGCGGCCGCGCGGGCCGCGGTGGAATTGCTCCCGGCCGACCCGCCGCGCAAGGAACGCGCCCGGGCCCTGGCCACCCACGCTCAGACGCTGATGCACGCGGGTGACGAGGCCGCGGCCTCAAAACGCGCCCAGCAGGCCCAGGTGGCCGCCCGGGCCGCGGATGCTCCCTGGGTGGAGGCGGATGCCCTGGTCACCCTGGGCCTGCTGGCCGAGCGCCAGGGCGAGCCGGCCCAGGCCCTCGACCTGTTCGCCCAGGCCTACCGGGAAGCCCAGGACCTCGCCATGCTCGGGGTTGAGCTCCGGGCGGCCTTCCAGATGGCCCGGGCCGAGCTGGAGAGCGGGGACCTCGTCGCGGCAGCCGCGACCGCCCACGAAGGCGGCGAGCGCGCGGACGCGGCCGGCCTGGGCCTGGCCCCCTACGGCCTCGACCTGCAGTACCTGCACTACCTGGCGCACTACGCGGACGGTTGCTGGAGTCATGCCCAGGAACTGGCCGACGGCTTCGGGGTCCGGGTGACCACGGCGTCCGAGGCCAGGCTGTCGGCCATGGCCCTGTTCCTGGACGTGGCCCGGGGCAGCCCGGCGGTCGCGGAGCGCCGGGCCTGGCTGGAGCCGTTCTGGGCGGGTGACAGTTTCGGCGCGTACATCGCGCGCGGCCTGCTGGCCGAGCACGCGCTGTGGCGCGGTGACACCGCGACCGCGCTGGCTGAGGTGGCGGCTACCCTGGCCGAGCTGGACGTGGAGGGCGGCTACGGGCCACCCGCCATCCGGGTCGCGGCCGTGGGCCTGGCCGCCCGCGGCGATCAGGCCCGCCGGGCCCGGGCGGCCGGAGACGACGAGGCCGCCGCGGCCGAGGTGAGCGCGGCCCAGGTGCTGATCGACGCCGCCCAGGAGGGCGCCGCCTACCCCCGCCGGCCCAAGTTCGTGCTGGGCGTGGACGGCCGCGGCTGGCTGGCCCGGGCCGAGGCGGAGTGGGGCCGGGTCCAGGGCCGCAACGATCCGCAGGCCTGGCAGGCCGTGGTGGAGACGTTCGGGCCGGCGTTTACCTACGAGACGGCCCGGTCTCGCTGGCGGCTCGCCGAGGCGCTGGCCGAGGCGGGGCAGCGGGCCGAGGCCGAGCGGGAGTGGTCACTCGCGCTGGCCACCGCGGACGAGCTGGGCGCGGCGCCACTGGGGGCCGCGCTGCGCGATCTTGGCCGCCGGGCCCGGCTCGGGCGGCAGCCGGGCAGCGGCCCCGGTGGCAGCCCGGGCAGCGATCCGGCCGACGTCCTGGCCGGGCTGACCGGCCGGGAACTCGAAGTGCTGCGCCTGCTGGTCGCGGGGCGCAGTAACCGGGAGATCGCAGCGGCGCTGTTCATCGCGCCCAAGACGGCCAGCGTGCACGTGTCGAACATCCTGGCCAAGCTGAACGCGGCCAGCCGCGGGGAGGCGGCGGCGATCGCCGCCGCCGCCGGGCTGGCGCCGGCGGACGGCTAGCCTTCGGCCGGCCCGCGGCTCCGCGGCCGGCCGGACGGGTTAATCCTCGGGCTGGCCGCCAGGAGCGAGCTCGGTGAGGATCTCCTCGGCCCGGGCGACTGCGCCGACTGGATCCGCGTCAGGCGCCCCGACCAGCGGATCCCAGTTCAGGTCGTAGAAGACTTCGGTCACCCCGCGCTCCGCGAGCCACTCCACATCGCCGCGGATATCGGCGTAGCTGCCAGACAGCAGCACCCGTCCGCCGCCTTCGGGGACGGTGACCGGCGGCCCGGCGCGGACCACGCCCCGGCAGATGATCCGGATCGTGTCAGGGTCGCGGCCGGCCTCCTCCGCCGCCGACCGGACCACGCTGATCCCCTCGCTGATCCGGGACAGGTCGGTCCGGCTGGAGGTGACCCAGCCATCCGCCAGCCGGCCAGCCCGTTCCAGGGCCGGACGCGCGATCCCGCCGAGCAGGATCGGCGGCCCCGGTCGCTGCACCGGGTTGGGCGCGAACCAGCCCGCGGGCACCTCGTAGTCCTGACCGTGGAACTCGGCCATCCCCTCGGCCCAGATCCGCCTCATGACCTCGATGTACTCGCCGGTGCGCGCGCCCCGGCGGGCCATGGTCCCGCCCGCCAGGGTGAACTCCTCCGGCAGCCAGCCGATGCCCAGCCCCAGCTCGAGCCGGCCGCGGGACAGTACGTCCGCGGTCGCGGCCATCTTGGCCAGGTACCCCGGCGCGAGATACGGCATGTTCACCACCGCAACGCCGAGCCGGATCCGCTGAGTCACCGCGGCCAGGTACCCCAGCGCCACCATGGGGTCGAGCACGCTGTGGTAAACGGGCTCCATGGCCGAGCCTTCGGGCACCATGAGCCGCTGAAAGGTCCAGAGTGAGGCATAGCCGGCGGCCTCCGCGCTGCCCGCGATCGACGCGAGGGTGTCCGGGGTCGCCCACACACCCGAGACCGGGGCACCAAAACCAATCTTCATTCCGCTCAGCCTAGTGCTCCTCGGCCCGCCGTCCCCGCCCCCGGTAGCACCGCCCGCCCCGCTGGGTCCAGGGCGTCCCGGTATGCTGTGCCGTCCGGTCCGGCCATCCCACGGGAGCTAGCTATGCCCACTGATCCACGCGTCCTGATCGGCGTGCTGCGCAACTCACATGAGCGGCTGGCCGGCCTGGTGCAGCCGCTGACCCCCGAACAGCTGCGCGCCCAGTCCTACGACACGGACTGGACCATCGCCCAGGTCCTCTCGCATCTCGGCAGCGGCGCGGAGATCGCCACCCTCAGCCTGGCCGCCGCACTGGGCGGAAACGGCCAGCTGGACCAGGACGCGTTCCCGGCCATCTGGGAAACCTGGAACAACCGCACCCCCGACATGCAGGCCGCCGACGCCATGACCTGGGATAACGAGCACCTCACCCGGCTCGAGCGGCTCAGCGGCGAAGAACTGGACTCGATCGGGCTCGATTTCTTCGGCCGCCGCCTGGACGCGGCCGGGCTGATCCGGCTGCGCCTCAGCGAGCACGCCATCCACGTCTGGGACGTGGCGGTCATGGCCGACCCTGGCGCATCCGTGGCGGACGACGCGATCCTCCCGGCCATGGAGCAGATCACCCAGCTGTTCCAGTTCGTGGCGAAGCCGGCCGGTGACGCCTTCCGGGTGCGGGTCCGGACCACCGCCCCTGAGCGTGACTACCTGCTGGAAGTGGGGGAGTCGGTGACCCTGTCTGACTGGGCCGGGGCCGGTGCCCCGGCGGTAGACGGGGAGATCCAGCTGCCCGCCGAGGCACTGCTCCGGCTGTTCTACGGGCGGCTCGACCCGGATCACACCCCGGCCTACACGGCCGAGGGGATCGAGCTGGACCGGCTCCGCGCGGTGTTCCCCGGCTTCTAGACCCGGCTTCTAGGCCCCGGCCATTAGGCCCGGGCTGCTCACGGCCCGGCCTCACCGGGGCGGTCGTCAGACCGTAACCCGGCGGATGGTGCTCAGCCCGCCGAGCCCCATGGCCGCGGCGACCGCGGCTAGCACACCGGTCAGGGCGATCGCCGAGATCGTGGTGAAGAAGTGCCCGAACGCCGACCAGTTGTGGGTCATCGACACGGCCACCACGACCACGAGCGCCACAAGTATCTGGGCGGCGATGAAGGCGACCAGCCCGGGCACGCTCCAGCGCCGGACCACCAGGCCGTACCACATGCCGTAGAGGAAGAACGCCACCAGCAGCACGAACGACGTCAGCCACGTCTGGTACCAGGGACCGTCCATGATCCACGGGACCCGGAAGAAGTGCAGCGAGACACCCCACCCGTTCGTGGCGCGCTCCACCGCCTGCAGCAGCGTCAGCGCCAGACCGTAGACCACGCCCAGCGCCACCACCAGCAGGGTGGTGCCGAGGTAATACGTGCGGCGGCTGATCCCCAGCATCAGCCCGAACGGCAGCGACCTGGTCATGATGAGCGCGCCGCAGATGAGCAGGAACACATAGATCGTCACCAGCCCCCCGGTGTAGATGCCGTGCGGGCCGGTGGGGACCGACAGGGAGATGACGATGTTCACCAGGAAGCTGAACGCCATGATCCCCCACGGCAGGGCTACGAAAGTCAGCCGGTCGACCAGGTGGTAACGGGCCACGTTCACCAGCGTGTTCATGCGCTCACCTTCTCCTCAGCGGAGTGGCCGGCCGCGTGGACCAGCAGTTGCTGCAGGGACAGAGGTTCCAGGCTCAGGTTCAGCGCGCGCGCCCTGGCCTGCTCGGCGGGGTCCAGGGAATCGGCGATCGTGACCGAGGCACGCGAGCCGAGCCGCTGACGGTGCCAGACCGTGCGGCCGGCCACAAAATCATCCACCGCGGTGGCGGCCCCGCTCACGGTCATGGCGGTGCCGCGGACGTCATCGGCCGGAGCGTCCAGCACCACCCGCCCGTGGTCGAGCATCACGACGTGCTCGAGCAGGTCGGCCACCTCGTCGATGAGATGGGTGGATAGCAGGATGGTCCGCGGGTGCTCGGCAAACTCCGCCAGCAGCCGGTCGTAGAACAGCTGGCGAGCGACCGCGTCCAGGCCGGCGTAGGGCTCGTCGAACAAGGTCAGCTCGGCGCGGGCCGCCAGCCCTATGACGATCCCGACCGCGGACCGCATCCCGCGCGACAGCCGCTTGATCCGGCGCCGCGGCGGGAGATTGAAATCCTCGAGCAGTTGCTGGGCCAGGTCCTCATCCCAGTTCGGGTAGAACCACGACGCCACCCGGACCGCATGCCGCACCTGGAAGTCCGGATAGGACTGCTCTTCCCGCACGAACACCATGCGCCGCAGCACCGGATCGTTCTCCGCGGGGATCTCCCCGAACACCCGGAGATCACCTGAGGTGGGGAACTCCTGACCCGTGATGATGCGCATCAGCGTGGTCTTGCCGGCGCCGTTGCGGCCCAGCAGGCCGGTCACGGTGCCTGGCTCGACCGTGAGGGAGACGTCGTCGAGCGCGACCTGATCGCGGTAGCGGCGGCCCAGCGCGGTCGCGGAGATCGTCGGGGTCATGGCGTGCTGCCTCCGTTGTGCCAGCCGGGTCCCTGGATCAGGGACACCAGCGTGTCGGTGTCGATGCCCAGCCGGTTGGCCTCGGCCAGCATCGGGTCTACGTACTGCTCGGCAAACCGCTTGCGGCGGCTGGCCCGGAGCTGTTCGCAGGCCCCCGTGGCCACGAACATCCCGATGCCGCGCCGCTTCTCCAGTACCCCCTCGTCCACCAGCAGGTTGATTCCCTTTGCCGCGGTGGCCGGGTTGATGCGGTAGAAGGCGGCCAGCTCGTTGGTGGACGGCACTCGCGAGCCCTCGGCCAGCACACCGTTGACGATGTCGTCAGCCAGCTGCTCGGCGATCTGCACGAACAGCGGCGTCCCCTCGTCCAGCGCTGGCACCGCACCTCCCGGTTAGGTGGTTCATTACTTGAGTAATGTACCCATGAGGTGAGCCGGAGTCAACGCGGGAACCGCTGGCGCGTTTATTCACTGGCCGCATGGCGGAGGCCGTGGCAGCCTGAGCCCGTGCTCAGCGACGACGAGATCAGCGCGTTCCTGGCCGACGGGTACGTCGCGGTCCGCGGCGCCGTCCCGGCTCCGGTCATCGCGGCGGTCCAGGATGCCATCTGGGCCGAGCTGGGCCGCCAGGGCGTCCAGCGCGACGACGCCTCGACGTGGACCGCACCGGTGGTCCGGATCCCGTGTCCCGAGGGCGACCCGTTCGCTCAGGCAGCCACCATGCCGGAGGTCCAGGAGGCCTGCGACCAGCTGATCGGGGCCGGCCGGTGGTGGCGGCGGGCGGGGATAGGCGGCAGCGTCCCGGTGCGGTTCCCGAGCGAGGCCGATCCGGGGGACGCGGGCTGGCACATCGAGGCCAGCTACGAGGACGGCGGGCAGTGGCGGGTCAACGTCGGCTCCCGGGCGCGCGGGCTGCTCGCGCTCTACCTGCTCACCGACGTGGACCCGGATGGCGCGCCGACCCGGCTGCGCCCGGGCTCGCACCGGGATGTTCCGCCGATCCTGGCCCCGGCGGGGGATGCCGGGATGGAGTGGCTGCCTGCGGCCCAGCAGGCCGCCCGGGCCAGCGCGCACCGCCCGACCGCGCTGGCCACCGGCACGGCCGGTGACGTATTCCTGTGCCACCCATTCCTGGTCCACGCGGCGTCCTGGCCGCACCGGGGCCACCTGCCGCGGATGATCGCCCAGCCCGGGGTGACGCTGCACGGGCAGTACGCATTGCGGGCCGAACCGGGGGCGACGCCGCCCCCGGTGCAGCGGGTGATCCTGGACAGCCTGGCCGCCGCGGCCCTGTGACGGCCGGTTAGCGCGAGGACTGCACCAGGCGGGCCGCCTCGCGCGCGCATCCCCAGGACAGGGTCACGCCCGCGCCCCCGTGACCATAATTGTGGATGACCAGCCGCCCGGCCCCTTGGCGTTCACCGGCGCGGCCAGCCGTCTCAGCCTCGAGCCGTACCACGCGCCGGACCGGGCGCAGGCCCACCCGGTGCTCCAGGATCCGGGCGGTGGCGAGCAGCGGGTCGATGGCCGCACAGTCGGCCAGGATCCGCTGCGCGGTCGCGGGCCGGGGGTCCAGTGACCAGTCGCCCAGGTCCCCGGTCCCGCCTAGCACCACCCGGTCCTGGTGCGGGAACACGTAGCTGAGCTCGTGGGTCTCGTCGTCGGCGCCGATGAAGAACTCAGTAAGGCCCGGGTTCTCGGCCACGACGATCTGGCCGCGGACCGCGGTCACCGACGGGTCGGGGACGAAGTCGCGGGCCTCGGCCCCGGTGCAGTTCACGATCACCGGCGCGGTGCTCTGCTCGACGGCCTGCGCCAGCGAGGCCAGCGGTGCGACGGTGAGCTGCCCGCCCGCGCGGCGCAGCCGGCTGGCCAGGTAATCCAGGTAAACGGGCATGGACACGACCGGCGCGGTGTACCGCCAGCCCGCCGTGAACCCCGCCGGCAGGGCCGCCGGGTCACATGGGGCAAGGTCACTCAACGGCGCAGCCCAGCCGGGGCGCGGGTACGCAGCCCGCGCCACGTCGATACCGCTGACCAGCCGGACCCCGGTGCTGGGGTCGGTGGCCAGCGCGATGAGTACCTCGAGGGTCTCGGCACACCACCGGGTTACCCGGCTGGTGTCCTCGACCAGGTGCCGTCCCCAGATGGCTCCGGCCACGGCTGACGTGGTCTCCCGAGGCAGTTGCCTGGCCTGGACGGTTACGGCCAGCCCGGATTCCGCCAGGCATACCGCGGTCGTGAGCCCCGCGACGCCCGCCCCGATCACCAGTACCTCACCCGCACGATCTGTCACCCCCCGACCGTAGCGCCCGGCAGGAAAGCGTGCTTTGGTCGGTGGACCGCAGGCCCGGCACTGGGATCACCGGCCGTCCCGGCCCCGGGGTCACGAGGCCCGTAACTGCTCACAGGGGATAGGAGGCTGGGCGGCTGGTGCCGACGCGCGCACACTCGTTCACTACTAGAGCGGCCGGGACGGCCAGAGAAAGGACCGCTTCAGCGCAGATCGCCGACTGTGCGGTCCCCGCCTGGGTGAGGTCGCTTGGGCGGAGCTGCGCCGGAACGGGCGGTTCCGCCGCGGGTTCCGACCGGCCGCGCTGTGCGAATTCATCGCTGCCCGGAAGCGTCGGTGATTCCGCCTTCCGCGCATGCAATCGCCGCTCCGGCGGACGCCGCAGAAGGCCAGACCGGATGGCGGGCCCGGATAGCGATCCGCTATCGGAACATCGCGTGCCCTTGAGGTCAGATGAAGTACAGCAGGCAGCTCACGAGTAGTGGGAACAGTGCTGCCGGCCCGTCATATTGTCCGCTGACCGATGAAAGTGCCGCGTCGATGCTGATCGTGTGCCCGTCGATGACCCCGTTCATGTGAGCCTCGCTCAGATCGGTTGCGACGGTGACGAACAAGGTGATTACGGCCCCGTCGAAGTCTCCGTCGATGCTCATCACTGCCGGCCCGTAAGCGGGCGCTTCGATCGGCGCGACATGCGCTCGAAGTTCTTGCTCGCCGACAGCGCCAGAAACCTCGGCGTGGCGCACGGCGTAATGAGGCGTCAGATGGACGTCGCTTCGCAGATGGACCGGTCTGCCGTCGTACTCTCCGAGGAACAGGCCGACCGGGTCAAGGTTGCCGAAGTTGGATTCGATCCGCCAGTAGCCGCCGACCGGCGCGCCGAGGCTTTCGCCGCGGATGCCAGCACGACTGTTCGGGATATCGAGGACAAGCTCGACCCGCTGCTCGCCAACCCTTCCGACAAGATGTTCGCCGGCGCGGACCAGCTCGACGTTGACCACGAACGAACTGTAGCCACCCGAGGCCGTAAAACGACCGCTGATCTTCCAGAGGCGAGGAGGTCACGAGTGGTTGGGCCAGGCGGCGCCGGTAATCCGGTCGTCGAGCACGATCCCGATCGAGCCGTGACGTCCGGCCAGGGCCAGCCCAGCTAGCGCGACGGGGAACAGGAGTGCGGCGGGAGGTGGCGGGACCGTGCCTGCGGCACCACGGGCGGGCGGCCGCGGAACGCATGCGGGCCAGGATAAGGCTGCCTATCCGCGGCAGGGCGCTGTAGCGCATCTCAATTATTGAGACGCCCGTAAGAAAAGACTCACTGGAGCGTCCGGCCCCCGGCAGCCATGGCCAGTGGCGGCCGGCGGCGCCCGGGGCGGAACTGTTGTGCCCCGGTAAAGCCCGCTGGTCATGCACGGGGGGCGGGTCGGGATCGCGCTGGCGGGGGAACTGGCTACGAGCGGAGCGGCTGCAGCCCGCGGGCGGCCCGTGGACCCCGCTGAGGGAGCCGGCAGGCCCGCGATCTGCGACGAAGTGCCGCGAGCGGACTTGCTGCAGGGGGTGTCACGCATAAGCTCGGTCGGGTCGGGAAGTACGTCCGCAGCCCCCCTGCCGTCAATTCCGCGCTGGCTGAGCGGGGGACTCAACCAGGCAAAGGGGGACGGTTAATGAGCGGGAGGCGCGGACTCAATCTGAGCGCCGCCCAAGTCATCGCCAGTGTTCTGGCCACCCTGAGCGCCGCAGTCGCCGCCTCGTTCCTGGGGGTGGCTGGCACCCTCCTCGGTGCGGCCCTGGGCAGCGTGGTCAGCACTATGGGCACCGAGATCTACAAGCACTACCTCCAGCGTTCCGAGGAACGTCTCCGGA
The DNA here is from genome assembly GCA_963770545.1 of uncultured Actinomycetes bacterium. GTDB lineage: Bacteria > Actinomycetota > Actinomycetes > Streptosporangiales > Streptosporangiaceae > RYN-230. The sequence goes on along the minus strand of CAVYQF010000035.1, from coordinate 45,932 downwards.
CCGCGGGGCAGGTGCTGTACCACTCAGCCGGCAAGACCAAGACCGGCAGCACCCAGGCCCAGGCCGGAGCGGCGTCCGGTGGCCGGTACGCCGCGTACCAGGGTTCGGCGGGTCAGCCAGGTGTGACCCGGGACCTGGGCAGTCGCGAGGTGGCGGGCCAGGACCCGGCGAACCAGGAAACGGCCGTCTGGGACCGCCGGCAGTACGGCACCCCGCGGGATTCCCGCGAAACCCAGACGATCTCGGGCTTCGGTACCGAGTGGGCCGGCGCAGCGAACGGTGGCCCGCCGAACGGCGGGGTCAGCAACGGTGGCTCACCGAACGGCGGGGCGTCAAACGGCTGGGATGGCTCCGGTAACACCGCCGGCCAGCACGCCCACGGGAGCATCACCCCGGAAGGGGCGGACGGCGACGCAGCGGGCCACGGCAGCGTGTGGGCCGCGATCACCAGCTTCTTCGCCGACCTGACCCGCCGGCAGTGGCTCACCTACGGTGGCATCGCCGCGGGGCTGTTCATCATTGTCATCGCGGGCATCGTCGTGTTCCAGCTCGCCGTGGGCAGGCCGCCACTGAGCAGCCCGGTCGGCCACGCCGCAGGGGAGCAGCAGGGGACCACGCACCCATCCAGCACGCCGTCGGCCACGCCGACCGGTTCCACGCCGGCTAGCCCGACGTCCTCGGCGACGCCAACTACGGGGTCGTCGTCCGGTACGCCGACCCCCAGTGCCTCCGCTGGATCGTCCTCACCCTCAACGGTGCCGTCGCCCACCCCGAGCACCGGCAGCAGCGGAGCGGCCAGGACCGCATCGGCGACGCCAACGCATTGACCAGCCGGCCGCTCCGGTCAAGATTTGCTGACCGGCTCAGACGGCCTGGACTCTTTCCCGCCGCTAGCTAGACCCGCGACGGGATCGGTGCGCTGGCCGGGGGCGGCGTCCTGGCTGGCTTCGGGTGCCCGCTGGGCGCCGGGAAGCCACAGGGAGAGCAGCACGGCGACGGCGGAGAAGCCTGCGGACCACCAGAACGCCACGTGGAACGCGTCCCCCGGTGTGGCCGGGCGGGCGGCGATCGCGGCCTCGAGGATCACGGCCAGGACGGCGGTGCCGAACGAGCCGCCGATCTGCTGCGCAGTCCTGGTGAGGACGCTGGAGTGCGGGATCTGCTGCTTATCCAGGCCGATATAGCTGGCCACCATCACCGGCATGGTGACGGCCCCGAGGCCGAACCCGCGGATGACCATCCAGACGGCGAGCAGCCACTCGCTGGTGCGCGGCCCGGCCAGGGCGAACGGGACGGTCGCGGCGGCGACGATGGCGAAACCGGCCAGCGCGATGACCCGCGGGCCGAACCGGTCAATGTTGCTCCCGGCGACGGTGCGCGACAAGAGGGCGCCGACGCCCTGCGGGATGAGCATGACCCCGGCGGCGAGGGCAGTGGTGCCGCGGACCTCCTGGTAGTACAGCGGCATCAGCAGCATCGCGCCGTACAGGGAGAAGCCGGAGAAGAAAAGCACCGCGCTGGAGGAGCCGACTGACCGCCTGGCGAGCAGCCGGACCTCGACGAGAGGGTGGCTCTTGCGCAGCGCGTAGCCGGTGAAGGCCGCGAGCAGCGCGGCACCGGCGATGAGCGGGATGATGACGTCCGGGTGGGCGAACCCGCCAGCGGTGCCCGCGTGGGCCAGGCCCAGCAGGACGACTGAGGTGCCCGGCGCGATGAGGAAGAGCCCCGGCACGTCGAGCCTCGGCTTGCCGTCCGCAGGGCCCGGGCTGGCGGGCGCGTCGATGTTCAGGTATCGCCAGGCGAGCAGGATGCCTGCGACGCAGAACGGCACGTTCACCCAGAACATGAACCGCCAGCTCAGGTGGGTCAGGATGGCGCCGCCGATCAGCGGGCCGAGGACCGGGCCGAGCAGCGCCGGCATCGCGACGTAGGTGACGAGCCGGCCGAGCGACTTGCCGCCCGCGGCCTGGAAGATGAGCGTGGTCATCAGCGGGAGCATGAGGCCGCCGCCGATGCCCTGGACGAGCCGCCAGCCGATGAGCGAGCCGACGTTCCACGCGAGGCTGGACCCGACCGAGCCGGCGAGGAAAACCGCGAGGGAGAACATCCACAGCCGCTTGCCGCCGAACCGCTGCAGGGCCCAGGTGCTGAGCGGCACCGCGATGCCGAGCGCCAGCAGGTAGCCGGTGGTCACCCACTGGATCGTCGTGACGGGCGTGCCCAGCCTCACCGAGAGCGTGTGCAGGGCGACGCTGACGATCGTGGTGTCGAAGATGACGGCCATCCCGCCGACGATGAGGATCAGGGCGGTCCTGACCACCGCGGGGTCCAGCTTCCCGGCCGCAGGCTTCGCTGACGTCGCTGGTGTGGCCGCCATGCCGCCCCTCCATAAGGAATGAACCCTTCTCTTATAGAGTGGCACGGGTAACTAAGGAATGCAAGCCTCTCTTAAGTTTCCCGGACGGTTATGCTGGCTGCCATGACCGAGCAGGCACAGCGGACCAAGCAACGGCGGCGCGGGGAGGAACTGGAGGCCGCGCTGCTGGAGGCCGCGTGGCAGGAGCTCGTCGAGGCCGGGTTCGCCAGGCTGACGATGGAGTCGGTCGCGGCCCGCGCGAAGACGGGCGTGGCGGTGCTGTACCGGCGCTGGGCCAACAAGGACGACCTGGTACTCGCCGCCATACGCCACTACGGCGTGACGCGGCCCGTCGACATCCCGGACACCGGGAGCCTGCGCGGCGACATGATCGCGCTGCTCAGCAGCGCCAACCGCACGCGGGTCAGCTTCTCCGCCATCGTCAGCGCCGCGTTCTCCGGCCTGCTGGCCAGCACCGGCCTCACCCCGGCCCAGGTGCGCGAGAAGGTCATGGCCGACCGCCCGCTGTGGTCAGGCCAGGTCTTCGCCCGGGCGCAGCAGCGCGGCGAGATCGACCTCGACCGCATCCCCCCGGTCGTCCTGACCATGCCGTTCGACCTGATGCGTCACGACTTGCTGATGACCTACCAGCCCATCCCGCCGGAGCGGATCCTCGCGATCGTGGACGACCTGTTCATGCCCCTCGTCGCCATCAACCGCCGCCAGGCCACGTGACCTCCCGGCCCGGAGCCGGGACAGTGCCGAGCCGGACCATCCCGCAGGTCCTGGCCGATGCGGCGGCCCGCGACCCGGACGGGGTATGGGTCCGCAGTGACGAGGGGACGCTCAGTTTCGCGGGGGCGCTGAACCAGGTGGCGGCGGCCGCGCAACGGCTGCGTGACGCCGGCGCTGGCCACGGAGACCTGGTCATGGTCACCGCCCGGACCACGCCGGAGTACCTGATCTGCTGGCTGGCCCTGACCTCGCTGGGTGCGGTGGTGGTGTCGGTCAACCCGCGCAGTGCCCCGGCTGAGCTGGCTGGCCTGGCCCGGCAGACCCGGCCCCGCGCGCTGATCACGGACGCGGGCCTGGGCGGGCTGGTCAGCCAGGCAAGCGTGGCCGGGATGCTCCCACTGGGCATCCTGGACGCCGGGGAACTGGCCGGTGACTGGGCTCACGCCAGCTCCTGGGGCCTGGTCACAGGCCAGCGGGCCCATGGTGAGCCGGCCGATGGTCAGCGAGCCAGTGATCTTCTGGGCGGCGCGGTGAGGCCCGGCGACCTCGCGGTGCTCATCCCGACATCCGGCACGACCGGCCGGTCCAAGCTGGTCATGCAGACCCACCGGGCCTACGTGCTGGCAGGCGAGGGGTTCCCGTACTGGATGGAACTGACCGCCCAGGACCGGCTGATGACCTCGCTGCCCTTGTTCCACATCAACGCCCCGGCCTATTCGGTGATGGGCTCGCTGGCCTGCGGGGCGGGGCTGATCCTGCTGCCGCGGTTCTCCGCGAGCGGCTTCCTGGATGCCGCACGGCGGCACGGCGCGACCGAGTTCAACGCGATCGGGGCGATGCTGGAGATCCTGATGCGCCAGCCACCACGGCCCGGTGACGCCGGCACGCCGTTGCGGCTGTGCTACACCGGCCCGGCACCGCCCCGGGAACGGCAGGAGGAGATGGAGCGCCGGCTCGGCCTGCGGATCGTGGTCGGGTACGCGATGTCGGAGAGCCCGTACGGGCTGATCTGGCCGCGCGGCACCCGTCCGTTCGGCACCCTGGGCGCGGTCCGCCAGCACCCGGTGCTCGGCGTGATCAACCATGCCCGGGTGGTCGACGACGCCGGCCTGGAGGTCGGCCCGGGTGGCCAGGGTGAGCTGCTACTCCGTAACCCCGTGCTGACCCGCGGCTACTACGGCCTGCCCGTGGAGACGGCCCGGGCGTTCACCGAGGATGGCTGGCTGCATACCGGCGACCTGGTCACCGTGGATCCTGGCGGGCTGTACACGTTCGTGGCGCGCACGAAGGAGGTGCTCCGCAGACGCGGCGAGAACCTGTCGCCTGCCGAGGTCGAGGAAGTCCTCGAGGCCCATCCTGACGTGCTCGAATGCGCGGTGGTCGGGGTGGCCTCGGAGCTGTCCGAGGAGGAGGTGAAGGCGTTCGTGGTGCCGGTGTCGGGTCGCCGGCCCGACTTCGCCGACCTGCGTGCGCACACCGCCGCACGCCTGGCCGCGTTCAAGGTGCCCCGCTACTGGCAGTTCATCGACGAGCTGCCGCGCACTCCCACGGCCCGGGTGGCCAGGCACCGGCTCCCCCCGGGACACCCGCCCGGTGAGTATGACGCAGAGCAAACCGGATAGCGCCCGGCCGGGAGCCTTCCTGAGAAAATCGCGTCCCGGGCAATTCATGCCCTTCCTCTTGGGGCCGGTTTCGGCTATCGGGACGCGTATCACCAGAGAGAACAGGTCGGATGTGTGATTCGCTCCCGGGCGGGCAGACTGGTGGCCGTGCGCTCCCCGCGCAACGAGGCCGGGGAGCGTCTGGCCAGGTGACCGGGGGCTAGACGGCGCGGTCGGGTGGCGCCAGTGGCTCTTTGGCGTTGACCGGAATCCGCGCGTCCCATACTCTACTAAATTGATCGGGATGATTCCCCCCGCTGCTCTGGCCGCCCGAGGATGTTGCGCACGAGCTCTTTCACGCAAAGGAGGCCCCATGCCTCTGCCGGACTTCCTGATCATCGGTGCCCCCAAAGCCGGGACCACGGCTCTGCACGCGGCCCTGGCCACGCACCCCGTGCTCTACATGTCGCCCGTCAAGGAGCCCAAGTTCTTCCTGACCGAGGGGCCGCCGCCGGCTCGCGGCGGCGGCCCGGGTGACATCCAGACCTGGCGAGAGCACGTCTGGCGGCGGGAGGACTACGAGGCTCTCTTCACGCCGGCCGCTGCGGGCCAGCTGCGGGCCGAGTCCACCCCGTTCTACCTCTATGACACCGAGGCGCAGCGCCGGATCCGGGACCAGATCCCGGGCGTCAAGATGATCGCGATGCTGCGTGACCCGGTGGAACGGGCTCACTCGAACTGGACCCATCTCTGGTCGGCCGGCCTCGACCCGATCGGGGACTTCGTCCGGGCCTGCGGCGACGAGGACCGCCGGGTGGCGGCGGGCTGGGCGCAATTCTGGCACTACACGAGGCTGGGCCGGTACGGCGAGCAGCTCGAGCACCTGTACCAGGTGTTCCCGAAGGAGCAGGTGCTCGTCCTGCGCTACCGTGACCTGGTCGACGCGCCGGTGCAGACGCTGGACCAGATCTGCGGGTTCCTGGGGGTTGAGCAGGGCGTCGTCACCGAGGTGCCCCGGGAGAACGTGACCGCGCACCCGGACGGGTCGCTGGGCCATCGTGCCGTTTCCTCGGTGATCCGGGCGGCCGCGGCGGCGAGCAGGCACCTGCCCGGGACGACCGGCACCGCGCTGACCAGCCCGCTGGAACGGATGCTGCAGCGCGGCGCCCGCCCCCGCCAGCCACTGACCTGGGAGCAGCGGCAGGCCGTGCTGCCGTACTTCGAGTCCGACATCCGGCTGCTGGAGAAGATCACCGAGTCGGACTTCAGCGACTGGCTGCAGCCGCGGGAGAGGTCTGGCGGGCTGGTGGGCGATCGTCCGGTCGGGCAGCGCCAGGCCCGCAACGGCCAGCCCCGGGGCGACCAGCCCGGAGGCTAGCCGTCCAGCCCGGACCGGAGCTCAGTGCGCAGCTCGTGGGAGCCGTCGGGCCGGGTCATCTCGTAGTACAGCCGGTAGCTGCTGTCGCCGAGGGGCAGGATGTCCAGGTAGCGCAGGCCTCCGCCGGCGTAAGGCGATGCCGCGGACGGCGCGTCCCCGATGGGGGTCAGGGCCGTGGGCTCAATCCCGGTGGCGATACCGGTGCGCTCCTCGTAGTTCTCCGCGGCGCTGGCCCGGCCGTCGTAGTACGCCACAATCTCGGTCCCGGTGTGCATCACCGCGGTCACCCGGGCACCGCGCGAGTCCCAGTAGCCCGGCCGGCCGTTCAGTGCCGTCCCGTGCCAGGTCCACGCCTTGCCGTCCAGGCTGGTGGCGTAGTCCGTGACCATCTGGTCGGCCTCGTCGGGATCGGCCAGGGGGTGGCATGAGGCCCACAGCTGCCACAGACCGTCGTGATGCACGATCACCGGGTCCTTCACGCCGGTCTTGGTGTCCCCGGGCAGCACAATCTGGCTGGTCAGGGCGTCGAACTCGGCCGGGTGGGCCGCCTCGACCAGTTCCACCCGCCAGTGCTTGGTGCCCGGCGTGGCGCAGCTCAGGTACAGCCGCCAGCTACCGGTCTCGGTGCGCACCAGGGACGGGCGCTCCAGCGACTCGGTGCCGATCATCTCGCGGCCGATGGTGAGCAGCGGCTCAAAATGAACGCCATCCTCGGAGCGGGCCACGCTCGTGCCGTAACCACGGCCGCGGCCCACCGGGCGGCGCAACCGGTAGGCGAGGTAGATCCCATCGTCTCCCACTACCGCGCTGGAGGCGCCGGCCCAGTATCCGGGACCGGCACCGGGCGGGCCGATGGCAAGCTCTGACTCTTCCGGGCGCGGCAGCAACACAGGCAAGCGAGATTCCCCTGTAATCATGTAGGAATTATAGACATGATTAACTCCCCATGCTGGCCGGAGAGCAAGATATAGGTAACTTCTTGGTTACGCCGACGACCAGGAGAGCGGCAAAGCGCTGGATTTGCTGTCACTCCTGGCGGGCGCTGCCCGAAGCACCTATTCCGAGCGAAGCATACTCCGGTACACGGTGATCAGGGCGTTCTTCTGCTCATCGGTGAGGCGCTGATCAGCGAGGATGGCCGCTTCGGCGTCAGCCGCGGGCGCTGCGGTGGTGGCCCCGCCAGCGGCCGCCGCGGCGGTGGCCCGGTCGCCATCCAGCAGCCCGGCCTGCGCGAGCAGGGTTTCCGCCGACACGTTCAGCGCGTCGGAAATGAGCTTCAGCACCCGGACCGACGGCTGGTGCAGACCGCGCTCCACCTGGCTCAGATAAGGGTTGGAGAGGCTGGTCATCTCCGCGAGCTGGCGCAACGACAGATTGGCCAGCTTCCGCTGGGCCCGGATGAAGTTACCGAGGGCTTCCCGCTGCGTGTCCCAGGGTTCTGGCATCAGCACCTCCGCTGCCTGAGACGGCCCGGCCGGCCGGGCCGCTTAGGTGCGGCCAAGATCGGCGCCGCGTATTACGACGGCAGACCCCGGCCGCAGCCTATGCTGCAAACTATAGTATGCATGTGTCCGCGCGGTGGCCCCGGGGATCCTGGGGCCACCGCGCGGGTCGGGTGACACGGCTACTTGGCTGCGGCGCCGGCCTTCGGGGGCATCGTGGCGCTCTTGCCGGGGGCCAGCGGCTTGGCCGCCTGGAGCATGCCCTCTGCGAAGGTGCGCTGACTGGCCAGCAGCTGCTCGGCGAAGTCGTACGCGCTGGCCACCAGCTCTTCGGGCTTGGGCAGCTTGGCGGCGTACGGCATGTTCGGGACGGGGATGGACGGGGTGATCGAGTGGACCGTGTCGGCCCACCGCTTGATCGCGTCCACCACGGCCTCCTGGCTCTTGCGGACGGTGTCCAGAATCTCGGCCTGGACTTCCTGGGTGGTGGTACGGGTCTCGGCCATGATGTTCTCCTAAGATCTGCATGGCGGTGAAGTCCGGGTGGGGGCTCCTTGGCTACATGCTTACTATACCGCGCATTTGCAAGATTTACCAAGCAAGCTGGTGTCGGGTAGGTCACACTGGTCTGGTCGCGCCGGTCTGGTCGCGCCGGTCTGGTCGCGCCGGTCTGGTCGCACCGGTCTGGTCGCACCGGTCTGGTCGCACCGGGCTGGGCACCCGGGAGCGGTCAGCCGTGGACGTACTGGCCGGGCGCGTCACCGAGGGCCGGGTAACGGCGGCTGCCCAGCCGGGGCGGGGCTACCAGGCTGCCGGCCCGCGACCCGGCCCAGTCGGCCCAGTCCTCCCACCAGGACCCCTCGTGGGTCTGCGCCGCGGCCCGCCACTGGTTGGCCCCGTCGGCGCCGGCCGGGTAGGCCGCCGAGTCCGGGCTCACCGTGTACCAGGTCTTGGGCCCGGGCGGATTGACGATCCCGGCGACGTGCCCCCCGTTGGACAGCACATAGCGAACTGTGCCTCCCAGCAGCCGGGTGGCCTTGTAGGAACTCGCCCACGGCACGATGTGGTCGTTGACCGCCCCGACCACGTAGCTGTCGCTCTTGACGTCGCCAAGGGAAAGCTGCTGGCCGGCGAGTTCCAGTTGGCCGCGAGCGAGTTCGTTGCGGATATAGAGGGAGCGCAGGTAGAAGGAGTGCATGGTGGCGGGCATGCGGGTGCTGTCCGCGTTCCAGGCCAGGAGGTCGAAGGCGGGCGGCTGCTTGCCCATGAGCCAGTTGGATACCACGTAGCCGAAGATCAGGTCGTTGGCCCGGAGCATGTCGAAGGTGCCGGCCATCTGGCTGCCTTCCAGGAAGCCCTGCTTGGCCATCTGGCGCTCGAGCCGGGCCACCGTCGGCTCGTCAGTGAAGACCCCGAGCACGCCTGGCTCGCTGTAGTCGAGCATGGTGTTCAGCAGGGTGATCGAGCCGATCCGCTGGTCCCCGGAGCCGGCCAGGTAAGCGGCGAGCATCCCGGTGAGCGCGCCGCCCAGGCACAGGCCGGTAATGTCGATCTTGTCTGCGCCGGTGATGTCGGAGATCACGTCCAGCGCGGTCTTGGGCCCGGCGAGGAGGTAGTCGTCCAGCGTGACCCCGCGCATGGTCTCATCGGGGTTGCGGTAAGAGATCGCGAACACGGTGTGACCCTGGCGGATCGCCCACTCGATGAAGCTGCGGCCGGGCGCCAGATCCATGATGTAGTACTTGTTGATCCAGGGCGGGCTGGCCAGCATCGGGATCGCGTGCACCTCGGAGGTCTGCGGCGCGTACTGGATCAGCTCCATCAGGTCATTGGAGAACACGACCTTCCCCGGCGTGGCGGCCATGTTCTCGCCCAGTTCGAAGGGCCGGGTGTCGACCTGCCGGGGCCGGCCGTGGTTGTGCACCAGGTCGTCCACGAAGTTGCGGGCCCCGGCGATGAGGCTGGCCCCGCCGGTGTCGAACGCCCGCTTCAGCGCCGCAGGGTTGGTGGCCAGGAAATTCGTCGGGCTGCACGCGTCGAGCAGGAAGCTGGCCGCGAGTGCGGCTTTCCCGTCGCTCACCGGGTCACCCTGGCCCGCCGCGAGCACGTCCGCGGAGAACTGCCGGGCCGCCAGGTAGGTCTGAAGCAGCGCGGCGAACGCCGGGTTCTCGTCCCAGGCGGGATCCGCGAAGCGCTTGTCCCGGCCGGGCGGCAGGGGTGGCGGGATATCCGCCCCGGCCGCCCGGGCCACGGCGAACGGGCCGATCCGGGCCAGGTTCGCCCAGAACTGCAGGTTCGCCTCTGCGAGCCGGGCCGGGCGCTCCACGGCCCGGTTGAGCACGGCGATCAGCGATCCACCGAAACTGGCCATGTCGAGATCGGCGACGAGCTCGATCTCGGGGGCCAGGACGTCGGCGGCGTCCTGGGCCACCTGCCACGCGGAGTCACGCTCGGACATGGAAGCACCTCCTGGGCTTGCTCACCCGGCCTTAATAGGTCATGCCCGGACAGCCAGGCGGGAATCCGCCCGAAGGCCGCCCGCGACCCCAGCCCCCCCGCCGAGCACATCGTGGTGAGGAGGCTGACCGGGGAAGCTGTGGTCTGGTTACCGCGGGTCAACTGATCAGCTTCTGCCGTGAGGCGCAGTGCCGATCCGTCATGCCCCATGTAATCCTGGTTTCGGGCCCTGCGCCGTATTAATGGGATCCGTGGGCGCGCCGGGGCGCGCCGCTGACGCACTCTGGGGAAGTGATGCTGTGCCGATCTACGCACTCGACTACGCCACACCCGCCATCGACCCGCAGGCCTACGTTCACCCGGACGCCGTGGTGATCGGCGCCGTGGAGCTCGCCGCCGGGTCTTCGGTGTGGCCGGGCGCGGTGCTGCGCGGGGACCACGGGCTGATCAAGGTGGGGGAGCGCACGTCAGTCCAGGACGGCACCATCGTGCACACGACCGAGGAGCATCCGACGGTGATCGGCGCGGACTGCGTCGTCGGGCATCGTGCGCACCTGGAGGGGTGCGTCATCGAGGACGGCTGCCTGATCGGCTCCGGGTCCCTGATCCTCAACCGGGCCCGGGTCGCCCAGGGCGCGGTGGTCGCGGCGGCCGCGCTGGTGCTCGAGGACATGACGGTCCCGGCGGGCGCCCTGGCGATCGGGGTCCCCGCTGCCATCAGGGAGGAGGCGGGCCTGCGCCAGCAGTCATGGATCAAGTACGCGGTGCAGACCTACCTCGACCTGGCTGAAAGGCACCGAAGCGGGCTACGGCGGCTGGACGGGCCGGCTGCGATCGCGTCGGGCCCGGGCTCGCCCGAGTAAGTGCGGCGCCGGGACCGGAACGACGCCGCCCGCACGACCCGGCAACTGTGCGCTGTTCACCGGGTCATGCGGGCGACCATTCACCATGCGCCCCAGGTGGGAAGAGGCACTTCTTAGACGTGCCGCGCGCCTGGGACGGTTCCGCTAGTTCGGCAAGAAATTTCTGCCGCCCAGGGAGGGCGGGATCTGCTCGTCGGGCGTGCCCCAGGACGGCGCCGGCCGGGAGGCCGGCCCGAACGCGGTCGCGGCCGGGTTGAGCTGGTGGTTGATGACCTCGGCGACCCGCTGGATCGTGGTGATCCCGTACCCCATCGTCGGGTTGTCCTCGGTCAGGGCCACGATGAGGTAGCCGCGATGGTGGCCGGTGAAGCAGCCGATGCTGTGGATCCGCCAGCCGTGGGTGGCCAGCGGCAGCCAGCCGTTCTTCACGTGCACGGTCAGGCCGGCCGGCGCGCCCGCCGGGACTCCCCAGCGCTGGGCCGGGATGACCTGCGCCATCAGGGTGAGCGCGAAGTCCCGCGACCCGGTGTCCAGCACCGCATTCGGGTACATGATCAGGTCCAGCAGGAGCCGCTCGTCGTGCGCGGTGATCCGGGTCAGGCCCCAGTAGCCGCCCGGCCCGAGCCGGGTCTGCTTCATTGCGGCCCGGCGCAGGAAGTAGCGCAGCCGCCCGCGTCCCACGTGGGCCCACAGGGCCGAGGCGGCGTCGTTGTCAGACTGGGTGATCATCAGCCGGGCCAGCCGGGTCTCGGACGCGGTGAGGTTGCGGTGCTGGGTCTCGGCCTCGCGCAGCAGGGTGCCGAGGATTTCCACCTTGACCACGCTGGCCGAATCAAAAGCCATGGTCGTGTTGAGGAAGCAGCCCAGGTCCTTGCTCCGGTCCTCCACCCGCAATGCCACCGTGGACACCCGCCCCGCCAGTGCCGCGTGGATGCCCCGGGCCAGCCGGGCGGCCAGCCTGGGATGCGCTTTGGAGTGGCAGCTCACTGCGATCGAGGCGGCCCCAGCAGCCGGGCCCGGCGGGGACACCACCCGGCCTGGGGACATCGCCCGGGCCGGGGCCCCGGTGACCCCGGCGCAGAGCACGGCCGCGGCGCCGATCCCGGCGGCCAGGATGATCCGGCCCGGCCACGGTGATCGGCGCCATCTCATGTCCCACCATCCCTCTGGCCGCAGATGGGCCTGGCCGTGATCACAGGCGGCCGCGCACCCGGTCGCGCAGCGGCCGGCCGTCCGGGTCGTAAATCAGGTGGTAGAGAGGCCTCGACCAGTACCGTTGCGCGGTGGTGGGCCGGTAGGTCTGATGAGGTAGCAAACGCCCCGGCGGCCGCAGCCCCACGCCCCCGCGATCATGCCACGCGGCGAGCTGCTGCGCCTGGCGCCGGAACGCCGCGAAGATGTCCCGGGGGTCCAGCAGGTCGGCCACGTCATCGGGATCACGGTCCAGGTGCTCCCGGCAGAGCCGCAGGCGCAGGTCCCGGGCGAACACCCGGGCTCCGTCGCCCAGCCCGGCGGGGTCACTGGGCTCCCGGGGATCTGGCTCGGCGTCCAGCACGCCGATGGACAGCTCACTGTCGTGGCTCCAGGACCGCCGGTTCAGGTTGTCGGACCCGACCATCGCCCAGACGTCGTCCACCACGACGATCTTGGCGTGCACGTAGACGGGGGTTCCCTGGTGGTTCTCCAGGTCGTAGACGGCGAAGCGGTCGCCGCCCGCCGCCGCGCAGGCGCGCACCACATCGTGCCGGGCGATCAGGCCCGGCATCCGGGTGACCGGGCCGTCGTTGTCCGGGTACCGGGGCACGACCGCGATGACGTGCAGGCCCGGGCTGGCCCGCAGCGCCGAGGCGATGAGCCTGGCCACGGGCCGGGACCAGAAGTACTGGTCCTCCAGGTAGACCAGGGACCGGGCCCGCGCGAACGCCTTCCGGTACGCATGTGCGATGCTCCGCTCGCCGAGCGGCGCGAACGGGTAGCGGCGCACCCGGGCCGGGTAGGTCCGCAGCACCTGCACCGCGTGCGTGCCCCGCGGCGTGCTCTCGTCCGGCACCGGCTCGGGCAGCGGGCGGCTGGTCATCGCGCCCATGTGATACGCCCGGTCGTAGAGCTGGCGGACCGGGCTGGGCAGGTCCAGCACGCTGCTGCCGTACCACCGCTCACGGAAGGTGTGCTCCAGGTCATGCACGGCCGCCCCGCGCACCTCGGCCTGGATGTCATGCCACGGCGGCCGCGGGCCGTAGCGGTCCGGGAAGTCCATCACCTGCGGATCCCCGTCGTGCTGGGAGTCGTCGCCCCGGCTGTTGCCCAGGTCGATCCCGCCCACGAACGCGACGTCGCGCCCGGGGGCACCCGGGTGCCGTATCACCACCAGCTTCTGGTGATGGCTGCCGCCCCGGCGGGTCCGGGCGTCCAGCAGGACCTGGCCGCCGTCCTCGTCGATTTGCCGGACGAACTCGGCGTTGCCTTCCTCGGACTGCCGCAACGCCTGGGGCTGGGAGCGCCAGAGCAGGCCGAAGACCTTCACTCCCCGGCGCGCGGCGCGGCCGAGCACATCACCGACGGCCGAGCCCGGGCCGTCGAGCAGTTCGTCCAGGTCACCGCGGAAGTCCAGGAAGTAAACCTGGTCGCCGGGCTCAGTCGCGTTCAGCTCGGCGTGCAGCCGGGCGAAGTAGCTGCTCCCGTCCACCAGCGGCTGGACCAGGTTCCCGATCGTGAAGGTCCGCAGGTCGGTGGCGGGGTTGGCCCGGTCGCCATCGCCCAGGAACCAGCATGCGATGGCCGGGTCGTCGATCGGGTGGTCGGGGGCATCCTGTTCGAGGGGGTCCTCAGCGGAGTCGGTGGCACCTGGGAGCATGTCCGGATTGTGGCATCCGCGGGCGCCCGCGAAGGACGCATTCACGGCACTGGTACGGTCTGGCGGGTCGCGGGCGGCCCGTTCCGCCGCATTCCTGCCGGTATGGGAATGGTCAAGAAAGGTCACAAGAGCGGTGCGCCCCGGCCCTGCCATCCACCTGGCCACCGCGGCGGGTTCATGATAGAGCGCATGGGACTGCCCTCTGGGTACGCGCACTTCTCGCGGCGGGCATTCTTCGGTATCGCCGCCGCCGCCACGGCCGTGGCCGCGGCGGCGTGCGACGCGGCCGCCAAGACCGCCGGCCGGGGCGGGGGAAAGGGCCAGGCGCAGGGACCGCGGGCGCGCACCATCGCGAAAGGCCCGATCAACGAGAACGATCGTCCCGGCGAGCCGCACTGGGACATCAGGCACCTGGGCGCTCCGGACGCCATCGTCGGCTATGCGGGGCAGTCCAGCGTGCTGCCAGGCGAGCCGATCACGCTGTACGTGTCCACCACGGCCCGCTCTTTCCGGGTCAGTGCCTTCCGGATGGGCTGGTACCAGGGCGACCAGGCGCGGCTGCTGTGGAAGTCGGCCCCGGTGAAGGGGCACCGGCAGCGCCAGCCGGAGCTGATCAGGCCGACCAACACGGTGGACGCCAGGTGGGGGCCATCGCTCACCGTGCCCACCCACGACTGGCCCGAGGGTTCCTACCTGCTCCGGCTGGACGCGGAGCACGGCGCCCAGCGGTTCGTGCCGGTGACGGTCCGGTCGGCCAGCACGGCCGGCAAGATCGTGATCAAGAACGGTGTGGAGACCTGGCAGGCCTACAACACCTGGGGCGGCTACGACCTGTACAACGGGCCCGGCGGGGTGGGCGACTACGACAACCGCTCGCTCGCCGTCAGCCTGGACCGGCCCTACGACGCCAACGGCGCCTACATGTTCCTGTACCACGAGCGGAAGACGATTGAGCTGGCCGAGCGGTCCGGGCGGCCGCTGGCCTACATCACCAGCATGGACCTCGACGCCGATCCGCACCTGCTGGACGGGGCGCACGCGGTGTTCACCGCTGGGCACGACGAGTACTGGACCCCGCAGGAGCGGGCGCACCTCACCGCGGCCCGGAACGCGGGCACGAACATCGCTTTCATGGGCGCGAACACCATGTTCCGGCGGACCCGGATGGCCAGCACCAGGCTCGGGGCGCGGCGGCTGGTCATCTGCTACAAGACGAGCTACCTGCAGGACCCCATGTACGGCAAGAACAACGCCCTGGTGACCAGCGACTGGCGGGAACCGCCCGTGCCGGACCCGGAGTCGTCGCTGACCGGGACGCTGTATGAGTCGAACCCGGTGACCGCCGACTTCATCATCGCGTCGCCGGACAGCTGGATCCTGGCCAAGACCGGGGTGCGCAAGGGCACCAGGCTCACCGGCCTGGTCGGCATCGAGTACGACCGGGTCAACCCGGTCTACCCGGTACAGCGGCCGATGGAGGTGCTCTCCCACTCCCCGCTGCACTGCCGCGGCGTGAACAGCTACTCGGACTCGGCTTACTACACCCACCGCGGTGGCGCGGGCGTGTTCAACACCGGCACCATGCGCTGGGTGGCGTGCAGCAACGGGCTGCGCCTGTTCGGGCTGAACAAGCAGGCGGCCCGGTTCACCCGCCAGGTCACCACCAACCTGCTGCACGGGTTCGCCGACGGCCCGGCCGCGGCGAAATACCCGGCGCACGACAACCTGGACTCCATGCACGAGTGGGCAGGGGATCCCATCGCGGGCCAGCACAACCTGTGGCCGCCGGTGGTTCTGTGACGACCGCTGAGCGCCCGGGGGGCCCCGGTTTTCGTTGCGGCGAATTTTGACGGGCCGGGCCGCGCGAGAACCCCGGCCAGGCCGGGGAGCGCGGCTACAGCGTGATCCAGGTGGTCAGCACGCTGCTGCCCGAAACCAGGTGGCAGTGCAGCCGGAATGGCGAGGGCGGAAGCGGCCGGATGATGAAGCAGCCGATCTCGTCGATCTCCGCCGTCATGGCCGGGCCGCTGGCCGGGCAGGCGTCCACGTGCCCGGACCCGGGCGGGACGATCTGGCCGACGATCGAGTCCGAGCCGATCTCCAGCTCGATGGTGAGCTCTGACCCGGCGAAGGTGAGGAACCGGGGGCCGGCTTCCTCGGCCCGCACGGCCGGCACCGCTGCTCCCGCTGCGGCCGAGTCGAAGGTGAGCGCGGCCAGTTCGGCGTCGATCGTCCGCCAGGTGAAGGCGGCCTGGCCTGCCGCGGTGAACTCGGGCGGGACGGCCCGCGCGGCCCGGACGGCCTCGCCCAGCGCCGCCAGAAGGCGGTCATCATCAGCCCACTGCTGGCTCGTCACTGGGATCACCTCCGGCCGGGATTTCGTTGCTGATCAGGGCGGCGACCGCCGGGTGCCGTCGCAGCCGGTCCAGGCACCGGGCCCGGCTCGGCCCGATGCTGCCGACCGGGATGCCGAGCTTGGCACTGATCTCAGCGTAAGGGACCGGCGGGTCGGTGATGAGCAGGCCAATCAGTTCCTGGCAGCGCGGTGGCAGCTGGGCGAACGCCTCCCGCAGGACGGCGTGGCGCTCGGCGGCGAGCACTTCTTCCTCGGCCGCCGACGGGGCCAGGTCCGGGATGTCCGCGGGGTCCACCGCGGAACCCAGGGCCTCCCGCCTGCGCGACCCGGTCAGCAGCCGCCCGCACTCCCGGCGGGTCGTGGTAGCCAGCCAGCCGGGCAGCGCCTCGGGCTCGCGCAGCTGGGGCAGCTGGTCCACCAGCCGCAGCCAGACGCTCTGGCCCACGTCGTCGGTGTCGGCCCGGTCCAGCCGGTAGCGGCGGCAGATCGACCAGATCAGCGGCGCGTACCGGTCCACGATCGCGTCCCAGGCGTCTTTGTCCCCGTCCCGGGCCCGGATGACCAGCGCGGCGACCGGCGAGTCATCGCGCATCGCGGACCCGTCCTCTCGCCGCGTGGGCCGCGGTACCGCCTGCGGCCGGTAGCTGCCTTGAATTGTAAAGGTACGGCCAAGTCCGGGAGCTATCTCCATCGCACCTGACCCTCCGGCGTCCGCGGCGGCCCGGTTCCCGGCCGGAGCCACGCCTGGCTTGACCCGCATGTTCACAGGGAAAGAGGCCGCCACCGCGGGCTTGATACACCCGGCAGGCAGAAAGTTTCCGGTCCGGCCTGTATCAGGCGGGTGCCGGCGCCCTCCGCCTTGAGTAGAAGCTCCCGCGCCGGAGCGGGAAACCGGAGCGGGGAACCGGTGGGGGGGCGGGGGAACGGCCCGGCCCGGCTGCGTCCGCGCGTGCGAGGTGCGGCCGGTCCGGGCCGGCGCCCGCGGCGTGGCGCTCATCCCGCGCCCAGGGCCATGAGTGACCAGGCCGCGGAGGGGGACTGCCGGCCTGGGAACTGCCGGCCTGGAGACTGCGGGGACAGGGACTGCCCGCGGCTCCTGGCGCATGTCAGCGTCAGCTGGGGGGCGGGACCAGGCGCAGGCCGTGCCGGGGCGGGGTCGTCACGGGGTGGCCGTCGCCGGGTACCGCGGTCAGGGTGAGCCCGAATACGTGCGACTGGAGTTCGCTGGTGCTGATCCCGATCGAGGACGCGATCGTGGCCGGGGTCTCCCCGGCGTCCCGGATCGCGCGGAAGACCTTGGCCAGCAGCTGCGAGGACTCGCGTTCGATCCCGCGCGGCTCGCCGTAGCGGTAGCCCAGCCGGGAAAGCTGCACGCATGCGGTCCTGTAGCCCCACTCGGTCAGCAGGTCCAGCTCGTGCAGCCGGTGGGTCAGGGCCATGGCCGACACCTTCCAGATCCGCTTGGCCTCCAAGATCCGGGCGGGGGTGGCGTCGGGCAGGCCCTGGCCCAGGACGCCGGCCCGGGGCATCAGGAACGCGGCGGCGAAGCGGTTGGCCTCGGCCTCGGCGGCCGGGCGGCTGGGTACCTGGTGCTCGCCGTGCAGGACGAGATGGCCCAGCTCGTGCGCGGCATCGAAGCGGCCGCGCTCGCCGGTCTTGCCGGTGGCCAGGAAGATGAAGGGCCGCCCCTCCCAGTACAGCGAGAACGCGTCGAGTTCGGTGTTCTCGGCGGTCAGCGAGTAGATCCGGGCCCCGCGCGACTCGAGGAGATGCAGCACGTTGCTGACCGGGCGCTCGCCCAGCCCCCAGTGAGCCCGGACCACTTGCGCTGCGGATTCAGGCTCATGGCCGGGCAGGAGCGGGATGTCGGTGTCGGGCAGCCGGAACCGCGCGTCGATCCAGTCGCTGATCAGCAACGCGACCCGGCCCGCACTCAGGGCCCGGTCCCGCTGCCGGGCGGTCATCTTGCTCAGCGCCCGGAAGCTCACCGCGTCCTCAGGGATCTCGTTGACGTCCGGCGCGCCGAGGAACCCGGGGGACACGTCCAGCGCCCCGGCCAGCTGCTGGAGCGTGTCCGCGGACGGTTCGGTGTGGCCGTTCTCGTACAGGGAGATGCTGCGCGTGCTCAGGCCGGTCAGCCCGGCCAGCTGGGTCAGGGTCAGGCCGCGCCGCTTGCGCGCGATCACCAGCCGGGACGGGGTCAGGACCGCCGCTTGTCTGCCCGGCATCAGATCCGGCTCACCTCGACGACGATGCCCCGGTCCCCGGCGGAGTCGGGTGAGGCCAGCCCGTCCCCCAGGTGGATCTCGTCCCGGGGGAAGACGGGCAGGATGATCCGCTCCGCCCAGCTCGTGATGCGCCCGTCCTCGATGCGGTCCGGGAGCGAGAGCTCAACGTGGAACCCGCCACCGGCGCTGTGGAATAGCAGCAGCCAGGTCAGCAGGTGATCCCGAGCCCGCAGGCCGGCCAGGTCGAAGTCACCGAAATCCAGGGTGAGCTGCTCGTTCACCTCGACCGCACGGGTGGTGGCATACCCCTTCGCGTACTTGGGAGCGGGCAGCAGGTCCGCCAGGCCGGTGACGTCGTCCCCGGTGGTGGCCACGATCGCGAACCGGCCGCCGGGATGGATCGTGCGCGGCAGGTTCCGGGGATTATCGAACCGCCAGCCGAGCGGGATGAGCTCTTCGCGCAGGAAGCGGTTGGTCCGGGCCCAGCGGATCAGCCCCTCCATGATCGGCGGGTCGAGCGGGGTGCAGAAGCTGGCCTCGGCGTCGGCCTGGCGCACCACCCGCTCGACGAGATCAACGCTCAGGCCGAGCTCAGCCAGCCGGTTGACCGCCTCGTCGGCCATGAGGACCCGTGGCGCCATCGCATCCTCCTGCCCCGGCGGTCAGCCTCCACTTCACGAAATCATACCTCGCATGAGGGACGGAAACATGAAGTCTGGCCCGGATGCCTGACCAGGGCAGGTCAGCAGGCCCGGTCAGCAGGCCCGGTCAGGCATTAGCGCGGAATGCGCTTTATGATGACACTTCATGGAACCGGTTATGGCGGGTGGCTGATCCGGGAGGGGCCTGCAGTTGCCCCCAGGTGACTGACGGTCTCTTTCTGTAGCCGGCCTCCTCATAAAACTGGCCGGGTATTGCGCGGATGTGTCCCTGATGCGATAAAAATCCCGTCGGCATTACCTAAATGATCCTTGCGCTCCGTTACGTTGCGTGATCAACTTGGGACTTGGCACGGGGCGCTGACCTGCTTGTTTGCGGGCGCTCGCGGTCGCTACTGCTACGTGTTCCATTTGGGTAGGAGCACGTCCAGGCACCAGCAGCGTGGCAGCGTTTGAGCGGAGGAGAAACGCGTGCTAATGAAGCTAATAGGCTGGATCGTGGGTATCCTGATCGTCGTCTGGATTGTATCTTCACCATCCAGGGCCGGTAATGACGTGCATTTGTGGGTTTCCGGTATCCTGTCCTTTTTCCAGCACCTTGCCCGGGGCTGAGGAAACACCTGGCGACCGGGCCCGGGAATGGTCTGAAGGGGCGCTCCCGGGTTAGGCTTCCCGGCCATCGACGGGGGCGGGCCGGACGGTGCGCAGCGCCACCACGAACGCCACGCACAGCAGCACCGCGAACGGCGCGCAGGTCACCGTGACCCGCAGCGGCCCCTCCCAGCCCGAGGTGGCCTCGTAGGGACCGCCGGTCATCGAGGGCGGCACGAGCAACGTCGCGATGAGGTAGTAGACCGGGAAGGCCAGGAGGGCCGCCACCCGCCTGGCCACCGGTGAGGCCAGGGTCATCCCGGCCAGGGTCACCGCACAGGCCGTGATCACGATCGAGTCGGAAATCGCGGGGTTGACCAGCCAGGCCCAGTTGACTGCGGCTGCCAGGCCGAGCGGGATGGCCAGGGCGAGCGCGTAGTGCCTCCAGTTGATGATCTGCATGGCCCGGCGCGGGCCGGGCGACGCTACCAGGGCGGCTATCTCCAGCCCGGCGACGGTGAGGCTGCGCATGGACGGGGCATCGATGTACGACCAGTTGGGGGCATCAGCGATGGAGTACACCAGCCAGATCAGCAGGGCCAGCGCGGCCAGGGCCGCGGTGCGCCGCAGCCGCAGCAGGGCCAGGGCGGCCACGATCGCCCAGCCGCCCAGGATTTTGGCCTCATAGCCCGCGAGCGCGGTGAAGAGCGGGCTTCCTACCCGAAGCGTAGCCAGCGTGGCCACGTTCAGCAGGCCTGAGTAGGCGAGTGCCATCAGCGGCAGGAGGACGCTGACCACGGCTAGTGCATCACGCCAGAGCGGCCACGCGGTGCCCGGGCGCGCGGGACGGACCCTGATCAGCAGGGCCCCCCAGATCAGGTTCGCGGTGTCCGCGAGTCCCGGCCGGTGCTGCCCGGCGCGCGCCCCTGTCATCAGCACGCCGAGCATCTCGTCGTGGTGCTTGCCCCGGTGTTCCGCCGGATACACGCGCAGCAGCCGCCGGTAACGGCCCTCCAGGGGCGCGGGCGCGCTCATGCCAGGCCGCCGAGCAGGCCGAGCCGCTGGGCCGCCACGGCGCTATGGGCCCGGATCCGCTCCACCTCGGCTGCCAGCCGCTGCGCGCCGGGCGGGGTGAGCCGGTAGTAACGCCGCAGCCGGGCGTCCACGACCTCTTCCCGGTCCACCTCGACCAGTTTCTCGTCGGCCAGCCGGTCCAGGGCCGCGTACAGGGTCCCGGCCCGCAGCTTCCTACCCGGCCGCCAGGTAGTATGGGTGACGTACCGGCCTTCGAGACGCTGCTTGGCGTCATCCGGCAGCGTCTCGTAGGCCAGCCCCGCGTTGACCCAGATCGTGTCACCGCCGACCTCCGGCAGCGTGACCGCACGGAGCACCGCGCCCCAGGTGGGAACGAGCCGCCAGCTGGTGTCGCTGTGGTAGGGATCCCAGTTCTCGGCCTGGGGCCCGGGGGCGGCGTGATCCTTCGCGGACTTCTCGTGAGCCTTGGAGTCCGCCGCGGAGATCTGGTGGATGGCCGGCACCTTGTCGGCGTAGGACTTGCTGACACTCGGATGCGTGTACAGCGGGCCGAACTGCCGCGCGAACGCGCCGAGACGGACTTCCGCGCCCGATGTCAGGTCGGCCACGAGCACCTCCAAAGGGGGTCTGACCATGCGAGATGCACTTGCTCACCGGGCTTCCTGATCAATTACCTACTTGACCAATCGATTTTATCTGATTTACAGTGACGCCGCTGGATGCACCGAGCCACGAGGGCGTGGCTGGTCCCGTCACCTCGACAGGAGTACTCGATGCCATACCTCCGGCGCGTGGTTAATCGCGCCCCCAGGCGTGCGGTTCGCCGAGGTGCCCTCGCGGGCGCCGCGGTTCTCGCTCTCTCGTTGCTCGCGGCCGCCTGCGGCAGCAGCACCAGCTCGTCCGTAGCCTCGGGCTCGTCCGCGTCCGCCGCACCGAGCGGCACCCTGAACTGGGAGTGGGAACTCCCCACCTCCTGGGACCCGGTGACCTCGAGCGCCGGCTGGGACGTGCACGCGCTCGGCCTGGTCTACGCCTCGATCACCACCCTCGACCCGTCCGGCACGGTCAGGACCCGGCCTAGCGACGTCCTGGAAGTACGCCGCCAACGGCAAGAGCGGTGACGTTCACGCTGCGGCCGGGCCTGAAGTTCACCGACGGCACGCCGCTCGACGCCGCGGCGGTCAAGAAGAACATCCTGCGCGGGCAGAAGCAGTCCACCTCCAACATCGCCTCGGAGCTGGCGGTCATCTCCAAGGTCGTGGTGAACAGCCCGACGAGCTTCACCCTCGACCTGACCGGAGTCAACTACCAGGTGCCGGACCTGCTGGCCGGCAAGGACGGGATGATGGTCAGCCCGGCCGTGTTCACCAAGAACGCGGGCAGCCTGGCCACTCACCCGGTCGGCGCCGGGCCGTTCAAGCTGACCAGCTACGTCCCCGACTCCCACGCGGACCTGGTGCGCAACCCGGGCTACTGGGACGCCAGCCAGATCCACCTGGCCAACTTCACGGTGCAGTCCATCACCCAGCCGGAGCAGATCCTGGCCGCGCTGGAATCCGGCCAGGTCAACGTGGCCTACATCGCGGGCAACCAGGTGGCGGCGGCCAAGGCCGCCGGATTCAAGGTCGCCGTGATCCCTTCCGAGGTGGTCAACGAGCTCGACATCCAGACCACCACCGCGCCGTTCAACAAGCCGGACGTGGTCAAGGCCATCAACTACGCGATCAACCGCCAGGCCATCCTGCAGGTCCAGGCTTCGGGCGTCGGTGCCGTGTCCTACCAGCCGTTCCCCAAGGGCTTCGTCGGTTACAACCCCGCGCTGGCCAACCTGTACCCCTACAACCCGGCCAAGGCGAAGCAGTTGCTGGCCCAGGCCGGGTACCCGCACGGCCTGAAGATCACGCTGAGCACCGTCAGCACCAGCGACTCGCTGGCCGAGCAACTGCAGAGCCAGCTCAAGCAGGTCGGCATCGCGGTGACCATCAAGGACATCCCGGCCGCCACCGAGACCCAGTACCTCTACCTGGACAAGACGATCCCGCTGGCCATCGACGGCACTGCGGGACGTAACTCCCCGGTGGAGATGCTGGACGTGCTCTACAGCCAGCAGGGCCTGATGAACGTGGACGGCAAGAAGTCCACCACCTCGCCCACCGTGACCCAGGCGCTGAACCAGGCCCTTACGGTGCCGCTCACCTCGGCCAAGTATCCGACCACCCTGCAGCACGCGGTCAGCACCGCGGTGCGCAGCGACCCGATTCACATCTGTCTTTATATACCGACTCTCGGATCTTTGCCAACAGCCCCAAGGTCACCGCCATCCCATGGACCTGGTCCAGCAGCGCTGGGAAGGCGTCCGGGTGGGGAGCTGACCAGATGACAGTGATCAGCATGCCGCGCGCCGCCGGGGGCACCCCGCCCCGGCGGCGCCGGGGCCGGATCGTCGCGGCCCGGATCGGCGGGGGCCTCGCCGTTCTGCTGCCGATCGTGCTCATCAGCACGTTCATCAGTTACAGCCTGGGCGCGCTGTCCAACAGCGACCCGGCGGCCACGATCCTGGGCCAGGACGCGGCACCCCGGCCGCCGTGGCGCGGCTGAACCGGGCCCTGGGCCTGAACCACCCGCTGATCGGCCAGTACTGGAACTGGCTGAGCCAGGCGCTCCGCGGCAACCTCGGCCGGTCCTACTTCAGCCAGATCCCGGTGGCCCAGAGCATCGGCCAGCGGCTTCCGGTTGACCTGTCCATCGCGGTGCTGGCCATCATCCTGGCCGTCATCATCGGGGGCGGGGCCGGGACCCTCGCGGCGGTCTACCGGGGCAGCTGGTTTGACCGCGGGGTCACCGCGGCGTGCTCGGCGGCATCCACGCTGCCGGCCTTCGTGGTCGGCATCATCCTGGTGGTCCTGTTCGCGGTCACCGCGCACCTGCTGCCGGCCAACGGCTACGTCGGGCCGAGCACCAGCGTCACGCAGTGGCTGGCGCACATCATCCTGCCGGCCCTGGCGCTCAGCCTCGCGGTGTCGCGGACGTGCCCGGCAGCTGCGCACCACCGTGGTTGAGGCGCTCAAGCAGAACTAGCTCGTCGGGGCCAGGGTGCGCGGGCTGCCGTACCGGCGCATCCTGGTCCGGCACGCGCTGCGCAACGCGGCTGGCCCGGCCCTGACCATCCTGGGCAACGATTTCCCGCTCATGCTGGCCGGGGCCGTGGCGGCCGAGGCGGTCTTCTCCCTGCCGGGCCTGGGGCAGCTGCTCCTGGAGAGCGCGCAGACGCGCGACATCCCGGTCGTCCAGGGCCTGCTGCTGGTGGTCAGCTCCTTCGTGATCGTGGTCAACCTGATCGTGAACGTCACCCTCAACTGGCTGTACCGCACGGACGACGGGATCGGCGCATGAGCGGGCCCAAATCCCGGAAGCGCAAGGCCAGGACCCTGCTCCGGACGCCCTCGGCCTGGATCGCGATCGCCGTCCTGCTCGGCGTGGCCGTCCTGACCGTGTTCGGGAGCACCCTGGCGCCGCAAAACCCGCTGACGGTCAACGCCAACGCGCTGTTCCAGGGGCCGGGCGCGCACCACCTGCTCGGCACCGACTACCTCGGCCGGGACGTGCTGAGCCGGCTCATGGCCGGGACCAGGCTGTCGGTGCTCACCGCGCTCGAGGCGGTCGGGATCGGCCTGATGCTCGGCCCGATCCCTGGTATCGCGACCATGTTCCTGGGCCGCGGGTTCGACTTCGCCGCCAACCGCGTCACCGACGCGCTGATGACCCTGCCGTACATCTTCTTCGCGGTCGCCGTCACCGCCGCTCTCGGTAACGGCCTGGTCCAGGCCATGGTGCCGGTGGGGATCCTGCTGGCCCCGTTCTTCTTCCGGATCACCCGGGCCGCCACCCTGGAGCACGCCCGGGCCCAGTACGTGGAGGCCGCCGAGCTGATGGGGGCCTCGAAACTGCACGTGGTCCGGGCCCACGTGGTGCGGAAGGTGCTGCCGACCATCGCGGTGACCTCGGCGTCGATGACCGCCGCGGCGCTGCTGGCGGTCTCGTTCCTGACCTTCCTCGGCATCGGCGTGCAGCCGCCCGCGCCCACCTGGGGCGGCGTGCTTTCCTCCGACCTCGACTACCTGGCCCAGGCGCCGTGGGCGCCGTTCATCCCCGGAGCGCTCATCGCCATCACCGTCGGTGCGCTGAACGCCCTGGCCGACGCCTTCCGCGACCGCCGCACCCCGGGGATGCTGGCCGTGCCCGGGACGGTGGCCGCGCCGGACCCGCTTATCCGAACCCACTCGACGCTGGAGCCTGCCGATGACGATCGACAATCTCAAGTCGCCTGACCTCGCCGCCCCCAGCCTGGCCCCGGGGCCCAGGCCGGCCCCGGCGCCCAGCCCCGGCGGATCGGAGGTGCTGCGCCTCGATGACCTGCACATCACCGTGCACGACGGAGCGGCTCTGGCCGTCCGCGGTGTCTCACTGAGCATCCGGGCCGGGGAGATCGTCGGCCTGGTCGGTGAGTCGGGCAGCGGCAAGACCCTGACCTGCCGGGCCGCGCTCGGGGTGCTGCCCGCCGGGGTCGCCATCGAGCAGGGTCGCTGTCGTTCGCCGGGCACGACCAGACCAGCCTGTCCCGGCGCGGCTGGGAGAGCCTGCACGGCAGCCACATCGGTGCGTGTTCCAGGATCCGGCTTCCTACCTCAACCCGTGATCACCGGCGGCCATCAGCTGGCCGAGGTGCTGCGGGTCAAGCTGGGCCTGTCCCGCCGGACGGCCCGGCAGCGCTCCATCGAGCTGTTCACCTCGGTCGGCCTGCGCCACCCTGAGCAGGTGTTCGACCAGATCCCGGCCGAACTGTCCGGAGGCATGCTGCAGCGGGTGATGATCGCCATCGCGATCTCCTGCGACCCGCAGCTCCTGGTGGCCGACGAGGCCACCACCGCGCTGGACGTCACCATCCAGGCTGAGGTCATCGAGCTGATCCGGCAGCTGCGCGAGCAGCGCGGACTGGCCGTTGTTCGTGTCCCACGATGGTATCAGCGAGCAGCGTGACCGGGTGGTGGTGTTCTACGCGGGGGAGATGGTGGAGTCCGGCCCGGCCGCGGAGATCGTCGAGCGGCCCCGGCACCCCTACACCCAGGCCCTGCTCCGGGTGGCCTCGGTCGGCGATTTCCGCCGTCGCGAGCTGCAGGTCATCGCGGGCCAGCAGCCCCAGGTCGGCCCCCTCGCCGGCTGCCAGCGCCGAGCGCTGCCCGGCCGCGGCTGCCGCCGGGCCGGCGGCACCCTCCGGTCAGTCGGCCCCCAGCATCAGGCATGCTGATTCCGGTCCACGAACCGCAGGTGGCCGGCGAACTGGCGGCCCGGTGAGCGCCGCTCCGGTGCAGCCCCGCCCGCGCAGCCGGAGCCAGCGGGGGTCTTGACGGCGCGGCCGCGCCGCCGGTCTACGGTCGGGTCCTGCGGGTCGTCTGGCTATCGAGCCGGGCGAGATCGTCGGCCTGGTCGGTGAGACCGGCTCGGGCAAGACGACCCTGGCCCGGACCGTCCTCGGCCTGGTCAGCCCGGCTGAAGGCCAGGTCAGGTTCGAGGGCACCCCGATCTCCGCGCTGCGGGGGGGTGCCCGTCGTGCCGAGCGCCGCCGCGGGCACCTGCAGCTGGTCTTCCAGGACCCGCTCCGCTCCCTCGATCCGGACATGACCGTGATCGACATTGTCGCCGAGGGGATCAGGCTGCAGGGGGAGACCGACCGGAACGTGATCCGCCAGCGGGTCCTCGGCGCCCTGGACAAGGTGGGCCTGGACGCCTCCGTGCTGCCGCGCACCCCGGGCCAGATCTCCGGCGGCCAGCGTCAGCGGGTGTCGATCGCCCAGGCACTGGCCACCGAGCCGAGGCTGCTCATCTGCGACGAGCCGGTCAGCGCCCTGGACGCCAGCAACCGCAACTACATCCTGCGGCTGCTGGCCCAGCTCCGGACCGCTCTGCGGCTGTCCATCGTGATCATCTCGCATGACCTCAGCTCGCTGGCGGGCATCGCCGACCGGGTGGCGGTGCTCTACCGGGGCCGCATCGTCGAGGACGGCCCGGTGGACCAGGTGTTCGCCGCCCCCCGCCACCCCTACACGGCCCTGCTGATGGCGTCCGCGCCGAGCGTCCGGCACGACCGTGAGCTGTCCCCGCAGCAGGTCACCCGCACCATCGCCGAGGCAGTTGCGCTGCCCGAAGACCTGCTGGCCAGCTTCGAGGACCCGGACGCCTGCGTGTTCGCCACGCGCTGCGCGTTCGCGGCTGCCCCCTGCGTGGTCCAGCCGCCCCTCGTCCCGGCCGGCGAGCGCCACAGCGTCGCCTGCCACCGGCACGCCGAATAGATGACCCTGGCCCGCGCCCGCACGGCGGACGGCCGGACTACGGAAGGACAACTCTCATGAGCAAACGCCAGATCAAGCTCGGCGCGGTGACCATGGGGGCCGGTGGCCAGGGCCAGCACTTCCAGTGGCTGGACCCGGAGATCCCTGGCGACGCCAGCGTGAACATCGGGTGGTACATGGAACAGGTCCAGCAGGCCGAGGCGGCCAAGTTCGACCTGGTCTTCATCGTGGACAGCCAGTTCATCACCCCCGACTCCCCGCCGCACTACCTCAACCGGCTGGAGCCGATGACGCTGCTGTCCGCGCTGGCCGTGGTGACTCGGAACATCGGCCTGGTCGCCACCATGACCACGTCCTACAACGACCCGTTCAACCTGGCCCGGCGGCTCGCCTCGCTCGAGCTGATCAGCGGCGGCCGGTCCGGCTGGAACGTGGTGACCAGCGGCGACGCGGGCGCCGCGGGCAACTTCAGCCGGGACGAGCACTACGACTACGACACCCGGTACGCCCGCGGGCTGGGATTCGTCCGGGTCGCCCAGGGCCTGTGGGACTCCTACGAGGCGGACGCGTTCCCGCGCGACCCCAGGCCCGGCGGTTCCTGGACCCGTCCCGCCTGCACGCGCTGAACCACAAGGGCGACCACTTCGGTGTCGTCGGCCCGCTCAACATCTCCCGCTCGCCGCAGGGCCAGCCGGTCATCTTCCAGGCCGGCGACTCCGAGCAGGGCCGCGACCTGGGCGCCACGATCGGCGAGGGCATCTTCACCCACGCGGCGTCGATCGAGCAGGGCCAGGCGTTCTACGCCGACATCAAGACCCGCGCGGCCGCCAAGGGCAGTAACCCCGATCACGTCATCGTGATGCCCGGGGTCCGGGTGTTCGTGGGCGACACCGACCAGCAAGCCCGCGAGATCGAGCACGACCTGCAGCTCGCCGACCAGGATTTCGACAGGGCGCTCGGCGAGCTGGGCCGCCCGTTCGCCTGGCACGACTTCCGCCAGTACGACCTGGACGCCCCGTTCCCGGACGTGCTGCACGTGGCCGAGCGGGGGTTCCGGACCCAGGCGGAGAAGATCGTGGCGCTGGCCCGGGACCACGGCTACACGCTGCGCGAGACGGTTCAGGCGATCTCCGCTCCCAGGCCGACCCCGTTCGCGGGCTCACCGCAGACCGTGGCGGATGAGATGCAGCGCTGGTTCGAGGGCCGCGCGCTGGACGGCTACAACATCCACATCGGGCACCCGTCCCAGTTCCGCCGGTTCACCAGCGAGGTCGTGCCCATCCTGCGCGAGCGGGGCCTGGTCCGCACCGAGTACGAATCCAGCACGCTGCGCGGCAATCTGGGTCTCCCGATCCCGGAGATCCGCTACACCGCGGCCCGCCAGGCCGGGGAGGCGGCCGGCGCTCCGCTGTTGTCGGCCGCCCGCTCCTAGCGCGCGTGCGGGCCGGCCCGTGGCCCTTCTTTTTCCGCAACGAAAACCGTCCGGCCGGCTCACCCACCCCGGCCACGGGCCGTTAGAGCTGATGGTCCGGCCGCCAGCCCGGCCGGGCCCGCGAGTCCACTGGAGCCGCGAGCCCGGCCGCTAGTCCTCTAATCGGTGGGCCGCTGCTGCTTGGGCGGGGCGAGCACGGCCGCCACGACCCCGGCGGCCGCCACCGCGGCCGCGGTCCATTCCGCGGGCCGGAATCCCTGGATGAAGGTGGCCGGGGAGGCGTAGCTGCCGTGGGCGGCGAAGACCGCGGCCAGGATCGCGACCCCGAACACGCCCCCCAGCGCGTTCAGCGCGTTGTTGGTGCCGGCGGCCACGCCGACGTCAGCGGGCGGAACTGAGCTGGTCACGGCGTTGGCCACAGTGGGGAAGCACATCGAGACGCCCACCCCCGCGATGATCAGCGGCGCGACCAGGGTGGCGTAACTCACCCCCGGCTCGGCCACGGACGCCAGCCAGCCCAGGCCGGCGGCCTGCATGATCAGGCCGGCGACCATGAACGGCCGGTTGCCGATCTTGTCCGCGAGGGCGCCGGCCACCGGCGCGACCAGCATCGGCGTGGCCATCCAGACCAGGATCCGCAAGCCGGCCTGCAGCGGCGAGTAGCCCAGCCCGATCTGGAACAGCTGGGTGATGAAG
Source organism: uncultured Actinomycetes bacterium (assembly GCA_963770545.1). Lineage (GTDB taxonomy): Bacteria > Actinomycetota > Actinomycetes > Streptosporangiales > Streptosporangiaceae > RYN-230. The sequence goes on along the minus strand of CAVYQF010000035.1, from coordinate 16,902 downwards.
AACAGCGACCCGATCAGCGAGATGAACTGGAAGAAGATCACCGCGTTCGCGGTGGCGAAGCCGCGGCGGCGGAAGTAGCCCAGGGGCAGCATCGGGTAGGCCGCGCGCCGTTCCCAGGCCAGGAACCCGGCCAGGAACACCGCGCCGACCACGAACGATCCGATCACCTCGGTGCTGGTCCAGCCGGCCGAGGGGGCCCGTACCGGCGCCCAGGTCAGCGCGAAGAGCGCGATCGCGGCCAGGGCCATGCCGGTGAAGTCCAGCTGCGGCCGGGGGCCACGGCTTTCCCGCAGCCGCAGCGCGGACAGCGCGGCCACGGCCAGCCCGACCGGGACGTTGAGCCAGAAGATCCACTGCCAGGAGATGCCCTGCACGATGGCGCCGCCCACGACCGGGCCGGCGGCCACGCCCAGGCCGGTGATGCCGCCCCAGATGCCGATGGCCGCCCCGCGCTTCTCCGCCGGGAACGCGTCGCTGATCAGGGTCAGGGTCAGCGGCACGAGCAGGGCCGCCCCGGCGCCCTGCACCACCCGCGCGGCGATGAGCGTCCCGGTGCCCGGCGACAGCGCCGCCATCGCCGAGCCCAGGACGAACACGAGCAGGCCGAGAACGTACATCCGGCGGCGGCCGAACCGGTCGCCCAGGGCCGCGCCGGTCAGCATGAGGCAGCCGAAGACGAGGTTGTAGGCGTTGATCGTCCATTCCAGATCGGCCAGGCTGGCGCCCAGGTGCGTTTGCAGGGTGGGCAGGGCCGTCGCGACCACCACCACATCCAGGGCGGCCATGAACGCTCCGAGCCCGGCCAGGACCAGTGTCCAGCCGTTGCGGGATCGTCCCGGCGCGCCCGTGGCCCGGCTGGCGGTGCCGCCCCCGAGGCGGCGGCTGGCGCCGCCGGACGGCGGGGCGGCAGATAGCTCCGACATGTCAGTTGCTCCGTTCTGGGTCATGGGTCAGCGCGCCCGCCCAGGCGGTCAGGCGGCCTACAGGGGTAGACCCGGGGCGCCCGCGGGAATCGCCGCGCCGGGGCGCGGATCAGAGATGGCCGGGCGCCGCCGGTCCGGGTGCCGCCGGGCCGGGCGCCGCCGGGCCGGGCGCCGCCGGTCCGGGTGCCGCCAGGCTCTGCGGCTGACGGCCGAGGAAGGCGACCAGCTGGTCTCCCGGGCAGGCCCGCGCAGGCACCGGGACCGGGTCGGCGAACAATCCCGCCCGGGTGCCGGGGGTGATGAACAGCGGGGCGATCGGCAGCAGGAGAGCCGCCAGGTCCGGCGGGACCGGCCCGCGGCTGCCGCACGCGACCGAGATGTCCCAGCCATGGACGGTGATCTCGATGGCCCCGGCGGCTACGGCCAGCTTCGCGGGCAGCTCCAGGTCACCGATGGTGACCAGCCGCCCGGCCGGGGCGGCCGGGGCGGTCAGGGCGCAGGAGGCCAGCAGGCGGCCGGCGCGGCGCTGCAGGCCACTGACCAGGTCAGGATCGGGTCCGTCGTCAGCTGCCGCCGGGCCGGAGCCGATACATCCGGTGGTGATCGCCTGGTGCACCACATCGACCGAGTCACTGACGTGGTGCAGCAGCCACCCCAGGTCCCAGCCGGCGCACGGGGTAGGGCCCGGGAGACGCTGCGGGGTGGCCAGCCTGGTGCTGGCCAGTGCGTAGCTGATCGCCCATCCGAGGAGCTCGAATCCCCGCGTCAGCGGGGCCATGACGGGACCGCCAGGTCGGCCGCGGCCGGGGGCGGGGCGGCGGGCCGGGCCGTGGCGGCGGGCCGGGCCGTGGCGGCCGGAACCAGCGCAGGCGCGGGGCGGGCCGCTTCATACTCCGGCGGCAGGCCGAACGCCCCGAGCAGGCCCGGGCTGAGGAAAATGACGATCCGCGCGATCCCGGTCGCAGTGACCGTCAGCACCAGGGCCCCATGCGCCTGGTACACCCCGTCGCGACCGCGCTCGTAGGCCGCGAAGGCCGGCTGCCCGTTGGCCATGGTGACGACCAGCCGGAACTGCCCGGGCGTGCCGAACAGCTTCGTGGCCAGGAAGCGGCGCACGTTCTCCCGGCCGGCGAACCAGGTCAGCATAGGCGGCATCTCCAGCGCCACGTCCTGGCGCAGCAGCGCCGTCAGCGCGGTCACGTCACCGTTCTCGAACGCCACCGCGAAGCGGTCGAGCAGCGCGCGGGTTTCCGGCTCGGCGGGCTCGGCGACGTCGTCTTCCTCCGGCAGGGCCCGCGCGAGCTGGGCCCGGGCGCGCCGCAGGCCGCTGTTGACCGCGGTCGTCGTGGTGCCCAGCAGGGCGGCCACCTCGGCGGCCGGCCAGTCCAGCACGTCCCGCAGGATCAGCATCGCCCGCTGCCGGGCGGACAGGTACTGCAAGGCCGCGACCATGGCCAGCCGGATGCCCGCCCGGGACACGGCGGCCTCGGCCGGGTCGTCCTGGGGTGCGGCCAGCAGGGCATCGGGCAGGGGCTGCAGCCACGGCACCTCAGGCGCCGACACCACGGGGGCAGCCGGGTCATCGCCCGGGCCGCCCAGCCCGGAGGGCAGCGGCCGCCGGCCACGGCGCTCGATCGCGGTCAGGCACGCGTTCGTGGCGATCCGGTACAGCCAGGTGCGGACCGACGACCGGCCCTCGAAGCCCTGGTACGCACGCCAGGCCCGCAGGTACGTCTCCTGCACCAGGTCCTCGGCCTCATCGGCCGAGCCCAGCATCCGGTAGCAGTGGGCCAGCAGCTCACGCCGGAACTGGCCGGTGAGGCTGGTGAAGTCCTCGCTGGCGGTCATATAGGTACAGACCCGCGGCCCCGCCGAAAGTCACCGCCCGGCGGCAGCCGGCGAAGTCACCGCCCGGCGGCAGCCGGCGAAAGTCACCGCCTGGCGGCAGCCGGCATCGGGTAATAGGTCTCGTACACCGCGCGGGCCTGGCGTTCCGCGTCCTCCCAGGTCCAGGTGCGGGGCAGGTAGCGGTCCGGGCTGAGCGACCGGACGTACGGCGAGGGATCCGGGCCCAGGCTCTCCACCAGGTACATGGCCAGGCCCGCCGAGCCGGACACCCCGTGCGCGTTGCAGCCGGCCGCGAAGGCCAGGCCCCGGACCGCGCTGACCGGGCCGACCAGGAACCGGCCGTCCGGGGTGAACGCCGGCCAGCCGCGGAATGTGGTGCTCACCCCCACCCCGGGCAGCCCCGGCACGAACCGGCCCAGGCCCTCCGCGAAACCGCCCAGGACGTCCCAGTCGGGGGCCGCGGGCAGCGGCGCGTCCAGGGTCACCCCGCGCGGATCCAGGCTGGTGCCCCGGTTCTCGAACCCACCACACAGCACCCGCCCGCCCTCCCCGCGCGCGTAGACACCAATCTCCGGGATGCGCAGGCAGGGCAGGCCCGCGTGCCAGCCCGGGACCGGCTCGGTCACGAAGTACTCGTGCAGCACCGGGACGATCGGCAACTCCACGCCGGTCAGCGCGGCCAGCGCGACCGACCACGGCCCGGCCGCGATGATCACCTGCTCCGTGGCGAACTCCCCGTCCCGGGTGGATACCGAGCAGACCTGGCCGCGCCTGGTCCCGATCCCGGTTACCGCCGCGTGCGGGGCGATGGTGACGCCCAGGTCCCGCGCCGCGCTGGCGTACGCGGCGACCAGGCTGTTGGGCTGGACGTACCCGCAGGTCGGGGACCACAGAGCGGCCCGGACGCCGTCCGTGCGTTGCAGCGGGGGGAAGATCTCCCGCAGCTGTGCATCCGAGAGGAACTCGACCGGCAGGCCGGTCACCGCCGCGGTCGCGGCGATTTGCTCCAGCTCCGCGACCGACGTGTCCGACAGCGCGATCCGGACGGCGCCCGACTCGCGGTAGTCCATCGGGTAACCGGTCTCCTGCTCGAACCCGCGGTAGAACTCCGCGGCCGCCATGGTCAGCCGGGTCCGGTCCACAGTGGGCCGGGCCTGGCCCACCAGGCCCGCGGCCTGGCTGCTGGTGGCCTCGCACAGGCCCTGCTTATCCAGCAGCTGGATGTCCTGGTAGCCGGCCCGGGCCAGGAAGTAGGCGGCCGCGGCGCCGACCGCCCCGCCGCCGATGACGGTGATCCGGGCATCTCGGGGGTGGGCCACGGTCCCGGTCGCCTCCCGCGTCCGCGCCGGCGCGGATAACCTGTGGTGATACGGGAAGTTCCGCAACCGCCACAAGGTCATGAATTCGCCGGAAGGATTCAGTAAATGTGGCGTGGTGCGTTCGGTGCTCAGCCTACGCTCAGAGTAGACATGTAAGCAGGGTTAGCTATGCGGGGCCAGCCAGGCAGTAGTGAGGGCACGCGGGGTGCCCGGCAGCGCGGCGGCAGTTAACGCAGTGCCAGCCACAAGCGTGCCGGCCAACAGCATGTCGGCTAACAGCGGGCCGGTTCACGGCGGGCCAGCTCACGGCGTGGTGATTCCCGCGCAAGACCGCCTACGGAGGTGTGGCGCAGGGTGACTCAGGTGTCCAGTCACTCTGCTGACGCGCCCGGCCTGACCCGGCCGGCCGAGCGGCCGGCCACCCCTGGCCCCCTGGACGGCGGCAACGGGCCAGTCGAACGGCTGATGAGCACGCTCATCCGCAAGCTCGCGTGGAGCAGGCTGTCCAACCCCAAGGTCGCCGTCACCTTGTCGGCCGCCGGGCTGCTGCTGGGCATGCTCCTGGGGGCCACCGCCCCGAACGCCGAGACGCTGCCCGTCCTGCTGCCGCTGTCCCGGCTGCTGCCCTCGCTGAGCTCGCAGCATGTGCTGGCCAGCCTCATGCTCTACACCAGCATCAGCCTGGCCTGCCTCGGGCTGGCCGGCATGCTGTGGGCGCACAGCCAGGGCTGGCGCCCCAACCCGCGGGTCCTCCTGCTGATCAGCACGGGCATCGTCGCGATCATGGTCTGCCTCACCCCGGTGGGGTCCTCGGACACCGCGAGCTACGCGGCCTACGGCCGGATCGCGGCCCTGGGCGGCAACCCGTACACCAGCAACCCGCTCGCCTTCCTCGGCGCCCACTCGCCCTACACCATGGTCGTCGGAACCATGTGGAAGGCGCAGCCGTCGGTCTACGGCCCGTTCGCCACCATCATCCAGTCGTTCGCGGCTTCCATCGGCCTCGGGAACGTGGCCACCACCATCTGGGTCCTGATGATCCTCAACGGGATCGTCTTCCTCGGCGTGGGCCTGCTGCTCCTGCTGACCTCGGACGACCCGGTGCGGGCCACACTGTTCTGGACCGCCAACCCCGTCCTCATCCTGGAACTGGTCAGCGGCGGTCACCTCGACACGCTGGTGGCCGCCGCGGCGATCGGCGCCATCCAGGTCGCCCGCCGGTTCACCGGGATCTGGGGCGACGTCGTGGTCGGGGTGCTGATCGGGCTGGCCTGCGGGGTGAAGATCTACGCGGTGCTGATCGGGCTAGGCCTGGGCTTCGCGCTGCTGCGCAACCGCGACTGGACGCGCATCACCCGGATGACCGTGGTCGCCGTGGCCACGCTCGCCCTCAGCTACAGCCACTACGGGCTGGACGCGCTGAAGACAGTGTTCGGCGGGCTCAAGCTGGCCACGCTGCCCTCGCCGTGGCGGGTGTTCGAGCTCGTGGGGCAGTGGTCCGGCGTCCCGCATAGCGTGATGGTCACGATCATCAGCTGCCTGTGGCCGGTCGCGCTGTTCATCGTGGCCTGGCTGATTTACCGGCGGATCTCCTCCGACCAGCCGGCCGAGGTGGTGGCGCCGTTCGCGCTGACGTTCGCCTGGATCCTCGTCGCCCCGTGGGTCTTCGCCTGGTACACCGCCGTGGCGTGGGCCGCGCTGACCCAGGTGCCGCGCAACCGGATGTCCCGGTGGCTGACCATCGTCACGGTCCTGCTCGCCCTCTGCCTATCCAGCGGCGGCCACGCGGTCCCGACGACGTGACGGCGCTCCTGTCCCGCATCCCGGCCGAGGATCGCCGCACCGGCCGGTGGCGCGCTTCGTGGGCCGGTCTCGCCCGGCGCCACTGGCTGGCCATCATCCTGCTGACCGCGGGCCTGGCCCTCCGGGTGCTGGCCCAGGTCAGCTACCGGCCGGCCCTGTTCTATATCGACACCACCCGGTACCTGTACAACGCCGAGGGGATGGACCCGGTCGGCTACAAGGGACCGCTGCGGGCCATCCTGTTCGCAGGTAATTTCGGTACGGTCGCGGCCGTGCAGCACCTGCTCGGACTGGGCCTGGCGGTGGTCATCTACGCGCTCCTGCTGCGCCGCGGTGTGTCCCGGTGGCTCGCCGCGCTGGCCATCGCGCCGGTCCTGCTGGACGCCTACCAGATCCAGAACGAGCAGGCCATCATGCCGGGCACCTGGTTCGAGGCGCTGATCGTGGCCGGCCTGGCCCTCTTGCTCTGGCGGCCCAGGGCCGGCTGGCGGGCGGTGCTGGCGGCCGGCGTGGTGCTGGGCACCTCGGCCACGTTCGCCCAGGTCGGCGAGGCCCTGATCCTGCCCGGGGTGATCTACCTGCTGGCCGCGGGCGGTGGCTGGCGGCGGGCCGTCGGCCAGGCCGTCGCGTTCTGCGCCGCTTTCGCCCTGCCGATCGCGGCCTACTGCACCGTGTCCTACGTGGTGGCCGGGGACTTCTTCTTGTCCCACACCGGCGTCACGTCCTTCTACGGGAGGGCCGCGGCCGCCGCGGACTGCGCCACGATCAAGCTCCCGGCGGCCGAGCGGGCCATGTGCCCCAAGCCCGCCCAGCAGGCCAGGGGGCCGGACTGGCTGGAATACCAGCCGGGCTCCCCGATCCGGCCCTACTACGCCAACCTGCCGCGGGCCGAGACCGACAGCCTGCTCTCCGACTTCAACCACCAGGTGCTGACCCAGCAGCCGCAGCGGCTGCTCGGCGCGTACACCCGGGACGTGGTGAAGCTGTTCGCGCTGACCCGCGAGACCAGCCCAGGGGACACGCCGATCACCCGCTGGCAGTTCCAGACCACCTTCCCGTACTTCTCCTCGCACTCGACCAGGCCGGACGTAATGGCCGAGATCGCCCAGTACGGCGGGGGCACCCCGGCGGCCTGGCGGCCCGGGGCCGTGTTCCTGCGCTCCTACCAGCTGCACGGCGGGTTCACGCCCGGCCCTTTGCTGGCCCTGTGCGTGGCCACCGGGCTGGCCGGGTCCGTGGCGGGTGCCCGCAGGCGCTGGCGGTCCGACCCGGCCATCCGGTCTCTCAGCCTGGCCTGCCTGCTCTGCTTCACCTCCGCCGCGGCGGTGCTGCTGGTGTCTGACTTGTTCGAGTTCTCCTGGCGTTATCAGCTGCCCGCGCTGGTCACGCTGGTACCGGCCGGCGCGCTGGGCGTCGCCGTCATCCTCCGGGTGGCCGCACCGGGTCACTGGGCCCCGGCCGGCCAGGCTCCGGCCACGGACTGACCGGCCCGGCCGGAGAGAGCTCAGGACCTGACCGCAGGGAGAGATGACGCCATGGCCGACGGGCAAACCGGGGCGCCGGACAGCACCGCGGTGCGGGTGGCCCTCTGGCGGGCGATGCACGTCCTGGCCGACCCGCCACCGCACGTCCTCGAGGATGAGGTCAGCCTGCAGCTGGCCGCTCCCGGCGATGGCTGGCGCGATCGCCCGGACATGGACCCCCGAGGCACCAGCGGATTCCGGGCGGCCATCGTGGCCCGGGCCCGCTTCATCGAGGACCTGGTGGCCGAGCAGGCCGGGTACGGCGTCGCCCAGTACGTCATCCTGGGGGCTGGCCTGGACACCTTCGCCCAGCGCAGGCCGGAGACCGCCGCCGGCCTGAAGGTGTTCGAAGTCGATCAGCCCGGCCCCCAGGCCTGGAAGCGCCAGCGCCTGATCGAGCTCGGCTACGGCGTCCCCGACTGGCTGCGGCTCGTGCCGGTCGACTTCGAGGCCAGCGGGGACTGGTGGGAGCAGGTGCTGGCGTCGGGCTTCGATCCCGGCCAGCCCGCGGTCGTCGTCTCCACGGGCGTGACCATGTACCTCACCAAGGAGGCCACCGCGGCCACCTTGCGCCAGCTCGCCGGGCTGGCCCGCGGTTCGACGGTGGTCATGACGTTCCTGCTGCCGGCCGGACTGCTCGGCGACGCCGATCGCTCCGGGCTCCAGATGGCCGAGCGGGGCGCGCGCACCTCCGGAACGCCCTTCATCAGCTTCTACACCCCGGCGGAAATGCTGGCCCTGGCCCGCGAAGCCGGCTTCAAGGACGTCCGGCATGTGCCGGGGACCCTGCTCGCCGAGCGCTACTTCGCCGGCCGGGCCGACGGCCTCCGCCCGTCCAGCGGGGAGGACCTGCTGGTGGCCACGACCTGACCCACCTCCGCTCACACCGAGAAGGCAGACTGGCGAGGTGCGTATAACCGTCTGGGTCCGGCCCGGGGCCGCCCACCCTGGCGTGGGCGGTGAGCACGGGGGCGCGCTCGTCGTCCGGGTCAGCGCGCGGGCCACCGGAGGCCAGGCCACGGCCGCGGCGCTGGCCGCGGTGGCCGCCGCTTTCGGCGTTCCCCGCGGCGCCGTCACCCTGGTCGCGGGCGCCACCAGCCGGACCAAGATCCTGGATGTAGCCGGCGCCGATCGGGCCGTTATGGAGCAATTGCTGGCCTCGTGACGGCGAAGGGCCGCCTCAGCTGGGGCCTTTCAGGGCTGAGTCCCAGAATTCCTGGACGGCCGGGTAGATCAGCTCCTGGTCGCGGGGCAGTTCCGCTTTGATGGTCCGGGTCCGCTCGTCGGCGAGGACCTCCACCTGGCCGGCCTCGACGGCGGCGAAAACCTGCTCGGCCACCGACTCCGGGCTGAGCTTGGGCACGTCCGCCAGGGCGGCCATGTCGGTGTCGATGAAGCCGGCGTGCACCGCGACGACGAGAGTGCCCTGGTGATGCAGTTCGAGGCGGACGCCGTTGGTCAGCGACCAGCCCGCGGCCTTCGAGGCGCCGTAGGACGCGTCGAACGGGTTGGTGTAGAAGCTGGTCACCGACAGCATGTTGACGATCGCCCCGCCGCCGTTGGCCGCCAGGACCGGCGCGAACGCCCGGCACATGCTCAGCGTCCCGAAGTAGTTGGTCTCCATCTCCTGCCGGGCGCCGTCCAGGGTGGGCGCGCCGATGAACGTGCTGTACTTCAGCACCCCGGCGTTGTTCACCAGCAGGGTGACGTCCGCGCAGTCCTTCGCGACCTGGGCCACCCGGGCCGGGTCGGTGATGTCGAGGGCCACCGGTGTCACGCCCGGCTCGGTGACCTGGGCTGGGTTCCGCGCCGCCCCGTACACCTTGGCCGCGCCCGCCTTAACCAGCCCCCGCGCGTACGCCTGGCCGAGTCCGCGGTTGGCCCCGGTGACCAGGGCCACCGATCCGGCGATCTTCATGGGCGTCCTCCTGGCTCTGATCCGCGACCTGGCGGAAGGTCCGGTGACCATCTAGTGTCCCCGAAGATCAGCTACTTTCGTCAACGCCGGCGCCCCTTCGGCTCCAGTTACCGGCGGCCAGATGTGGGGAGCCAGGGGCATGGGTTTCGAGGTCGAAGTCAGGAACGTTGACGGTGCCGTGACCGCGCTGGGCGCGGCGGGGCCGCACACCCTGGTGGTGGACAGCCCGGCCGGCGCGGGGGGTGGTGGCCGCGGCTTCAACGGCGGGCAACGGTATCTCCTACTCGGTCGAGACCGAGGGCCTGGCCACGGAAGAGGAACTGGGGGCGCTGGTCCGGCACGTCCATGGGATCGCGGAGATCCCTAACTCCCTGCGCGTCGGCACCGAGGTCCGGCTGGAAAACGCGATCGTGCGCTCCCGCGGCCAGGCCAGCGGCGGGACCTGACCGTCGCCTGGTCTCAGTCGGCTGGTCTCAGTCGGCTGGCGTGGCGGCGGGAGTTGAGATCGAGTTCGTCGGCGCTGACGGCGCGGTACGGCGCCAGCAATGCGGAGCCTCAGGTCTTCCCCGATGAGGGTCCAGCCGGGGGTTTGCTTGCGCTTATGGTCGTGTCGGCAGGCGGGAGCGTGGCTGCACTTGCAAGTCCCTGCTGGTTCTCACAATCGGTAACTGCTGACCACTGCGAGTGGTAGCGCGGTAGCCGGACTCGGTGTGTCACAACCGCCGTGCCCGCCGCGGCGCGCACCACACGGATGTCGATGGGTCCCGGCTACCGTCTGCGTCGGCAACTTACAAAGCGTGCTCCCGAGCGACACCGCGCCGAACACAGCCGGAGCGCGGATCCCGGTCCGCACCACGTCGTGGCGGTGCCGTCAGCTGCCGAAGGTGATTCCTCCCTATCGAGGCGCCGGTGTTGTTGGTGAACCACAGTGTCCCGCCCAGGCAGTGGGTGATGACCGCGGGGCTGCTGATGCCAGGGGCGGTGTAGGTGGTTACCTGGCCGGAGGTGGTGATGCGGCCGATGGTGTCGCCATTGAAGTTGGTGAACCACATCGCGCCGTCCGGGCCGCGGGGTGATCCCGAACGAGGTGTCGATATCCGTACCCGGGGCCCTGTAGGTGGTCACGTGGCCGGATGACGTGATACGGCCGATGGTGCTGCTCCCGGAGTTGGTGTCCCACATGCCCCCGGGGCCGCGAGTGATCGTTTCCGCACGGTTGATGTGAGGGCTGGTGAAACCGCCGAGGTGGCCGCAGGGTGTGATACGGCCGATCGTTTCGCCGATGCCGTTGGTGAACCACATCGTCCCGTGGGGGCCTTCAGCGATCCAGTACGGATCGCTGACATCCGGGCCGGTCCACGTCCTGACTTTCCCCCCGCGTGAGATCCGCGCGATCGAGCCACCCGGGCTGCCGATGGCGCCGGAGGTGTACCAGATGCTGCCATGCGGGCCGGCGGTGATGTTCTGCGGGCTCGCAGCAGGCTGCAGGATGGCAGCGGTCCCCGTCGTGGTCATCCGCCCTACGTAGCCGTCCGCGGCGGACACGGCGTACAGGAGGTCCCCGCCGGCCTGGGATGAGGGTGATGCCCCCGGAGGCGCTGAAGTCCGGTTCCGGGACAGGATGGTCAGTGGTGTGGCAGCGCCACCGCTGCGGCCAGCACAGCCACCCTGCGGCATGCTCCCCGCCCGGATCCGGGCATGATGCCAGAAACCATTTCGAAGCCTCCCCGTTGGCTTTGCCATGTGCGGCGGGGAAGCGTAACGCGGGAAGGCGGATGCGGGTACGGACCGGAGCCAGGCGGCGTGTCGCGGCATCTTCGGAAACTGCATACGCCGAAAACGCTCAAAACGCCTTCTGCGTCACGTCCTCGGCCAGCGCCCATCGGCTAAGTCATCGCTGGTGGGCAGCTGCACTCCTGGCGGCGGCGCCTTGTCCCCCCACGCAAATACAGGCGGATGTGACCAGTCGGCTGGGAACTTGAGGTCGATCTGGCTGCCGGAGAATCTGGCGCGGAGGAAGTAGACCTCGCCGCCGGAAAACGAGGCGCCGCTGAAGCTGACACAGTTGCGGGAGAATTCGGCGCCGCTGAAGTAGACCTCACCGCCGGGAAAAAACTTCACGCCGTTGAAGCTGACCCGGCTGCCGGAGAACTTGGCGCCTCTGAAGCCGACCTCGCCGCTGGAAATCTCGGCGCTGTCGAAGATGACCCGGCTGCCGGAGAACTCGGCGCTAACGAAGTGGACCGCGCTGCCGGAGAACTCGGCGCTAACGAAGCGGACCTCGCCGTCGGAAAACTCGGCGCCGCTGAAGCTGATCCACTGGCGGGAGAACTCGGCGCCGTCGAAGCTGACCTCGCTGCCGGAGAACTTGGCGTTATCGAAGCGGACTTCGCTGCCGGAGAACTTGGCGTTATCGAAGCGGACTTCGCCGCCGGAGAACTTGGCGTTATCGAAGCGGACTTCGCCGCCGGAGAACTCGGCGCCGTCGAAGCGGACCTCGCCGCCGGAGAACTCGGCGCCGTCGAAGCGGACCCGGCCGCCGGAGAACTCGGCGTCGGTGAAGTCAACCGGGCCTTCAAACCTCACTCCGGTGAAGTCGAAGTCCAGGCCCTGCCAGGACACGGCCGGTTTCGGGCGAAGATGGGCGCTGATAAGACGAGTTATGGTGTAGCGGATTTCCCGGTTCGCTGCGTGAGCGGTCCCGTCGCCGGGGTTGGCATCGGAGGGCAGACGAAGATAGGCGCACAGCACATCAACGCAGGTCTGCCGGTTCTCCTTCCAGTCATCGGCCAGCCCCGCCATTGCATGGACCCCGGCTAGCCGAACGGCGGCCTGCGCGTCACCGAGCTGGCTGGCGATCGTGGTGAACCGCTCATTGAAGACCCTGATCCGATCATGAGAAGAGTCAGCCTCGGCGACCTTCTGGCGGCGGTAGGCCACGACCAGGGCGACCAGGGCGCCTGCTCCGGCCACCGTGGCAAATACGAGCTGCGCTACCCCGACCGCATCATGCAACGGAGGAGCGCCGTGGCGCCGGTATCCGGCCACGCCCAGGAGTACCCACGCCAGCGACGCCAGTCCGGCCAGGCCGACGACTGCCACACTGAAGCTCACGGTTAAGGCAAGACCGATTCTCCACAGTCGTGCCTCGCCGTCTTCACGCCGCCGAAGAGCCTGCTTATTGCCCGCCGAGCGACGCCGCCTAGGAAGGTTGGCGCTCATGACGGGAACCTACGGTGCTGAGGCCCATCAAGCCAGACTTCAGCCCAGCGAGATTGGACTGCTACGACCGTGATCGTCCTCGGGTCCTCGCCGAGCAACCGCAGAAGCTTGACCGGGCAGCGCTAATAGACGTCCGCAGGAGCAGCATTCTTCCCTGCGCAGCAAGGAGAGTGTTCGGTGTCTTTTCCGGATGCCGGAGGTGGTGCTAGAGCAATGGAAGGGTGGCCAGGAGTTTGTCGGTCCTGTAGGGGCAGACTGGCGCGCGCCTATGGTGCTGATCAGGCCCGTCCGCCTTGACTCGTCCGCCAGGGAGCGGGGTCCGGACTAGGGCGCCTAACCGTCCCCCTATGACTTCGGAGGCTCAGGTGCATTTGCAGGGAAGCTGGCGCCGCTTAGCGACCCGTTGCTATCGGCGGCCATCTGGGCGGCCGGCGTCTCGTCGCAGCGGCGGAGGTGTCTGCACCGTGAAGACACGCAGGGCACGTGCGCGCACGTCCACCTGGCACTGACAGATCGCCAGCCGCCCCGACGGCTGACCAAACCGCCTTCGCGCGAACGCACCCAGCGCGGCTATTGGGTTGTTGTACCGGTCAGGTACTGCGGCGAGTCAGGATGCGGGGGCGTTTGAAGTCCCGGTTGTCAATGATGAGATCGGCCAGGGACCGCGGGCCGACCTCAGCAAGGTAGATCATTTCCGCCGCGTGGTAGCGGTCACGGTGCAGGCGGGCCGCTTCCCCGGCACCCTCGGCGGCGGAGTCCCGCGCGATCCCGCGGCGCAGCGCGGTCTCCGGGTCCACGTCGAGCCAGATGCGGTACTCCCAGCAGTCGTTGTACTCAGGACGGAAGGCGAAAACCGAGTCGACGACCAGGATCGCGCCTGGCGGGGCGCTGATCTTCTTGTCCCGGTGGTCAGCGCCGGTCAGCGGATCGTGCCCGCACAGCACTACTTCGCCGGAGCCGGACGGCCCCGCTGGGCCGAGGAGCAGGTCCCGGGCGGAGCCGAAGTCGTAGGCATTGCGGTAGTACCCCTCGCCGCTGACCCGGTCATACCCATGCTCACGGGCGTGGGGCCAGGGATACTTGAAGTCATCCATCGAGGCCCGCGTCGTCGCACGGCCCAGAGCGCGCAGGGCGGCTGCAAGCTCATGCCCGAAGCTCGTCTTGCCCGCCCCGGTCAGGCCGTCAACGGCAACCCGGAGCGCGCCCGGGCCCAGCGCTGCCACCATGTCAGCCACGGTCGCGATCAGCGCCGTACGCTCCTTCGACGCCGGCAGCGGCACTGACTGCTGCCAGGTAGACACTGACTCAAAAGCATGCACGCCCCGAGCCTACGAGCCGTCAGGCAGCTCAAAGCCTCTGGGCTACCTGCGCTCAGGAGCCGTCCGAACCTGTGGGTTATGGCGTTAGCCGGCGAGAACCGGGAATGATCGCATGGCGGCAGGACCTGCCGGCGGCTTCGCGGGAAGGACCGTGCTGATGGCCGATGAGGAGCACAGCGCATCAGGCATGATGCCCAGCTTGGTCCAGGAACTCGTCGCTCAGTTCCGCAGGATCACCGAAGACTTGGAGGGCCTGGCCAGAGTCCGGCAGCACCTCCCCTCGGCGCCCGGCGCGCTTCCACTGCCTGGAACCCTTTCGGCGGCCCAGCTAGCGACGATCGCCGACAGCGTCGCCGCACAGCGGCGCAGCATCGAGGCCCTGAAAACCCAGTTGACGTCGTTCGATGAGCAGCTTGCGGTGCTGGAGCAGCTCCTCGGCCCGCTCGCACAGTGGAGCAGCAAGTGGGCAGAGGTCGAGGAGTGGCTGCTAAACGCGGGCCGCGGGCCGCGGACAGAGGGCCAGGCTAAAGATCTCTAATTGTGGGGGTTACCCAATCTGCAGTCGTCAGCGGATGACGCGGCGGGTGAACAGGCGGGTGGCCTGCCAGAGCAGGAGGCCGGCGGCGGCGCTCAGGAGGGGGTAGACGACCGGGAGGCTGAGGTGGGGCTGGCTGGTGACGGCCGCGCGGAGTCCCTCGCTGGCGTAAGTGAGGGGGTCGGCAATGAAGCCGAGGAGGCCGTTTCAAGTGTGTGGTTATGACTTACTGGCGGGACTATGCCCGCATTCTCACCGCCTGTCTCTGGCTCCGTCATGGACAACCCCGCCCCAGCGGTGAACGCGGACGAATGGCGACAGCCGGACTGTGAGTTCACTTGCCGCGAATCTCCGCTAAAGCCCGTAGGCGCGCCGGCACTCCTTCAACGGCCTACGATCTCCATCACCTAGAGTGACTGAAGGGATCCATGGAGTGTCCACGCCGCCGAACCATGAACCACCGCCCCCGGGCTATGGCCCCCCTCAGGGCTACGGCCCGCCGTCCGGCTATGGACCGCCTCAGCCACCGCCGAAGAAGAGGCGCGCGGGCAAGATCGCGCTCCTAGGCTGCGGCGGACTGATCGCCCTCGTGGTCATCATCGTGGTGATCGTCATAGCGGTGGCGGCCTCCCACAGTGGCTCTGGATCGAACGCAGGCTCCACGCCAGCCTCAGCAGCGGGAAAGCTTGGGTCGAAGGTCCGGGACGGGAAGTTCCAGTTCGTGGTCACCCGGGTCACGCGAGTTAAGAATGTCGGCGATACCGCCCAGGGTCTCGGTGACACAGCCCAGGGTGAGTACACGGTCCTGCATGTGACGGTGACCAACATCGGAAACCAGGCCCAGACCCTGGACGACTCTGCCCAGTATGTCTATGACGGCAAGAATCGCCAGTTCTCCGCCAGCTCATCAGCCGACATCGATGGGAACGGCGGAAACGGCGGTGGCGTGTTCCTAAACCAGATCAATCCCGGCGACTCCGTTCACGGGAAGCTCTACTTCGATCTGCCGAAGGGCGACACGGCCGTCACGGCACAACTGCATGACTCCACGTTTTCGGGCGGGGTCACGGTCAGCCTGCGGTCCTGACATCAGCTGCAGCTGCGCTGACAGCACGAAATAGCGTACTCGCACGAGTACTCTCAGTGAGAAGGATCGCGGATGCCGGGCCATGCTCTCCGGCACCTGGCCCCGGCGGGCCGCCATGACGACCGGCCATCTGTGTGGACACAAGCGCGTCGAGCATCTTGTGCATCGGCTCGGGGTCAGTGCGCATGACCCGCAGCCGAGACCTCGCGGCGCGGTGCCGTGATACTTGGCGCACCGTCCGCGGGGCGCCCGCCGGGTATCACGCTGCCGCCGGCCCGGGTGGCCTGGGTCGACTATGGCGGACAACTGCACCTGGGCGATCTCGCGACGCGGGCCCAGCATGTGGTGGCAACCGTTGATGCCTCGGAAGGCGATCCGATGATCCTGGCCGGGGGGCGCCTGTACTGGGCCAGCACCAGCAGGAGTCGCACATCGATCCGGGACTATGACATCGCGACGGGCAGGATGGGATACCTGGCCCGCGGGGATTCGGTGTTCGCATCCGCCGGCGGCCGCCATATCTACATCGTGCAGACCGTCACCACGCTGATCGAGCTGCCCGCTACCGGCATCGGCCGGGCTCACCGGCTGACGCTCCCCGCTGGCTGGCAGATGTCCGGCGGCCTTGGCAACTGGGCCGCGGCGGGCGGCATCGTGGTCTACTCCGGTCCCCCCGGCCAAAGGCGGCACCCCACTACTCTTGCCGTCTGGACCCCGGAGACCGGGCGCGTGAAGGTCATCGGCCGAAACCTTGACATCACCGGCACCTACACCCCGCGCGATGCCAGCTACAGCCTGCTCGCCTGGACCTCACATGGCGTGCTCGGGATCACCAACACCTCTACCCTGGCCACCCTGACCGTGCGCAATCCTCGCCGCTACGGCTTCACCTATGGCGGCCTGTTCTCCAGCGGGGCCTTCTCCCCCGACGGGACGCGCCTGGCGGTGTTCGTGAACACGACCAACCCGCAAGACCCCTACGCCACGCCGTACTCCATGCTGGGCATCGTCAACACCACGACCGGGGCGCTCCGGCTGGTCCACGCGGCCCACCTGGTGACGACCGAGGACGTGGGCTGGGCACGATGGCTGCCCGCCGGTAACCGGCTCATCGCCGGAGCCGAAGCAGGCAGCTACGCAGTGAATGCGGTGACACTCGCCGCCCGGCCATTCTCCTTCTCCGGCTCCCCTCGCCAGGACATCGAAACCAGCGGCGACATCAACTTTTCTGCGACCCTCCTGCCTTCCTCCTGATCGGGGGCTGCGGCGCGGGCGAGCCGGGAACTGCCGCGAGCCAGGCGCAGCAAGCCAGCCAGCGTGCCTGGGCCCTGCGGCAGTGGTCGGGCTTCCCGGTTAGCGCCTCGCCCCGGCCGCTCGTGCTCGCGCCGGTCGCTGGCAGCCCGTC
>CAVYQF010000034.1:0-484009 GCA_963770545.1 uncultured Actinomycetes bacterium | reverse complement strand
CTCTCGAGGGCTTCAGCGCCATCACCCGCGACTGGTTCTGCTCCGCGTTCGCGGCCCCCACCCAGGCCCAGGCGCAGGCCTGGTCCGCGATCGGCAAGGGTGAGAACACCCTGGTCATCGCCCCGACCGGTTCGGGCAAGACGCTGTCGGCATTCCTGTGGGCGCTGGACCGGCTGGCCGTCGCCCCCGCCCCCGAGGACCCGAAACTCCGCTGCCGGGTGCTGTACATCTCCCCGCTGAAGGCGCTCGCGGTGGACATCGAGCGGAACCTGCGCGCCCCGCTGACCGGGATCCGCCACACCGCGCAGGCCATGGGCGCTCCCGAGCCCGACATCGCTGTCGCGGTGCGGACCGGGGACACCGCCGCCGAGGAACGCCGGCGGCTCGCCACCAAGCCGCCGGACATCCTGATCACCACGCCCGAGTCGCTGTTCCTGCTGCTCACCTCGAAGGCGCGGGACGCGCTGCGCGGGGTGGACACGGTGATCGTGGACGAAGTGCACGCCCTGGCCGGGAACAAGCGCGGCGCGCACCTGGCCCTGTCCCTGGAACGGCTGGACGCACTGAACCCGGAGCGCCGCCCGGCCCAGCGGATCGGCTTGTCGGCCACCGTCCGGCCCGCCGAGGACGTGGCGTCGTTCCTGGGCGGAGCCCGGCCGGTGACCATCGCCGCCCCGCCCAGCACCAAGGAAATCGAGCTCAGCATCGTGGTCCCGGTCGAGGACATGACCGACCTCGACCCCCCTGCCGGTGCCGCGGCCGAGGAGTCCCCGGACGGGCAGGCGGTCCGCCGGTCGATCTGGCCGCACGTTGAGGAGCAGGTGCTCGACCTGATCGAGCAGCACCGCTCCACGATCGTGTTCGCCAACTCACGGCGGCTGGCCGAGCGGCTCTGCGCCCGGCTGAACGAACTGGCCGCCGAGCGCGCCGAACTGCGTGCGGGCACCGCGGGCACCGCAGCTGCCGCCGACCCGTCCGCAGCCTCCACCGGCCCGCCCGCGCAGATCATGGCCCAGGCCGGATCCACGGCCGGCGCGCCGCTCGAGGTGGCCCGGGCCCACCACGGCTCGGTGTCCCGCCAGGAGCGGGCCCAGATCGAGGAGGCACTCAAGGCCGGCCGGCTGCCGGCCGTGGTCGCCACCTCCAGCCTGGAACTCGGCATCGACATGGGCGCGGTGGACCTGGTCATCCAGGTCGAGTCACCCCCGTCGGTGGCCAGCGGCCTGCAGCGCACCGGCCGGGCCGGGCACAACGTCGGCGACGTGAGCCGCGGGGTCATCTTCCCCAAATACCAGGGCGACCTGGTCCAGTCCGCGGTCGTGGCCCGCCGGATGCGCGGCGGCCAGATCGAGCAGCTGGCCATCCCCCGCAATCCGCTGGACGTGCTCGCCCAGCAGATCGTCGCGATGACCGCGCTCGATGACTGGGCCGTGGACGACCTGCACCAGGTGGTCCGCCGGGCCGCGCCGTTCACCAGCCTGACCCGGCCCATCCTCGAGGCCGTGCTGGACATGCTGGCCGGGCGCTACCCGAGCGAGGAGTTCGCGGAACTGCGGCCCCGGCTGGTCTGGGACCGTACCACCGGCCTGCTGCACGGCCGTCCCGGCGGCCAGCGGCTCGCGGTGACCAGCGGCGGCACCATTCCCGACCGCGGGCTGTTCGGCGTGTTCCTGGCCGCCTCCCAGCGCGGCGACGGCAAGAACTCGCACCGGGTCGGCGAGCTCGACGAGGAAATGGTGTACGAGTCGCGGGTCGGCGACGTGTTCGTGCTCGGCGCGAGCTCGTGGCGGATCGAGGACATCACCGCCGATCAGGTGCTGGTCTCCCCCGCCCCGGGCCAGCCGGGCAAGCTGCCGTTCTGGCACGGTGACGCGCCGGGCCGTCCCGCCGAACTGGGCCGGGCGCTCGGCGCCTACTGCCGGGAGCTGTCCGAGGCCGGCGAGCAGGAGGCGACCGCCCGGCTGCGCGCGGACGGGCTGGATGAGCTGGCCGCGGCCAACCTGGTCCGCTACCTGAGCGCGCAGCGGGAGGCCACCGGGTACGTGCCCGACGACCGCACGCTGGTCATGGAGCGGTTCCGCGACGAGCTGGGTGACTGGCGGCTGGTGCTGCACAGCCCGTTCGGCGCCCAGGTGCACGCCCCGTGGGCGCTGGCCATCGCGGCCCGGCTCCGCGAGCGGTATGAGGGCATGGACGTGCAGGCCATGCACACCGACGACGGGATCGTGATCCGCGTCCCGGACACCGAGGAGCCGCCGCCGACCGGCCTCGCCGAGCTGCAGCCCGAGGAGGTCGAGCAGCTGGTCACCGACGAGCTGGGCAGCTCGGCGCTGTTCGCATCCCGGTTCCGTGAGTGCGCGGCCCGCGCCCTGCTGCTGCCGCGGCGCCAGCCGGGCCGGCGCAGCCCGCTGTGGCAGCAGCGGCAGCGTTCCGCCCAGCTCCTCTCGGTGGCCCGCAAGTACGGCACGTTCCCGATCGTGCTGGAGACCGTCCGGGAGTGCCTGCAGGACGTGTTCGACGTGCCCGGGCTCATCGACCTCATGAAGGACCTGGCCAGCCGCAAAATCCGTCTGGTCGACGTGGAGACCCCGGCCCCGTCGCCGTTTGGGCGGTCGATGCTGTTCCGCTACGTCGGCGCGTTCATGTACGAAGGGGACGCGCCGGTCGCCGAACGCCGGGCCCAGGCCCTGGCCCTGGACTCCTCCCTGCTGGCCGAGCTGCTCGGCCAGGCCGACCTGCGCGAGCTGCTGGACCCGGCGGAGGTCGGGCAGACCGAGCGGGAGCTGCAGCGGCTGACCCCGGAGCGGGCCTGCCGGGACGCCGAAGGTGTGGCCGACCTGCTGCGCGCCATCGGCCCGGTGTCTGCGGCGGAGGTCGCCGAGCGGAGCCAGGACCCGGCCGCGGCTCCCGGCTGGCTGGCCGACCTGGCCCGGCAGCGCCGGGCGCTGGAGTTCCGCATCGCGGGCGAGGCCCGCTGGGCCGCCATCGAGGACGCCGGGCGGCTGCGGGACGCGCTGGGCGTGCCGCTGCCCCCTGGGGTGCCGGCCGCGTTCACCGAGCCGGTCCCCGACCCCCTCAGTGACCTGGTCGCGCGGTACGCACGCGGGCACGGGCCGTTCCTCACCGCGGATCTGGCCCAGCGGTACGGCCTCGGGGTGGCGGTGGTCACCGGCGCGCTGCGGCGGCTGTCCGCCGACGGCCGGATCGCTGAGGGCGAGTTCCTGCCCGGGCGGCGCGGGACCCAGTGGTGTGACACCTCGGTGCTGCGCACCCTGCGCCGCCGCTGCCTGGCCAAACTCCGCAAGGAGGCCGAGCCGGTCCCGCCGTCGGCGCTGGCCCGCTTCCTGCCCGCCTGGCAGAACGCGGCCAGTGCTTCCCCGGCCAGTGGTTCGCCGGCGGGCTCTGCTGGCCGCGGCCGGCGGGCGAGCGCGGACACCGTGTACGAGGCCATCGACCAGCTGGCCGGGGCGGCGATGCCCGCGTCGGCGCTGGAAACGCTGATCCTGCCCGGCCGGGTGCCCGGCTACCAGCCCGCGATGCTGGACGAGCTGACCGCGGCCGGCGAGGTCGTCTGGTCGGGGGCGGGCGGGCTGCCTGGCGGCGACGGCTGGGTGGCCCTGGCCCCCGCGGACACCGGACCGCTGCTGCTCCCCGCTCCGGGTGAGATCACCCTGACCCCGCTGCACGAGGCGATCCTGGCCGCGCTGGATGGCGGCGGCGGGATGTTCTTCCGGATGCTCGCCGACCGGGCGGCCGCACTGCTGCGCAGCGACTCACCCGGGGGCGCACGGGGTGAGGCCACCGATGCCGCGGTCGCCGCGGCCATCTGGGACCTGGTCTGGGCTGGACGGATCACCAACGACACGCTCGCCGCGCTGCGCACCGTGCTAGGCACGGGCCGCCCGTCGGCGGGCGGCGCCGCGGCGAGCAGGGCCCCGGCCCGGCGCACGGCGGTGCGCCCCGGGACGCGCGGCCGCGGCCGTGGCGGTTTCGGCCGCCCGGCGATGCCGTCCCGGACCGGGCCGCCCACGGTCACCGGGCGCTGGTCGCTGGTGCCGCCCGCCGACCCGGATCCGACCCGGCGGCTGCACGCGCTGGCCCGGACGCTGCTGGACCGGCACGGGATCCTGATCCGCGGCGCGGTCGCCGCGGAACGGGTGCCGGGCGGCTTCGCCGCGATCTACCCTGTGCTGCGGGCCATGGAGGACGCGGGCCAGTGCCGCCGCGGCTACTTCGTGGAGGGACTGGGCGCGGCGCAATTCGCGCTGCCCGGCGCGGTCGACCGGATGCGCGCGCTGGCCGCGGAGGCCGGCCCCGGCGAAACCCCCGCCGATCCGTGGGCGCAGGCCGGCGGCGAGGGTGCGGGCTGGCACGCCCCCGGTTTTCTCCGCAACGACAACCACCCGGCGCCCGCCCCCAGCGTGATGGTGCTCGCGGCGGGCGACCCGGCCAGCCCGTTCGGGGCGGCGCTGCCCTGGCCGGAACGCCCCGGGGAAGCGCCGGGCGGGCACCGTCCGGGGCGCAAGGCGGGCTCGCTCGTTGTGCTCGCCGACGGGGAACTGGTCCTCTACGTCGAACGGGGGGGCAAGACCCTGCTGTCGTGGAGCAGTGACCCGGCCGTGCTCGGGCCGGCCGCGGCCGCGCTGGCCGGGGCAGCCCGCGGCGGGGCGCTGGGCCGGCTCACCATCGAGCGGGCCGACGGCTCGGCGGTCCAGGACTCGCCGCTGGCCCGGGCCCTGGAGGAGGCCGGGTTCCGGCCCACGCCCCGCGGCCTGAGGCTGCGGGCCAAGGTGGCCTGATTCGGCCGGCCGCCCTGACTGGGACGACGGGATAAGCCATTCCGGCTGCGCCCCGCGCCGCGATAGGGCACCTTTCTCCCAGGGGGACGGGAGCTTAGTCTGGCCTGACCTCATCCATGAGTGGACCGCCGGTAGCTGCGGCCGCCAGCGAGCGCGAGGACAGGAGGAGCCGTGGCCAACGCGGAAGGCATCGACCTCTCGAGCTTCCAGCCGGCGTTCGACTGGGCCGCCGAAAAGGGACGGATCTCTTTCGCGTTCATCAAGGCGACCGAAGGTACGTCGATCATTGACCCCGAGTTCGCCGCCAACTGGCAGGCGGCGAAGGCGCTGGGCATCGTCCGGGGCGCCTACCATTTCGGCCACCCGAAGAACGGGGCGGCCAACGACTCCCGGGCGTTCCTGGCCACGGTGCGGGCGCACGGCCTGGAGCCCGGTGATCTGCTCGCCCTCGACCTGGAGACCACGGACGGCCTGGGCCCGCAGCAGGTGGCCGAGTACGCGCGGAACTGGTGCACAGACGTGCACCGGGCCACCGGGCACACGCCGGTCGTGTATACGTTCCTGTCCTTTGCCGAGGAGGGGAACTGCGCCGGCCTGGGACGCAACCCACTGTGGATCGCCGAGCCGTCCGCCCCGGCGGGCCGGCCGGTCGTGCCCCACCCCTGGTTGACGTGGAAGTTCCACCAGTACGGAACCACCCAGGTGGGCACGAACACCGTTGACGTGAACGTGTTCAACGGGGACACCGCCGCCCTGAAGAAGTTCGCCAATCCCGCGTCCGAACCCAAGAAGGAGACCGAAGTGCAGAGCGGCTCCCTGAACAACGGCGAGAAGGCCGTCACCACCATCGCCATTCCTTTCGGCAGCGCCAAGGAGATCGGCTTCGCCTGCGACAACGGCAGGCAGGGACTGCCCAGCGCCCGGCTGCGGGTAGCGGTCTGGACCGGCCACTGGACGGTGCACAACTCCGTGACGGTGGACAGCGCCAAGGGCCAGACCGTGCTCCATTTCGCCAACGCGTCCCGGACATCGGTGGTCTCGGTCGAGCGTCTCGACGCCGGCAACGTCAGCGTCGGGTACGTGGTTTCCTAGGCTGCGCGGTTAACCAGCGGCGTCCCAGCGGACAGGCAGAGCCGGGGGCTTGCGGAACACCAGTCCCCGGGGCGCGGTCCCCGGGTGCTCAGGGTCGAGCCGCAGGCCCGGCAGCTGGCCGAGGGCGGCGCTGAGCGCGGCCTCTGCTTCGAGGCGGGCCAGGTGCACGCCGAGGCAGAAGTGCGGGCCGCGGGCGAAGGCCAGATTCTGCCGGGCGTTGTCCCGGCGCACGTCGAAGCGGTCCGGGTCGGCGAACACGGCCGGGTCCCGGCCCGCGCCGGCCAGCGAGACGCTGACCAGGTCGCCCGAGCTAATGGCGGCCTTCCCGAGCTGCGCATCACCAAGTTCCACATCGCGCGTGGCGTAGCGGTCCACAACGGCGGCCGCGGGTTCCATGCGCAGCGATTCCTCGATGGCCTGCGGCAGCAGCGCGGGGTTGGCGCGGACCAGGTCTAGCTGGTCACGGTGGCCGAGCAGGTACCAGGCGGCGTTGGCGATCATGCCCTCGGTCGTCTCGATGCCCCCGAACATCAGCACCGCCGCGTTAGAGATGATCTCGGCTGGGCTGAGGCCGGGCTGGACCGCCGCGGCGAGGAGGGAGCCGCCGGCGGGGCCCTCGATGACCGCCGCCAGGCTGTCGCTGAGCTGGCCGAACCCCGCCGTGCCCGCAACCACCCGGGCCGACCTGGCGGAGGCTCCGCCCGACAGTTCGGAGACTGCGCCGACGATGGCGTCGTACCAGGCCAGGATCGTCCCGGGATCGACCTGGCCGAGTCCCAGGGCCCGGGCCACGACGGCCACCGCCAGCGGTGCGGCCAGGCCGCGGCTCAGGTCGCCCCGCCCGGCGCCGGGCCCGGCAGCGCCCCCGCCGGTGCTTCCCGCGCGCATCGCGCCGACCAGGCGGTCCGCTTCCCCGGTCACGAACGCCGCCAGCTGGTCGTGCACGCCAGACCGGCTGAATGGCGCGCCGAACGGGCGCCGGTGCCGGTCGTGGCCCGGGCCGTCCAGCGACAGCATGCTCGGCCCGACGATCCGGGCGGTCGAGAAGCGCGGATCGTTGACGGTGAAGGTCGCGCTGTCCCGCATCACGGCCGCGGCCAGGTCCCACCGGGTGACCAGCCAGCCATTCAGCACCGGCACCCAGGACACCGGCTCGGTCTCACGCAACCGGGTCAGCGCCGGATGCGGATCCTCGCGCAGCTCGGCCAGGGTGAGGGCCTCGCCGCGCGGGTACTGGCGGGCCCGGTCGGTCATGATCTCGACCGTACCGAACGGTCCGGCGCGAGGCTGGCGGGGGGAAGGCGACATCGAACCGGTGGGGCCACGCGGCCGGCGGCATGAATGCGCACCCGGTCCGGCTCGTGAGCGTGTTACCCCGGAGATGAGGGCATGACGGGAGCAGGGCCTGTAGAGGAGGCTGGTCATGCTGCCCCGGTGGGAGAACAGTCAGCTGGTGCTGCACGCTGCTCACGGAACGGGCAACTGGATAGGTGCGGCCAGCGTCCTCATCCACGATGACTACATTTATCTCGCCTACCGGGACAGGCACCCAGTCGATAAAGGGCGGGGCAACCAGGCTTATGTAGCCCGCTCTCCAGTTGACAGTGGTATTCATTTCGAGGTTCTGTGCGTCGTTGATAAAGAGGACATGGACGCAGAGTCATTGGAGAGACCAGCCCTGGATGTGACGCCTGGCGGTGATTGGCACTTGTATCTGAGCTGTGCCACCTTCAACTCGAAGCACTGGCGGATCGAGAGATTGCGCGCGGACGATCCGGCGAGTTTCCGTGCTGTGACCCGCGAGGTTGTATTTCCTGGCAGCGCAGCATTCGGTGTCAAGGACCCGGTGGTGGTTCGTGATGAGGATTTGCGCATATGGGCGGCGCAACATCCTTTGACCGAGGGTGATGAGAATGCCGACCGTATGATTAGTGTGAATGCCTTCAGTGGCGAGCCTGTTATGGTACCGGAGCCAGGAACCTGGTATAGCCGAGGCACCCGGGTGACCGCGGTACTGGGTGATTATGCTTATTTCGATGGCCGGGCGTCGGCGGCCCAGAACTTCGAAGAGCGTACTGGAGTGGCGAAGTGGAACGGGTCACGGTTCCTGGCGGTAGCCGGCCCGTCGTCCAGCCCTTTCGGTGGTGGCGCTCTGCGCTATGTTTCGGCCATCACTCTGCCGGATGGCAGGCTGCGTCTTTACTACGAAAGTGCTACTGAGTATGGCAGCCACGAGTTGCGCTCTGAGCTGCGCGCTCAGCGTTGAGAAGCCCGGCCGGCGGTGGTGGTGTACTCATAGCCGCGGGTTCCGGCGGCAAAGCGCCCCGCCTCCATGATCTGGGAGCGGGGCGCCTGGCACCGCCGGTGCCCGCAGTGGGCTGGGCTCTACCCTCGCCGTGCACATCATGCGTGCGTGACCGGCTGAGTGTAGCGCCGTCATTGCTCCAGTTCCGCGTGCAGCCGCAGGGCTTTACGGGCGGCGCGGCGCATTCGCCGCTCGGCCCGCTCGGCCCGCCGAGATGCCCTGGCCAGCGCGGCGCGCTTTTGCGCCCGGTGCCGCTGTGCTCCCAGCGCCACCAGCTCGCGGTGTCGTTCTTCTATGAGCTGGCTGGCCATATATGGGTGCTGATACACGTGACTCACCTCCTTTCCGTGTTGGTCGAGGGGAGGGTTTCCGTGGTGTTGGCCGATGGGAGGGCCGGCGCGCCGGTGGCCCGCCAGCGGAATGCGGGCCCGCGCCTGCGCCCGGACGGGCCAGACACGTTCCGCGCTGATGATCACGGTGAGGTACAGGCCATCGCGTAGAGCGCAGCAACGGCGCGGATGGCCACAACGATGGCTTCGGTGCAGGCGGCTACCAGCGACTGAACCCATTCCGGCTAAGCGGATACCTGAGCGCCGACCGGCGCCGGGCGAGGTCCACCCGATTCGGTGAGCTGACCGGTGTCCCTAAGCCGTTCGGGCTGACCGGTGGCCGCTAAGGCCTCCGGCCCTGGGGGCTCCGATACCGCCCCCCGGCACGAGGCCGCTGCGGTCCGGGCCCACGATGAACTGGCGGCCCTCAACCCCGGCACCGGCCATCGTGATGCCGTTCAGCGGTGCCTGCCGCCCGTGCGGACCAGGCCAGACGCCGGGCTGATACCGGCTCTGTGTGAAGGCCATGACGACACCTCCTCCGCTGACGGATATGGCCTGCTGTAGCGGGCCGACTGTATTGACCCTGCTGTATTGACCCTGCTGTATTGAGAGAGTCCGACGGGGCCGGTCTGATACACCCGCACCAAGGCGATTAGCGAACCAGCTGTCACGCCCGGCCCGGCCCGTCAGGCCCGGCCCAATCTGACTACGCCACTACCGTGGCCCGTGGCCGCGCTGAAGGCAAACGATTTAAAGTGCGGTTGAGCGCCTGGGCATCCCGGTCCGTGGCCCCGGGCCCGCACCTGGCTGAGCGGGCCGTCGCCCCCTGGGACTGCTGCTGGGCCGCCGGGAACCGGCCTACGAGGGGAGCGCGAAGAATTCCAGCGCGATGTTGTCCGGATCACGGAAGGACAGCGCAGAGCCGTAGGAAGCGTCGACGACACCGCCGTTGGCGATGCCGAGTCCGTCTAGCCGGGCGGCCCACGCTTCGAGTTCACTTCGGCTGTTACAGGCGAAGGACAGGTGATCCAGCCCAACCCGGCGCTCATTGAAGGGAAGGGTGTCAGCCGGGTCGGGAAACTCGACCAGTCCAACGAGAGTCTGGCCTTCGACGAGCAAGACGGCGCGCCGGAACGGACTGGGCTCTTCGTCCAGGACCACCTTGGTGTCGAAGACCTGCTCGTACCACCTGGCGCTGCGCTCCAGGTCGCTGACGGTCAGGGCCACGTGAGCGATGGCGAGGGATTCGGGCACATGAGCCTCCTACTAGGGCTGACGGGTGACAACCCTAGCGAGGCAACCCCGGCCTCCGCCCGTTCGTCAGGGACCAGCCACGGAGGCGAGCAGCTCAGCCCGGGCCTGTTCCACCGCGGCCAGGATGGCCCCGCGCAGCACCGGCTGGCCGGTCACGCCGGTCGGCACCACCTGGGGGTGAGCCGGGCAGATCCGGCCTACCTCCGCGGCCACCCGGTCTGCCAGCGCGGTCCCGCCGGCCAGCCCCACCTCGCCGCCGAGCACGACCAGGCCCGGATCTAGCACCACGCTGACCGCGGCCGCACCCGTGGCCACCCGGCCGGCCAGCTCGTCGAGCAGACCGCGGCCCCGCTCGTCACCGGCCGCCGCCGCGGCCACCGCGGCCTGCACGGCCGCCGCGGCCGTGGGCGCGGGGAACCCGTAGCTCTCCGCCAACGGCCGCACCGCCGAGGCGCCCACCAGGGACTGAAAAGCGCCGGTGGCCGGGTGACTGACGTCCTGCGGCAGCGGCACCCCGGGGACCGGGAGGTAGCCGATCTCGCCCGCCGCGCCCGCCACCCCGCGGTGCAGCCGCCCGCCGAGGATGGTAGCGAGCCCGAGGCCCACCCCGATCCACATGAGCACGAAGTCATCGGCGCCCTGCGCGACGCCCACCGCGCGCTCGGCCATGGCGGCCAGGTTGACGTCGTTCTCGATCGTGACCGGCTGGTGCAGGTCGCTGCGCAGCGCCTCCAGCACGCCTTCGTGCCAGGCGGGCAGGTTCACGGCCAGCCGCGGATCCCCGGTGCTCGGATCGAGCACCCCGGGGGTGCCGATGACCAGGGCGTTCAGCCGGGACATCTCCACTCCCGCCGAGCGGCAGGCTGTGGCCACTGTGCCGCGGACCAGCTCGACCGGGTTGGCCGCGCCGTTCGGGTCCACGCTGACCTGGGTCACCACCTCGCCGGTGATGTCCGCCACCCCGGCGCTCACCTCATCGTGCTCGACGTGCAGCCCGACCACGTACGCGCTGGAGGGCACGACCGCGTAGAGCGCCGCGTTCGGCCCGCGGCCGCCCGCCTGCTCCCCCACGGTGCTGACCAGGCCACGTTCCTCCAGCCGGGACAGCAGCTGCGACGCGGTCACCTTGGACAGCCCGGTGCGCTCACCTACCTGGGCCCTGGTCATGGGGCCGCCGCCGAGCAACAGCTCCAGGGCGGCCCGGTCGTTGAGTTCCCGCAGCAGCCGGGGTGTCCCAGGCCGTTGTTCCATGCCTTCCCTCCGTCGCATGACGTCCCCCCCCAGCACCTGCTCGCAAACGGCGAGGGCCTGGGCCAGCCGGGGCCACGGCCGGTCCGCCAGCGGCGGCCGGACGGGAGCCTGGGCTGAATTCTGTCTCAATCTGGCCACAGGGTCTATCTAATAGGAAACTTTACTGTTAGTTTCTCCCCAGAATCCCCGGTGCCAGTAAAAGCCAGAGGCAGCGACAGCCTAGACGGCCGACGGAACCGGAGCGCCCTGGGGCCTCGAGGAAACGCGTGAAGTGCCAAAGATCAAGCCGGGAAAGGAGATCCCCCAGTGTTGACTAGATCTGCGAAGTTGACTAGATCCGCGAAGTTCACTAGATCGGCGGCCGCGTTCGGCGCGGCGGCCCTGCTGGCCGGGGCCGCGGGCTGTGGCTCGAGCAGCGGCAGCAACTCGTCGTCATCCGCGGTGCCCGCGAAGCTGGTCGTCTGGCGGATGGGTTCATCCGTGCCGTCCCAGGTCACCTGGATGAACGGAGTCGTCGCCCAGTTCCACCAGAAGTACCCGCAGTACGCCAAGACCAAGGTGGTCGTGGACTGGATCCCCTGGGGGAACCGGGTCACCGACTGGACCAACGCCCTGACCAGCGGCAAGGGTGGCCCGGACATCACCGAGCTGGGCAACACCGACACCCCCGGAATTGCCTCGCAGGGCGCGCTGGCCAACATCAGCCAGGACGTGAAGGCCTGGTCCTACGGGTCGGGGATCATCCCGGGCAACATGGCCAACGACGTCGTCGACGGGCAGACCTACGCGGTGCCGTGGTTCGGCGGCGTCCGAGGCATCTGGTATCGCAAGGACGAGTTCGCCAGGGCCGGGATTACCTCGGCGCCCACCACCTGGGCCGGGCTGGTCGCCGACGCCAAGTCGTTGGAGAAAAAATATCCCGGTACGTTCGGGCTCGGCGCGCCGAGCAATTTCACCAACGGGATCGTCAGCTTCATCTGGGGCGCGGGCGGCCAGGTGGCCACGCAGAGCGGCGGCAAGTGGACCGCGACGCTGAACACCCCGCAGTCCGAGGCGGGCCTCAAGTTCTACGCCGGCCTGTACCGGACTGAGCACGTCTCCCCGTCGAAGTACATCGGCCAGACCGAACTGGGCGCTCCGGGGGCGACCTCGGGTGGCTCGAACGAGGACTTCGCGCTGGGCAAGCTCGACATGTACATCGACGGCCCGTGGGCGCAGGCCGAGCTGACCGCCGTGAGCAAGAAGTACGAGGCGGACTGGGCCTCGTTCCCGATCCCCAGCGAGAACGGGCCGAACCCGGCCCCGGCCTTCTCCGGCGGCTCCGACCTCGGCGTCTGGGTCAAGAGCAAGTACTCCCAGGCCGACTGGGATCTCGTCTCGCTGATGGACAGTCCCGCGAACGCCACCACGTTCGCGAACGCGGCGGGCTTCTTCCCGCAGTTCACCGCGAAGCTCAAGGGCGGCGCGTACGCGGGCAACCCGGTGATGGCCGGCTTCGCCAAGGCCGCCGCCTACACCCAGATCGCGCCGCTCAACTCCAAGAACTGGGCCACCGCGGACGCCACGGACGCGATCATCCCGACCATGATGAAGTCGCTGATGCAGGGCGCGAACTTCAGCGCCACCGTGAACAAGGCCAACACGGAACTGCAGAACGTGCTCAACACCGGGTCCGAGACCGGCTGAGCACCCCGGGTTATCCCGGCCGGCGGCCTTCGCCCCCGTATCCCGGGGCAGGGGTGGCCGCCGGCCGGGACCTCGCGTGAGGAGAATGCCGATACTCATGGTGGATACCGTCACCCCGCAGCCTGCGGCCCGCGACCGGGCCGCCTCCCGCCCGGCCCGGTCCGGCCCGCCGCCAGGAGCACGATTCCGGTCGCTGGTCCGGCGTTACCGCCTGGCGCCGTACCTGCTGCTGCTCCCGTCCATCGTCGCGATCGCCCTGGTGCTGCTCTGGCCCGTGGTGCAGGTGACGCTGTACTCGTTCCAGAACTACGGGCTGCCGCAGACCGACGGGGCCGCGCCGGTCCAGTGGATCGGGCTGGGCAACTTCACCGCCACCTTCGCGGATCCGGAGTTCTGGCTGTCGCTGCGGATCACGGTGCTGTTCGCGGTGGCCGCGGTGTCGCTGACCCTGCTGGCCGGGACGCTGGTCGGGATACTGCTGCACCAGCTGGGCCGGATCATGTCCGTCGTCGTGGGCACCGCGGCCCTGCTGGCCTGGGCCACCCCCCCGGTCTCGGCCAGCGTCCTGTTCTACTGGCTGTTCAATCCGGACGGGGGGCTGGTGGACTGGAGCCTGGCCAAGATGCCGCACTGGCTGGTGGGCAGCACCGACTGGGGCGGCTTCAACTGGACCACCAGCGGCGCGCTGCCCGCCTACACGGTGGCCGTCATCCTGGTGGTGTGGCAGAGCTTCCCGTTCATCGCCGTGGCCGTGCTGGCCGGGCTCAACACCGTGCCCGCGGAACTGCTGGAAGCCGCGCGGGTGGATGGCGCCACCGCCTGGCACGGCTTCTGGCGGATCACGTTCCCGCTGCTGAAGCCGATCTTCCTGGTCTTGCTGCTGCTCTCGGTGATCTGGGACTTCAACGTGTTCACCCAGACCTACCTGCTGACCGGCGGCCTCGGTAACCGCGACGAGTTCAACCTGTCGCTCTACCTGTACGACAAGGCGTTCACCTTCCCGCCGAGCTACGGCCTGGGCGGCGCGCTGGCGCTGATCCTCACCGTCATCCTGCTCATCATCACGGTCGGCTACGTGCGGGCCTCCGTCCGGCAGGGAGCCCTAACCTGATGGCACTCACCACACCGGGCCGAATTTCTTTCCCTAACGCCCGGACGCGGTCCAGGACCGCCAGGAAGACGAAGCGGTTCGGCCTGAATGCTCTCGGCGTGCTGGTCGCCCTGATCACCCTGTTCCCGATCTTCTGGATGGTCTGCACCGCGTTCAAGCCCTCCCAGGAGATCTACTCACTGACCCCGCATCTGCTGCCGTCCCACCCGACGCTGGGCAACTTCTCGGCCGTCATGAGCGGCCAGGCGTCCGGGATCGGCTCGGTCTGGCTGTTCTTCCGCAACAGCCTCCTGGTCACGCTGTCCACCGTGGTGCTGGCCTCGCTGATCTCGCTGCTCGCCTCGATCGCGGTGGCCCGGTTCCGGTTCCGGTTCCGGGCGTCGTACCTGATCATGCTCCTGATCGTGCAGATGATCCCGGGACAGGCCCTGATCATCGCGCTGTTCCTGGACTTCGACCACCTGAACCTGCTGCAGAGCCTGCCGGGCCTGGTCCTGGTCTACGCCGCGCAGGCGCTGCCGGTCTCGATCTGGATGCTGCGCAACTTCGTGGCCACCGTGCCCCGGGAACTGGAGGAGGCGGCCGCGGTGGACGGGGCCGGCAGCCTGCGGATCTTCTGGCGCATCCTGTTCCCGCTGGTCGCCCCGGGGCTGATCGCGACCAGCATCTTCTCGTTCATCACCGCCTACAACGAGTTCATCGTGGCCCTGACCTTCCTGGGCCAGGCGCACTCCGACTACACACTGCCGATCTATGTGACGTACTTCTTCACGCGCGGCGGCGCCGAGTGGGGACCAATCATGGCCGCTTCCACCCTGTACACCATCCCCGTGGTGGTGTTCTTCCTCATCGTCCAGCGGCGGATGACCGCGGGCCTGGTCGCCGGGGCGGTGAAGGGATGAGTACCGGTGTGTCCTCCGACCCGGTCCTCGAGCGGATGGCGGACGCGATCCTCATCCCCCCGTTCCCGGGTCAGCGCGCCCCCCGCTGGGTGCTGGCCGCGCTGGAGCGCGGCCTGGCCGGGGTGACCATCTTCGGCCCGAACATCGCCGGGCCGGAGCAGCTGGCCGGGCTGACCGCGCAGCTCCGCTCGGCCGGCGGGCTGCCGCTGGTGGCCATTGACGAGGAGGGCGGCGACGTCACCCGGATCGCCCACCTGACCGGCAGCCCCTACCCGGGCAACGCCGCGCTCGGCGCGGTGGACGACGCGGCGCTGACCGCCGCGGTGCACCGGGCCCTGGGCCAGGATCTGGCCGCGCTGGGCATCAACGTGAACCTCGCCCCCTCGGTGGACGTGAACACCGCGGCGGACAATCCGGTCATCGGGATCAGGTCGTTCGGCTCGGACCCGGACCTGGTGGCCCGGCACGCCGCCGCGGCCGTCCGCGGCCTGCAGGCGGCCGGGGTGGCCGCGTGCGCGAAGCACTTTCCCGGGCACGGCAGCACCAGCGCCGATTCCCACCACGGCATCGCGACCGTGCAGGCCAGCCTGGACCTGCTCCGCCACCGGGACCTGCCGCCGTTCATCGCGGCCATCGCCGCCGGGGTCCGCGGCGTGATGCCCGGGCACCTGCGGGTACCCGAACTCACCGGGGACGACCCCGCCACGTTGTCCGCCGCAGCCCTGAACGGCCTGCTGCGGGGCGAACTGGGGTTTACCGGGGTGGTGATCTCCGACGCGCTGGAAATGCGGGCCGTGAGCGATCTGTACGGCATCCCGGAGGCCGCGGTGCTGGCCGTGGCCGCCGGGACCGACCTGCTCTGCTTCGGCCGTGACGCCGCGGAGGACAGTTACCTCGCCGTGCGCCGGGCCCTCAGCGAGGCGGTGGCCAGCGGGAGGCTGCCCGCGGAGCGGCTGGCGGAGGCCCAGCAGAACGTGGCCGGCCTGCGGGACTGGCTGGCTGGCGCCCGGGACTGGCTGGCCGGCGCGGCCCCGAGGGCGCACCGCGACGGCGCGGGCGATCACATCGGGTTGGTGGCCGCGCGGCGCGCGGTGCACGTCTCCGCGCCCCCCGGCCCGCTGGGCGATCCGGTGGTGGTGGAACTGGCGGCGCAGGAGAACATCGCGGTGGGCGACGTCCCCTGGGGCCTGCGTCCCTGGGTGCCGGCCGCGAGCATCCAGCGCGTCCCGGCCGGCCTGGGGATGGGTGAGGCCGCCGAGGTCGCCCGGGCGGCGCTGGCCCGGGCGGCGGGCCGGCCGCTGATCGTGGTGGTCCGTGACGCCCACCGGTATCCGGCCGCGCGGGCGGTGGTCAGCGAGCTGACCGGCGCGCGCCCGGACACGGTGGTGCTGGAGATGGGGCTGCCGCTCTGGGTGCCACCCGCGGGGGTGCATCTGGCCACCTACGGCGCAGCGCGGGCCAACGCGCAGGCCGCGGCGGAGGTCCTGGGGCTGGTCCGGTGAGCGGGCCCGGAGGGCCCCCGCGGGCCGCGTCCCGATGACCAGGCCGGCCCTAATTCCTACTAAAACGGTCCCGCACATCGGCCAGGCGGCTCGTGTAGTCCCCGGTAACCTGCATAATGCTGGACATGAGGCTCTCTGCCCGCGCTGACTACGCGCTTCGCGCCGCGGTGGAACTGGCCGCCGCGGATGGCGGTCACATCACCGCTGAACAGCTGGCCCGCGCTCAGCACATTCCGGGCAAATTCCTGGAGGCCATCCTCACCCAGTTGCGCCGGGCGGGCCTGGTCCGCAGCCAGCGCGGCCCCGAGGGCGGTTTCTGGCTGGCCAAGCCGGCCGCGGATATCGCGCTGGCGGACATCATCCGGGCCATCGACGGCCAGCTGGTCGGGGTGCGCGGGGAGCGGCCGGAGAACATCGGCTACATCGGGGTGGCCGAGCCGCTGCAGAACGTCTGGATCGCGCTGCGCGCCAACGAGCGGGCCATCCTGGAGGAAGTCACGCTCGAGCACATCGCGACCGGGCGGCTGCCGGAGCGGATCATCGAGCTGACCGACGACCCGCGGGCCTGGGCCTGACGACCCGTCGGAAACGAGAACTGCCCCCGGCGGACTTGACCGCCGGGGGCAGATCCAGCTGGTGGGGGTAGATCCAGCTAGCAGAAGCTCCGGATTTACACCGGGACCATGTCGCCCAGATCGCGTACCCGCCGGGTGACCTCGTCGAAGGCGGGGTGATCCTCGTTGATCCCGACCGGGGTGATGACCGGCTCGGAGTCCATTCCCCGGGCATGCCCGGCCGGAACCCGAAGCCGCTCCTCGACGGAGAACGCCCGCGCGGCCGGAAGCTGGAGCTCGCGCTCCGCACGCTCCAGCGAAGGCCGGCTCATCGGGGACGGCGCTGCGCCGGACGGCACCGCCGCGGACCGGCCGGCCGGAGACTGGCCCACCGGAGACTGGCCCGCGGGAATCGGGCCGACCGGCGACTGGCCGTTGCGGGACGCGCCTACCGAAGTGAGCACCGGCTCGCTCTGCAGCTCAGCCTCGTTCTGAAGTTCGGCCAGGGCGAAGCTGTCTGAGACTTCTCCCAGGACGTGAGACAGCGGGGTGTTCAGCGCCGTGCAGATCGCGGCGAGCAGCTCAGAAGATGCTTCCTTCTGCCCGCGCTCAACCTCGGATAGGTATCCGAGCGACACCCGGGCGGAGGCTGACACCTCGCGCAGGGTGCGACCCTGCCGCTGACGTAGCCGCCGCAGCACGTCACCAAGCAAGTGACGAAGCAGGACCATCGCGGCACTCCCTTCGCGAAGTGTGTCAATCGATACCACTACCGTACTCGCCCTCACCGACAGTAGGGAAAGCACCTGTAGCTGTGTTCGCTGCTAACGTAACACTGTAATCATCGGGTCTCTTCCCGCACGATGACAAGCACCAACGCCAGCGCTTCGCGGACGGTTGCGGCGCGGATGGCCGCCCGGCTGCCAGACAGGGCCAGCCGGCGGACCAGGGTTTCCTGCCTGGCGCTGGCCGCGATGTACACCGTGCCAGCGGGTTTTCCCTCGGCGGGATCCGGGCCGGCCACCCCGGTGGTGGCGGCGCCCACCGTCGCGCCCAGCCGGTCCGCTGCGCCTGCCGCCATGGCCTTGGCCACCTCTGCCGAGACCGCCCCCTGGGCGGTCAGCAGGGCCCGGTCCACCCCGAGCAGCACGGCCTTGAGGTCGGTGGCGTAGGCGACGATGCCGCCCCGGAAGACCGCGGAAGCGCCCGGGACGTCCGTGAGGGCCCCGGCGAGGAGCCCTCCGGTCAGCGACTCTGCGACCGCGATGCTCTGGTGGCGGGCGGTCAGCAGGGCGATGAGCTCGGCTGCGAGGCCGAACTCGGCGGCTGAACGGCCAGGGTCGCCCGGGCCGTCTGGGCCGTCCTGGGCCGTCTGGGCCTCCTGGGGGAATCATCGGCGGCGCAGGCGCACGGCCCGGATCGCGTAGTCGGCGCCGGTCACCACGGTGGCCACGACCGCCAGCCCCATCACCACCGCCCGGACGATACCGGGCGGCCCGGGCAGTACGTAGAGGCAGATGGCGAGGACCTGGAGCAGGGTTTTGATCTTGCCGCCCCGGCTGGCCGCGATCACCCCGTGCCGGATCACCCAGAACCGGAGCCCGGTCACCCCGAGCTCGCGGGCCAGGATCACCGCGGTCACCCACCAGGGCAGCTCACCCTGGGCGGACAGCGTGACCAGCGCTGCCCCGGTCAGCGCCTTGTCGGCGATGGGGTCCGCGATCTTCCCGAAGTCGGTGATCAGCCCGCGCCGCCGGGCGATCCGCCCGTCCAGCACGTCGGTCACCGACGCGACCAGGAACACCGCGAACGCCGCGATCCGCCCGCCCGTCCCGCCTGCCAGCAGGAGCACGACGAACAGCGGCACGAGGACGAGCCGGAGCACGGTGAGCGCGTTGGCCACGTTCAGCACGCCCGGCTGGGGGACGCCAGCCGCCGGCGCGGGCGGGGCCGGCCGCGCTCCCCCGCCCGTCTCCGCGGCGGGCTGGCTCAATGCGGTCACCCGCGCCCGGCGGCCGCCGTAGGCACGCCGAGCCAGTCGGCCACCAGGTCCACACCATCGCCCTCGGCGACCCGGGCGGAGATCATCTCACCGATGGCCGCCCCGGGCACGCCGCGCACGGTCGTGGTCCCGTCCACCTCCGGCGCCTGGTGGGCCGCCCGGCCCAGGTAGTCCCCGTCGCCGAGATCCTCTTCCAGGAGCACCTCGACCACCTCGCCCACGCGGTCCGCGGCCCGCTGCGCCATCAGCTCGTCGGCCAGGCCCGCCAGCTCATCGACCCGCCGGGCGATCTCGGCCGGGTCGAGCTGCCCGGTCATGGTGGCGGCCTCGGTGCCGTCCTCGTCGGAGTAGCCAAACACCCCGATCGCGTCCAGCCGGGCCTCGGACAGGAACCGCTGCAGCTCATTCACGTCGGCGTCGGTCTCGCCAGGGAAGCCGACGATGAAGTTGGACCGCACGCCCGCCTCGGGGCAGGCCTGCCTGACCTGGGCGAGCAAGCCGCCGAACCGCTCCCGGTCGCCGAAGCGGCGCATAGCCCGGAGCACCTTACCGCTGGCGTGCTGGAAGGACAGATCGAAGTACGGGGCCACGCCCGGGGTGGAGGCCATCACCTCGATCAGCCCCGGGCGCACCTCCGCGGGCTGGAGATAGCTGACCCTGATCCGGTCGATGCCTGGCACCGCCGCGAGCGCGGGCAGCAGCTCGTCCAGCAGCCGGGGGTTGCCCAGGTCCTTGCCGTAGGACGTGGAGTTCTCGCTGACCAGCACGAGCTCCCGGACACCGTGGCCAGCCAGCCACCCGGCCTCGGCGACCAGGTCTTCCGGCGGCCGTGACAGGAACGCGCCCCGGAAAGCCGGGATCGCACAGAAGCTGCACCGCCGGTCGCAGCCAGACGCGATCTTGAGCGGGGCCACCGGGCCGCCGGTCAGCCTGCGCCGCAGCGTCCGCGGGCCGGACGCCGGGGCCAGCCCGGCCGGCAGGTCCGAGATGCCGTGCCCGGGAGGCTGGTGGCCCGGATCCGCGGCCCGGGCCGCGGGTGAGATCGGAAGCAGCCGGCGCCGGTCCCGCGGCTCGTGGGCCGGGCGCCGTTTCCCGGCCAGCACGTCGTCCAGCCGGGCCCCGATGTCGGCGTAGTCGTCGAAGCTGAGCACCTGGGCCTCGGGCAGCTCGGTGGCGAGCTCGCTGCCGTACCGCTCGGCCAGGCACCCCGCGGCTACCACCTTCGCACCGCTCCCGGCGGCGTCGAGTAGCTCGCTGACCGACTCCTGCTTGGCCGCCTCGATGAACCCGCAGGTGTTCACGAGCACCACACTGGCCTCGTCGCTACCGGACAGGCTCCACCCCGAGGCTTCCAGCCGGGCCGCGAGCTCCTCGGAGTCCACCTCGTTACGCGCGCACCCCAGGGTGACGAGGCTCACGGTGCGCGGCGGCGGCTGGGGGTTTGGCTGACTCGATGACACACCGGAAGCCTACGGTAAGTGCCCTGGTGCTGCTGTTAGCTAGCCGGTGACCTGCTTCCCGGGTCCCAGGCTCAGCGTGACGGGCTGGCCCGCGGCACCGGGCGAGCCCAGCCTCTTGCCGTTGACGGTGAGCACGATCCCCCCGGGATTACCGATGTCCATGTGCACCGCGCGGGCGAAGGTCCAGGTCTTCGAGCTTCCGCCGACCACGTAAGCCTGGGAGAGGAACCGGCCGTTCGGCCTGGTGAACTCCACCCAGCAGTCCTGGATCGCGGTGAGGCTGATCACCACGTTCGGGTTCACGGTGGGTGTCGGCGTGGCGGTTCGCGTGGACGCCGCCGGGGCGGGGTGCTTAGGCGGCGCCGACACCCGTCCCGAGCTGGCCTGCGTCCGCGCGGGGTGCGCCGGGGTGGAGTTCACCACGCGGTAGATCCCGTATCCGGCGATGACGGCCAGGACCAGGACCATGGCCAGGCTCCAGTTAGGCCGCCGCCGCTCTTTGATCTTGATGGGCGTGGCCGGCTCGAACACATCCGCCGCCCTGATCGCCTGCGGTGCGCCGTGCGCGGCGTCGTACTCCCGGATGAGTTCCTCGTCGTCGGCCCCCACAGCCCGCGCGACGCTGCGGATATGACCCCGTGCATAGAAGTCTCCGCCGCAGGCGGAGAAATCCCCGTGCTCAATCCCCCGGATGATTGTCTCTCTGATGCAGGTTCGCTGGCTAACCTGCGTAATGGTGAGACCCGCCTGGCGGCGTGCATCTGCCAGGGCGTCACCAATGCTCACGCCACGCCTCCACTGCCATATCGCACTGCACTCCGCCCGGGGTGCGGAAGCAGTAACCGGATGTGAGCAGCCCGCCAAATACCTGAGCCGCCAACAAGTGTAGACATCCCCCCGACGCACGGCGCAAAAGCCGTGGGCCTAGATCAGTCTTGCCCGCCCCGCAGGGAATCAACCGTGCTGTCCAGGTCATCCGGGCGCACCAGGACGTCCCTGGCCTTGGAGCCTTCGCTGGGACCGACGATGTTGCGGCTCTCGAGCAGGTCCATCAGGCGGCCCGCTTTGGCGAATCCCACCCGCAGCTTGCGCTGCAGCATGGAGGTGGAGCCGAACTGGGTCCGGATGACCAGCTCCGCGGCCTGCATCAGCAGTTCCAGGTCGTCGCCGATATCGGCGTCGATCTCCCGCTGCTTGCCCTCGGCGACCGCGACGTCTTCCCGGTAGGTGGGCTGGGCCTGCTTGGTGCAGTGGCTGACCACCTCACGGATCTCTTTCTCCGTGACGAAGGCGTTCTGCAGGCGCAGCGGCTTGCTGGCGCCCATCGGCAGGAACAGGCAGTCACCCTGGCCAACCAGCTTCTCCGCGCCCGGCTGATCGAGGATCACCCGGCTGTCGGTCAGGCTGGAGGTGGCGAAGGCCAGCCGCGACGGCACGTTCGCCTTGATGAGCCCGGTCACCACGTCCACGCTGGGCCGCTGGGTGGCCAGCACCAGGTGGATCCCGGCGGCCCGGGCCAGCTGGGTGATGCGCACTACCGAGTCCTCGACGTCCCGCGGGGCGACCATCATCAGGTCGGCCAGCTCGTCCACGATGACGAGCAGGTACGGATACGGGGTCAGGACCCGCTCGCTGCCCGCGGGCACGGCCAGCTTGCCCGAGCGCACGGCCTTGTTGAAGTCGTCGATATGCCGGAACCCGAATGCCGCCAGATCGTCATAACGGCGGTCCATTTCGCCCACCACCCACTGCAGCGCTTCGGCCGCCTTCTTGGGGTTGGTGATGATTGGCGTGTAGAGGTGCGGTATTCCCTGGTAAATCGCCAGCTCAACTCGCTTGGGGTTGACCAGGATCATCCGGACGTCGTCCGTGGTGGCCCGAAGCAAAATTGAGGTAATGAGTCCGTTAATACAGGTCGATTTCCCGGCGCCGGTCGCCCCCGCGATCAGCATGTGCGGCATCTTGGCCAGGTTCGCTACCACGGTCCGGCCCTCGACGTCTTTGCCCAGGCCCACCACCATCGGGTGATGATCGCTGACCGCCACCGGGGAGCGCAGCACATCACCCAGGCTGACGATCTCCTTGTCCGCGTTCGGGATCTCCACCCCGATCGCCGACTTACCCGGGATCGGGGAGATGATCCGCACGTCCGCGCTCTTGACCGCGTAGGCGATGTTCTTGGTCAGCGCGGTCACCCGCTCCACCTTGACCGCCGGGCCAAGCTCGATCTCGTACCTGGTCACGGTGGGCCCGCGCTTGAACCCGGTGACCCGGGCGTCCACCTCGAACTGCTCCAGCACCTCCGACAGCGCCCGGACCACCACGTCGTTGGCCCTGGTCCGCTCCTTAGGCGCGCTCCCCGGCTTCAGCAGCGCCATCGGCGGCAGGATGTAGCTCGACTCCGCCGACCCGGCCAGCGTGAGCTGCTCGCCCCGGGCCATTCCGGGCGGTGGGGCCGGGTCGCCCGCCGCGTCGGGGCGGACAGCGCCCGCCGCCTCGCCCGCCGCCTCGTGCGCCGTCTCCGGCCCGGGCGGGGCGGCTGCCCCGGGAGCCCCGAAACCCAGCGCGTCGAGCAACGGCGACTCATCCGGGTCCTCGGCGCCCGGCGCGGCGGCCGGGTCCTCAGGCTGAGGCACCGCCGCGCCGCGGCGCACGCGGCCCGCCTTCCCCGCCGAGCCGTCCCCGAGGATGGGCGTGTCGTAAGGCCGGTGATGGTCGCCGGCCTCGATGGCCGGGGGCCTCTTGCGGCCCCCGCGGGGCAGCGGGCCAGGGGCCGCGGAGCCCTCGAACTCCCCGGTTTCGTCCTCGTCATAGATGACGATGTCGCCCCCGCGCTGGGTGAAGCCGCGCAGTTCGGCCAGCCGGTCCGGTACCCGGTGCACCGGCGTTCCGGTGATCACCAGCAGCCCGAACCCGCTGACCAGGGCGAGCAGTGGGGCGGCGATCCACGGCGTCAGGGCGGCCACCAGCGGGGCCGACACGAAGAAGCCGATCAGCCCGGCGCCGGCCCGCATGGCGCCGGCCCCGGCGCCCGGCTGTGGCGTGCCCGCGGCGATGTGCACCAGGCCGAGCCCGCCCAGCAGCAGGCAGGTCCAGCCGATCACCATCCGGCCGGTCTGCGCGTTGCGCTCGGGGTGACGCAGGAACCGCCAGGCCAGCAGGCCGAGCAGCAGGGGCACGGTCCAGGCCGCCGAGCCGAATGCGCCCAGGAACACGTCAGACAGCAGCCGCCCAGCGGCGTTGTGCAGGTGGAACCAGGTGGTGGCGGCGACCACGAGCGCCGCGGCCAGGAAGGCCAGCCCCAGCCCGTCCCGGCGGTGCGCCTCATCCAGGTCCCGGGCACTCCTGCCGAAGCCCCGCGCACCGAAGCCGACCGCGTGCGCGGCCACCATCCACATCCCGGCCACCAGCCGACCCAGCCAGCCGGCCAGGATCAGGATCGGGTCGGCCGTCCGCTGTGGCCGCCGGCCCGCGGTCCCGCGGGAGCGCCCCTGGCCGGCCTCTTCTTGCCCGGGCCGGAACGGTTCGGCCCCGGCCGCTTCTTTCCCGACCGCTTCTGGCCCGACCGGTTCTGGCCCGACCGGCTCTGCCCGGACCTGGACGTGGCGTTTCTGCTCTGGCCCTGACGGGCGGGAGCCGGCATCGCGTTCCTGCTGCTGGCTGTCCGCGCGCTGGCCGTCCCCCCGCCGGCTGGCCGGGCGGGACTGCCGGATGCGCGCGACTGCCCACCCGGTGCGTCCGCCCTTGGGCGGGGGGTGCCCTTAGCGACACGAGTAGCCATGATGCCCAAAGTACCCACGATCGGCACGGTGCAGCCGGAGGCGGGCGGCGTGTCGCCGTGATCTTCGGGCCGGGGGTGAACGCCGGTCATCGCTGGTCTGGCCGGTCTGCGAATACTCGGCGCTTCCCGTTGGCAGCGGCCTTCCGGCAGGCCACTCTGGAGAGAATCTCCCGTAGCCGATCATGAGCGGAGGGCCCATGCCCAGCCAGGCCACCAGGCCGCCCCTGGTCGGCATGCCCGCCGTCTGGCTGCGCGACAACTGCCCGTGCCCGCTCTGCCGTGACCCGGCCAGCGGCCAGCGGCTGCTGCACATCACCGACATCCCCCCGGATATCGCCGTGGCGGAGGTTATCCCGTCCGGCGGCACCGTGTCGGTGCTGTTTCACCCCGATGGCCACCGGGCCGTGTTCGACCTGGACTGGCTGGCCCGGCACGCCGACCCGGCCCGGGGCGGTCCCCCGGACCCGCGCACCGAGGACGCCAAGCGGCTGTGGTCCGCGGCTGACCTGGGCGGCGAGCCACCCCGGCAGTCCTGGCCCTGGTACCTGGCGCAGGCCAGCTACCGGCGGGCCTGCCAGGCCGCCATCCTGCGGGAAGGACTGCTCCTGCTCAGTGACGTGCCGACCGACCCGGGCGCGGTGCTGGCGGTGGCCGGGAGCCTGGGCTACGTTCGGGAGACCAATTACGGTCGGCTGTTCGACGTCCGGGTCGAGAGCTCGCCATCCAACCTGGCCCTCACCAGCCTGCCCATCCTCCCGCACACGGACAACCCCTACCGCGACCCGGTGCCGACCGTGCAGCTGCTGCACTGCCTGGACAATGCGGCCGACGGCGGGGACTCCGGGTTCGTGGACGGATTCCGCGCCGCCGCCACGCTCCGTGCGCAGGATCCGGCCGCGTTCGCCACGCTCGCCGTCACCCCCGTCACCTTCGCCTACCGCGACGCCACCACGGAGCTGTCCGCCACCCGGCCGCTGATCAGCCTGGACCCCCGCGGGCGGATCCGGGAGATCCGGATCAACCCGCGCAGCCTCCAGCCCGTCCGGCTCCCCGGGCCGCGGGCCGCGGCCTTCTACGCCGCGTACCGTGCGTTCGCCGAACTGCTTTCCGCCGCGCCGTCGATGCTGACCGTCCGCCTGCGCCCCGGTGACTGCGCCGTCTTCGACAACACGCGGGTGCTGCACGCCCGGACCGGCTTCGTCCAGGCGGGACGCAGGCACCTGCAGGGCTGCTACGCAGATCTCGATGGCGTCGAGTCGGCCGTAGCGGTGGGAGAACGTGCGACAACGGGTGTCATCCGCAGGAAGGACCGGACATGACAGCAGCCGACCCGGTACGGGTCATCGCGGACCTCTTCGCCGCCGAAGGAGCCGGCGAATATCTCGGCGAGGCGGTAACCCAGGCCCAGCACATGCTCCAGGCCGCGGCCCTGGCCGAGGGCGCGGGCGCCGGGCCTGAGCTCGTCGCCGCGGCCCTCCTGCACGACGTGGGGCACTTCCGCGGGGCGGTCGGCGGTCATCAGCTGATGAGCGGCACCGACAACCGGCACGGCGACCAGGGCGCGGACTGGCTGGCCCAGTGGTTCGGGCCCGGGGTGACCGAGCCGGTCCGGCTGCATGTCGCGGCCAAGCGGTACCTGTGCGCCGTGGAACCCGGGTACTTCGGCGGGCTGTCCGCAGCTTCCGTGCACACGCTGCGCGTCCAGGGTGGGCCGATGACGCCGGCGCAGAGTGCGGAGTTCGAGGCCAGCCCGTGGTGCCAGTCCGCGCTGCGGCTGCGCCGCTGGGACGACGCGGCCAAGGATCCGGGGGCGATAGTGCCCGCGTTCGGCTACTACCAGCGCCTGCTTCGCCAGCTGGCCCGCCATCGCGCGGCCGACGCCACCCGCTGATTTCGGCGGCGAGGCGGGGCGCGCGGGAGGCGTGTTCCCTCCGAGCCGACGATCCCGGGGGGTCCGGGGGGTCGCCCCCCCCGGGCTAGCAGAGCTATACCTCGATGACCACTGGAATGATCATGGGCCGGCGGCGGTAACCGTCGTTCACCCACCGTCCGACGGTCCGCCGGACGAGCTGG
Source organism: uncultured Actinomycetes bacterium (assembly GCA_963770545.1). Lineage (GTDB taxonomy): Bacteria > Actinomycetota > Actinomycetes > Streptosporangiales > Streptosporangiaceae > RYN-230. The sequence continues at coordinate 457,905 of CAVYQF010000034.1, read as the reverse complement.
CCCAGCTGATGAGCGTCGTTGATCCCGTCCGCGGCCGCTCGCGTCAGCGCTTCCTCGATCTTCGGCCGGACATCGCTGAGCGAGGAGTCGTCGATGCCTGACCCGCGGGCGTGGATCTCCGGCCCGGCCACCAGCTTGCCGGTGGTCGAGTTGACCACGATCACGACGGACAGGAACCCCTCCTCACCCAGGATCCGGCGGTCCTTCAACGAGGTCTCGGTCACCTCGCCGACGGACAGGCCGTCCACGTACACGTAGCCGCACGGCACCTTGCCCACCACCCTGGCCTGTCCGGCGGCCAGGTTGACCACCACGCCGTCCTCGGCGATCACGATGTGGTCCTCACCGATCCCGGTGAGCTCGGCCAGGTGCGCATGGGCCCGCAGGTGCCGCCACTCCCCGTGCACCGGCATGAAGTTCCGCGGTTTCACCAGGTTCAGCACGTACAGCAGCTCACCGGCGGGCGCGTGGCCAGACACGTGGACCAGCGCGTTGCCCTTGTGCACCACCCGGGCGCCCCACCGGGTCAGCTCGTTGATGACCCGGTACACCGCGGACTCGTTACCCGGGATCAGCGAGGAGGCCAGGATGACCGTGTCCCCCTCGGCAATCCTGATCGGGTGATCGCGGGCGGCCATCCGTGACAGCGCCGACATGGGCTCACCCTGCGACCCGGTGCAGACCAGGACGACCTCACCCGGCGGCATGCCCTCGGCGTCGCGCGGGTTGACCAGGAGCCCGCCGCGGACCGAGGGCACCTTGAGGTAGCCGAGGTCGCGCGCGACACCCATGTTCCGCACCATGGAGCGGCCCACGAAGGCCACCCTGCGGCCGTGCGCCGCAGCCGCATCCAGCACCTGCTGCACCCGGTGCACGTGGCTGGCGAAGCAGGCCACGATGATCCGCTGCTTGGTCTCCGCGAACATCTCGTTCAGCACCGGGGCGATATCGCGTTCGCTGGTGACAATGCCCGGGACCTCAGCGTTGGTGGAGTCGGACATGAGCAGGTCGACGCCCTCGGTCCCGCGCCGGGCGAAGCCGCCCAGGTCCGTGAGCCGGCCGTCCAGCGGAAGCTGGTCCATCTTGAAGTCGCCGGTGTGCAGGACCACCCCGGCCGGGGTGGTCACGGCCACCGCGAGCGCGTCCGGGATGGAGTGGTTGACCGCGAAGAACTCCAGGCCGAACGGCCCGAAGGACTCGTGCCCGCCCTCCGCGACCTCGGCGGTGACGGGCGTGATCCGGTGCTCGGTGAGCTTGCTGCGGACCAGGGCGAGCGTGAGGCGGGAACCGATCAGCGGGATGTTGTCCCGCTGGCGCAGCAGGTAGGGAACACCACCGATGTGGTCCTCATGCGCATGGGTCAGGACCATCGCCTCGATGTCGTCCAGCCTGCCTTCCAGCGAGCTGAAGTCCGGGAGGATCAGGTCCACGCCAGGCTGGTCCGGCTCGGGGAACAGCACCCCGCAGTCCACGATGAGCAGGCGGCCTTCGTACTCCAGCACGGACATGTTCCGGCCGATCTCGCCCAGACCGCCAAGCCCCACGATGCGGAGCGTGCCGGACGGGAGGACGGGCGGTGTGCCCAGCTCCGGGTGCGGGTGACTCACTTGATCTTCACGCCTCCAGCGACCAGATCGGCTCGCAATTGTTCGATTTCGGCCGGCGTCGCATCGATCAGCGGGCCGCGGACTGGCCCGCCGGGCAGCCCGAGCAGGCTGAGCGCGGCCTTGGTCGTGATAACACCCTGGGTGCGGGTCATGATTCCGGTGTAGAGGGGCAGCAGGTCACAGTGGATCCGCCGGGCCTCGTCCACGCGCCCCGCCCGGTACGCGTCGATCATGTCATGCAGCCGGTCGCCCGCGACATGGCCGACCACGCTGACGAAGCCAGCCGCCCCGACCGAGAGCCAGGGCAGGTTCAGCATGTCGTCCCCGCAGTAAAAGACCAGGCCGGTGGCCAGCATGACCAGGGAGCCCGCACCCAAGTCGCCCTTGGCGTCCTTGACGGCGATGATGCGCGGATGCTCGGCCAGCTGCAGCAGGCTCTCGGTGGCGATGGGGGTGCCCGTCCGGCCTGGTATGTCATACAGGATGACGGGCAGGCTGGTGGCGTCAGCCGCCTTGGTGAAGTGGGCCACGAGCCCGCTCTGCGGCGGCTTGTTGTAGTAGGGCGTCACCAGGAGCAGTCCCGAGGCCCCGGCCTGCTCGGCCTGACGGGCCAGTTGGCACGTGTGGGCGGTGTCGTTGGTACCGACCCCGGCCACGACGGCGGCCCGGTCGCCGACCGCCCCGATCACGGCGCGGAGCAGCCGCTCTTTCTCGCCGTCCGTCGTTGTCGGCGACTCGCCGGTCGTCCCGCTGATCACCAGGCCGTCGTTGCGCATCTCGTTGACCAGATAGGTCGCGAGGCGGGCGGCCCCGTCGTAGTCGATGCCGCCGTCGGGGGTCATCGGCGTGATCATCGCGGTCAGCATCCGGCCGAACGTGGCGTCCGCGTTCGCGGGCTGGGTTGCTGTCATGAACTGAACGCTACCGGGCTATGGCGCGCTGCGGCCACCGTGCCCCGCCTCCGGTCACGTTGAAGACGCGGTGACGTGAGCTCGGGGGTACCCACGTCAACCGCGTCTATCTAGGTATCGGGCTAGGTCGCGAAGGCGTTACGCACCGTGATGAAGATTCTTTTGCGGGCCCGGCGAGGCTCCCAGCCGCCGTGGCGGGGGCCTGGTGGCGGGGGGACCTAGTGGGCGACCGTCGCGGTGATGACCAGGAAGATGACCGTGACCACGACGAGCGCGATGGTGACGGCCAGGTAACGGGACATCACGCCCAGGATGACCCGGGCGCGCCCCTCCGCTGCCTCGGATGTGCGTGCTGCCACCCAGGACTCCTGGGCCGCGCGGACCGCGGCCTCGGCCGCGACTCCCGCGCCCGCCTGGAGTTCGGCTTGCGCATGGAGAGCCGACTGGATGTCCGCCTCCACCTTGGCGGCCGCCGCCTCGATCCGCTCCAGGGTGGCGAGGCCAGAGGCGGCCGCCCGCACCGCGACCGACTCAGCGGCCGCATCGGCCACGCCCCAGGTCATGCTGGCCGGGATTCTCACCCGCTGCGCGCCTGAGCCTCCGTTCGCAGGGTCCGCCGCGGCCTTCACCGTCGCACTCACCCCGCCCGCCGGGGTCGGGGTGAGTGCGGCTCCGGCCGGCTGAGTCGTCCCGGGTGCCCCCATCGATGAGTCGCGCAGGAAGCTGACCACCGCCTCCCTCGCGGCCGCGGCCACGTCGGGAGCACTGGCCGCCTGCTGGCGCCCGCGGCTGCGGTGGTGAAGCAGAGACCGATTGCTCGCCATATCGCCCCACTTCTCTCAGTGACGGGGCGGGATACGGCCGATCTACGCCTGGTCACATCCCGTTTATCTCGTATCCACAGATAGTAATGACTGTATCACACTAAGTGAGACATCACGGTAGATCCCGGCGCTGATCTGGTCAGGTATGACGCTGGATCTGGTCAGGTATGACGCTGATCTGGTCAGGTATGAGGTTCGGCGGCGGTCACTTCCCGGCGGGCCGTGGCGAGGAGCTGACGGGTCAGGCTCATAGCCTGTTCGGCCGCCCCCAGGTGGCCCAGGCTGGCCAGGCGCTGCGCCTCGCGCAGCTGCTCATCGAGATCAGCCAGGCGCCTCCGCTGCTCGGCCTCGGCGAGAGCGCGCCCGATGACCGAGGCCAGCCGGGCCGGACGGTCTTTCAAGACGTAGTCCGTGGCGCCCTGCTTGATGAGAGCGACCGCCGCTTCGTCTCCGAGGACCCCGGACCAGATAATGAACGGCACGTCCGGGTAGCGCTCCTGCGCGATCGCCAGGGCGGCCTCACCGGAAAAGCCCGGCAGATGGTAATCGGACAAGATGACGTCGGGGTGGAAGGAATCCAGCTCTTCCTCGAATAGGACCTTGGTGTCCACGACCACGGAAGTGAAGTCGAGACCGGCGTCCCGCAGCAGGCTCTGGGCGCGCTGGGCATCCCACGGTTCGTCCTCCAGGATGAGGATGCGGGCAGGACGGCCCGTGATCTCCGCGCCGCCAGCAGCCGGGCTACCTGGCTGCCCGGCAGCAACGGCTGCCCCCGGCGCATTCGCGTCCAGGCCGTTGCCCTGATGCCCATCGTTCATGGATCTCACCTCGTCAGTCCGGTTCCGGCATGAACTCCGGCACGGGCTCGTTCAGGATCAGCCAGAAGAGCCCCAGGGTCTTGACCGCCCCGGCGAATTCCGTGAAATTAACCGGTTTGCGCACATAGGCATTGGCGCCGCCCCGGTAGCCGGCCAGGATATCTTCGTCCAATTTGGAGCCGGTCAGGATGACCACCGGGATTATGCTCGTCCGCTCATCGGCCCGAATCCTGCGCATTACCTCCAGCCCGTCAACCTTGGGCAGTTTAAGGTCGAGCAGGATGAGGCCGGGAAGCGGTTCGCCGCTGCTGGCTCTGGAGAAGATCAGCTCGAGGGCCTCGGCACCGTCGTGAGCCACGGTAATATCATTGGCGATACTGTTCTTTTTCAGCGCCCGGAGCGTCAGCATCTCATCGTCAGGATTGTCCTCGACCAGCAGGATAGCCCGGGCCGTCATGCGATTCCCTCCGCATCCAGGGTGAAAAAGAAAGTCGCGCCTTCGCCGACCGCGCCTTCGGCCCAGGCCCGTCCCCCGTGCCGGTCCACTATCTGCTTGACGCTGGCCAGGCCGATCCCGGGACCGGGGAAATCGCCGACCGGGTGCAGCCGCTGGAATGGCTGGAACAGCTGGCCGGCGTAGTGCGGGTCGAAGCCGGCCCCGTCGTCGCGCACGTAGCAGCACACAGCGGCGTCTCCGGCCGGTGCCGTGCCGAACTCGATCAGCGCGTCATCCTGGCCGGAGGTGAACTTCCAGGCGTTCTGCATCAGGTTTTGCAGGACGGTGCGGACCAGCAGACGGTCCGCCCGGGCCTGGACCGGGCGCTCGATAGCGAAATGGACGCGGCGCCCCGGTGTGCCGCCCTGGAGGTCGGCGGCGATCTGGGCCACCTCGGCGCCGAGATCGATCCAGTCGAGGTGCATCGTGGCCCGGGCGATATGCGACAGGATCAGCAGGCCGTCGATGAGTGCGGACATCTGCCCGCTGGCGGCGAGGATCCGCTCGGCGTAACCGCGTCCGACCTCGCCAAGGTCGTCCGCGCAGTCCTCCATCAGCGCCGAGGAGTACCCGCCCAGCGCGCGCAGTGGAGCGCGCAGGTCGTGGGCGATGGAGTAGGTGAAAGCCTCCAGGCCCTGGTTGACCCGCTCCAGCTCCTCCGACCGGCGCCGGAACTCGGCCGCGGTCCGGGCCTGCTGCTCGGTAACGTCGCGGGTGATAGCCGACACGCCGATCAGCTCGCCGCCGTCGTTGCGGATGGGGGACGTCGTCACCGACACCGGGAACTTGCTGCCGTCCTTGCGGCGCCACACGGTCTCGTGATGCACGACGGGCTCGCCACGGCCGATCTTGTCGAGGACCTCCTCGATCTCGCCGATCCGCTCCGCGGGGCACAGGATGGTCAGCGGCTGGCCGACTATCTCCTCCGCCCGGTAGCCGTAGATTTTCTCGGCCGCCGGGTTCCACGTGGTGACCAGCCCGCCGGTATTACTGCCCACGATGGCATCACCGGAGGATCTGACGATCGCCGGGAGAAGCTCGGACTCCGGGAAGTGCAGGCCGTCCTCAAGCCTTAGCTGGGTCACCCTACCCCCGTATTGGCCGGAACCGGTTCCAGGAAGCCTTCCCTGCCCTGCGACAAGGCATGAATTCCCACCCAGAACTATCTTCAGTCACTATACACCTGGGCAGATTCGCAATCGATTAACAGCGGACCGCAACGTGACACGACTTGTCCGATATATACTTTATTGCCGGGTGATGCAATATCCCCGCTTTAACTGTATGGTGCAATTACGCGGGTATTCCGGTGACGGAAATTCGTGGCACGACCGAGTGGGGGGCAGTACGTGAACACCACAAGGCTGACCGGCGCGGAAGAAGAGACGATGGGCCCCGGCCTGGAGAAAGCGCCCACCGGCATTTCCGGTCTGGATCAGATCACCGAGGGCGGGCTCCCACGGGGCCGGGTATCACTGGTCGCGGGCAGCGCGGGCGCGGGCAAGACGCTGCTGGGGCTGGAATTCCTGGTCGCCGGGGCCCGGCAGTACGGCGAGCCCGGCGTGCTGGTGAGCTTCGAGGAGTCCGCGGAGAAGGTCACCCTGAACGTGCGCTCGCTCGGTTTCGACCTCGATCAGCTCCAGCGGGACGGCCTGCTCGCAGTGATCTCGTTCCAAGTCGAGCCCGCCGAGATCATCGCCACGGGAGCGTTCGACCTTGAGCCGCTCTTCCTGATCATCGACGACGCGATCGGCCGGATCGGTGCCCGGCGGGTCGTGCTGGACACCGTCGAGGTGCTGTTCGGCGCGTTCGGAGACGACTCGACCATCCGGTCGGAACTCAACCGGCTGGCCCGCTGGCTGGAAGAGCGGGACGTGACCGCCATCATGACCGGTGAACGGGGCGACAGGAGCCTGACCCGGCACGGGATTGAGGAGTACGTCACCGATTGCGTGATTGTGCTCGACCACCGGGTGACCGAGGAGATCTCTACCCGCCGGCTCCGGGTGGTCAAGTACCGCGGGTCCGCGCACGGCACCAACGAGTTCCCGTTCCTGATCTCCGCCCGGGGCTTCGTCGTACTGCCGATCACATCGGTCGCGCTCGACTACCGCGCCTCCGATGAGCGGATGTCAACCGGGGTGGACCGCCTCGATCACATGCTGGGCGGCGGCGTGTTCCGCGGCTCGACCAGTCTGGTGACCGGGACGGCGGGCACCGGCAAGACCTCGCTCGGGGCGCACCTGGTGAACGCGGCCTGCACGCGAGGTGAGCGGGCGCTGTGGGTCCTGCTCGAGGAGTCGCCCGCCCAGGTCCTGCGCAACATGCGCTCCCTTGGCCTCGACCTGAAGCCGTGGGTGGACGCGGGCTTGCTGCGCATCTGGTCGGCACGCCCGTCCGCGTACGGGCTGGAGACCCATCTAGCCGTGCTGGCCCAGCTGATCGAGGAGGTCTCGCCGTCGGTGGCGGTGCTGGACGGGATAGCCGGGCTGGCCAACGGGGCCTCCAGCTCGGAGGTGACCTCACTGGTGTCCCGTCAATTCGACCTGCTCAAGAGCCGTGAGATCACCACCATGGCTACCTCGCTCGGCCACGGGGACGAAACGAGCTCAATAGAGGTTTCGTCGCTGGTGGATAACTGGCTGCTGCTGCGCAATGTCGAGGCCAACGGAGAACGGAACCGGCTGCTGTTCGTGCTGAAGTCGCGGGGCACGGCCCACTCGAATCAGGTCCGGGAGTTCGTGCTCACCGATCACGGCATCGAGCTGGTCGAGGTATACGTCGGACCGGCCGGGATGCTGGCTGGCTCAGCCCGGCTGGCCCAGGAGGCCGTCGAGCGCGATGCGGAAGCGGACCAGGCCGACGATGTGGAACGTCACCGGCGTGAGCTGCGCGGCCGGATCAGCGAAGGAGAAGCCCACCTCGTCGCGGTGCAGGACCAGCTCGCCGCCGAGCGGGCGGAAATCGACCGGATCGACCGCCGCGAACGCCGCCAGGTCGCTGAGGCCGAGACAGACCGGCAGTCCATGGCCACCAAGCGCTGGGCCGATGCCCCCAGCAACGGAAGGCCACGATGAGCCAGCCGCACACCCCGGGCGGGACCGATCAAGCCGACGCCGATGGGTCCTGGGATGAGTCCTGGGATCTGCGCCTGTACGTGACCGGCCAGTCGCCCAACAGCATCCGGGCCATCGAGAACCTGCGCCGGGCCTGTGAAGAGAATGTGCCTGGCCGCTACCGGATCGAGGTGGTGGACCTGCTGGAAAACCCGCGGCTGGCCGCCGACGATCAGATCCTGGCCGTGCCCACCGTGGTCCGCAAGCTCCCGGTGCCGATCAGGAAGATCGTCGGCGATCTCTCCGATACCGACCGTCTCCTCGTCGGCCTGCAGGTCCGGCAGCCGAGCAGGACCACGACATGACCCGGGCCGAGCCTGCTGACCGCTGGGCGCTGACCCTCTATGTCAATGGCGCGTCGCCGCATTCCATCCACGCCATCGAGAACGCGCGGCAACTGTGCGAGGAAGAACTCGACGGCCAGGTCGACCTGGAGATCATCGATGTGCAGCAGCAACCGGCGGCGGTCGTGCGGGATCATGTCCTCGCCGCGCCGACGCTGGTCAGGCATATGCCTGCGCCGCTACGCCGGCTCGTCGGGGATCTCTCAGACGCCACCCGGGTACGCCTGGCACTCGAACTCGGCCCGCTGGAGACGAGCGGCAAGCACGCGGCGCCGGATGAGTGAGGCCATGCCTACATCGCCGGTTCGCAAGGTCACGGATCCTGGCTGGCCCAGTGCCACTGTGAACGGAGAAGCCAGCACGCAGACCGCCGAGCTGGCCGAGTTGCGCGCCCAGCTGCGCGAGGCGCAGGAGACAATCGAGGCGATCCGGGGCGGCACCGTCAACTCGCTGGTGATCGGGCCGCCCGGCCAGGAGCAGGTCTACTCCGTGGCCAGCGCCGACCGCACCTACCGGCTCCTCGTGGAGGCAATGAGTGAAGGCGCCGCTACCGTCTCTCCGCGCGGGCTGATTCTGGACGCCAACCCGCGGCTGGGCGCGATGACCGGCCACGGCGGAACAGAACTGACCGGCACCCCGGTACTAGACCTCGTCGCCCCCGCCCACCGGGCGGAGTTCACCCGGCTGCTCGATGTCGGCGTCGGCGACAATGCCCACGGCGAGGTGACGCTGGACCGGCCGGACGGCACGACCGTGCCCATCCTGCTGGCGGTGAGCGGCTTCGATCTCGACGGCATGCTGCTGCGGTGCCTGCTTCTCACCGACCTATCGGCGCAGCGCGCGGCGGAGACCCAGACGGCCCTAGCCCACCAGGCGCTGCGCGTGTCTGAGGAGCGGCTCCGCACCCTGGTCGATAACGCGCCCATCGGCATCGAGGAGCTGACCCTCAGCGGCGAACTGGTCCGGGTCAACCCGCGACTCTGCGAGATCACCGGGTACGCGGCCGACGAGCTGAGCCGCCTGCGGATCCAGGACATCACCCATCCCGACGATCTCGACGCCGACCTGGCCAACCTGGAACGCCTGCGGGCCGGGGAAATCGACAGCTTTGTGATGGAAAAACGGGACCTGAGAAAGGATGGTGGCGTGGTCTGGGTCGAGGCGAACCGGGCCGTGGTCCGCGACGCGGACGGCCACCCGCTGCTGTTCGTCGGGGCCATTCGTGACCTCACCGCGCAGCGCGACGCCGAAGCCGAAATCCGGACGCTCAACGCCGAGCTTGAGACCCGTGTCCAGCGGCGCACCGCTGACCTGGCCCTGGCGAACAAGAACCTGGAGGCATTCGGCTACTCGGTCTCCCATGACCTGCGCGCCCCGCTGCGGGCGCTGAGCGGGTACAGCGAAGCGCTGCTGGAAGAGTACGGCGATCAGCTCGGTGAAACCGGCCGCGGGTACGCCGGGCGGATCCAGGCCGCCAGCGAGCGGATGGCCGCGCTCATCGACGACCTGCTGCAGCTGGCTCGGGTCTCGCGCAGCCCGATGCACCTCGGGCGCGTCGATCTCAGCGTGGAGGTCGCCGACATCGCCGGCGACTTGCGGTCCGCTGAACCCGGCCGGCAGGTACGCATCACCATCCAGGACGGTGTCGTGGTGACCGCGGATCGCAGCCTTACCCGCACGGTGCTAGAGAACCTGGTCGGAAACGCCTGGAAGTTCACCGCCCGGCGGGAGGATGCCGCCATCGAGTTCGGCACCGTGACCGCCGAGGACGCCGAGACCTGCTGTTTCGTGCGGGACAACGGGGCCGGCTTCGACCCCGCCTATGCGGCCAAACTGTTCGAGCCGTTCCAGCGGCTGCACGCCGACACCGACTTCGCCGGGACCGGAATCGGCCTGACCAGCGTGCAACGGATCATCCAGCGCCACGGCGGCCGCATCTGGGCGGAGAGCGAAGTGGGCAGCGGTGCCACCTTCTTCTTCACCCTCGACGCGAGACACGCATCATGAAGGACAGGCGGCGGCAGGACAAGTCGCAGGAACGGCTGGCTCAGGCCCAGCGCCTTGAGAGCCTGGGGCAGCTGGCCGGCGGGGTCGCGCACGACTTCAACAACCTCCTCGCGGTAATCCTCAACTACGCGGAGTTCGCCGCTCAGGAACTGGCTGCGGCGGCCGAATCGGACTGGGCCGGGCGCTGCGAATCGGCGCATGACGACCTCGAGCAGATCAGCCGGGCCGGCGAACGGGCGGCCAGCCTCACCCGCCAGCTGCTCGCCTTCGCCCGCCGGGAAGTGGTCCAGCCCCAGGTGCTCGACCTCGACACGGTCGTGACCGCGGTGGAGGAAATGCTGCGCCGGACCCTCGGCGAGCACGTCGAGCTGGCCATCTCGCTGGCCGGTGACCTGCACCCGGTCCTGGCCGATCCGGGGCAGCTGGAGCAGGTGCTGGTCAATCTGGCCGTCAACGCCCGCGACGCCATGCCCGCCGGCGGGACGCTGACCATCGATACCAGCAACATCACCGTGGACGCGGATTCCATCGCGGGGGGATCGGAATCGCCGGCGGGACAGCAAGTGCGGCTGCGGGTCAGCGACACCGGCACCGGGATGGCCCCTGAGGTCGTGGCGCACGCGTTCGAGCCGTTTTTCACCACCAAGTCAGACGAGGGGGGGACCGGGCTCGGCCTGGCCACCGTCTACGGAATCCTCACCCAGGCCGACGGTCACATCCGCATCTATTCCGAACCTGGTGGGGGCACGACCTTCAGCATCACGCTGCCCGCCACCGGGCCGGCCGGCAACCTGGAGGCATCCGAGGACACCTACCAGCGGACGCCCAGCGGAGAGACCGTTCTGGTCGTCGAGGACGAGGCCGCCCTGCGCGAGGTCACCCGGCGGATCCTGGCCCGCAACGGCTATCAGGTGATCACCGCGGCCAGCGGCCCGGAAGCCCTCGAGATCGCCCGCGACTACGAAGGTGAGATCCATCTGCTCGTCACCGACGTCGTCATGCCGCACCTGCTCGGCAAGGAAGTCGCCGAACAGGTACTGGGGATCAAGCCCGGGACCGAAGTGCTCTATATGTCCGGCTACGCCCGGCCCGTCCTCGCCTCCCAGGGCCGGCTCGAACCCGGGGTGGCCCTGGTGGAGAAGCCGTTCTCCGAGGCCGACCTGCTGGCCAAGGTCGGCCAGGTGCTCAACGGTCACTTCAAGGGATTCAGGACCACCCGGAGGCACCCAGGCTGACCACCGGGTCCGTGGTGCTCAGACCCCCAGGTCCCGGCCGATGATCTCCTTCATGATCTCGGTGGTCCCACCGAAGATCGTCTGAACCCGGCTGTCCGCGAACGCCCGGGCCACGGGGTACTCGGTCATATAGCCGTAGCCGCCGAACAGCTGGAGGCAGCGGTCCACCACCCGGTTGCACAGCTCGGTGTCCCACCACTTGACCATGGACGCATCGGTGTTGGACAGCTCGCCGTCGGTGTGCTGCGCCACCGCCCGGTCGGTGAAGGCCCGGGCCACGGCCAGTTCGGTGGCCATCTCGGCCAGCGTGAAGCGGTTGTGCTGGAAGCTGCCAATGGGCCGCCCGAAGGCCTGCCGCTGCTTGCAGTAGGCCAGCGTGTCTTCGAACACCTTCTCCGCGGCCGCCAGCGCGGTCGCCCCGATCGCCACCCGCTCCCGGGGCAGGTTCTGCATGAGCGCGACGAAGCCGCCGCCCTCCTCACCGAGCAGGTTCGCGGCGGGCACGGCCACATCGGAGAAGAACAGCTCCGAGGTGTCCTGCGCGTGCATGCCGACCTTCTCCAGGTTCCGGCCCCGCTCGAACCCGGCCATCCCGCGCTCCACCACGAGCAGGCTGATCCCCCGGTGCCCGGCTCCGGTGTCGGTCCGGGCCACCACGATGACCAGGTCGGCCAGCTGGCCGTTGGAGATGAAGGTCTTCTGGCCGTTCAGCACGTAGCAGTCCCCATCGCGGACCGCGGTGGTCCGGATGCCCTGCAGGTCGCTGCCCGCGCCGGGCTCGCTCATCGCGATGGCGGTGATGATCTCCCCCGAGCAGTATCCGGGCAGCCAGCGGTCCCGCTGATCCGGGGTGCACAGCCGGAGGAAGTACTGCCCGTTGATGTCGTTGTGCACGGCGAACCCGGGGCCGGTGGCCCCGGCCCGGGCGAACTCCTCGTCGAGGATCAGGTAAAAGCGGTAGTCGGGGTTGCCCCCGCCACCGTATTTCTCATCCACGTCGATGCCGAGCAGGCCCGCCCGCCCGGCGGCCAGCCACACCTCGCGGGACACCATCCCGTCCCGCTCCCACTGATCGTGGTACGGCGTCACCTCGCGGGCGATGAACTCCCGCACCATCTCCCGGAACGCGTCGTGGTCAGGGGTGAAGATATCGCGGTGCATTACCGCCGCCTCGCTGCCTCGGGCTGCCCCGCCCGGCTCGATCCCTGCTGGCTCAGTGCCCTGCTAGCCCAGATTAGGCGGCGGTGGATTCCGGAAGATAGGCGGCCCATTGCGGATCGCCGTCGTTCGCCGCGCCGATGAGCCGCCAGTGCGCGCCGCGCGGCGCGGCCGGGATCCGGCTCATGGTCCAGCCGAGTTCCTCGATCAGCCGGTCGGCCTTGCTGTGGTTGCAGCGCATGCAGGAGGCCACGCAGTTCTCCCAGGCGTGAGGGCCGCCTTTGCTGCGCGGGATCACGTGGTCGATGGTCTCGGCCTTGCGGCCGCAGTACGCGCACAGGTAGTTGTCCCGGCGCATCAGCGCACCCCGGGTCAGCGGGACCCGGCTGCGATGCGGAATACGGACATACCGGCGCAATCTGATCACCGACGGCGTGACGATGACCATCGAGGAGGAGCGCAACAAGGCACCCTCCGAATCGTCGTGCACGACTTCGGCCTTCTCGCCCAGGACCAGGCACACCGCACGCCGCAGGCCGACCGTGGTCAACGGCTCATACGTCACGTTGAGCAGCAGTACCCGTCGCAAGCCCGCCTCCTGCCTGGTGCGGTAGGCAAGCACTAGTGTGCCGGGCCAGCCCCTGGGAGTCCAGGTAGGTCCCCTGAGGTTCAGGGAAGCACAGCGCGCGAGCCAAGAACAGCGTAACCGGCAGAGCCCGGAGAGGCATAACGCCGGCGTGGCGGTTCTCCTAAATGTCATTCCCGTAGGGTGCGTCCATGACTGCCTCCGGCTCTCCCACGGCGCCCGCGGACCCGCAGGCACTGGGGTATCCCCCGGCCCGCCGCGACGACCTGGCTGAGGTTGTGCTCGGCCACCGGGTGCCCGACGCGTATCGCTGGCTGGAGGATGCAGTCAGTGCGGGCACCCAGGAGTGGCTGGCTGCCCAGGACGCGCTGTGGGCCCACGCCGAGGCCGGGCTGCCCGGACGGTCCGGGCTGGCGGCCCGCCTCCAGGAACTGATGGCCGCCGGGTACGTCGGCGCCCCGGCCTGGCGCGGGCCGCGGCAGTTCTTCATGCGCCGCCTGCCGGGACAGGAGCACGCGGCGCTGCTGACCGCCGCGCCCGGCGAGCCGGAGCGGGTGCTCATCGACCCGGCGGCCCTGGATCCGGCCGGGCTGACCACGCTTGATTCCTGGCAGCCGGACCAGGAGGGCCGGCTGCTCGCCTACCAGCTGTCGTCCGGCGGGGACGAGGAGTCAGAACTCCGGGTGCTGGATGTCATGTCTGGCGCGCGGGTGGACGGCCCTGTCAGCCGCTGCCGTTACTCGCCGGTGGCCTGGCTGCCCGGCGGCCAGGCGTTCTATTACGTCCGCAAGCTCCCGCCGGATCAGGTCCCGCCGGGTGAGGAGCAGTTCCACCGCCGGGTGTACCTGCACACGGTCGGCACGCCCGCCGGGCAGGACGTGCTGGTCTTCGGCGCGGGCCGGGACAAGACGAACTATTACGGGGTGTCGGTCAGCCGGGACGGCCGCTGGCTGGTGATCTCGGCCGCCCAGGGCACCGCTCCCCGCAACGACGTGTGGCTCGCCGACCTGGCCGCCTCCGGGCCGGCCACGCCGCTCCTACGGGTGGTGCAGGAAGGCGTGGACGCCCGGACCGGGGTGCACGCGGGGCGGGACGGCCGGCTCTACGTCCTCACCGACGCGGGCGCGCCGCGGGGCAGGCTGGCCGTGTCCGACCCGGCGCACCCGGAGCCGGAACGCTGGCGCGACCTCGTCGGCCAGGACCCCACCGCGATCCTGACCGACTTCGCCATCCTGGACGGCACGGGTCTGGACCGCCCGGTGCTGGTGGTCTCCTGGACCAGGCACGCCATCAGCGAGATCACCGTGCACGACCTGGCCACCGGCGAGCAGACGGGCACGCTGGCCCTGCCCGGGACCGGCCAGCCGGGCGGCGCCCCCCGGCTCGGGACGACCGGGGGAATCAGCGCCCGGCCGGAGGGCGGGCACGAGGCGTGGTTCGGCTACACCGACAACACCACCCCGGCGGCCGTGTACCACTACGACGCGCGCACTGGGGAGGTCGCCCGCTGGGCGGAGGCCCCCGGCGCGGTCGAGGTACCGGACGTGCGCACCCGCCAGGTCACGTTCACGTCGAAGGACGGCACCGAGGTCGCGATGCTGGTGATCAGGGCCGGCCCGGGGGTGACCCCCCGGAACGGCCCCGGCCTGCCATCCTGTACGGCTATGGCGGCTTCGGCATCAGCATGGTGCCCGCCTACTCGGCGTCCATCCTGGCCTGGGTGGAGGCTGGCGGCGTGTACGCGATCGCGGCGCTGCGCGGCGGTGGCGAGGAGGGCGAAGACTGGCACCGAGCCGGGATGCGTGAGCACAAGCAGGCCGTGTTCGGCGACTTCCACGCGGCGGCGGAGGCCCTCATCGCCGGCGGCTGGACCACCCCGGGTCAGCTGGGCATCTCCGGCGGCTCGAACGGCGGGCTGCTGGTCGGGGCGGCCCTTACCCAGCGGCCGGACCTGTACCGGGCCGTGGTGTGCTCGGCCCCACTGCTGGACATGGTGCGGTACGAGCGGTTCGGGCTTGGCCAGACCTGGAACGACGAGTACGGCACAGCCGCGGACCCGGTGGAGCTGGCCTGGCTGCTCGGCTACTCCCCGTACCACCGGGTACAGCCGGGCACCCGGTACCCGGCCACGCTGTTCACCGTGTTCGACAACGACACCCGCGTCGATCCGGTGCACGCGTGGAAGATGTGCGCCGCGCTGCAGTACGCGACGTCGGCTCCGTGGCCGGAGCGCCCAGTCCTGCTCCGCCGGGAGCGGGAGGTCGGCCACGGCGCCCGCGCGGTCAGCCGGTCGGTCACACTCTCCACGGACACGCTGGCCTTCCTCGCCGACCAGACTGGCCTGGAACTCTGAACCAGGCCAGCGCCCCCGAGCCAGGCCAGCCTTGGCTCAGCCGCTGACCAGCGCCTCGCGATAATCCCGCACGGCCGGGAAATCGCCATGCTTGGCCGCCACCGCCTCGCCCAGTGACCGCGCCGAGCGCAGCACGATGCCCGGGCGATGCTGGCTGGGCAGGCCGAGCAGGGTGTCCTGGCTCAGCCGCAGCGCCTCCTCGGGCTCACCGGCCTGCAGCCGGCACCGGGCCTGGCCGAGCGTGACCAGCGCACGGTCGAGGAACTCAGCCGGTGAGTACAGCCGCAAGGCCTGCCCGAACGCGTCGTCGGCGCCGCGGTTATCGCCCAGGGTCACCAGCGCGTCGCCCTGGTGGAACAGCAACTGCCGTTCGGTGTACCCGTACACGGTGTCCCACCGCTCCTCCTCGGGCAGCTCGTCGAGCGACTCGTGCGCCCGGTCCAGGGCCGCGCTGGCCCGGCGTACCTCGGCCCCGCCCGCACCGCCGCGCCCGCCGGAATGGCCCCGCATGGTCCCGCCGGACCGGGCCCGGGCCAGCCGGGCCAGCGCCCGCGCCTCCACGACGGGGGCCATCACGCCGGCCACGCAGGGCTGGTGCCCGGCCAGGTCTGCGGCGGCCCGGGCGGCCGCCGCGGCCTGCGCTGGATCCCCGTAGTACAGCGGCACGAGCGACTCGCGGACCGCGACCCAGGCCCGCAGGTGCCGGTCCCCGGTCTCGTCCGCAGCGGTCCGCGCAGTGCTGAAGAACGACCGGGCCAGCCGGTGGTCCCCCGCATCGATCATGGTCATGCCGGCCAGCCCGGCCAGCCGCGCCGCCAGGCGGCAGAGCCGCTCCACGAACTCAAGCGGCTGGCGCTGCTCAGACATCCGCCGGACATCACCGAGATCGAGAAGCACGTCGCAGAGCAGCCGCATCGGCGGCACCGTCATGTACTGCCGGCCGTACTCGCCGGTCATCCCCTCCCAGTGGTCCAGCATGGCCACCGAGACTGTCGCTCCGAGCAGGGCCTCGTCCAGCCGGCGGCGGATCCGCTCGACGGCGCCGAAGAACCGGCCGTTGACAGCGGCTCCGGGATCGGCCATCAGGCGCAGCAGCGTGCGGCGCACCAGATCGTCGTCCACCTCGCCCACGCTCGGCTGGCCAGGATGGGCTGATCCGGCATCGGGCAGTAACGGCACCGCCCAGGCCGGATCGGGCTGAGCCGGATCAGGCTGAGCCGGATCAGGCCGGGACGGATCAGGCCGGGACGGATCAGGCCGGGCCGGATCAGGCCGGGACGGATCAGGCCGGGACGGATCAGGCCGGGACGGATCAGGCCGGGCCGGGACGGATCGGGACGGATCGGGGCGGGCCGGATCGCATTGGTCGGCAGCGGGCGGCTCCAGCCCAGGCAATTGCGTGGCGGCCCGCCCGACCGGCCTCCCGACGGCCGCTCCCGGCCAGGGGGTCCCGGGCTCCGCTGGGTCGGCTTCGCCCGCACTGGGGACTGCGGTGAGTATCGGCGGCGCGGTACGGCCGGCGACCGGGACGGCACCGCGGTACCAGGGGGATGAGCCTGGTCCGCCCGGCACCGGCGCCGCGGGCGCGGGCGCGGGCCCAGGCCGCGTCAGCACCGGCGCGCGGTGCCACTGCCCGCACAGGCAGGGTCCCTCATAACCGAGGTCGGCCGGCTCGGCCTGGTAAACACAGCACAAGTAGTGGAGGTACTCAGGGCCAGGCCGCTTCTGGCCGCCTTCGTAGGAGGACAGCAGGGTCTCGCTGAACCGCGGCGCGGTCCGCCCCTCGTTCACATACCGCGCTCTGACCTGCGCGACAACGTCCGCGAGAGCGATGCCTAGGGCGAGCCTCTGGGCACGTACCAGCCTGGTGCCGAACGCGGGACCGCACTGGCTGTGGATCATGAGCGCGATGTCCGCGACGGACTGGCCGCACGCCAGGCAGTGCGCCCGGATGGCCCGGGCCATCGAGATCTCCTGCCGGGCTTCCAGGCCCGCGGGTCCCGGGGCGCCGCCCGGCCCGGCCCGGTCCGGGCCGGCCTGGCTCACCTCGCTGAGCAGTAGTCGTGGTGCAGCCACACCTGCCTCTGACCGGGCGCGCCGTGCTCCCATGTCCCGTTCCTCCTCTGGGCCCCGTCCCGCGTCCGCCCCGCCGACCGAGCTAACTCACTGTTACATCTAAAGTGCTCTCCGCCGACCAAATCAAGGAAATACCCACCACCCGTTCGGCCCGGAAACCATCCGTGCAATTCTCTCTCTACACGTTGCATCCTGCACGCTCCCCTGGGCTGCGTCATCACAATCGCACGGACTGATACCAAACTGCTTCGGAGATACGTTCCTGGCCGCCCGGACATGGCCAGGACAGCCGGGTCTGCCGGCCACTATGGGGAGCGGCCCCGGCCCGGCCCCGCTGCTGGCGTTCCGCGCCCGGCCCGGCCGCCTCTTCCCCCGAGTGGCGAAAGGAATCCTCCGTGATCTCGCAAGCGCTCCTCGCGGCGCGCGCTCTCAGCTCAGCACCCAGCGACACCCTGGACTCCGCCTGCGGTAAGGATCCCGGGATCGCCTGCCGGCTGGCCTGGGACATCCTGCACAACCGCAACGCCGCCGGGCTGGTCAGCGTGTGGCTGGCCCAGCCGCTCAGCGCGGCATTGCGGATCATCTTCGTGCTGCTGATCGCGGTTCTCATCCGGATCGCAGCCCACCGGCTGATCAACAGGATCACCGCCCGGGTGGCGAAGGGGGGAGGCAATGGGAAGGCTGACGCGGTGCTGCTCGGGGAGCGCCGGCGGCAGCGGGCCAAGGCCCTCGGCTCGATCCTGCGCAATGCGGCGTCGGTGCTCATCTTCGGCATTGCGGCCGTGACCATCGCCGGCGACCTCGGCCTTAACCTGGCCCCGGTGCTGGCCAGCGCGGGCGTCCTTGGCCTGGCCATCGGCTTCGGCGCGCAGAGCCTGGTGCGCGACTTCCTGTCCGGGATCTTCATGCTGCTGGAGGACCAGTACGGGGTGGGCGACGTGATCAACGCGGGGGATGCCACCGGGACCGTCGAGGCGGTCAGCCTCAGGGTCACCCGGCTGCGCGACGTCAACGGGGTGGTGTGGCACGTGCGCAACGGAACCATCAACCGGATCGGCAACGAGTCACAGGGCTGGGCCCGCGCTGTGGTCGACTTCCCCGTAGCCTACGACCAGGATCTGCCCGAGGTGCGCCAGACCATGAAGGACACCGCCGACCAGATGTGGACCGAACCGCGCTGGCATGACGTGATCATGGAGGAGCCGGAGGTCTGGGGCGTCGAGTCGGTGTCCAGCGAGGTCATCGTGATGCGGCTGGTGGCCAGGACGCTGCCGTTGCGGCAGTGGGAGGTGGCCCGGGAATTGCGGGAGCGGCTGAAGAACGCACTGGCTTCCGCGTCGCTGCCCGGGGAACCGGTAGCCACGGCCATCGGCGCGGGCCCCGCAGCCCGGGCCGACGCCCAGGCCCACGCCCCCGGCCCCATGGAGGACTGACCGAGCATTACCCCCGCCCTCACCGCCTCCGTCTGCCCGGTGGGGCACTACCCTGGAGCACGCGATGGACGACACCAGGGAACTGAGCTTTTACGAGGCGGTCGGCGGCGAGGAGACCTTCCGCCGTCTGACCCGTCTGTTCTACGAGGGCGTGGCAGCGGACCCCGCGCTGCGCGCCGTGTACCCCAGCAAGGACCTGGGTCCGGCCGAGGAGCACCTGCGGCTGTTCCTCATCCAGTACTGGGGCGGCCCGGCCACCTATAACGAGCTGCGGGGCCACCCGCGGCTGCGGATGCGGCACCGGCACTTCGCCATCGGCGACGCCGAGCGCGACGCCTGGCTGCGCCACATGCGCGCCGCGCTCGACCAGATCGGGCTGGAGCCCGCGCTCGACGCCCAGCTCTGGGACTACCTGATCATGGCCGCGAACAGCCTGGTCAACGTGCAGACCCGACCGGACCGACCGGACCTGGGGCTCAGTCCGGCCTGACCTACCCCCGGGTCAGCTTGCGGTAGGTGACCGCGTGCGGCCGGGCCGCGTCCGCACCCAGCCGCTCGATCTTGTTCTTCTCGTAGGACTCGAAGTTTCCCTCGAACCAGAACCAGTTCGAGCCGCCTTCCCAGGCCAGGATGTGCGTGGCGATGCGGTCCAGGAACCACCGGTCGTGGCTGGTGATCACGGCACAGCCCGGGAACTCCAGCAGCGCCCGCTCCAGCGAGCCGAGGGTCTCCACGTCCAGGTCGTTGGCGGGCTCGTCGAGCAGCAGCAGGTTGCCACCCTGGCGCAGGGTCAGGGCCAGGTTGACCCGGCCCCGCTCGCCGCCGGACATCATCCCGGCCGGCTTCTGCTGGTCGGGGCCCTTGAAGCCGAACGCAGCCACGTAGGCCCGGCTGGGGATCTCCACGTTGCCCACCCGGATCGTGGATTCTCCCCCGGAGATGGCCTCCCAGACGTTCTTGGCCGGATCGATCCCGGACCTCAGCTGGTCCACGTAGGCGATCTTGACGGTGTCACCGATCTTGATGCGGCCCGAATCCGGCTGCTCATCGCCCACGATCATCTTGAACAGCGTGGTCTTGCCGACCCCGTTCGGGCCGATGACCCCGACCAGACCGTTGCGCGGCAGCGAGAAGCTCAGCCCGTCGATCAGCACCCGGTCACCGAAGCCCTTGGTCAGGTCAGTGACCTCGACCACCTGGCTGCCCAGCCGGGGGCCCGGCGGGATCTGGATCTCCTCGAAGTCGAGCTTGCGGTGCTTGTCGGCCTCGGCCGCCATCTCCTCGTAGCGCTCCAGCCGGGCGCGGCTCTTGGACTGGCGGGCCCGGGGGCTGGAGCGGACCCACTCCAGCTCGTCTTCCAGCCGCTTGCGGCGCTTCGCGTCTTTCGCGCCCTCGACCTTGATCCGGGAGGCCTTGGTCTCCAGGTAGGTCGAGTAGTTGCCCTCGTAGGGGTAGGTGTGGCCGCGGTCCAGCTCCAGGATCCACTGCGCCACGTTGTCCAGGAAGTACCGGTCGTGGGTGACCGCCACGACCGTCCCGGGGTACTTCTCCAGGTGCTGCTCCAGCCACTGCACGCTCTCCGCGTCCAGGTGGTTGGTCGGCTCATCCAGCAGCAGCAGGTCCGGCTGGGACAGCAGCAGCTTGCACAAGGCCACCCGGCGGCGCTCTCCCCCGGACAGCACAGTTACATCGGAGTCAGGGGGCGGGCAGCGCAGCGCGTCCATGGCCTGCTCCAGCTGACTGTCCAGGTCCCAGGCGTCGCGGTGATCAAGCTGCTCCTGGAGCTGGCCCATCTGTTCCAGCAACTCGTCGGAGTAGTCCGTCGCCATCTTCTCGGCGATCTCGTTGTACTCGTCCAGCAGGGCCTTGGTCTCCGCCACCCCGTCCTGGACGTTACCCAGCACGGTCTTGGTCTCATCCAGCCCTGGCTCCTGGCTCAGCAATCCCACCGTGAAGCCGGGGAACAGGCGCGCATCGCCATTGGACGGATGCTCCAGGCCCGCCATCATCTTCAGCAAGGTGGACTTGCCAGCACCGTTGGGTCCGACCACACCGATCTTGGCCCCGGGGAAGAACGCCAGCGTGACTTCATCAAGGAGGACCTTGTCGCCCTTCACCAAGCGGGCGGCATGCATCTGATAGATAAATTCCGGCATGCTTCAAGGTTAGAGGCATCAGCACAGCGGGTCAGACGCCCCCGCGCGGGGGAAGGGTGCACACCCGGTCCCGGCCTGACTTCTTGGCCCGGTACAGGGCAGCGTCGGCCGCAGCCAGCAGTTCGAAGAGGTCGCCGCCGTCCACGCCCAGCGCGGCCACCCCGATCGAGACGGTGACGGTGACCGTGGCCCCGCGGGCCTGCACGGCGATATCCCGGACCCGGCCGCGCAGCCGCTCGGCGATGTGGCAGGCCTCCTGCTGCCCCGCCCCGGGCAGTACGGCCACGAACTCCTCGCCGCCGAACCGGCCCAGCACGTCGCAGGCCCGCACATGCTGGCCTAGCGTGCTGGCCGTCGCCGCGAGCAGCTCATCGCCGGCCAGGTGCCCGTAGGTGTCGTTCACCCGCTTGAAGTGGTCGATGTCCACCAGGAGGATCGCGGCGGGCACGCTGAGCCGCCGGGCCCGGCGGATCCACCGCTCCGCGTCCCGCTGCCAGGCCACGGCGTTGAGCAGGCCGGTCTTGGGGTCAGACTGGGCCTCGGCGCGCAGCTGCTGGTGCAGCAGGCTGCGCTGGAGCAGGATGACCGGCGGCAGCGCGACAACCAGCATGGCCCAGCTGAACGTGCAGGCGATGGTGACCAGCACCCCCGCGCACAGCCCGGCCGCGTTGACCAGCAGGCTCTCGAAGTCCCGGGTGGCACCCGGCCGGAAGGCACCGGGCCACGACTCACCCGGCCGCGCGGCCCGCCCGGCCAGGACGATCAGGATCGCGTTGACGAGCACGAACAGCGCGGCACAGCACGCGGCCCCGAGCACCATCACCGGATCGCGCAGCCACGGCCCGTGCGGATGGACCAGGCTGGACAGGCCGTGGAACAGGAAAGAGCTGGCCGCCCCGGCCAGGCCCAGCGCGGCCGCCGTGAACGCCCGCCAGTACAGCGGTCCCTGCCGGGCCCGCCAGTGTGCGTACCCGCCGATCAGTACCGGGCCCAGCAGCGCGTACTCGGGCGGCAGCAGCAGCGCGGCCGGGAGCCACCAGGCGGTGAGCAGATCATGCGTACCTGCCGGCGGCGCTCCCCCGCGCCGGGTCGCCTCGACGCAGACCACCCCGCAGCCGAGGACGGCCGCGAAGAGCCCCAGCTGGCCGCCGTGCGGCTGCAGCCGGGACAGCTGCCAGGCCGCCAGGAGGAACTCCGTGGCGGTGACCGCGATCAGGTACGCGCGCAACCGCCGCCGGCGGGGCAACCGATCGAAGGCCCACGGCGCTTCGGGACGGTCCCCTGACCCGCCGCGGTCCTCGCGGTGCATCGTGCGCTGGACTGCCGACATGCCACCTGTCCATCACTGCCGCAGGCAGGCCCCTCCGGCATTTCGGTCACATTCCGTATTCTAGAAGCGGCCGAACTATGACGCTGGGTAACAGCGTAGGGCCAAGGGGCCTGCCCGGCAGGCAATTTGGTGGATCCGGCCCGGCGTGCCCTCAGAACGGCGCGGACACCCCCGCGGGTTCGCCGGCCCCGTCTGAACCGGCCCCATCTGGACCGGCACCATCCACGCCGGCACCATCCACGCCGGCGCCATCCAGGCCAGCACCGCCGAGAGCAGCACCGTCTGGACCAGCACCGTCTGGACCAGCACCGTCTGGACCAGCACCCTCCAGGCCAGCCACGGCCAGACCAGCCGTATCCAGACCAGCCACGTTCAGGCCGGCGCGGTCAAGAGCGGCCAGCGCCGGATCGATTGCGTTCCCAGGCGTCCCATTCCCGGACGTTCCGTTCCCGGGTGTCCCGTTCTCGGCCGCAGGCCGCCGGGGCCGCTGGAAGCTGGCCACACCGCGGGCCAGGTCGTGCCCGACCGAGGTGGCCTCGATCTCGACCGCCAGCCGTGAGGCCCCGTCCTTCTCGTACGGCCGGACGTGGAGCCGGCCCTTGACCAGCACGGGCTCCCCCTTGTGCAGGCACTTCGCGACGTTGTCGGCCAGCGTGCGCCAGCACAGGACGGTGACGAACGAGGTTTCCCCGTCCGTCCACTCACCCGTCTCGCGGTCCACCCACCGCGGAGTGCAGGCCACCCGCAGTGTGACGCTGGAGATACCCCGGGTCGTGATGCGGAACCGCGGCTCGCGGGCCACATACCCGGCCATGAACACCTGTGCCTCGTTGATCATGCGATCCTCCTGGGTCTGCCCCGGCGGCCCGCTGAGCGGTACCGCCCGCGGCGGCGCCGTGCCGCCCTCTGCCGTCCACGATCACCGCCGGGGACAGGAGCGGCCACGCCGAATCGGGTTCTGTGGATGACCGCGGCAACTCAGGAAAGCTGTGGATAAGCAGGCGGAAAACGGCGGTACCGCGTGCGACAATCCGGCTGCCGACCGCCGTCCCCAGGCGACCCGAACCCAGCCGCGGGCGACCCGGAAACCAGCCCGGGCTACGCGGCGGAGACGAGCTCGGAGGGCTCGGCGATCACGTCGACCAGGGCGCCGTTGCGCATCACGGTGATCGCCATCGGCCGCCCGATCGCCTCGGCGAACATCAGCCGCTGCAGATCCTGCGCCGCGCTCACCGGGCTGCCACCCGCGCTCACCAGCAGGTCCCCAGCCCGCAGGCCGGCCCGGTCGGCCGGGCCGCCTGCCACTACCTCGGCCACCCTCAGCCCGGTGGACCGCCCGACACGCTCGGCCAGCACGGCCGGTAGCGGGGCCGGGACGCTGACCAGCCCGAGGTAGGCCCGCCGGACCTTGCCGTGCTGCATGAGCGCGGAGATGATGCCCCGCGTCGTCGCGTTGACCGGGACGGCCAGGCCCAGGCCCACCCCGGCGACGGCGGTGTTGATGCCGACCACCCGGGCGTGACTGTCCGCGAGGGCGCCGCCTGAGTTGCCCGGGTTCAGCGCCGCGTCGGTCTGGATCACGTCCTCGATCAGCCGTCCCGCGCCCGCGCTGCGGGTGGGCAAGGACCGGCCGAGGGCGCTGACTACCCCGGCGGTGACCGAGCCGGCCAGGCCGAGGGGATTGCCCACCGCCACCACCAGCTGGCCGACCACCAGCTCGTCCGCCTCGCCTAGCACGGCGGGCGGCGGGGTGGCTCCGGTCACCCGCAGCACGGCCAGGTCGGACAGCGGGTCGGCCCCGACCACGCGGAACGGGGTGGTGGAACCGTCCGCGAACGCGGCCGTACCGGACGAGGCGCCCCCCACCACGTGCGCGTTAGTGAGCAAGAAGCCGTCCCCGGTGAAGACCACGCCCGAGCCGAGGCTTTCCCCGCCCCGGCCGCGGCTGGCACCGCCCCGCCCGGGCTGGGGCACCCGCAGGCTGGCCACCTTGCCGGTGAGCTCGGCCGCGACCCCGGTCACGATCTGCGAGTAGCTGTCCAGTGGTTGCTGCTCTGGCACGCTGCCTCCTACCCCGGCGGATCAGGGGAGTGCAGATCCTGCGGGAGATTACATAATTACAACTTGTGCAGTCTCCTAACGCCAACCCGTGGCCCGGCCTTCCCCCTGGTTTACGCCGTGGGCGGAACGGGGGACGGGTGACCTCCGGGCGGCTCTTCTTCCGGGCGGCCCGGCTACCGCCGGGCAGCTCTTTTCCGGGTGGCCCGAACCGCCGGGCCGCTCTTTTTCCAGACGGCCCGGCTACCGCCGGGCCGTGGCCAGCGCGCTACAGAACCGGGCGTACTCCGACAGTTCCTGCCTGACCGGCACCAGCACCAACTGCTCGGCGACGTCTTGCATCCGGGATCGCATCTGCGCCTCGACGCTGCTGCGCTCCCGCAACGCGGCCGCGCTGACCAGGCTCATGCAGCCCGATGCGGTCAGCCAGCCCAGCGCGAGGATGGCCACGATCAGGATCGCGACCCAGGGCAGCAGGGCGACGTCGCTGAAGATAGCGGCGGCGTGATGCGCGGCGTGGAAGACCCCGATCACCAGCAGCGCGGCGATCCACGCCAGCCCGGCTACCACGCAGCCCAGCAGTAGTCCCTGCCAGACCGCCACCAGCCGCCACCAGGGCTCCACACTGTTCTCCTCGGGCAGCGCCTCGCCGATCGCCGCGCCGAGCGCGGCCGGGATTTCAGCCCGCTTGGACCGGGCCGCCAGCCGGACCGTCTGCGACCAGGGAGCCGGGAGCGCCGGGCCGATCTGCTCGCCGATCGCGGTAAGCGCATTGTCGATCTCCGCCTGCTGGGCCCCGGCCGGGCCGGCGGAGATCCCGCGTAGCTCCTCCCACAGGTTGCCGAGCCGGAGCTTGCGTACCGGGTCATGGCCCAGAGCCCGGTCCACCAGCCAGGACACTGGCCAGCCGACGTAGTCCACGGCCCGCAGCTCGCGGGCACTCTGCAGGGCCTGGCCGACCCCGGCCGCACCCGCGGCCTTAGTGAACGACTCCCCCAGGACCGCGGCGCTACCCGGGGGGACCTCGGCGAAATCCTCGTCGCCGGTATCCAGGCCCGCGCCGCGCGCCTCGCCGGCGTAGGGCACGAACCGCTCAGCCATCGCGTCCAGGTCGGCCGCGATCCGGTCGGTCGCGGCGCGGCGCTCGCTGACCGTCCCGACCAGCACCTTGCGCAGGTCGTCCAGGCCCGCGCCGGTCCGGGCCGAGGTGACCAGGACCCGGGCATCGTGCAGCCCTTCCGAATCGAGCAGCCGGGTCAGGTCGGATACGCAGTCCTCGGTCTGCTCCGGGGTAAGCAGGTCGGACTGGTTCAGGACGACCGCGATCACCGACGAGTGGCCCGCGAGCGGGGTGAGGTAGCGGCGGTGCACGGACGCGTCCGCGTATTTCTGCGGGTCCAGAACCCACAGCATCAGGTCCGCCAGCCCGACGAGCCGGTTCGTCTCCACCGCCGCGCCGGCGGCCACCGAGTCGTGGTCTGGCAGATCGATGAGGATCAGGCCGCGTAGGGACGACTCGCCCTCGCTGAGCGCGCTGGACCGGGCGTAGCGGTTGCGGTGCGGGATGCCCAGCCATTCCAGCAGGGGCCCGGCGCCGTCCATGCCCCACACGCAGGCGTGCGGATCCTTCGTGAACGGGCGGGTCACGCCCACGGCCGAGAAGTCCGCCCCGGCCAACTGGTTGAACAGCGACGACTTACCGCTGCCGGTCCCGCCGGCCAGCACCGCCACGGTGTGGTTGGGCGACAGCCGGAGCCGCTCACCAGCCCGGGCCACCAGTTGCTCGGCCTCGGTCAGCAGCGGCAGGCGAAAGCCCTCCGGGCCACTGCGGGCCGCGCCGATCTGGATGACGCGGGCCAGGGCGGTCAGCCGCCCGGACAAGTCTGCGGCCGACTGCGAGCCGACTGCGCCCGGGGCGATGATCCCGCTGGGGACCTGCCCTTCGTAACCTGCCGGTCCCCCGTTTCCCGCCTCTCCGGCCCCGGTCAGCCACGTTGACGGGTATTCCCCGATGCTCATCTCGCCATCTCAAGTGAGTAGGTGGCCTGGTACAGCCGGACCGCCGCAGCGTCGTCCAGCGTCCCTGCCGAGTCAATCACCTCGACGAACCTCAGCATCTCCTCGTCGAACAGCCGGCCTATCCGCTCCCGCAGGTCGGCCCGGGCCTTGGTGCTGATCTCGCGCAGCGGTTCCGCCCCCAAGAGCGAGGTCAGCAGGAGCTGCGGCACGGCGCCAGTGCCCTCGGCCGCGGCGCCGTCGGCGTCACGCTGTCCGAGCATGGCCACGATAAGCACGGTGGCCAGCGAATCGTCGTCGAAGGACATCACCCGGGCGATGGAACGCTTGGTCACGCTCTCCGCCTTGACCAGCCGCATCACGTAGTCCTGCCAGGCACTGACCGCCCGGGCCGCGCGGGTCGGCAGGTCCGCCGAGGACCGGGCCAGCGGCAGCGTCGCCTGGCGCAGCGGGCTGGCCCCGTCGGCGTCCACGACGTCCGGGGCCGCGTCCGCCGGCGTACCGAAGATCAGTCCGGCGTCCGCGGCGAACTGCGAGCCGGTCCAGCTCTGGCTGGCCTCGGCGGCGGCGAACGCGTCCAGCAGGGCCTCGCCTGCCGGGTGGTTGCGCCAGCGCCGGACGGATTCCTCAGCAGCCCGGTCGGCGACCGACAAGATCAGCGACTCGATCCCGGACCGCAGCGCGCTCTTGAGCGTCCGGGCCCGGGCCGGGACGCCGCGCTTGCGCTGGCGGCTGACCTTCCGGTTGCGGGGAGCCTGGAGGCCGCGCAGCAGTTCGCCGGTCCCGGCGAAATCCTGCCAGCGGGCCAGGATTTCGCCCCGCAGCAGCGAGCCGTCCTCCAGTGCCTCGTCGGCCTCGGCCAGCCCGGCCGCGTAGGCGCCCTCTACCGCCGCCTTCAGGTCCGAGCGGATGGCCAGCTGTGCTTCTACCTCGGCGGCCAGCGCGGGAACCCGGCTGCGGAAGGTATCCAGGGCCCCCGCCATGGTCTGGGTCAGCACGGCGACCCGGCGGTCGGCCCGCACCGCGGTGTCCTGCAGCCATTCCCGGATCGGCGCGGAGACCTCGGCCGGGAGCCGGCCGTCCGTGATGATCGTCTCGTTGATCACGAACCGGTCGTTCTCGCCGAGCTCATTGGCTTCCAGCATGGCCCCGAAATGCTTGGTGAGCTCGGCACCGCTAGACGGTGGGACCCGGGACAGCACGATGCCCAGGGCCGCGCCCCGCTCCTTGGCGTACTCCAGCAGTTCCCACACCGCCGCGTCGGCGTAACGGCTCGCCGTGGTCATGAACAGCCACAGATCCGAGGCGTCCAGGAACTGGTGGGCGAAGTCCCGGTGCGCGGACACCACCGAGTCGATGTCCGGCGTGTCGAGCAGGGCGACGCCCTTGGGCATGCCTTCGCTCGCGGCCAGCACGAGCAGCCCGTCGCGGCCCGACCGGGCCAGCCCTTCCTGGCGGACGCGGGGCACGGTGGGCAGGAACACGTTCTCCGCGAACCAGTCCGCCTCCTCAGGATGGCAGGCCAGCACCGGGCTGTTCGTGGTGGGGCGGCGGATCCCGGTCGCGCTGACCTGGGCCCCGACGATGCTGTTGACCAGCGTCGACTTGCCCGCGCCGGTCGAGCCCACCAGGGCGACCAGGATGGGTGCCTCGGACTGCCGGATCCGGGGCAGCAGGTAGTCATCGATCTGGCTGAGCAGCTTGCGCCGCTCCGCCCGGGTCGCGTCCACGCCCTCGGTCTCGTAAACGAGGTTCACGTCCACGATCCGGCGTCGTAGCGTGAGCAGGGCCGCCTCGAGCTGCCGGGCATCGACCCTGCGATGCCGCCCCGCTTCGCCGCCCCCTGGAGTTACGGGCCCCGGCGCGGCGGGACCTGGGTCCGGCGGGGCAGCAGGTGGCTGCCCGGGCCCGACGGGGTCAGCCTCAGGCGCCGCATCCGTGCCCGTCGCACGGGCTGATGCGGCAGCTAGGCCCTGCCCTTCCGTCATTGCTCTCCTGTCACTGCCCTTCGCGCGTCGGGATGACTCCGGCAGGCCCGGATGACGTGGGCACGACTACACTCTGCGCTTCCCTCGATGCTTTTCGTGAGAGTTCGGCAATCTGTACCCCGACATTCACTACTTCCCCTATGACCACAATCGCTGGCGGACGCAGCCCGGCCGCGCCGACCTTTTCGGCGACGGTAGCGAGCTCTGTGGTAATTATGTGCTGTGTGGGCAGGGTACCGTCCACAATGACCGAAACTGGCGTGCGTGAGTCCCGGCCGTAACGGATCAGCGTTCTGGTAATCGGCTCCAGGTTCTCCAGCGCCATCAGGAGCACCAGCGTGGCCTGCGAGCTACCCAGCTCAGCCCAATTGACCGTTGACCGCTCGTCACCGGGCGGGATATGCGCCGAGACCACGCGGAATTCCTGGGTGATGCCCCGGTGAGTGAGCGGCACACCGGCTGCGGCCGGCACCGCCACGGCACTCGTCACGCCCGGCACCACCGTAACCGGAACACCAGCCTCAAGGCAGGCGAGAATCTCCTCGCCGCCCCGGCCGAAGACAAATGGGTCACCGCCTTTGAGCCGCACCACAAACAGTCCCTGCCGGGCCCGCTCCACCAGCACGGAATTGATCTGCTCCTGGGCCATCGCCCGGCCGCGGGGAATCTTCGCCGCATCGACCAGTTCCACGTCCGGGGCGAGTTCGTCGAGCAGGGACCGGGGCGCGAGCCGGTCGGCCACCACGACGTCTGCCTCGGCCAGCAGTTCCCGGCCGCGGACCGTGATCAGGCCCGGGTCGCCCGGGCCGCCGCCGACCAGCGCGACCCGGCCGCCGGGGCGGCGCCGGCGCCGCGCACTCACCCGGCCGGACTGCAGACCGGCCAGCACCTCGTCCCGGATGCCTGCGCTGCGCAGCGGATCACCGCTTACCACGCCGAACCGCACGTCCCCGGCCTGGCCGGATGCGGGTGTCCAGGCGGCGGAGGCGGACGCGTCATCCGCCCGGACCGACCAGATCCGGGCGGCCTCGGCCTCCCGGGCCACGGCCTCGTTCACCGCCGGGTCGTCGGTGCACGCGCAGACCAGCCACGCCCCGGCACAGTCGCCCGGCGCATACTCGCGGGACTGCCACCGGATCCGGCCCGCCGCAGCGAGATCGTGCAGCGAGGCGCTGATCTGGGGCGAGACGACCAGCACGTCGCCGCCGGCGTCGAGCAGGCCCGGGATGCGCCGGGTAGCCACCCCGCCACCCCCGGCGACTAGCACCCGGCGGCCGTCCAGGCGGAGGGCCAGGAAGTAAGGCGCAGCCGTGCCGGCCACCATGGCGGTCCGCCCTCCTTCGCTACGGCCGGGCCAAACCCAGCGATTCATTCCCCAGGTCACAGAGACTAGTGGCTCTCGGGCGCGGCCCTTCCGCTTCTCCGGCCGCCGATACCGCGTGGTTACCGCGGGGCCGGGCGGGTTCCCCGGTCCCGCTACGGCGTGGCTGCCTGCTTCCCCGGCCCCGCTACGGCGAGGCCTGGCCCGCAGCGTCGTCCCGCGCCGCGGCCCGCGCGATGTCGGCCAGGGCGCAGAATGCGGCCGCGGCCACCGCCGCGCCGCCCTTTTCCGACACGTTGGTCAGGGCTGGGAGGCCGCTGGCCCGCAGCGCGTCTTTGGCCTCGGCCGCGCCCACCAGGCCCACCGGAAGCGCGATGACCAGGGCAGGCTGGACGTTCCGGCTGATGATCTCCGCCACCGCCTCGGCGGCACAGCCCACCACCCAGATCGCGCCCGGGCCGGCCTGGCCGAAAGCCAGCCGGACGGCGGCCGCCGGCCTGCTGATCGCGGCCGTCCGCGCCAGACGCGCAGTCAGCGAGTCCTCGCTCGTGCAGATCACCGGGTAGCCAGGGATCCCGGCGGCCACCGTGACCCCGTCGGCGACGACCGGTACCGCGGCCGCGAGTTCCTCGACCCCGGCGGCCAGCACCTGCTCGTCGCAGACCAGGTCGGTCGCGTAGTCGAAGTCGGCACTGGCCATGATGACCCGTTCGGTCACGCACCGGCTCAGCGGGGCGAGGCGGCTCAGATCGATACGGGATCGCACGATCCGGTAAGCCTCGTCCCCGGAACCCGCGTCCGGAACGGGAACCCCGGTCACCATGATCCTTTCCCGCTGGCCATCGACCCGTAATCCATAGTTTTCAGATCACCTGAATAGCTAAATCGCTCACCTGCTGTGGGCTCATCAGCATGGCACAAGGGTTTGCCGAGTCGTGGGTCATCGGCATCCGGCACCGCGCTGCGCCGCTACACTGGCCAGGCGCATCCGTGGTTTCGTCCCCGCACCCGGCGGCTCCCCAGTGCCGCCCGCCACGCGATAACCGCGCATGAAGCCGGGATAAGAACAGACAGGTTTGTGCCAGCGATGGCGGGCAGGCCAACCAGGTCCCGGGGCTGGCTGAATCCTCGGCCTGTCGCCAGGTAACTCTCAGGTTGCCTAGGTGGCAGAATTCCGCGGAGCCCGGTACAACCGGGTGGCAACAGGACGACGTGCGTCGCGAATGGAGAGTTGATGGGCCCAATGGAGGCGGCACTTCGAGAGGCGGCACCGTGAGCGGCACATGGGAAGCGGATGAGGCGATCGACGACGCGGCCGCCAAGGCCTTTTTCGCTGAGTTCGGCGAGCCGGCCGAGCACATGCCGCCCGTCGCCATCGTGATTGCCGCCTACAACGAGCAGGGCGTGATCGGCTCCGTCGTGGATGCCTTGCCGCCGTCCATCTGCGGGCTCGCCACCACGGCCGTGGTGGTCTCGGACGGTTCCGCGGACGGGACCGTGACTGAGAGCCGCGAGCACGGCGCACTCGTCGCAGATGTGCCGGTTAACCGGGGTCAGGGCGCCGCGCTGCGGCTCGGCTACCGGCTGGCCCGCGAAGGCGGCGCTCAGTACATCGTGACCACGGACGCGGATGGCCAGTACAACCCGGCCGAGATGGAGCGTGTGCTGGCCCCGGTGGTGGCCGGCGACGCGGACTTCGTCACCGGCTCCCGCAAGCTGGGCAGCCAGGAGACCAAGGACCCGGTGCGCCGGCTGGGCACCTGGGTCTTCGCCACCACGATCAGCCTGCTGACCGGGACCCACATCACCGATTCCTCCTTCGGGCTGCGCGCCATGCGCTCCGAGGTGACCGGGGTGGTCCGGCTGGAGCAGCCGCAGTACCAGTCGGCTGAGCTCCTGATCGCGGTCCTCGCGCGCGGGTTCCGGGTCGCGGAGGTACCGGCCACGATCCACAAGCGCCAGGTCGGCGAGAGCAAGAAGGGCCACAACGCGATCTACGGCCTGCACTACGCGGGCGTGGTCGGCGGCACCTGGTGGCGGGAGCGTCGGCACCGGGTGCCGGGCGCAGCCGCCCTGTCGCCCGCGCGGTCGAAGACTACGGAGTCCTCGGCCGACGCCGTGCCGGACCCCGGATCGGCCCAGCGCGGATAACCCGACGCGATCGGCGAAGCCGTTTCCCAGTGCTCGTGATTTTCAGTTCTCGTGATCTGAGACCTCGTCGTTCCGGGCCTCGTAAGCCCCGGGCCTCGTGGTTGCGAGCTCAGCGGCGGGAACCGTGCTCCGGGGTGATCGTGCCGTCTGCCTCGTCGTGCAGCGCGGGGGATTGCGATCCAGCGGAGCGATTGGGCCAAGCCGAACGGCCGTTGACCCGCGCCGGGCCCATGGGGTCGGCGTACGGGGCCTGATCGGCCTCCGGCCTGGCCCGGTGGTGGTGGTCGATGGTCAGCAGGGGCTCCACGGACTCGTCCGTGACCGGCGCCCGCCCCTCGACGACCGCCAGCGTGTCAACCTTGGCGTTCCGGTCAGCAAACAGGACGAAGTGGAAGATAAGGAACCGGAGCGCGAACGTCAGGCAGTTCGCCGCGAAGTAGAAGAGGTCGGCCACGATGACCCGGGCCGCACCGTCCAGGTTCATCTCCATGGCCACGTGATTGCCGAATTTGCTGGCCAGGGTCAGGATGACGCCAGCCCCGATGGAGACGGCCACGAACGGCAGGGTCTCCTTCAGCAGATGCGGGCGCCCTTTGCGCTCCCACGCCCAGCGGCTGATCACGTAACTGACGGCCGCCCCCGCAAACCAGCCGGCGAACCCCGCCACGCCGGCGGTCAGGTTGGCTGGGCCCAGGCAGATGATGTAGGTGATCTGCGTGGCCGCCACCGCACAGAATGCCGCCGGAGCAAAGCGGATGAAACGCTTCACGACCGTACTGCGCAGCCTGCGCTCCAACGGAGCGGGAACGATTCGCCACAGGGCGTCAGAAATCCTGGGCGGAAGAAGAGTCATCAGCGTCCTAGCTCTTTCGGAGACCGACAGGTCACCCAGACAGGTATACAGTACGGGACCCGGCTGGCGTCCCAGGTACGGGCCTCCTCTCTGCAATCATTCAGCCCCATCCGTGGCTGTATGGCGCATGAGGGCCCTGGCTACCCACTACAGCTTCCCGCTACAGAGGGCCCCTAACACATCCGTCCCCACGCAGGCTGAGCCGATGCGCCCCGCCTGACCTCGCTGCGCTGACCTCGCCGCGCTGGCCCGGCTAGCTGACCGCACCGCCCAGGCTGGCCGGAACGCCCCAGGTGCGCCCGCTGAACCGAACCCGCCAGAGGTTACTGCTGACGCCTTTCCAGAACACGTCGATCACGCCACTGGACTGACCGGCGGCGAATGGCGCGCCGCCCAGCATTCCCATTCCCAGCGGTACCGCCTTCCGCCAGCCGCTCCCCTGGCTGGCCGACCACCAGAGCTTGCCGTCGGTGCCCTTCCAGAAAACGTCCGCTCCCTTGCCGGGCACGCTGGCCGCGGCCGGGCCCGCCGACAGGCCCCCCCTCAGCTCGGTGGCCTTGCTCCAGCCGGAGCCGGGCGTGTAAGTGATGTGCCACACGCCGTTGTGTGAGCTCGCGGCCCAGAAGACATCCACGAGGCCGCTCGCCAGGCCGGTGGCGGCGGGGGCGCCGCCCAGCTTGCCCATGCCCCGGTTGACCGGCTTGCCCCAAGACTGGCCCGAACCGCGGATCACCCAGAGGTGGCCGTTGCCTCCCCTCCACGCCACGGTCAGGGCGCCGTCGCCGGACACGGCCGGCGCCGGGACCGAGGCCAGGTGGCCGCCCAGGTTCTGCGGCTTGCTCCAGCCTTTCCCCGGCCGGAACTCGGCGTGCCACAGGTGATGGTCTGAGGAACCGCACCAGAACACGTCTATCTGACCGTTGGCCTGGGCCACCGCGGCCGGTTTGCTGCCGATAATGCCCATCTTCAGCCGCCGCAGCCTGGACCAGTTCGTCCCGGGGGCGTAGGTGACCTCGAGCAGGTGGCCATTCTTGCCCTTGGCGAACACCGCCACGTTGCCCGGCACCAAGGCGACCGCGGACGGCTGGGCCGCCAGCGACCCGCCCATGCTCACCGGGCCGTGCCAGCCGCTGCCGGGCGCGTACCAGTCGTGCCAGAGCTTGCCGTCCGTCCCCTTGAAGAACGTGTCCACGTCCCCGGCGGACTGGGCCGCCGCCTGGGACGCCTGTGGTGATCCCCCGGTGACCGCCTGCTGGACGTCGAGGTAGTCCTTATCGATATTGACGGTGTCACCGCCGTAGGTGGCGTTCTGGCCGCCCTGATACTGATGGACGCGGTGGTGCCCGGCCCATTGCGTGCTCGACAAGACGGGGTCCAGGGTATTCGCGGCCCCATTCCACAGAGCGTCATAGATCACGTCAGGCATAGTGTCGGCCGCGTTGGTGTAGTTGCTGGCCAGAGCCTGGATACCGGACAGCGAGTTGCTGTACACGCCAGATGAATATCCGAGGGTGTGCAGTTCTTTCGTCCACGAAGTCAGGAAGCGTAGCACTCGGCCATTCAGCGTACTGGGATAGGCTTCCATGTCGTAATACAGCGGCGTACCCGGGCCGAAGCCCAACTGCCGGGCCTGGCTCACCGCATCCTGGGCCGCGCTGACCGCCTGGCTGGCCGCGGAGTTGATTTCCCCAAAACCCGCCTGCGGACCTACATAGATGGGCATGAAGTGCCATCCGGCCGCCTGCTGCTGGCTGACCCACGAAGCGGTCAGGGCAGGCTGGGCACAGGCCCGGTCCGAGCCCCCGATATAGATACCCACCGCCCGGTACGGGGAGTGCCGCAGCCAGGTCGCCATGGTGGCGGCACTGGGCGCGGCGCAGGCATCGAAGCCCTTCCCGGTGAAGTCGGTCGCACTGGCTGGCACTGTCGCCCGCGGCGACGCCATCCGGGCGGTTGCGCGACCAGGGATGTCGGGCGCCGCGACGGTGCGGCGCGTTCCCTGCACCGGGACCCGGAGCGACGCACGGGCCAGGATTCGGTTGACCAGGGCCTGGTCGGTGGAATAAGTCGCGGTGACCATGATCCGCGCGGTGGTCACCGTGATCAGGCGGTCCACCGGGTACATCGTCGCCGCCGTGGTGGCACGTGTGGCGGTCGGCTGGACGAGCAGCGCTTCTGTGGTCCCGATGAGCGTGCTCGGGCAGTCCTGGTTTTGCCCGGGTGTGCCCAGGTAGAGGACATGCCGGTCGAACCGGACACAACTGTGCGGGTGCGCGGCCAGGCGGATCACCCGCCAGGTGCGCGGGACCGTGAAGGTGTACCCCCGGTACACCACCCGCCGGGCCCGTGCCCGGGATTGGGCCCGTGCCTGGGATTGGACCGGCGACGAGAACTTTGGTGAGGACTGAGGCTGCGCGCGCGTGACGCTCGCAGTGGCGCTCACCGCCGGTCCCGCGGTGGCGAGCAGCAAGCCGAAAGCCAACCAGGCCGGCATCAGGGCACGGCGACGCACAGCCTTTCGGGCATACCTATTAAAATGCATGATGAGTCCCCCCGGGCAAGCCGCATTCACTCCCATTTCCGGCACCCGCATTCTTACTGCCCCCTGCGGCGCCGGGCGGTGATACGCAGCCACTCTTCATCTACAACTTGAGCTTAAGGGCTAAAGTTCCACATGACTAGAGCGACTCCCTGGGAGCCGGTCATTTTTCGCGAGAAGCCACTTGCCAAACAATCGAGAAAATAGAAGCAAGAAATGATTCAGTCGGACAACTAACGATCCTTAGGCGTGGCCCTGGTCGTCAGGTCTCGGCGGCGTGCCCGCATCAGGGCGCGGGTGTGGACGAGGCCAGAGGCTCCACCGCGGCCACGGCCACGTGGTGGTCCGGGGCCGCGGTCCACGGTCACGCAGAGGCCCCGGACATGGTGGTGGGTGTCGCCGGAGTGGCAGGGGTGCTCACGGTGTAACGGCGAGCCCGGATGCTACTGGTGCTGGATGCGGCGGACGGGTGGAAGAGGGCGCAGGCGCAGGTAGCCCCGCACAACCGTCGTCAGCCGGATCATGACTACGGCCGTTAAAGTTCGTTAGTCCGGATCGCTAATACCAGCGTCCAGTCCGCCGGAACTGCCGGGGCTGGCATGCCACAGCTTGCGGGGCGGCCCTTTCAGCCCGGGGCCAGGCGATCCGGTCTCCGCGTAGGGGGATAGCACGAAGCCGTTCGGGTAAATGATCTTCTCACCTGCCTCCGGTGGGACCGGCGGCCCGCTCAGCCCCCGGCCTGGGGCCGGGCTGCCCTGGGCCGGGACGTCACCAGCCGCCATCGCGGCGCGCACCGCCTCGATGCCGCTGGCCGCCCGGATCTCCTCCAGCGCCGCCAGGTCCCAGCACTCCCCCCCGTTGACCGATACCGACCCGCCGGTCCGGCGCACCCGGCCCCGGGCCACGAGCAGCCAGGACCCGAACACCCGGGCCGCGCACCGCGGCTGGTCCGACTCGAAGAACGCCAGGTCCACCGGGCCGGTCGCATCATCGAGGGTGGCGAAGATGATCCTCATCCCGGACCGGATGGCGGGGGTCTGGGTGGCGATCTTCACCCCGGCGACCAGGATCCGCGACCCGGCCCGGCAACGGTGCAGGTCGGCGGAGCGCACCACGCCCAGCTGGGCGAGCAGGTCCTCGTAGAAGCTCACCACGTGCCGGCTCAGGTCGATGCCGAGGATCTCCAGTTCGGTTTCGACCCGCTCGGCCGGGGTCAGCTCCCGCAGTTCCCCCGCGGGCACCAGTTCCGCGAACCCGTCCCGGTCCGCGTCCAGGTCCAGCAGCGCCTGGCTCCCCCCGGCCACCACCCCCCTGACCAGGCCCGCACTCCGGCCCAGTTCCCCCTCCGCCAGCCCCCCTCCGCCAGCCCCCCCTCCGCCAGCCCTCCTTCCGCTGGCCCGCCCTCTCCCGACTTTTCACGCGGATGGTGCGCTTCGGTGTCCCTTTTATGGGGGTTTGCGGGCACGGCGCGCGTGAAATGTCGCGAGGACGCCCCCGGACCGGGGCGGGAGGGGCGCGCACGGCGATCCAGGACCCTTACGCGGGCCAGCAGGTCGCGCCGGGACGGCGGCTCCCCCGCTGCGCGAGGCTCCCCCGCCGTGCGGGACTCCCCCGCCGCGTGAGGCTCCCCCGCCACACGGGACTCTCCGGGCCTGGCGTCCGGCTCATCAGGGTCGTAGAGCGAGTCCAGGGCCCCCACCAGGACCAGCCGCTCGGCGACGGGGCGGGACACCGCCGCTCGCTCCCACAGGTCCCGTAGCGACGTGTAGGGCTGGCCCGCCACAATCCTGGCCACTTCGGCCTCACTGATCCCCTTGACCTCACGCAGGCCCGGCCGGAGCCCCTCCCCCGGCAACTGGGGCACCCGTTCCACGCACCAGTCCCCGGCGGAGGCGTTCACGTCCACCGGCAGGATCGGGATTCCAGCTAGCCGGGCGTCCCCGACGATCACCCGTTTGGGATACATCCCGGGATCATGGGTGAGTACTCCCGCGTAGAACGCGGCCGGATAGTGCCGCTTCAGCCAGGCCGACTGATACGTCGGGACCGCGAACGCTGCCGCGTGCGCCTTGCAGAAGCCGAATCCGCCGAACGACTCGAGTACCTCCCAGACCCGCACTATGGTCGCCGCGTTGTACCCCTGGTCACGGGCCGCCTCCCGGAACCACTCCCCCGCGCTGGCCCGGGATTGTTCATCGGAGAGCATGCGCCGGATTCGTTCGGCCTCCGACAGCCCGCAGCCGGTCATCGCGTGGATGATGCGCAGCACCTGCTCGTGGAAGATGACCACCCCGCCGGTCTCGGCGAGCGTGGCGGCCAGGTCCTCGTGCGGATAGGAAGGCTCCCGGCGGCCGTGCCGGGTCTCCAGGTAGGGCGTGACCATATCGGAGTTGACCGGACCCGGGCGGAACAGCGAGATGTCCACGATCAGGTCGCCCATGGTCCGCGGCAGGAGCTTGGCGACGAGCTCACGCTGGCCCGGTGACTCGATCTGGAAGCAGCCGAGGGTCCGCGCGCTGCGGATCATCTCGAACGTCGGCTCATCGGCGCAGCCAACGGTGTCGATGTCCACCTGCTCGCCCCGGGTCCGGTCGATCTCGGTGAGCGTGTACGCCATCGCTGACTGCATGCGCACGCCGAGCACGTCCAGCTTGATCATGCCCGCCGTCTCGACGTCATCCTTGTCGAACTGGCTCAGCGGCAGTCCCTCGAAGCTCCGCTCCACCGGGGTCCGGTCCAGCAGGGAGGTGTCGGAGAGCACCACGCCACACGGGTGCATGGCCACGTGCCGGGGCAGCCCATCGAGCCGTTCGGCCAGCTGGAACACGGCGGTGAGCTGGGGCATGGCCAGCCCGCTGGTCCTTAGTTCGGGCAGCTCGGTGAGGGCGCTGCGGATGCGGCCCGCCCGGATGTGCGGGAAGGCCTTGGCCACCGCGTCTATCTCGTGCGGCGGGAGCCCGAGGGAGGCTGCGACGTCCCTGATTGCGCTGCGCGCCCGGTAGGTCTCCATCATCGACACGCAAGCGACCCGCTGGTCGCTGTAGGCGTCCACGATCGCCCGGTACGCCTCGATCCGGCGGGCCGACTCCACGTCCAGGTCGATGTCGGGCAGGCCCTTACGGCTCTCGGACAGGAACCGCTCCATGATCAGGTCGTAGTCGAGCGGATCGATGTTGGAGATACCGATCAGGTAATTGACCAGGCACCCGGCCCCCGACCCGCGAATCGAGCATCGGATACCCCGGCTCCTGATCAGGCTGGCCACGTCGGCCACGGTAAGGAAGTACGAGGC
The DNA here is from genome assembly GCA_963770545.1 of uncultured Actinomycetes bacterium. Taxonomy (GTDB): domain Bacteria; phylum Actinomycetota; class Actinomycetes; order Streptosporangiales; family Streptosporangiaceae; genus RYN-230. The sequence goes on along the minus strand of CAVYQF010000034.1, from coordinate 419,237 downwards.
CAGCCCGGTCTTGGCGATGATGGAGAGCTCGTGGTCCAGCCGCTGGGCCGCGCGGCGCCGCACCCGGCGCTGGCTGCGGGCCCGGATACCGCCCGGATACCGGCGGCGCAGCCCTTCGGCGCACCTCATCCGCAGCGTGACCAGCGGCGCGCCGCCGGTGGTCTCGGGCATGAACCGGCCACCCAGGCCCAGATCACGCTGGGGATCGAGGGTGCACCGCTCGGCCAGCACCGCGGTCGCATGGAGCAGTTGCGTCATCGCGGAGTCGCCGGAGCCCGCATCGCCGGAGCCCGCATCGCCGGGGACGCCGCAGACCCGCGCCGCGATCGCGGCCATGTCGTCGCCGCTGGCGAGGTAGGCGCGGGCGTTACGCCGGGCCAGATGACGCTCGCTGAGCGGGGCCAGCTGGCGGGCCGCGTCGAGGACCTGGGCCACGGCGGCGTCGGGCGGGTCGAGGTAGCGGACCGCGTTAGTGAGCACGGCCGTGACCCCGGCCTCGCGGGCGAGCCGCAGCATCCGGGCCGCGCGGTGGGTGCTCCCCCGGGTGCGGTGGTCGGTGATCTCGATGACCACTTCACCGTGCTCCCGCCACCGGGCCAGGGCGGCCGCAGCGTGGTCGGGCCGCCGGGCGGCGATCGCCCGGCCTACGTCGCTGCCCGGGCCGAGCAGGACGAGGAGGCCCTCGGCGTGCTCGGCGACCAGGCCCGGAGTGATCACCGGGGCCCCCCGGGCGCCCGCCTGATGTGCCGCGCTGACCAACCGGCACAGCGACGCCCATCCCCCGCGGCCCGAGGCCAGCAGGGTCACCCGGGCGGCATCCTCGCTGCGCAGCCGGGGCGGCGCCGCGGAGTTCAGGACCCGGCCAGACACGTCGCCTGCCAGGCCCCCTAGCGCGAGTGGCGGGCCCGCCAGCGCGAGATCGGCGCCGAGGATCGTGGAGATACCCGCTTCGGCGCAGGCCACCGCGTGCTTGACCGCCCCGTACAGTCCGTCCCGGTCGGTCAGCGCCAGCGCGCGCATCCCGTGCTGGGCGGCCCGGGCCACCAGGGCAGCCGGGGAGGCGACGCCGTACCGCAGCGAATAGGCCGACGCGACGTGGAGATGTACGAAGTCGGCCGCCCAGCTCACCCCGTTAAATCCCATACCCGAGCCAGAATCCACTGGCCGGTCGCGAGGTCATGGCGTAGTTCGTAGGTACCCGCCCGGGCGCTGCGCCCGGGCGACACCTCGGTGTGGTGCCCTCGCGTTGCCTTGTTGTGCCCTCGCGTTACCTCGGTGCTGTACCCAGGCGCTGCCTCGGCGCTGTGCCCAGGCGACGCCTCGATCCGCCAGAACTCACGTTCGGCCGGTGTGTCCAGATCCGGGTCCTGCTGCTTCCACCACTCACGGCTGTTCACCCAGTGGTCCAGCACCCCGAGCACCGTGTATAGCCTTCCCCGCCACACGAACCTGGTCGGCCTGCCGTCCTGGACCCCCACGTCCACCGGCTCCGCGTACGTCTTGCTCACCTGGCTGCCCGCTCCCTGTTGCTCCGCTCGCCACCCCGGGGAAGGCAGGCAGACACTATTACATCGAACATAGGTTCGATGCAAGCAGCCGGGGGTATCCGGACCGTCGCCTGGCGATCACCCGAAAGGCCAGGTCACAGCCCTGAAACGCCGGCCTGGCCGGCGTTTCAGGCCGGCGGGTTCCTCGGCCGGCGATTCCTCCGCCGCGCAACTCCGGGCGGCGGGTTCCTCAGCCGGGCAGCCCGGCCAGCCGCCCTTGGCAGGCCATGGCGTGCCCGAAGAACGCGGCCCGGTCGGTGATGACGTTCTCGAACTGGCCGAACAACTCAAAGCTGATCATGCCGAACAGGGCGGTCCAGGTGGCCAGGGCCACGGCGATCACGTCGTCGGGCACGCCGGGCAGCACCGACTCGCGCAGCCCGATCGCGTCCGCGGTGAACGACTCCGGGGGCGGCGGGCAGATCCCGGGAGGCTGGAGCGCGCCCGCCTGGAAGGCCTCGCTGATGATCTTCCCGAAGACAGCGGCCCCCCGGGCCGCGGGCCCGATGGTCTGCTGCGGCGCCTGGTAACCCGGCACCGGCGACCCGTAGACCAGCGCGTACTCGTGCGGATGAGCCAGCGCCCAGTCCCGGATGGCCCGGCACACGGCCAGCCAGCGCCCGGCGTAGTCCCCGGCCACGCAGGCCGCGTCGGCCTGCTCGGCCGCCTCGCCGATCGCGTTGTAGCCGTCCACGATCAGCGCGGTCAGCAGGTCGTCCCGGCTCGGGAAGTAGCGGTAGATAGCCGAGGAAACCATGCCCATCTCCCGGGCGACCGCCCGCAGCGACAGCCCGCCGGCTCCCTCGGTGGCCAGCTGGACCCGCGCCACATCAGTGATCTCCCGGGTGAGCTCGGCGCGGACCCGCTCCCGGGCGGTACGGCTCGCATTCACGGCCCCATCATAACAGAGCACCGACACGAAAGGAGAGCATCGCTCTTGCGATTTCCCGGACGTTGCGAGAGCATTGCTCTCAGACAAGAGCCTCGCACTAAAGGGAGGCGGCATGCCGGCCAAGCTGCTCTACAGCGGGCCCTCGCTGGGCACCCTGCACGAGGAGTACGCCAAGAAGTCCCGTATCGATGAGCAGGCGCCGCTGATCTCAGTGGCCAGCATCGCCATCGACGCCCCCCGGTCCGCGGTCTGGGCGGTCATCAGCGATGTCGCGGGCTGGCCGGCCTGGTATCCCGAGTTCACCGTGCTGGAGCTAGGCGAGGTCCGCCCGGACACTCCGGTGCGCTGGAAGCTCGGCGGCCTCACGATGCGGTCCACCTTTGCCGTGGTCAACCCCGATCATGAGCTGACCTGGACCGGGCGATTCCTCAGCTACAAAGCGGTGGATCAGCACCTTCTCGAACCCGCCGGGAATGGCCGCACAACCATCACGATGAGGGAGTCGCTCGCCGGTCCCCTGCTTTCCCTCTTGTACCGTCCGAGCCAGCTGCAGGCCGGCCACCAACGGTGGCTCACCGCCCTGAAAACCGCCCTCGAACAGCGCTGACCAAAACCAGCGATCATGGGCAGCGGTGACATTTCCTACGCGACGTGCGTGGCGGCGGGCAGTTTGTCCGTGTTTGGAGCACGCTCCGTAGGAAAAGTGCGCCCTTAACGTCAGGAACGGCCCGGAAGTAACCGAAAGGACCCGTGCCTGGCCCGGGATGATCTCTAGGCTCGGCCGCATGGCGCACCGTCCCAGTAGCCCCGGGCGTATCCCCCGCCGGCTGGCGGGTTTCCGGGCCGGCACCATGGCCGCTGCGGGGGCGGGGGCAGTCGTGGTCTTGGTGGCGCTGGCCGTGGGCATCTCGCAGGCCACCGCCGCCCCAGCCTGCGCCTCGGTGATCATGCCCGGCACCGCCACCCGGACCGGCACCGCCACCCGGACCGGCACCGCCGCCGCCGCGGGCGCCCAGATCAGCGGCGAGGCCACCCACTAGGAGCTAGCGCCCGGCGGCATGGGGAACTGCTCCTACCCGTCCCCGCCCGCCGGGCAGCTCTACGTGGCCCTGCCACCCTCGGAGTACGGCAGCTCCGCCGCGTGCGGCAGCTACCTCCAGGTAAGCGGCCCGGATGGCTCTGTCACCGTCGAAGTCGTCGACCAGTGCCCGGAATGCCGGACGGGGCACATCGACCTCAGCGAGCAGGCCTTCGCCAAGATCGCCCCGCTCAGCGCCGGCCTCGTTCCGGTGACGTACCACACGATCGTGGACCGACCGCTGCCCGCGCCGCTGTCCATGCTGGTCAAGGCCGGCTCCTCCGCGTACTACCTGGCGCTGCTTCCTATCAATAACGGAAACCCGCTGGCCACCGTGGCCGTCAGCCAGGGGTCAGGGGGCTGGCAGGAACTAAGCCGGACCACGTACGGCTACTGGCTCGCCTCCTCCGGTGCCGGGCCGGGCCCGTTCTCGGTCGCCGTCCTGCCATTAGCTGACTGGGCGGCCGCATCTAGGCGCGAAAAGTCCCCCACCTGGCCTGGCCTCAGACCTCGCGCGCCTTGAACGGGCCCTGGCGGCAGCAGCAGGGGCCGGCTAGGCGCTAAGCGAGCGGCTGAACTCGGCGGGCTGGTCCCAGTCGGGCGCGAGCCCGAGCGTCCCGGGCAGGTTCTCCCGGCCTGAGTCAGTGACCCGCACCACCCGGCGCCGGTCGGTGCGCCGCACCCAGTCCAGCGCAAACAGCCGGTCAGACAGGGCCGTGCCCAGTGGGCCGGCCAGATGGTGCTGCTGTTCGGACCAGTCGAGGCAGTACCGGACGGCGGGATGCCGGGCCAGTACCGCGTCCAGGTCCACGCCGATCTCCCCGAGCGCGGTCTCCCCGCGCGGGGTGAGCCGGTAGGAGAGGTCGCGGCCCGGGGCGGACAGCCGGTCCGCTACGGCCCGCTCCGGGTGATGCCGGCCGTCCCCGCCGGACAGCAGCCCACCCTCGAGCAACCCGGCGAGCAGGCCGGTCCCGAGCAGGCCGGCCAGATGGTTGTAGCAGGTACGGGCCTCCCGCAGGGCCCGGGCGTAGGTACCCTGGCGCAGCGAACGGATCGGCTGCGGCGGGGAGATCCGGGAAATCGCCTCCAGGGCCTCGGCGACCGCGGGCGACGCAAGCCGGTAGAACCGGGATCGGCCCTCGGGCCGCATCGTGACCAGCCCCGCCGCCAGCAACCGGCCTAGGTGCTCACTGACCGTGGATGGCGCGACCCCGGCTTCCGCGGCGAGCCGGCTGGCCGGCAGGGCCCGCCCGTCGGTCAGCGCGGTCAGGATCCGGGCCCGGGTCGGGTCGCCGATCAGCGCCCCGATGGGGGCGATATCCGCGTCGCCTGGCCACGGCTGCTCAGTACGCATATCTGCACGCTAGCAACGGAACGCTTCGGCACGGACCGAACGATCTGGCGGGCAGACTGCGCCGCATGGACACCTCAGTGCGACGCCGCCCGGACGTGGCCACTGACACATCATGGGTGCCATTGCTGGCCGTCTCGCTCGGCTATTTCATGGTCATCTTCGACGCCACCGCGGTGAACCTGGCCCTGCCCGCATTGCTTCAGGACCTGGGCGGCGGGATCACCGGGTTGCAATGGGTGATCGACGGCTACACGCTGGCCTTCGCGGCGCTGCTGCTCTCGTCCGGGGTGGCCGGAGACCGGTTCGGGCCGCGGCGGGTGTTCCAGACCGGGCTGGTCCTGTTCACGGCCGCCTCGGCGGGCTGCGCGCTGGCCCCCTCGATCGGGATCCTGGTTTTCATCCGGCTCATCCAGGGTGTGGCCGCGGCACTCCTGGTCCCCAGCTCACTCGCGTTGCTGCAGGCCAGCTACCCAGACCGGGCCAGGCGGGCCCGCGCCGTGGGCTTGTGGGGCGGGATCGGGGGGCTGGCCGCCGCCTCCGGACCTGTCCTGGGCGGCGGGCTGACCGCCGCGGCCAGCTGGCGGCTGGTGTTCGCGATCAATATCCCGGTCGGCCTGCTCGCCTGGTGGCTCACCCGCCGCCGGGTCGCCTCGCCCCTGGGTCAACGCGACCGGCGCGGTGACCCCATCGGCCAGATCACCGCCATCGTGGCGCTGACCGCGCTGGTCACAGGCCTAATCCAGGCCGGTCCGCACGGGTGGGCTTCCTGGCCGGTGGCGGCCGGCCTGGCCCTCGCCGCCGCGGCCGCCGCCGTGTTCATCGCCGCGCAGAGCCGGGTCCGCTCCCCCATGCTGCCGCTGCCGCTGTTGCGGCGGCCGGCGCTGTCCGGGGGCAGCGTCGTGGGACTCCTCATCAACCTGGGCTTCTACGGCCAGCTATTCGCCTACAGCCTGTACCTCCAGCAGGTCCGGGGAGACTCACCGCTGATCGCGGGACTGTCGCTGCTCCCCGAGGCCGTCGCCGTGCCCGTCGCCTCTGTGCTCTCCGGCCGCCTGACCAGCCACCGGGGGCCGCGGGTCACCATGATCACTGGGCTGGTGCGGGGGGCGGCCGGGCTGCTCGGCCTCATCGTGACGGCCGGGGCACGCCGTACTGGGTCCTGGTGCTGCCCATGGTGGCCGCCGGGTCAGGGGAGGGCAATGACCATGCCCGCTGCGACTACGACGGTGATGGATGCGGCGCCGGACAGCCGCAGCGGGACAGCAGCCGGGCTGATCAACACCGCCCGGCAGGTCGGCGGGGCCCTCGGCGTCGCCGTAGCCGGCTCGCTGGTCAGCGGGGCGATGGGGTTCGTGCCCGAGCTGCACGTGGCCCTGGCCGTGTGCGGCGGTGCGTTCCTGCTCGGGGCCGTCGTCGCCGCGGCCACCGTGGGCCGGGGCCGGGCGCACCATCACCCGTCCTAGCCCGGCCTATCAGGCCCAGGCCCGGCCCCATCAGGAGGCGTCGGCGGCCTGGCGGAGGCGCTCGGCCAGGTCATGCAGGACGGGGATGAGTTCGGGTGGGTCGAGAACCTGGAAGTCGAAGCCCTTGACGGCGGTGTAGAGGGCGAGTTCCTCGAGGGAGTTTGACCCGGTATGCAGCACGCAGGCACCCTGACCAGCGGCTTCCAGCCGGCCGGCCGTGGGGGACGAACGCTCGGCGACCGCCTTGAGCGGGGCGTGGATGAGGATACGGGCCTGGTAGCGGTAGGGGGCGGAGGAGATGGATTGCGACACGTAGGCGGCCACGTCATCCGACGGCGGCCTGCGTGGCATAAAACGGGCACCTGGCAGGCCCAGCGGTCCCTGGATCCGGTCCAGGCGGAAGGTTCGCCAGTCGCCGCGATGGGTGTCCCAGGCCAGCAGGTACCAGCGGCGCGTGGTGTGGACCAGCCGGTGCGGCTCGACGTTGCGGGTGGTGGCGCCGCTGCGGCCCTCGTAGCGCAGTCGCAGTTGCCGCTGGTCCCGGCAGGCCGCCGCGATCGAGGTCAGCAGTTCGGGGTCCACGGCGGCGGGCGAGGACCCGGTGAGCGGGAGCGTGGTGGCGTGAAAGGCGGTGATCTTGTGCCGGAGCCGGGACGGCAGCATCGCCTGGAGCTTGGTCAGCGCCCGGAGCGCGGTCTCCTCTAGCCCGGCCACACTGCCGGTCGTCGCGGAATGCAGGCTGATCGCCACCGCCACCGCTTCCTCGTCATCCAGCAGCAGCGGCGGGAGGGCGGCACCGCCGGTGCCGAGCTGGTAGCCGCCCGCTGCGCCCGGTGACGCGTCCACCGGGTACCCCAGGTCGCGCAGCCTGTTGACGTCACGCCGCACGGTCCGCAGCCCGACGCCGAGGCCAGGCGAGTTCGGCGCCCCGCCAGTCACGCCGGGACTGCAGGAGAGACAGCAGGCGAAGCAGGCGAGCCGAGGTCTCTAGCACGCGATCCATGATGCCGCTTATTGGTGCCAGAAGCTGACACCAATGGTTCCTACCTTGAGGTACATGACGAGCAACGACATCACCTCACAGCAGACCGCCGCCCGCACCACCACCCATACCGATACCAGGATCCGGCCCTACCGGATCAGCGTCCCGCAAGCCGACCTGGACGACCTCCGCGAACGGCTGGCCCGGACCCGCTGGACCCGCGACCTGCCCGGCGCCGGCTGGGAGCGCGGCGTTCCCAGCGGTTATCTGCGTGAGCTCGCCGACTACTGGGCCCAGGACTTCGACTGGCGGGCCCATGAGGCGGCACTCAACGCCTACCCCCAGTTCATCACCACGATCGACGGAGCCAGCGTGCAGTTCCTGCACCTGCGCTCCGCCCAGCCGGACGCAACCCCCCTGCTGCTCCTGCACGGCTGGCCGGGCTCGATCGTGGAGTTCCTCGACATGATCGGCCCGCTCACCGATCCGGCCGCACACGGCGGGGATCCCGCCGATGCCTTTCACCTGGTGATCCCGTCGCTGCCAGGCTACGGATTCTCCGGTCCGCTGGGCGAGACCGGCTGGACGGACGGGCGCAGCGCCGCAGCGCTCGCTGAACTGATGGACCGGCTCGGCTACGACCGCTACGGCGTGCAGGGCGGGGACGTGGGCGCGTTCATCGCCCCGCTGATCGGCCGGATGGCCCCCGGCCGGGTCATCGGAGTTCACGTGAACGCACTGGTCACCTTCCCCTCTGGTGACCCGGCCGAGATGGCCGCGCTGACCGAGGCCGAGCGCGCCCGGCTGGCCGCGATGGAGAAGTGGCAGCAGCAGTCCAGCGCGTACATGCAGGTCCAGGGCACGCGGCCGCAGACGATCGGGCAGGCGCTGACCGACTCCCCCTCCGGGCTGCTCGCCTGGATCGTGGAGAAGTTCCAGGAGTGGACCAACCCGGCCGCCGTGGCGCCCGAGGACGCCGTGGACCGCGACCGGATCCTCACCGACGTGAGCATCTACTGGTTCACGGCCACCGCCGGGTCGGCCGCCCACACCTACTACGAGCGGTTCAACGACCCGAGCATGTGGATGCCCCAGGAGCGCTCGGCCGTACCGACCGCCGTGGCGGTCTTCCCGACCGACATATCCATCCGCCCGTTTGCCAGCCAGACCAGCAACGTCGTCCGCTGGTCGGAGTTCGATCGCGGCGGCCACTTCGCCGCCCTCGAGGCCCCCGACCTCCTCACCGCCGATATCCGGGAATTCTTCCGGACCCTCTAGGACGAGGCCGGTACCCAGCCGGGCATGGGGAACGCGGCCAGCAGGTCCCGCACTTCCGCCGCGATCCGCTCCAGGACCGACTCGTCTTCCTTGGCCGCAGCGGTGATCGCCTCGTCCATCCAGGCCGCGATCTGCGCCATGTGCTCTTGGCGCAGGCCGCGGGTGGTGATGGCCGGGGTGCCGATCCGCAGGCCTGACGGGTCGAAGGGCCTGCGGGGGTCGAACGGGACCGTGTTGTAGTTCGTCTCAATGCCGGCCCGGTCCAGGGCCTTGGCGGCGGGCTTGCCGCCGATCCCCTGGCGGGTCAGGTCCATCAGGATGAGGTGGTTGTCGGTGCCGCCGGACACCAGGTCGTAGCCGCGTCCGGTCAGCGCCTCGGCGAGCGCCTGGGCGTTGGTCACCACCTGGCGGGCGTAGTCCCGGAATGAAGGCTGGGCCGCCTCATGCAGCGCGACCGCGATGGCCGCCGTGGTGTGGTTGTGCGGGCCACCCTGCAGGCCCGGGAACACCGCCTTGTCCAGTGGAGACGCGTATTCGGCGGCGGACATGATCATGGCGCCGCGCGGGCCGCGGAGGGTCTTGTGCGTGGTCGTGGTGATCACCGGGGCGTATCCCACTGGCGAGGGGTGCGCCCCGCCCGCGATCAGGCCCGCGATGTGCGCGATGTCGGCGACCAGGATCGCCCCGATCTCCCCCGCGATCTCCGCGAACGCCGGGAAGTCGATGGTCCGCGGAATCGCCGTGCCGCCGCAGAAAATGATCTTGGGCCGCTCGGCGCGGGCCAGGTCCCGGACCTGGTCCAGATCCAGGCGGCCGGTGTCGGCCCGGACCCCGTACTGCACCGCGTGGAACCACTTGCCGGTCACCGAGACCGGCCAGCCGTGCGTGAGGTGGCCGCCCATGGGCAGCGCCATCCCCATGACCGTGTCGCCCGGCTGGAGGAACGCCAGGTAGACGGCGAGGTTGGCCGGGGAGCCGGAGTAGGGCTGCACGTTGGCGTGGTCCACGCCGAACAGCGCTTCCGCCCGCTGCCGGGCCAGCGTCTCGATCGGGTCGATGAACTGCTGGCCCTCGTAGTAGCGGCGGCCCGGATAGCCCTCGGAGTACTTGTTGGTCAGGACCGAGCCGGTCGCCTCCAGCACAGCCACCGAGGCGTAGTTCTCCGACGGGATCAGCCGGACCTTCTCGAACTGGCGGCGGGCTTCCCCTTCGATCAGCCCGGCGATGTCCGGGTCGGTGCTGGCCACGTGCGGGATGGGCGGCTGATGCATGGCGACCTCCTCGTCGCCACCACGCTACACAGGCTGGGCGAAATCCTGGGTTCCCAGCACGCCCAGGAGCCGGAGCTTGTCCGCGTCCTCGCTGCCGGGCGCGGCGGTGAACGCCACCACCCGAAGATCGCTGCCGACGGCGGCGAGCACGTCGCAGTCCACGGTGATCGGGCCGAGCTCTGGATGGTGCACGGTCTTGTGGTCCCGTTCGTGGGTGCCGACGTCACGGCCGTCCCACAGTTCCGCGAACCTGGGGCTGGCGTCGCGCAGGTCGGCCGCCAGGTCCCGCAGGCCCGTGTCCTGGGGGTACCGGGCGGTGGCGGCCCGCAGGTCGGCGACGGCGGACGCCTCGAACCGGGGCCCGTCCTCCGGGGTGTGGGTGACCCGTCCGGGGGCGCCGGTGAAGTGCCGCCACAGCACGTTGCGGTCCCGGCCCCGCGACCCGGCCGGGTCGCCGACCAGGGCGGCCCACAGCGGGTTCCAGGCCAGCAGGTTCCACCCCGCGTCGTAGACGCTGACCGGGGTCCCGCTGAGCTGATCCAGCAGCCGCTGCAACCCGGGGGTCAGATGGGTGGGCACGACCCCGGGACCCGGGACCGGCTGCCCAGCCAGGACGAACAGGTGCTCGCGTTCGGCGTCGGACAGCCGCAGCGCCCGGGCCAGCGCGGTCAGCACCTGGACCGACGGCGCGCTGGCCCGGCCCTGCTCCAGGCGGGTGACGTAGTCGGCCGACATCCCGGCCAGCATCGCCAGTTCCTCACGGCGCAGCCCGGGCGCCCGGCGGGCGCCGTGGCTGGGCAGGCCGACGTCGGCCGGGGCGAGGCGGTCGCGCCAGGCCCGCAGCGCCGCGCCCAGCTCGGTGTGCTGGCTCACGGTGGGCTGGCTCAGGCTGTGCTCGCTCATCAATCCAGTATGCGCGGCCCGGCCCGCGGCAGCCTGGTACCGCCAGTCCCAGGAAGAGCGGGTCACTGGCTGGCGGCTGGGCGGAAGGCCAGGCTGGGGGCATGACAACAACACTGATTACCGGAGCCAACAAGAGCCTGGGCTTCGAGACCGCCCGCCGCCTGGCCGAGGCCGGGCACACCGTCTATCTCGGCTCCCGCGACGAGCAGCGCGGCAAGGAGGCCGCCGCCCGGATCGGCGCCCGCCCGGTCCAGATTGACGTCACCAGTGACGACTCGGTGCAGGCCGCGGCGGCGCTCATCCGTGACCAGGCCGGCCACCTCGATGTCCTGGTCAACAACGCGGGCATCAGCGGGGGCCGCAAGCCCCCGGGTGACGTCACCGCGGCCGACATGCGGGCCGTGTACGAGACGAACGTCTTCGGCGTCGTCCGGGTCACCCACGCGTTCCTGCCGTTGCTGGCGGCCAGCGAGGCCCCGGTCATCGTCATGGTGAGCAGCGGTCTCGGCTCACTGGAGATCGTCACCGATCCCAGCCGGTTCGAGTCCAGGCTGCAGTTCCTGCCCTACCAGTCCTCGAAGTCGGCGCTGCACATGGTCACCGTCCAGTACTCGAAAGCCTTCCCGGCCATGCGGATCAACGCCGTGGACCCCGGCTACACGGCGACCGACTTCAACCGGCATGAGGGCACCCAGACCGTCGAGGAGGGCGCGGAGATCATCGTCCGGATGGCCAGCATCGGTCCCGACGGCCCCACCGGCGGGTACTTCAACGCCGCGGGTCCGGTGCCCTGGTAGCCAGGATCCCGGCCAGCCGGGGCCCGGCCAGGCCCGGCCCGGCCAGCCCCCCCGCCGTGGTGACCTCTACTCGGGCAGCATCGCGGGCACGAACTCCCTCGGCAGCCCGTGCGTCTCATGCAGGTAGCGGAACTCCTCTTCGGTGAGTGGCCCGCTGGTCCGCCGCCGGGACAGCACCCGGCGGCCTCGGTCGAGCAGGTCACGGAACCGGCGTTCCTCGTCGAGCAGCACCCCCATGACCTGCTGGGGCCCGGTGAGCTGCCCGAAGTGATCCAGCGTTCCACCGACCAGCTCCAGGGGCAGGTCAGACAGCGTCCGGGACGGATCATCGCGCCACAGTGAGGTCAGCGTCCGGCGGACCAGCCGGCGCAGCACGTAGCCGCGCCCGGTGCTGGACGGCGTCACACCGTCCCCGACCACCACCACGCTGGATCGCAGGTGGTCGCTGACCAGCCGCCACGAGGTCTCCCCCACCGGCCACAGGCGGCCAACCGTGTCCGTCCAGGGCCGGAGCAGGTCCGTGGCGAATACCGAGTCCTGGTCCTGGAGCACCATGACCAGCCGTTCCAGGCCCATGCCGGTGTCCACGCAGGGCTGGGACAGGGACATCAGGGTGCCGTCGTCCAGGCGGTGGTAGCGCAGCATGACGTGGTTCCAGACCTCGACCCAGCGCCCGTCCGTGCCCGGGGTTCCCCGCGGCCCGGATCCTGACCGCCCGGTACTGCCGGTCCACACGAACAGCTCGGAGTCGGTGCCGCACAGTCCCGTCGGGCCGTTCGACCACCAGTTGTCCATCCCGGTCAGCTCGACCGGGACGCCCAGCTCACCCCAGACCTCCAGCAGGCCGGTGTCCGGGCCGACCTGATCGCTGCCGCCGAAGACGGTGGCATGCAGCCGGCGCGGGTCGATGCCGAATCCGCCGGTGACCAGCTCGTGGCCCCAGCGCAGGCTCTGCTCGCCGGGGTAGTCACCGAGCGACCACGAGCCGAGCATCTCGAAAACGGTCAGGTGGGTACGGTCCCCGACCTCGTCGAGGTCGGTGGTGCGCAGGCAGCGCTGCACGCCGGTGAGCCGCCTGCCGTCCGGGTGCGGCTGGCCCTCCAGGTACGGCGTGAGCGGGTGCATGCCCGACGTGGTGAACAGGACGGGGTCCCCGGGCCGGGGCACCAGCGAGCTGCCCGGGATGGGGTAATGCCCGCGTTCGCGGAAGAAGTCTCCAAATGTGTCGATGACCTGCCGTGAATGCATGGCGGTGTCTTTCCGGGTTGGGCACCGGAAACGCGCCGCAGGATGCACCCAGGAACTGGAGCCCGGCGACCAGTTTCCGGTCGCCAGGGACAGTTAAGAGAGGTCAGGCAGCGGCAACCGGCGAGCCGATAGCTCGCGCGGCTGCGGTGTGCTGCCAGTTGACCTGCATGCACTCTATTTTACGGCGATCTAAGAACTATCCCTAACGGTTTTAACGGCCGGCCCACTCGTCACGAGTGACCCAGGACGCGGTGCGGACGGTACGGTGCCTCCAGCCGGGCCGCTTCTGCGTCGTCCAGGGTCAGGTCCACCGCGGCGAGCGCGTCCTCCAGGTGGTCCAGCCGGGTCGCGCCCACGATCGGCGCGCTGACCGCGGGCCGGCGGAGCAGCCAGCTCAGGGCGACCTGCGCGGCGGGCACGCCCCGTCCGGCGGCGACCGCGCGGACCTCATCCACGACGTCAGAATCGTCGCTGGTGTACATGTCGTCGGCCAGCGGGTCGCTGCCGGCCCGGACGGTCTGCTGCGGGCCCGCGCCGCCGCGGGACCTGCTGCGGGCCAGCAGCCCGCGGGCCAGCGGGCTCCACGGGATGACCCCGACGCCCTGGTCGATGCACTGCGGGATCATCTCCCGCTCCTCTTCCCGGTAGACCAGGTTGTAGTGGTTCTGCATGGACACGAACCGGGTCCACCCGTGCTGGGACGCGGTGTACTGCGCCTTGGCGAACTGCCAGGCGAACATGCTGCTCGCGCCGATGTAGCGGGCCTTGCCCGCCCGGACCACGTCGTGCAGCGCCTCCATGGTCTCCTCGATCGGCGCGGCGTAGTCCCAGCGGTGGATCTGGTAGATGTCTACGTAATCCGTGGCGAGCCGGCGCAGTGAGGCGTCGATGGAGGCCATGATGTGCTTGCGGGACAGCCCGCGGTCGTTGGGGCCGGATCCCATCGGGAAGTAGACCTTGGTGGCCAGGACGTAGTCGTCGCGGGTGGGGAACAGCTTGGCGAGCAGCCGGCCGGTGATCTCCTCGGTCAGCCCGTCGGAGTACACGTCGGCCGTGTCGAAGAACATCACGCCCGCCTCCACCGCCCGGGTCACGATCGGGTCGGCGGCGTCCTCCGGCAGATGCCACGCGCGTTCCGTGGTGCTGCCGTAGCTCATCATGCCCAGGCAGATCCGGGACACCTGCAGTCCCGAGGAGCCCAGTCGCGTGTACTGCATGAAGCACTCTCCTTATCACTGAGGGGTGGGGTTGATCCCCGGCGTGCAGTTGCTGTTATCGCTGGGGCTGGGGCTGGGGCTGGGGCTGGGGCTGGGGCTGGGGCTGGGGCTGGGGCTGGGGCTGGGGCTGGGGCTGGGGCTGGGGCTGGGGCTGCGGCTGGGGTCAGCGCGGGGAACCTGGTGGACTGCGACCCCGGCGACCACCAGGGTGATGCCGGCCAGGTCCGCGGGTGTGGGCACCTGGCGCAGCACGAGCGCGCCGATGATCACGGCGAACATGGGCAGCAGCGCAAGCATCAGCGCGAACGTGGCCCGCGGCAGCCGGGCCATGGCCAGCTGGTCCTTGACGTACGGGATGACCGACGAGCACACTCCCACCCCCGCGGCCGCGAGAGCAGCACCGGGTGACCGAAGGCCCGGAGCGGGCCGACCAGCCCGAAGGGGGTGATCACTGCGGCGGCGATGAGCATCGAGGCACCCAGCTGGTCGAGGGCGGCCATGCGGGCTTCCCGGGCCGGCCCGCCGGTGGCTATCCGGTGACCCAGGACCACGTACCACATGAACAGGACGCCGTTGCCGAACGCGCAGGCGAAGCCCAGCGGCTGGCCGGCCAGGCGGACATCGGTGATCGAGGCCACCCCCGCGGTAGTAAGGGCGAGGGCCAGGATGTTGCGCCGGCTGCGGGCCGCCGCCGCGGCGAGCAGCACCGTGCCGAGGAACTCGATCGCGCCCACGGTGGACAGCGGCAGCCGGGCCAGCGCCAGGTAGAACAGCGTGTTCATGGCGGCGAGCACCACGCCGAGCTGGACGAGGACGCGTCGTCCGGACCGGTCGAGCCGAGACACGAGCCGGGACACGAGCCGCCACGGGCGTCTCCACCAGGCGAACACCACGGCGGCGGAGACGATGCGCAGCTACGCCATCCCCAAGACCGGGACGCGCAGGAACAGCAGCACCGCGAGCGAGGGCCCCAGGTAGTGAAACACCGCGCTGACCAGGAAGAACGATGACGACGGCAGGCGCATGGCCAGGCGGCCGGCCGGGCCGGCCTGCGACCCGGTCCGCGCCTGTGGCGCCAGCACTGCTTGCCTTTGGTACGGCACGCGGGTAACCATACGAAGGTCAGGCCCGGCTGTGAATGGCCAAACAACGGAGCACGCATGAGTACGGCGTCAGAACTAAGGAAAAATCCCCCGGATACCGTTCAACCGCTAGATGACATCGATCTGCGCCTTATCACCGAGCTCCAGTCTGACGCCCGGGCCCGGATCGCCGAACTCGGCCGCCGGGTGGGGCTTTCCCCGCCCGCGGTGGCCGAGCGGCTGCGGCGGCTGGAGGACACCGGCGCGGTCACGTTCCGGGCCGAGGTGAACCCGCGGGCGCTCGGCTACACGCTCTCAGCCATCGTGCGGGTGAGCCCGATGAGCGGGCACGTGCACGCGATCCCCGACATCGCCCGGCAGACGCCGGAGATCACCGAGTGCTACCGGATTACCGGCGAGGACTGCTACTTCATGCGGCTGTACCTGCGCTCCATTGACGATCTCGAGTCGATCCTGGACCGTTTCGTGGCCCACGGGCGGACCACGACGTCGATCGCCCATTCGGCCCCGGTCCCGCCCCGGTCGCTACCGGCCACGCTCTAGTCGCCGCCGGCCGCGCCCCGAACGTTTGCCGTCCCCGGTCCCTCCCGGCCCCGCCTCGGGACTAGCGGGCGGGGCCGGGAACGCGTCAGCGGCGCCGGGAATGCCTCGCCGCCGTGGGCGTCAGCGGCGCCGGCGGCCGGGACGACGCCAGATGCGGCTCGCGGGGTGGGGCGCTGGCGGGTTTCCGTTAGAGGAAATAAAGCGGCGTCGCAGCACGGTCCGCTCGCCGAGCGTCCAGGCGGTGGTGGTGAGCAGGTAGAGGCCGGCGGCCAGCGGAACGATCGCGGCGGTCACCAGGGACGCGAACGGGATCACCCAGCCCACCAGGCTGGCCGCACGCCCGGCCGGTGCGGCGGACGGTGCCGGTGCCGATCCTGGCGCTGCCGATCCCCCGGCCGTGACCCCCAGCGGGGTGGTCCGCCGGGCCACCCGGACCGCCAGCGCCGCGACGCCGGCCAGCAATGCGAACAGCCCCGCGAACACGGCTCCCTGCGCGCTGAGCGGGCCCGCCCCGGCGAGCCAGTGACTGCCGAGTGGCGCCGCGAGCAGGCAGTGGCGCAGCAGCGTGTTCGGAGCGCCGCCCACCGAGTGGTCGGCGAACAAGCGGTACATCACGCTGAAGAACGGCAGCTGCAGCAGCAGCGGCAGGCACCCAGCGAACATGCCGGATCCCTCGGCCCGGTACAGGGCGCCGAGTTCTTCCTGCAGGCGTTGCGGGTTGCGGGCGTGGCGCCGCTGCAGCTCGGCGAGCTTGGGCTGCAGCCGGGCCCGGGCTCCCTCGCCCCGGACCGAGCCGCGAACCGCGAAGTAGCCCAGCGGCAGCAGGAGCAGGCGGATGGCCACGGTGAACGCGATGATCGCCGCCGCGGCGGCCAGGCCGCCCAGCGGCGGGGCCAGGAACGCGGCGATCCAGCAGACGAGGTGATACGCGAGTTCGACAGGAACGCCAAAGACAATGTTGCTAAGGAACAGGGACATGACGGAGCACCCTCCAGCGGGCCGGAATCGGATGACAGCTGGAGACGGCCGCCTGGAAGGCCTGCGCCGCCCGGCGCCAGCGGCGCTCGGGGTCAGGCCGGGCTCAGGTCACGCGGATGAGCAGGCGGCCGCCAGGGCCGCCGTGGGAGCCCGGGGCCGGGCCCGGCCTGCGGCATCCGGATCCCGCTGGGGCAGGAACCCGGCGCGCCAGGACTTCTCGCGCAGGGCGCGGGCGCGCCGGTCCTGCGGGATCGCGGTGACCGCGGCGGCGACCCGCGCGCTGTGCGCGAGCAGCGCGACCAGCAGGCCGGTGAGGGCGATGGCGGCCAGCACCAGCAGCCCGGACGACGCCGTCCCCGGCAGGGCCAGCCCCGGAACGGCCAGCCCCGGAACGCCCAGCCCGGGAAGGGGCAGGCCGTGCCAGGCGCTGGCCAGGACCGGGATCACGGGTGCTGCCTCCGCGGGATGCCTGTTCGCCGGCCGGGAGACCCGGCCGCCGTTTCAGCGTACGCCGTCTGGGCTCGTGCGGCTCGCGCTGGCAGGGCCATCTTTCCGGTCAGCCGGCGCCCGCCAGCGGACAACATTGGAAAGTACTTGCCTACTCGGAAAGCATCGTGCTACTTTCCAAGTAGGCAAGTACTTTCCCGGTTGGGGGAAGATCATGGGCGACACGCAGCAATCCCAGCCCGCCGGAACCGGGGCGACCGGCTCCGAGGCGGCGGCCGCGCTGGCCGAGATCCAGCGGAGGCAGGGACATGTCATCGAGGCCGTGCTTGTACCAGGCTGGTACTGGTGGGCGATGGCGGCCGGGATGGTCGCCATCGGCGCCGCCAGGGACACCGGGGATCTTCTCGTGCAGGCCATCACGATCCCGCTGGCCGTGCTCGTCATGGCCGTGCTGACCGGCGCGATGATCCCGGCCGTGCGCCGTCGCGTCCAGGTGCACGGCGCCACGCGGCCCGATGGCCGCGGTGCCGCCGCGATATTCGGCCTGATAGTGCTGGTCGACGGGGCGATCCTGGGCACCGCGGCCAGCCTGCACGCGGCTCACGTCCCCTATCCCGCCACCATCGGTGCCGCCGCCGGAGCTGCCGTGCTCGTGATCGCTGGGCCGCTGGTGAACCGGTACCTGCGCGGGCTGATGCTGGGCCAGGCCCGGCAGCAGATGAACGACGTGCCGGAGGCCGGAGGCACTCCATGAGCACAGCTCGTTTCGATGAGCTGATTCACGCGCCGACGCGGCTGGCCATCGTCTCGCTGCTCGCGGCGGCGCAATGGGCTGACTTCAAGTACATCCGCGACGACCTCGGCCTGTCCGACTCGGCGCTATCCAAACAGCTGTCCATCCTTGAGTCGGCCGGCTACGTCGAGATCCGCAAAGGATTCGTGGGCAAGCGCCCGCGCACCTCAGCCGCCCTCAGCAAAGCCGGCCGCCAGGCCTTCGAGCAGCACGTCGCGGCCCTCCAGCGAATCATCGCCCGGCCCCAGCAGGATGCCGGCGCCGCGCCGCCGGCTGAGGCCGACCGCAGGGTCCTATGGCGCTGAGCCGCCGGGCCTTGGCCGGTCTCAGGCAGACCGCGCCGGGCCGGGCCATTTATTGCGGTCAGCCGGCCCCCGCGGGGGGGACTACGGGCAGCCCGGGGGATGCCCCGTTCTCGATGAGCCTGGTCACCGCGCCGGTGTCCAGGTGCCCGGCGACCAGGTCAGCCAGCGTGTCCAGCCGCGCCTGCCGGGCCGCTGCGAAGCTGGTGTCCGGCGCGACGGTGAAGTCCCGCCCGGCCAGCGCGGCGACCTCGGTCAGGAAGGCCCGCCGGAACTCGTCGCACTCCAGCGTCCCGTGCCAGGTCGTGCCCCACACCGCTATCGACCGGCAGCCGCCGGGGAACGGGTCGACGCCCGGCCGCTCGACCGTGGCCACCCCGTGGTGGATCTCGTACCCGCGCACGGCGGCCCCGTAGCCGGTGCCGTTCGGCCGCCCCAGCACCTTGTCTTTCCCGAACGTCACCCGTACCGGCAGCAGGGCCAGGCCGGCCACCACGCCGGTACCAGACTCGACCCGGTCATCGATCTCCCGGGCCAGCATCTGGTATCCGCCGCAGATGCCCAGCACCGGCTGCCCCCGCCGGACCCGCTCGGTGACGGCCGCTGCGAGCCCCCGCTCCCGCAGCCAGGCCAGGTCGGCCACGGTGGCCCGGGTGCCGGGCAGGATCACCAGGTCGGCGTCGGCCAGCTCCGCCGGGCTGCTCGCGAACCGGACCAGTACGCCCGGCTCCGCGGCCAGCGCGTCCACGTCGGTGAAGTTGCTGATCCGGGGCGTCCGGATGACGCTGACCCGCAGGACTTCCTTCCCCACCGGCCCGGCCGCGGTGCCCGGAACGGCGGCGTCGAGGGCCAGGGAGTCCTCCATGTCGAGGCCCAGTCCCCCGCGCCAGGGCAGCACCCCCAGCACAGGACGGCCGGTCAGGCCGGTCAGCATCCGCAGCCCCGGGGCGAGCAGGCCGGGGTCGCCGCGGAATTTGTTGATGACAAACCCGCTGATCAGGGCCTGGTCCGCCGGATCCAGCAGGGCGAGCGTCCCGTACAGGGCGGCGAACACGCCACCGCGGTCGATGTCCCCGATCACGACGACCGGCAGCCCGGCTGCCCGGGCCAGCCCCATGTTGGCGATGTCGGTGTCCCGGAGGTTGATCTCCGCCGGGCTGCCCGCGCCCTCGCAGATGACCACGTCGTACTCGGCCCTCAGGTCTTCGAGGCTGTCCAGGGCGATCTTGAGCAGGTCCCCCGAGTGCGTGCGGTACTCCGCGGCGCTGACCTCATCGCGGGGCTGGCCGAGCACGATGACGTGGGTGCGGGTGTCGCTGCCCGGCTTGAGCAGCACCGGGTTCATCCGCGCGTCCGGCTCGATGCCCGCCGCCGTCGCCTGCATGGCCTGGGCCCGGCCGATCTCGGCGCCGCCGGGGGTGACGAAGGAGTTGAGGGACATGTTCTGGGCCTTGAACGGCGCGACCCGGACTCCCTGCCTGGCCAGCCAGCGGCACAGCCCGGCGGTGAGCACGCTCTTCCCGGCGTCCGAGGTGGTCCCGGCGACGAGCAGGCCGCCCTTCACAGGCGGACCTTTGGTGCGGGCAGCCGGGTAGCGGTTGTTCTGGCGGCGGTCACCCCATGACCTTAGGCAACCCGGTCCCGAGTGCGCACTGCTGGTCCCGTGCACACCCCTAAGCTGGGAGGGTGTCCTCCTAGGCCACCGGGAGGGTGTCCTCCCAGGTCACTGGGAGGGTGTCCTCCTAGGCCAACTGGGCAGATCCACCAACCCGGCTCTGCTCTGTGTCCGACACGTGACCTTGGCCTTGCACAATAAGTTGTCCGGCGCCTGTAGCTCAGTTGGATAGAGCGGCTGCCTTCTAAGCAGCGGGTCGCGGGTTCGAATCCTGCCAGGCGCACCAGGCCAAACACCCAGAGTCAAGATCGCAGGCAGGCCGTCTGTAGCTGCGGTCTGTAGCGATGGCTCAGTTCTGGTCCCCCAGTCGGGGCACGTTATTGACTCTGCCCTTAGGGCCACCCTGATGATTCAGGCCAGGGAACTGAATCGGATCAGGCTCCCCATGGCGGCTATCGTGCGGCCAGGCGGTCGGACGTGGCCAGGCGGGAGCATCAAGGCGGAGGCATGGGATCAACGGACGGCAAAGACCTCGATCATCTTCTTGGCGAGCAGCTCGCTTACTACCGGGCCCTGGCTGCCGACTATCTGGACCAGGGCCTCGACCTCCCCGGCGGCGACGAGCTGACTGCAGCGCTGGATGCATTCCAGCCCCGGGGCAGTGTGCTTGAGCTTGCCTGTGGTCCCGGCGTGTGGACCAGCAAGCTGCCGCGCTACGCAGCCGACGTCACCGCAGTGGATGGGTCCCCGGAGATGCTCGCAGCCGCTGCAGCCCGTGTCGGCAGCGAGCGGGTGCGCTTCATCCAGGCCGATCTCTTCACCTGGCGGCCCGACCGCCGGTACGACGTGGTTTTTATCGGCTTCTGGCTCTCACACGTCCCCGACGAACGTTTTGAGTCCTTCTGGTCACTCGTGGCTGACTGTCTCAAACCGGACGGCCGAGTGTTCTTCGCCGATGACGCCTACCGCACCCAAGACGAGCTCGTGGAAGGGCCAGCGTCCTCGACCATCCGCCGGCAGATCCCAGATGGAACCGCATACCGGCTCGTGAAGGTCCCCCACCAGCCAGACGATCTCGAAACACGGCTCGGCGGACATCAAGGTCGCTGCGAGAGCCGGACCTTTCTACTGGGGAGCGGGAAGCCGAGATGAGTGCCCACCATGACCGAGCCGCCACGTGCCCGATGGGGTGGCACCCCGCGGGGCCGGATCATCGCCTGACGAGGTGCTCCTAGGCGGAGATGCGCAGACGCATGACCCAGCGCCACTTGGCGATGCGACGGTCGCGGACGAATCCGAACTCTTCGAACAGGCTCTCTGGCCCGGTATGCAGATAGGCACCACGTTGCGGGTCACGTCCAGCCACCTGCTCGGGGTAGGCCTCGACCACGCCTCCGCCAGCATGCGCTATCGCGGCCAGCACCGCGGCAACTCCGGCCCGCGCCACGCCTTCGCGGCGGGATCCGGAGCCGGTGAACAAGCAGCCGATACGCCAGTCAGGCAACTCGGCTAGGCCCTTCTCATAGGCCTTGGGGTTCTTGATGGTAGCCACCTCGGCCGGCGGCCCGTACTGACACCACCCCACGCAGCGACCCTCGTGATAGACGAGCATCTGGTGGATAGTGCCGTTGTTCACATGAGCGAGTTTGGCCTCGCGGTTTCCCGCCGCGGTGCTGTCCTTGCTGATGCCCCCGGGATGAAAGCCCATGCACCAGCAGCCACCCCAGACACCGTTGTTCGCCTCAACGAGTGCGGCGAAGTCATCCCAGGTACCGGGCGTGAGCAGACGCGTCGTGTACTGGGTCACAGCCGATGTCACCGTCCTGCTCCCCTCCTACTCCCGCCCTGGCTGGGCTGCGCACCAAACATGACCGGCTGGCCCATGGCCGCCGGTCAGGGCCGGGGCAAGCCGAGGATCTGCAGGAGGTCGCGGAAGTCAGTGATGGTGTAGTCCGGTGCGCAATCGCGGTAGACCTTCGTTCCTTGATCGGAATCGAACATCACGGTCGTCAGGCCGGCTTCCCGCGCCCCGTAGATGTCGCGGTACATGTCGTTGCCGACGTACAGCGAGTTCTCGGCCGCCACCCCCATGCCGTCGAGCGCGTACTGGAAGAGCCGCCCGTCGGGCTTGCGGTACCCGTGATCGCCGGAAACGATGATCGGGTCGAAGTAACCGAGCAGGCCGACCTTGTGCAACTCACCCCGCGCATACATGCTCTGCGCGTCGGTGACGAGCGCGAGCGGATAGTGCTCGCGCAGGATGTCGAGCACCTCGCAGACGTACGGGTACAGGCCGAGTTGCCGGCGCGAGACGCCGCGGGACATCTCGGCCAGGAACAACGGCATCTGCTGGAGCTTCTCAGTTGGCAGGGCGTGGGTGAAATCTGTCCCGTGATCTTCGATGATGCCGCGCCAGATATCGACGGCGTCGAATTCGGGGTACTTCTCCTGGCTGGCCCGCAGCTGCTCCTTCATGCCCTGGAAATAGACATCACGGAGTTCGTGCCGGTGCAGGTCTATGCCCTGGTAGGTGAGGAAATGCGCCGCGGCGCGGAAGATCCGCTCCTCGTGGTCATCGGCCAGGATCCTGACCAGGGTGCCGTTCACATCGAAGGCGACCGCTCGGATGTCCATGCTTTGCGTCGCACCTCTCGCTCGGCAGGGCGTCGCACAGAGTGTAGACGCCAAGCTGGGCGAGGACGCGCAGGCCGTAGCCTCGCAAGCTGGCTGGCCGGCAACCGGGCCGTGACCTCACGGCCGGGATCCGGGGCGTTCATGCGGCTTGCAGCAGCCTCTTCGCCTGCGTCACGAGCCTTCGGCCGTAGTCCTGGCCGATGTAGTCGTTGCGCGCGATCCGCAACAGGTTCAGCGCCATGTAGTACGGCGCACGAGCGGTGATCGACTCAAACGTCTGCTCGCGGTCAGGAAAGTGACGACAGTACTCCCAGAGGAAGTGCCCGATGAAAGGCTCCGCGCGGCGCCGGTCGCCGCAGTCACGCATGAACGCGTGCTGTAGTTCGCCGGCGACCCGCCCGACGTCGAACATCCGATCACCGCGCTTCATCCGCTCCAGGTCGATCGCGGCGACGTCCATGCCGTGGCCGAAGAGGAAGTTTGCCGGGGTCGCATCGCCGTGCAGCCAGACCTGCCGGTCCTGCCACATCTGCGGCCGGTCCCGCCAGCGCTCGCGCAACCTGGACAGCTCGTCGATGTCCCGCTGCCCGATACGGCGCGCCTTCCCGAGCCTCCCGACGATCGTGTCGAAGTACCGGCACTCGGGGTCAAACTCCACAGTTGCCCCGTTGGCCGTCCGGTTGTGCAGGGTGGCGAGGAAATACGCCAACGCCTTCAGCCGCCAGTAGAGGTGCGCATCATCCCGGTGCTGCGTCGCGCGCGCGATCGCGTGGCTGAACTCCTCGCCGGAATAGTGTTCGACGGCCAGCACGCCGTTGATGTCGCGGCTGAGTCCCAGCGGGCGGATCACGTGGTGCGGCGATCCGACCAGGTTGTACTGGCGCAGCACCTTGAGGCAGTTATATTCCTGGCGGGCCATCCAGGCTGCCTTGTCCAGGTCCTTTCCGAACCTGGTGCCATAGAACTTGCAGATGACCTTGGCCCTGCTGAACTTCTCCTCATAGGCGTAGACCTCGTTGCTCCCGCACAGCCGGAACACGCGGAAGGCCAGTTGCGGTGCTCGCACCTCCAGGCGATCGCGCATGATCTTGCTAAGGAAGCCGTGGAGCGGGTCCTCACCCGCGACGTATCCGACATATTTCCCGTTCATCAGACCCTTCCCCCGCGCTGGGCCGCAAAGCGACAGCATTGAGCAGCGCGCCTACCGTCCCCCGTGTGCGCGGCGTTACGTCACCAGCCATTCACCGCGCCTTTACCCAGATGGAGAGCTTTTGTCCGCTCCTGATACGTGTTAGGCCCGGTCCCTGCTCATCGACCCGGCCCAATGGCAGACGGCAAGGCACCAGGTCGGCCAGTGGCAGATGGCAGGCAGCAGCGAGCTTGGCCGGACCAGAACGGACCGGCCAGAACGGACGGGCCACAGACTTAGGCGAGCCGCCTGGGGCTACTCGCGCTCGATCCTGCGCAGCCCGTGGGCTGGCGTCCACCACTCGATGACCAGCATGGTGGCCTTTTCGTTGAGATGGGTGTGCACCACCTCGGCGATGTCGGCGTGGAAGCGGTCGCCTTCCGGTCCTTCGGTGATCGCTCCGGCCGAGATCACCCGGCCGGAGATCTTCGCCTCGCCCGGCCACTGCGCCTCGGAGCCCTCGACCGGGTCCACCGTGGCGCTGTGCAGGGCGAACCGCGGATCCCGGCGGAGATCGGCGCCCTTGCGCGCGTGCGGCATCGACCCAAGAACGAGCTGGCCGCCCTCGAAGGCCGCCTCGATCCCGGAGATCCGCGGCGCCCCGTCGGCTCGCAAGGTAGCGAGGGTCTTGTGCCGGTGCGCGTCGAACAGCGCCCGCACGCGCTGGGCGAACTCCGGCTCGGCCTGTTCGACATCCCGCCACGTTGTCACGCACCCATGATCGCATCACTGAACGGTTCGATCTCGCTGGCCCGCCACCCTCCTCAGGGCCCGTTGCCACCGGGGAACCTCGCATGGCAGGATCCAAGCGCTCCCGACCGGAAGGCGACCATGGCCGGCATCGCGCCCAGTGGCACAGACCAGCCAGGGCCGGCCGTCAGGAAGCGGGAACGGCGGGCCGCGGGCATCTACGGGGCCATTGTCACCGCGGCGATCCTGGCGGCGGTCGGTGGGCGGCTGCCTAGCGACGCGTTGGTGGTCACGGTGGTGGTCACGTTGCTGGTGTACTGGGTCGCGGAAGAGTACGCCGAGATCCTGGCCGAGCAGGCGGAAGGCGGGGTCCTGCCGACCTGGCCGTCCATGCGCGGAGCCCTGGCCGCCACCTGGCCGATGGTCAGTGCGTCCTTCCTGCCCCTGCTTGCGCTGTTGCTGGCCCGGCTGGCCGGGGCATCGGCTCTCGTGGCCGCGAACGTCGGGCTGGCGGCCGCGACCGTGCTGCTGATAATCCACGGCTGGTGGGCAGCCCGCTCGTCGCAGCTGCGCGGCTGGCGGCTCTTCCTGGCCACCGCCGTGGCCGCCGGGCTGGGCCTGGTGATGATCGCGCTCAAAGACCTGGTTCTCATCCACCTGCACTAGGCGGCAAGTCAGTCGGTGCGATGGCCCCGGCCCAGCCGGGCGGCTCTTGTAGAACACCAGCTCCGGATCGCCTTCGTCCAGTCCGCCAAGGCCGCCGCTGAAGGACCAGTCCTCCGAGGTCAGTAGCGCCCGCATCGGGCGGTTAGAGGTGTTGGCCGACGTGAACACCTGGGCTGTGCCCGCGGTCGCCACCGCTTCCCGCAGCAGGATCCGGCCGATGCCCGACCGGCGGTGGTCCGGATCGACGATCAGGAGCTCGATGAAGTCGCGGCCGAAGAAATGCGCGGACAGCATGATGACGAACCCCGCCACCACCTCGCCGCTCACGTATACCCGGGATTCGCCGAGGTCCAGGGAGCGCCGGAGGAACTCAGCCCGCTCGCGGTCCCCGCTGGCCGCCACGTGGTCGATGCGGAGAATGGCCGGGAGGTCACCGGCCACTGCCTGGCGGCTGAGCCGATCCACCATCGCCATGGCCACACCTTAGGCTGCCGTAACGACGGCCAGCATGCCTCACGCGAGCGCAGTACACTGAAGTACTGCGCCGGGAGGTCGGTCATGGGCTACCAACTACAGATGCACCGTGAGATCTGTGACCGGCTCACCAGCCTCCGGAGCGACGAACCCGAGCTGGCCCGCCTGGTCGGCGAGGCGGTGCTGGCGCTGCTCGACGCGGGTGAGAGCCTCGGCCCACCGCTGGTACTCCCGCTGGAATCCGTGCTCCGGCCGCCGGATGACCCCCGGGAAGCTCTGGATTACTCCTACCAGCGCCAGCTGGAAAGCCTGACCAAGGTGCGCCGCGGCGTCGCGGACGTAGCCACCTCGCGGAAACGCGTCGAACTCCAGGTCGCCACCCTGGAGCGGCAAGCCGGCAAGCTGGCCGGCCAGCGCGAGCACGCGATGACGGCCGGGCAAGCAGACCTGGTGCGGGAAACGCAAATGCGCGAGGCGAGGATCGCCGAACAGCTCTCCATGCTGCGCGAACAGCTTGTCGTCATGGTTGGCGAGGAGGAGCAGCTGACCACGGCCAGCCAGCGTCTGCAGCCCAAGGTCGAGGCGTTCCGGGCCCAGAAGGAGACGCTCAAGGCCGCCTACACGGCCGCCGAGGCGTCCCAGTCCGTTCGTGAGGCCTTCGCCCTCACTGAGACAGACGCGGACAACGTCGCGCTGGAGGCAGACATCTCGGCCGGGTCCGCCAGCGGCACCTCCACGACGAGCGAGATCCTGCGGGAAATCCGGGATCTCACACCACCGTTCCCGGTCAGCCCCGGGCCGGACGCGGGCGGCGTCCAACCGCCGCCTGGCCTGATGGAACTGCGGCCCGGCGCTCCCGGCGACGTGCGGGCCAGCCTGCTATTCGCGGTCGAGCCGCCGGATACCGCGGTCCTGGTGGCGTGGGTCGACGACCCCGGCGGGCCGCCTGACCGCTACCGGGACGCGATCGAGCTCGCGGCAGGCCGCCTACCGCCTGCCAGCACGCCCCCTTCGGCTGACTTCATTTCCTATAACGCCGAATCGTTGCTGGACGAATTCTTCCCCGGTGAGGGGACCGAGGTCGAGATCGGGGCCGGTGCGCTCGTGGCCCGCGACCGTGCCCACACCCTCGCCGAGGCCCGGCAGCGGATGAGCCTGACCCAGGCGCAGGTAGCCGAGCGCATGAACGTCCGCCAGGAAAGGGTCTCCGCCATCGAGCGCGCCGAGCCAGGTGCCACCGAGGTCCGTACGCTCGCGGCCTACGTACGCGCCCTGGGCGGCAGGCTGGAGATCGTTGCCGACGTCGGCGGCGAGCGCATCGTGCTGAGGTAGCCACTCCCCAGGCCGGAGTCAGTAACGTGGCGGTGTGACGTCACCGCTGGTCCCTGAAGGTTTCGCCGTCCCGGCCGGGCTCCGCAGCGAGCTGTTCGTGCTCGAGCCGCTCAGCGCCCAGCACAATGAGGCCGATCACGCCGCCTGGATGTCCAGCATCGGGCACATCAAGGCGACTCCGGGCTTTGCGGGCCGCACGTGGCCCGAGCCCATGACACTGGAGGAGAACGCCGCCGACCTCCTCAAGCACGCCCAGGACTTCGCCGACCGGACCGGCTTCACTTACACGGTCCTCGATCCCGCGTCGGGTGACGTGGTCGGTTGCGTGTACTTCTACCCGCCCCGCCGCAGCGGCTACGACGTCGATGTGCGCTCCTGGGTCCGCGCCGATCACGCTGAGCTGGACAAGCCCCTGCATGACCTGGTTCACCAGTGGCTGGCCGATGCGTGGCCGTTCCAGAAGCCTGACTACGCCGAGCGTTAGGGCATCCTGGCGGGACCGGCCGTCATCCGTCCTCGCGGCCCGCCAGCCACAGCATGGTCCCGGACGGGTCGCGCATCACCAGGACCGAGGTCTGCTGGCGATCAAAGCTGTCCCAGATGAAATCGAGCTCGGTGACCCACCCGGTGGCGGGCAGCCCCCCGGGCACGGCATCCAGTGCTTCGAGCATGAGGGCCTGCGCCTGGGGCGCTTGGTTGGTCACGCCGGCCGGCAGCAGCCGGGGCCGGCCTCCGACGTCCGCGGCGACGCCCCATTCGTACAGGCGCTTCAGCATGGGACGGGCCAGTGCGGGTGAAGTCATAGCCAGATCCTGACTGCGGATTACGTTACGTCGCTACTTCGTAACCGTCTTATCTTGCAACGAATCCGTCTCGCCCGCATCCCGTGCTTTATCTAACGCTTCGTTACCTGGATGTAGCCCTCCCGGCAGATCGGGGCCACCCAAACTAAGCCCAGGAACCGGACGGCCAGCAGGCACACATCGTCGGCACGCGGGGTTTCGCCCAGCAACGCCGCTTGCACCGTGGCACACGTCTTCTCGGCACTGAGTGGCGACACCTGGCCCATCACCCTGGCCAGGGCGCTGAGCCCGTCGGTGATGTCCCGTCTCCTGTCCTCGATCAACCCGTCGGTGTAAAGCAGCAGGCTGGTGCCGGGGTCCAGGGCCCGGCGGCCCACAGTGAATTCCGCCTCGCCCGGGACGCCGAGCATCACCCCGGACGCGTCATCCAGATACCCGATCTGGCCTGAGGCGCTGGCCCAGACCGGCGGGGGGTGCCCGGCGTTGGCGTAACTCAGCTCGCCGGTGGCCGGGTCGAGCAGCGCGTAGACCACGGTAGCCAGCGCGTCCGGCAGCAGCCTGGCCTGCGCCCGGGCCGTGCGCCGCAGCACCTCGGCTGGCTGCATGGTGTCCACCGCGTACGCGCGGAGCAGCTGGCGCATCTGGCCCATGACCGACGCGGAGGCGACGTTGTGCCCCACCACGTCGCCAATGACCAGGCCGACCCGGCCGGCATCCAGCGGGAACGCGTCATACCAGTCGCCGCCTACGTCCACGCCGGCCGTCCCGGGCAGGTAACGCACCGCGAGGTCCAGCCCCGGGATCTTGGGCAGCGAATCGGGCAGCACGGACCGCTGCAGGGTCTCGGCCACGGTGTGGTCACGGGCCGAGGTGGCCGCGTTGACCAGCCCCACGGCGGTCTGCCGGGCCAGCTCCTCGAGCACCGCGACATCGGTCTCCGTGAATCCGGCGTGGTCGGCGCTGCGGCCGACGGCCAGCACCCCCAAGGCGTCCGGGCCGCTGACGAGCGGCGTGACCAGCACGTCCCCCGGGCTGATCTGGGTCACGATGTCGCGCAGCGGCGTGGTGCCCTCGATGTGCGCGACCATCTGGGCCATGGCGCCACGGATCAGATGGGTCGTTCCGCTCAGGTAGGCGGTCTTGACGGTCGACGTGCCCAGGGCGGAAACCGGCTCATCGCGCAGGTCGGTGAATTCAACGCCGCCGCCCGGCCCGCGGTGGGCGATCGAGACGGCCCGCAGCACCCCGTCCGGTCCGGGCAGGAAGACCAGGCAGAAGTCGGCCATGCTGTGCACGACCAGCTGGGCGGCGTGCTGGAGCAGCTCGTGACGGTCTTGCGCGGCGGCCACCAGGTCGCCGGCCTGAAGCAGGAAAGCCACTCGCTCCTGAGCGCCGTCCGCGTCGGCCCGGGCGATCCTCTCCCGGGTCAGCAGCAGCGCCCGCTCCTCCTCCGCGCGCTGCCGGGCCGTCAGGTCCACCACGTAGGTCACCCAGCGCAGCGGACGGGTGCTGACCACCGCAGCGCCGACCAGGACCGGTACCCGGTGCCCGTCCCGGTGCACGTACTCCTTCTCGTACGGCCGGAAGACCCCGGTGCGTTTGAGCTGCCGGTGCGCGTCGGCGTCGGCCTCATGCCACTCGGGGGCCGTGATCACCTCACGGGAGATCCGGCCCGCCTCCACGTCGTCGCGCGTGTACCCGATGATGTCGAGGAACGCGTCGTTGGCGTCATGCACGTGATCCTCGCCGTTGATCACCACGCCGATCACGTTGGCCTCGCGCAGCCGGCCCATCAGCTCGGTGCCTTCCCGCAGTGCCGCCGCGGCCCGGCGCTCCTGGGTCAGGTCCCGGAACATGGCGTACGCCCGCTGCGGTCGGCCGTCCGCGTCGCGGGTGTCCGGTACCGCGGTGATCCGCAGCCAGCGCTGTTCTCCGGTCCGGCCGTGCAGGACCCCCATCACCACGTCGGTGACCACCTCACCGGTGCGCAGCGCGACCGTGACCGGGTAATCACGAGGCTCGAACGGGGAGCCGTCCTCGTGCACGGACTGCCCGGTTCCCGTCAGCGGCCAGGTGATCAGCTCGTCTTCGTCCAGGCCCAGGATCTGGCAGGCGGCCGGGTTGGCCCCGAGGATCAGGCCGTTGGTGTCGTAGTAGATGACGCCCTGCGGGAGGGTCTCGAACAGGGTCTGGTACCGCTCCTGGGTCGCGGCCAGCTGCGTAGCGAGCGCCTCCTGTGCGCGCCGGTCGAGGACCTGATCGGTCACGTCACTCACCAGCAGCAGCACCCCGTGGGCCGACCCGTCCGCGCCGCGCACCGGCTGGAAAAGGCTCTCAACGAAGACCCTCGCGGGGCCGGACGCGCCGTCCCGGGGCAAGAGCAGCTCGGTCTCATAACCCTGGAAGGGCTGCCCGGACTCCAGCACGGCGGCGATGATTTCCGCGCGGCCCTGCGTCACGAGCTCCGGCAGCGCCTCGCCCAGCGGGCGTCCGACGAGGTCCTGGCGGCCGACAAGCCGGCAGTACGCGTCATTCGCGAACTCGAAGACCAGATCCGGCCCGGCCAGGTAGGCCACCGGGACCGGAACGGCCGCGAAGAACTCGCGCAGCACCGCCAGACGGCGACTGGGACTGCGCCCCTGCGAAACCGGACCTGAACCCACTCTGCCCCCCCGGGCAACACCTGGGAGACATCATGCCAGACTCCCCCGTTATGTCGGCATCGTCACCCAGGGTACCCGTCGGGCTCACGCTCCGGTATTTCCCCCGCGCTTGGCCCGGGCGGCCCGGTAGGTTCATCCAGCTGAGGCTTTCCTGGTTGGAGGCGACGTGAAGCTGCTCCGGGCGCTGGCCGTGCCTGCCGCGCTGATTCTGGTGACGGCCTGCAGCGGCGGCGGCAGCCCGAGCGCCGCGCGGAGTACCTCCCCCGGCCCGACGCCGTCGGCCACGACAAGCGCCCACCCGGTCAGCCAGACCACGGCCCGGCCCCCGGCCATGGTCGGGGTGACCGCCGGGGGCTCCCTGGTCCTGCTGAGCTCGGTGACCGGGGCACCGATCCGGGCCCTGGTGCGGGGCGGCGTCATCGGCGACGAGATCTCAGTCTCCGCGGACGGGCAGACCGTCTATTTCAGCAGGCGGCACGGGTGCGTGGACGACGTGGAGTCGGTCGCCCTGTCCGGCGGTAAGCCGACGCTGATCACGACCGGCAGCCTGCCCGCGATCAGCCCGGACGGGAGCACGCTGGCGTTTGCCCGGCAGCCCGCGCTGACCAGGCACTGCATGACGGCCTCAGAGGACCCGTCAACGCAGTACGACCTAGTCACCCGCACGCTGAGCAGCGGGGTGGAGCGGATCTACCCGGTGCTGCCGCCCGGCCAGTCGAGCGGGCTCCCCGCGCCGATCTCGCACCTGTCGTGGGCGCCGGACGGCACCGAGCTGGCCGTGTCCATCGCCGCCATCCAGGACAATGAGGGCTGGCAGATCGCGCTGCTGGACACCGCAACGGCCCAGAACTACCTGGGCGGAACCGGGGTTACGCCGGTGCCGATGACTGGCCCGGAACGCCGCCGCAGCTACTGGCGCGAGGGCGTGTACCTGCCCGACGGCAACCTGTTCGTCAGCCGCGCCTGCTGTGCCGGGGAGCCGGTCCGCAACGTCTCCAAGCTGATGTGGGAGATCACCCCGGCGGGGGTGCTCAAGCACCAGGTGGCGATCGGGTTCCCTGGGCTGGATCACACCAGCCTGGCGGTGAACCACTCCGGGAAGTGGCTGCTGTACCTGGCCGGCACCGGGCTGTACGTGTCCGAGAAGGGCGCCCGGCCCCGGGCCCTCGGCTCCGGCCTCGTCGCCGCGGCCTGGCTCTAGCACCGGCGCTAGATCGGTACCGGCTCTAGATCGGTACCGGCTCTAGATCGGTACCGGCTCTAGATCGGTACCGGCGTCTAGATCGGTACCGGCTCTAGATCGGTACCGGCCTGACTCCAGTATCGGCACTGGATCGGCGCCAGCCTCTATCCCGGCCGCCAGCCTCTTGCTGTTATCACTAAGGAAATGGGCTGGTCCCGCCGGATAAGGGGCTGGTCCGGCGCTGGAATACCGGAATATTCGGCGCCCGCCGCTACCGCGCCCGACGCTGGCCCGGCAGGTACACGGTCCGGTGGCTCTGCCGGGCCCGGCGGGCCGCGGGCACCCGGGGTGCCATGCCTGCCGCCATCCGGGCCTCGGCCTCGGCCCAGCCGAGGAACTGGGCGTCGTCTAGTTCCTCTTCCTGCAGCCGGATGGCGCCAGGGTCGCTGAGCACGCCCCCGTCAAAGATGAAGTTCATGATCGCCTGCGGCCGGTCCCCCGCAGCGGCTACCCAGTCGACCACGAGGAGGTCACCAGCCGGGACATCCAGGCCGAGTTCCTCGGCGATCTCCCGGGTGGCGCACTGATCGGGCGCCTCGTCAGCCTCGACGATGCCGCCAGGGATCCCCCAGTCCGGCCGGTAGTTCG
Source organism: uncultured Actinomycetes bacterium (assembly GCA_963770545.1). GTDB lineage: Bacteria > Actinomycetota > Actinomycetes > Streptosporangiales > Streptosporangiaceae > RYN-230. The sequence goes on along the minus strand of CAVYQF010000034.1, from coordinate 387,144 downwards.
GCTTGACCAGCAGGATCCGGTCGTCCTGGTCGGTGATCAGCATGCTCGCGGACAGATAGACGGTGGACAGGCTGGCGAACCAGTCGGCGGTGCTCAGCAACGGTTCAGGCACGCCTAGCAAGCTACCGGGTGCGCCGTTTGGCCGCGTACATGGCCCGGTCGGCCTCGCGCAGCGCCGCGTCCGCGGACTCGCCGGGCGCGGCGAGGTGAATGCCCATGCTGACCGGAACCGGGACCAGGTGCCCATGAATGAGATGCGGCTGGTTCAACGCGGACCTGACCCGCCCGGACAGCCCATCCAGCCCAGCGGCGCTGATCCGGGGGGCAGTGACCGCGAACTCGTCCCCGCCGAGCCGGGCCACCGTGTCCTGCGGCCGGACGTGCGAGCGGAGCCGGTGCCCGATGGTGAGCAGGGCCTCGTCGCCCGCCTCGTGGCCGTAGGTGTCGTTGATCTGCTTGAACCCGTCCGCGTCGAGGAACATCAGGCCCACCTGGGTAGTGCTGACCTGGCTCCGCCGGCCGGTCAGCGCGGCAGTCAGCCGGTCCGCAAACAGGCCCCGGTTGGCCAGCCCGGTGAGCGGGTCATGAGCGGCCTCGTGGGCCAGCGCCTGCTCGGCCATCTTCCGGCGGGTGATGTTGACGTGCGACATCACCGCCCCGGTCACGTCGCCTATCAGCGGCGTGATGCGCAGCAGGAACCAGCGGTTGACCGCCGGAGACGGGCAGGGATACTCGATCTCGCTCTGCACCGTACGCCCGGCCAGGACGGCCCGCAGACCGTCCGCGGCCCTCTGCGCGTCCTGACACCCTGCCGCGGCGGACCGGGCGCACAGATCGAAGTAGTTGACGCCAACACCGGTGTTCTCCGGCTGGCCGCCGTTATCCATGGCGAACATCAGCCAGGCCCGGTTCACGGCCACCATCGTTCCGTCCGGGTCCACCACTGCGGTCGCGTCCGGCAGGGCGTCCATGACGGCCCCGGCCAGCCCGTCGCTTATCATCGCGGCCTCCGCCGGACACTCAATAGCACAGGGCAAAGAAGTGACTACTCGTAGCCTACTGGCGCAGGTGGCGCGGATGGCGCAGTCGGAGCCCGCGGCGGCTACGGGCAGCGTGGGGTCCTGCCAGCGCCGCGCGGGGTCCTGCCCGCGGGGCGCGGGTTCTGCCCGCGGCGCGCAGGGTCCTGCCCGCGGCGCGCGGGGTCCTGCCCGCGGCGCGCGGGCTCCTGCCCGCGGGGCCCAGGTCCCTGCCCGCAGCGTTGGGTACTAGTGCCGCGACCGGCAATGTTTGCCCTATTCCCAAGCTGCAGCAGACTCCGCAGGACGGGCTTGGAGCTTCGCCGTACTGGTCGCCGGTCGCGCCGGTGAGCGGGTGCTCAAGGCCGGGGCTGCTGGCATGCGACGGGGTGCGGCGAGCGGGTTGCCGTTACCGGTAGTTCTCGATGTCTTCGGGGCTGCCGTGGTCGAAGCCGTAGGTCTCGACGAGGCTCCAGCAGTCCGGCCGGGAGCCGTCGGTATCGGTGTGTCCGTAGGTGTCGGCCAGTTGGCGGGCTGTAAGCACCTGGCCGGCGAATCTGGCGACGTCGGGGTCGCCGGCCAGCGCGGCGACGCCGCGGGCGACGTAGGTTGGAGACTCGGAGATCGCAAACCCAGGGATCCGGCCGCACGCCTCGTGCCAGTTGGTCTCTTGGACGCCGAAGTTCTCGAGCATCTGCTCCGAGCGCAGCCAGCCCGGGGTGACCCCGACCGCGGTCACGGGGTGGCTGGCGAGCTCGAAGGCCAGGCCGTCGATGATCCGTTGCACGCTTGCCTTGACGAGGTCGTAGTAGAAGCCGACCCAGGGGCGGACGGTTGCGTTGGCGCTGGTGGTCCCGTCGGTCATCTCGATGACCAGCCCGCCACCGCTGTCGAGCAGCAGCGGGATCGCCGTGGCGCAGGTGATCAGGTGGGTGTCGATTCCCATGCGCAGCATCCGCAGCCCGCCGGGCAGGTCGTGCTGCCACAGCGGCTTGTCCGCCTGGGCGTAGCGGTCGCCGCCAAAGATGTCGTTGACCAGCACGTCCAGGCGGCCACGCTGGCCGGCGATGCGGTCGACGAGCGCGCGTACCTGGCCGGCGTCGAGGTGATCGACCCGGAGGGCCTGGCCGTCGCCACCGGCGGCTCTCATGAGTTCTCCGGTCTGCTCGATCGTCTCCGGGCGCCCGATCTCAGACGGCCCGTGGATGGCGCTGCTGCGCCCGGTGGCATATACGTAGGCGCCGGCGCGGGCCAGCTCGACGGCGATCGCCCGGCCGGCGCCGCGGGTCGCGCCCGCCACCAGGGCGACGTGGCCGTGGAGGGGCATGTCGGTCATGTGGGTGGTCCTCCTTGGCGTGGGCGTGAGGTCCAGCCGCTCAGCAGCGCTGTCAGGTCTGCGCTGAGGTGGTCGATGAGCGATCCCTCGGGGTGGACCGACCAGGCGATGCAGCCGCCTTCCATGGCGCCGAGGATGATGCGGGCGAGCTGGCGTGGCGGCGGGCACCCGACGAGCTCACCGGCGGTGATCGCGTCGGTGATGTGCCGCTCCAGGTGACGCCGGACGTGGGCCCATCCCAGGTGCAGCAATCCGCGCATTTCGTCGTTTTGCAGGTCCACGGCCAAGGCGGCCAGCTGGTTGTGGGCGGTCTCAGGGTGGTCTAGGTCGTGGTAGCTGTGCAGCGCGACGGCTTCAATGCGAGCGAGCGGAGACGCAAACGGCTCTGTTCGCTGGCGCAACAACTCATCCATGGACAGGACCCAGCGCTGCGACAGGCGCACGAACAGCCGCTGCTTCGACCCGAAGCGCTTGATGTAGGTGGCCGCCGAGACCCCGGCCGCGTCGGCCGCCTTGGCCAGCGTGAACGCGGACGGGCCCTCGGTCAGCAACACGCCATCCGCCGCGTCGAGCAATGCTTCGTCGTCGGTCTCGACCGGCCGTGCCACGAGGCTAGCGCTGCCACGCCTGTTCTGAGCCCTCGGCGTAGTCGACCAATGCCTGGCGCAGGCCTCCCAGCACCTCGGCTCCCGTCTCGAACATGGCCTTGGCCTGCCGGTCCTCGACCTGGGGGATGGTGCCGCGCAGCTCGTCCCTGAGGGTGTCGAGCTTGGCGGCTATCGCGTTGCTGTGCTCGATCGAATCCATCGTCCTGCCTCCCTGGTGATAGTGACAGAAGTTAGTAAACCATCATTTACTAATTGCGGTCAACCCACTCCACCGCCTCAGGTCGCGGCTCCACAAGCATCGTGCTGGCGAAGCTGTGCCTGGTGACCCGCGGTCCTCCAGACTGGGCCGGTGGCCGAACGTGTGCGGGTGCGTGAGATCGATGACGATGAGGGCCGCCGCCTGGTGCGGATCGTGCGCCGTGACAGCGGGTCGGTGGTGACCTGGCGGCGGGCGCAGATGGTACTGCTGGCAGCCCAGGGCATGGACGTGGCCGGGATTGCGAAGGTGGCGTTCACCAGCGAGGACCGGGTCCGCGATGTGATCCACAACTTCAACGCTGACGGGTTCGCCTCCTTGTACCCGAAGTACCGGGGTGGCCGGCCGCCGAAGTTCACCCTCCCGCAACGGCGGGAGATCAAGAAGATCGCCAAGTCCCGCCCGGCCGAGCATGGCCTGCCGTTCTCGGCGTGGAGCCTGTCAAAGCTGGGCGAGTTCCTGGTCGCCGACGGGGTGGTCGACGACATCTCCCATGAAGGCTTGCGCGCCCTGCTCCATGAGGAGGGCGTCACCTAACGGCTGAAAACCTGGAAGGCCTCCACCGACCCGGACTATGCGGTCAAGAAGGCCCGCATCGAGCACCTGTATGCGATCGCCGACTGGGAGGTCGTTCCCGACCTCGGCGAACCAGAGGTGATCTTCTGCGTGGACGAATTCGGGCCGCTGAACCTCCGGCCCCACCCAGGACGGCAATGGGCCGCGGTCAGCGGCAAGAACAAAGAGCCTGGTCGCAAAGCTCGCTGCCGTCGCCGCGCGACCTATACCCGCACCGCCGGGGTCCGGCACCTATTCGCCGCCTACGAGCTGGGCGAGGACAAGCTGTTCGGCCACATCAAGCCGCGCAAGAACCGGGCCCGGTTCCTGGAGTTCTGCCGCTACCTGCGCTCCCTCTACCCACTTGAGATCCGGATCGCGATCATCTGCGACAACTTCGCACCCCACCTAACTACCCGCAAGGACAAGCGGGTCGGGCAGTGGGCCGCGGCAAACAACGCCGAGATCGCCTACACGCCAACGAATTCCTCCTGGCTAAACCGCGTGGTGCGACATGAGGTCGTATGTGATGAGTGGCGCTCGTCGAAGGGAGATCGACTGATGTCGGTGACGTAGCTCCCGGTCTAGTGCGCAAGGACCGTCCCCGCCCCGGCGTGCGCTGCGGGTAACTGCAGGGTGCGAAGCCCGGGGAAAGGCCCGAGGGCTCCCGTTCCACCCGGGGGACCACAGGCTGGGGAAGGCCGGACGGGTGAACGCAAGTGAATCCTCGATGACGCCTCGTCATTAGCACTTCCGCCGGTGGGAGGCAGAAGGCGGGAGAACAGGGGCCGGCCGCTGAAAGGCGGCGGGTGCCGGCCGGGCGAACTTGGCCGGCCGGGAGCGCACCATCGTCCCCGGGGTTCAGAGGACGCCCACCCCGGCCGCATCTATCGCATGCGGAACATGACAACCCCGATGGGGTCCGGCGGTTCGCCCGCCGGTAAGCCGACCGTGAGGAAGGCCCAGTTCCCCAGCGGGCGCAGGAAGGCCCGAGAAGCGAACGCCGGTGGCCGAAAGGCAACAGGAAACCGGGACCGGATGCTGGCTCCCCCGCCAGCGGCTCCCGCATAACTGGCCGGATAGGGCGAATGCCCGGCTCGAAAGAGCGCTGACGCGGGCCTGGTGGGCCTGCGGAGAGAAGAAGCAAGGACGCCATCACCGAGGGGCAAGTTGGACACCGTGCAGGTGAACGGACCTGAGGACGACCCGGGCTGGGACTCAGTGGACTGGGGCCAGGCCGAGGAGAACGTACGGCGGCTGAGGCAGAGGATCTTCGCGGCATCGCGGGCCGGGGACCTGAAGAAGGTCCGCAGTCTGCAGAAGCTGATGCCCCGGTCCCGCAGTAACGCCCTGATGAGCGTGCGGCGGGTGGCGGAGGTCAACGCTGGCCGCAGGACGGCCGGGGCCGACGGGCGCATCGTGCTCGCGGGCTGGGAGAAGGCCGACCTGGCCGCAGGACGGCCGGGGCCGACGGGCGCATCGTGCTCGCGGGCTGGGAGAAGGCCGACCTGGCACCTGCCGCGCCGCCAGCGCGGCCGGTGCCCGCTCTGCCGGGGACTGCTCCTGCACGCTGACCTCCAGCCCCAGAGCCCGGAGGAATGGCAGCAGTGGCACACCGTCACGCGCAAGGCGATCCGCAAGCACGCGATCGACAGCGTGACGGACCTCGGCACCCCGGACGGACGAGTCGCATACCACCTCCTACACGCACACTGCCGCCGCCGGATCGGCAACGGCACCAGCCCAGCTCTTCTGCCCGGCGGCGAGCCTTCAGGGCTTGCTTGAGCCGACCTGCCCGGAAAGCGGGCACGGCCGGTTCTGAGGGGACCCCGGCGCGGCAACGCGCCGGGGTTACCCGACGAACGCTGGTTCGGCTACCCGACCGACCAGATGATCCGCCGCGGCGTGCACAAAAGCGTGCAGGCCCTCGAAGCCGACATCCGCGCCTGGATCGCCAACTGGAATCAGGACCCGCGGCCATTCACCTGGACCAAGACCGCCGAAGAGATCCTCAACTCACTGGCAAGATATATCGAGCGTATTTCAGGCGGAGCCCACTAGATGAGGGCGCGGGGCGCTACCGGCGGTGCCGGGCGGCGGGCGCCCTGGAGGCCTGCGCCGCCTCATCCGGCTCCACATCCTTGCGGGTCACGGCCAGGAAGGCGACGAACCCGACGATCACGACGGTCAGGATCAGCGCCACCAGCCCGCGGCCCAGCCCGACTCCACCGTAGCGATGCGGCACTCCCAGCCAGTCCGCGTAGGACGCACCGAGTGGCCGGGTCAGCACGTACGCGATCCAGAAGGCCAGCACGGGGTTCAGGCCCAGCTTCCAGTAGGCGAGAGCCGGAAGGCAGATGAGGCCGGTGAACATGAGCCCCGAGGCCAGGAAGCCCAAGTGCAACGTGGTAGCGGTGAAGTCGCCGAGCGCGGTGCCGAGGGCGAACGTGGCGAGCACTGTGGCCCAGTAGAACAACTCGCGGCGCCGTGTGGTGATGCTGTGGATGGACAGCGTGCGCTCGGTGGCGTACCAGGCGACGAAGATCACGACCAGGCAGACGGCGAAGAACACACTGGACCGTGCGTAGGGTACGCCGAGCTTGATGTGCAGGCCATCGGCGGCCAGGGTGCCCCAGACCGCGACCATGGCCACGGCGAACCAGTAGATCCACACCCGGTACCGGCGGGCCCGGAGCTGGAGCACCAGCGCGACGGCGAAGATCACCGTCCCCACCACCCCGGCCAGCACCGGGCTGTACCGGAAGGCCAGGAAGTCCGCGAAGGCCTCACCCATCGCGGTGGTGAGGATCTTGATGATCCAGAAGTACGCGGTGATCCGGTACGGGACCTTGCTGGCCCCAGACGGCGCGCGGACGCGGGCCCCGTTCTGGCGGAGCTGAGGTGATGCCACGGCGCAAGGATGCCATCCGGCCAGATCGCCTAACCCGGCCTTTACCAGTACCACACCATTGCCTGGCCATAGCCCGGTTTCGTCAGGTCAGAGTCAAGCGGCCCCCGCCCGATTGTGTCGGGCGGGAGCCGCTAGCGGTCAAGCTGAGCCGGTGCGAATCAGCTACCGACGCGGCCCCGGATGTAAATCGGCGTGCCGTTGGTCTCGTTGACGTGCACCATCTTGTGGAAGAAGCCGGCGATGTCCATCGGGATGCGCACGCAGCCGTGTGACACCGCGGCGAGGGGGACCGGGACGTCGCCGTGGATGGCGTACGAGCCGCCGATGAAGAACACCGGGTTGTACATGGTGCCCAGCGGGACCTTCACCCAGCCGCTGGCGAACCAGTGCGCCCGGTAGTTACCGTCCGGGGTGATCGCGGGCCCGCAGGTCACGCTCGGGTCACCACCACACGGGTAGTAGTAGCCGCCGCCGGGCGAGATGTGGCTGATCAGCTCGGGCACGTTGTGCCGGTACAGGACCAGGTATCCCAGGCTCAGGTGGACCTCGATCCGCCAGCTGCCGCCCTTGGGCACGAGCACCTTGGGCTGCCGCGGGTGAACCAGCGCCCGCTTCATCTTCCCGGTGACGTCATTGGGCGCGATAGCGGTCTGGATGCCCTGGACCTCCTTGAAGGCCCACACAGCCTCCAGGGTGTTCAGGCCGAACTGCCCATCAACCTTGCCTGGGTAGTAATGCAGATAGGCCAGCCGCTCCTGCAGGCGCCGCACCGCCGGGCCACGCATGCCATAGTCCAGCGGCCCCTTCGGCGGCGTATACACGGCCCCGGCGGCCGGAGCGCTGCGGGCGGCCGGCGACGTCGCCGCCGCGTCCGCGATGCCGCTCTGGCCGAGCAACGACGCGCCCACTGCGGTCATCACCCCCGCCGTGGTCAGCCATCCCCACACTCTTCGCCTCATGGCGGTTCCTCGCTTGTCCTTGCTCGATGGCTGACCGCGAGTCATGCCGCACAACGCGGAATGCTGACGCTGACAGCGCGACCCTTAACAGATTTCCGACCACTTTCCTAGACGTCCCAACGACGGTCACGGTTGCCCCGCAGACCACACCAGTAGTAATGCCCACTCACGAGGGAATGCCTCCCCCGGACGTGAAAGGGAAGCACGACCGCAGGAGAGTACCGGTCGGCGCGCGAGACTGGCGACCGGACGCGCCGCACAAGTCCGGCTGGGCCGCTGATGACCACCGGGTAGCATGCCGGTCGTGCCGCCAGGTAGCGCGCCGGGAACCGTCCCGGACATGCAGGACCACGTCAGGACGTGGCTGCGGCAGCGCACCTCGCACTGGCAGGACTGGCCGCCGGAACGACTGCTGGCCGCCAAGCGCGCCGCGGGCACGCGGATCAGCGTGGTGATCCCGGCCCGGGATGAGGAACGCACCGTGGGCCGCGTGGTGGCGGCGCTCCGGCAGGCCCTGCTGACGGATATGCCGCTGGTGGACGAGATCGTCGTGGTGGACTCGGATTCCGCCGACGGGACCGGCCAGGCCGCTGAGCGGGCCGGCGCGGTCGTGCACCGGGCCCGCGACATCGCCCCGGCGCTCGGTTCCTACCCGGGTAAGGGCGAGGCCCTGTGGAAGTCCCTCCTGGTCACCCGGGGCGATCTGGTGGTCTTCGTGGACGCCGATCTGACCCGCTGGGGACCGCACTTCGTCACCGGCCTGCTCGGGCCACTGCTGGCCGACTCCCAGGTGCAGCTGGTCAAGGGATTCTACGAGCGGGTAAAGACCGAGCGTGACGGCTCGACCTCGACCGAGGGCGGCCGGGTGACCGAGCTGGTGGCCCGCCCGCTGCTGAGCCTGTGGTGGCCACAGCTGGCTGGGGTGGTCCAGCCGCTGGCCGGGGAGTGGGCGATCCGGCGTGGCCTGATGGAGTCACTCAGCATCCCGGTCGGCTACGGCGTGGAGCTGTCCACCCTGCTGGACACCTTCAGCCGGTACGGCCTCGGCGCGCTGGCCCAGGTGGACCTCGGATCCCGGGCCCACCACCACCAGGCCGACCACGACCTGGCCCTGATGGCCGCGGAGTTGCTGGTCGTCGCGGAAGCACGGCGAGAGCACCCGGAGCTGCCGGGCCAGCTACTGCACCAGTTCGTCCGGGAGAACGGCGAGGCGCGGCCGCGGTCCCGGGCCATCCCGAACCACGAGCGGCCGCCCGCCAGCACGATCAAGGCGGCCCAGTGAAGGCAGCACGGGTGAAGGCAGCACGGGTGAAGGCAGCCCGGGTGAAGGCAGCCCGGGTGAAGGCAGCCCGGGTGAAGGCAGCCCGGGTGAAGGCAGCACGGGTGAAGGCAGCACGGGTGAAGGCAGCACGGGTGAAGGCGGCATGAGGTGATCGCGGGAGCGGCTCAGCAGGTCCTCCGGCTGGGCCGGCACTCCTTCACGCCGCGCCAGCGGCTGGTCATGGGCATCGTCAACCGCACCCCCGACTCCTTCTACGACCGCGGCGCGACCTGGGACAGCGGCGCGGCCATGGCCCGGGTGCACGCCGCGGTAGCGGAGGGCGCCGACATCCTGGACATCGGCGGCGTGGCCGCCGCCCCCGGCGCCCCGGTCGACGTAGCCGAGGAGATCCGGCGATCCGTGCCATTCGTGGCCGCGGTCCGCGAGGCTTACCCGGACCTGGTCATCAGCGTGGACACCTGGCGGCACGAGGTTGGCCGGGAGGCCTGCCGGGCCGGCGCGGACCTGCTCAACGACACCTGGGGCGGCCAGGACCGAGAGCTCGCGGAGGTCGCCGCCGAGTTCGGGACGGGCCTGATCTGCGCGCACGCTGGTGACCAGGCCCCCCGCACCCGGCCGTTCCGGGTCGCGTATGACGACGTGATGGCCGATGTCCTGGGCCGCACGCTGGCTCAGGCGGCGCGGGCCACAGCGGCCGGGGTGGAGCCGGCCAGCATCCTGATCGACGCGGCGCACGACTTCGGCAAGAACACCTGGCAGTCGCTGGAAATCACCCGGCGGCTGGGTGAGATGGTGGCTACCGGCTGGCCGGTGCTGGTGTCCCTGTCCAACAAGGACTTCATCGGGGAGACGCTGAACGTGTCCCCGGACCAGCGGCTGACCGGAACGCTGGCCACCACCGCCATCTGCGCCTGGCTGGGCGCCCGCGTATTCCGGGTGCACCAGGTCCGCGAGACTCGGGAGGTACTGGCTATGGTGTCGGCGATCCAGGGTGAGCAGCCGCCCGCCCGGACCGTCCGCGGGCTGGCCTGAGTGAGCCGTGTTGACTAGGCCAGGCCCATGATTACCAGCGCCACCCTCTGCCCCTGGCCCCCGCTGCTCGTCCGCGAGCTGACCGGGGCTGACCCGGTTCTGCCCGAACTCCGCGCCGCGTGCGCCGAGGCAGTCGCCACGCTGCTGCGTGATGGCCCTGAGGTGGTGGCCGTGGTCGGGCCCGGGACCGCGACGGCTTCATGGCCGGGTGACGGGCGGCTGAACATCGCCGCGTTCGGGCCGGGTGCGACTGTCCCCGATCACGCGACGGCCTCCGGGACAGCAGCGGGGCGCCCGGTGCTCCCGCCCGCCTCCAGGGCAGTGGAGCGGCCGGTGCTGCCATCCGCCCCCGGAATCGGCGCCTACTTGTTGGACCAGGCGGGCTATCACGGCAGACGACTGATCTGGTCGGTCAGTGCCGACGAGCCGGTGTCCGGCTGCCGAAAGCTGGGCGCGGACCTGGCGGACGGGAGCACCCGCACCGCGCTGCTGGCCATCGGGGACGGCAGCGCCCGGCGCGGGCCCCGGGCCCCGGGGCATCTCGACGAGCGGGCTCACGACTTCGACGCGGAGGTGGAGCGGGCCATGCGGGCGGGCGACCTCACCGCCCTGCTGGACCTGGATCCTGCCCTGGCCCGCGAACTGATGGCGACCGGCCGCCCCGCCTGGCAGGTCCTGGCGGGCGCCTTGGAGGGGGTGGCCGGACTGGCTGCAGAGGTGCAGTACGCGGGCGACCCGTTCGGGGTGGCCTACCTGGTGGCCACGCTCCGGCCGTCAGTCCTCCGGGGATCAGCCGCCCAAAGATAGGCGGCCAGGCCAAGCCCGGAGTCAGGCACCAGGGGATCCACCGCCGGCAGCGGAGCCGCGGGTGATCCCGCCGCCCCCGGTCAGCCGGACCGCGATGATCACTGGTATCACGGTGAGTAGCAGCACCGCGACCACGACCACGTTCACCTCGGGAAGCTGCTGGCCCAGCCGGATGGCGCCGAAGATCCACAACGGCAGGGTGTTCTGCGCGCCCGCGGTGAACGTGGTCACGATGACCTCGTCGAAGGACAGCGCGAACGCGAGCAGGGCGCCAGAGATCAGCGCGGTGGACAGCATCGGCATGGTGATCGTGCGGAACGTGAAGAACCCGTGCGCGCCCAGGTCGGCGGAGGCCTCGTAGACGGAGCCGGAGACCCGGCGGAGCCGGGCGATGACGTTGTTGTAGACCACCACGATGCAGAACGTGGCGTGCCCGATGATGATGGTCAGCAGAGATAGCCCGATCCCGGCGAAGCTGAACGCCGAGTTGAGCGCGATCCCGGTGATGATGCCGGGCAGCGCCAGCGGCAGGACCAGCAGCAGTGACACGCCCTCCCGGCCAAAGAAACGGAACCGGTGCACGCCGAACGCGGCGGCCGAGCCGAGCAGCAGGGCGATCACGGTCGCGAACACCGCAGCTTTAAGCGAGAGCACGAAGGCCGCGCGGACCTGCGGGTCATGCCAGGCCACCGGGAACCACTTCAGGCTGAGCCCCTGGATCGGCCAGCTCTGCACGTTGGAGGAGTTGAACGCGTAGAGGCAGATGATCGCGATCGGCACGAACAGGAACAGCAGCACCCCGCCGACCCAGATCCGCAGGCCAATGCGGGCTAGGCGCCCCTCCATCACAATGACTCGAACGCGCCGAGCAACCGCGCGCCGATCAGGTAGAAGATCATGATCACGATGGGCACCACGGCGAGAGCCGCCGCGAACGGCAAATTGCCCGCCGTGCCGATGTTGGAGTAGATGACGTTGCCGATGAAGTTCGAGTTGGCCCCGCCCACCAGCAGGGGCGTGATGAAGTCGCCCAGGGTCAGCGAGAACGTGAAGATCGAGCCGGCCACCACTCCGGGCAGCGCGAGCGGGAGCAGCACGCTGCGCAGCGTGCGCCAGTTGCGCGCGCCGAGGTCCCCAGACGCCTCCAGCAGGGAGTCCGGGATGCGCTCCAGCGCCCCGTAGACCGGGACGATCATGAACGGCAGCCAGATGTAGGAGAACACCAGCCACATGGCGGTGTTCGTGTAGCCGATGTTGACCGCCCCGACGCCGATCTTGGTGAAGAACCAGCTCAGCGTGCCGCCCTTCTGCAGGATCACGATCCAGGCGTACACCCGGGCGATGTAACTGGCCCACAGTGGCAGCAGCACGGCGGTGAACAGCAGTTGCCGGCCGCGATGGCTGGCCACCCGGGCCATGTAGTAGGCGAACGGGAAAGCCAGCACCGCGTCGGTGACGGTGACCAGGGCGGCCATCCCGATGGTCCGGCCGATGATCGTCAGGTAGGTGCTGGTGAACAGCTGCTGGAAGTTGGTGAGCGTCCAGCTGTGCACGAGCGTGTTGGTGAACGGGTTCACCGTCCAGAACGCGGTCACCAGCATGACCACGAGGGACGCCAGGTAGATGACCAGGAACCAGGCCAGTGGCGGAGTGAGCGTGAGCGTGGCCCGCAGCCAGCTCCGGCGCCACAGCGCCGCGGACATGCGGGCTCCCGGGCCGCCGGCGGGCCGACGGGGTCTGCCCGCAGCCGGACGGCCCGACGCGGGGCCGCCCTGCTGCGCAGTCGTGGATACCATCCGGTGCTGCCCCTACCCGGTGATCTGGGTCCAGGCGCTCACCCACTGCTGGAACGGCACGCAGTCGTTCTTGCCGTTGCCGCACTGCACCAGCGGCGTCTTCCAGAACTTGATGGTCTGGAAGTACGACTCGGGCGCGTCGGCGTGATAGGCCGCGCACGCGCCCTTCTGGATCGAGTTCATGATCGGGCAGGCGAGCTTGTTGGCCGGGGTCTCGCCGAAGTAGACCGCCTCCTGGGCCTGGACCTTGGGCGTGGTCACCCACTGCATCCACTTGTAGGCGCAGTTGGGATGCGGGGCCTTGGTGGCCAGCATCCAGGTGTCCGCCCAGCCTGTCGCACCCTGGCTGGGGATCGTATCGGCCACCTTCGCACCCGCCGCGACCAGAGTGTTGGTCTGGTAGGGCCAGGCTGCGCCGACCACCGTGGTGCCGCTCTGGAAGAGCGAGATTTCCTGCGAGGCCAGGTCCCAGTACTTCTTGATCAGCGGGTGCTCCTGCTTAAGCAGGTTCACCGCGGCGTTGAACTGTGTCTGGGTGAGCTCGTAGGAGTCGGTGATGCCCAGGCCCGGCTGGGTCTTGGACAGGTAGAGCGCCGCGTCCGCGATCTGGATCGGGTTGTCCGGCACGGTGATCTGGCCCGTGTACTTCTTGTCGTAGAGCACCCCCCACGAGGTGGGCGCGGACGGGAACGTCTTCTTCGAGTAGAGGAGCACGTTCGGGCCGAACTCGTAGGAGACGCCGTAATGCTTGCCGCCGATGGTGTTGAACGGCGGCGACTGCAGGAAGGGGTGGAACTGCTTCCACGACGGGATCAGGTTGATGTTGATAGGCTTGACGTCCCCGCTGTAGATGAGCCGCAGGTCCGCGTCGCCGGACGCGGAGACCAGGTCGTACTGACCGCCGCCGCCATTGGCCATCAGCGACACCATCTCGCTGGAAGATCCGGCGTATTTCACGCTCACCTGGCACCCCGTGGCCGACTGGAACGGCTTGACCCACTGCGGCTGGGCGTAGCCCTCCCAGGCGATCAGGTTCAGGTGTCCCTCGGTCTTGCCGACCGAGGACGGCACGGCCGTGCCGGCCTGCGGCACCGTCAGGCCCGCAGTCGCGCCTCCGCCCCCACCGCCGCCCCCAGAGGAGTTGCTAGCTGATCCGCCCGAGGATCCGCAGCCCGCCATCAGCACCGCAGCGGACGCTGCCGCTAGCAGCGCGCCGCCCCGCGTCCATCTCCTCATGCCTGTTCCTCCTGATCATGGCTGATTTCGACGCTCTGCACGCCGGGCCAGGCCACGGTGACCGTGGCTCCGCGGTCCCCCGCCACGTCGGCGGCGTAGCCGTCCAGGTTCTGCCGGACGGCGGTGAGCTGGCCGCCGGCCTCCAGCGTGACCACGTAACGGGTCAGCATGCCGAGGTAGACGACCTCGTCGATCCGGCCCGGTTCCGCATGGCTCCCCGGCGGCGGCGACTCGCCGCCGGTCAGCAGCCGGACTTTTTCTGGCCGGATGGTGATGTGCCGGCCGTCCCGCTCCAGCAGGTTGGAGATGCCGATGAAGCCGGCCACAAAGTCGCTGGCGGGCTGTTCGTACACCTCGACCGGGGTGCCAAGCTGCTCGATCCGGCCCTGGTTGAACACGGCCAGCCGGTCGCTCATGGTGAGCGCCTCCTCCTGGTCGTGCGTGACGTAGATGAACGTGATGCCGACCTCACGCTGGATCCGCTTCAGTTCCAGCTGCATGCCCTGGCGGAGCTTGGCGTCCAGCGCGCCGAGCGGCTCGTCCAGGAGCAGCACCTCAGGCTCGTTGACGATGGCCCGGGCCAGCGCGACCCGCTGCCGCTGTCCGCCGGACAGCTGGACCGGCTTACGGTCGCCGAGCCCGCTGAGGCGGACCATGTCCAGGGCTGCCTCGGCACGGCTGCGGCGTTCGGCCCGGGCCACCCGCCGCACCCGGAGGCCGTACTCCACGTTCTGCAGCACGCTCATGTGCGGGAACAGGGCGTAGTCCTGGAAGACGGTGTTGACGTTCCTCGCGTACGGCGGCTGCCGGGTGACATCGATCCCGCCCAGCTCGACCGTGCCGGAATCGGGCCGCTCGAACCCGGCGATCAGCCGCAACAGCGTGGTCTTGCCCGACCCGGACGGGCCGAGCATGGTGAAGAACTCCCCCTCGCCGATCTCCAGGTCAACCCCGGCCACCGCGACGAGCGAGCCGAAGGATTTGCGCAGGCCGACGAGCCGGACGGCGACCGGGCCAGCACGCGGCCGCGCGGCAGACGGCCCGGCCGGGGTCGTGCTCGACACCGTGGTGTCCTCCCGCGTATGGGTTCGCCAGCGGACGCTAATGAGCCTGTAAACTACAGGATTAGAGGAATACAGTGTCAAGGGCCTGATATGTGACTGGTTTCGTGCCGTGACCTGCTCGTTGCCGCCGAGATCCCCGGATAGTCGTACTGAGGCAGCAGTGCCGAGGAGTGAGCTGGCGTGGCCCTTCCCGCTCTGACGACGGTCCGGGCCCGCACCGTGTTCGCGCCGCTGGACGAAGGCGGCCGGGCCGGGACCGTGGCCCGGCGGCTCGCCCAGGCCATCACTCTCGGCCTGCTCCTTGACGGCGAGCGGCTGCCCGCGGAGACCCAGCTGGCCAGCCAGTTTGGGGTATCCCCGGTCACGCTGCGGGAGGCGCTGGCCGAGTTGCGGGAGGCAGGGCTGGTCGAGACGCGGCGAGGCCGGCGCGGCGGCTCGTTCATCCACGCCCCGAACGGCGCGCAGGCGGCCCAGCTCACCGGGCAGCTCCGCCAGTTGTCCCTGCACGAACTGCGGGACATCGGCGACCACCGGGCGGCTGTGGCAGGCGCGGCGGCGCGGCTGGCCGCGCGGCGGGGGCTGGCTGGTGAAGTGGCCACGCTAAGCGAGCATGTCGGGCGGCTGCGTACCGCAGGCACCCTGACCGAGCGCCGCCGGGCCGACGCCCGGATCCACATCGAGATCGCCGCCGTGGCCCAGTCCCCCCGGCTGACCCGTGAGGAAATGAACCTCTGGTCGGAGGTGGGCGACCTGGTGTGGCTGCCGGTGACCGGAGGCCAGATCGCCGAGGTGACCAGCGAACACGACGCGCTGGTCGAGGCCATCGGGCAGCAGGATGACGAACGGGCGCGGCGGCTCGCCGAGCAGCACGTGCTCGAGGAGACCACGCGGCTGCTGGACCTGCGCCTGGCTTTGGGGTGAACAGCACCGGGGTGAGCGTCACCGCTACAGCGGCCGACCGCGGGGCCCGGCTGCTGGCCGACGTCACCCGCCGGATGGAGCAGGTGCTCAGTTCCGTGGCCGGGATCGTCGCGGCGGCCGAGTCCATCGCCAGGGCGGCCGGCCGACCCGCAGGCGGCCAGGTACCCTCCAGGCCTGCATCATCTGGGGTCACACCATCCACACTCATACTGTCCGGGCCAGCGCTTCGCCGCGGCGACTTTGCTGCGACGCGCCCGCTGGTGGCGGGGCTGTTGCGGAAGCACGCGGGCCTGGCCGCCGGGGCCGGCGTCGTGCTCGCCCCGCACACGGTGGCCGATGCGCCCCGCTGCATCGAGTGGTGGTGGGCCGACCAGAGCGCGCGGATCATGCCGCTCGAAGTGGATCTGGACCCAGAGTCCGCGGAGTTCTACGACTACACCACCACCGACTGGTACCGGGAGCCGGAGCGTACCGGCGCACCGACGCTGGCCGGGCCGTATGTGGACTTCATCTGCACCCACGAGTACACGTTCACGCTGGCCGCCCCGGTTCACCAGGCGGGGCGCTTCATCGGCGTCGCGGCGGCGGACATCCTGGCCACTCAGGTGGAGCGGCTGGTGCTGCCCGGCTTGTCCGGGCTGGGACTGGCCGAGCTGGGCTGCAGCGCGGTGCTGGCCAGCGCCCACGGCCGGGTCATCGCCTCGACCAGCGCGAGCCTGCCGCCCGGTGTGGCGGTACCCCGCCGGCCCCAGGCCGCGGGGTTCGTCCTGCTGGCCGGGCCAGGCTCGCAACCGCCGGTGGGCTGGGGGAAGCCGACGGGGCAGGCGGCAGACGTTGGGCAGGCCGAGGGTATAGGGCAGGCGGCAGGCGTAGGGCAAGCGGCAGGCGTAGGGCAGGCGGCGGGCCTGCTGCCGTGGACGCTCCTCGCCGTTCCCGCTGGGTGATCTCGGATTCGCGGCGTGATCAACGGCGCATCGTCCCTGTTAAATCGCGGCCCGCGGGGTAGTTCATCCGCGATGAATGCCCTGAAGAAACTCATCGCCAAGCTCGACCGGCTGCAGCAGAGCCGGCCGTGGCTGGCTTTCCCCCTGGCCGTGTGGAAGAAGTTCGGCGACGACCAGGCCGGGAACCTCGCGGCGCTCATCGCCTACTACGGGTTCGCCTCACTGTTCCCGCTGCTGCTAGTGCTGGTGACCGTGCTGGACATTGTGCTGGCCCACGACCCCACCCTCAAAGCCAAGGTGCTCAACTCAGCGTTCTCCCATTTCCCGGGCATCGAGGGCACGCTCAGGAGTGCGACCGCCGGGCACACGGTGAGCGGGACCGGGATCGCCCTGGTCATTGGGATCGTGCTGACCTTCCTCGGCGCCCGCGGCGTGGCCGCCGCGGCCCAGAACGCGCTGAACACCGTCTGGGGTGTGCCGTTGTCGCGCCGCGCGGGGTTCCCGTGGTCGCTGCTCAGGCAGATAGCCCTGATCCTGGCCGTCGGCATCGGCCTGCTGGCCACCACCCTGCTGTCCGGGCTGGCCGGCGCGAGCGCCAGCGTCCTCGGCGGACTCGCGGCCCAGATCGGCACCCTGGTCGTCTCGCTGGTGCTGAACGTCCTGGTCTTCTGGCTCGGGTTCCGGCTGGCCGTGGAACGCGAGATCAAAGCCCGGCGGATGCTGCCCGGGGCCGTACTGTCCGCGATCGTCTGGCAGATCCTGCAGCTGTTCGGCGCCTACCTGGTGGCCCACACGCTGAAAAGCTCGTCGGTGTACGGCGTGTTCGGCGTGGTCCTCGGCTTGCTGGCCTGGCTCTATCTGCAGGCCCAGTTCACCCTGTACGCGGTGGAGGCGAACGTGGTTAGCGACCTGCGGCTGTGGCCGCGCAGCCTGGCGCCGCCCCCGTTCACCCCGGAGGACCTGCAGGCCTTCGATCTCTACGCGAAGCTCCAGGAGCGCCGGCCCGAGCAGGACATCGAGACCAAGGTCGCGGCGCCAGTGCGGACGACCACGGATCCCGAGTCCAAGAGGCGTACCCCCGCTCCTTAGGGAGCCAGGGAGCCGGCAAGCCGGCGAATCAGGGGGTCAGGGACTGATCGTCAGCCGCCCTCGCGGCCAGCCGCTCCCGCTGCGGACCGACGGTGTACTTCGGGTCGCGGGCCGACAGCTGGCCCGCCTCGAAGATGCCGAACCTGGTCAGCGCGGAGGAAGCCACCAGCGCCGCACCGGCCAGCATGTTCGCCGTCCGGCTCCGGCCCGCCAGGACGGCGCCCGCCAGCCCGGCCGCCGTGAGCACTTCGGCCAGCTCCATCAGCCGCCCAGGCCGGCCGCTCTGGTACGGCTCAGCGATCTCCCCGAGCCTCCTGAGCAGGAGGGTCTTCGCGGTCAGCTCAGTCGCCGCGCCCAGCACCGCGAACCGGACCGCCTGCCCGGCGTCGTCCTCGGGCACCAGGATCATGCCCAGGCCGCCCGCGGCACTGGCAGCGGACCCGGCGAACAGGTACGGCATCTCCCGGTGCGCCTCATGCCAGGCGGGCACGGCCGTGTCGCAGATGAGCGCGGCGGTGTACGTGCAGATGGCCGGCCCGATGAGAGCCGCCCCCGCGGTGGCGGCGGCCCCGGTCTTCGGCAGCCGGCCGGTCACCGCGCAGGCCGCTGCGGCCGTTGACGCCCCGCCGAAGGCCGAGATCAGCCACGAGCCCACGCTCATCGGCGAGGTGGGCTTGACCACGCGCAGCATGTTCAGGAACCGCTCGGGCCGACCCAGGTCGGCCACCAGGGCCACCCCGGACAGGCCGATGGCCCCGACCGCGGCAATCTTGGACACCCGGGCCTGCCGGTGGTTGCCGGCCGCCTGGGCGAACCCGGCCAGCACCGAGGAGGCCCCGGCCAGCCCGCCGAGGAACAGGTAGCCCGGCACGTCCGGCGACCCCCACACCGGCTCCTTGAGGATCGGCTTGCCGTAGTAGGAGTCCGGGCGGGCGCGGGGCACCACCAGCTGTTCACCGGCCCGGCCGCCGCGGCCACCGCGGTCTCGGCCGCCACCACCGCGCGGGGCGGCCCCGTCGTGCAGGTCCACGGAGCGGGCGCTGCCCTGACCCTGCCGGTCCCGTTCGTGCTGGCCGCGGCCGTGCACGCCGAACCGCTCACGCATCCGCGTCGCCAGGGCCGGCGCCCCGCCGGCCCGCGCGCCGTTCCCGCTGGCCGCCCTGTCCCGGCCCGCTCCGCGTCCCCCAGCCGAGCTCATGGGCGCAGGTCCCGCCGCAGCGAGGCGATCAGGCCGCCGACCAGCACAGCACCCGCGGCGGTGGCCACGTGCCGCCACATCCGGGGCAGGTCCCGCGTGGTGTCCACCGGGTCCGGCGGCAGCCCGTACACCTCGGGCTTGTCGAGCAGCAGGAAGAACGCCCCGCCGCCGCCGATGCCGTCGCCGGGATCCTCCAGGTACAGCTGCGCGCCCGTCTCCCCCGCCGCCTGCAGCTCACCGACCCGCTGCTGGGCCCGTTCGCGCAGCTCGTCCACCGGGCCGAACTGGATCGACTGGGTCGGGCAGGCTTTGGCGCAGGCAGGCTCGAGCCCGTCACCGATCCGGTCGTAGCACAGCGTGCACTTCCAGGCCCGGCCGTCCCCCTCGCGCCGTTCGATGACCCCGAACGGGCAGGCCGAGACGCAGTACCCGCAGCCGTTGCAGACGTCCTCCTGGACCACGACCGTGCCGAACTCGGTCCGCATCAGCGCGCCGGTCGGGCACACGTCCAGGCAGGCGGACTCGGTGCAGTGCTTGCACACGTTGCTGGCCATAAGCCAGCGGGAGCCGTCCGCGGAGAATTCCCCCAGCGCCGACTCGGTGAGCACCGACGGGCCGGGACCATCCGCGGGCCCGGGCCCAGGCCCAGGCCCGCGTCCGGGCGCGTCCCCCGGGCGCTTGATCTGCTCGATGAACGCGACGTGCCGCCAGGTGGAGGCGCCCAGCCCGCCGGTGTTGTCGTAGGACATGCCGAGCAGGTTCAGCCCGTCCTCAGGGACGTGGTTCCACTCCTTGCAGGCCACCTCGCAGGCCTTGCAGCCGATGCACACCGAGGTGTCAGTGAAGAAGCCCATCCGGGCTGGGTGGTCCTCATATCCGGCGTGGGCCGCCGGATCCAGTGCCTCCAGGTTCTGGGCCCCAAAGTTCTGGGCCGCAAGATTCTGGGCCGCAGAACTCTGGGCCGGGGCGGAGTGATCGGCCACGGGTGGTTTTCGTTGCGGAGAATTTGAAGTTATGTCGCTCATACCTCAGTCCCCGTCTCCTCGGTGATCCCGGCCCGCCGCTGGTACTCCCGGACCAGGTCGCGCTGGGCCGGCCCGCGCGGCCGCCGTCCCGGCTGGATGTCGATGGCCAGGGCCTTGACCTCCTGGATGTGCACGTTCGGGTCCAGGGACAGGTGGGACAGCTCGTTGGCGGAGTCCCCGGTGGTCAGGCCGTTCAGGCCCCAGTGCCAGGGCAGGCCCACCTGCTGGATCTCCCGGCCGCCCGCCCGCAGCGGCTTCATCCGGCGGGTGACCATGACCCGGGCCTCGATGACGTTGCGGGCGCTGATGATCGTGGCCCAGCCCATGTGCTCCAGGCCCCGCTCGGCGGCCAGCTCGGGCGACACCTCGCAGAAGAACGCGGGCTGCAGCTCGGACAGGTAGGGCAGGAAGCGGGACATCCCGCCGGCCGTGTGGTGCTCGGTGAGGCGGTAGGTGGTGCTGACGTACGGGAACACGTCCGACCCGGGCTCCAGGCCGCTGGGCTGGTAGCGGTTGTCGGGGTGGGTGATGATCTGCCGGGCCGGGTTGTGCTGCTGGCCGTAGAACAGGTTGGGCAGCGGCGATTCCTGCGGCTCGTAGTGCGCGGGCATCGGGCCGTCCACCAGGCCGGCCGGGGTGAACAGCCACGCCTTCCCGTCCGCCTGCATGATGAACGGGTCGATGCCCGAGATGGCGTCCACCCCGAGGGCGCCTTGCGGCGGCCGGTACGACGGGGCCCGGTCAGGGATGAAGTCGGGGATGTCGTGCCCGGTCCACCTGCCCTTCTCCTCGTCCCACCAGACCAGGGCCTTGCGCTCGCTCCACGGCTTCCCGTCCCGGTCAGCCGAGGCCCGGTTGTAGAGCACCCGCCGGTTGGCCGGCCAGGCCCAGCCCCACTCGTTGGCCACCCAGTTCTGCTCCTGGCCGGGCTTGCGGCGGGCGGCCTGGTTCACCCCGTCGGCGCGGACCCCGCAGTAGATCCAGCAGCCGCAGGAGGTGGAGCCGTCGGATTTGAGCTGGGTGTAGGCGGACAGGGGCTTGCCGTCGGCGTCCCGGCCGTTGATCTCGGCCAGGACCTGGTCGGCGTCCGGCTCGTCCTGCGGGCCCCATGTCGGGTAGTCCCAGGTCAGGTCGAGGACCGGCCGGTCCATGTCGGTGGCCTCGGCCTGGCCCAGCACCGTGTCGGCCTGGGCTTCCCGCTCGCGGGCCGCAGCGGCCAGCTTCTCCCGGATGCGCCGGCCCAGGTGGTAGGTGAACCACAGGTCGCTCCGGGCGTCACCGGCGGGCTCGACCGCGGTGTAGTGCCACTGCAGCATGCGCTGGGTGTTGGTGAAGCTGCCGTCCTTCTCGGTGTGCGCGGCGGCGGGCATGAAGAACACCTCGGTCCGGATGTCCTCCGTGCGCATCTCGCCGGTCTCGATCTCCGGGCCGTTCTTCCAGAACGTGGCGCTCTCGATCATGACCAGGTCGCGCACGACCAGCCAGTCCAGGTTGGCCATCCCGAGCCGCTGCATCCGGCCGTTGGCCGAGCCGACCGCCGGGTTCTGCCCGAACAGGAAGTACCCCTTGCAGATGCCCTGGATCTGCTGCAGCACGGTCTCATAGGTGCTGTGGCTGCCGGTCAGCCGGGGCAGGTAGTCGTAGCAGAAGTCGTTCTCCGCCGTGGCCGCGTCGCCCCAGTACGCCTTGAGCAGGCTGACCATGTAGTCGCGGGTGTTGGCCCAGAAGCCCTTGTCCACGCTCTCCGCGTCGACGTAGCCGTCGAGGTTGTCGTTGCCGTTGGCGAACGGCATGGGCAGGTACCCGGGCAGCAGGTCGAACAGGGTGGGAATGTCCGTCGAGCCCTGGATCGAGGCGTGCCCGCGCAGGGCCAGGATGCCGCCGCCGGGACGGCCCATGTTGCCCAGCAGGGTCTGCAGGATCGCCGCGGTCCGGATGTACTGCACGCCCACCGTGTGCTGGGTCCAGCCCAGGCTGTACACGAAGGCCGTGGTCCGGTCCCGGCCCGAGTTCTCCGTGATAGCCCGGGCCACCTCGAGGAACTGGTCCTCCGGTACCCCGGCCACCTCGGCCACCATCTCCGGGGTGTACCGGGCGAAGTGGCGTTTGAGGATCTGGAACACGCAGCGGGGATCCTGCAGCGTCTCGTCGGTGTCCGGGGAGATCTCCGCGGCCGCCCCGCCCGATCCGTGCGCCTCGCCGCGCGACGCCTCCTTCACGTCCCGCATCCGGGCGGCGTCCAGGCCCCGGGCCCCGCTGGCGGGAGCCACGTTGCCGCTCTGGTACCGCCACGTCATCGCGTCGTAGGTCCGGTGCTCGGGGTTGAAGCCCGAGAACAGGCCGTCGAGATCCTCGGTGTCCCGGAAGTCCTCGGTGATGATCACCGAGGCGTTCGTGTACAACCGCACGTACTCGTCGAAGTACTTCTCGTTCTGCAGCACGTAGTTGATCAGGCCGCCGACGAACGCGATGTCGGCCCCGGCCCGGATCGGCACGTGCAGGTGGGCCACGGCGCTGGTCCGGCTGAACCGCGGGTCGACATGGATGATCTTGGCGCCGCGCTTCTTGGCCTCCATGACCCACTGGAACCCGACCGGGTGGGCCTCGGCCATGTTCGAGCCCTCGATCAGGATGCAGTCGGAGTTGGCCAGATCCTGCTGGAAAGTGGTCGCGCCGCCGCGGCCAAAGCTAGTTCCCAGACCGGGAACTGTGGAGGAGTGTCATATGCGCGCCTGATTCTCGATCTGGATCGCGCCCAGCGCGGTGAACAGCTTCTTGATCAGGTAGTTCTCTTCGTTGTCCAGGGTCGCACCGCCGAGGCTGGCGAACCCCATGGTGCGGCGGGTGCGCCGGCCGTCGTGTTCCCACTGCCAGCCCTGGCGCCGGGCGTCGATAACCCGGTCGGCGATCATGTCCATCGCCGTGTCCAGGTCCAGCGACTCCCACTCGGTGCCGCCCGGGCGGCGGTAGAGCATCTGGTACTGGCGGGCCTCGCCGGTGGTGAGCTGCAGGCTGGCCGACCCCTTGGGGCACAGGTGGCCGCGGCTGACCGGGGAGTCCGGGTCGCCCTCGATCTGGACGACCTTCTCGTCTTTGACGAACACGTTCTGGCCGCAGCCGACGGCACAGTATGGGCAGACCGACTTGACCGTCTTGTCGGCGGTGGCGGTGCGGGGTTTCAGGGCTTCGGTGCGGGCCGTCTTGGTGGCCGCGCCCAGGGCCAGCGGGTCTGTCCCCGTCAGCTGGCGGTAGACGGGCCAGGACTCGATCCAGGTGCGCGCGCCCATGGTCACATCCTCTCCTGCGGCAGCTGGCTTGGGGCTGTTACTAGCTAATCATCCGCCCCGTAGACGCCGGCTTGGGCCCCCGGCCGGAACCGGGCCGCAGGCGACGCGCCCGGCCGGCGAGCGCTTGACCCGACGTTCACCAGCGCGCCCGGCCCTGGCCATCCCCAGGTCGCATAGCTCGGTCAGCGTGATCAAGCCCGCTTTATTGCTGTCATGGAAAGAAGGCGCCCATGCTACGGACCGCCGGACGCGTCGCCACGAGGCTGGCTGCCGTCACTGCCACAGCGAGCCTGCTGCCCGCGGGCATTGCCCTCGCCACCGCCGGGCCGGCCCAGGCCATCGCGCGGCACACTCAGAGCGCTTCTGGTAGCCCGGCCGAGGGCGGCGCGGCCAACGCGGCCTTCACGGCCCGGCAGATCTTGTCCGGGAAGCGGCTGCACCATTCGTTCCGGGTCGCGGGCTCGGGCAAGCTGCACTCGGCCCCGCTCACGCAGCCCGACGACATCACCGAGGCCGGGCCGTACCTGTTCACCGGGTTCCAGAACGGGGTGGGTCCGCAAGGGGAGACGGCCCCCGGCGGCAACCGGGATAGCACGATCGTGGAGTTCACCCGGGGCGGCCACGTGGTCCGGCAGTGGGATATCCGCGGCAAATGCGACGGCCTGACCGCGGACCCGGCCCGCCACCGAGTCATCGCCACGGTGAACGAGGACGCCCACTCGAGCGTGTACACCATCGACCCGTGGGCTTCTCGCGGCCGGCAGGTGCACCATTACGCCTACAGCGGGCCGCTGCCACACAAGGGCGGCACCGATGCCATCTCCCTGTTCCGCAGCATGGTGCTGATCAGCGCATCCGCGCCGGGCACCACCGGAGCTGCCGCGCCGCAGCCCGGCTACCCCGCCGTGTACCAGGTGACGTTCCATCCGCGCCGCCTGATCGCGCGGATCCGGCCGGTGTTCTATGACGAGGCCAAGGCGACTGTGGTCAACGCGGGCCAGCACGCCCGGGTCCGGCTGGCGCTCACCGACCCCGACTCCAACGAGGTGGTCCCGGCTACCGCGGCCCGGTTCGCCGGCGACTTCATGCTCACCAGCCAGGGTGACAAGGAGCAGATCTTCCTCCGGCATCCGGCCCGGCGGCGGCCGTCCCTGTCGGTATTGCGGCTGAGCCAGTCCGTCGATGACACCGCGTGGGCTACCAGCACGAGAGGCCGCATTTACACCACCGACAACCATGCGGGCGCCGTGGATGTGATCACCGGGCCGTTCACCCCCGGCATGGTGTTCGTGGCTGTCACCCCGTGCGACGCCAACGGCGCTCCGGCCATGTGCCCGGGACCCGGCTTCCCGGCCAACTACCTCGGCTTGCTAAACCCGCGGACCGGGCACATCACCCGGGTCCCGGTGCACGGGGTGGTGCCGCATCCGCAGGGCATGCTGTTTGCGGCGCGGGGGCGGTGACCGGGCGTTGAGCGGAGTGGCGGACGCGATGGCGAGCAGGGTGGCGACGAGGTGACGACCGGCAGATCAGCTGGCCTGGTCGGCACCGAACCGACCCGTGAGGCGCGCGCTACCGCTGACCTTTGATCGCTGCCCGGTTGAGGGTGGCAGCGCTCGCGCCGAGCCGGGCCGCATAGGAGACCGAATCGGTGTCCCACCCTCGCGAGGCGCTGAGCCAGACGGATGCCTCCGAGTCGCGGGCGGGTGCAGCCGGGGCTGGTGGCCGACCGGGGCTGGTGGCCGACCGGGGCTGGTGGCCGGCCAGAGCTGATCGGACCTGGAGGACGCCCCGGCCCACGACGCCGCTCCAAGCTGAGAGCCGTTGGGTCCAGAGGGCGCCACACATGAGCGAACGTGGCCGACTCCACACGGGAGAAAGCGTTATCGAACATATATCCGATTAAAGAGCACGTGCTCCAGTTATTCGATATTATGTTCATATAGATGATCGTCCGAGACTTTATTGGTCATCAGCGTCTTGACCGGGAGGTGAGTCCCACGTCAGCTGAACCCGCAGGCCAAGAATCGGTTCCTGACTCTCCGGGCTCACGCCCCGGCCACGCAGCCCCAGAGGCCGACCACGAAGTAGGTATGTGCTGGGCAGGCGACGTTGCGTTGGAGGAAGTGCTGGCGGCCGCTGACCGCCTGCGGCGCACCCGTGGCGGCCAGGATCTACCCGCCTGGGGAGAGCCTGAGCGACCAGCCAAAGGCGGCTCTCGTCGCTTAACCAGGCTCCGTGCGGCGACCGTCGCACCCACCGGGTACTCGCATCCGCCAGCCGAGGACCCGGCCAGCCGGAAGCCGGCGAACGAGGACGCAGCGGACAAAGACCCATGCACCCAGGACCCGGAAGGCCCAGGCAACCAAGACCCGCTGGCCGAGGATGAATTGCGGGCCGCTGAGGCGGGTGCCGGCCAACCGATGCTGAGTTCGGAGATGGCGGGACACGTTCGGACGCTGCCTGGACCATCTCTCTCGGCCTGGCTAAATCAGACCGGGCCCCGCCAACTGGACGAGGCCGGCCTGGTCAACAGCATCACCGGATGGCGCAAGCTCACCTCCTGGGCCCAGGCGCAGGAACTAGCGGCGGTCGCCGAGCTCGGGCGCCGCCGCGGTGTCATGGATGATCCCGAGCTGGATCGTGACCCTGCCCGGGAACTGTCGGCCGAATTCGCCCCCAACGAAGTCGCGCTGGCCCTGACCTTGACGCAATACGCCGCTGAGTGGTGGATGCGCCTGGCGGTCAGCATGTCCCGCAGACTGCCCGGCACCTGGTCCGCGCTGAACCACGGGAGGATCGACTTGGGGCGGGCCAAGCTCATCGACGCGTGGACAACCCCCCTTGACGACGATCTGGCCCGGGCGGTCGAAGCCAAGGTCCTGGGCCGGGCGGGACAGCAGACGACGGGCCAGCTTCGCGGGTCGTTGCAGCGCGCGGTAATTTCCGTGGACCCTACCGCCGCCGAGCGGCGGCGCACTGAGGCCGAGAAGAAGGCCCGCGTGGAACTAGCCGGAGAGGACAGCGGGACCGCCGCCCTCTCCGGGTACTTCCTGCCGGCAGCACAGGCCTCGGCTGCGTGGGCCCGTATCAGCGGGATGGCCGAGGCGATGAAAGGTGACGGAGCCGGAGGCGGTATCGACCTGCTACGCGCGCAGGTATTTGTCGGCCTGCTGCTTGGCACCCCTCCGCAGCCACCCGGTCCGGCCGGCCCGGCTGACCCTGGAGGCCCGGCGAACCCGGACCCTACTGGTGCATCATCGGACAGCCGGGACGCACCGCCCGGGGACAGCGGCACCGACGCCTCAGATGGCGACCAGGGTGACGATCCGGGTAGCAGCCCGCGCGGTGAGCCCGCGCCCAAGGTCCCGCCCAGTGGCAACGGTCGCGACGACCATCCCTCTCACGAACCCGAGAAGGGCGACACGGGCCAGGGCCCGCACGCGGACGCTACAGATGACCAGCCATGGTGCTGGCCGCCGATCCCGGCACCGGGCGAAGTCTCATGGCCGGACGCAAGCGGCCGCAAGATGAAGATCGCACGCCCGGAGCTCTTTGCGTCGTGGCGGATGCTGGCTGGCTGGTGGGATGAGCCGGGCCAGCTCACCCGGATGGGCACGATCACGGCGGCGGTAGCGCGAGAACTGGCCCGGGCTGCCTCGGCCGATCCGACGTGTCTATGGCGGGTCGTCGTGACTGACGCCGAAGGCCAGGTCAAGGCGGTTACCCGCATTCGCTGGCCAGGCCGGTCGCAGCGGAAATCAGATCGCGCACCCCGGCCAGGCGCAGACCGGCCCGTCGAGAATGCGCACCCGCCCGGACCGGGCGAGCCTGAAACCGGCGTGTCTGGATCCGGCGTGCGTGGAGCTGGCATGCGTGGCCCGAGCGTGGTCGGGCGGATCACCGTTACGGTGCCGGTCACGCTTCTGGGTGAGCCACCTCCCGCCAACCAGGTTGGCTTGAACACTTCTCCTGAGTTGGCTGTCGCTCTGCGGGCCATCCTGGCGGCTGCCGTAACGACGGCCCGCGAAATTGGCCACGCAGGCTCCGATCACGCAGGCTCCGATCACGCGGGCTCCGATCACGCGGGCTCGGATCACGCGGACG
Organism: uncultured Actinomycetes bacterium; assembly: GCA_963770545.1. GTDB lineage: Bacteria > Actinomycetota > Actinomycetes > Streptosporangiales > Streptosporangiaceae > RYN-230. The sequence goes on along the minus strand of CAVYQF010000034.1, from coordinate 359,715 downwards.
GCGGTTGCGGCGTCCCCTGCACCCACGAGAACGCGGTGTCCGGATACCGGATCCCTGACCGAATGCGCGACCTAATCGAGGTGCGTGACCAAGATTGCGGATTCCCGATTTGCCGTCGGCCGGCGTCACGATGCGACCTTGATCACACAGTTCCCTACGATCAGGGCGGTCTGACCTGCCCCTGCAATATCTCCTGTGGATGCCGCCATGACCACCGGATGAAGGGTTCCAGCGCCTGGCGTCTGCGGCAGCCCCGGCCGGGCACTCTGGTCTGGACCGCGCCGTCTGGCCTGAGCTGGACCGTCACTCCTCAACCGCAGGTGGCTTGACTGGGCCGGAGTTGACCTGGGACAGGTATGAGCCGTATCGCCTTCCGCCTACGCCGCGTGGCACGGGAACCCGTCGTCCCGCGGGTACGCGGGCGTGTCACTACTCCGGGCCGCGGACGAGGCGAGACCAGTGGATGAACGCCTCGACCGCAACTCCCGTACCACTGGATACAGAGAGCAGCCAAGATCTGACGCTGTGATTACGGACCAGGCGGGTGCCCGGCGGACGGCCGACGGCGGCCGGTAGCCTGGCCTCAAGCCAGGAAGCTCCACACGATGCCGGCCATGCGGACCGGCCCGGAGAGCCTGGCGGGAAGCGGACGGGGAAGAACGATGGGAGATCTGCCGTGAGCCTGCCGGCGAGCCAGCAGCGGATGCTAAACCGGATCGACCGGATGCTGCGGGACTCCGATCCCCGCCTGGCCGGGCTGTTCGCCATCTTTACCTGGCTCACCTGGGACGAGGAAATACCCCGGATCGAGCAGGTCCGGGCCAGGCTGACCTCGATCCGCGGCTGGATCACCCGGCGGACGGACCCGGTCCGGCGCCGCATTCCCCGGGTCCCCCGTCGGTTGAAGGCGATCCTGTTCTTCCCGGCGGCGCTCGCCGCGGTGACCTGCGCCCTGCTTATCGGGAGCAGCGGCCCGGCCGCGCATGGCTGCGCAGCCACCGTCCGGGCTCCGGCCAGCGAGCTCATCGTTAAGGCCCGGCAGTGCCGGCTCACGCTGGCACGGTCGCCGGTCCCGTTCTTCGCGCACTAACCGCAACCACGGCCGTCTCAGCACGCCCTGACCATTGCCGAGGCCTGTCCCTGTCCCACCCCGCACGTCCTAAGCGCGGTCGTGGCTCTGCCCCCGCGCGTCGTAGCCGTCGAAGGTGAACATCTTCTGGTCGGGCAGCGGCCTGGGATGTCCCTCGAACCGATGCGCCCCGACCGCCCAGTGTGTCCCCGGTGCCGAAACACCGACCGGCTCCGAAACACCGACCGGCTCCGAAACGCCCACCAGGGCGAAGCCCTCCGCGGCGAACCAGTCGCAGATCTGCGGGACGAGGTCGGGCTCACGACGCCCGCGGGTCCACACCACCGTGCCCCCGGACGCGCAAAGCCCAGTGCAGCAGCGGATCGTCCGGGCCACATCCTCGTCGGTGACGTTGCCGAACACACCGCAGGCCAGCACGAGGCGGGCCGGGATCAGCCCGGCGTACACGCGAGTCTGCGCGGCGTCCCCGGTGACCACCTCCACCTGGGTCAGCCCGGCGGCCGCGGCGCGCTGGCGGGCGGCCGCGGCGTTGCGCGGATCCAGTTCGACCAGGCGTGCGGTAACGTCGCGGCGACGCGGATGCGCGCGGAGCGCGCCAATAAGGTCGCGACCCTGGCCCGCGCAGATGCTGATCGCGCGTATCGGACCCGGCGGGGTCCGGTCGAGTGCCTCGGTGATCCGGGCCTGCACCGCCAGCAGACGTCGCGCGAGCGGCGTATCCGGATTGTCGTAGGCCTCGTGCCAGGCGGCCCAGTCCCGTCCCCTGCTCATCGAGCCGCTATCCGATTTCGTCGCGGGTTCACCACCTCGGGTTTATCGGGCCCTCGTGACCCGGTTCCGGGCCGGGTTCGCATGGGACTCCGGTTCCCAACCTCGTCCCGGGTTCACCGGAGACTCAGTGACCCACACCATCCGGCGGCCCCGTTCCCCCGGCGCCTCCGGCTCGTGTGAGTCGATGCGGTCCAGCCGATAACCGAGCTTGCGCGGGATGGCCGCACTCGCCTGGTTCGCCTCGTCACAGTGGATCTCCGCCCGGGTCACGCCGGGCAGCGCCAAGGCCACGCCGGTCAGCATCCCGGCCGCTTCCGTACCCAGGCCGCGGCCCGCGTACCGGACGTCGATCCAGTACCCGATCTCGATGCCGCCCTCTCCCACCCGGCGATGCAGCCCGATCTCCCCGACGACGGTGCAGTCGGGCCGCAGCAGGACGGAGTAGATGAAGTCGCTGCCGCTCTCCCACAGCTCATCCGCCTCGGCCACCCGGATGCGCTGGACCCTCGGCTCAGCGGCCTCCCGCGTGGCCCAGGCCATCCACGGCTTCAGGTGGTCCAGGCTGGCGCCGACAGCCAGGGCGATGCCATCTGCCTGATCCATGTGCACCCGGCGCAGGACCAGCCGCTGCGACCGCACCTCTTCCGCAGGGAGGGGCTGAAACTCTCGGTCTGGGCCCGCCGCTTCTCGGACCTGGCCCGCCACTTCCTGGCCTTCGCCCGCAGCGTCGCCGCCCTGGCCTGCTGCGCCGCCACCGTGTCCCATTGCAGATCGCTCAGTCGCCGGGGGCATGGTTCATAGTAAGCAACCGCCGGATGGCTAGGGCCGGGAAGGGACGGTGCCGTGACCACGGTCACTGCCCACCGGAAGCGGCCCGTCCACCAGGAACGGGGGCGGATCGTCACCGACGATGATGCCGCCGCCATGTCCCCAGGTCAGGTACCGCCAGGACAGGTTGAGCAGGGCGGACATGCGGTTGCGGTTGCCTAGCAGCGTGACCAGGTGCAGGGCCAGCCACGCGAGCCAGGCGAGCGTCCCGCGGATCCTGAGCCGTCGCGACAACTCCACGACCGCGGACCGGCGCCCGATCGTGGCCATGATGCCTTTGTCGTGATACTCGAACGCAGTGGTCGGCTGACCTGCGGCAAGCCGCTGGATCTGCCGGGCCGCGTGCCGTCCGGTCTGCAACGCGGGCTGGGCCAGCTGGGGCAGCGGCTGGTCCTCGATCAGCGCGATGTCACCCAGGGCGAAGATGCGTTCCTGCCCGAGAACCCGCAGATCGGGCCCGGTAAGGATGCGACGGCCGGGGCCCTGCGGCAGTTGCCATCCGGCCACCTCGGCGGGCGCGGTCACCCCAGCGGCCCACACCGTGACGTCGCTGGGCAGGTCCTCGCCGTCGGACAGGATGACCCGGTCGCTGCGCACTTCCCGGATGGCGGTGTTCAGCCGGACCTCCACGCCCCGCTGCTCCAGCTGACGGCGCGCGTACTCGCGCAGCGCCGGGTCGAAGGGCAGCAGCAGCGACCCTCCCCGCTCGACCAGGCGGATATGCACCGACGCCAGATTCACCTCGGGAAACGCGGCGTCGAGCGCGGTGCTCCGCAGTTCGGCCAGCGCACCGGCCAGCTCGACCCCGGTCGCGCCCCCGCCCACCACGGTGAAGTTCACGCTCTTGCCCGGACCGGCGATGTCCAGTCGCTCCAGCCGGGCCATGATGTGGTTGCGCAGTTCCACCGCATCGCGGCGGGTGTACAGGCCCAGGCTGTGCTCGGCGGCCCCGGTCACCCCGTAGTAGGCCGCGGACACCCCCGTGGCGAGGACGAGGTAGTCATAGCCGAACGAGCCGCCGTCGGCCAGGGTGACCCGGCGGCGGTCCGGGTCCACGCCGATGACCTCGCCCAGCCGGAACCGGGCACCATGGCGGCGGGTGAACGCCCGGACCGGGTAGGACACATCGCCGGGGTTCAGCCCGCCGGTGGCCACCTGGTAAAGCAGTGGCTGGAAGGTGCTGTAGACGTTGCGGTCGATCAGCAGCACCTGGGCTCCGGCCCGGTCCAGTTCCTGTACCGCCGCCATCCCGGCAAACCCGGCTCCCACCACGATCACCCGCGGAGCGTCACCGGCCGCCTGCCGGTGGGTGCGCCACATTCCTGCCACCTCGATCCCGATCCCTCACTCTGTGCTGGTACTCCTGCGCTGGGCACTCCGTGCCGGGGTACTCCTCGTGCCGGGGTACTCCCGTGCTGGGTACTCCTCGTGCCGGGGCACTCCCGTACATGGCACTCCTGCCATGTACAACAGCGCCGCCACCCGGAACATGCCGTCGCGGCGGCACCATCTCGCAGGCCCGAAACCCGCGCTGAGCTGGGGATGAGTCGGGCGCAGCGGCGGAAATGGATCACGGATTCGAAACAATGGCCGGCGCCATGTTTATCTTCCCCTCAGCGGGCACGAATGGGTCGCCTGGGCTTCCCCCCGAAGTTCAGGCGCGGAGGTGATCATGACGAAGACGGCCCTTCGCCGTCGCCCGGCTGGCGCGGATGCTCAGCCCTTTCCCGACCCATCCGGGGAAGGCGCAGATCTGGCCCTGCCGCCGCCGTGGTCGCGTGCGAACCTGCTCAGCCGCGACGACAGTGAGCTCCTCGAGCTCGTGAAATCCGAACCGATTGGAAGTGCCGTGCGCAGCGCGGCGTGCGAGGTCCTGGTGACCCGCTACGAGGCCCTGGTCCGTTCGTGCGTACTGCGCTACCGGGACAGCCCCGAATCGGTCGAGGAACTGATGCAGGTCGGATACGTCGGCCTGCTCAAGGCGATCAACAACTTCGATCCCTCGTTCGGTGGCGCCCTCGCCGCCTACGCCCAGCCGTGCATCAGCGGCGAGATCAAGAGGCATTTCCGGGACAAGAGATGGCAGGTCCGGGTCAAGCGCTCGGCCCAGGAACTGCTGCTCGAGATCAGGAAGGCCACCGGTGACCTAGCCCAGGAACTGGGGCACGCTCCCGCCGACGCGGAACTGGCCCGCCACCTGGGCGTTACCGACGAGGAACTGCATGAGGCCCGCCAGGCCGACATGTTCTTCCACACGTCCTCACTGGACGCCCCGCTCACCCAGGCCGACGGCCTGGCCAAGCTCGCGGACCTGATCGGCGCGGATGACCCCGAGCTGGAACGGGCCGTGGACATGGACGCGGTCGGCGCGCACTGGAACGAGCTGCCGGCACGCGAGCGGCGCATCTTGCTGATGCGGTTCTACGGGAACCTGACCCAGGCCGAGATTGGCGAGCGGCTCGGCATCTCGCAGATGCACGTGTCGCGCCTTCAGGCGACGGCGCTCCGCTACCTGCGGGGATGCCTGCTCGGCCAGGACCCCGGCGACGACAGTGCGCCGTCGGCTCCGGCGACGCATCCTTAACGGAAAAGGCAAGGAGACAGGCATGAAGACCGCCACGGGTCTGGCCATCGTTGCCGTCGGCGCCATTCTCGCGTTCGCCGTGACCGGCCACCCAGGCTGGCTGAACGTGCAAGCGGCCGGGTGGGTGCTGATACTGGTCGGGCTGGCCGGGATGTTCGTCCCGCGGCGCGGCTACGGCTGGCTGCGGCGGCGGGTCGTGCGCAGGCCCGCGACGGCCCGCACCGCAGTCCCCGGAGGCGCTGTGGTGACGCCTAGCAGCACCGCCCTGCCGCCCGGCACGGTCATGCTCACGCCGGAGCAGGCGCGGGCGGTGGAAGACGGTGCGCTCACAGAGGACCCTGAGGTTTTCCCCGGGCGGCAGCTGAGCAAGGCCGAGGTGGAGGAGCAGGTCACTGCGAGCCCACTGAGTTCCACCTCAGAGACGATCGAGGAATACCTGGAGGAGTAGCGCCGGGCCGGCGTCCTGCTGGCCTGGGCACGGCACCGGGCCGACGGCGGGCACCGGATCCCTCCCGGCCACTCTTGCCGGTAACCGGGCCGCCGGGCCAGTGCGTGGCTTCACTGGTCCGGCGGCTCGGCCACGCGCAGCACCAGCATGGTCATGTCATCCCGCAGTTCGTTGCGGCAGAACTCCACCACCAGCGTCTGCAGTCCGGCCACGATATCCCGGGGCGGCTGTCCGGCCAGGTCGGCCAGCTCATCGGTGAGACGGTCCTCGAAATAAGTCAGCTCCGGGCTGCGGGCCTCGGTCACCCCGTCGGTGAAGAAGAACAGCACATCCCCCGGCTCCAGGTCAACCTCTTCACGCCCGGGCTGGGCCGTGGGAAACAGGCCCAGGGGCAGCCCGCCCGGGCCCATGATCGTGGTCCGGCCGTCGGGGCGGACCAGCACCGGGCCCGGATGCCCCGCGCCGCCCAGTGCCACGTGCAGCCGCCCGTCCTGCCAGCGCAGGTGAGCGTTCTTCGCGGTCACGAAGAGGTCGCCGAACTCCTCGGCCAGCATCACCTCATTGGCCTTGGCCAGGACCTCGGCCGGGTCGGCCGTCCAGTGCGCGAGGACCCGGATGGCGTGCCGCGCCGCCGCGGTGACCGCGGCGGCTTCCTCACCCTTTCCGCACACGTCCCCGATCGCCACCCCCCATCCGCCGGGGGTCCGGTAGATGTCGTAGAAGTCGCCGCCGACCTCCAGGCCCTCGGTAGCCGCGACGTAGGCCGCCGCGATCTCTACTCCGGGGATCTGCGGCAGCTCGCGGGGCAGCAGGCTCGACTGGAGTGCGTCCGCGATCTCGCTGTGCCGCCGGAACATGCGGTCCACCCTGATGGCCAGGGCCAGCTGCTCGCCGAGTTCTTCGACCACGCCAAGGTCGGCCATCTCGAAGTGACCCTCGCTGGCGTTGCGGGCCAGGGTCAGCGTGCCGTACGTGTGCTCCCCGTCTGACAGCGGCACGCAGAGCACCGACGTGGCGTCCAGCATCATCATGACTGGCACGCCCCGGGGCCCGGCACCCAGGATCCCGGCATCCTCGGCGTGCGCGACCAGCAGCGAACTGCCCGACTCGTGCACCTGGCATGGCACGGTGCCCGGGGCCGGATCCACCTGCCCTACCGTGTTGGCCAGGTCAGAGGGCTGGTCCTCGGGACCCATGACGAACTGCCGCCGCAGCCGCTGCCGCCGTTCCACGTCCACGATGACCCAGGCGGCCAGCTCACTGGCCAGCAGCCGGGCGCAGCGCTGCAAGGTCACCGATTCGCTGTAAGTCGCGTTTTCCAGGAACAGCCTGGTCGCGGACGTGACCAGATCGTAGCGGTGGATCATCGCCTCCATGAGGCGCGCGGGGCTGTCCAGGCCCGGGCTGTCCAGGCCCGGGCTGTCCAGGCCCGGGCTGTCCAGGCCCGGACTGTCCAGGCCCGGGCTGTCAGCGCGCGGGCTGTCAGCGCGCGGGCTGTCAGCGCCCGGAGACGGGGCGCCCGGCGCCGTCGCGCTGCCTGCTTGATCCGCATCGATTCCAGGGACCGCGGCCGCTGCGGGCGCGCTGGCCACCACCACGAGCTGGTCGCCGTCTTCCCGTACCTGGGCCCGCCCGACGGTCAGCTCAGTGGCCGCCGGTCCGTCCGGGTGCAGCAGGCGGCACTGAATCCGCCGGGGCTTGCCGGTGCGCGCGACCGCGGCGAGCTGGCTTTGTACCGCGGCCCGGGCGGGCAGGTCCACGAACGCGGTGAAGAGCTTGCCGACGGCATACCCGGAGCCCGAGCCGAGCAGTTCGGCGGCTCTGGTGTTGACCCGCTGTACGGTGGCGTCTGGGCCGAGCAGGAACATCGGGACGGGCGCGTCCTGGAACACCGCGCGCAGCAGCCGCCGCTCCGTGAGCAGCGCCTCCGGGCCGGGGCCGCCGGGCTGGGAGAGGCCGGGGGTGGGCCCGGCCCGCATCGCCCCGAGCACATCCACCGCGGTATCCAGCTCCGCGAACGCGGCCTCGAGCACGGCCCTGGCGTCCGCGCCCGGCAGCGCGGCGGCCTGCCGGAGGCCGGCGTAGCGCTCTTTGAGCGCGGCTACCTCCAGGTCGAGTCCGGGCGGGCCGGCGGGTTGCGGCATCGAGGTCCAATCGCGGAGGACGGGGGCAGCGAACGGTGGTGCGGCGGAGGTTAGGTCGTGGCGACCGGAGTAGCGGACGGCTGATGATCCAAGCTAACCCGGGATCACGGTAGTCGGATTCCGCCGCTGGCCTGATTGTCATCGTATTGCTGCTGTCCGCAGTGGCGGTGAGGTCAACGGGACGAGCGCGCTGGCGTCCGCAGTGTGGCGATCAGGCCGGTGCCTGCAGCGTGGCGACAGCGCCGCTGCCCGCGCGGGCCGCCTCCAGGGGCTGGCCGGAGAAGGCCGGCCGCCAGTCTCCCCCTGCGCGCCAGGCTTGGCAGTGGTCCGATTCGGGGTTATATTGCTTGCAGTGTCTACGACGCAGGCACGCCCCCACGCCGTCTGGCGTGGTCGAAGAGGCGTGCTTGCCATGGAAATTTTCCTGGTGTGGCCTGGACCTTCGTAGACAACCGTCTAACTGCCTCTTCGGCGACTCGTGGCGTACCGCGTGGGCACCCCGTATCGAGGAGGCTGCTCCCCCATGAAGATTGCCTTGGTCACACTGCAGGGAAACCCGTTCGGCCAGACCCCGGAAGCCGGACCTGACCGGCAGGACCAGCGGCTGGCGTCTCTGGTGTCCGCGCTGGCCGAACAAGACCACGACGTCACCGTGTATGCCCGCCGTGACTCAGAGGGCCAGCCGGAGAAGTCGGAGCCCGCGCCCGGCGTCACCGTCGAGCACGTACCCGCCGGCCCGGCCAAGGAGCTCCCCTCGGACAACCTGGCCCCGCACGCCGCGGAGTTCGGCCAGTACCTGGCCCGGCACTGGCAGGACGACGCGCCCGACGTTGCGCACGCGTACTTCTGGACCAGCGGGCTCGCCGCGCTGGCGGGCGCCCGCGATCTCGGCGTGCCGGTCGTGCAGACCTTCCTGTCGCTGCAGGCCACGGACCCGGCCTCGGCCCGGTCGGCTCAGGTTCAGCCCGCCCAGGCTCAGCCGGCCCGGCGAAGGCCCGCTCCGGCAATGGCGGGGGGGCGGCCCGGCTCCGGCTGGAGCCGGTCATCGCGCGCAGCGTGCGCGCAGTGCTTGCCAGTTCCTCCAGCGAGATGTCCGCGCTGGCCCGGCTGGGCGTGCGCCGGGACTCGGTCCGGCTCATCCCGCGCGGCGTGGACACCGGGACGTTCTCCCCGGAGGGCCCGGTAGCCGCGCGGGGGAGCCGCCCCCGGCTGCTGTGCGTGGCGCCGCTCGCGCCCAATCAGGGCGTGGACGTCGCGGTGCGCGCGCTCGCCGACATTCCCGAGGCCGAGCTGGTCATCGCGGGCGGCCCTGAGCACGGCAAGCTGCGCGGGGACAAGGCCTACCGGGCGCTGCTCCGGCTGGCCAGTGACCTGAACGTGCGGGACCGGGTCATCTTCCACGGCAGCGTGAACGACGACGACCTGCCCGCCCTGCTGCGCTCGGCGGACCTGCTGGTGGACGCGCCGACCGGCGAGCCGTTCGCGACCGTCGCGCTGGAGGCCATGGCCTGCGGCACCCCGGTGGTGGCCTCCGCGATCGGCAGTCATCTGGACACCATCATCGACGGCACCACCGGCTTGCTGGTTCCGCCGGCCCGCCCGGGGCTGATCGCCCAGCGGATCCGGGCCCTGCTGGCCAGCCCGATGCTGCTGGAAGGATTCGGCATCGCCGCCGTGGACCGGGCCCGGGCCCGGTACTCCTGGGACCGGATCGGCCAGGAGACGCTGGCCATCTACGAGCGGTCCGCCGCCTGAGCAGCAAGAGAGGATCCGGAGGCCGGGGCAGGCTCAGCCTGCCCCGGCCTCCGGCATTTCCGCCCCCTGTGACGCGATGATCTGCTGCGCGACCTCGGTCATCGAGATGTGCTGGGCGGTGGCCATGGCGCCCATCTGCGTCAGCGCCTCCGCCGCCGTGCAGCCACTCGCGTGCATCAGCACCCCACGGGCCTGATCGAGGAGCGCCCCGGACTCGACGGAATCGCGCAGCCGCAGCACCGTCCGCTGGACCCCGTCGTAAGCGTCCGCGTTATCCATGACCGCTCCCCCGAACGCGACCAGCAGCTCAGCGAGCGGGAGCTGATCCGGGTCGAGCGACCTAGGGCGGGCACCGAACATGGTCAGGGTTAGGGCCTGCTCCCCGGACCGCTGGGCCAGTGTGACGCAGCACCGGACGCCGCGGGCCAGCGCCGCGGCCGCGAATCCTGGCCAGCGCTCCTCCTCCAGGGTGTCCGGGCAGCTGACCGTGCCCGTGCTATCAGGGGAGTCCAGGCTGGCCAGGGCGTCCAGCCACGGCGCGGAGCCGGTCGTGAGCTGCAGCTCGAACAGTTCGGCGAGGTCAGGGTGGCTGGCCGTCCGGACCACCGGCTCATCCTCACGCCAGACGGCGGAGGTCGCCCCTGAGCAGCCCGGGACCTGCCGCGACACCAGACCCACCAGCTGATTCAGCGACCGGGAAGCGGAACCGCCGGTCATGCTGAGCAGCTCACCAGCCCGGCGGGCCAGGTCATCTGTCGCCACGCCGCCTCCTGTCTTGCTGCTGCTCGAGCGTTAAGACTGCCGAACTATTGCAGGATGGCACACTACTCACAATTAGCCACCGGACCGACGTAAATCCTGGCGGATGAGACCCCACTTCACTCGTACTTCACCAGTTCAGGGCGACGAGTTCGGGACGGTTGCAGACCTGGCTGGTGCCGCCCGCCGCGGGCGCCGCGGCCTGGGCGCAGACCGCCAGCAGGATGGCCGCCGACTGCGGGCTGGCGCTGCCGCCGATACCCGACAGGTCCTCGAAATAGTGCGGCCATGGCAGATCGGCGTTGGTCCAGAGCACCCGGCCGACGGCCACGTCATAGCCCCACGCGTCTCCCTGGGCCCCCTGATCGAGGCCAAGTACCACTTCATCCCGCACAGCATAGAAGCCGGAGGTGCCGGTGATCGATCCGCCGGACACGTGGACCTGCGTCCGGCCCGTCTCCGGGTCCACGCCCGCCAGGCTGCTGCCGTCGGTCAGGTACAGCAGTCCCCCGAGGGGATCCGCGTTCTCCGGCACCGCGCCCAGCCGCCGCCACAGCCTCCGGCCCGTCGTGGCGCTGTAGGCGATGGTGCCCCGTGCGTCGGTGAACACCGCCACCCCCGCGAACACGCGGCTCAGCACCCCGCGGAAGGACCTGCCCGGCGGGCGGATGAGCCGCTGAACGCCGGACCTCAGGAAGATCTTGCGCAGCGCCCGGACCGGGCCGTTGCTGAGGTAGCCGCCTGCGGACACCGTCAGATACAGATCGTTGCCGCTGACCTTCCAGGCCTGGGCCGCGGGCCCGGTCGGATGGCTCCACAGCACGGCCCCGGTCCGGTTGCTGTAGCTGGTCACCGCGGTGTTTCCGACGATCACCGTGCGGGCGGGGCCGGCCGCGACGGCCCCGCCGAACGGCGCGGCCGGGACGGACCGGATCAGCCGCCCGGTGCTGCCGTCCAGGATCACCTCGTGCCGCGTGCCCAGGCTGCCAGCCCGGCGCCCAGGCACGTTGACCCCGACGGTGACCACGCCCGGCCAGGTCCGGACCGACACGATCCTGGAGCCGGCCCGGAAGCCGGCCAGGGAACTATCCCAGGTCGGCGTGCCCGAGCGGGACTGGTAGGCGAACACGGTGGTGCCGATGCCGATCACGGCGATCTGCCCGCCGATGGCCGCGTACGCGGCACCCTGGGCCGGCGTGGTGCCGGCCAGCCCGGCCTGGGCCACCCAGGCGCCGGGCAGCAGCCGGGCCCACCGCACCAGGCCCTCCGACTGGCAGGCCCGGTTGGTGCAGGGCCGGGCCGCGGAGGCCGGGCCGGGCACGACCGCCAGCGCGACGAGAATCGCGGCGAACGCGCCGCGCCGCAGTGACTTCAGCGAACCAGGCCGCAGCGAACCGGGTCTCAGCGAACCGGGTCTCAGCGAACCAGGCCGCAGCGAACCAGGCCGCAGCGAACCAGGCCGCAGGAAACTGGGTCTCGGCGAACCGGGCGTCACGTCAATGTCTCCGATCAGGCCAGTAAGGTTTTCCCCGGGGGTGCCGCTTAGCAGGAGTCCATAAAGAAGGTAGGGAGATCATGGCCGATCGCGCACCACTTCCGTACGACTTCCTCCCGCCAGTGCCCGGCTTCACGGTGCTGAGCGACGACGTCGCCGACGGCGAGCAGATGAGCAACACGCAGGTGTACCACAGCTTCGGCATGTCCGGCGAGAACATCTCGCCGGGCCTGCGCTGGTCCGGATTCCCCCTGGAGACCAAGAGCTTCGCGGTCACCTGCTTCGACCCGGACGCTCCCACCGGCTCCGGATTCTGGCACTGGCTGGTGGTCGACATCCCGGCCTCGGTGACTGAACTGCCCGCCGGGGCGGGCGCGGAGGGTGGCGCGGGCCTGCCCGCGGGCGCGTTCTCCGTCCGCAACGACTACGGCACCAAGGACTTCGGCGGGGCCGCACCTCCTGAGGGCGACGGGCCACACCGCTACGTGTTCGCAGTCCACGCCATTGACACCGAGAAGCTCGGCATCAACTCCGACGTCTCTGCCGCGGTGACGGGCTTCAACCTGCGCTTCCACACCATCGCCCGCGGGCTGCTGGTCCCGGTGTATGGGCACTGACCACGGGTGGTTTTCGTTGCGGGCCGTGAAACGAGGCATCAGGGGCCCGGGTGACTGGATAACGGTCACCCGGGCCGGCCCGCGGCGGTGACGTCTGTGGGCCGGTCCCCGTTCGATCCGGTCGCGGCCGATTACGACGCCGGGCGCCCGTCTTACCCTGACGGCGTGTTCCGTGAGATCGAGCGGGCCGCGGGCGAGCTTCGCGGGGCGCTGGTCCTGGACGTGGGCGCGGGTACCGGCATCGCCACCCGCCAGCTGGCCGCCCGCGGGGCGCGGACGGTCGCGATCGACTTCGGCGAGATCATGCTCCGCCGCGCCCGGGATCGCAGCCCGGGGCTGACCTACTTGCAGGCGGACGGCAACACCCTGCCGATCCGCTCTGGATCGGTCGACCTCACTTGCTTCGCCCAGTCCTGGCACTGGTTCGACCAGCACCTGGCCAGCTGGGACGTGGCCCGGGTGCTGCGCCCGGGGGGCTCGTGGGTGGCCTGGTGGAGTCACGCGTGGGCCGACGGTCAGACCTGGTTCGACACCTACCAGGAGGTGATGGAGGGCGCCTGCCCGGGCTACCGCCGGCATCACCGCGACCCCGACTGGAGCGAGGAAGGCATCGCCGGCACCGGGCTGTTTGAGCCGGGCGTACGGATCGTGGTGCCGTGGACCCGGCAGGTGGAGGTGGCAACCTGGATGGCGGAGGAGCGCAGCAAGTCCTACATTGCGCAGCTCACCACGCCGGTCCGGAACCGGCTGCTGGGCCGGATCCAGGAGCTGCTGGGCACGCACTTCCCCGGGATCCCGATGATCGTGCCCTATCAGACCCGGATGTGGCTGGCCCGGCGGCGCTGACCTGGCCCGGCGGCGCTGACTCAGCCCGGCGGCGCTGACCTGGCCCGGCGGCGCTGACTCAGCCGGTATCCCCGACCCCCGGGTTCGTAACCCCGGCGTCCTCCTCCACGCCCGCGTAGTCACGCACGAAGCCCAGCAGCGCCGCCTGCCGGTCCAGCAGCCCGGGCAGCTGCGCCGCGCCCAGCTCCCGCGAACCTGGCTCTTCCAGGCCGAGTTCGAGCAGGTCGGCCCGGACGTCCGCGATCACCTCGGTCATCCCCGTCACCAGCGCCCGCGGGTCCGCGATTCCCTCCAGGTCACGATCGGCCCGGTCCAGGATCTCCGTCCGGACCAGCAGGTCGGCCAGAGCCTGGGAACAATCCAGGCCCGCCTCGAGCAGGTCCGCCCAGCCGCGGCAGAGCGTGCGCCGCCCCCGCCCGGTCCGGTAGGCGGTGTACACGGCGTCCCACTGGCGGCAGATGAACTCGTCCCAGCCGAGGTCCTCGAGCTCATCCAGATCGTGGTCGTACACGCGCTTACCTTAACCGGCCGCCCGGCGCCGGAATTCACAGCGTGGCCACATGCTCACCACACCGGCCCGGGTCATAGCCGGGCAGGCTGCCCAGCTGAGCGGCCAGCCAAGGTGAGGAAAGCACCTTCAGCAGGGCGTCGACTTCCCGCGAACCGACCTGGCCGGCCGGGATGACCAGGTCGAAGCGTTCCTCGGCGAACGGCACGAAACCGAGGCCATAAGCCAGTGCGGCCGGTTCGCTGGCCACCCCGGCGTCGGCCAGGCCCGCCGCGATGGCCGAGGCCACCTGCAGGTGACCGGTGGCCCGGGTGTGATAGCCGCGGAGCGCGGCGGGGGCCAGCCCGGCCCGGCCCAGTTCCCGGTCGAGCACCCGGCGTGCCTCGGCCCCCTCCTCCCGGTTCACCAGGCGCAGCCCGCGTTCGGCCAGGTCGGCGAGTCCGCGGACGGTGCCTTCCAGCCCCGGCCGGAGCACCAGGCCCTCCCGCCAGGACGTGAACCCGAACACCTCCGCGCCACCCTGGGACAACTGCTGCCGGGCCGGCCCGGTGTTGTATTCGCCGGAGCGGCCGAGCAGGTGCGCGCCGGCCACGTGGACCAGCCCGGCCGCGGCCAGCCGGAGCGCCTCGCCGCTGCCGCACGGCCACCAGCTGAACGCGACCGGAGGGTCCAGCAACGCCAGCGGAGTCTCCAGCAGCGGCAGCGCCGGGTCACACCCGGCCACCACCAGGGTGGGCCGGGGCGGGCCCAGCGGCCGCACCGGGGCGGCCGGGGCCGGGCCGGACGGCATCGCGACCAGCCCGCCCGCCGGGAGGAAGCCGGCCCGGATCGCGGAGTCCGCGACCAGCGGCAGCGCTACGAAGGACTCTCCCACCTGGGCCAGGGTGACCCGGGCACCTTCCCCGCCCAGCGGGGCCACCGGCCGGGCCCCGACCACCGGCACCGGGATTCCCGGCCCGAACAGTTCCTCGACGGTCACGGCCAGCGCGCTGGCCAGGGCCAGCGCCACCCGCAACGACGGGTCGGAGTGCCCGGCCTCCACGGCCGACACGGCCTGCCGCGACACGCCCGCCATGCCGGCTAGCTGCTGCTGGGAGTAACCGCGGGCCTGGCGCAGCGCGCGCAGCTTCGCGCCCCCCGGCTCGGGCCCGGCCGTCCCGGACCCGGCCGCGATCCCCGTCATGCTGGCTCCATCATGCTGGCTCCATCATGCTGGCTCCATCATGCTGGCTCCATCATGTAGGTACCTCCTCGGGCCGGCCGACCCGGAGCCCGTCAGGACCGAAGCACGGCGGGTCCAGCACCGTGAACGCGAAGTCCGGCCCGTCGCCGGGCGGCTCACGCAACTGGGCAGGCACGAGCGTCCCGGCCGTCTCGATGGTGGCCTCCCAGCCGGCCCCGGACGGCCGGCAGGACCGGACCGGGCCGGCCAGTACCAGGCCCCGGCCCGGCTGGCGGCCCGCCACCACCCGGCCCGGGTGCACGCCGGCCACCACGCCCTCGGCCGCGCCGGCCAGCGGCACGAAGCTCCGGTAGCCGACCAGTTCGGCCACCCGGCGCGCCGCGGGCGACGCCACCACCTCGGCCGGTGTTCCGGTCTGCCGGATCCGCCCGTGGTCCAGGACCGCCATCTGGTCCGCGAAGGCCTGCGCGGCCTCGAGCTCGTGGGCCACCAGCACAGACGGTACCTGCCGGGCCACGACCAGTTCGCGGACCAGATCGGTGAGATCGCGGCGGAGGCTGGCGTCCAGCCCGGTGTAGGGCTCGTCCAGCAGCAGCGCGTCACACCGGCTGGCCAGCAGCCGGCCGAGCGCAACCCGGTGGGCCTGGCCGCCGGACAGCCGGGCCGGGCGGTCGTCCAGCAGCCCGCCAATGCCGAGCCGCTCCGCGATCCTGGCTATCTCATCCTGGCCGGTCGTGCCCGGCCCGGGCTTGGTCAGGGCCGCGTAGGCCAGGTTCTGCCGGACCGACAGGTGCGGGAACAGCGCCGGGTCCTGGCGCAGCAGGCCGACCCGGCGCTGCCACGGGGGGACCTGGCGGCGCGGCGCGGCGGTCCGGGTCAGCACCCGGCCGTCCAGCACCACAGCGCCGCGGGCCGGCTCCAGCAGCCCGGCGATGACCTCGAGGATGGTGGTTTTCCCGGCGCCGGACGGGCCGAACAGGGCGAGGCGCTGCCCTGCGGCCACGGTGAAGGCGGCGGACAGGCGGAACTCGCGGCGGTCAAGCTCGACGTCGGCCTCGAGCACGCGCGCTCCAGATGTAGGCGGCCAGCGGCAGCGGCAGGGCGACGACCAGCAGGACCAGGGCGAACGGGAGCGCCGTGGACAGCCCCGTCTCCTGCAGCGTCGTCCAGATCTGCAACGGTATCCCGTACGGGTGATACGCGATGATCACCACGGCGCCGAACGCGCCCATAGCCCGGGCCCAGGCCACGGCCAGCGCCATGGCCAGGCCGGGCGCGGCGAGCGGCAGCGTGACCCGGCGCGCCACCCGGGATGGCCGGTCGCCCAGCAGCGCGGCCTGCTCCTCGATGGCAGGCTCAACCGCGGCGAACGCGGCCTGCGCGCCCAGCACGTAGTACGGGGCCGACTCGTACACCTCGGCGATGACCAGGGCCAGGAAGGTGTTGGTCGCGGACAGGTGGACGTGGCCGAGCAGCTCACCGATGGGCGTATACGGGCCGACCATGAAGATCAGCAGCAGGCCGAGGACCAGCGGCGGCAGCAGCAGGCTGCACAGCACGCCCGCCTCCCAGAACCGCGGGAACGGGAGCGAGCCGCGGGCCAGTTTCCAGGCCAGCGGGGTGCCCAGGACCAGCAGCACGGCCAGCGTGATCACGCCCGACTCGACGGACGTGACCAGCGGGTCGAGTGCGCCCGGGACAGTCAGCGCGGCGCTGATCTGAGACCAGGACAGGTGAGCCAGCAGCGTGATCACCGGGCCCAGCAGGGCAACCCAGATGACCGCCGCGCCGGCCAGCGAGGCAATCCCGCTGACCGAGCGCGCGGTCCGGCGCAGGGCCGACGACCCGCCGGCCTGAGCCGGAGGGCTAGCCGCCCAGCTCACTCTTCACGGCTGAGGGAACCGCGCTGGCGTCACCGGTGATCGTCGGGGTGATCAGCGTGAACCCTCCCTGCTTGTACTGGGCCAGGCCCGCCGGGGACAGCGTGTACTTGACGAACGCTGTACCCGCCGGGGTGGGCTTGCCGATGATGGTGATGTCGATCACCTGCGGCGAGCCTGACTTGGTCGACTTCGGCATGCCGGGCGGCTTGATGGTCACCGTCGCCTTGGCGTACTGGCTGGCCAGCGCGGCGTCGCCCAGGTTGATGGCCGGGGGCAGCTTGATGTAGGGCAGGTGCAGCTCGACGGCCTGGGTGATGAACGCGCTCGACGCGTCGAGCTGGCCGGACTGGAGCGTGGAGTCCAGCGAGGACTCGGCGTAGATCTGCGACGAGTTGGCCGTGCCGTAGTCCGAGGTGCCGAGGATCTTGCTGACCGTGTTCTTGGGCAGGTGGTAATACATCTGGGCCAGTTCCAGCATGTAGATAAAGTCGCGGCCCTGCGGGTCGATGTTCGGGTCGGTCCGGCCGAGCCTGAGGCCGGGCGTTTGCAGGAGGGTGAACAGCCCCTTCAGCGGCTTGGAGCCATCCGCGTAGGCCTTGAACTGGCTGGCGTACTTGCTCTTGGGGTTGTAAGCCACCACCATCTGGGTTCCCGCGTAGGGGATGAACCACCTGGTGTACTTGGGCTCCAGCGGCATGATGTTGTCGCCGCCGACCGCCTCGAACACGTTGGGGGCAATCTCACCGCCGGCTATGTCTGCCGCCAGCGCGCCGGAGGAATCACCGCGGCCCGTGTACCCGTACCCGGTGGCCGAGGTGAACGCCGGGGCGGCCACCTTCTCGTTGAGGAACTGCAGCGAGGAGGCGTAGGCCACGCTCGCGGTGCCCTTGGGGGCGGCACTCGACGCGGAGGAGGAACCTGACGAGCCGGATGACGAGGAACTGCACCCCGCGGCGACCAATCCGGTAAAGACGATCGTCAGTATAGGAATCTGCCAGGGCCGCATTCCCCGCCCTGCGGCACCGGCCTGCGAATCAATGTTCGTTCGCGCGCTCCAGCGCGGGGTAGCCACCATGCCCCTGAAAATAGCTACCTGTGATTGCGCGGCGCAAGAAGATCTAACATCAAGATCCCGTCAAGATCACGCAACGAAAACCACCCGGCGCTGATCCCCGCCGCCCGCGGAATGGCCCTCGGCCCCGCCGGGGGCAGACGTCGCCCGCCGGCGCCGGCACCCACAGCAGCCCACTGCGGCGTGACCCCGGATTCGGGGACTAGCTGAATTCACTGCGAACTGCCAACGTGGGTACGGCAAACGAAAGGTGCGAAGCCTCAGCTCAAAGGGGCCTGACGTGCGGTGAATGCAGTCAGCCCCGGCCAGCCGACCGCGGCAGGCCAGGCGGAATGATGCGACACTGACGGTGAGCGGGCCATCCTGCTCAAAAGGGAAAATGGAATCAGAGGCACGGCAATCACGGGCACTGGCGCCGGCACTGCCCGAGGAGCCGAACCGGTTCATCGGGCGGGAGCGCGAACTCGGCTGCCTGCGTGACACGCTGCACCGCACCCGGGCGCTGACCCTGTGCGGCGCGGGCGGGATCGGCAAGACCCGGCTGGCGCTGCGGCTGCTGGCCACCATGGCCCGGGACTTCGCTGACGGTGTCTACGTGGTCGAACTGGGCGACCTGTGGGAGCCAGACCTGATCGTCTCGCGGGTAGCCGCCGTCATCGGCGTTGAGGCCGAGGCCGGCCACCCGCTGCAGAACACGCTGGCCGGTGCCCTGGAGACCCGGCAGGCGCTGATCATGCTCGACAGCTGTGAGCATCTGGTCGACGCGTGCGCCGCGCTCGGCCAGCACCTGCTGGCGGGCTGTCCGGAGCTGCGCATCGTGGCCACCAGCCAGGAGCCGCTGCGGATCCCGCAGGAATCCGTGTGGCAGGTGGCGCCGCTCGCCGTGCCGCCCCCGGACGCTCCCCGGGACGCTGCTCAACTAGCTGGCTTCGAAGCGATCCAGCTATTCGCGGACCGGGCGGCAGCGGCCCGGCCCGGCTTCGCGATCACCGGGCGGAATGCGATGGCGGTGGCGGACATCTGCCGCGCCCTGGACGGCGTGCCGCTGGCCATCGAGCTGGCTGCCGCCCGGGTGAGCGTGCTGTCCGCCGAGCAGATCGCCGCGCGGCTGGGCGACCGCTTCACGCTGCTGGGCTCCGGCGACCGGACCGCGCCGCCCCGGCAGCGGACGCTGCGGGCCACCATCGACTGGAGCCATGACCTGCTCTCCGCGCCCGAGCAGATCCTGCTGCGCCGCCTGTCCGTGTTTTCCGGCTGGTCCCTGGAGATGGCTGAGCAGGTCTGCGCCGGAGACGGGCTGGCGGTCGAGGACGTGGTCGGCCTGACCTCGGGGCTGGTGGACAAGTCGCTGGTCGTGGTCGAGCCGGAGGTGCTCGGCCAGGCGCGCTACCGGATGCTGAACAGCATCCGTGCCTACGCCGCCCAGCGCCTGTCCGAGGCGGGCGAAGCCGCGGAAACCCAGGCCCGGCTGCGCGACTACGCGGTGGCCGTGTGCGAACGCAACGAGGCGGTCGGGATGGCCACGATCCCGTCCAGCTGGCCGGAGGTGGTGGGTGTATTCCGCCGCTACGACGTGGACGTCGCCAACCTGCGCCAGGTCCTCAGCAGCTGCCTGGCCAACGGGGACGCGGAGACCGGACTGCGCATCTGCGCCGCGGTTCGGCCGTCGTGGATCGTCCGGGGTTCATTCGACGAGGGGGAAAGCTGGTTCGCCCGCTTCTTCCGCCTGGGCGGCCAGGCCGTGCCCGACCCGGTGCTGGGCACCGCGCTTATCGGGCGGGCGCAGCTCATCCTGCCCAATGACCCGGCGCGGGCCCGGGACTGGGCCCGCGCCGGGCTGGGGCTGTGCCAGGCCGCCGGCCTGCCAGTCTGGACGGCCACAGCCCAGAATGTGCTGGCTGAGGCCACTCTGCAGACTGACCAGCTGGCGGAATCTACCCAGTGGGCCGCCCAGGCCCTGGCCACCTCCCGGGATGCGGGCAACGCCTGGAACGAGGGGTACGCCCTCGGCACCCAGGCCACCCTGGCCGCCGCCGAGGGAAAGCTGCGGGAGGCCCAGCGGCTCGGCGAGGCCGCGCTCTCGGTCATGCGCAGCATCGACCAGCGCTGGGGTGTGGCCCGTACCCTGCTCGGCCTGGGCACCCTGGCCCGGCTGCGGCGCGACCCGGCCGGCGCCATGGACTGTTACCAGGCGGCCCTGCCGATCCTGCGGGAAATCGACTCCCGGCCGGCTATCGCCCGCTGCCAGGCGGGCATCGGGCGGCTCGCCCTGGACCAGGGCCAGCTCGCCCTGGCCCGGCCGCACCTGGCTGAGAGCCTGCGGCTGAGCCAGCTAACCGGGGCCCGGATCGGCGTGGCCCGCGGCCTGGAAGCGTTCGCGGCCCTGTGTTTCCAGGAGGGACAGTCTTTCCAGGAAGAACAGTGTCTTAGGGAAGAACAGGGTGGCCCGGAGGGGTCGGCCCGGCTTCCGGTCCTGCTGACTGCGGCGGCCGCCGCCTTGCGGGAGGCGGCCGGCCTGCCCGCGGCGTCCGCCCAGCGGACCCAGCAGTACCTGGATGCGGCCGGCGGCCCCGGCCAGGGGGCCCTGACGCAGCTGTGGGAGCAGGGCCTGGGCCTGTCCCCTGACGCTGCCGTCACCCTGGCCCTGAGTTCCGGCCCGCAGGCCACCGCGGACCGCCCTGGGGCCGCCGGCGGGAGTAACGACGGATTGGCCGGAGCCCCTTCGGAGGTCCCGCCGCCGTCGCTACTCCCGCCATCACCGCTCACCCCGCCATCGTCCTTGGCCCCGACATCGCCCCTGGCCCCGATATCGCCCTTGGCCTCGCCATCCCCGCTGACCCCACGCGAGCGCGAGATCACCGCGCTTATCGCCCAGGGGCACAGCAATAAGGGCATCGCTGAGGAGCTGGTTATCAGTCCGGCTACCGCGGCACGCCACGTTGCGAATATCCTGTCGAAGCTGGGCTTTACCTCGCGGGCCCAGATCGCTGCCTGGGCTGCGGGGAACGGGTCAATCCAGCCGTCTGCGGCCCACGAACGGGGCAGCTTCATCCCGTGATGCCGCCTACGATGGACCCTGGCCGGGCGACCATCGGCACCATCCATAGGACGGGTAATGGGCAAGGCGACCAGAGTGAAGCGGGAGAACGCCCGCGAGAGAATAGCGGCGCAGCGTGCGGCGCAGCACAAGCGGGAGATGCGCAACCGGATGCTGTGGACCGGGGGCAGCATCCTGGGCGTCATCATCATCGTGGTCGCCTTCATCGTGATCAAGACCACCCAGAGCCCCGCCTCGGCCAACAACTCCAATTCCAGCTCGCCGACCGGCACCGCCCTCCCGGCCAGCGTGATCAAGGACGTGACCGGCGTGCCGGCCTCCACGCTCGCGGCGGTGGCGGCCGGCACCGCCGACACGAAGAGCGTGACCACGGTGTCCTCGGCCAAGCCCTTGACCGCGGGCGGCAAGCCAGAGGTGCTCTACATCGGCGCCCAGTACTGCCCGTACTGCGCGGCTGAGCGGTGGGCCCTGGTCACAGCGCTCAGCAGGTTCGGCACCTTCCACGGCCTGACCGGCATCCACTCGGCCGGCGGCCAGGAGGTGTACCCGCACACCGCCACGCTCAACTTCTACAAGAGCGGTTACACCAGCAAGTACCTGACCTTCACCCCGGTCGAGCAGGAGACCGTGGCCGAGAAGCCGCTGGAGAAGCTGACCAGCGCGCAGACCGCGCTGATTACCAAATACGACAGCCCGCCGTACGTATCCGCCAGCGTGCAAGGTGCCATCCCGTTCATCGACTTCGGCGGTAAGTACTTCGTGCACGGCGCCCAGTACAATCCCCAGGTGCTGTCCGGCCAGACCTGGGCCCAGGTGGCCGCCGCGCTCAAGGACCCGTCGAACGCGATCGCGAAGGGCGCGGACGGCGCGGCCAACATGATCACCGCGACCATCTGCAAGGTCACGAACAACCAGCCGTCCAACGTCTGCACCACGCCGACCATCAAGACCATCGAGGGTCAGATCTGATGGCCGCGCCCCGGCAGGCCGCAGGCACGGGGGCCAAGAAGGACAAGGGGACCCGCGGCGGGCGGCCTGAGCCTCAGGTCGCCGCGAACCAGGGCCGCCGGCCGGGCCGCCCGGCCCAAGCTGGGCAGGCCCAAGCTAGGGCAGCACAGACCGGGCAAGCACAGCGGCTCACCAAGGCGCAGCGCGCCCGCGAGCGGCAGGCCGCAGCGGCCGTCCCGCCGGCCGAGCCGGCCATCAAGATCGCGCCGCTGTGGTTCCAGCTCGTCACGTGGGCACTGGCCATCGCGGGCCTCGGCGTCTCGACCTATCTGACCATCACCCACTACGACTCCTCGATCCCCCTGGCCTGCTCGGACACGGGCACCATCAACTGCGCGCTGGTCACGCACAGCGCCGAGTCCATGGTGTTCGGCGTCTTCCCGGTGGCCGTGCTCGGGCTGGCCTTCTACGTATTCATGGCCGCGGCCACCTCGCCCTGGGCCTGGCGGCTGAAGTTCCCGGCGCTGACCTGGATCCGGCTCGCCTCGGTCGTCGTCGGCATCGGGTTCGTGCTGTACCTGGTCTACACCGAGCTGTTCACGCTGGACGCGATCTGCCTTTGGTGCACGAGCGTGCACATCCTGACCTTCCTGCTGTTCGTCCTCATCGTGGGCGGGGCCGCGGCCGGGTACGGCTTCCGGGAGCGCGAGGAGTACTGACCAGGGTCTGGCGCAGGAGGCGCTCCGCGCCACCGCGGCCTCACCGGGGTCCCGGCTGAGCGTGCCGCTCCGGCAGGCGCGGGCCAGGCCCGCCACCGCCCGCTGCCCCTCGCCGACGCGGTGCCCGGAGCAGAGCCGTCCACCGTCACGGCTGTCACAGCCGTCAGGGGCGCCGTGGTCAGATGACACTGAGTATCACACGCCGAAGCGCGCCGTCTCCGGGGGGTCGCCCGTCTGCGGGCAACCGCCTCTCCGGGGAATCGCCGGCTCCCGCTTACGGTTAGAGAGGCTAACCGAAATGTTGTTAGGCTAGCTAACTGTGAGTCCAGCGTATGAGATTCGACCGGCTGAGATCCCGGCCGGCGAGATTCGGGCGGCTGAGGTCCCGGTAACCGAGATCCCAATGAGCGAGATGGCGCCGGGCCAGGTGCTGCCGGGCAACGCGCCGGTGAATGACGTGACGGGGCTGGCCAGGGTGGATGTGTCCCAGGCCATCATGGTCATTCTCCGGCTGTTTCGCGGCCTGGAGTGCGTAGATGCGGGGTTGACCCCCTCCCAGTACCGGATCATGAAGCTGGCCGGCGCCGGCGGTGAGCGTTCTACCCGGCTGGCCCAGCGGCTGGCGGTCGCGAAGCCGACGCTCACCGCGACCGCAGACGGTCTCGTCGCCGCCGGATACGCCTGCCGGGCGGCCGAGCCGGGCGACCGAAGGGTGGTGCGGCTCTCGCTGACCCCAGCGGGCCGCGCGGCCCTGGACCGGGCTGATGCCGCCTACGCAGGCTGGCTGGGCCCGCTACTGGACGCCACCGGCGATCCGGAGGCGGTACTGGATGCACTCGAGCTACTCGGCTCGGCGATGACCGAGGCGAGGCGGGCCAAGCAGGGGCTCGCCCCTCGCGACGACAGGAAGACAGACGGGGACGGAAAGGAACGGGCCCACGGACACCGATCGACAGAAGACCACGAACACGCACCGCAGCGGGCAGCCGGAGCGCAGCGGGCAGCCGGAGCGTAACGGGAGGCCGGAGCGAAGCGGGAAAGCGGAGCGCAACGGGAAAGCGGAGCGCAACGGGAAGCCGGAGCGAAGTGGGGAGCGGGAGCGCCACGAGAAGGCGGTGCGTAAGGGGCGCAGAGCGGGCCGGGATCTCGCCGGTGCTGACGACGGCACCGGCCGGGGCTGGCTGAAGCGGCTCGCGAGGTACTGCTGGCGCTATCCCCGTAACGTGCTGCTCGCCCTGGGCGGGACCCTGGTCGTGACCGCGATCGCGGCGGTTGTCCCGCTAATCCAGCGGCAGATCGTGGACGACCTGGTCGGCCCGGGGCACCCGGCGGTCTGGCCCCTCGCGGTCCTCTTGCTAGGCGCGGCGCTGGCCAGCTTCGGGGGCCTCTACCTGCGCCGTTACCGTGGCGGCCAGGTTTCCCTGGATGTCCAGCATGACCTGCGGACCGAGATGCTCGGCGCCCTGTCCCGGCTGGACGGCAAGCGCCAGGATCAGCTGCACACCGGCCAGATCGTCAGCCGCTCCATTTCTGACCTGTCCATGGTCCAGGCCCTGCTCAGCATGATCCCGATGCTGCTCGGCAACGCGGTGCTGTTCGTGGCCTCCCTGGCGATCATGCTGTTCCTCTCGCCCCTGCTGACCCTGATCGCCCTGGCTGTCGGCCCCGCCCTGTGGTTCATCTCGATCGCCTCGCGCCGCACCCTGTTCCCGGCCAGCTGGGACGCCCAGCAGCAGGCGGCCGCTGTGGCCGGCGTGGTGGACGGCGCCGTAACCGGCGTCCGGGTGGTGAAGGGCTTCGGCCAGGAAGAACAGGAGATCGGCCGGCTGGAACGGGCCAGCAGGCTGCTCTACGCCTCGCGGGTGCGCGCGGTGCGGCTGATGGCCCGGTACAACCCGGCGTTGCAGGCGGTACCCGCGCTCGGCCAGGTCGGGGTGCTGGCGCTGGGCGGGTGGCTGGCCATCGAGGGCTCCATCACCCTGGGCACGTTCGTGGCCTTCTCCTCCTACCTGCTCCAGCTGGTCGGCCCGGTTCGCGCGCTGGCCGCGCTGGTAACCACCGGCCAGGAAGCCCGGGCCAGCGTGATCCGGGTGTTCGAGGTCATCGACACCGAGCCCGGCGTCACCGACCGACCCGGCGCGGTGCCACTCGGATCGGCCCCGGCCGACATCGATCTCGACGATGTCAGCTTCGGTTACCTCCCCGGGCGTCCTATCTTGCGCGGGCTGTCGCTGCACGTCGATGTGGGTGAAACCGTCGCGCTGGTCGGCGCCTCCGGGTCGGGCAAATCGACGATCGTGCAGCTGCTTCCCCGGTTCTACGACGTGACCGGCGGGACGCTGCGGGTCGGCGGCCGGGACGTCCGCAACCTCACCCTGGACTCGCTGCGGGGCTCGATCGGGCTGGTCGCCGAAGACTCGTTCCTGTTCTCCGACACGGTCCGGGCCAACATCGCCTACGGACGGCCCGACGCCAGCTGGGAGGAGGTCCTGGCGGCGGCCCAGGCCGCCGAGGCGGACGAGTTCATCTCCGCCCTGCCGCAGGGCTATGACACCGTCGTCGGGGAGCAGGGGCTGACCCTGTCCGGCGGGCAGCGCCAGCGAGTGGCCCTGGCCCGGGCGCTGCTGACCGATCCCCGGATCCTCGTCCTCGACGACGCCACTTCGGCGGTCGACACGCGGATCGAAGCCGAGATCCACGCCCGGCTCAAGCAGATCATGGCCGGCCGGACCACGCTGCTCATCGCGCACCGCCGGTCCACGCTCCAGCTCGCCGACCGGATCGCCGTGCTCGATCAGGGGCGCCTGGTCGATATCGGCACCCACGCTGAGCTGGAGGCGCGCTGCCCGCTGTACCGCGACCTGATCACCGGGCCTGACGACGACGCCGAGGGCACCGACGCCGTAGTGGCTCGCGACTACGAGCAGGCGGGCGCCCCGCACGAGCCGGCCGCCCCGGCCGCCATCACGCCGCGACTCTGGCCCGCCGAGGCGGCCCCGGACTCCGGCGCCTCACCGCTGGCCGCGGAGGACGGGCTAGCTGGGGCCGGTACGGCTCAGCTGGCGGGGCTGGCCGCGCTGCCTGGCGCGGCGCGCCCGGCCGGCCGGGTCGGGGCCCGCGGGCGGACCGGTGGCCGCGGTGGTGGCGGCGGGGCCGGGATGACCAGCATGATGGCCGGCGTTCCCGCGTCGCCGGAGCTGCTGGCGAAGGTCGACGCGCTGCCACCGGCCCGGGACGTGCCCGGGGTGGACGTGGGGTGGGCCCGCACCCCGGCGCCCCGGTTCAGGCTGCGGCAGGTGCTGCGCCCGTTCGCGGTGGGCCTCATCATCGGCCTGGTGCTGGACGCCCTCGACGCGCTGGCCAGCCTGGCCATGCCGGCGCTGGTCCGTGGGGGCATCGATCACGGCGTGGAGACGAAGGTCACCGGCGCGGTGCTGCTGATCGCGGGCCTCGCACTGGCCGTGGTTCTTGCGGACTGGGTGGTCAACGCGGTTCAGACCGTGGTCGTGGGGCGCAACGGTGAACGGGTCCTGTACTCGCTGCGGGTGAAGATCTTCGCCCAGCTGCAGCGTCTCGGCCTGGATTTTTACGAGCACGAGATGTCCGGGCGCATCATGACCCGGATGACCACCGACGTGGACGCGCTCTCGTCGTTCCTGCAGACCGGGCTGATCACCATGGTCAACTCGGCCCTGTCCTTCGCCGGAGTCATGGTCGCGTTGCTGATCATCAACCTCCGGCTCGGCCTGACCGTGCTGACCCTGATCCCGCTGGTCGTGGTGGCCACGCTGGTATTCCGGGTCAAGTCCTCGCGGGCCTACGGCGAGGCGCGGGAGAAGGTCGCCGCAGTGAACGCGGACCTCCAGGAGAACGTGGCCGGCCTGCGGGTCTCCCAGGCGTACCGCCGGGAGCAGGTCAACCTGGCCCGGTTCACCGGGCTCAGTGCTAACTACCGACGGTCCCGGCTCCGGGCCCAGCGCTACATCGCGGTGTACTTCCCGTTCGTGCAGTCCCTGTCCACCGCGGCGACGGCGCTCGTGCTGCTGGTAGCGGCGGGCCAGATGCGCGCGGGGCTGCTCAGCGCCGGCGCGCTGGTCGCCTACCTGCTCTACATCGACATGCTGTTCTCGCCGGTGCAGCAGCTGTCCCAGGTGTTCGACGGTTACCAGCAGGCCGCCGTCGGGTTGCGCCGGATCAGCGGGCTGCTGCGTACCCGGACCAGCACCCCGGAGGCCGCGGACCCGCGGCCAGTGACCCGGGGCCGCGCGCGGATCGAGTTCCGCGACGTGCGCTTCAACTACGGCGGCGGGGACACCGAAGCGCTCTGCGGCGTGAACCTCACGGTGGCCCCGGGCGAGACGGTGGCCCTGGTGGGGCAGACCGGCGCAGGCAAGTCCACGCTGGTCAAGTTGGTGGCCAGGTTCTACGACGTGACCGGCGGCGTGCTGCTGGTGGACGGCGTGGACGTTCGCGACTACGACCTGGGCAGCTACCGGCGGCGGCTGGGCGTGGTACCGCAGGAATCCCACCTGTTCGCGGGCACCGTGCGCGACGCGATCGCGTACGGCAACCAGGCGGTCACCGATGCCGAGGTGGAGGCCGCGGCTCGTGCGGTGGGCGCCCTGGACATGATCGCCGAGCTGCCCGGTGGCTTCTATCACGAGGTCGCGGAGCGCGGCCGGAACCTGTCCGCCGGCCAGCGCCAGCTGATCGCCCTGGCCCGGGCCTACCTCGTGGACCCGGACATCCTGCTGCTGGACGAGGCAACCGCCGCGCTCGACCTGTCCGCGGAGGCGGCCGTCGTGTCGGCCACCGAGCGGCTGACCGCACGGCGCACCACGCTCGTGGTGGCGCACCGGCTGACCACCGCGGCCCGCGCGGACCGCATCGCCGTGGTGGACCAGGGCGGCATCGTGGAGCAGGGCACCCACGACGAACTACTGGCCGCGGGCGGCGCCTACGCCGCGCTCTGGGCGGCGTTCACCGGCGTTGCTCTGGTTGCCTAACGGGATCGTCACCCCGCCGCGGGCCT
Source organism: uncultured Actinomycetes bacterium (assembly GCA_963770545.1). Classification (GTDB taxonomy): domain Bacteria; phylum Actinomycetota; class Actinomycetes; order Streptosporangiales; family Streptosporangiaceae; genus RYN-230. Next base: position 331,975 of record CAVYQF010000034.1, on the reverse strand, counting down.
TCGCCGGGCGCAGGAGACGGGCCAGCTGCCGACTGGCCGGACGACTGGGCGAATGGCTTTCCGGACGGCTGGGCGGACGACTGGGCGGACGGTTCCGCCGCGACGACCGGGCCCGCCCGGACACCGGCGTCTGGCACCCGGCACCTCGCGCTGCGGGAAAGCGCGGCCAGGTCCTCGACGAGCTGGTCCGCCTCGTCCCCGGGCCGGTCCCGGAACTCGGCCCGGACCTTCCGTCCAGCCGCATCCACGTGCACGGTGGCCAGGGCCAGGGCCCGCTGCACTGGGCCGGTGACCATCCGGACACTCTGCGCTTTCTCCAGCGGTACCCAGGTGGTGACCTTACGGAGGCGTCCGGTGACCCCCATCGCGGTGCTCGCGTCGTGCCCGGCGGCCAGGAAGTGATAGCTCAACGGCGCCTTCCGCCGGGCCCGCCGCGGCGGGCGGGACAGCGGGGGTGGCGCCGACCCGATGACCAGCCGCATCAGCTCCCAGGCCGGCTCCCGGTGGCCGACCGGGAGTAGGGTCTTGCGCATCCGGCCCGACCCATCGGCGTGGTCGCGGCCCGGCGAGCCGGCCACGTCGATCTCCAGCCGGCACCAGCCCATCGGCCGCCACGCCGCCGGCTCAACCATCCGCACCGCCTGCACACGGCGCAGCGGGATGGTTTCGGCCACGGTGCCGAGCAGCCCGCGGCGGATCCGGATACCGTCCGGCGACTGGGCGATGGTGAAGCCGTATTCGGTCGCGATCCGCCGCCACACCAGGGGCGCGAGCGTGATCAGGGACACCACCAGCGTGCCGCCGACGGCGGTGAGCACCTTCGGTGACACCAGGATCGCCACCACCTCCGCGACCAGCAGCGCCGCGAGCAGGCTGGCCGGGGAGGCCGCCACCGACCCGACCAGGCGGCCGTTGGGGACGCGGGCCAGGATCTGCTCGCCCGGCTCGGGGGTAGCCGGATCCAGCCCGTGGTGCGCGGCCAGCAGCCGCGCCCGCAGGTCGAGCGCGGCCTGCTCGGGAAGGTAGGCGAGCCGGCCGTCGGCGTGGCTGGATCCGGCCAGCCGGACCCGCAGTTCGGCCAGGCCAAGGGCACGGGCGAGGAACGGCCGTACCACGTCCACCGCCTGGATCCGGGCCACCGGCAGCTGCCGGGAGTCACGGCGCAGCAGGCCGGTCTCGATACGCAGCGTGGCCCCGTCCAGTTTCCACCGGGTGACCAGCCAGTTGACCACGGCCCCGAGCACCACGAGCACGGCCAGCACCCAGTCGAACAGGTGCGACCCGTCGGGGCCGAATTGGCCGGACGCGGAGATCGCCACGATGGCCAGCACCCCGACGGCGGCCCGGCCAGACCGCACCAGGGGTGACAACGGGTGCAGCCGGTGCCACTCTCCCGGCTGGTCAGTCACAGGCCCGCGGCCTTCGCCTCACCGAGGGTGGCCAGCCGGTCCCGCAACCGGGCAGCTTCTTCCCGCTCGAGGCCCGGGATCCGCGCGTCGCTCGCCGCCGCCGCGGTGTGCAGCTTCACGGTGGCCAGCTGGAACGCGCGTTCCACCGGCCCCGCGGTCACGTCCACGAACTGCATCCGGCCGTAGGGAACCACGGAGAGGCGGCGGACCAGCACCCCGCGGGCGACGATGAGATCGTCCTCACGCTCGGTGTAAGTCCAGGCCCGAACCCGGTTACGGACGAACCAGAAGATGGCCAGCGCGGCGACGAGGACCACGGCCACCGCGAGGACGGCGGCCGGGGCACCCGCCGCTAATGCGCAGACTGTGCCCGCGACCAGGGCCGCGGCCCCGGCCGCCCCGGCCACCTGGACGCGCCGCATCCGCAACAGCCGGGGAGAGGGGGACTTCGGGGCCGGTGCGGCGGAGCCAGGCATGGCCCAAACGGTACAACCCGTGCTACGGCCAACCAAGTGCCCCGGCCCGGCCCGCGCCTAGCATGAGGCGGCAACCGCCACGCGCAGGGCATCGGGTGAGAAGGAGCGGCGTGAGCAGCATCAGCATCCCGGCGACCACGGTCGGCGACATCACCCCGCATGCGATCGCGTCTGTAGCCACACTGATCCGGCCTTATGTGCTGTGCACCCCGGTGATCTTCCTGGACCGCTCCGCCTTCGGGCTGGAACCAGGCCCGCTGGTGCTGAAGCTGGAGCATCTGCAGCACTCCGGGTCGTTCAAGGCCCGGGGAGCGTTCGCCAACCTGCTGCTCCGCCCCCTGCCCAGCGCCGGGGTGGTGGCCGCGTCAGGGGGCAATCACGGCGCGGCGGTCGCCTACGCGGCCCAGGCCCTGGGCGTGACCGCGCACGTGTTCGTGCCGGAGGTCTCGTCCCCGGCCAAGATCGAGCGCATCCGCGGCTACGGAGCCGACTTGGTCGTCGGGGGCGCCTCGTACGCGGAGGCGCTGGCCGCCAGCGAGGAATGGGCGGCCTCGTCGGGCGCCCTGCCCGTGCATGCGTTCGACCAGATCGAGACGATCCTGGGGGCGGGCTCACTCGGGGCGGAGTTGAGGCACCAGGCCCCTGCGGTCAGCACCGTGCTGGCCAGCGTGGGCGGCGGCGGGCTGCTCGCCGGGACCAGCGCGGCCTACGCGGGCCACGCGCGGGTGATCGGGGTGGAACCCGCTGGCGCGCCCACCCTGACCCGGGCCCTGGGGGCTGGCCGGCCCGTGGATGCGGAGGTGGGCAGCGTGGCTATTGATTCGCTGGCCCCGCGCCAGGTCGGCGAGCACACGTTCGCCGTGATCCGCGAGTTCGTGCGCCAGGTGGTGCTGGTCAGCGACGAGGACATCACGGCGGCCCAGGAACTGCTCTGGGACCGGCTCCGGCTGGTCGCCGAGCCCGGCGGATGCGCCGCACTGGCCGCGTTGCTCAGCGGCGGGTACTCCCCCGGCCCGGACGAGATGGTCGCAGTCGTGATCAGCGGGGCGAACACCACCGCGGTGGACTTCAGCCGCTGACCTGAGCTACTAACGGGTGTGCGACGGGCCGAGTCCCCGGGGGGGTTGGGACCCGGCCCGCCGCACGGCACCCGCCGCGGCGACAGGAGGCGGCGGGTGGTCAGGGGGAAGTGCCCTGAGGGCCGGACGGGCTCAGCTGAGGGTCAGGGGGCCCGGACGGTCTGGGGCTGGGAGCGGCGGACGGCGACGGGTTCGCGCTGGCCGGGGGGCTGATGCTCGGTGAGGGCTACGGTCCCAGGATCGGCCAGGGTTTGGCGGAACGGGTTCGCGTCTCGCCACAGCTCGGGAAAGGCGCGGTCGGCCTCGTCAGCGCCACCACCCAGATCGGGACGGTCCAGGTCAGGACGGTCCCCACTGGTGCGACGCCGATGAGGACGACCCCGATCTGTGCGACGCTGCGCGGCCGCGAGCAGGTGCTCGAACTTCTCGCCGATCACGATGCCGAGTATCGGCACCAAGTGCACCCATCCGCAGCGGATCGGCAATCTGTGTCTGAATTCTCCCCGAAATGGCGGAAACAGCCCAGGTGGATGGGCGGCGCTACCGGCCGCCGATATCCTCGCTCCAGACGGCCGGGTAGCGGTCCTGGAATTCCCGCATAACCGCCATGCACCGCTCGTCATTGAGCAGAGTCACCGACACGCCCTGGTCGGCGAGGAAGGCCAGGTCACCGGCGAAGGTCTCGGCCTCCCCGACGACTACGCGCGGGATCTGGAACAGCAAGATGGCGCCGGTGCACATCGGGCACGGGGAAAGGGTCGTGTACAGAGTCATTCCCCGGTAGGAGGATTGGCGGCCCGCGTTACGCAGGCAGGCGATCTCCCCGTGCGCGACTGGGTCGCCGAGTTGCACGCGCTCGTTGTGCCCCTCAGCCACGACGTCGGCCCCGCTGGCCAGCACCGCGCCGACCGGGACACCCCCGGCGGCCAGGCTGGCCTGCGCCTGCGCGAGCGCGGCCGTCATCATCTTCTGGTCCAGCTCACCCGGTGCGATCGTCATGCCGAGGAGGGTACCCGGCCGCGTGGCCGGTTCTCCTCAGCCGGTGAAGGTGGCGTACAGCAGGTACACGTTCAAGACGATGATCATCACGGTGATCAGGCTGGCCGTCGCGGAGGTGAGCCCCCGGTTCACCAGCGGGCCCATCACGTCCTTGCGCCTGGTCAGCGCCACCAGCGGGACCAGCGCGAACGGGATACCGAACGACAGGACCACCTGGGATATGACCAGGCTGCCGGTGGTCGGCAGGCCGAGTTCCAGGACGACCAGGGCGGGCAGCATGGTAATCGCGCGGCGCAGGAACAACGGGATCCGGCGGCCGATGAAACCCTGCATGACCACCTGGCCCGCATAGGTGCCCACGCTGGAGGACGACAGGCCCGAGGCGAGCAGGGCCGCCGCGAACGCCAGCGCGGCGCCGCCGCCGACCAGCCGCCCCAGGCTGGCGTGGGCGGCCGTGAGCGACGCCATCTGGACGCCCCCGGTCTGGCTGGCCATCGCAGCCGCCACCACCAGCATGGTCAGGTTGACCAGTCCGGCCAGGCCGAGCGCGACGACCACGTCGAGCCGCTGGAATCGGAGCAGCTCGCGGCGCTCCGCGTCGTCGGCGCACGCCACCCGGGACTTGGTCAGCGCGGAGTGCAGGTAGACCACGTGCGGCATGACCGTGGCCCCGATGATGCCGGCCACCAGCAACGGGCCGCCGGGGCCGGCGAACCCCGGCACCAGTCCGCTGGCCAGCGCGGACGGGTCCAGATGAACCGCCGCGAGGTCGTAGGCGAAGCCCAGGAAGATGATGCCGAGCAGGCCGCAGACGGCCAGCTCGAACCGGCGGTATCCCCGCTGGTCGAGGGCCAGGATGGCGAACGCGACTACCGCCGTCAGCGGGCCCGCGACCCGCAGCGGCACATGGAACAGCAGGTTCAGGCCGAGGGCGGCACCGACGAACTCCGCGAGGTCGGTGGCCATGGCGATGAGCTCGGCCTGGACCCACAGGCCGCCGGACACCGGCCGGGGCAGGTAGGCCCGGCACAGCTCAGGCAGGTCCCGCCCGGTCGCCACGCCCACCTTGGCCGACAGGTACTGCACCAGCATGGCCATGAGGTTGGCCAGCACGATGACCCAGGCCAGGGCGTAGCCGAACTTCGCTCCGGCCGCGAAGTTGGTCGCGAAGTTGCCCGGGTCGATGTAGGCCACCGAGGCCACGAAGGCCGGCCCGAGCAACGCCAGCACTCCCCGCAGCCGCCCGCGGGAGCGCATCAGGCGGAGCGGGCTCAGCTGCTCCGGCCCCGGACCCGCCCGCACGGCCGGTGCGGGCGGGTCTGGGGGTGGGTCCGAAGGCGGCCGCAGTGCAGGATCTGCCGCCATGGACCAGCTTCCCTAGCCGACCGACGGGCCGAGGCCGAGGGACTGCGGTGTGCTGGAGTCGGGTGACGGCTGGTTCAGGCCCTCGTCCAGCGGCCCGAACTGGGTCATCAGGGCGGGACTGCCGCCCCACGGCGTCTGCTCCTCGGCGACGAGCGTGTTGGTGGTGAGCAGCAGGCCTGCCACGGACGCGCCGTTCTGCAAGGCAGACCGCGCGACCCGCAGCGGGTCAATGATTCCCATATCAATCATGTTGCCATACCGGCCCTGGAGTGCGTCAAAGCCCTCGTCCTGGCCGAGCTGGGACATCTGGGCCACGACTTCCTCACCGGAATAACCGGCGTTGGAGGCGATGAGGAACGCCGGGGCGGTCAGGACCTGGCGGACGATCTCCACGCCGGTCGCGTAGTCGTCCTTGACCTGGAGGTCATCCAGCGCGCCCGCGGCGTGCAGCAGCGCCGCGCCGCCGCCGGCCACGATGCCCTCGGCCATGGCTGCCCTGGTCGCCGCCAGCGCGTCCTCGACCCGATGCTGGAGTTCCTTGAGCTCCGCCGGGGTCGGCGCTCCCACCCGGATCACCGCGACCTTGCCGGACAGGGCGCCGATCCGCTCGCTGAGCACGTCCTCGTCGATCCCGAAGGTGGCCCGCTCCATCTCGGCGCGCAACTGGCCGAGCCGGAACTCGACGTCCTCAGCCGAGCCGGAGCCGCCGATGATCGCGGTGTTGTCGGCCGTGACCCGGACCTGCCCAGCCCGGCCCAGCTGCTCCAGGGTCATGGTCTCCAGTGAGAACCCGGAGTGCTTGCTGACCACCGCGCCGCCGGTGACGGCGGCAATGTCTTCCAGCTTGCGCAGCCGCCGGTCACCGAACCCGGGCGCGCGGACCGCCACGCACTGGAAGATCCCGTTGACGTGGTTGTGCACCAGCATGGACAGGGCCGAGCCCTCGACGTTCTCGGCCAGGATGACCAGCGGCCGGGGCTGGCGCATGATCTTGTCTAGCACCGGCATCAGCTGCTGGACCTTGGTGATCTTCTCACTGCACAGCAGCACGTAGGGGTCATCCAGCACCGCTTCGAGGCTGGCGGGGTTGGTCACCAGGTACGGCGACAGGTACCCGTTCTCGAACTGGAAGCCCTCGACGAAATCGACGCTCATCCCGTTCGCGTTGGACTCCTCGACGGTGACGATGCCCTCGTCGCCCACGGTGTGCAGGGCCTTCGCGATCACCGCGCCCACGGTCTCATCGTCGTTCGCGGAGATCGCCGCCACCCGGCGGTAGTCCTGCTCGGTGGCCACCGGGTGCGCCACCCCCTGCAGGTGGGTGACCAGACGGTCCACCGCCACGTCGATGCCCCTCTTGACCAGCACCGGGTTCGCGCCGGCCCCGATCGCCTGCATGCCCTCGGTGATGATGGCCTGGGCCAGGACTGTGGCCGTGGTGGTGCCGTCACCGACCACGTCGTTGGTCTTGATGGCCGCTTCCTTGACCAGCTGGGCACCCATGTTCTCGAACTGGTTGGCCAGATGGATCTCACGGGCGATGGTCACGCCGTCATTGGTCACCACCGGGGTCCCGGTGATCTTTTCCAGGATGACGTTGCGCCCCTTGGGCCCCAGGGTTGACTTCACGGCCTCGGCCAGCTTGTCTACACCGGCCAGCAGCAGGCTGCGCGCTTCCGCGCCGAAACGCAGTTCCTTAGCCATCAGTCCTCCTAGGACGTGTTCTCAGTCAGTGGCGGTAATCAGGGGACGAGAATGGCGCGGCCGCGCACCCGGCCTGCATCGAGATCCGCAAACGCCTCCACGGCGCTGGTCAGCGGGTAGGTCCGGGTGTGCAGGGTGACCTTGCCCGCCTCGGCCAGCGACATCAGCTCGGCCAGGTCGTTGTAGGTGCCGACGATGTTGCCGATGATGTTGCGCTCGGTGGAGATGATGTCGAGCGTGGGGATCTCCAGCGTCCCGCCGTAGCCGATGACGAAGTAGGAACCAGCCGGAGCCGTCATGTTCCAGCCGTCCATCTCGGCGCCCTGCTCGGCCACGAAGTCCAGCACCACGTGGGCACCGGCCCCGCCAGTCAGATCCTTCACGGCCTCAACCTGGCTGCCGTCGGCGACCACGGTGGCGTTCGCGCCGAGCTGCTCGGCCAGCTTGAGCGCGTCGGGATTCCGGTCCACTACGACGATGCGGGTAGCGGACAGCGCGGCCAGGCACTGGATACCGATATGGCCCAGCCCGCCCGCGCCGATCACCACGGCGGTCGTGCCCGGGTAGAGCAGCGGGAGGGCCTTGCGGACCGCGTGGTAGGCGGTAATGCCCGCGTCGGCCAGCGCCGCCACATCCTGCGGCTGGGTCGCCGGGTCCAGCTTCACGCAGGCCCGGGCCGTGGTGAGCAGGTACTCGGCCATCCCGCCGTCGCGGGACAGGCCCGGGAACGAGCTGTCCCCGGTGCAGTGCATGTCGTCACCGGCGCGGCAGGCCCGGCAGAGCCCGCAGGTCGGGGTGGGATGCAGGATCACGGTGTCGCCCAGGGCCACGTTGGTGACCGCCGAGCCGATCTCGTGCACCCACCCGGCGTTCTCGTGACCCAGGATGTAGGGCAGTGGGGTGCCCATGGCCCCGTCCCACTGGCCGTCGATGATGTGCAGGTCGGTACGGCAGACGCCCGCCCCGCCGATCTTCACGATGACCTCGAGCGGGCCGTGGATAGTCGGCTCCGGTACCTCGTCGATCACTGGCTGCTGGTGGAAAGCGTGCAAGCGGACGGCCTTCATTGGTCCTCCTCAGCCTGGGGTTGCTGGCCTAGCCCGGCCGTGTCGTTGTATCGGTGCCCCAGCATCCCGCGGCACATGCTTCCGTTGGCCTCGATGCTGGTCCGGGTCAGCCGGGCGCGCCCGAGGTGCATCCGCAGGGAGTCCGGGCTGACCGGCTCCCCGGTCTTCGGGTCGATCAGCAGCCAGGCGTCATCACCGGCGGGCAGGCCGAGCTCCATGCGGCGCTCGCGCAGCCGCTGCAGGGCGGCGGAGGGCGGCACCTGGCCCAGCGTCATCCCCGGCAGGCTGGCCGGATCGGTCCCGGCGGCAAGCAGCGGCCGACAGACCTGATCGGTGCCGGCCATGACCGCTTTACGGAGGAAGTCGGCGCGCAGCTCATGCAGCTCGCCGACCGCCTCCCCGTCGAAAGACTGGGCGAAGCCCGCGTGCGCGGCCACCCCGCCGTTGATTGCGTCCGAGGCGAAATGCTCGTCCAGCACGACCTCGGCGCGGCGCACGCCCGGCAGTGCGGCCACCGCGTCGTAGGCGTCCGCCACCATCAGGAAGGCGAAGTTGGGCGCGCAGAAGTAGGTGGGCAGCCGCAGCCGGACCTGCGCGTCCCCGTCCGGGGTGACGGTGCACGAGGAGACGAAGCCGAGCGAGGTTACCGGCTCATCCAGCTCGGGGTCGCGCACCGTCTCCAGCGCGGCCAGCACCGCCGCTGGCGCAGGCGGACCCGCCGGTCCGCCTGCGCCAGTTCCCTCCGCCGGCGAGGGGGGGCACGCCGAAGGCGTGTTCCCCCCGAGCCGGCGAGAGCGGGGGGTTCCGGGGGGTGGCCCCCCCGGGGCGGCACTGCTTGTTGCGGAAACAGTCATGCTCCCGTGACCAGCTGCGGGTCGTCTTCGACCAGCTTGGCGTCATCCTGCGCCGCCGGGGCGCTGGTGTCCTTGATCTGGAACTCGGCCGGGACCTCGATGTCATACAGCTTGGCCGCGTTCAGCCCGAGGATCTTCTTCTTGGTGTTGGTGTTCACGCGGGGGAAGTCGGAGAACTCGTCGCTGGGGTAGTCCCAGTCCACGAACCCCTCGATCTGCCACTTCGGCTCCCAGATGCCGTAGTCGCTGCCGAAGGTCATCTTGTCCTCACCGACCCAGAACAGCAGCTCACCCATGACCTTGGCGAAGAACTTCGGCCGCGCGTACATCAGGCCGCCGATGACCACGGACAGGCCGGCGTAGACGTTGGGCTCCTGCGTCGCCATGAAGCAGAAGTCCTCGATCCGGGGCAGGCCCACGTGCTCGACGATGAAGTTCAGGTCCGGGAAGTCGGTCGCCGCGTGATCGACGTCGGAGACGTCGAAGGCGTCCTTGTCCAGCGGCCAGATCGTCGGGCCCTTGTGCACATGGATGTTCTTAATGCCCAGGTTCTGGGCCGCCTCCAGGAACCGGTAGGCGCCCGGGTCGGACAGCTTGTAGCCCCGGGAGCCGTTGTTCCACTCGGCGGTGTAGAGCTTGACGCCCTTCGAGCCGTAGGTCTCGACGTTCTTCTTGAGCTCCTCCAGCCCTGGGTCGCCGTCGCGGGGGTCGAACCGGGTGTTGTAGATGAACTTGCCCGGGTGCCGCTTCCCCATTTCGGCGTTGCGCTCGGTGGTGTTGAAGCCCTCCGCGTACCACTCCTTCAGGTACGTCGGCTGGAAGACCGCCACGTCCACGTAACCGTCTTCGAAGACATCCTTCATCAGGTCGTCCTCGGAGTACTTCTGGAAGTGCTCGATCGACCAGTGGGTCTCGGGCGGGCCCAGCCCCTGGTAGGCGTGGAAACACTCGATCCAGCCCTTGGCGTACTGCTCGGCGCCCTTGACCCAGTTGTCCGGGGCGGCGTTCCAGTAGTGCATATGACTATCGACAACGAAGTACTTCTCGCCGTCCTTTTCGTACACGGTTCCTCCTCGTCGGGGTCCGGTGGTGAAGCGCTGGACGCCGGGCTAGCTGGTCGGAGTGAGATCGGTGAGATCGAAGCCGATGTACTCGGCCGCGTCCTCCGGGTTGGCGAACATGATCGTCCGGTCATCCTCGTGGATCATCCGGCCGTAGTGGGTGGACATGTTCTCCTCGAACTCCGCGGAGTCGAAGAATCCCGGCTCCTCGCCGAGCGCCTCGGAGATCTCGTCGTAGACGAAGTCCATCCGGCCGATCGCGTCGACCCGGATCATTGACGGCAGGAAGCGCACGGACACATTGTCCTTCGTCTTCATGACGTCCGCGACCACGGCCCCGACCTGATTGTTCATCAGGGTGACGCCGCACTGGTTCGAGGCGGTGCTGTCGGACTTGAACGGGCTCTCGGTGGTCTTGAACGTCGTCACTGGGCCAGCTCCTTCGGGTTTTCCAGGTGCAGGTCGGAGAGGATGCCGCTGAAACGAGCCTTCTGCGCGTCCAGGCCGTCCTCGAACCGGGGGGGCTTGCTCTCGGGCTGCGACCACAGGGGCTGCAGCGCCCGGGAGGCGGCGATAGCCCGGGGCGTCCAGACCGATAGCCACTCCTGGAGCTTGGCCTTGTTCTGGTCGCCAAACTCGCGGTCGCTGGTCAGCAGCTCGAACATCGGGCGCGTGTAGCGCAGGTCGCGCTCGGCATAGTCGTACTCCTCGGCGCCGACGACCGTCGGGGTGACGTAGTCGCCGTTGCGCGGGGCCGCGTGCTGGACCAGCTGGCTGCGGAACAGCTCGCCGACCAGCGGCTCGAATACCACATTGGCCGCGAAGATCGCCTCACACCAGTCGTCGATGGCGGTCATCTGCTCCGAGACTTCCCGGACACCCTGCCAGGCCGGGTCGCTGTTCCAGGTTTCCAGGTGCGCCGTGCCGTCGAAGCCCTCGACCTCCTCGGACAGGCTCAGGTTGTACAGGGCGAGGTCCTGGGCGGCCCGGATCCGGTGCATGCTGTTCACCGAGATCGCGTTGTTGTGCATGTTGGTGGGCGCCCGCCGGTTGGCGTTAGCGAAGAGGTAAAGCCCGAGCCCGTGATCTACATGCATCCAGGCTCCGACGTTGCGCTCGACGAAGGTGATCCAGCTGCGGTTCCACTGCTCGAACGCCTTCGCCTGGCGGGCTGCGTCGATGTTCGCGTTCAGCTGCCGCACCACGTTGGAGTTGTAGCGGTAGAAGGTGAGTTCCCACTCCTCGTTGGGGTCACGGAACTCGTGCCACCCCAGCGCTGGCCAGTCGTAGCCCTTGCCGCCCGAACCCGGGTAACGCTCCGGCTCCGGCCGGTCCGAGCCCCAGGACTTGAGAGCCGTCCAGTCGAGCGGGTACCCGCCCCGGCCGTCGGAGAACCCGTAGAGCCAGCCCTGGGCGAGGTAGTGCCGCGGGTCGGGCTGAACCTCGACCGTCACATCCTCATAGTGGGTCTGCTTGCGCTTGGCGGGCGTGTAGTAGTTGAACCGGCGGGCGGTCGAGTCCGGGAATTCCTTCGCCCCGGCCTCCGCGTCGGTAAAGACCGGCTTGGGGACACTGCGTTCTGGAGCGGTTGTCATGAGGTCTCTCCTTCATCGTGAGAGTTCAGGCGCGGATTGCCACCAGCGGCTTTGCTGGTGGACTTGCAGGCACGTCCGTTGCTCCTCACTGCTGGCCGGGTTCCCCGGTGGTGGTGAACTTGTCGTAATAGATTCGCTTTTCTTCCACGCCTAGCTGCGCGAGCAGCGGCAGGGCCGCCTCCACCATGGGTGGCGGGCCGCAGACGTAGGCGTGGGCTCCGGTCAGGTCGGCCGCGTGCCGCTTGACCACGTCGGTGACGAAGCCGGTCTCGCCGTCCCACTGGTCATCCACGTCCGCCTCGGACAGCGCCGGTATGTACCGGAAGTTCGGCAGCTTCTCCTCGAGCTGGTGCAGTTCGGCCTCGAAACACAGGTCCCGCTTGGCCCGGGCACCGTAGAAGAAGGTGGCCTTGCGCTGGATGCCGCGCTCGGCCAGGGTCCGCAGCAGCGACAGGATCGGGGCCATGCCCGCCCCGCCGCCCACGAAGATCAGGTCGTTCTCGCCCTCGCGGAGGGTGAAGACCCCGAACGGGCCGCTCAGGTCGAGCCGGTCCCCCTCGGCCAGCTTTTCGGCCAGGAACCTGGAGAACACCCCGTCCGGATAGACCTTGATGATGAACTCCAGCAGCCCGCTTTCCCGGCTGGAGGTGTTCGCCATCGAGAAGGAGCGCACCTCCTCCGTCCCGGGAACGGCAATGTCCATGTACTGGCCGGGGAAGTACTTGATCTCGTCCGGCTCGAGCAGCCGCAGGACCAGGTGGCGCATGTCATGGGTGACCGCGTCCTTGGACACCACCTCCGCCACGCCCTCCTGGATCGGCAGGCCGGAACGGATCATCTCCTCGTCGTAGTTGAGCAGCTCGATGGTGACGTCCTCGTAGGCGTGCGCCCGGCACAGCAGGGTGTACCCCTCATCGAGCTCGTAGTCAGGGAGCGCGAAGGTCGAGTATCGGTCGTGCTCGATGTCCTCGCCCTCGAGGATGAACGACTTGCACGCGGCGCACTGGCCCTCCTTGCAGCCGTGCATGAGCATGACGCCCTGCTCGGCCGCGGCTCGCAGGATCGTCTGATCCTCGCGGACCTCGATTTCGATGCCGACCGGCTCGAACCGTACGACGTGCTTGTCGACCATGGCCCCCTCGCGGATAGTGGGAAATCGCCTCGGAGAAGTGGTTGGGAGGGGGCCGCAGGGCCTGGCCTGCGGCCCACCTCCCGGTCTAGCTGGGTTGGGTCAGGCGTCCACGGGTGCTGGACGGCCCGCCGGGCCCTGCTTGTTGTAGTCGGCCTTGAAGGCGTCCCTTTCTTCCGGGGTCATCTCGTTGAGGATGACGTTCGGGCTCAGCACCGGTCCCATCCGGCGCAGGTGGTCGAGCGTCCACATCTTGCTCGGGTCCAGGTTCAGGTGCGGCTGCGCCACGAGGGTCTTGCCGTCGTCGCGGACGTAACCCATGTCGCTGACCACATCGGCCCAGTTCCAGCCGTGGTACAGGGTCTCCCATTCGCGCTTGCCGATGAGCTGGCCCATGTTCGGGGTGGAACGACCCTGGTAGGTGGGCCGGAACGCTTCAACGTCCGTCCACCGGCATTCTTCGTGGCAGTAGGTGCGGACCTGGCCGTCGACCTCGTCGATGACCATGTCCTCGCGGACCAGGCAGGGCACCATGCAGGTCCAGCAGCGGTGCGGGTACACGTAGTCGACGTTCTCGGCCACGATCGGGTGGTGCCCGTTCGGCATCGACAGGCGGTTGTAGTTCTCCCACCACTTGCCGTACTTGTCGTACCAGCCCGGGTACTTGTACTCGAACCACTCGAAGTCCGCGTCGGTCATCGGGTCGATCCGCCAGTAGTTCGCCAGCCAGCCGGTGGCGAAGAACTGGGCTACTTCGTGCACGTAGCCCTTGTTCCAGATCTGGTTCCACGCCTCTTCGATGAGGTCGTGCGGGATGACCAGCCCGTACTTCTCCAGCGGCACCAGGTAGCTGCGGTAGTAGTCGTCGTAGATCCACCGGCGCCACATCTCGGCGTAGGACTCACGGTCCTTGCGCCGGTCCTTGGTGCCGTACTCGATGAACGTGCCGATGGCGGCGTCCACCACGCGGTGGTTGTTCCACCACGCGTAGCGCAGGTCGCGCTCGAGCAGCTGGTGGTTCTCCTCGTCGGCCAGGGCCATGAGGAGGGTGGCGTACCCGTTGCTGATGTGCCGCGACTCGTCGGACTGGACCGAGTGGAACACCGTCGGCAGCAGGTAGTCGCCGTTAGCGGCGGCTTCGGCGGGCATGGCCACGAACAGCGTGTTGGTGAACGCCGTCTCGGCCACGATCGTCAGGTAGATGCTCGCCGCGGTGATCGCGTCACCAGTGATGAACCCTTCGGCGAACTGCCGGCCGATCGTCCCGCAGTAGTCGTTCTGGAAGTTCCGGAGGCTGTTGTTGAAGCCCGCCGGGTCGATGTAGTTGTTCATGTACAGGCGCTTCAGGTTCTGCTGGATCGTCGAGTGGCGTACCTCGTCGATCATCTGGATCGCCTGGCCGTTGTGCAGCTCGGGGTTGGGCACGGTGCGGAACAGCAGCGGCATGGCCCGCGCGGCCGAGATCTCCGGGAGCGGGATGATCGACAGGAACAGCTTCTGCCACTCCAGCCAGCGCTCCTGCACCTGGCGGAACATGTTGCCGCGGATAGCGCCGTCCTGGGCACCGTAGACGCGGTGGTCCTTCTCCTCCTGCATCGGGAAGTAAGAGCGCAGGACCTGCTTCAGGGGGTCCTTCTTGGATGCCTTGCGGAACGAGTAGTCCGTCCCGTACTGCGACACCGGTTCGTGATACATGGGTTCCCAGGACAGTTCCTGGATCTTCTGGTGGGCCTTGGCCACACTCTGGCGACTCATGGTCACCCCTTTCCCCTTTGTGGGTTCCCGCTAGGCCTCGTGCCTGCGGTCTGGCTCATCTCTGCCACTGGCGCCGGGCCGGCGGCCGGATGCACGAGTCCCGCTCGAAGTCCTATGTGCCGAATAACAACCTGTAAAAGCGGGGGCCGGGCTCTCAACATGAGACAGGCCCGTCCGGTATGCCCCCCGACCTGCGAGGCGACCGGCTGGGGTAAAACTCAGCGCTCACCGAAGAAGATGTTCCGGAGTTCGGCCAGTTGGTCCTGGATCTCCTGGGAGTTACGGTGATTGCCCTCGGCGGCCGGCTTGATGCCCAGGCAGCTGAGCAGGGCCGCGGCCGGGGGGCCAGGGTCGCCCGATTCACCCAGAACCGGATGCAACCCCTGGTCAGCCAGGTGATGAAAGACCAGGTTGACGATGCTCCAGGGGTTGAAGGTCTCCTCCGGGGGCATACCTGGCTGATTCATGAGGCGCCTCCGGATTCTTCAGCGGGCAAGCGTAAGTAAGCCGGTGTCCCCCGATCAAAACGCCGTCTCCGTGGGGCTGCTGGTCTCAACTTGAGACAGGTATCGGTAACGCCACACTTATTTTGGGTAAGTAAGACGCGAACCCCGGATGCGTGACCGCGAGCTGAGTGCCCGCGCGGGCGTACCGGGAGGTACGGAGGCCCGATGGTGCCCACAGCAGTGCACCTGCCAGCCTCGGCCGACAGCAAGGGGCTGGCCGAGACGCGGGAGCGTTTTCTGACGGCCGAATCGGTCCGGCCGAGCGAGGTACGTGAGCCGATCCTGGCGTCCTGGTGGCGCTCCCGGCAGTGGAAGGTCGCCGCCGACCGGGTAACGCTGCCGTACGTCCGGGACCCGAATCTGGACACTCCGCTGACCCGTAACGCCATGCCCGTGCTGCGCAACCTTCGCCAGCACCTGGAGGGACAGCCGATCAGCGTCATCCTCACCGACGCCGCGGGCGTCGTGCTCAGCCGGATGACCGCCGACCACGACCTGGAACGTCACCTGGACGGGGTCCAGCTCGCGCCGGGTTTCAGCTACGCCGAGGAGTACGTCGGAACCAACGGGATCGGCACCGCGCTGGAAGGTGGCCAGCCCGCCGCCGTGTTCGGACACGAGCATTACGCCGAAGACCTCGAGGATCTGGCCTGCGCCGGGGTGCCGATCCACGATCCGATCTCCGGGAAGGCCGTCGGCGCGGTCGACCTGACCTGCTGGCGCCGAGACGCCGATCCGCTGCTGATTGCGCTGGCCAAGACCACCGCAGACCAGATCACCCAGGCCATGCTGGCCGACAGCAGCGCGCGGGAACTCCAGCTCATGCAGGAGTACATGCGAGCCTGCCGGCGTACCAGCGGGATCGTGCTGGCCCTGAACAACGACGTCGTGATGATGAACGAATACGCCCGCCAGGTCCTCGACCCAGGCGACCAGGGCGTGCTGCTCGGCCAGGCGGCTGAGATGCTGGCCAGCCAGCAGGCTGGCGCGACGTCCGTCGAGCTGCCCAGCGGGATCCAGGCCCGGATGTACTGCCGGCCTGTCCGCGGCGATGACCACGTCGCGGGGGGCGTGGTGCACGTGAAGCTCATCGAGCCGGCCAGCCAGCGGCCCGCCACGGACGGCGTCAGCAAGCCCCCTATGTCCCTGCCCGGGCTGGTCGGTGGCGGGGCGCTCTGGCTGCGCGGCTGCCGGCAGGTCGAGACCATTTACGACTCGGGAGAATGGCTCGCCCTCGAGGGGGAGCCGGGGGTAGGCAAGCTGACCGTGGTCCGCGCGGTGCACCAGCGCCGCAACCCGGCGGAGCGGTTCTACGTGCTCGACGCGACCGAGGCCGCCGACACCGACTGGCTGCTACGGGCCCGTCGCGAGCTGCTCGACGGCGAGGGCTCGCTGGTGATCAGGCACGTGGACGTGCTCAACGCCCGGCAGCTGAACGCGCTGACCTCGGCGCTTCAGGAGGCCAAAACCGCCTCGCGGCAGCGCGACCTGTGGGTGGCGGTCACCCTGGACCGCAGCCGCGCACACGGTGACCTGACCAAGCTGCTGCGCTTCTTCCCCAGCACGGTCGAGCTGCCGCCGCTGCGCCACCACATCGAGGACCTGCACGTCCTGGTGCCGTTCTTCGTGGCCAAGCTCGGCCAGCATGGCCGTCTGACCTGCTCGCCCGAGGCCATGCAGCTGTTGCTGCGGTCGAAGTGGCCCGGCAACACCGAGCAGCTGTGGCAGGTGCTCAAGCGGGTCATGCAGAAGCGGCGCACCGGGTCCATCCAGCCGGCCGACCTTCCGCCGGAGTGCTGGACGGTGAGCAGGCGGCTGCTGTCCCCGCTGGAGTCCATGGAGCGCGACGCGATCGTCCAGGCTCTGCTCGACTACCAGGGCAACAAGGTCAAGGCGGCCAAGTCGCTGGGCATGTCCCGTGCGACCATCTACCGGAAGATCCACGAATACGGCATCGTCACCCCGGCCAGCTGACCACGGGCCGGCTGACCACGGGCCGGCTCACCGCGGTACCGGGTGACCGCGGTACCGGGTGACCATTAGGATGGGCGCGTGCACCGGCTCTTTCCCATCACCCCGCCGCCCCGCTCCTAAGCGGGGTGCAGCCGCCGCGCGCCTGACTCGCTGATTCTGCGCGCGTAATTCCTGAGCACACCATGGTTCCCGGTGTGCCCGGCTCTGGCGTGCTCGGTTATGCCTGCCTGTGTGCCCCGCTTCCGCGACCCTCCCCTTCTCGTCGCAGGAGCGATCTTCCATGACTACTGGCACGATGTCCGCTGACCCCACCATGCCCGCGGCGGCCCGCCGCCGGCCCGGAACGGGTCTGACCTATCTGGTGATGGCCGGGCTGCTGTGGGGCACCGGCGGCCTGACCGGCAGCCTGCTGGGCCGCAGCGCCAGCATGTCCGCACTGTCGGTGGCTGCCTACCGGCTCGGGGTGGGCGGCACGCTGATCATGGCCTTCCTGGTGCTGACCGGGCACCGGCGAGCAGCTAGGCGGCGCTGGCCATCCGGGCGGGCGGCCTGGACTCGCATCGCCGCTATCGGCCTGCTGGCCGCGGTCTTCCAGAGCTGCTACTTCACGGCCGTCTCACTGAGCTCGGTCAGCCTGGCCACCCTGGTCACCATCGGGAGTGCCCCCGTCATCGTGCTGGCCGTCGAGCGGGCCCGGGGCCGACGGCGGATCAGCCGGCTCGCCGGCTCCGCCGCCAGCCTCGCGCTGATTGGCCTTAGCCTGCTAGTCGGGCTGCCGGGCGGCGGTATCGCGGAGAGCGCGGTGCTGGCCAGCGCGGGCCTGGCGGTCCTCGCCGCAGGCGGGTTCGCCACACTCACGCTGATCGGCGCCCGGCCGGTCGCGGGCCTGGAACACCTCACCGCGACCGGCTTCGGGTTCACCCTCGGCGGGCTGATCCTGCTGCCGGTAGCCGCGGTCTCGGGCGGGCTGGGCTTCGCCCCCAGCCCGGCCACCCTCGGCCTACTGGCCGTGCTCGCCACCGGCCCCACGGCCGTGGCCTACACGCTGTACTTCCGCGGCCTGCGGACGGCCCCGGCCGGCACAGCCGCACTGCTGTCCCTGCTCGAACCGCTGACGAGCACGGTCCTCGCCGCGGTGATCCTTGGTGACCAGCTCGGGGCCAGCGGGATCGCCGGCGCCGTCATCCTCGCCACCGCGCTGGTTCTCGCCGGGTGGCCGGCCAGGCCAGGGTGACCAGAACGCCTGGCCGGCCTAGGCAGGCCGGCCAGGCGTCAGGCCACGGCCGTGCGGACCACGGAGGTAGCCCAGCCCAGCACGACCGCGCAGAGCGGCACCAGCACCGCGAATGCCTGCCACACCGCGGGGGCACCGAGAGTGCCGGCCGCCAGGACCCGGGCGGACGTGACCGCGTAGTACAGCGGGTTGACGTGGGCCAGCACCCGCATCCAGTCCGGTCCGAGCGAGATGGGCAGCAGCACCCCGCCTAGGAGCAGCACCGGAAGGTTCAGGCCGTTGATGATGGCGGCGAAGCCGTTGATGTCCTTGGTGATCAGCGCGGCGGCGATGGAGAAGGCCGCCATCGTGGCCATCAGCAGGGCGAGCACGATACAGAGCAGCAGCAGCCCGGCCGCGTGCACGTGGAAGCCGAAGGCCACCCCGATGGCCACGACCACCACGTCGAAGGCAAACATGAGCAGCATGGAGGCCAGGATGGGGCCGGCGAGGATGGCGAACCGGCTGGCCGGGGTGACCCGGAGCCGCTCGGTAACCCCAGACCGGAGCTCAAAGATCGTGCTGAAGCCGGGGCCGCTGCCGCTGGCGAAGGCCAGCAGGGCCAGGATGCCCGGCAGGAAGAGGTCGAGCACGTTCCCGGTGGGCAGGCCGGGCGCACCGACCAGGTGCTTGAGCAGGGGGGTGAACAGGGCGAGGTAAAGGATCGGGGTAGAGAAGCCGACCACCAGCCAGACCGGGGTGCGCAGCAGCTGGATCAGGTGGCGGTGGAAGAGCAGGCCGATGTCGGTCAGGAACTTCATGCCGTCGCTCCTGAGGTCTCGTGGTCCGGTTCCCCCAGGCCTGGAGAGCCCGGGCCTGACGGACCGGTTTCTGGGGAACCGGTGGCCGGCGGGGCGGCGGCCGGGGGTCCCCCATCCCGCAGGGAGCGGCCGGTCTGGCGAAGGAACACGTCGTCCAGGCTGGGTTCGGACAGCTGGAGCGACCGGACGGGCAGGCCGGCCTGGTCGAGCAGCCGGAGCAGTCGGGGCAGGGCGGCCGCGCCGTCGCTGGCGTACAGCCGGACCGCATGGCCCGCGACCGTGAGGTCGCGTACGTCGGGCTGCCCGGCCAGTTCGGCAGCTGCCCGCCCGGCGGCATCCGCGTCGCGGGTGACGAGGACGATCGCGTCGCCCGCCACCTGCTGCTTCAGCGCGCGCGGGGTGCCTTCCGCGACCACCGTCCCGTGGTCGATGATCATGATGCGATCGCAGAGCACGTCGGCCTCGTCCAGGTAGTGCGTGGTCAGGAACACCGTGGTGCCCTCGTCCCGCAGCCCGCGGATGTGGTCCCAGAGGCTGGCCCGGTTCTGTGGGTCCAGCCCGGTGCTCGGCTCGTCCAGGAACAGGACCTCGGGCTGGTGCACGACGCCGAGCGCCACATCGAGCCGCCGCCGCTGGCCACCGGAGTACGTCCGCACCCGGCGGTCCGCGAACCCGGCCAGGTCGAACCAGTCCAGGACCTCCCCCACCCGCCGGGCGACGTCCGGGCGGCTGCGCCCGTACAGCCTGGCCTGCAGGGTTAGGTTCTCGCGGCCGGTGGCCAGCTCGTCGGCCCCGCCTAGCTGGCTCACGTAACCGATGTGGTCCCGGACCCGCCCCGGCTGGGTCCGGACGTCCAGCCCGGCGACGGTGGCGCGGCCCCCGTCGATGGGCAGCAGGGTGGTCAGCATCCGCAGCGTGGTGGTCTTGCCGGCCCCGTTGGGGCCCAGGAATCCGACGATCTCACCCCGGGCGACCTGCAGGCTGACCCCGCGCACCGCCTCGATCGTCTGGTCCCGGCCTCCCGGGAAGTGCTTGCGCAGCTCCCGGGCGTCGATGACCGCGGTCATGTTGCTCCTTCCGGCCGGCCCCGGCTGGGCCGGCGTCCAGGGCAACTATCAACCGCCTATCAAAATTTGTCAACCAAATAGCTGACTAGCTTTGTCAAGCATCCGGCTGATAGCGTGGGTGCATGACCACGGCCAGCAGGAATGTGGCCCCGGGAGGCGCGGAGACCGGGGGTGTGGCTCCCGGAGCCGTGGAGACCGGGGGTGTGGCCCCGGGAGGCGTGGAGACCGGGGGTGTGGCCCCGGGAGGCGTGGAGACCGGAGGTGTGGCTCCCGGGGGCGTGGAGGCGGGGGGCGCGAAGCCCAGGACCGGGCCGACCTCAGCCGGTAAGCGCCCAGCCCGCCAGCCCGGGGCCGAACCGCCGCGGCCGCCGCGGCGGGCCCCGTCCGGGCCCGAACGGCAGCGCGACGCTGACCGCTCCCGCCGGGCACTGCTGGACGCCGCCCTGGAGGAGTTCTCGCTCCGCGGCTTCGCGGGCGCCCGGGTGGCCGACATCGCCCGGCGGGCCGGGGTGAACAAGCAGCTGATCAACTACTACTTCGGGTCCAAGGAAGGGCTGTACCTGGCCCTGCAGCAGGCCTGGGTGGAGCGGGAGGAGAGCTTCGCACCCCCCGAGGTCCCCCTGCCTGACCTGGTTGTCCGCTACCTCCTCGACGCGCTCGATGATCCGCGCTCGCTGCGCCTGTTGCTGTGGCGCGGCCTGGCGGACGACTCCGCCCCCGACGGCGGGTCAGACCGCCAGCCCGACCTGGACCGGGTCGGGGACAGGCAGGTCGCCAGGGAGGTAGCTGCCGACCTGGACCCGGCCGCCGTTTTGCTGGCCGGGATGGGGATGGTCGCCGCGCCGATTGCGATGCCTCAGGTCGCGCGGGAACTGTTCGGTGTGGACCCGTCCAGCCCGGAGTTTCGGGAACGCTACGCCGAGCAACTCCGCCGCATTACCAGCTACCTGTCCGGTGGCGCGCCCCCGCCCGGCGGTGCGCCCCCGCCCGGCGGCGCGCCCCCGCCCGGCGGCGCGCCCCCGCCCGGTGACCCGCCGGGCCGCGATCAGTCGACCGGCCCGGACGAGCAAGCCCGGTCCAGCACCACCCAGCCCCGCCCTACCCAGCCCACCTCTTAGCGCGCACTGCCCGGGAAGCGGGGTCGGGGTTCAGGAGACGCGCTGGCGGGGGAGGTGGCGGCGGAGGAACTCTTCGGTGCGCCGCCAGGCTCGGGCGGCCGGTTCCGGCTGATGGAACATGGGTGCCTTGCGGTTGTGGAAGGCGTGCCCGGCGTCTTCTTCCACGTAGACGGTCACGTTAGGCCGCCCGGCCGCCGCGTCCTGTACCGCCTGGACCGACTCCCGCGTGATGTAGGGGTCAGCGCCGCCGAAGTGGAACAGCAGCGGGGCGGTGATCTGGTCCAGCAGGCCAAGCTGGTCTGGCACGGCCGAGCCGTAGAACGAGATCACCGCGTCCAGCGGGGTCTGCGCGGCGACCAGGTACGCGATGGACCCGCCCAGGCAGAACCCGATGATGCCGATGCCCCCGTCCACCTGGGGCAGCCCGGCCAGCACGCCCAGCGCTGCGATCGAGTCCGCGACGCCCTGCGCGACGTCGAAACGCGACCCCATCTCCAGCGACGAGGCCAGGCCCGCGTCGTCGTGAGCGGCCTGGTAACCCGGCTGGAGGCGCCAGAACAGGTCTGGTGACGCCACGACGTACCCCAGGGCGGCCAGGTCCTCGGCCACCGCCCGGATGTAGTCACTTACCCCGTAGATCTCCTGGATCAGCAGCAGGCCAGGGCCGTTGCCGCTGTCAGGTACCCACACTGTCAAGTCGAAGGAACCGCCGGTGGTGTTCACCGATTCCACCCGTTGCTGCATAGTCCCGATCCTAGGTGGCCAGGGCGTGGCTAGCCGGTCCCACGCACCGGGTCCTGGGTGGCCACGACCGCAAACGACGCGGGCGGCATGCTGAGCTGCTCCCCGTCGAGGGCAACCCCGGCGCTGCTGGCAGCGAGCACGGCGTTCCCCTGGGCACCCAGCGGAAGCAGCAGCGGCTGCTCGCCGAGGCTGGCCGCGATCCGCAGCCGCCCGCGGTGCAGCACCAGCCAGCGCTGCGCCTCGTCGTAGTCGGCCCGCACCCGGTCCAGCTGCGGATCGGTCAGTTCGGGCCAGGCCCGGCGCAGCGCGATCAGCTCGCGGTACCAGGCCAGGATCTCCTGATGGCGGGGGGTGCCCAGCTCAGCCCAGTCCAGCTTCGAGCGGAGGAAGGTCTGCTCGTCCTGCGGGTTCGGTACCTCCGCAGGACCCCAGCCGTGCGCGCCGAACTCCGCCCGGCGGCCCTCGGCGACCGCCTTGGCCAGCCCGGGGTCGGTGTGGTCGGTGAAGTACTGCCAGGGGGTGGACGCGGCCCACTCCTCGCCCATGAAGAGCATCGGGGTGAACGGCGCGGCCAGCACCAGCCCGGCGCCCACCTTGGCCAGGTCGGCGGACAGCCCGCTGGAGATCCTGTCCCCGATCGCCCGGTTACCGATCTGGTCGTGATCCTGCAGGTAGCCGAGGAAACGGAAACTGGGGATGTGGAGCAGGTTGACCGGCCGGCCGTGGCTGCGGCCGCGGAAGGATGAGTAGTTCCCGTCGTGGAAGAACACCCGGGTGAGCGTCTTGACCAGGGCCCCAATCGAGCCGAAGTCGCCGTAGTAGCCCTGCCGTTCCCCGGTGATCGCCGCGTGCACCGCGTGGTGGAAGTCGTCACTCCACTGGGCCGTGAGGCCGTACCCGCCGGCTTCCCGGGAGCTGACCAGCCGCGGGTCGTTCAGGTCCGATTCGGCGATCAGGACCAGATCCCGGTTCAGCCGGGTGCCGAGCGCCTGGACTTCCATGGCCAGTTCCTCGAGCAGGTGCAGCGCGCGGTGGTCCTCGAAGGCATGAACCGCGTCGAGCCGCAGCCCGTCCAGGTGGTAGTCGCGCAGCCACATCAGCGCGTTGCCGATCAGGAAGCCGCGTACCTCGTCGGAGCCAGGCTGGTCCAGGTTCACCGCAGGACCCCAGGGGGTCACGTGTGCTTCGGTGAAGTAGGGGCCGAAGTCGGCCAGCCGGTTGCCGACGCCGACGTGGTTATAGACCACGTCGAGCAGGACCGCCACCCGGTGGGCGTGGCACGCGTCCACGAACCGCTTCAGCCCGTCCGGGCCGCCGTACGGCTCGTGCACGGCCCACAGGTTGATGCCGTCGTAACCCCAGCCGTGCTGGCCGGGGAACGCGGCCACCGGCATCAGCTCGATCATGTCCACGCCCAGGTCGCAGAGATGACCGAGATGCTCGATCGCCGCGTCGAACGTCCCCTCCGGCGTGAACGTGCCTACGTGCATCTCGTAGATCACTGCGCCGCGTACCGGACCGCCGCGCCAGCCCTGGTCTGTCCAGCGGAAGGCCTCGTGATTGTAGGTGCGGCTGGGCCCCTCGGTGCCCTGCGGCTGCCAGGGGGACCGCGGATCCGGCCAGGGCTCGCCGCCGTCCACCCGGAACGCGTAATCAGTCCCCGAGGCGGACGCCTCCGGCAGGTCCACATCCCACCAGCCGGGAATGGCGGCCGGGCGCATGGGCTGCGGAGTACCGCCGCCCATGGCCTGCGCTCCCAGTTGCACGTCGACCAGTTGCACGTCGACCAGTTGCACGTCGACCAGTTGCGCGTCGACCAGTTGCACCTCGACCCGCTCGGCGGACGGGGCCCACACCCGGAACACGCTCACTGGTGCATTTCCGGGACGAGCAGGGCCACGGGCTGGCGTTGCAGCAGATCGGACAGCAGCGGGCGCGGATCCGCATGCGAGGCACCGGTTAGCAGGTCCCGCCACGGGCCGGCGTGCGGCAGGGGCAGTTCCGTCCCGGCCCAGCCGCCGCGGCGCCGCAAGCCGGCGGGCAGCCGGGTGACCACGGTGACCGCGTTGCCGCCCCGGGCGAAGCTGACCGCGTGCGAGGCCGCCACGCCCTCGGCGGTCAGTGCGGTGTACTCCCCCGCGAACCACCCCGGGTGCGCCCGGCGCAGTCGCAGTGCCAGCGCCGTGACCAGGAGCTTCGCCGTGTCCAGGTCACCCGGATCCAGACCGGGGGGCTGATCCCCGCCGTCCAGCCCGGCCAGCAGCTCCCGGCCACGGGCGAAGTCAGCCGGCGCTCGGTTGTCCGGGTTGACCAGGCGCAGGCCAGCCAGCTCACAGCCCTGGTAGGTGTCGGCCACGCCAGGCATGGTGAGCTGCACGAGCTTGGCGCCGAGGGCGTTCGTTCCCGCGTCCCCGGCCAGCCCGGTCACGAAGCGCCCGATCTGCCCGGCCAGCTCCTCGTCCTCCAGGACCAGCTCGGCGAAGGTCAGTACCTGCGACTCATACTCAGGATCCGGGTCGGTCCACGAGGTCCGGGTCTTGGCCTCGCGCATCGCCTTGCGCAGGTACCCGGTCAGCCGCTCACGGTCCAGCGGCCAGCCGCCGGCCAGGGTCTGCCACATCAGGTACTCAGTGTCCGGCTCCGGCACCGCTCCGGTGGCCAGGGCCTCGGCCCGGTCGTGCCAGCGGGTCACCTCAGCGGCCCAGGCCTCCGGGATCTCGGCCAGCACCGCGAGCCGGGCCCGCACGTCCTCCTGGCGCTTGGTGTCGTGCGTGGACAGGGTGGTCATGCTGGCCGGCCAGTCCCGGGACAGCCGCGCAGCGAACTGGTGGAACTCCGCCGGGCTGGTCCCGAAGGCATCCGGGTCGCCGCCGACCTCGTTCAGCGCGACCAGCCGGGACCAGCGGTAGAACGCGGTGTCCTCGACGCCCTTGGCCATCACGGGCCCGCAGACCTGCTGGAACGCCACGATCAGCCGGGCGTGCGCGCCGGCCGCCACACCGCGGCCCAGGACCAGGCTGACCACGGCATCCAGGGCAGGATGCAGGCGCTCCGGCAGCCGGACCCGGGCGGCCCCGGCGGCCCCGGACACGATCACCGCCGACTCCGGCGGGGCCGGCTCGCCGGGCACCACGTAGGCCCGGTACACCGGCATCGCGGTCAGCAGTTCGACGAGGACGCTCACGCGGTCGCTGACGCTGAGCGCGTCCAGATCCGGGTGCCCGGCGTCGCCGGCCAGCCGGGCCAGCCGCGACACCTCGGCCGCGAGCGCCTGGCTGGCCTCCTCGCGCTTGGCGCCGGCGGCCACTCCGGTGAACTCGCCAGGCCCGGTGGTCAGCTGCTGGTACGCGGCGGTCAGCGGCTCCGCCCCGGCCGGGTCCAGGAACAGGCCACCCACCACGCCCAGCGCGTCGTAGCCCGTGGTCCCGGCGCACAGCCAGTCCGCGGGCAGCTCCTCATGCCCAGAGAGGATCTTCTCGGTGGACACCCACAGGCCGCCGGTACGGTCCGCGAGCCGGCGCAGGTAACCGCGGGGGTCGGCGAGCCCGTCGGGGTGGTCCACCCGGAGCCCGTCGATGAGCCCTTCGGTCACCAGCCGGAGGATCACCTCGTGGGTGGCCTCGAATACCGCCGGATCCTCGACCCGGACGGCAATCAGCGAGCTGATATCGAAGAACCGCCGCCAGTTCAGCTCCGTCGCGGCGAGGTGCCAGTCGGCCAGCCGGTAGTGCTGGGCGTCCACCAGGTCCGCCAGCGGCCTGCGCACCGTGCCGGGACGCACAGGCAGCACGTGGTCGAAGTAACGCAGGACCGGCTCGGCGCCGCCGGTGTCCAGCCTGAGGTCCCCAAGGCAGTCGCTGACCGGGCCACCCAGGACCGGCATCAGCAGCCGGCCGTCCTGCGCGGCCCAGTCAACGTCGAACCAGCGCGCGAACGGTGAGTCCGTGCCCTCCCGCAGTACCGACCACAGCGGCCCGTTGAGCGACTCGGGCACCGGGACGGCCATGTGGTTGGGCACGATGTCCACGATCACGCCGAGCCCGAGGTCGCGGAACCGGCCGGCCATGCCCCGGAACGCGGCCTCGCCGCCCAGCTCCTCCGACACCAGGGAGTGGTCCACCACGTCGTAGCCGTGCGTCGAGCCTGGTGCGGCCTGCAGGATGGGCGAGAGGTACACGTGGGTGACGCCCAGGTCGGCCAGATAGTCCGCGCTGGCGGCGGCGTCGGCGAACCCGAAGCCCGGCTGGAGCTGCAGCCGGTACGTCGAAATCGGTGCTCTCGCCGGCCAGGCGAGGGGTGCGGCAGGCCTGTCCCCCGGAGCCGGCGAGTCGGAGGATCCGGGCCACCGGGGGTCCGGGGGTCTTCCCCCGGAGGCAGACTGCCCCCCCGGGCCAGCACTAGACACGCCCGAGTACCTGCATGGACCGGCTGGGGATGGCGACCGCGTCACCAGGCTTGGCGGCGGGCGCATCCGCCAGAGCGCTCAGCGGGAGCGCGGTATCCAGGACCTTCACCCATTGATCCCCGTAGCGCTGGGGCGGGACGGTGAACTCCAGATCCAGCTCGCTCGCGTTGAACAGGAGCAGGAACGAATCGTCGCGGATCCGCTCGCCGCGCGGGTCAGGCTCGGTAATCGCGTCACCGTTCAGGAATACGGTCAGGGACTTCGCGAAGCCCACGGCCCAGTCGTCGTCGGTCATCTCCTCCCCCGCTGGGGTGAACCAGACGATGTCGCCCGGCTGGTCCGGGCCGCCGCTCTTGCCGCGGATCGCCTGGCCACTGAAGAAACGGCGGCGGCGGAACACCGGGTGATCGGCGCGGAGCCGGAGCAGCCCGCGGACGAAATCGAGAAGCTCCTGGTCGCCCCCGGGGCTGGCCTCGTCCTGCGCCAGCGGCCAGTGCACCCAGGAGATCTCGTTGTCCTGGCAGTAGGCGTTGTTGTTGCCGTGCTGGGTGCGGCTCATCTCGTCCCCGCCCAGCAGCATCGGAATGCCCTGGGAGAGCAGGACGGTGGACAGGAAGTTGCGCTTCTGCCGGTCCCGCAGGACGGTCACCGCGGGGTCGTCCGTGGGGCCCTCGACGCCGCAGTTCCACGACCGGTTGTCGTCGCTGCCGTCCCGGCCATCCTCGCCGTTGGCCTCGTTGTGCTTGTGGTCGTAGGAGACCAGGTCGGCCAGCGTGAAGCCGTCGTGGGCGGTGACGAAGTTGACCGAGGCGACCGGGCGGCGGCCGTCGTCGAGGTACAGGTCGCTGGAGCCGGTCAGCCGGGAGGCGAACTCGGGCAGTGTGGCGTGCTCGCCGCGCCAGAAATCACGCACCGTATCCCGGTACTTGCCGTTCCATTCCGTCCACAGCGGCGGGAAGTTCCCGACCTGATAACCGCCCTCGCCCACGTCCCACGGCTCGGCAATGAGCTTGGCCTGGGAGATGATCGGGTCCTGCTGGACCATGTCGAAGAACGCCGACAGCCGGTCCACCTCGTGGAACTGCCGGGCCAGCGCCGCGGCCAGGTCGAAACGGAAGCCGTTGACGTGCATTTCGGTCACCCAGTACCGCAGCGAATCCATGATCATCTGCAGCACGTGAGGATGCCGCATCAGGAGGCTGTTGCCGGTGCCGGTGGTGTCCATGTAGAACTGCGGGTCGTCGCCGACCAGCCGGTAATAGGAGGCGTTGTCGATGCCCCGGAAGGACAGCGTGGGCCCCAGGTGATTGCCCTCGGCCGTGTGGTTGTAGACCACGTCGAGGATGACCTCGATACCGGCCTGGTGCAGCGTCCGGACCATCGACTTGAACTCCTGCACCTGCTCACCGCGGGCACCGCTGGCGGCGTAGGCGTTATGCGGGGCGAAGAACCCGATGGTGTTGTAGCCCCAGTAGTTGGCCAGCCCGCGCTCGGCCAGGATCGCGTCGCTGATGAACTGATGCACCGGCATCAGTTCGACCGCGGTCACGCCCAGCTTCTGCAGATGATCGATGATCGCAGGATGGGCGAGACCCTGATACGTGCCGCGCTGCGTCTCGGGCACCTCAGGATGCAGCTTGGTGAGCCCGCGCACGTGGGTCTCGTAGACCACGGTCTCGTGGTACGGAGTCCGCGGGTGCCGGTCGGAATCCCAGCTGAAGAACGGGTTGATCACCACGGAGCGGGGCACGTGCGGCGCGGAATCCTCGTCGTTGCGCTGGTCGGGATGGCCGAAGGGATAGGCGAACACGGCCTGGTCCCATTGCACACTGCCCTCGATGGCCTTCGCGTACGGGTCGAGCAGCAGCTTGGCCGGGTTGCAGCGCTGCCCGGCCACGGGGTTGTAGGGACCATGCACGCGGTACCCGTACCGCTGGCCCGGGCTCACGCCCGGCAGGTAGCCGTGCCACACGAAGCCGTCCACCTCATGCAGACCGACCCGGGTCTCGGCACCGTCCGCGTCGAACAGGCACAGCTCGACCCGCTCAGCCACCTCGGAGAACAGCGCGAAGTTGGTGCCCACCCCGTCAAAAGTCGCCCCGAGCGGATAGCTGTTGCCCGGCCAGATCAAAGCCTCCTGCGCCACCATGTCCATCCCTGGTCGATATGCCGGCCTGCCACCGCCACGCGCACTCTCTGGCCGGGCGTGTTCACCGCGTGGACCATGCGACCTTAACGCCTCCCGCTTACCGCGTGTTTCAGCGCCCTGGCCTCCGAGAAGTGCCCTCCGCCCGTTCCGGCAAACCCATGTCGTCCTATGCCGGACATGACGGCGCCGGGCCCCACGGGAGACACGGAGACCCGGCGCAGAACACAGCGTCCGCCTAGGTGTCCTTGATTATTTCCCTGATCAGGCGGGTCAACCCGGACGGGGTGAGCGCCTCGGCGCTAAGCCGGTTCATGATCTCCATGTAATGGTCCACGTCGGAACGCCGCTCCAGGTACAGGGCGCTGGTCAGCTGCTCGATGTAGACCACATCCGGCAGGTCCGGCTCGCCGAAGCGCAGCACGGTGAATGACCCGCCCGCGGCCGCGTGCCCGCCCCGGCGGAACGGCACGACCTGCAGGGTGACCCCGGGCATCGTGGCCACCTCGAGGAGGTGGGCCAGCTGGGCGCGCATCACGTCCCGGCCGCCGATCGGCCGGCGCAGCGCGGCCTCGTCCATGACCGACCAGACCCGGGGCGGATGCGGACTGACGAGCAGCTCCTGGCGGGCCATCCGCAGATCCACCCGGCGGTCGACCTCCCCGTCGGGCGCGGCGCGGTAGCCAAGCAATGTGACTGCCCGCGCGTAGTCGCGGGTCTGGAACAAGCCGTGGACGAACTGCAGCTCGAAGGTCCGGATCAGTGAGGCCGAGGCCTCCAGGCCCAGGTAGGTCTCGAACCAGTCCGAGAGGATGTCGCTGTACTGGGCCCACCAGCCCTGCTCGTTGGCCTGCTCGGCCAGCGCGAGCAAGCCAAGCCGCAGCTTCTCGTCGGTAAGCCCATACAGGGTCAGCAGGTCCTCGACATCACGGATCTTGAAGCCCACCCGGCCGTGCTCCAGGCGGCTGATCTTCGATCGCGACGCCCGGATCTCGTAGCCGGCCTGCTCCGGGGTGAGCCCGGCCTCCTCGCGGAGGCGGCGCAACTGGGCGCCGAGCACCATCCGCACGACGGTGGCGCCGGCCCGCGGCCCGGTCAATGACCCGTTCGACGGGTTGCCGGCCGGATAGACAGATCCCATCTCAGCTTTCGGCTCCATGCCACTCCCGACCCAATGGTTGACCAGCCACTTCCCAGACCCCCGGCTGATGTCAGACGCTCAGCCCAGTGGCGCCATTGCGGGCGCTCCGTATCTGCCAACAGCAGCATGAACCACTACTAAGCGGAACACACAGAGCACGATATCACCGGGACCACCCCATGTCCCGGGTCGAATTTCACGTTTTATTCATGGCGGGCCCGCAGTCGATTGCAGGCTCCCAGCCGCGCATTAAACGCGACCGAGATCGGTCGTTTCGTCCGTTTCAGCCCAGTTCATTCTGAACCGGCCCAGCTCACGGGCGGGGTTTACAGGTCATCGAACTCGCCGTCCTTGAGCGCGGCCAGGAACGCAGCGATCTCCGCGCGGGTGTAGATGAGGGCCGGGCCGGCCGGGAACCGGGAGTTGCGCATCGCGATCGAGTCGCCCGGCAGTTCGGCCACCTCCACGCAGCTGCCGCTGGGGTTGCTGGCGGTGGACTTCCGCCAGCGGGCGTCCAGCTCTCCCGCTGGGATACCGTTCTTGGCCTGCAATTTTCCTCCCTCGGCCAGGGGAAGCGCACCCGTCCCGGACGCGGCAAATCCTGACCTGCACTGTGCAGCCTAACAGATCGAATGCACGTGCAGACGTTCGTGCAGCGGGCGTTGCAAACGTTACGTGCATGGGGCAAGATGGCCCCTATCGGCCGTTCCCGGTAACGACAGATTCCTCGGAAGGCAATGACGGCACAGCCATTAGGCCTGGCAGGGCCCGCGATAAGCCACTTGGGCTGGCATTGGCTGGCGCCTGCGGTGGCGATGGCGGCAGCGGCGTGCGGCGCCCGCCAGCGGACGCCCGGGCTGGCCTCGACGGACTGGACGTGCTTCCCGCGGCTGGCCCAGCGGACACCGGGGATGGACACGAAGTCGGTCGGCACGGCCCGCGATTTCTGCCTGTCCACGATGCGGCGCTGGGGCGTGCAGGACCGCAGTGACGACGTGGCGGTCGTGGTGTCGGAGTTGCTGACCAACGCCCTGCGCCACGGGGTGCCCCAGCCCGAGGCCCACACTCCTGCCCAGCCCCCCGCCCAGCCCCCCGCCCAGGCCCAGGCCCGGGCGGGGTCGGGAACGCCGGCCCGGAGCCGCTGGCCAGTCCGTCTCGGCCTGGTCCAGCCGGGCCACTTCGTGCTGTGCGCGGTGGCTGACCCGAGCCCCCGGCTGCCGGAGCCGAAGGAGCCTGACTACCTGGCCGAGAGCGGCCGCGGGCTGCACGTGATCAGCGCCCTGAGTGACCGCTGGGGATGCACCGTCCCCACCGAGGCGGGCAAAGTGGTGTGGGCCCTGTTCTCGGTCCACCTGGATCAGAATCAGTCCGATCTGGGCTGGTTCGCCCCGCGCCGGGCTGGCCAGGCCCGCGGCGCAGTGTGAGCGCTATCACACTGTCTGTTCAGTTAACGCCGGTTGCTCGCTATCCGGGGCCGGATCGGGTCTGCGGGGCAGCACCAGGCGCGGCAGATCCGGCGGGGCCGGCCGGCGCTGCCACTCCCGCGGATAGCCGAGCGACACCTCCACGAACGGGACCCCGTCCCGCCAGATCGTCCGCGGGATGTGCAGGTGGCCGTAGACGACGGCCGCGGCGTTGAACCTGACGTGCCAGTCGTCGGTCCGGGTGGTGCCGCACCACTGGGCGAATTCCGGGTACCGCAGCACCCGGGTCGGCTCCCTGATCAGCGGGAAGTGATTCACCAGGACCGCGGGCGGCCCCGGCGGCAGGGCCGCCAGCCGCGCCTGCGTCTCCTCGACCCGGGCCTGGCACCATTCCTCCGCACTCGGATACGGGTCGGGGTGCAGCCACCGCTCGTCGGTGCACACCACCCCGGTCTGGTAAGCGCGGGCCAGGCCCTCGGCCTTGGTCCGC
The DNA here is from genome assembly GCA_963770545.1 of uncultured Actinomycetes bacterium. Taxonomy (GTDB): domain Bacteria; phylum Actinomycetota; class Actinomycetes; order Streptosporangiales; family Streptosporangiaceae; genus RYN-230. The sequence continues at coordinate 300,433 of CAVYQF010000034.1, read as the reverse complement.
GCTCCTTCCGGCCGGAACGAGTAGTCGTAGAGCAGGAACAGGGGCACGATCCGGACCGGCCCGCCGGGCCCGTCCCAGACCGGGTACGGGTCCTCGGGGGTGAGCACGCCCAGCCGCTGGCAGAACTCCACCAGGCGCCGGTAGCGCTGCTCGCCACGAAGCTGGACCGGGTCGGTGCGGTGCGTCCACAGGTCGTGGTTCCCAGGCACCCAGACGACCTGGGCGAACCGCTCGCTGAGCGTCCGCAGTGCCCACTCGATGTCCGGCAGCCGCTCCCCCACGTCGCCGGCCACCAGCAGCCAGTCTGCCGCCGACCGCGGCCGCAGGCTCTCCACCAGCTGCCGGTTCTGGGGATAGGCCACATGCAGGTCGCTGACCGCGAGCAGATGGCCCTCAGCCCTGCCGCAGCCCGCCGCGGGGCCGGCCACTAGCTCACCGGAGCCCGGCCCTACCGGGCCGGCCACTGGCTTACCGGAGCCCGGCCCTACGGGGCCGGCCTCAGCCGACATGCGTGAGCTCGCTGGTCCACATGACGATCCGGGTCCGGTCACCGCGGAACAGGTCCCGGGCGAACTCGACCGGGTGGCCCGCCTGCGCGTAGGCGATCCGCTCGACCAGCATCAGCGGGGCACCCTCGCGCACCTCCAGCGCCTCGGCCTCGCGCACCCCGGCCGTCACCGGCTCCAGGCTCTCCCGCGCCCGGCAGGGCCGCTGCTGGTACTTCTCGTCCAGCAGGTCATACAAGGACCCGTCCAGCCGGCACTGCAGCAGCCCGGGGAACAGCGCGGCGGGGAAAACCGAGGACTCGACCGCGATGGGGCTGCCGTCGCCGAGCCGGACCCGCCGGATCTCGCAGACCGGGTCGCCCGGGGCGATCTTCAGGGCGGCGGCCACACCCGGCCGGGCCGGCCGCTCGGCCGCGGACAGCACCCGGGCGCCCGCGACCATGCCGTGCCGCCGCAACTGCTCGGAGAACCCGGCCAGGGTGGTGCGGTCCTGCTCCAGCTTGCGCTGGGCCACGAACGTGCCGCCGTTGCGACCTACCGCCCGCTCCACCAGCCCGCGGCGGGCCAGCGTGGCCAGCGCGTGCCGCAGCGTCATCCGGCTGACGTCGAGCCAGGCGGCCAGGTCCTGCTCGGTGGGCAGCCGGTCCCCCGGGGCGACCCGGCCCGCCTCGATCGCCTCGGCCAGCCATTCCTCGATCTGCCCGTGCTTGGGCGTGCCTGGCTCCCGGACGATCACCGGCGGGGCCAGGCCCAGCAGGGCCGCCGCGGGCCGGGCCGGCTGGCCGCCCCCGGCCCGCGGCTGGTCCTGCTGCGTCAACGGCTCAGGCCTCCGGCTGGGCCGCCCCGGCCACCAGCGGCTCGTCGTCCCCGGCTGGCGCGATCACCGGGGCGAACTGCTTGCGCCGCCCCACGGCCAGGTAGTAGATCACGCCAATAATCGTGATGACCAGGACCACGAGCCACAGAATGGGGATCTTGTCCACGAAGCCGATCCCGAAGCTCAGCAGCCCGCCGGTCTGGCTCGGCTCCGGGTTGCTGGCCACCCGGGGCCAGGCGAAGTTGACCAGCATGGCCCCGCCGTAGGCCAGCGCGAGGATGTTGACCACCGGGCCCCAGCGGTGCAGGCTGAACGGCGCGCTGACCTTCGGCCAGCCGCGCATCCGGGCCCGCATGATCACCAGGTTGCCCAGGAAGTAGCTGAGGTAGATCATGCCGGTCGCGGCGATGGCGATGATCCCGGCCCCTGAGTACTTCAGGAACGGCACCGCGGCCAGCACCGCGACCACGATGCAGGCCCACACCGGGGTGTGCAGGGTGGGCGACACCTTGGACCACAGTCCTGAGAAGGGCAGCTGGTTGTCGCGGGACATACCGAAGCACAGCCGGATCGTCGCAGCCATGATCGACAGGCAGCAGACGAAGATCGCCGCGGACACGACCAGCAGGTAGACGGTGGCCAGGCCGGTCGAGAAGTTGGCCTCGATGATCGTGGCCGGGGTCCACCCCTGGCTGATCGCCTTGTTCAGGTTCGGGATGGCCATCAGCGTGCCGAGCAGGAACACGCCGCCGATGATGAACGCGCCGATCACCGAGAACAGCACCGCCTTGGGCGCGGCCCGGCGGGGATCCCGGGTCTCCTCGGCCAGGGTCGAGGCGGTGTCGAACCCGTAGATGACGAACAGGCTCATGAACATGGCGGCCAGGAACGTGTTCGGCCCGACGTGCAGGCCGCCGCTGTCGGTCACCACCTTGAAGCCCTGGTGGTTGTGGAAGATCAGCAACACGATCGCGAACACGAACATGCCGAGGATCTCGAACACCACCCCGGTGTTGTTGATCAGCGCGACCAGGCGCACGCCGTAGATGTTCAGCACGGTGATGACGACCAGGATGATCAGCGCGACCGCCAGCTGCGTGTGCAGGCTGGCCGCGTTCAGGCTGTGCCAGCCCAGGCCGTTGAGGGCGGGAATGAGTGCGATCGGGATGGTCGCGACCACCGCGGTGACGGTCAGGATGCCGGCGAACAGGTAGATCCAGCCGGTGAACCACGAATACGTCCGGCCGGCCAGGTACTTGGTCCACTGGAACACCGACCCCGCCACCGGGTAGTGGCTGGACACCTCGGCGAAGTTGAGCGCGACCAGGAACTGGCCCGCCGCCACCACCGGCCAGGTCCAGATGAACACCCCGCCGATCGTGGTCAGGCCCAGCGCGAACAGGGTGAAGATGCCGGTGGAGGGTGAGATGTAGCTGAAGGCGACCGCGAACGAGCTGCCCAGCCCGAGGGAGCGCCTCAGCTCCTGCTTGTACCCGAACTGGGCGAGGTCGGCGGAATCCCGTTCGTGCGCGGCGGAGTCGGAGGCGGTGGTCATCGGCGGATCCTCCCCTGATCTTGGGGCACTGCGATGGGCCGCAGGTTGAGCCGTAGCGTAGGTTCCGGCGAAGTTACTGTCTAGACCCAATCGCGGCATTGCGCCTGGACAGCCCAGATTTGCGTCTAAACAGCGCCGTATCGGGTCACATTCGCGACAATCCCGTGATTATGTCTAGACCTTAAGCCTCACCGGCCCTTAACCTGCGTGGCAATGGACGATCTGTGTGACCCCGAGCTGTTTGACCGGGTGCCCTGCCTGGCCGCCACCCCGCGCACGGTTGTGCCCCTGCCCGGCGGGCTCACCAACCGGAACTACAAGGTGTGCACCCCCGAGGGCACGTTCGTGGCCCGGGTCTGGGCTCCCGGCGACCTGCTCGCGATCAACCGCGACCACGAGCACCGCAACTCGGTGGCCGCCGCCGCGGCGGGGGTGGGCGCGCCGGTCGTCGCCTACCGGCCCGAGCACGGCCTGCTCGTCCTCGGCTATATCAAAGGCCGTACTTTCCATAACGAAGACCTGGCCGACCCCCGCAACATCCCCAGGGTCGCGGAGGCGTGCCGGCGCTTGCACGCCGGTCCCAGGTTCGCCGGCGACTTCAACATGTTTGAGGTCCAGCGGCGCTACCTGGACGTGGCCACCGCGCACGGATTCGCCATCCCGGCCGGGTACGCGGAGCTGATGCCGCAGGTGGCCGCCGCCCGCCGGGCCCTCGCGGTCCACGAGCCCGCCGCCGTGCCGTGCAACAACGACCTGCTCGCCGCGAACTTCATCGACGACGGCGCGAAGCTCTGGCTGATCGACTACGAGTACTCGGGCAACAACGACCCCTGCTTCGAGCTGGGCAACATCTGGGGCGAATGCGGCCTGTCCACCGACGCGCTCGCGGATCTCGTGCGTGCCTACCACGGCTTTTCGTTGCGGAATAAGATGGCGCGCGCCCAGATCCTGGGGCTGATAGGCAAGTACGGATGGACGCTGTGGGGGGCGATCCAGCAGGCCAGCAGCCCGATCGCGTTCGACTTCTGGGGCTGGGCCATGGAGCGGTTCGAGAGCGCCGCGGCCGTAATGACCAGCCCGGCCTGGGACCGCCTGCTGGACGAGGCGGCCGGCGATGATTAGTGCGGCGCCGCTGCCGGACCGGGCTCGGGTCGTCATCATCGGGGGCGGGGTGATCGGCACCAGCGTCGCGTATCACCTGGCCGAGCGGGGCTGCACCGACGTGCTGCTGCTGGAGCAGGGCCAGCTGTCCTGCGGCACCACCTGGCACGCGGCCGGGCTGGTCGGGCTGCTGCGCGCGACCGAGAGCGGCACCCGGCTGGTGCAGTACTCCACCGACCTGTACGCCCGGCTGGAGGCGGAGACCGGGCTGTCGGCCGGGTACCGGCGCTGCGGCGGGCTCATCGTGGCCCGCACACCGGAGCGGCTGACCCAGCTCCGGCGGACCGCCGCGGCCGCCCAGGCCTTCGGCCTGCAGGCCGAGATGCTCAGCCCCGGGCAGGCGCGGGAGCGGTACCCCGTCATCGAGACCAGCGACCTGACCGGGGCGATCTGGCTGCCCGACGACGGCAAGGCCAACCCGGCCGACCTGACCTACGCACTGGCCAAGGGGGCCCGCAACGGGGGCGTCACGATCCGGGAGCGGACCCGGGTCACCGGCATACTGACCACCGAACCACGGGCCACGCAGACCCGGGCGGGCCGGGCGGTGACCGGGGTGCGCACCACCGAGGGCGACATCGGGGCCGAGATCGTGGTCAACTGCGCCGGGCAGTGGGCCAAGCAGGTGGGCGCCTGGTGCGGGGTGACGGTCCCGCTGCATTCCTGCGAGCACTTCTACGTGGTCACCGACCAGATCGACGGGATACACCGCGATCTGCCGGTGCTCCGTGACCCGGACGGCTACACCTACTTCAAGGAAGAGGTGGGCGGCCTGGTCGTGGGCGGGTTCGAGCCGGACGCCAAGCCCTGGGTGTCGCCGGACCACATTCCCTACCCGTTCGAGTTCCAGCTGCTCGGTGAGGACTGGGAGCACTTCGCGCCGCTGATGGAGCAGGCGCAGCGGCGCATCCCGGCGCTGCGCGACACCGGCATCAAGAAGTTCTACAACGGGCCGGAGAGCTTCACCCCCGACAACCAGTTCATCGCGGGTGAGGCACCCGGGCTGCGGAACTTCTTCGTCGGGGCGGGCTTCAACTCGGTCGGTATCGCTTCGGCCGGGGGCGCCGGCCGGGCCCTGGCCGAATGGATCCTCTGCGGCGACCCAGGCCTGGACCTGACCGCGGCCGACATCCGGCGCTTCGCGCCGTTCCACGGCAACACCCGGTTCCTGCACGACCGGGTCCAGGAGGTCCTCGGCCTGCACTACGCGCTGCCGTGGCCGAACCGGGAACTGACCACGGCCCGCCCGCTGCGCCGCTCCCCCGTGCACCATCTGGTGGCGGCGGCGGGCGCATGTTTCGGCAGCCGGATGGGCTGGGAGCGGCCCAACGTGTTCGCGCCGGACGGGGCAGAGCCCGTCATCGAGTACTCCTGGGACGCACCGAACTGGCTGCCCTGGTCGGCCGCGGAGCAGCGGGCCGCCCGGCGCGACGTGGCCCTGTTCGACCAGACGTCGTTCTCCAAGTACCTGCTGACCGGGCCGGACAGCGAGCGGGCCCTGCAGTGGGTGTGCACCGCGGACGTGGCCGTGCCGCCGGGGCGGACCGTGTACACGGGGCTGCTCAACGAGCGCGGCTGCTACGAGTCCGACCTGACCGTGACCCGCCTGTCCGCGGAAGAGTTCCTGCTGGTCAGCAGCTCGGCCACGACGGAGCGGGATCAGGACCACATCAGGCGGCGGATGCCTGCCGGTGCCTCCGCGCGGCTGGTCGACGTCACCTCGGCGTACGCCGTGCTCGGCGTGATGGGGCCGAGGTCGCGGGATCTGCTGGCCGCGCTGTCCACGGCCGACCTGGGCCCGGCGGCGTTCCCGTTCGGGACCAGCCGCGAGATCGACCTGGGCTACTTCCGCGTGCGCGCGACCAGGATCACCTACGTGGGCGAGCTGGGCTGGGAACTGTATGTGCCCGCCGAGTGCGCGGCCGGGGTGTTCGATCTGCTCACCGGCGCGGGGCCAGAGTTCGGGCTGGCTCAGGCCGGCTACTACACGATCGAGTCGATGCGGCTGGAAAAGGGGTACCGGGCCTTCGGCCGCGAGCTGACCCCGGAGTATGGCCCGGTGGAGGCGGGACTGCTGTTCGCGTGCAAGCTGCGTGGCGGTGTCCCCTTCCTCGGCCGGGAAGCGGTGGAGAAGGCCCGGGCCGAGGGCCCGCGGCGACGGCTGGTTTCGGTCCTGGTCGGCGACCAGGACCGGGAGCCGGGCCCGGGACTGGATGGGGGGCCAGCCCCGGGCCCGGGAATGAATGAAGGGCCGGCCCCGGGCCCGGGCGGGGGGCCGGATCGGGGCAGGCGCGGTCCCATGCTGTGGGGGGGCGAGCTCGTGCTGCGTGACGGGGTGGCGGTCGGCCAGCTGACCTCGGCGGCCTGGGGGGAGACCCTAGGCCGGGCCGTGGGCCTCGGCTACCTGCGCCACCCGGCCGGCGAGGTAGTCACCCGCGAATTCCTAGACACCGGTACCTACGAAATCAACGTGGGCGGCGACCGGTACCCGGCCACGGTCTCGCTGCGCCCCCCCTTCGACCCCGGGGGCGCCCGGGTCCGCGAAACCTGACCGCCCCCGGTCCCTCCTGCCCCATCCGTCAACTTTTCCTACGGAGCGAGCGCCAAATACTGACAAAGCACCCGCCAGGGCGCACGTCACGTAGGAAAAGTCGGGAGCCGGCCCTGTCTCCCGGCCCCGGCCCGGGGTGAGGGCGGGAGATGATTGCGGGATCGGGGGGGGCCGGGGGGAGGTTGGTGGGGCTGGTGAGGGCAGTGGCCGGATGGGCGCGGGGCTGGCCGGTGCTGCAGGGGCTGCGGCCGGTGCACCGGGCCGAACTGCCCGGGGACCTGCTCGCCGGGGTCACGCTGGCCGCGGTGGGCATCCCGGAGGTGCTCGGCTACGCCCGGATCGCCGGCATGCCGGTGGTGACCGGGCTGTACACGCTGCTGCTCCCGATGATCCTGTTCGCCGTGTTCGGGGCGTCGCGCCACCTGGTCGTCGCGGCAGACTCCGCGACCGCAGCCATCCTGGCCGGCGCGCTGGTCCGGCTGGCTGACCCTGGCTCGGCCCAGTACGTCCGGCTGGCCGGGCTGGCGGCCTTGCTGACCGGTGCCCTGCTGCTGGCCGCACGGCTGGCCCGGCTCGGCTTCCTGGCCAACTTCCTGTCCCGCACCGTGCTACTCGGCTTCCTGACCGGCGTGGGAATCCAGGTCGCGATCGGGCAGCTGCCGTCCATGCTCGGGGTCAGCGCGCCGAGCCCGCACACGGTGATCAAGCTCGTGGAGACGGTCAGGGCACTGCCCAGCGCCCAGGGTCTTACCGTTGCCGTTGCCCTCAGCGTGGTGGCGGTGATGATGGCCGCCACCCGGTTCACCCGCCAGATCCCCGGGGCCCTGATCGCGGTGGTCGGTGCGATCATCGTCAGCCGGGCGGCCGACTTGGCCGCCCACGGCGTCAGCGTGGTCGGCTACATCCCCCGCGGCCTGCCCGCCTTCGGGCTGCCGGTCTTCGGACTGCACGACACCCTGGCATTGCTGGGCACCTCGGCGTCGATCTTCATCGTCATCCTGGCCCAGAGTGAGGCCACCGCCCGCGCGTATGCGGTCAAGCACGACGAGCCGTTCAGCACCGACACCGACCTGGTCGGGCTCGGGGCCGGCAATATCGCCGCCGCATTCACCGGGACCTTCGTGGTGAACGGGAGCCCGACCAAGACCCAGATCGTGGACGACGCAGGCGGCCGGAGCCAGCTGGCCTCGCTCACCACCAGCGCGCTGGCCCTCGTGGTGCTGCTCGTCGCCACCGGCCCGCTCAGTTACCTGCCGAACGCGGCCCTGGCCGCGGTGGTGTTCCTGATCGGTGCCCAACTGGTCGATGTGCGGGGTATCCACCGGGTGCGGCGGGTCCGCCGGGACGAGTTCGCGGTGGCGGTGATCACTGCGGCGGCCGTGGTGGTGCTGAGCATCCAGGCCGGCATCCTGGTGGCTGTGATCGTCTCCATCATCGACCACTTGCGGCACAGCTACCGCCCGCGCAACAGCGTGCTGGTGAAGTCGGCGGCCGGGCACTGGCAGACCACGCCGGTCACCCCGGGCGCCCGCACCGAGCCGGGGCTGGTCATGTACCGCTTCGGCACCAGCCTGTACTTCGCGAACGCGTCCCGGCTGGTGGAAGACGTGATCGCGGTCAGCTCCCAGGGTGGCCCGATGCGCTGGTTCGTCCTCGACGGCGCGGCCATCGGCGACGTGGACTACACCGCGTCCGCGGTGCTCAGCGCCGCCATCGCGCAACTGCACCAGCGGCATATCCAGTTCGTGGTAACCAGCCTCATGACGCCGGTACGTGAGCAGCTCGAGCACTACGGGATCAGCGGCGCCGCCGGGCCGGACGCCTACTTCGACACCCCGGGCGAGGCCCTGGAGGCGTTCAACACGGTCAGGCACCGGCCCGGGCCCTGACCGCCCAGGGCGAGCTTTGAACTCTCATTGCCTGGCGTTCAGGCCGAGTTTGCCACCCGGTGCTTGGCTTCGTGCGAAGCGCAGGCCATCCGGTGGGGATGGCAGCGCGGTGCGCCGGAGGGTGACCACTTCGTCGGCAGCCGGCCCACCCCGGCCGGCTGCAACGGGGTCATCGTGACCTGCCACTACTCCAAGATCGGCGAGGTCAACGGCAACCTGACCGGGCTGCTCGGCGCCGCCGGGGTCACCGCGCCCTTCGACGTCGAGGCGGACTCCGCCCCGGCCCTCCACGTGCACGGCCAGCCGGCCCGGACCGCCGCGCAGGTCCGCGCGCTGGAGCAGGCCGCGGCCCGGCTGAAGGGGCAGAACCTGATCACCGGGAAGACCGTGCGGCTCACCAACTACCTGGCCGACCCGGTCGAGCTGAAACTGCTGCACATGGTCACCGGCGACCCGAAGCGCACCCCGTCGCTGGTCCTGTTCGGGAACGACAACTTCTGGCTCAGCAGCGGGCAGGCCTCCTGCGGCACGTCCTGCTTCACTGTGCCGGCCGGGACCGACGCCTGGAATCACGGTGACGTCAGCCCGCAGATCAACACGACCTGGCTGGGCATGGCCGGGCCGGGCGTTGCGCACCTCGGGGCGGACAACACGCTGTGGTCAGAGCACACGAACATCCAGCCGACGATGATGGCGCTCCTCGGGCGGCATGATGACTACGCCCCCGACGGGCGGGTGCTCAGCGAGATCTTCACCCCCGCCGCACTGCCTGCCGGGATGCGGGAGAACCGGCCGGCCCTGCTGGCGCTGGGCCGGGTCTACACCCAGATCGAAGCCCCGGTCGGCGTGTTCGGGCTGGACACGCTCAAGGCCTCGACCCGGGCGCTGGCCAGCCACTCCCCCGGCGACGCCGCCTACTCGCGGATCGAGCGGCAGCTCCAGCAGCTGGGTAACGAGCGGGATGCCATCGGGGCCAGGATGCGGGCCCTGCTCCTCGGCGCGGCCTTCGGCGGCCAGGCGGTCGATCCCGGCCAGGCCGCCTGGCTCATCCACCAGGGCAAGCAGCTGATCGGGCAGGCCGCCGTGCTGGCCCGGTGACCGGGGTCAGCCGGCCAGGCTGATGACCTGGCCGGTGGCGCTCCCGAAGTCGATCCGTGAGCCATCCGGACCCGGCGCCGACCCGGCCAGGGTGACCGTGTCGCCGTCAGCCAGGTACGCGCGGGTCCGGCCGTCCGGCAGCGTGATCGGGTCCCGGCCACCGGCGGTGATCTCCAGCAGCGACCCCATCTCCTCGCGGCGGAAACTGGACACGGTGCCTGAGCCGTACAGGTCGCCGGTGCGCAGCGCGGCGCCGTTCACGGTCAGGTGGGCAAGCTGCTGCGCTGCCGTCCAGTACATAGTGGCGAAGCGCGGCCGGGAGACCACCTGGTCGTTGATGCTCACGGTGAGGTCGATGTCCAGGCCCCAGGGCGGGCTGGCCCGCAGGTAGCCGAGCGGCTCGGGGTCCTGGACGGGGGGTGGCACCCGGGCCTGCTCCAGCGCGGCCAGCGGGATGACCCAGGGCGAGATCGTAGTCGCGAAGGACTTGCCCAGGAACGGGCCCAGCGGCCGGGACTCGAACGCCTGGATGTCCCGCGCGCTCCAGTCGATGAGCAGCACCACGCCGAACACGTGCTCGGCGAACGCCCCGGCCGGGACGGGCTGGCCCGGGGGCGACCCGGCCCCCACCACGAAGCCGATCTCCGCCTCGAAGTCCAGCCGGCGGGTGGGCGCCAGCTCGGGCCGCGCGTGCCCAGGGGCCAATTGGCCGCACGGGCGGAACACGGGCGTGCCGCTGACCACCACGGTGCCGGCCCGGCCGTGGTAGCCGACCGGCATCTCACGCCAGTTACGGTGCAGCTGCGGATCGCCGGGCCGCAGCACCCGCGCGGCGTTGGTCGCGTGCTCCAGCGAGGAGTAGAAATCGGCGAAGTCCGCCACCTCGAACGGCAGATGCAAGGTGGCGTCCGCGATCGGGACAAGCTCGCTGATCTGCCCTCCGCGCACGGACGCGAGCAGCCGTTCCCGGGTCCGCTGCCAGGCGCGCGGCCCGCGGCTCATGAAGGCGTTCAGCGAGGGCCCAGCGAAGGTCTGGTCGCCGAATGTCCGGTGGAGGTCGACGATGTACGTGCCGAAGCCCGCCCCGACCCGGGGGCTGTCCGTGCCGCGGGAGAACACGCAGTACGGCAGGGCGTGCTCGGTGAAAGTCAGCGAGGTCAAGGAATGTCCAGGGAGATCGCGAATGTGAAGCGGTCGCCACGGTAGTGGATCCGGGCCACGTCCACCGGGGTAGCCTCCGCCGCGTAGGTCACGTTTTCGGAAACCAGTACCGGACTGAGCGCATCGATCTGCAGTAGCGCGGCCACGTCAGCCGGGGCGGGACGGGCGGAGACCTCATTGTCGATCCTGCGCAGCGGCAGCGACAGCTCGTCGCGGAGGATCTTGGTCACCGGGACGCGCGCCAGGGCCTCGTCGCTGACCCGGGCCGCATGCTCGGGGTGCAGGTAGTTCTCCGCGTAGCTGACCGGCACGCCTTCGTCGAGGCGCAGCCGGCGGATCAGCACGGCCTCACGGGCCGGGCCCAGCCGCCGGGGCACCGCAGCGGCCCGCACCCGGGTCCGGCCGAGCACCCGGACCTCGTCGCTGGATTGCTGGGCCATGACCGCGTCCGCGGAGCCCAGCACGCGCAGGGCCCGGATCCGCAGTGCGTCCGCGTTGACAAACGTGCCCCGCCGCCGGTGCCTGCTGATCAGGCCCTCGGTCGCCAGGGAGCTCAGCGCCTGGCGCACCGTGGTCAGGCTCACCCCGTAATGCCGGGCGAACTGCACCTCGGTCGGCAGCCGGAGCGGGCCATCCCGGTCCAGCCCCAGGATGGCGGCGCGCAGGCTCTGGGCCAGCTGGTACCACAGCGGCAGCATGCCCGTGAAACGTGGTGGCGGCACCGCCAGCAGCGCGGCGCCGGGGACCTGCGGGGCCGCGGACCGCCCCGAAAGCCCGGTCACCGCTGAGAGGCGGGCCCGGCGAAGGACGGGGCCAGGTCCGCCCAGACCGAGTCATAATCGGGCTGGCGGTGCGCGGCCTCCATGGCCTGCCGGGTCGGGATGATCATCCAGCGGCTCTCGAACATGAACGCCAGGGTGCCGGTGACCTTCTGCGGGGCCAGTTCGGCCTGGCTGGCCCGGGCGAACGTTTCGGCGTCCGGGCCGTGCGAGGTGAACGTGTTGTGCAGGCTGGCCCCGCCGGGCAGGAACCCCTCGGCCTTGGCGTCGTAGGCCCCCTCGACCAGCCCCATGAACTCCGACATCACGTTGCGGTGGAACCAGGGCGGCCGGAAGGTGTCGTCGGCGACCAGCCAGCGCGGCGGGAAGATGACGAAGTCCACGTTGGCCTGGCCCGGCGATTCAGACGGCGAGGTGAGCACGGTGTAGATCGACGGGTCCGGATGGTCGAAGCTGACCGTGCCCAGCACCATGAAGTTCGCGGTGTCGTACTTGACCGGCACGTAGCTGCCGTGCCAGGCCACGACGTCCAGCGGTGAATGGCTGTAAGGCGCCGCCCACAGGTGGCCGCCGAACTTCTGCACCACCTCGACCGGGCCGCCGCGTTCTTCGTAGGCGGCCACCGGAGCCAGGAAGTCACGCTCGCTGGCCAGCCCGTTGGCGCCGATCGGGCCGCGCTCGGGCAGGGTGAAGGGCGCACCGTAGTTCTCGCACACGTAGCCCCGGGCTGGGCCGCCGGGCAGGTCCACCCGGAACCGGATCCCCCGCGGGACTACGGCGATCTCACCGGGTCCTAGCTGCAGCGGCCCTAGTTCGGTGTGCAGGACGAGGGTGCCCTGCTGCGGCACGAACAGCAGTTCCCCATCCGCGTCCACGAAATAGCGGTCGGTCATCGGCGAGGTGGCTGCGTACAGGTGCACGGCCATCCCGGTGCGGGTCCGCAGGTCCCCGTTCCCGCCCACCGTGTAGAGGCCGTTGACGAAATCCACCGGGTCGGCAGGCAGCGGCAGCGGGTCCCAGCGAAGCCGGTTGGGGTCGGGCTCGATCTCGTCGAACGGTGCGCCGCGCCAGGATCCGTTGCCGATCCGGTCGAAGCGCGGGTGGGCCGCGGACGGCATGATCCGGTAGACCCAGGTCCGCCGGTTGACCGCGCGCGGCTGGGTAAACGCCGTCCCGCTCAGTTGCTCCGCGTACAGCCCGAGTGGGGCCCGCTGCGGCGAGTTGCGGCCGGCGGGCAGGGCACCCGGGACCGCTTCACTGACGAACTCGTTCCCGAAGCCAGGCTGATAGTGATAGCCGCCCGCGCCTCGTTCCGCCATGGCCAACCCCCAATATCATCTGATTCCTCTGCTCAATAAGAGCATTAGGCAGCGGCCAGGTCAACCAGGACGGGGCGGCGGGGCGGGCGGGGCGGGCGGGCGGGGCGGGCGGGACGGGCGGGTCAACCAGACCAGGGCGGGCGGGTCAACCAGACCGGGGCGAGCTGGGCCCGTATTAACCGGCGGGAGCCGGGCAGCTGCGGTACCAGGCCGCGGCCGACCCGGAGCAGGGCCTCGGCCTCAGCGGCCGGCATGGGGGCGGCCAGCAGGTAGCCCTGCCCGTAGTGGCAGCCCATCGAGACCAGCATGTCCCGCTGGACCTCGCTCTCGATCCCCTCGGCGATCACGGTCAGCCCCAGCGTCTTGGCGATCCGGACGATGACCTCGGCGAGGGCGAGCCGCTTCGTGGACACGGCGATCCCGTCCACGAAGGACTTGTCGATCTTGAGCACATCGATCGGCAGCTCGCGCAGGTAGCTGAGGGACGAGTAGCCGGTGCCGAAGTCATCGATGGCCAGCTGCACCCCCATCTCCTTCAGCTCGTCCAGGTCGGCCCGGAACCGCTGGTCCGGGCGGAGCAGGCCGCTCTCGGTCAGCTCCAGCACCAGGGACGACGGGGACACCCCGGCTTCGGTGAGCCGGGCCCTGACCTCCCCGACAAAACCCGTGTCACGCAACTGGCGGGCGGCCACGTTCACGCTCACGTACACCGGCGGGTGATCGCGGGCCCGCTGCTGCCAGCCGGCCAGATCGGCGGTGGCCTGCTGGAGAACCCAGGCACCGAGCGGGACGATATGCCCGGTCTCCTCGGCCAGGGTGATGAACTGGTCCGGCAGGACCATGCCCCACTCCGCGTGCGGCCAGCGCAGCAGCGCCTCGAACCCGGCCACGGCCCCAGTGCTGAGTTCCACGATCGGCTGGTAGGCCAGCGTGAAGGCCGAGTTGGCCACCGCGCTGTCCAGGGCGGCCTGCAGATCGCGCCGGCGCATCATCCCGGCGCTGAGCACCGGCTGGTAGCGGCGCCATTGCCGCTTGCCCGCGGCCTTGCCCGCGTAGAGCGCGAGGTCCGCCTCCCGGACCAGGTCGCCGGCACTGCTGGCGTCCTCGCTGGTGGCGAGGCCCACGGTCGCGGTGACGACGGCCGAGCCGATGGCCAGCGTGAACGGCTCCCGGAAGGCCAGCACGATGGCCTCGGCCAGGTTTTCCACCGCGGCGGCGTCCGGCGCGTCCTCGATGAGCAGGGCGAACTCGTCGCCGCCGAGCCGGGCCGATGTGCCGCGGCCCGTGGTCAGCGCGGACAGCCGCATCCCGGCCGCGACCAGCAGTTCGTCACCGACGCTGTGCCCCATGGTGTCGTTGGTGACCTTGAAGTCGTCCAGGTCGATGAAGAGCACCCCGACGATCGCGTCGGTGCGCCGGGCCCGGGCCATCGCCCGGACCACCCGCTCCTGGAACAGCATGCGGTTGGGCAGCCCGGTGAGCGAGTCGTGGAAGGCCCGGAACTTGAGCTCCCGCTCAAGCTGGCGTTGCTCGGTAACGTCCCGCAGCGTGAGCACCAGGCCGCCGACGGTGGGCTCGTTCCGCAAATCGCTGCACCTGACCTCCACCTCGACGTAGCTGCCGTCGCGGGAGGTGATCCGCCAGTCGTCGTCGATGGCCCGGCCCTCGCCGTCGCGCATCTCGGCCAGGGCCCGGGTGATCTCGTCCCGCTCATCCGGCTGGACGAGATCCCACAGGTACTCCCCCTCCGCCGGGACCTCGCCGAAAATGCCGCGGGCCGACGGGGTCGCGTACCGGACCCGGTCGTCGTCGTCCACGATCAGGATGACGTCGGAGGTGTCGTGGACCAGGGTGCGGAAGTACGCCTCGCTGTCGCGCCGGAGCACTTCCTGGCTAAGCAGGACCCGCTCGACCACCAGGGCCGCCTGCTGGGCCAGCACCTCCAGGATCCTAGACAGCGCGGCGAGGTCCTGGCCCGGGCCGAACACGGCCAGCACCCCGATCAGCGGGTCGCCGGAGGGCCGGTCCTGCAGGGCCAGCGGGCACAGCAGGACGCTGGCACTGCCGGGGGCGTCCCCGAGGGGCAGGATGCGGGAGGCGGGCCCGGCGAGCAGGGAGGGCCAGTTGTCGGTCACCGCGGCAGGCAGGTCCAGGGCGACGGGAGGCTCGCCCGGGGGCGCACCTACGACCCGGAGGCGGCCTTCCTCCCGCACGGCGAGCACCGCGGCCTCCGGCTGCCCGCGGAGCAGAGACCCCACCCCGGCCCGGACCGCCTCGCCCGCCTGCTCTACGGTCGCCGCCGCGGCCAGCGCGGCGCTGGCTTGCCGCAGGACCTCCGCACGGGCCAGCGCCCGGCGCAGTGCCGCCGCCGCATCTGCCAGGCGCGACAGCACCAGGAGATACAGCAGGGCGGAGCAGACCGCGATGACACCGGCGTCGATCACCCGGCCGCGGACGGACTCGGCGAATAGCACCACGGGTGCGACCAGCGCGGCGAGCATGATCAGGACCAGCCGGAAGGGTGAGCTCAGCGGCTGGGAACGCGGGATCGGCTCGGTCAGCGTGGTCATGCTCGGGTGCAGCGCGGCCGCCCCCCAGGCGGCGTAGAACACCAGCCAGCCCAGGTCGGTGGCGGTTCCCGGATGGAACGAGCTGTACAGCTGGAGAAGGCCGAAAGAGACGTCCGAAGCCAGCAGGCCCAGGGAGCCGATGGTGAGGAGCTGGACGGACCTGGTGCGCCAGGCGCCCGCCGCCAGGAACCGGGCCAGCATGGCGAGGACCAGCACATCCCCGATCGGGTAGGCGATCGAGACCGCCTTCTGCAGCCAGGTCAGCTCAGGATTGTGCACATAAGGCAGGATCAGGTACAGCCAGGACAGCAGGGTCAGGCTGATGGTCACCGTGAACGCGTCCAGCAGGCTGCGCCGGTCGTGCCCGGCCCCGCGGCGCCGGATGAAGATCAGCAGCCCGGCCGCGTAGATCGGGTAGGTGCTCAGGTAGAAGCCGTCAACCGCAGACGGGAACGCCAGGTTCTCGTGCCTGACCTCGGTGATGACGAGGAAGCTGATCTGGCCGATGGCGAAGCTGAGGTTCGCGGCGGCCAGCAGCAGCCAGGCCGCGGGGGCGGCCGGCCGGTTGAGGATGACGCCCGCCACGATGGCGAATACCCCGCTGAGCGCGAGCAGGCCCCAGAACACGACCCGCGGCCCGGGCAGCAGGAAGTAGCAGGAGGCGAGCAGCACGATCCAGGCGGTGTAGGCCGCCATCATTACCTGTCGCCACGCCAACGCGCACCCCCGCACGCCCCGGGCCCCCGCCCGGGTTTCCGCCCAGGGCCGCAGCCCCCGGCGGACGACACTGCTGGCGTGACCTCCCCGCACGCCGCCACCCCGCAGCTGAGAGCGGGATCGCCCGCCCCCGGGTGGTGTCAGGAGCCTGCCCAGACCGATCTGCGGACATCTGCCACAGCAGGCTCACATTTAACAACCAGTAACACACTCTAAACAGAGTGTTCTCTCTGGTGTTTACCCGCCTCTTGACCGCGTAGGCCTTCACGTGCTCCGCCGTGGCTGAATTGCGCTCCGGCGGCCGCGGGTGAGCTCAGCGGCGGCCACCCTCCGGCCGCTGGTCAGACTGGTCCCCGACCAGGCCCGCCCGCCGGAGCGCATCGGCCATGGACCCGCTCCCCTGGCCCCGGTCCGCCCGATCGCTGCCACGCTCCCGGCGCGGCGCCGGGTTTTCCCGTCCCGTCTCCCGGCTCGGCGGTGCGTCTGTCCGGCCCGGCTCCCGGCGCGGCCCGCCGCCCCGGGCTGGCGCCTCCTCATCCAGCCGCAGGGTCAGCGAGATCCGCTTGCGCGGGATGTCCACCCCGAGCACCCGGACCCTGACCACGTCACCTGACTTCACGACCTGGTGCGGATCAGAAACGAAGTTCCGCGACATCGCGGACACATGCACCAGACCGTCCTGATGCACGCCAATGTCCACGAACGCCCCGAACGCGGCCACGTTGGTGACCACGCCCTCGAGCACCAGGCCCGGCGCCAGGTCCTCCAGGGTTTCCACGCCCTCGGCGAAGCTGGCCGTGGTGAACGCGGGCCGCGGGTCACGGCCGGGCTTCTCCAGCTCGCTGAGGATGTCAGTCACCGTCGGCAGGCCGAATCGCTGGTCGGTGAAGTCCTGCGGCCGCAGCGACCGCAGCAGCGACGCGTTCCCGATCAGCCCGGGCATGCCCGTCCCGGCGGCCTGCAGGATGCGCCGGACCACGGGATAGGCCTCCGGGTGAACGCTGGACGCGTCGAGCGGGTCATCGCCGCCCGGGATGCGCAGGAACCCGGCACACTGCTCAAACGCCTTCGGGCCCAGCCTCGGCACCTCCTTGAGCGCCGTCCGGCTGCGGAACGGGCCGGCCTCGTCCCGGCGCGACACGACCGCGGCCGCCAGCCCTTCGCTGATGCCCGACACCCGGGCCAGCAACGGGACCGACGCCGTATTCACGTCCACCCCGACCGCGTTCACGCAGTCCTCGACCACGGCGTCCAGCGAATGGGACAGCTTGATCTCGGCCAGGTCATGCTGGTACTGGCCGACCCCGATGGACTTCGGGTCGATCTTGACCAGCTCGGCCAGCGGATCCTGCAGCCGCCGGGCGATCGAGACCGCGCCGCGCAGCGACACATCCATGCCGGGCAGCTCACGGGAGGCGTAGGCGGACGCCGAGTACACTGACGCCCCCGCCTCGGACACCATCACCTTGGTGAGCTTCAGCTCCGGGTGCGCCTTGATCAGGTCCGCGGCCAGCCGGTCGGTCTCCCGCGAGGCGGTGCCGTTCCCGATCGCGATCAGCTCCACCCGGTGCGCCGCGGCCAGCCGGGCCAGCGTGGTGAGGGACTCCGCCCACCGCGGGGAGCCAGCCCCGCCGGCCCCGCCCCGCCTCAGCTCGTGCGGGTAGATCGTCTCGGTGGCGACCGCCTTCCCCGTCCCGTCCACCACGGCGACCTTGACCCCGGTGCGGAACCCCGGGTCCAGGCCCATCGTGGACCGGGAACCGGCAGGCGCGGCGAGCAGCAGGTCGCGGAGGTTGGCCGCGAACACCGCCACCGCCTCGTCCTCGGCCCGCTGCCAGAGCCGCATCCGCAGGTCGACCCCCAGGTGCACGGAGATCCTGGTCCGCCAGGCCCACGTCACCGTGTCCCCCAGCCAGCGGTCGGCCGGACGGCCCTGGTCGCGGACGTCATAGCGCCGGGCGATTTTCGTTGCGTAATCTGAAGGGACGGAAGGAGCCAGGCCGTCAGCCGGGGGCTCGCCCGGATCCATGGTCAGGTCCAGGATCTCTTCCTTCTCCCCGCGCATCATGGCCAGGATCCGGTGCGAGGGCAGCGCGGTGAACGGCTCGGCGAACTCGAAGTAGTCGGCGAACTTGGCGCCCGCCTCCTCCCGGCCCTCGCGGACCCGGGAGACCAGCCGGCCCCAGGACCACATCTGCTCCCGCAGCTCGCCGATCAGGTCAGCGTCCTCGGCGAACCGCTCGACCAGGATGGCCCGGGCGCCGTCCAGCGCGGCGGCCACGTCGGGCAGGCCGCGCTCGGCGTCCACGTAGTTCGCGGCGGCCTGCTCCGGGACCGCCTCCGGGTGGGCCAGCAGCTGGTCAGCGAGCGGCTCCAGCCCCGCCTCGCGGGCTATCTGGGCCTTGGTCCGGCGCTTCGGCTTGTAGGGCAGGTAGATGTCTTCCAGCCGGGCCTTGGAGTCGGCGGCCATGATGCGCGCGGCCAGCTGGTCGTCGAGCTTGCCCTGGGCGCGGATCGACTCCAGGATGGCCGCCCGCCGCTCATCCAGCTCGCGCAGGTAGCGCAGCCGCTCCTCCAGCGTGCGCAGCTGCGCGTCGTCCAGGGCGCCGGTCGCCTCCTTGCGGTACCGGGCGATGAACGGCACCGTGGCCCCACCGTCGAGCAGCTCGACCGCCGCGCTGACCTGCCCCTCCCGCACTCCGAGTTCCCCGGCGATCCTGCGCTGGACTCCGGGGGTGGCGGGCGGCTCCGGGGCGGCGGGAACGGTTGCGGTCACGATGGGCTCTGCCTTCCGGGTCGGGGGTGCGCACCATAGGCTAGGCGGTACGGGCTGCTACCACGGGAGATGGCGATGGCACGGACACCACAGGAAGTTTTCGGCCACCACGTCGAGGCGCTCGGCGCCGGCGACCTGGACGAGATCGTCGCCGACTACGCCGGGGATGGGGTGCTCATCACGCCCGCAGGCGCGCTGCACGGAAAGGACGGGATCCGGGCCGCGTTCACCCAGCTGCTGGCGGACGTACCGAACGCCAACTGGACCCTGAAGACCCAGATCTACGAGGGTGACGTGCTGTTCCTGGAGTGGGCCGCGGACGCCGGCGCCACGTTCGCGGACGACGGCATCGACACGTTCGTGTTCTCGGACGGCCTGATCCAGGTCCAGACGGTCCGTTACACGCTGCAGCACCGCGGCTGACTCCGGGTTTAGCCGGATCTGCCCCGGGCAACTTGACCGCGATGAAAGACACCGCGGCCGGGGCAGGCCGGCTATGACGTCCGGGACGAGCCAGTCGCGCGAGGAACAGCAGGCCGAGTCGCGCCAGTCCACCACCCGCACGGTGATCATCGCCGGCGGGGCCAACATCATCGTCATGCTGGCCAAGCTGGTGGCCGGGGTGCTCACCGGTTCCAGCGCGATGCTGGCCGAGGCGGCCCACTCGTTCGCGGACACGCTCAACCAGGTCTTCCTGTTCACCTCGGTCCGCCAGGGCCAGCGCCCGGCCGACGAGGAGCACCCGTTCGGGTACGGGCAGGAACGTTACTTCTGGTCATTGCTCGCCGCGTTCGGGATCTTCATCGCGGGCGCGGGCTTCTCGATCTTCGAGGGCATTCTCTCGCTGCACAGCAAGACGAACGACTTCCTGATCGCGTACGTGGTGCTGGCCGTGTGCGCCATCGCCGAGGGCACGTCGTTCATCAGGGCCTATGGCCAGCTGCGCGGCGAAGCCCACCGCTCGCACACGCACACCCTGGAGCACGTCAAGACCAGCCGGGACACGACGGTCAAGGCCGCCCTGTTCGAGGACACCGCGGCGATCATCGGGCTCGCGCTGGCCGCCGGCGGCCTGCTCCTGGAGCAGATCACCGGCTCCCCGGTCTTTGACGGGGGCGCCTCGATCGCCATCGGGGTGCTGCTGATCGTGGTGGCCTTCCGGCTCGGCATGGACAGCCGGGAGCTGCTTATCGGCCGGTCTGCCGACCCCAAGGTCCGCCAGGCGATCCGGGAGGAAATCGAGCAGACCCCGGGTGTGGACCATCTGCTGGAGCTGCAGACCATGCACGTGGGGCCGGACAGCCTGATCGTCGCGGCCCGGGTCGCGCTGAGCGATGACTCCAGCGCCGGCCAGGTGGAAGACCTGGCTGAGGACATCGACCACCGGCTGTCCGAACGGCTGCCGGTCACCCCGCACGTGTTCATCGATCCGACCCAGACCGCGTCGGACGGGGATGACCCGGACGAGGATGACCCCGGCCACGTCCGCCAGGGCGCTGTCCGCCGGTCGGCCGGCCGGCGGCCCAGCCAGCAACCCCAGACCTGACCGGGAGCCACGCCGACGGCTGCTCAGGCTTCGGCGGCCGCCAGGCCGGCCAGTAGATGGCTGAAGCCGTGCGGGGCCCGGGCCCGGCGCCGGGCCGAGGTGACCACGCTCACCGTGGTGGTGCGCAGCACCCGGCGGCCGGCGGCGGTGAGCGCACTGACCAGCGCGTGGTCCTCGGCGGTCGGGACGGGCCCGAAACCACCGGCGGCCAGGTACGCGACCGCGCTGAAGCCCAGGTTGGCCCCGTGCACATGCGGATGGGTCGGGCCGGTCGTGTCATAGAGCCGCGCGAACCGCGGCGGCAGCCCGGCCGGGTACTGGCGCCAGTCGGTGACCGTGACCGTG
The DNA here is from genome assembly GCA_963770545.1 of uncultured Actinomycetes bacterium. Taxonomy (GTDB): domain Bacteria; phylum Actinomycetota; class Actinomycetes; order Streptosporangiales; family Streptosporangiaceae; genus RYN-230. The sequence continues at coordinate 279,643 of CAVYQF010000034.1, read as the reverse complement.
CCCACGACCGCGTCCCAGCCTCCGCCGGCGTAGCGCAGCTGCCGGGTGAGCCAGCACGGCGGCACCAGCGTGTCCGCATCCGTCGTGGCCAGCCAGACGGAGGCCGGATCGAGCGGGGCAGTCCGGCGAAGCACCTCCTCGACACCGGCGGCGCGGGCGGCGCCGACGCTCCGGGCCTGGATGTCCAGCACCGCCGCACCCCCGGCCCGGGCCAGCGGCGCGGTCTGGTCGGTGCAGGCGTCTGCCACCACCACCACGTGGACACCGATCCCGGCCAGCGGGGCGGCGGCCAGCCGCACCGCGGCCAGGCAGGACGGCAGCAGGTCCTCCTCGTCGTGCGCGGGGATGACCACACCGACGGCGTTGATCACGCCGGCCTGCTGAACACGGGCCTGCTAAACACGGGGCTGCTCATACCAGGCCCTCGGCCTCGGCCACCGAGACCCGCGGACAGCCGGCCCGCTGGTAGACCCCGGCGTGGAAGTCCGCTTCGGTATGCCCAACCCGCAGCGCCAGGTCGCGGCGCGCAGCCAGGACGCGGTGCACGTCGTCGCCGCTGCGCGGGTAGTCGGCCACCGGATGCCTCCAGTGCACCGCGAGCAGCGTGCCGCCGGGCCGGAGCGACGCGACGCCCGCGTCCAGGACCTCGCCCAGCCCGTCGCCGGCGAAGTAGTACAGCACCTCGGAGAACACGATGAGGTCGAACTGGCCGGGCGGCCAGTCGGCGGGGATCGCTCCGCGGCGCACGCAGACGTTCGGCAGCGCGGCGGTCCGCGTCGCCGCCGAGCGGACCGCTTCGGCCGAGGCGTCCCAGGCCAGCACGTGGCCGCAGCGCGCGGCCAGCATCGCGGTCAGCACCCCGACCGAGCAGCCGGGCTCGAACGCCCACCGGTAGTGCCGCTCCGGCAGCAGCGCGAGGCTGAGCGCGTACTTGCGTGCCTCGTACCAGCGGGTGGCCAGCCCCCACGGGTCGTCGGCCGCCGCGTACATCTGGTCGAAATAACCCGTATCCAGGGTCATCGGCCTTCCGCCCGGAGCAGGACCTCGTGGTCCCGGACGAAATGTGCCACGGTCTCCGGGGTGAGCACCGGGCCGGTGCCGGAACCCCGGGGTTCCAGCTGGCTGGCGAAGCAGCCGATGGCTGCGCGTTTGCGGGCCACAATCGAGGGCCGCAACGAAACTCGCAGGCCCTGATGCCATGGCACCCGTGAGTCGCCCGGGGCGGCCCAGTGCCAGGTCCACACCGGGTACCAGTGGGTGAGGGCGCTGGCGCGCTGGGCGGCCCGGCCCACCGCCTCGTGGTCGGCGTGCACATCCTGGTCCCAGGGGGCCAGGACCGCGTCGCAGCCGGCCACGAGATCGCGCAACTGGCCGGCGAGGGCGTCCTCACGGGCCGCCACGCGGGTGTCCGGGAAGCCGAGCCGGATCACCTCGGTGTCCTGGGCGCCCAGGACACGCAGCGCGTCGGCGGTCTCGGCCGCCCGGAGGGCGGCCAGCGCCGCTGGGTCGGGATGGCCGGGATGGGACGCTTCACCGTCGGTCACCGCGACCAGCCGGAGCCGGGTCCCGCCGGCGGCCAGCAGGGCCATCGTGCCGCCCACGCCGAGCACCTCGTCGTCGGGATGGGCGGCGAGCACCAGCACGCGTTTCCAGCCGGTCGGGTCGGCCACCGGGAGCTGGCGCAGCCCGGCCCAGGCCTGCCAGTCCGCCTCCGCGGTGCCGGGCCGCTCGATCAGGTTCACCACGCCGCGCCCTGCTCCGCGACCAGGGTGCCGAGCTGGGCCAGGTCCCGTTCGGCGTGGTGCTGGCGCAGGTACACGGTCAGGTCCGCGACCCGCCGGGCGTGCGCCTCGTCGTGGCCCAGCGGGCCGGCCCGAGCGCCCGGCCGACCCGGGTCATCACCTCGGCCGCAGCCGCCTCGACCTGGGCCCGGACCCGTAGCGCGCGGGCGGGCCCGGCTGCGTCCAGGTCGTAGGGATCGGCGTCGATCTCGTCCGCGGCCCCGTCCAGCGCGGCCCGGGCGCTGGTCAGCGCGATGTCGGCCGCGCCCAGGTGGGCCAGGGCGTGCGGGCCCACGTCACGGCGGCGCGCCGCGGCGAGCAGGGTGTCCGCGACGGCGCGGGCCCCGCCGTACCAGCACGCCGCCACGCCCACTCCGCCGTGGGTGAAGCCGGGCCGCCCGGTGTAACCGCCGGGCGGGCCGACCGGCTCGGCAGGCACGTCATCGAAGTTGACGTTGAGGGTGTCGCTGCCGGCCATGCCGGTGGCCGGCCAACTGCCCGGCACCGGCGTGAGACCGTCGGTGACCACCGTGAACAGCCGCATCCCGTCTGGCGCCGCCGCGGTGACGAGCGCACCAGTGCAGACGCGCGCGCCGGAGCAGTACTGCTTGAGGCCGGTGAGCCGCCAGCCCCGCGCGGCGTGGGTCGCGGTCAGGCCGCTGCCCGGCGGCTGCGCGGCCCAGACGCCCCAGCGGCTGCCCGGCTCGGGCTCCGGGCCGCCTAGCTCGGCCAGGATGGCCACCGCGTCGGCGTGCCCCTCACCCAGCCGGACCAGGGACAGGTCTTCGGCGGCCAGATCGGCCAGCCGGGCCCAGCGCTCCCGGGTTCGCCCGCTGCCCGGCAGCGGCAGATCCAGCCGCCCGGATTCCACCGCCGCGGTGAAGGCGGCGGCGGTAGCGCGCCACGCGGGCGGGCTGTCCATGTCCACCTCTCCCCGTGCGGCTTCGATGCTCGTCATGATCTGCGGCGCTCCTTCTTGGTCACGGGGCGCCTGCCTCTACCCGTGGCGGGGAGCTTCATACCCGTTTGACCTGAGGTTTCACGGGAACCTCCCGCCCCACGCGCCTCAGGCTGTCCGCAGCCGTCTGACTGGACGACGCGCCGGTCGGCCCGTTTAATCCGCGGCTCCGGGGTAGCGCTAGATCCAGCGCCAGACCCGGGAGAGTAGCCATGACCCTGTCCGCAAGCCAGCAGCACGCGCTGGACGCGATCGATGACGTCCTCCAGTCCGCGGAGCCCCGGCTGGCCACGATGTTCGGTGTCTTCACCCACCTCACCCGGCAGGAGGCGATGCCGGCCGTGGAGACGCTGCCGCCCGGCCGGTGGTGGACCCGGTACCGGCTGCCTGGCCGCCGCTACCGCCCCGGGCCGCAGCGTTACCCGCGCGGACGGCGGGCCAACCGCCGGATCGGCCGGGTCGTGCTGCTTCCGTTGCTGCTGATCGCGGCCGTGAGCCTGCTCATTTCGAGTCTGCTCAGCGCCGGGCCGGGCGGACGCGGCTGTAGTCAGGCCGTGGTCATGGTCATGGCGGCCCGGCAGCGGGCGACGGCCAGCAACGCCACCGGGAACAGCGGCGCAGCGAGCATGGGGGGCACCGGCTGCCGCATCGGCAGCCCGCAGCCCGGCGGGAGCAGATAGGCCGCAGCCTGGCGGCGATCAGATAGGCCGCAGCCTGGCGCCGCGAACTCGTCCTTGTCCCGCTCAGGCCGGCCGTGGCCGCCCAGATCTGCACCTGGGGAGCCAGATCTGGCCTGGCGAGAATGTGTGAACGGGCCGGGGCAGGGCACCGTAGTGCCCCATGGGTCTGCCGCCCCCCGCCGGCCTCCGGTCAGCCCGGCAGTCCCCCGCAGGAGGCTGGCCGTGCCCGGAGGAGGCTTGGGTGACGTGACGCGCGGCGACCTGGACCAGCCACGCCATGACGCCGCAGATCAGCCGGGCGAACCATACCCCGACCATCCGGAGACCAGCCCCAGCGAGCCGGCCCTGGCCAACGACCACGTACTTCGCGAGGAGAGCGCGGCGGACGGCACGGGCGGCGACCGCTCAGGCGGGAACGGCAGGGGCGGCGACCGCTCAGGCGGGAACAGCTCAGGCGGAAACGGCACTGGCGGAAACGGCACAGGCTTCCGGCCGGGCCCTGGGAATCCAGGCGAGCCGGGAGCCACCGGGGACGTTCGCGGGAACGAGCCGCCCGATCACATGCAGCGGGCGGTTGAGGCAGCCGCCTCGATCGCCGAGGAGACCGGAGGGCTGGGCCGGCTCGGCCGCCCGATGAACCGGCGCTCGCCCTTCTTCGTCGGCATGGCCGCCGCAGCCGGGGTGGCGGTCACCTACGGGCTGGTCGAGCTGCTGATCAGGGCGCGCTCAGTGCTCGTCCTCATCGGCCTGGCCCTGTTCATCGCGGCCGGGCTGGACCCCGCGGTGAACTGGCTGACCCGCCGGCGGCTGCCCCGCTGGTCCGCCGTGATCGTGATCCTGCTCATCGTGACCGCCATCGTCGCGGGCTTCGTGGCTGCCGCCGCCCCCCCGCTGACCGCCCAGGTCACCGCCCTGGTTCATGAGCTGCCGCACTACGTGACCACGCTCAAGGATCACAACTCCGAGCTTGGCAAGCTGAATACGCGATTCCACATCGAGCAGCGGATCTCCAAGCTGCTGTCCAGCAAGGGCACCGCACTGGTGGGCGGCGTGCTGGGGGCCGGCGCGCTGGTTCTGAGCGCGGCCAGCTCAATGCTGGTCGTCGTCGTGCTGGTGATCTACTTCCTGGCCGCGATGCCGCGGATCAAGCTGTTCTTGTACCGGCTGGCCCCGCAGTCCCGGCGGTCCCGCGTCATCCTGATCGGCGACGAGATCTTCGTCAAGGTCGGCGGCTACATGCTGGGGAACTTCCTCACGTCACTGATCGCCGGCGTCGGCACCTGGGCGTGGCTGCAGATCTTCGGCGTTCCCTACCCGCTGCTGCTCGGCCTCCTGGTGGCCCTGCTGGACCTCATTCCGGTCATCGGGTCCACCGTGGGCGGGGCCATCGTCTCCCTGGTGGCCCTGACCGTGTCCCTGCCGGTGGCTATCGCGACCCTTGCTTTTTACATCGCGTACCGACTGGCGGAGGATTACCTCATTGTGCCAAGAATCATGGGACGGACGGTGGAGGTGCCGGCGGTGGTGACGGTGGTGGCAGTGCTGCTCGGCGGGGCGCTGATGGGTCTCATCGGGGCCCTGGTCGCCATCCCCGCCGCGGCGGCGCTGCGCCTCCTGCTCAACGAGGTCACCTTCCGGCGGCTGGACAGAAGCTGACTTCGCCGCAGCAGGAGGAGCCGGGGAACCCACCGCAGGGCGGGGGCGCTCCCCCGCTGCCACGCTGGCTACGGGCCCGCTGGCTGCACACTCGCTGGGCCCGGGCGATCCGGCGGCCGCTGCGCCGGGTGGTACTGCTGTTCCTCCTGGCCTTGATCATCGAGTACCTGGTCATCCCGGAGCTCGTGGGCGCGAGCAAGGACCTCTACCTGCTCGACCGGCTGGGCATCGGCTGGATGATCGCCGGGATCGTCCTGGAGGGGCTCTCGCTGTTTTGTTACGCCCTGCTGACCCGGGAGCTGCTGCCCCCGAAGGGCCGCCCGGGTCTGTCCCGGCTGTTCCGGATCGACCTGGCCGCCGCGGCGGTGGCACACATGATCCCGGCCGGCACCGTCGGCAGCGCGGGGGTTGGGTTCACGCTGTTCACCGCGGAGGGCCTGGACGGCACCGACGTCGGCGTGATGATGGCGACCAAGGGCATGGGCTCCACCGTCGTGCTCAACGTGCTGCTCTGGCTGTCGCTGGTCATCTCCATCCCGCTGGCCGGGTTCCGGCCTATCTACGTGACCGTGGCCATCGTCGGCGCGATCCTGCTCGCACTGATGGCGGCGCTGGTGATCGGGCTGACCCGGGGTGCGGAACGGGCCGGGCGCATCCTGCGCGCGATCGGCAACCGGATCCCGGGGGTCGGTGGCGCGCGCCTGGAGAACATCGTTCTGCAGGCGGACGAGTCACTGCGCCGCCTGGCTCGCGACCGGCGGGTCCTGGTCGGCTCGATGACCTGGGCGTCGCTGAACTGGCTGCTGGACGCGGCGTCGCTGTGGTGCTTCATCGCCGCGTTCGGCAGCTTCACCAATCCGGTGGGGCTGTTCGCCGCGTACGGGATCGCCAACGTGCTCGGCGCCATCCCGATCACCCCGGCCGGGCTGGGCGTTATCGATTCGGTGACCCCCGTGCTCCTGGTCACCTTCGGCCTGACCCGCAGCGTCGCAACGCTGGGCGTGCTGGCCTGGCGGCTGGTTAACTTCTGGCTCCCCATCCCGACCGGTGCGGTGGCCTTCATCTCGCTCAAGGTGCCGCGTGGTTCCAGCTGGGCTGACCGGCGCAAGGCGCTGGCTGACATGGTCAAGCGAAACCGCAACGGCGACGAAGACGAAGACGAAGACGAAGACACGGACGGCCCGGGCGACCCGGCAGCAGATAGCCCGGACGCAGCGGGTGGGGACGCCCGCCACTCCGGTGCCAGCGGGAACGGCACGCCTGCCGCCGCGGATGAGGACCACGCTCGCGACCGGGCGTGACCGGCCGCCGGCCCTCACCTCGCGGCATCCCCGGCGTGGAGGTCACCGCTTGGGCAGCTTGACCACCGAGACGAAGAACTCGTCGATCTGCCGCACGGCCGCGATGAACTGGTCCACGTCCACAGGCTTGGTCACGTACGCGTTGGCGTGCAGCTTGTAGCTGCGCAGGATGTCCTCCTCGGACGAGGACGTGGTCAGGATGACCACCGGCACGTGCGAGAGCTCCGGGTCGGACTTGATCTGCTCGAGGATCTGGCGCCCGTCGTATTTGGGCAGGTTGAGGTCGAGCAGGATCAGGTCCGGGGGGGTGCGTCGGCGTGCGTACCGCGGCGGTACAGGAAGTCCAGCGCCTCTTCCCCGTCCCGCGCCACGTGCAGCCGGTTGCGGATCTTGTTCTCCTCGAAGGCTTCCCGGGTCATCAGCTCGTCGCCCGGGTCATCCTCGACCAGCAGGACTTCGATCAGTTCCAGGTCGCACATGCGTTGTCCCTTCGCGGCTGATGCTGGTGTTTTCCTCGGCCGGACCCGTGCTGGCCGGACCCGTGCTGGCCGGACTGGCGAGCGCGAGGGTACCGCTGATCTCAGCACGGTCAGGCGGGTGCGCGGCGGGCTGGCCGGGTGCGGGCAGCGTGAAGTAGATGCGCGTCCCGCCCGAATAGGTCGTGTCCAGGAACATCTCGCCGCCGTGCTGCTCGACGATCCGCTTGCACAGGGCGAGTCCGATCCCGGTGCCCGGGTACGCGTCCCGCCCGTGCAGCCGCTGGAAGATGATGAAGATCTTCTCGGCGAACTCGGCCGGCACGCCGATCCCGTTGTCGGCCACGCCGATCTGCCATCCCCCATCCGGCTGCTCGCCCGCGGTGACCAGGATCACCGGAGTGCGGTCCGGCGCCCGGAACTTGATCGCGTTGCCGATGAGGTTCTGCCACAGCATGCCGAGCAGGGTCGCGTCGCCCATCACCTCCGGCAGCGATCCGGGCCGCTCGATGACCGCCGACGTCTCCTCGAGGGCGGTGGACAGGGCGTTGACCGCCGCGTTCAGCGGCTCATCGAGCCGCACCGGCTCAAGCGCGTCGTTGGCCCGGCCAACCCGGGAGAAGGTCAGCAGATCGTTGATCAGGACCTGCATCCGCTTCGCGCCGTCCACGGCGAAATCGATGTACTTCAGGCCCCGCTCGTCGAGCTTGTCGCTGTAACGCTTCTCCAGCAACTGGCAGAACGAGGCGACCTTCCGCAACGGTTCCTGCAAGTCGTGCGAAGCCACATAGGCGAACTGCTCCAGCTCGGCGTTGGACCGGCGCAGTTCCGCGGCCTGAGCATCCAGGACCGACTGCGCGGCCCGGCTGGTGTCCAGCGCCGTGACCAGCTCGCTGCGCATCCCCTCGACCGCCTCGGACAGGGCCCGCAGATCCGCGGGACCGCTGGGCTGGATGTGGTGGCTGTAGTCACCGCCCGCTACCTCGTCGGAAGCCGCGCGCAGCCGGTGCAGCGGCCGGATGACGGTGCGGTCCAGCAGGACCGCCAGGGCCGCGGCGGCGAGCAGGAAGACCACCAGGACGCTGACGTAGACCCAGTTCTGGAAGACGCGAGCCCGGCCGAGGGCAGCGCGGTCGGCCACCGTCTGCGCAGACAGGTGGGCGTTCTGGGCGGCGAACAGCACCCGGAGCCGGTCGAAGGCGGCCTTGCCCTGGTCCAGCAGGGCCAGGTCGCCGCCGCTCAAGGGACCCCGGCGGGCCTTGTTGATGGAGGGCACGGCGTACCCCACCCGCCAGGCCTGGGCGGCCCGCTCGGTCCGGGCCAGATCCGCCGTCAGCCGCTGATTCCCGGCGATGAGAGAGCGCAGCTGAGCCGCGGCTGCCTTCTCGGTGGCCAGGCCGGCCGTGTACGGCTGGAGGAACCGCGGATCCCCGGTGAGACCGTAGCCGCGGACCCCGGTCTCCTGGTCGACCAGGGCGCCCTGCAGCCGGTAGGCCTGGGCCTGGGCGGGCAGGATCGAGTTCACGAGCTCGTTGGAGGTCCCCCGGGTCTCGGCGGTCAGCCAGGCGACGAGCACGGCGGCGAGCACGGCCAGGACTCCGAGGACCGCGAACACCAGCCGGAACCATTCCTGAACGCCGAGCTCGAAAACCCGGGGCCGGCGAGCCGCCACTCCGGATGCGCTCACTGCGCTGCCTTCCAGCCGAGGTGGACGATGGCGACGTCGTCGGCGAGCCCGCCGTACGGGGCGGCCGCCGCCTCGGCCGTGTCCAGCAGGGTATCCACGAAAGCAGCAGGGGGCAGCGAGGCCAGCTCGCTGGCCATGGCCAGCAGTCCTTCCTCGCCCAGGCGCTGATTGCCGGGCCCCACCCGGCCCTCGAACAGCCCGTCGGTGAACAGCACCAGGCCCGCGTCCGCGGGCAGCGGCAGGTCTTCCTCCTGCCAGTGCTGGCCGGGCTCCAGGCCCACCGCCGGGCCGACCGGTCCCTCGACGAGGTCGACGCGTCCCGGCGTGCGCAGCAGCAGCCCCGGGTGGCCGGCCCGGAGCACCCGGACGCTCCGCCGGTCCAGGCCGAAAACCAGGTGGGTGAGGGTGGCGAAGAGGTGCTCGTCCTCTCGCTCCGCCGTCAGCATCTGCTCGAGCAGTTCCAGCAGCGCTGACGGGGCGGCGCCCGCCAGCACCAGGGACCGCCAGGCCACCCGCAGGCAGACCCCGATGGCAGCCTCGGCCGCACCATGACCGCAGACGTCACCAATGACCGCGTGCACGATGCCGTCCGGGGTCTCGACCACATCGTAGAAATCTCCCCCCAGCAGGGCATTGGCCCGGCCTGGGCGGTAACGGGCGACCATGTCGAACGCCTCGGTGCGGAACAGCGGGGTGGGCAGCAGAGCGCGCTCCAGCCGGGCATTCTCCGCCGCCTGCAGCGCACTGCGCTGCAACGCGGCGGACGCCAGCTCCACGTGCTTACGCTGGGTCGCATAGCGGATGGCGCGGCCGAATACATCCGGGGGCGCCTGGCCTTTGATCAGGTAGTCCTGGGCGCCCGCGGCGACCGCCGCCAGCCCGGCGCTCTCCTCGGCCAGCCCGGTCAGCACCACCACGGGCGCTCCCGGCGCGGCCGCGAGGATCTGGGTGACCGCGTCCAGCCCGCGCGCATCGGGCAGGTGCAGGTCCAGCAGGATGCAGCCCGGGGTCAGGCCCTGGCTGAGCAGGTCAGCGGCTTCGGCCAGCGAGCGCACCGCGGACAGCGAGGCCGCGACGCCACTGTCCGCGAGCAGTTCCTCGACCAGCAGTACGTCCCCGGCGTCGTCTTCCACCAGGAGGATCGTGTCCGGGTCACCCAGCCAGGCGAAGCGGCCAGGGTCCAGGCTGGCCTTCTCCGAGCCCGGCGGGGCCGGGCCGCGCGGAGCAGGCACGCCAGCCCGGGTCGGCACGCTCACCGCGCGCCCGCGCGACGTAGCCTCAATCCACGCTCCTTCAAGCCAGACCGCAAGCCCCTGGGCCGAGGCTAGCGGCTGCCACGCTCTGTGTTCCGCGACACAATAGTGGGGCGCAAGGCCAGAAACTTCCGTGACATCCTGTCTACCGCTCGGCTAGGCAAAGCGTGGCCGGGAATCGCGGGCCACGCAAGCCCCGGCCGGGGTCGGGACGGACCCGGAACATAGACCGGAGTCCGCCTCAGGAGGCAGCGAGCCGGCCTTCCGCGGCGTCCGGCGAGGCGAGGATGCGCTGGCGCAGGAAGGTCAGCGCGTGGGCGAGCAGCCGGGAGACGTGCATCTGTGAGATGCCCAGGGTGTCGCCGATCTCCGCCTGGGTCATGTCCCCGTAGAAACGCATGAGCAGGATCCGCTGCTCCCGCCGGGGCAGCTCACCCCAGTGCACCGCCAGGGCCTCCATCGACAAGGTGTGCTCCATCTGCGGGTCGTCCCCGCCAAGCAACTCCGCCAGGCTGGCCGTGTCCGGCTGACCGGACAGGGGCGCATCGAGTGAGGCGGGCTGGAGGATCATGTCGGCGCCCCGCGCCTCCTGCACCTCACCTTCGGTGATCCCCAGGTCGCTGGCGAGCTCGGCGTCGCTGGGCGCGTGACCCAGCTGCTGGGTCAGCTCACGGGACGTCTCGCGCAGCGCCAGCAGCCGCTCCTGGACCGGCCGCTCGACGTGTACCTGCCAACGCTTATCCCGGAAGTAGCGCTTGATCTCCCCGGTGATGCAGGGCTGGGCATAGGCGGCCAGATTCCGGCCGACCCCGGGGTCGAAGTTGTTGATCGCCTTGAGCAGGCCCACGTAACCGACCTGGACCAGGTCCTCGGTCGGTTCCGGGCTGCGCCGGTAGCGGTTCGCGCAGGCCCGGACCAGCCCCCGGTACCGGCTCACCAGGACCTCGCACGCCCCCTCCCGGCGCGGGTCGTCCGGTGTGTACGACCGGATCTCACGCAGCAATTCTTCATCGTCTAGTTGTTCAAGCTCGCTCGCAGCTGCGTCAGCGGGCCGGCCCATGATCCGGGGCGGATTCGCCGCAACTGCTTCGCCTGCGGCAAGTATTTCCATATGTCAAGTCTGCCATGGCCAGGCTGCATAAAGCAAATGTTTACATATAGAACTATCAGCCCGGGTCGGCGGCCACCTCGCCCAGCCCGCGGACCAGCGCGTCGCGGCCTTCCGGAGTCATGGCCTGGAGCATCTCGGCCAGCGCGGCCCGCCGCTGGTCCCGCACCCACCCGGCCAGTCTCCGGCCCGACTCGGTGAGCAGCAGCACGATCTCCCGGCGGCTTTCTTCCGCCCGGTCCCGGGTGAGCAGGCCCGCGATTTCCATCCGGTCACACAGCCTGCTGGTGGCAGACGCGGAGGCGCCCACGTGGGTGGCCAGCCGGTTGAGGTTGAGGCTTCCGGCCTGGTCGATGATCAGCAGCGCCCGCAATTGCGCAGGCGGCACGGAAGAGCCGATCTTCTCCACGGCCCGCTCGGCCACCTCGATCAGGGCAGCCAGGCCCCGCTCGGCAGTACTCACCTCGAGTTGCTCATCCCTGGAACCCCGGAACATGTCGTATCCCATCAGGATCACCATCCGGCCAGCACCCGGGCCCGTCTGTGCGATCGGCGGAGAGCCTACCAGCGCTGGCGTAACGCTTCCTGGACTGTGCGTGCTTATCTCCCCGCAATCGCCCCAGGGCCAGGCGCGCGAAAAGGATGCCACCGCGACACGTCATCTCCGCCATCCTTCCCGCGGTCCCGTTCCGCTGGCGATTCCGCGCTCACCCGAAGCCTTGGCGGCGGCACTACCCGTGCGCGGGCCGCCTACACCAACCGGTGGATCAACTCTGGCAGATAGCAAGTGTTTCGCATTACAATGCTGTTGCCGTGGAAAACTCCGGTGCGGCCACACCCTCGCCGGCTACCACGTCCAGACTCCGGCCGGCCGCGCCCGTGCCTTCCCCGGCAGCTGGAGCGGAGTTCGCGGAGCAGGTGGAAGCACTGCAGGCGGCGACCCGGGTGCTGGCCGGCGTCGCGCTGCGCAGCCTGGATGTCCTCGACGGCGCGATCACGCTGCCCCAGTTCCGGATGCTGGCCGTCCTGGCTGAGCTTGGCCGCACCCGGTCCTCGCGGGTGGCCAGGGCGCTCGGCCTGGACGCGTCCACGGTGACCAGGCTGGCCGGCGCTGGTCAACGCGGGCCACGTGGCCCGGGGCAGCGATCCACGGCACCGCAGCGTGGTGACGCTGGAGCTCACCCCCAGCGGGGAACGTCTGGTCGGCGCGGTCTCGCAGTGGCGGGAGCGAGAGCTGAGCCGGATCGTGGCCGGCCTCAGGCCCGCAGCCCGGGCCCGGCTCACCGGCGTACTGGACGAACTGGTCACCTCGGCGGGAGAAGGCTACGGCGTCGCCGCCGAGCCCGTCGGCCCGGTCGCCACCGCGCTCCGCCCTAGCCTGGCCACCAAGGACAGCCGGCACAGCTGCGCGGTGCTGGCCGGGCTGACCAGCAGCACGGGCGGCATGGTCGCCGCGGCCACCACGTCGCTGCCGGAGCGCTCCAAGGCCGGCCGGAACTACGACTACCGCTACGTATGGATCCGGGATCAGTGCTACGCCGGCCAGGCCGTAGCGGCTGACGGCCCGCACCGCCTGCTGGATGACGCCGTCTCTTTCGTGGCCGACGCATCCTGGCCGACGGCCCCGACCTGAAGCCCGCCTACACCGTGACCCGCGGGCCAGTGCCCGGGGAGGAGTCACTCGCTCATCTGTCCGGCTACCCGGGCGGCGCGGACAAGATCGGTAACTGGGTCAACCGCCAGTTCCAGCTCGACGCGCTGGGCGAGGCGCTGCAGCTCTTCGCGGCCGCGGCCAGGCATGATCACCTCGATAGCGGGCACTGGCAGGCCGCCGAGCTCGCGGTGAAGGCCATCGAAACGCGGTGGACTGACGCCGACGCCGGTGTGTGGGAGCTCGACAACCATCACTGGGCCCATTCCCGGCTCATCTGCGTCGCCGGGCTGCGGGCCATCGCCCGGGCGGGGGCCGCGCCCGGGCAGGCTGCCGCCTGGGAAACGCTGGCCGATGCCCTCCTGGCCGACGTGGGCGGCGACAGCGTGCACGCCAGCGGACGCTGGCAGCGCGCTCCCGACGACGAGCGCGTGGACGCCGCCCTGCTGCTGGCCGCGATCCGCGGGGCCGTACCCGCGACCGATCCGCGCAGCCTGGCCACCCTGGACGCGATTGCGGCCGACCTGTCCAGCGAAGGCTACGTGTACCGCTAGCGGTACGATCAGCGCCCACTGCAAGAGGCCGAGGGCGCGTTCGTGCTCTGCGGGTTTCTCATGGCGCTGGCCACCCACCAGCTGGGCCGGACCGGCAAGGCCGTCGGCTGGTTCGAGCGCCACCGGGGCGCCTGCGGCCCGCCCGCGCTGTTCACCGAGGAATTCGATACCCACCAGCATCAGCTGCGCGGCAACCTGCCCCAGTCGTTCGTGCACGCGGTGATGTTCGAGTCGGCAGTCCGGCTGGCCCGTCCCTGGGATACCCGGTGACCCTGGGCCGCCCCGGGGATACCTGCTGACCCTGCCCGCCCCCGGGATACCTGCTGACCTGGCCCCGGCCGCAACCACCACGTGGGTCAGGCACGTATTCACCATGAGAGCATCCCGTTCACCATGAGAGCATCCCGTCCGGCCTGACCGCCGCAGACCCCCGATCCGGACCAGGATTCCCGCCAGAGTCGCCGCTGGTCAGCGTATTCTTCATCCCGCCCCACCTGGCAGCAGGTGCCTCATAGCCGCGCGAGGGAGGTAGATCTGCGATGGACGACCGTCATCCCGCCTACGACGACCGTCATCCCGCCTACGACAACGGCGTATTGCGGATCATCGAAACCGCCAGCCCGGCCGGCCTGGCGATTGCCGGGGAGATCGATGAGGCGACGTACCCCGCCCTGGTGACCTCGCTGCATGACATCGCTGAGAGGCACCACGAGTTCCACCTCGATCTGAGCGGGGTGAGTTACTGCGACCTGGTCGGGCTGCGGGCCATCGTGCGCCTGGCGGACGGCGGCCACGCGGGTCCCATGCGGAAGGTCCGGCTGCACAACGTGCCGCACCACATGCGGGTGGCGCTCGCCGTCACCGGCTGGGATGCGCTCCCAGGGCTGGCCGTCCAGCCGCTGCCGGAATAGCCACGGACTAGCCAGGGCCAGGGCGGATCAGTCGGGCCAGACTGAGGCCTGCGACGAGCCCGGCAACGAGCGGCGCCGCAGGTCGCTGCGCACGTCGGCGCCCAGCCGCCGGGTCTCCCGGCGGTTGAGCATAGCCCCGGCGGCGGCGCCGGTCAGCAACGGCCCTAGGGACACGGCACTCCGGCCGGCCCGGCCAGGAGCCGCCGCTCCAGCTGCCTGCGCAGTGGCGACCCCACCGCCAGCACCAGGCCTCCGGGTACCAGGGCCACGCCGCGCCGGTGCGCCCAGGCCACGATGTAGGCCAGCATGCGCTCCGGAGCCGATCCCGGGGCGCGCATCCCGTAGACCTCGTGCAGCTCGGCGACCAGCTTCAGCTCGATGCCGACGACCGCCACGGTCTCGAACGCCACCTCCACCGGGGCCGAAGGCAGCGGCAGCAGCATGGCCGCGCCCACCGCCGCGCCCACCGACGCAGAAGCCCGGGACGCCCCCTTGATCAGCTGGTCCGCGAGCTCTTCCGGGCCGAGGCCGGGAAACTGGGCTCGAAGCTTCTGCTGATCCCGGACGGGCAGCCGGGGAGCCATCGCCAGCACCTGGGAGGTCAGCCACCGGCCCCCGGAGGTCGCGCCGGACCAGCCCGCTCGACTGCCCCGGCGGGCGAGCCGGGAGGTGGCCGCCATGGCGCGGCGGCGCCGGGTCAGGCCGCGTTCCTCACTGATCTCGCCGACGAACTCGGCTATCTCCCCGGGCGTCGCGGGCTGGCCGGTCAGGCTGGCTGGTTCGGCGTCGCGTTCGGCGCCCTCGGTGGTCTTGTCCACGAGATCCAGCTACCCCCGGCTGGGCCGGCTACGCGTAGGTAGTGACCCGCTATGAGACAGCTCGGTCACTGCTCACGGCTGAGAGTCATCACGGCCGCCGGTCCTTGAGGTCGCGGGCCAACTGCTCGAGGACCGGCAGCGCGGCGTCCAGGGCCTTCCGCTCGTCCGGGCCGAGATGCTCGATCAACTGGCTCAGCGCGTCCGTGCGCTCCGCCCTGATCCGTTCGTGCAGCTGCCGTCCGGCGGGGGTGGCGTTGACCAGGGCGGCCCGACGGTCCCGCGGATCGGGCCGCCGGGCCAGCAGCCCGGCGTCTTCCAGCCGCCACACCACCCGGGAGAGCGGACGGGCCCGGGGCACGGCGCCTCCCGCCGGCCACCGCCCGTGGCGGAGCCGAGACAGGCGGGTGTGACCACGCGAGGCGCGGGCATGCCAGGGGGGCAGGGAGGTGACCAGTGCCCGGAAAGCTCACCCCGTACCGGCGCAAGCGCGACTTCAGCCAGACACCCGAACCAGCCGGGCAGTCGACGGGCCAGCCGGACGGGACGGCGGACCGCGGCGGGCAGCGGTTCGTCGTGCAACGGCACCGGGCCCGGCGGCTGCACTACGACCTCCGCTTCGAGATCGGCAGCGTCCTGGTCAGCTGGGCGGTACCTAAGGGGCCCACCCTCGATCCGGACATCAAGCGGATCGCGGTGCACGTCGAGGACCACCCCGTGGAGTACTTCGACTTCGAGGGCGTCATCCCGCGGGGCCAGTACGGCGCCGGGGATGTGATCGTCTGGGACTGTGGCACCTGGGAGCCGCACGCCACTGATGATCCAGCCGCGGCGATCGAGGCGGGCGAGTTCCACGCCGACGTCTACGGGGAGAAACTGCGCGGCCGGTTCATCCTGGTGCGCACCGGCGGCCCCGACTCTAACCAGTGGCTCCTGGTGCACAAGCACGACGAGTACGCCGTGAAAGGCTGGGATCCCGAGGACTTCCCGGCCTCGGTGCTCAGCGGGCGCACCAACGACCAGGTCAAGGCCGACCCTGACCGCGTGTGGCGCGCGGATCTGCCCCCCTCGGAAGCGTCGGTGGCATTGCACGGCCCTCCAGATGGACCGCCGGATCCCCGGGCCGGGCGGCAGCCGGACAGCCCGGTCACCGGGCCCAGCCCGGATGAGCTGGCTGCCCTGGACGCGCTCGGCGTCGGTGGCACCTGGCACGTGTTCGGCCGTGACCTGCGGCTGACCAACCTGGACAAGGTCCTGTTTCCCGGCCGTCCGGGTGAGGCCCCGGTCAGCAAGCGGGAACTGATCAGCTACGCGGCGCAGATCGCCCCCGTCGCCCTGCCTTACCTGTCTGACCGCGCGCTGAACATGCACCGGTTCCCCGGGGGCGCCGACACTAAAGGCTTCTGGCACAAGCAGCTTCCCGATCACGCCCCCGGGTGGCTGCCCCGCTGGCATGATCCCGAGGCCGACCCCGGCAAGACCACGACCTACCTGGTCGTGAATGAGCCAGCCGCGCTAGTCTGGGCGGCCAACTTCGGCGCCCTGGAGTGGCACGCCTGGACCGCGCGGATCGACCACCCGGATCGCCCGAGCTACGCCCTCATCGACATCGACCCCGGCCCGGCCACGTCGTGGGACGAGGTCCTGGTGCTGGCCCGGCTGCACCGCACCGCTCTCGACCATCTCGGCGTGCGGGGCCAGCCCAAGCTGACCGGCCGGCGGGGCATCCAGATCTGGATCCCCATCGCCGCCGGGCCTGGTTTCGAGGAGACCCGGGCCTGGGTGGAACAGCTGTCCCGGGCCATCGGCGCGGTGGTGCCGCAGATAGTCAGCTGGAAGTGGGACGTCCATGAGCGGGGCGGGCTGGCCCGGCTCGACTACACGCAGAACGCCAGCAACAAGACCCTGGTCGCGCCGTACAGTCCGCGCGCCTCGGCCGGGGCGCCAGTGTCCACCCCCCTGGAGTGGGACGAGCTGGACGATCCGGCGCCACGGCCCGATGCGTTCACGATCCGGACCATCCCGGACCGGGTGTCCCGGCTCGGCGACCCGTTCCGCACCGTCCTGGGTCCCGGCCAGGTGCTCCCGCCCATCACCTAGCCGTCCCCCGCCAGCCAGGGAGTCCGCGCCTCGAATGGGGACGAGCTGGAAGACGCGTCGCTACGGCCGGATGGGATCCCGATCCGGGACGTGCCGGGCCGGCTGGCCCGGATCGGAATCCCTTCCGCACCGTGGCGGACCTGAACCAGGTCCTCCTCCCGATCAGCCACCCACGGTGAACCCGCCGTGCAGCGGCAGCCCGGCCAGGGCTGAGGAGTCGCCCAGGTACACGCCGAACTGGCCGGCGGGCACCACCCACCGGTTCGCGGCGCTGTCCCAGTAGGACAGGTCGTGGCCGTTCAGGCTGAAGCGCACGGTGGCCGACCGCCCGGGCCGGAGGCTGACCTTCTGGAAGCCCTTCAGCTGCCGGGGTGGCTCAGTGGCGGCCGCCGGATCGCTCAGGTACAGCTGGGTGACGTCGGCCCCGGCCACCCGGCCGGTGTTGGTGATGGTCGCGGAAACCGTCACCTGCGGGCCCGACTGGCGCGTGATCCTCAGATCGCTGAACCTGAAGCTGGTGTAGGACAGTCCATAGCCGAACGGGAACAGCGGCGTCTCGTGGTTTGCGTCGTAGTAGCGATACCCGACGTCGATCCCCTCGGAGTACAGCACCTTGCCGTTCACCCCCGGGAACTGGGCGGGGGTGGACGCAGGGACCTGGGACAGGTCCGCGGGGAAGGTGACCGGGAGATGGCCGGACGGGTCCACCGCACCGAAGAGCACCGCCGCGAGCGCGGTGCCGTTGCTCTCCCCCGGGTACCAGGCGTCCACGACGGAGGCCACCTGGCTGAGCCAGGGCATGGCCACCGGGGCGCCGGCATTAACGACCACCACGGTGTGCGGGTTGGCCGCGGCCACCGCCGAGATCAGCTCGTTCTGCGCGGAGGGCAGGTTCAGGCCCGGCCGGTCGGCGGCCTCCGTCTCGGTGTCGTCGGAGACCACGACGACCGCGGACGACGCCGCCTTCGCCGCGGCGACCGCCTGGCTGATGCCGGGCGCCAGGTCCGAGGGTGTGGCCCAGCTCAGGTTGGCCGACTCGCCGCCGCCCGACAGCTGCAGCGTGTAGGTCTGGCCGGCCTTCAGGTCCACGCCCACCGAGTACGTGGACACCGGCGGGGTGCCCGGGTTGGCCAGGATGGTCTTGCCGTCCAGGGACAGGTCCACCGAGGAGTAACAGCCGCACGGGTTTTCGAAGGCCAGCACGTAGGTCCCGGTCTCCGGCGCGGTGAGCGTGCCGGCGTAGCTCCCGCCGAAGCTGGTGGGCGCGTAGGCCGGGCTGAGCGCGGAACTGGGGATGGGCGACAGTGATGTGTCGGTGGGCAGGCCCTGCGTGTAGGAGACGGTGGTGCCTGACCCGGCGGCAGCCTGGATGCCCTGCAGCGGGGTGACGTGGAACGGCGCGGTGACGTAGGCGCTGCCGCCGCCGGTGTACACCGGCGCCGCCGATGCCGCGGGACCGATCACCGCGACCGATCCGCCGCCGCTGGCCTTCAGCGGCAGCGCGGCGCCGCTGTTCTTCAGCAGGACCGTGCCCGCCTCGGCCACGGCGGCCGAGGTGTCCTGGTGCGCCGGGGTGGTGACGGTCGCGCTGGTCGTCCCGGTGGGCGGGTTGTTGAACTCGTTGAACCGGAACAGCTCGGTCAGGATGCGGGACACCATCCCGTTCAGCGTGGCCATGCTGACCTGCCCCGCCTGCACGGCGGCCTGCAGCGCCGGCCCGTAGTAGACGGCGCTGGGCATCTCCTGGTCGTTGCCGGCGTCCGCTGAGGCGACGGTGGAGTGGGTGGCCCCGTAGTCCGAGGTCACGAAGCCCGGGAACTTCCAGCGCTGGTCCAGGGTCTGGTGCAGCAGGTAGTCGTTCTCGCACGCGTACTGGCCGTTAATGGTGCTGTAGGAGCACATCACCGAGGAAGCGTGAGCCTGCTTGGTGCCGGCCCAGAAGGCGGGCAGGTAGATCTCGTGCTCGGCCCGCTGGCTGATGATCACATCATCGGCCGGCGTGTTCCGGTTGGTCTCCTGGTTGTACACGGCGAAGTGCTTGACCTGGGACATCTCTCCCTGGCTCTGCACCCCGTCGATGTCGGACACGGTCAGCGCAGCGTTGAGGTACGGGTCCTCGGTGTAGGCCTCGAACGACCGCCCCCAGCGCGGGTCCCGGTCGATGTTCACGGTCGGGCCCAGGTTGACCATGGCGCCCTTGCCGCGCTCCTCCGACCCGACGACCTGGCCGTACTGGGTCGCCAGGGCCCGATCCCAGGTCGCGGCCAGGGAGACAGCGGAGGGCAGCTGGGTGACGCCGGTGAGACCGTCGCCCACGCCCACGGGGCCGTCTTCCTCGCCCATGGCCGGGATGCACAGGCTCGGGATCGCGGAGATGTAGAAGACGTACGGCTGGCTGGTGCCTGCCCCGGTGACCATGTTGATCTTGTCGGCCAGGGTCATCTTGGCCATCAGCATCTTCAGCCGCTGGCTGACCGGCAGGGACTGGTTCAGCCAGGGGCAGGAGGCGGACGACGCAGCCGCCCGGGCCGGGCCGCGCGCGGAAGCCGAGCCCGCCGATGCGGAGCCCGCCGATGCAGACCCGGCCGATGCGGAGCCCGCCGATGCGGACGCGGCTGATGCGGAGGCGGCCGTGGCCAGCCCGGCGGGCAGTAAAACGGCCAGGAACGCAGCCGCCGCCATTCCTGGAAGGCGCTTGGTGCGTAAACTGCGGATGCTCCTCATCGCATGGCCTCCATTGCCCGACGGTCGCGGCCGGTCCCACCCGGGGCGAGCACTTTCGCCCGTGCCGCAGTGATCAGTCAAACCCTGGACTGCCGGACTGCCAAGGGCTTCTCAGGGCAATAATTCGTAAAGGCCGCGGATCCGCCCCGTTCCCGGCCCGGGCCCATGCGGGGGCAAATTGGCCACCGGCAGGCCGGTGACCGGCCACGATAAGAGCGTTATCTAACGCAGTCCCGCGAACAGGTCGTCTTCAGGCCACGGGGCCCCGGTGGAGTCCATGACCCGGATGAAGCTCTCTTCGCCGAACACCCGCTCACCGACCTCGGGCGGGATCTGGCTGAGCCACGACTCGCTGATCTGGCTGGCGTGCGCCAGCAGCGCGGCCTGCTTGCGCGCCAGCACCGGGCGGATGTCAACGGTGGTGGTGATCCGCCGCTCGGCGTCTTCCATCTGCTGGATCATCTCCGGGCTGAACTCGCGGGCGTCGGGCACGTCGGCGCCGGACTCCTTCAGCGCGGCCCACAACTCACGCCACTTGCTGATCGGCATCGCGGCCAGGTACAGCTTGGCCGGGATGCCGGTCCGGGTGACCGCCTCGATCGCGGACCGGCTGGCGTGCACATGGTCGGGATGCTGGTACGCGCCGTCCGGATCGTAGGTAACCACGACCTGAGGCCGGTACCGCTCGATCAGGCCGCCGATGCGGCCGGCCACGACGTCCAGGGGCACGTTGCAGAAAGCGTCAGGCCGGTTCTTGTAGTCCCACTCCACCATCCCCGAGTCGTGATAGCCGAGCAGTTCAAGGTCGGTAACCCCGAGGTGCTTGGCGGATTGCCTGAGCTCGGCCAGCCTGATCTCGGCTACTTCCTGCTCATCATGGCCGTCGGTGCCGGGCTTGACGCCGCCCGGAGAGTCCCCGAACTGCCCATTCGTACAGGTAACGACGACGGTACGGACACCCTCAGCCGAGTAGCGGGCCAGCACTCCCCCGGTGCTCGAGGCCTCGTCGTCGGGATGCGCGTGCACTGCCATCAGGGTCAGGTTGTCCGCCATACCACCAGCCTGCCTGACCGTGGCCCGTCCTGGCAGGCCGGCCCGCCCTTTCAGCCCGCCGCGTAACTGCGGCCCGGGCGGGTTGCGACCCACAGCCCGGGCGGTCGTGTCCGGCGGACCCGGGCGGTGACCGGCTTAACCCCGTTCGTAGCTACGCTCGCGGCCGGCGCGACTATCGTTATGGCCCGGTCCGCGGACTAGTTGTCCGCGGCAGACCAGCGGGAAAGGCCGGTCCATGAGCCACGGCAGCATGCGCCGGACCAGGCGGCGGTCCCTGATCATCGTGGTGGCCGTGATCGCGGCCCTGGTGGTGGCGACCGGCGCGGCGGGCGGCTACGTCCTGCTGACCCGCACCCAGGGCAGCCCGCAGCAGACCGCGGCCAGCTATCTGCGGGACTGGCAGCGCGGCAGCTACGCGGCGATGGGCGAAGTCAGCGTGAACGTGCCGGCCGGGGGCCTGGCCGCCCCGCTGCACCAGACCGCGGAAGAACTCGGCCTGCGCAGCCTCCACCTGCGACTCGGCCAGGTCACCGCGGACGGGGGCTCGGCCCGGGCCCACTTCACGGCCACCGCCGCCCTGGCCAGCGGGCACACCTGGACCTATCCGGGCCAGCTTGAGCTGGTCACCCGGAACCGGCACTGGTGGGTGAACTGGAGCCCGTCCGCCATCTACCCCGGCCTCCGGACGGGTGAGCGGTTCGTGCTGAGTGCCGTCTGGCCGGCCCGGGCCGCGGTGCTGGCCGCCGACGGCACCGCGCTGAGTTCCCCGGGGGTGATCGCCCAGTCAGGTTCCATCGCCCTGCTCACCGGCAATGTGGTCGCTGCCACCAAGGCCCAGGCCAAGGCGCTTGGCGCCCCCTACCAGGCCGGCGACCTGATCGGCCAGGGTGGCATCGAGCAGGCCTACCAGGCGCAGCTGGCGGGCAGGCCGTCGCTGACCATCCGGGTCGAGGGACCCGGCAAGCGGGTCGACGCCACGGCGGCCCGCTTCGCGGCCACGCCGGGCAAGCCCGTGCAGACCAGCCTCGACATGGCCGACCAGATGGCCGCGTCGGCCGCCGTGTCGGGGGCTCATACCTCCAAGCCCATTGACCTGGTGGCCCTCCAGCCGTCCACCGGCAAGGTGCTGGCCGTGGTGGAGCGCCCCGGCGGGTTCGACCGGGCCCTGGCCGGCATCTTCCCGCCCGGCTCGACCTTCAAGGTGATCACCGCCTCGGCGCTGGCGCAGGGCGGGATGCGGCCGACCAGCACCGTGCAGTGCCCCAGCCAGGTCACGATCGGCGGCCGCACCTTCCACAACGACGACAACGAGCACCTGGGCACGACCAGCCTGCAGACGGCGTTCGCGGTGTCCTGTAATTCCACCTTCGCCATGCTCGCCTACCAGCGGCTGGGTGGTTCCTCGCTCGCGTCGATGGCCGCGAGGTTCGGCTTCAACACCCCCGCGAACCTGGGCCTCCCCGCCACGCTCGGCAGGTTCACCACGCCGCACCAGCCGGTCGACCTGGCCGCCGACGCCTTCGGCCAGGGGACCGATCTGGTCAACCCGCTCAGCCAGGCCAGCGTGGCCGCGGCCATCGAGGACGGCACCTGGCGCTCCCCGGTCCTGGTGACCAGCCCGCAGCCCCGGCCGTCCAGCTCGCCGCGCAGGATCAGCGCCAGCATTCTGGCCACCCTGCGGCCCATGATGCGGGCGGTGGTGACCAGCGGCACCGCCGCGGGGGTCGGGTTCCCGGCCGGTGTCTACGGCAAGACCGGCACCGCCCAGTACGGCACCGGCACCCATTCCCACGGCTGGTTCATCGGTTACCGCGGCGATCTGGCTTTCGCGGTCCTGGTCGAGGGAGGCGGCCTCGGCGCCGACAGCGCCGGCCCGGTGGCCAACACCTTCCTGCGCAAGCTCTGACGGGCCCGCGGCCGGCCCGCTCAGCCCTTCTGGGTGGCCGGCGCGGCGTAGCTCACGGTGACCCGCTGGAAGCCCAGCGAGTGCATCATCCCGGTGAGCATGCCGGTCGTGTTGCTCTGCGCCTCGGCCAGCAGCGGGCTCTGCCGCGCCGCGGTCTGGATCTTCTGCTGGGCCAGGACGTAGACCTGCTGCTCGCTGTTCGGGTTGCCGGAGAAGAAGTTCCCGATCCGGTTCAGCAGCCCCTGCTGCTGGGCGAAGACGTAGGACTGCTTCACGTTGAGCACGGCGGGCTCGAGCTGGGCCCGGGGCAGCCGGATCGTGACCGCCGTCCCGTTCGCCGAGACCTGAATGGCCGAGCCCTTGAGCTGCCCGAAGTTGACGTAGGCGATCTCGCTGCCCTGGCCGACGAACAGCGTCTGGCTGCCTTCCAGGAAGGCCGGCAGCAGGTTCGCCTTCTGGGTCAGGTTCACCACGACCTGGAATGACCCGCTGGCCGCCTGATAACGGCTCAGGGCCGTGATCGACTTGAGCAGCACAGGCTGGCTGCGGACGGAGGTGGTCTCCCCGAACGGGTTGTGCAGCCGGGGCAGCAGGCTCACCGCGGCCAGCACGACGATCAGCACGGCGACGGCGACGATAGCGACCGCGGCCGCCATCAGCTTCCCGAACATTCCGTGACCGCGTACCCGCACAAGCTGCGGTTCGGTGTCTCGATCCTGCTGCGTGGGCGTGATACGTGCCATGGTCCCTCCAACCTCCCGGCCGACCACTGCGGGTCGGGCCGGCGCGGCAGCCGCGCGAACCTTGCCCGGTCCCAGTACCCCAGCGTGACCGAGACATTCCGCAACGCCGACGGATCGGGAAGAATGAGCCCACCAGGTGCGGGCCGGCCTACCAGCCGTAGATGCGCACGGGAAGTTCGTGGGCGGGCATCTGATCGGGGCCAGGATAGGTCACCATCACGACCGTGTCGTCCGGGTCATGGCCTTCCACCAGCTTCACCCCGCCACTGCTGCGCGTGTCGCGGTGCGCGGAGCGCGCCTTCAGCACCCGCTCGCACCGCTCGAGTTCCGCCTCCCCGTCGGCGGTCCAGATCACGTACTGCAGGCCGACGCCGCCCAGCGGATGGCCCGCGTTATCGCCCATGGCCCGCAGGAACAACTGCGTGCCGCCCGGGCTGATCAGCAGCGCGGCGGTCGGGCTCTGGTCAGCGACCCGCATCGCGAGCAGTTCGGTGTAGAAGCTGACCGAGCGGTCCAGTCGCTGCACGAACATGACCGCTGAGCCGATCCGGGTGCCGTGCGCCATCCGCTGACCTTCCAATCCCGGTAGCTGGGACTAACTCTCCCCTAGAGCACCCAGCTAACCGCATGAGTGCGGCCGGCGAGGTCGTCCCGGTGAAGCCAGCGCAGCAGGTCCGCCGGGGCCAGCTGGGCGGCCCGTCTCCGGTAGTCAGCCAGCTCATCCGCGCTGAGTTCCTCGCGGCCCGCGCCCGAGGTACCGCGGCGGAAGAACATCGTGGGGTCCTTGATGATCACGGGCGGCCCGGTCAGCCGGACGGCGTTGTCCCGCATGTACGAGAACGTGGCCGCCTGCACGAGGCCGGGCCAGATCTGCGGGGCCACGGAGATGCCGAGGCGTCCCGCGACGCGGCGCATCTCCCCGTCGAGATCGGCAGACAGGTCGTCGTAGTGCACGAGCACGATGTTCGGCTGGCCGCGGCGCGCCCAGGCGCCGGCGAGGTGCCACATGACCCCGGGCAGCGAGTCCATCTGCTGCTGCGGGGTGGTGTCCTCATGGATCCACCTGATCAGCCAGTCATGCAGCGGCGGGCGCGGCGGAGGCGGCTCGCTGGGCTCGGGCTGGCCGGTGAGCTGCCGGACCCGGGCCCGGTCGATGTTATTGCCCTGGTGATACAGGGACACGGCCATGTCCAGTGGATGCCTGGCCACCACGATGTAGGTAGCGCGGGGATCGATGGGAATCCCGTCGAGTGGCGTATGCGTCTTGATGAACCGGCGGTGCTGCTGCGCGGCGAGCTGGGCGAACCTCTCGTCGCGCGACATCACCAGCCGGTCCAGCCAGGGCGACAGCTCCGGCAGCGGGCCGGGCAGCTCGCCGGTCTGGAAGATCAGCAGCGCGCAGATCATCTGCATCCAGGTGGTCCCGCTCTTGGACCGGGTGCTGATCACGATGTCGCCGTCCCGGAACGGGAACCCGGACCACCGTCCGCTGTCCTCATCGTCTGACCGGTAGCGGAGCGGGACCTCGGGCATCCCCCGATCCTAATCGGGTGCGGTAATTATAGGAGTTGACTTATATAAGTCGTGGCTGCAATTCTGGGACCATGCAGGCCTTTGAGGTGCTGGGCGACCCGGTCCGCCGCCGGGTGCTGGAGCTGATCGCGGACGGCGAGGTGACCTCCGGCGGCGTGTGCGCCGTGATCCACGCCGAGTTCGGCATCTCCCAGCCTGCCGTGTCGCAGCACCTCAGGGTGCTGCGCGACAGCGGCTTCGCCACGGTACGGGCGGAGGGCACCCGGCGGCTGTACGCGGTGAACCCGGAGCCGCTGCGCGAGGTGGCCGAGTGGCTGGATCCCTTCCGCCGCTTCTGGGCTCCGCACCTGGACGCGCTGGCCACCGAACTGGCCCGCGGCCGCCGCGAGCGACGGCTTCAGGAAACACATGGCACACCCGGCGAAGGGAACTCAGCATGATCGAGGTCATTGAGCAGATCAACGCGGTGCGCAGGCGGGTGGGCCTGCGCACCCTCGACGCGGGGGAGGCGCACAGCGTGATCATCAGCCAGGTCTACGCCGCCTCCATCGACGACGTCTGGGATGCCTGCACCAACCCCGTCCGGATCCCCCGCTGGTTCCTGCCGGTCACGGGCGACCTGAAGCCCGGCGGTCACTACCAGATCGAGGGGAACGCGGGCGGCACCATCGAGCGCTGCGACCCGCCCCGGGAGTTCACGGCGACCTGGGAGTTCGGCGGGCAGGTCAGCTGGATCGAGGTCCGGCTGACCAGCGAGCCGGCGGGCGGGACGCGGCTCGAACTCGAGCACATCGCCGACCCCGCGACGCCGTGGGCCGAATTCGGGCCCGGCGCGGTCGGCGTGGGCTGGGACATGGCCCTGATCGGGCTGGTCATCCACCTGGCGTCGGGACAGTCCGTCGACCCCCAGGAAGGCGCGGCCTGGGCGGCGTCCGCCCCGGGCCAGGAGTTCATCACGCTGAGCAGCCGCCGGTGGCGCGACGCGGACGTCGCGGCCGGCACGGACGAAATCGCCGCCCAGGCCGCGGCCGACCGGACCCTGGCCGCCTACACCGGCTCAGGCGGCTAGTTCCGAATAGTGACGGGCGTCGCCCTTGCAGGCGATGCTGGTGTCGCCGTGGATCCCCACCGGGACGTCGCCGGCGATCGTGATCCGGTGCATCAGCCGGGGCAGGTCGCCGTAATCGGCGACCGCATAATGCTGGGTGGCCCGGTTGTCCCAGATCGCGATGTCCCCGTCCCGCCAGGCCCAGCGGACGGTGTTCTCCAGCCGGGTGATGTGCCGCTGCAGCACGCCGAACAAGTTGCTGAAGTCGGTCGTGCTGAGCCCGGGGAACGACCGGACGAAGTGGTCGAGCAGCAGGGCCGGCTCGCCCGTCTCCGGATGGATGCGGACAACCGGATGCTCGGTCTCGAATTCCAGGTGACGGAACTCCTCCCGGTACTCCTGTTCCCTGACGTCGATGCCGCCGATCTGCGGGCGCTCGGCAGCGTGATCGCGCGCAGCACGCTGATCGCCGGGATCCGGTCCACGAACGTCACGTCCGTGTGCCAGCTATTGGACTTGCCCTGCTCGGCGTCGATGGGCAGCACGCCGTCGTCCCCGGCGACCGTGGGGTGAGGCTGGGTGAGCGGGCCCAGCAGCCTGCCGAAGGCCCGCTGGTCGGCGTCGGTGGCATGCCGCTGGCCGCGCAGGAACACGACCTTGTGCCAGAGCAGCGCGGCGCGCAACTCGGCCACGGCGGCGGGGCTGACGTCACCACCGATGCGGATGCCGCCGACGACGGCACCGATTACCCCGCCCACCTGGGCGACGTCAATGTGCTGGTACGAGCCATGACTGCGGGGAGCCGGCCGGTGGTCCTGGACGCTGGTCATGCGAAGGCACCTTTCGGATGGCTGGTCTTAGCACAAGATGCGCCCCCACCCGGGAAGATGTCAAATATTCCGATAGGTTATATATGAAATAACGAAAACCAGCCGGGGCGACCGACGCGGTGACCACCCGGGCATCCGGGCCGCACCAAGCCTGGGGGCGCCTGAGCCGGGCCCAGGCGGCCGGGAAAACGCGGCCGGGAAACATGGCCGGCCGGCCGGGAGGCAGATCTGGCCCCGCCGGAGGCCCGGTCAGGCCCGGTTAACGGGCTCGAGCACGAAGACCGGGATCGTCCGCGAGGTGCGTTCCTGGTACTCGGCATACGGCGGGTAGGCCGCGACCGCGCGCTCCCACCATTCGGCGCGCTCGTCCCCGGTCACCTCGCGCGCTACGAAGTCCCCCTTGACCGGGCCGTCCTGCAGCTCGACCTGGGGATGGGCGCGGAAGTTGTGGTACCAGAAGGGGTGCTCGGGGGCGCCACCCTGGGACGCGACCGCCGCATACCGGCCGTCGTGCTCAACCCGCATCAGCGGCGTCTTGCGTACTTTCCCGGAGCGCGCCCCGAGGTTGGTGATGATCACCACGGGCAGGCCGGTGTCCGTGAGGGTCGTCCCGCGCGTGCCGCCCGACCTCTCATACTCCTCGACCTGGTCGCGGACCCAGGCGGCCGAACTCGGCTCGTACTCACCGTCGATAGGCATAGCGTTTAGTCAACACCATGAAGCCTGCGGACCTGCGCGCGCATGCCGCGATCCGGGACGAACTCAGCCGTCTCGCCCGGTACGACGATCAGTCAGTCGTGCACGACAACTGGATCAGGCAGCGTTACGACTGCGGCTGCTACCCCAGCCTGGCGCCGGCCCGGAAGGCCACCGTGGAGACCGCCTGGCACGAGGCCGGTCACGCGGTCGCCGCCCTCGCGGTGGGGGCGCGCTTCAGTTCGGCCAGCATCCACCATGGCCCCGGCAGCGAAGGCCGGGTGCACGGCATCCGCGGCGGCGGCGACCTGGCCTTCGTGGTGGACGCGGCCGGCCAGATCGCCCAGCGGCTGATGAACTGGACCATGCTGGAGGGCGACGACCTGCGCGCCTGGCTGCCCCGCTGGAAGAGTGACGGCGGCGACGCCCGGCACTTCCGCCGGGCCATCGCGGTCCGGTACGGCCGCGACGAGGTGCGTGCGTGGCGGCACGCCGAGGAGATCCTCACCCCGCTGCGGCTGCAGATCCGCGAGGTCGCGCGGGCCCTCCTGGTGCATCCGCGCCCGCTGCGCTACGACGTCGTGGCCGCGATCGCGGCGCTGCGGTCACCCCGGCCCGGGGAACCGGAACTCAGCGAACGGGTCCTCAGGGAACCACGGTGACGGGCCAGCGGCTGGCCCGGACCAGGTGCACGGCCAGGGAACCCACGAAGCGGTGGCCGGCCTTGGTCGAGGCGCCCACGATCACCGCGTCGGCCTGGATCTCGTCGGCCAGCCGGACGATCTCGGTGAACGGGTTGCCGTCACGCTCGACGAACACGATGTCGATGCCGAGCCGGGGGCCCTGCTCCTCCGTGGTCTGCCGCAGTTCCGCCGCTACCGAGTCGTAGGCCTCCTGCATGGAAGTGGCCGCCCCCGCGCCGATCCCGGCCGACGCGCTGAACGGCCGGACATAGAGGCAGACCAGCCGGGCCTGCTGCCGCCGGGCCATGCCCGCCGCGTACGCACCGGCCCGCAGAGAGGTGTCCGAGCCGTCTACACCGACCAGCAGCACGTCGGGCCCGTCCCGGTACTGATCCCTCACCCGCCAACCGTCTCACGAACCCGGGCACATCAGGAGCATCCGGGGGGGAAGGAAAGGCCCCGGGATGTCTCGGAGAGACGATGGGGCCCAGCCACGGGCCGTTAGAAGGGATGGTGCGTCATCAGCGTCGATGAGGAGCGGGACGGGGTACCGCTGACCAACCTCGATGAGCCGCTGTTCGGCGGGGCGGACGCGACCAAGCGCGACCTGGTGAACTACCTGGACGCGGCAGCTGACCAGATTCTCCCGGAACTGCGCGGCCGGCCGCTGTCGGTGATGCGGATCCTGCGCGGCCAGGAAGCGTTCATGCAGAAGAACGTGCCCAAGTACACCCCGCCGTGGGTGCGGACGATCCGGCTGTGGGCCGATAGCTCCCGGCGCGAGGTGTGCTACGCGCTGTGCGACGACCGCCGCACCCTGCTGTGGTTCGCCAACCAGCGGGCCGTGGAGTATCACCCCACGCTGTTCGAGGCCGGCCAGCAGAACCATCCCGATTACCTGGTCATGGACATTGACCCGCCGTCCGGCGGTGAGTTCCGGCTGGCGGTCCGCGCCGCCCAGCTGGTCCGCGAGGCGCTGTCCGGCTGCGGGCTGGCGGGCGCGGTCAAGACCAGCGGCGCGAAGGGCGTGCATATCTTCGTGCCGATCACGCAGGCCTCGGCCGAGGACGCCGCGGCGGCCAGCCGCGCGGTGGCCGCCCGGGCGGAGCGGCTCGACCCGGTGCTGACCACCACGGCCTTCATCCGGGAGGACCGGGAGGGGAAGGTCTTCCTCGACTCGACCCGGGCGGGCGGGGCCACCGTGGTGGCGGCCTACAGCCCCCGGATTCGGCCCGGGGTCCCGGTCTCCTTCCCGCTGCCCTGGGACGAGCTGGAGCGGGTGACGCCGGCCGACTTTACCGTGCGTACCGCCGCCCAGCTGATCTCTCCCGGGGCCCGCTGGGCGGGACAGCTGCCCCCGCCGCAGCGGCTTCCGGCCGACCTGGTCGCCGAGGGCCACACCATCCCGATCGCCCGGGTCCAGGCCATGCACGAGGGCAAGCGCCGGGCCCGGGCCCGGCGCACCCCGCCTGCGGCGGACAGCGGTTAGCGCGGTGCATTGTGCGCGCCCCGGCACGCACAATGCACCGCACTGATGCTGGGGACCGGCTACTCGCGGTGGCGCCGGGGGCCGAAGCGCAGCCAGAGGAACGCCAGCAGGGCGATCCACAGCCACGGGCCGAACCCGAAGCCGAACCCGAACCACGACCAGGGCCAGACCACAGCCAGGCCGTGCCAGGTGAGGGCCACGACCGCGACGAGCAGCACGATCGGCAGCACCCGCGACCACTGTCGCCGGGGCCGCGGCGCCGGCGCGGAGGTCCGCCGGGCCGGGTAAGCACTGCCGCGGGCGGCCGGGCGGGCCCCGACGTCGGGCAGGTCGTCGGTGATCCCGGCCAGGTCCGCCCGGGTCTTGGCGCTCATCGCCCGGCTGAGGCGCTCGTCCAATTCCGCCTGGTCGAGCCGCCCGTCTCCGTAGTGCTGGGCAAGCTGGTCGGCGACCTCGGCCCGCTCGGCGTCCGAGACTCGCATGGTGGCATCGGCGGCGCGCTGGCGCGCTCCGGATCCCCGCGTCCGTCGCACTGTCATGGGAAGGGAGCCTTTCCGCTCAGCTAGTGCGGGGCTGAAACCAGCCCGCCGCGATGGACTGGTCCGTCCCTTCTTCCGGGATGAGCAGCCAGCCGGCCAGGTAGATGGGCAGAGCCGCGCCGCCGACCACGGTGAGCACGGCGAACAGGATGCGGATGACGGTGACGTCCACGTTGAGGTAACGCGCGACGCCGGCCGCCACGCCGGCCAGCATCCGGTCGTGGATCGGGCGGCTGAGCGTCGGGGCCGGCCGTGAGTCGCGGGGGGGCTGCGAGGTCTGGTCGCTTGCTGCGGAACTGGTGGTTGTGTTCATGTCTCCAGCGTGCGTCCGGGGGGCCCGCGGCACCATCGGGAACACCCCCGGACGGTCCCTGAACCGGGGGCCGGCCAGGATCAGGGTCATCCCTGATAGCCGGCGGGGGTAGATGGGGCGATGATGGGGGGATGGCGGCAGGCACTGATCCCGGGCCGACCGCGCGCACCGATCCCGGGCCCGCCGGTCGGCAGGGCACCGGTCCGAACGGTACGGGCCCACGCGGCACGGGCCCGCACGGCACGGGCCCGCACGGCACCGGTCCCCAGGGCACGGGCCCGCACGGCACCAGTCCCCAGGGCGCGGGCCCGCACGGCACCAGTCCCCAGGGCGCGGGCCCGCATGGCCACGGTCCCCAGGGCGCGGGCCCGCAAGACGCTGGGCCGTGGCAGGCCGGCCCGGTGAACACGGAGCTGGCCGGCCCAGGTCATCCCGGCCCAGATCACTCCGGCCCGGGTCATCCCGGCCCGGGCCGCGGGGGCATACTCCGGCGGCTCGGCAGCCGCGACACCTGGATCCGCCATCCCCCGGGCACCGGGCCACTGCGGCGCAGCCGCGAGGACCGGCTGGCGGGCGGCGTCGCGGCCGGGCTGGCCGCGCGCACCGGCCTGGACGTGAACCTCGTCCGGACCGGCTTCGTGGTCGCGGCCCTGTTCAGCCTGTTCGGCGCGGCGGTGTACGTGGTGGCCTGGCTGCTGATCCCCGCGGCAGGCGCGGACGGCAACATCGCCGGTAAGGCGCTGGCCGACCGGCGCGGTATCGCTCTCGCGGCCGGCCTGGCCTCGGTGCTGGTCGTGGTGCTGGTCATCGCGTCCGCGTTGCACGCCAACTGGCTCAACACCCTGGCCTGGCCGCTGGTCATCTGCGTCGCGGGCATCACCCTGATCTGGCGGAACGCGCCGCTCGACGAGCAGGTGGTGCTCCGGCGCCTGGCTGATCCGCTGCTCGGCCTGGCTGAGGGCAGCCGCAGCCGGCGGCGCACCGTGGTGCGGATCGCGATCGCCGCCGTGGCGCTAGCGCTCGGCCTGAGCTGGCTGCTGACCGGCCACCCGGACCAGAGTTCCCTGCGCCAGCTGGCCGGGGTGATCCTGATCGTGGCGGCGATCGCCATCCTGCTCGGTCCCTGGTGGCTGCGCATCGCCCGCGACCTCGTGCTCGAGCGGCAGGCCCGGATCCGGGCCGAGGAACGCGCCGACATGGCCGCCCGGCTGCACGACTCGGTCCTGCAGACGCTCGCTCTGATCCAGCGCCGCGCCGAGCACCCCCAGCAGGTGATCCAGCTGGCCCGGGCCCAGGAGCGCGAGCTGCGCGCCTGGCTGTTCGACGGCCAGACCCCCGGCTCGCTGGACGGCCAGGACCTGACCCTCGCGGCCGGGGTCTTGCTCATTCAGCAGGAGGTAGAGGCCCAGCACGAGGTCCCGGTGGAAGCGGTCACCGTCGGCGACTGCGACCTGGACGACGACCTGCGGGCGCTGCTGGCCGCGGCCCGGGAGGCGACGGTCAACGCGGTGAAGTGGTCCGGCGCCCCGGTGGTCTCCATCTTCGCCGAGGTTGAGCCGGGCGAGGTGACACTGTTCGTCCGGGACCGCGGCCGGGGATTCGACCCGGCCGCCGTCCCGCCGGACCGCAAAGGCCTGGCCCAGTCCATCCACGCCCGGATGGCCCGCCGGGGCGGCACCGCGGTCGTGCGCACCGCCCCGGGCGAGGGCACCGAAGTGTCCCTGACCATGCCCCGCCCGGCCGGGGAACGCCAGGCGGGACGGTCGTGACCACCCCGGCCACCGGCGTCCCAGCGCGGGCCTGCCGCCCGCGGGTGGTCATCGTGGACGATCACGGGCTGTTCCGGGCCGGGGTCCGGTCCGAGCTGGGCGACCAGGTGGAGGTGGTGGGTGAGGCGGACGACGTGACGCCCGCCATCGCCGTGATCTCCGAGCGCCTGCCGGACGTCGTGCTGCTCGACGTGCACCTGCCCGGCGGGGGCGGGCAGGCCGTGGTCACCGCGTTGCGGGCCAGCCAGCCCCAGGTGCGCTTCCTCGCGTTGTCCGCCTCGGACGCGCCCGAGGACGTCATCGCGGTCATCCGGGCCGGTGCGCGGGGCTACGTGACGAAAACGATCTCCGGGCCGGACCTGATAGACGCGGTCCGCCGGGTGGCCGGCGGGGACACGGTGTTCTCCCCCCGGCTGGCCGGGTTCGTGCTGGACGCGTTCGCGGCGCTGCCCGCCGACGGCCCGGGCGTCCCGTCCCTGGACCCGGAACTGGATCAGCTGACCCCCCGCGAACGCGAGGTGCTCCGCCTGATCGCCCGCGGCTACACATACAAGGAGATCGCCCGCGAGCTGTTCATCTCGGTCAAGACCGTGGAGAGCCATGTGTCGTCGGTGCTGCGCAAACTCCAGCTCTCCACCCGCCACCAGCTCACCCGCTGGGCGACGGAGCGGCGCCTGGCTTAGGCTGACTGCTAGCGTATGCGCCGGCGGTGCGGGCCGCCGTGCTCGGCCACGGGGGCCGGTGTGTGCCAGGGGCCAGAACGCTGGAGGCATGGGTGGCTGAAGACTTCCCGTCGGGGTTAGCGGAAAGCCCGGTGCCCGGGAACACGGGGCAGATAGCCAGCTACGAGATGGTCGAAGAGCTCGGCCGCGGTGGCATGGCTGTGGTGTACCGCGCCCGCGACGTGCGGCTGGACCGCTGGGTGGCGCTGAAGGTCCTCAGTGAGGATCTGGCCCGGGATGAGGCTTTCCGGCGGCGATTCATCCGGGAGTCCCGGGCGGCGGCCGCGGTGGATCACCCGAACATCATCCCGATCTTCGACGCGGGCGAGGCCAACGGCGTCCTGTTCATCGCCATGCGCTACGTCGGCGGCCAGGACGTGCACAGCCTGCTGAACCGGATGGGCCCGCTGCCGTCCGCCCGCGCCACCGGGATCGTCACCCAGGTGGCTTCCGCACTGGATGCGGCGCACGCCTCCGGGCTGGTGCACCGCGACGTGAAACCGGCCAACATGCTGCTCGACGGGCTGGCCGACGACGGGTCGCAAGACCACGTCTACCTGTCTGACTTCGGCATCAGCAAGACCTCGCAGGCGACCACCAACCTCACGCTGACCGGGCAGGTGCTCGGCACCCTGAACTACCTGGCTCCCGAGCAGATCCAGGGGCGCGGGGTGGACGGCCGCGCGGACGCCTACTCGCTGGCCTGCGCGGCGTTCGAGATGCTGGCGGGACAGCCGCCGTTCCGGCGGGAACAGAGCCTCGCGGTCATGTGGGCCCAGCTGTCCGCGCCGCCGCCCGCGCTGACCAGCATGCGCCGTGACCTCCCCCCGGCCGTGGACCAGGTGATGGCCCGGGGCCTGGCCAAGCCTCCTGAGGACCGCTACCCGACCTGCCGCGCGTTCGCGGCGGCGCTCCAGGAAGCCTGCGGGGTCAGCACCGGGGAGCTGGCTGCTCCGGCCCTGGCGGCCCAGGGACTGGTCCCGCCCCGGCCCGCCCGCCCTGATCCGGCCGCCTCCGACCCGGGCGGCCCGGGGCGGGGCGCGACCGGGCAAGCGGCCTCCGGAAGTGCGGCCGCGGGGCAGACCACCCCGGTCAGCCCGGCGGCCGGGTTCCCAGCCCCGCCCCGCCCCGCGGCGCCGACCAGCGCCGACCCGCCCCGCCTGGCCTCCTCAGCCAGCGCCGGCGCCTCACGTCCGGCCGATACCGATCCGTCCCGCCCGGCGTCCTGGGCCCCGGCCGATCCTTCCCGCCCGGCGTCCTGGGCCGACGCTGAGTCATCCCGCCCAGCCCCGCCGGCCAGCCCTGGCCCCTTCCGGGCTGCCCCGGCGACCGGGGCCGGCGGGTCCGGATTGCGGCCGGCCCCGCCGACGCGGCCACCCGGCCCGCCGCGGGGACATCCACCGCGCAGCGGGCGCCGCGGGCTGGCCGTGCTGGCGACCAGCGTGCTCGTGCTGGCGGTGCTCGCCGCCGGGCTGGCGTTGTGGAAAAAAGGGTCTTTCACGCATCACGCAGCGGGTGGCGGGGCGGCTGGGAATTCCTCGCCCACGGTCGGAGCGGTTGTTACGGCGGTCCAGCCGCCGACGGTGGTGAAGCGCTACTACGCGGCGATCAGCCGCCGGGCCTACCTGCGGGCGTGGAGGCTGGGCGGTGATCACACCACGTCCAGCTTCTCGAGCTTCAAGGCCGGGTTCAGGACCACCGAGCGCGATGTCGTGGTCATCACCGGCTGGACGGGCGACACGGTGACGGCCGACTTCAAGGCGGTGCACACGGACGGCACGACCCTGAGCTATATGGGTACCTACGTCGTCGGGAACGGCGTCATTACCTCGTTCAGCGTGCACCAGGTCGGCTAGCTGGGCCGGCTGGGTGACCTAGGCGGGGGCGCGGAGCGTGGAAGTTGTTGCCGGGTAAAAGCGTTGGGTAAGCAGGGCCTGGACTGGCACCCTGGCACACGGCCGTCCCGCCCCGTTCTGCTTGCCCCCTCCGCCCTACCGCCCCGTTCCATGGAGAGTTCCGCTGTGACCCCCTCGCTCGCCGAGCTTCAGGACCGGCTCCCCGGGCTGATGCTCCGGGATCAGCGCCGGCTCGGCCGCCGCGCCGAGCAGGCTGCCGCGCTGCCCGACTCCGGCGCGCGGGAGCAGGCCCTCGGCCGGGTGCTCGCCGAGGTGGAGACGGCCACGGCGCAGGCGGAGGCCCGCCGGGCCAGCGTGCCCGTGCTGCGTTACCCGCCGGAGCTCCCGGTCAGCCAGCGCAAAGACGAGATCGCCGCGGCCATCCGGGATCACCAGGTGGTGATCATCGCTGGTGAGACGGGCTCCGGGAAGACCACCCAGCTACCCAAGATCTGCCTCGGGCTCGGCCGGGGGGTAACCGGGCAGATCGGGCACACCCAGCCGCGCCGGATCGCGGCGCGGACCGTCGCGGAGCGGATCGCCAGCGAGCTCGGCACCGAGCTGGGCACCACGGTCGGCTACAAGGTGCGCTTCACCGACACGTCCAGCGACAGCACGCTGATCAAGGTGATGACCGACGGCATCCTGCTCACCGAGTTGCAGCGCGACCGCCAGCTGCTCCGCTACGACACGCTGATCATCGACGAAGCGCACGAGCGCAGCCTGAACATCGACTTCATCCTCGGTTACCTCAAGCAGCTGCTGCCCCGCCGCCCGGATCTCAAGGTCATCATCACCTCGGCCACGATCGACCCCCAGCGCTTCAGTGATCATTTTTCGGAGTTCGGCGGGGCGCCGATCGTCGAGGTTTCGGGGCGGACCTACCCCGTCGAGGTGCGTTACCGGCCGCTGGCCGACCCAGACGACCCGGACCAGGAGCCGAAGGACCAGGTCCAGGGCATCCTGGACGCGCTCACCGAGCTGAGCGCCGAGAGTCCCGGCGACGTCCTGGTCTTCCTCAGCGGCGAGCGGGAGATCCGGGACACCGCCGACGCGCTGGACGGGACGGACGGGCTGGAGGTGCTGCCGCTCTACGCCCGGCTGTCCGCGGCCGAGCAGCATCGAGTGTTTGATAGAAAGCCTGGCCAGGCGAGTCACTTCTCCCGCCGGGTGGTGCTGGCCACCAATGTCGCGGAGACCTCGCTGACCGTGCCCGGCATCAGGTACGTGATCGACCCGGGCACCGCGCGGATCTCCCGGTACAGCCAGCGGACCAAGGTCCAGCGGCTGCCGATCGAGCCGATCTCGCAGGCCTCGGCGAACCAGCGGAAGGGCCGGTGCGGGCGGACGTCGGACGGCATCTGCATCCGGCTCTACAGCGAGGCGGACTTCGAGAGCCGCCCCGAGTTCACCGACCCGGAGATCCTGCGGACCAACCTGGCCTCGGTCATCCTCCAGATGGCCGCGCTGGACCTGGGCGACATGACCGATTTCCCGTTCGTCGAGCCGCCCGAGTCCAGGAACATCGCGGACGGCGTGCGGCTGCTCGAAGAGCTTGGCGCCTTCTCCCCGGGGCACGCGCCGGGCCGGGGCCGGACCCGGCTGACCGAAACCGGCCGCAAGCTGTCCCGGCTACCGCTGGACCCGCGGCTCGGGCGGATGATCCTCGAGGCGGGCCGCCACGGCTGCGTCCGGGAAGTGCTGATCATCACGGCCGGACTGTCCATCATCGACCCCCGGGAGCGGCCCGCGGACGCGCGGCAGGCGGCCGACGAGATGCACGCCCGGTTCGCGGAGCCGGGCTCGGACTTCCTGGCCTTCCTGAACCTGTGGGACTACCTGCGCGAGCGGCAGAGCCAGCTGTCCACGTCCGCGTTCCGGCGGCTGTGCCGGCGTGAGTACCTGCACTTCCTGCGGGTGCGCGAGTGGCAGGATGTGTACGGGCAACTCCGGCAGGCCGCCGCGGACCTCGGCATCCAGGCGGGCCGGGAGCGGCGCGGCGCCAGCCTGTCCCCCCAGCAGCCTGGCGCGCAGCAGAAGGGCGCGGGCCAGCGGCGGGGCCGGGTCCGGCCGCGGGCGGGCCGCGCCGGGCTGGCGGCGCCCGAGGTTCCGGCCCCCGACGCCGAACCCGGTACCCACTTCCCGGCCGAGCTGGCTGACCGGGTGCACATGTCCCTGCTCTCGGGGTTGCTGTCGCACATCGGCATGCAGGACACCGAGGCCAGGGCGCGCGGAAAGCGGCGGCCGCTGACCGAGTTCGCCGGGGCCCGCGGGACCCGGTTCGCCATCTTCCCGGACTCGTCCCTGGCCAGGAAGCCACCGCAGTGGGTGGTCGCGGCGGAACTAGTAGAGACCTCGCGGCTGTGGGCCAGGGTCGCGGCCCGCATCGAGCCCGAATGGGCCGAGTCCCTGGCCGCGCACCTGGTCCGGCGCAGCTACAGCGAACCGCGCTGGGACGCGCGGCGCGGGGCGGCGGTGGCTACCGAGAAGGTCAGCCTGTACGGGCTGCCGATCGTGGCCGCCCGGACGGTCATGTTCGGCCGGATCGACCCCGCGGGGGCCCGGGATCTGTTCATCACGCACGCCCTGGTCGAGGGCGACTGGCAGACCCACCACAAGTTCTTCGCCCGCAACCAGCAGACGCTGGCTGACGCCGAGGACTTGGAACGCAAGGCCAGGCGGCGCGGGCTCATCGCCGACGACAGCGCCCTGTTCGCGTTCTACGACCGGCGGATCCCGGCCGAGGTGATCTCCGCCCGGCATTTCGACACCTGGTGGAAGCAGGCCCGCGCGGCCGACCCGGCGCTGCTGGACCTCTCCCCCGCCGATCTGATCGCGGCGTCACCCGAGGAGATCAGCCCGGACAACTACCCGGCCCGGTGGGACGACCTCCCGGTGTCTTATGAGTTCGCGCCGGGTGAGCCGGACGACGGGGTGAGCGTGGACATCCCGCTGGCCCGGCTGAACCAGGTGAGTGCGGAAGAGTTCAGCTGGCAGGTGCCCGGCCTGCGCCAGGAGATGGTGACCGAGCTGATCCGGTCGCTGCCCAAGCAGTTGCGGACCACGTTCGTGCCGGTACCGGATACGGCCCGGGCGGTACTCCCCCGGCTCGGCCCGGCCCGCGGGGACCTGCTGGACGCGCTCGGCACCGAACTGTCCCGGCTCGGCGGGGTGCACATCCCCCGGTCCGCGTGGGATCTGTCCCGGCTGCCCGCCTACCTGCGGATCACCTTCCGGGTCGTGGAGGACGGCCGGGTGCTCGCCGAAGGCAAGGACCTGGACGAACTGCGCCGCCGGTTGCGCCCCCGGCTCCAGGCCACGCTCAGCCAGGCGGCCACCGGCATCACCCGGACCGGACTGCGGACCTGGGATATCGGCACCCTGCCCCGGGTGTTCAGCCACGGAGAGGTCCGCGCGTACCCGGCGCTGGCCGACACCGGCGACGCGGTCGACGTCCGGCTGTTCGAGACACGGGCCCAGGCGGATGCGGCCATGCTGCGCGGTACCCGCCGCCTGCTCCTGCTCCAGGTGCCCTCTGGAGCCCGGGCCGTGGCCAGCCGCCTGCCGGTCAGCGCCAAGCTGGCCATGAGCCGGCACCCGTACCCCAGCACCGACGCGCTACTCGACGACTGCGCGGCCGCCGCCGCGGACCAGGTGATCACCGAGGCGGGCGGCCCGGCGTGGGACGAGGCGGGCTTCGCCCGGCTGCTGGAGGCGGCGCGGTCGGCGCTGGCCGCCCGCACCGCGGACGTGGTCGCGCTCGCCGCCCGGACGCTCGGCGAGGCGCACCAGGTCGAGGCCAGCCTGGCCGCGACGCCCAGCCCTCCGGTTCGAGCCGCGTTCAGCGACCTGCGCGCCCAGCTGGCCCGGCTGGTGCATCCGGGGTTCGTCGCCGAGACCGGGGCGCGGCGGCTTCCCGATCTGGTCCGCTACCTGCGCGGGATGAGCCGGCGACTCGAGAAGATGGCGGAGACCCTGGGCCGCGACGCGGAGCGGATGGCCGTGGTGCAGCGGGTGAGCGAGGACTACCAGCAGACCCTGGCTGACCTCCCGCCCGCCCGGCGGGACGATCCGGACGTCCGCGAGGTGCGCTGGATGATCGAGGAACTGCGGGTCAGCCTGTTCGCCCAGACCCTGGGCACTTCCGGCCCGGTGTCCGAGCGCCGGATCGAGAAGGCCCTGGACCAGCTGCACGGCTAGCCTGGCTGACCCGGCCGGCGGTGAATCTCCGGCGGCCGGTACGTCAATAAGTCCGTCAATAGAGCTGAGCCTCAACTCGAGGGAGCTGACTGACCATGCCTGACCTGCTGACCGCGGAGGGTCTGCGCCGCTTCAGCGTGACCGCGGCCGAGCACGTGGCGGACGAGACGGTGCCCGGCCTGGTGGCCCTGGTCGCCCGGGGTGATCAGGTGCACGTCGAGGCGCTGGGGTCGCTGTCTGTCGGCGGCCCCCCGGTCCGGCGCGATTCACTGTTCCGCATCGCGTCCATCACCAAGCCGGTGACCGGCGCGGCGACTCTGGCCCTGGCCGGTGAAGGGCTGCTGGCCCTGGACGAGCCGGTGGACAAACTGCTGCCCGAACTGGCCGACCGGCGGGTACTGCGCCGGATCGACGGCCCGCTGGACGACACCGTCCCGGCCGGGCGTCCGGTCACCGTGCGCGATCTGCTCACGTTCACGTTCGGGTTCGGCGACGGCGCCGAGATGTTCAGCGCGGAGCAGCCGTGGCCGGTGGTCGCGCAGGCCAGCGCGCTGCACCTGGCCACGATCGGGCCGCCGGACCCGGCCGTGCAGCCCAGCTCGGACGTCTGGATCGCGGGCCTCGGCTCGCTGCCGCTGCTGGCCCAGCCCGGTGAGCGCTGGTTCTACAACACCGGGGCCTCGGTCCTGGGGGTTCTCCTGGAACGGGCGGCAGGCCAGCCGTTCGCGGACGTGCTCCGGACTCGACTGTTCGAACCGCTCGGCATGCCCGACACGGCGTTCTGGACCCCGCACACCGGGCGGCTCGCGTCCGCGTTCCGGTCCGCTCCCGAAGGCGGGCTGGAGGTCTGGGACGGACCGGAGGGTTTGTGGAGCAGGCCGCGGGCGTTCTGTGATGGGGCATCGGGACTGGTCTCGACCGCCGACGACCTGCTCGCGTTCACCCGGATGCTGCTGCACGGCGGGGATCCGGTGCTGCCGGTGGCCGCAGTCGCCGAGATGACCCGGGACCAGCTGACCCCGGCCCAGAAGGCGCGCGGTGGCCTTGGCCCGGGCTTCTTCGACGAGATCGGCTGGGGTTTCTGCACCTCGGTGGTCACCGCCGGGGCCCGGGCGGGCGCGTTCGGCTGGGCGGGCGGCTTCGGCACCACCTGGCTGGCGGATCCGGTCCGGGACCTGACCGTCATCGTGCTGACCCAGCGGATGTTCGACCGTCCGCAGCCGCCGCCCGTGCACGAGGCGCTGCAGGCGGCGGCGTACGACGCGATCGTCTGAGCCCACCCCCGGCCTGCGCCCCTTCCCGCGGTGTCGCAGGGCGTGCAACGGTACGAGGCACACCCGTGGTCTGTAGGGACGAAGGGGGTGTGGCCCATGGACGAGCGGTCAGGGGAGGAGTTCCGCGAGTTCATGCACGGCCGGTGGCCGAGTATGGTCCGGCTGGCGTATGGGCTCACCGGGGATCAGGGCCACGCCGAGGACGTGGTGCAAGCCGCGTTCGCCCGCGCCTACGCCTCATGGCCCCGGGTCAGGCGGAGTGGCAACCCGGACGCCTACGTGCGCCAGATCGTGATCAACGAGAACCGGAACCGGTTCCGCAAGCACCGGGTGCCCGAGCACCTCACGGACCACCTCCCGGAGCATGCCGTAGCCGACGCGACCGGCCGTCACGACGAGCGGATGGCGCTGATCGCGGCGCTCCAGCGGCTAGGACCCCGGCAACGCGCCGTGGTGGTGCTGCGCTACTGGGTGGGGCTCACCGAGACCGAGGCTGCGGTCACCCTAGGCTGCTCGGTCGGCACAGTGAAAAGCCAGGCCTCCCGGGCCCTGGCCGCCCTCCGCACCAGTACCGAACTCGTGGATGGGGGGCTGTCGTGAGCATCAGCGACGAGCACGACCTGCAAGAGCGGCTCGACCAGGCGTTTCAGGCCATCACGCCGCGCCAGGCGCCGCTGGACCAGGCGGTCCGGCAGGGCCGGCTGATCCGGGTCCGGCGGCGCCTCGCGGCCGCAGCGGGCCTGGCGGTGCTGGCGGTGGGCGTCGCCGTCCCGGTCCTCCTGCACCAGCAGGCCTCCCAGCCAACCCTGATCGGGCCCCGGCACCCCGCCGTGACCGTGTACCCGCCGGGACCGCACGCTCCAGCCGGGCTGATCGCCTCGGGCACCGCGGGGGGCCGGCCCTGGCGGCTCACCGCCTCCAGGCCGGGCCCGGCCGGCGCCGCGCGGGCCCGCCAGTGCTTCACAGTGATCTCAGCCCGCAACTGCGGTCCGGTCCCCGGTCCTCGACCCAGCCGGGCGAATCCGGTCTCATTCACGGGCACCTCCGACGGCTTCACCGACGTCCAATTCGGGCCAGTGAGCGCGGCAGTCCGCTATGTCACGGTCCGGCTGTCCGACGGCGCGGCGCTCACCCTGCATCCGGTCTCCGTCTACGGAACCCGCTTCGTGGCCTACGCCGTTCCGCGGAGCGTGCAGGTCAGCAGCATCACCGCCTATTCGGCACGCGGGGAACTGGCCTCGGCGATCCCGTTCAACGCACCGGATGCGACGCTGAACACTGGCGTGTGGCTGCGGCCGGGTCAGACGGGAATGCCTCGCGCCGCTCATCTGATCGGGTCCGGAACGGCGCACGGCCACGCCTGGTCCGCCGTGGCCTACGTGGGACCGTGGGGCGAGTGCGTGGTAACCCGCGGCAATGGCGGCACATACAGCGTCTGTGACGCCGTCTCCTCGCCGCAGGGAACGACGGTGCTGGGCTCGGCCAGTGGGCCATTCGTCGTGGTCTACGGGACCGCGGCGGCGGACGTGGAGCACGTGATCATCACCCTGGCCAGCGGCCAGGCCCTCCGGGTCCAGGCCATCCGGGTGGGAGACCAGAAGTTCTTTGCCTACGCGCTCCCCCGGGGACAGCACCCGGTCCGCTGGCAGTCCTACAACGCGGACCGGCACCGGACCGGCACCGGGCGCATCACGGGGGAGTAGAGGACACTCCGAGGAGTGGGGGGGACCCGGGGGTAGGCCAGATGGCCGGCCATCGGCCCGGGCCCGGCGACGTTCAATATCACCCGTTCAATATCACCCCCGCGGGCAATGGCTCATCGCGACCGAAAGGCAGTGCGGTGCCCCGGAAAATGGTGGAGGAGCCGCCTTATCTCTTTGGTTGCACGGAGAATCAGAATATCGGGAGACGCCATTTTTTAGCGCCTTTCCGGACGGCCTTCACCGCGTTCGCTTCGCACCCTGGCCGCCTCGGTCGCGCCCGGCCCGGTGGGGCAGGCCATGCCCGGCGCTGACTCCTACCTCACAAGTGACTTTGATCTCAATCACCCCGCCGGTCACGTACGGACACCCCGCGCAGCCGGGCTAAAAGTAATTCGAAAGCAGAATATTAGCCAGCGCGTTCTTGTCACATGCGTCAAGTACTGCTGACACAGAACAATTCAGTGGTTACTTGCAGATCTTTTAATTTCGTCCCATTCATGCGGAAGTTCCGGCTATTCTCGGCCCTTGCCGGTCGTCGTCTGCGCCTGGCACTCGACCGATCAGCCGCGACCGACCGCTAGGGGACAATGAGCAGCGACACCAGTGCCACGGGGGAAATCCCTGCCCTGGAGCCGGAGGATCCCCCGACGGCACCAACGGCGCGGCAGGCCTCTGACTTGGCGGCCCTGGCTCGCGGCCCAGCCCGGCTCGTGATCGCCAGGGACGTGGCCGCCCGGGACGTGGCCGCCCGGGACGTGGCCGCCAGGGACTGCGCCGCTCTCTCCGCGCCCTGGCTCTCGCGGGCGCCGCCGCCCTCGCGGTTCTGGTACCCAGCTACGCCTACTTCGGGACACCGGCGGTCCGGGCCCTGCTCAGCAGGCGCAACCAGAGCAGTGCTGACAACTTCTACCGGGCACTCCTCCCGCACGGCTGGCATCACGACTTCGGGCTGATCGCCACCATCCTGGTGGTCGGGGTGGCGATCAGGGCCCTGCGCCGGCTGCCGTCGGGCGCGGTCACGCGTCCCGCCATCCGGCCCACGGTCGCCCTCTGCGCCGCCTGGCTGTTCCTCTGGCCCTACCAGCTGCCCTGGTACGACGCGATGATCATCTGCGTGCTGGTCCTCTACCCCGCGTCGCGGCTGGACTGGCTGGTGCTAGGTCGCCTGGCCGCCGGAACGATCGCCAACATGCCGGGAAACCCCTATCTCCAGCACAGTCTCCTGCTCTGGCACATCGACCACTTCGCGGTGCGGGTGCTTACCCCGATGGTCATGCTGGCTGCGGCGGTCGCGTTCGTGGGGCTGTGCCTGAGCGGACACTGGAGGCTCAGGGATGCAGTGACACTCTGGCGTCGGGAAGCCGGGCGGGCGGGTATTCGGGCCGCCGCGGGACAGCCAGCCCCGAGGGAGCCAGGCTCGAGGGGGTAGGCCCGAGAGAGGCATCTCGCCTGACGCCCCGGGCGGTCTCCCGCATCACGTGCCAGGCGAGCCGACGGAACAGCCTGGGCATCGCCGCGTGGTCGTGCTGGTGGTGGACGGTCCCCCCGAATCGGGCGCGGCCCTCCGGCAGGCAGCGTCCCAGGCGCGGCAGCGCCACGCCCTGCTGGACATCGTCTGCATCGTGCCGGATGGCCCGGACGGCCCGGCGTCCATCCGGGCCCGGGTCAAGCTCGGGGAGTTCACCAGGCGCGAATGCCCGCACGGGATAGGTGTCCCGGTACGGCTGCGGGTGGAGCGCGGTGATCCGCAGAAGGTGCTACCCGAAGTAGCGGTCGAAGCCGAGCTGCTGATCAACGGGCTGCGCAGACCGGCGGACGATAGGCCGGCGACGCCCTAGGCACGCACGGTGCCGCGGCTGGCGAAGGTCATGCTCCGCTGCAACGCCGCGGCCCGCATGTCCTCCGCGATCTCGACCGGGCCGCCCAGCGCGGCCGCGTTGATGCCAGCCTGAGCAGCCTCCTCGACCACCCCTCCGACCATGATCGCCAGGTCCGGGGAACGGTGGAAGACCAGCACACCGTGGTTGGCCAGGAGCACTGCGGGTACTCCGGGTATGACCGCGGCCCGGATGCCCGCGATGGCCTGCTCCGACCCGCGCGGCCCGTAGCGCGCCACCGGAACCCCGTCGGGCAACCCGAACATGGCCAGCGCCTCGACCCAGCAGCCGATGGGCCGACGGGCCACAGCGTAGGCCGTGGCGTAGGGCG
This sequence comes from uncultured Actinomycetes bacterium, assembly GCA_963770545.1. Lineage (GTDB taxonomy): Bacteria > Actinomycetota > Actinomycetes > Streptosporangiales > Streptosporangiaceae > RYN-230. Next base: position 235,384 of record CAVYQF010000034.1, on the reverse strand, counting down.
AGTGGGTGTGTACCACGCAGCCAACCTCCGGATGGTCGGCGTACATGGCCGTGTGCATGGCGACCACGGCGCCCTGGATGGGCGGCAATTCACCTTCCAGCAACGTTCCATCCAGCCCCACCCGCACCACAGCAGCGGCCGGGTGGTTACGCAGCGAGGGGCCTGCGGTGAAGTACATCTCCGCCGCTCCGGGGACGCGCAGGCTGACGTTCCCGTGCCCGTTCGCAGAGATCGCCCCGCTGGCCACGACCCGCTGGGCGGTGTCTATGACGTGGTCGACCAGGTCCTTGTCCATGATGTCCCCCCATCGCGGGCCAGCCGGTGACCCGCACCGGCCGTCCCGGCCGCATCCTCTGATGCCCCAAAGCTAGCGCGGCGCGACGCCGGACGACCCACCCTCGTGGTCCTCAATTTCCGGCCCGCGTCGGCGGCGCAGCCCCGTCTTGGCTGCTGGAGGCCATACATGACAATCGCTCATGAGTCACTTGAGTTCTTTTCATTGGACGCATGAGTGGTCTTCGGCGAGACTAAATACCGAAGTCTCTAGCCCTAAGGAAGGAACATGAACAGCAAGACCTCGCCGGTCACCCACCTGTGGACCAGCGTCCGGGACGAGCTTCGGGAGGCCCGTGCGGCGCGTGCCGCGCGCAAGGCCCTCGAGCACGACCTGTCTGGCTACCGGTCGCAGGCGGACCTGAACGACCTGGGCGCCATCCTGGACCGGCACACCCCGGAGGAGACGGCGGACATTCGCCGCATCCTTTCCACTCGTCTCTCGGCCTAACAACCGCCGGGCCTAACAACCACCGGGCCTAACAACCACCGGGCCTAACAACCACCGGGCCTAACAACCATGCTACCAGGCCCTGATCAGCCACCGGGCTGCCCCAGCGAGGCGGCGCCTGACTTCCCGCGGGGCCGCCACAACGGCCCCGCGGGCTCGCGTCAGGGCAGACTCCATTGCTGGTTCGCGTGGCCAGTGCAGTCCCATATCTGGAGCTGGGTCCCCGGCGTGGTTGACCAGCCCGTATCGTCCAGGCACTCGCCGGACTGCGGGTTATAGAGCGAACCATTCGACTGCGGGATGAAGACCTGCGCGGCGGTGTTGTTGCAGTCGTAGAGGTCCACCGTGGTCCCGTCGGCCGTGACCTTAAGCCCGCCCTTCCAGGCCGTCAATACCGATAGCGGGTAAGCCTTTCCTGTCCCGCCCGGGCGCGGGGCTGGAGCCAGTCCGAATCGGGGGCGCGGGCCACGATCCACCAGTCCGGCCCCAGCACGGCTGGACAGCCGCCCAGCCGGCCGAGCGACAGGCCGGGCTGGACAGCAACCCAGCCGGCCCGGCCGCAGCCGGGCCGGCTAACCCACTCAGGCAGCCCGGCGGTAGGCGCGGATCGCGAGCGGCACGAACACGATGAAGATCCCGGCCAGCCAGGCGATGCTCTTCCACAGGTCCGCCGTGAGGTTGGCGGAGAAGGGCTCGCCTAGGGCGAGGGCACGCATCGCGTTGACCACGGCGGTTACCGGCTGGTGCTTGGCGAAGGCCTGAAGCCAACCCGGCATGCTCTGGATCGGCACGAAAGCCGAGCTGACAAAGGTGAGCGGGAACAGCCAGATCAAGCCGAATGCCTGTACCGACTCCTCATCCCCGATGGCTAGCCCCGTGAACGCCGCGATCACGCAGATCGACAGGCCGAACACGGTGGCCAGCACGACCATGGCGACGGCCGGCCCGAAGCCGTTTTGGAACCGGAAACCAACCGCGTAGCCCACTGCGACGATGATCAGAATGGTCACCACCATCCGCCCGGTGTCAGCCACCAGCCGGCCGGCCAGCACTGCCGAGCGGGCCATCGGCATTGACCGCAGCCGGTCGATCACGCCCTTTTTCAGCTCCTGGGCCAGGGCGATGGCCGTGCCGAAACTGGCGAACGCTGCAGTCTGCCCGATGATCCCGGGCATCAGGTAGTTGACGTAGGTCGTGCCCTTGACCGGGATCGCGCCGCCGAACACGAAGGCGAACAACAGCACGAACATGACCGGCTGGATCACGGTGAACACGATGTAGGCCGGCACGCGCGTCCAGACCAGGAGGTTTCGCCGGGCCATGGTGAGCGTGTCGCTCACCCCCCAGCGGACCCGGGTGAGCAGGCCCGGATCCCCGGCCGGAGGCTGGGTGGCGGGAACGGTGATGGTGGTCATGACGTGGCTCCTGCGGTGTCCTTCTTGGCGGACCGGCGGCGGCCGCGGCGGCCCTTCGCCGGCTGCTCTTCCTCTTCTGCGGCGTGACCGGTCAGGGCCAGGAACACGTCGTCGAGGGACGGCCGCCGTAGCGCCAGGCCCTGGGTGGCGACTCCGGCGCTGTCCAGCGCACGCACCCCCTCGATGAGCGCCTCGGAACCGCGCCCCCCGACCCCTATGCTGATCACTCCGGTCTCCTCGTCCACGTGCGGCTCGCCCTCGCCGACCTTGGTGATGGCGGTGGCTGCATCGGCGATCCTGGTCCGGTCGGGCACGGTGAACTCGAGAACGTCCCCGCCGACTCGGCCCTTCAGGTCCTCGGATGTGCCCGCCGCGATGACCAGCCCGTGATCGATGACCACGATCTCGTCCGCCAGCTCATCGGCCTCATCCAGGTACTGGGTGGTGAGCAGCAGCGTGGTGCCGTCGGCCACCAGTGAGCGGATGATGTCCCACATGCCCAGCCGGGCCCGCGGGTCCAGGCCCGTGGTCGGCTCGTCGAGGAAGAGCACCTGCGGCCTCCCGACCAGGCTGGCGGCCAGGTCCAGACGGCGCTGCATCCCCCCGGAGTAGGTCTTGGCTGCCCGGTCGGCGGCGTCCATCAGGTCGAACTGGTCCAGCAGTTCCGCCGCCCGGCTGCGGGCCTGCGGCCGGCTGAGGTGATACAGCCGCCCGATCAGCTCGAGGTTCTCCCGTCCGGTGAGCTCTTCCTGGATAGCCGCGGACTGCCCGGACAGCCCGATCGACCGGCGGACGGCGGCAGCGTCGCGCACGACATCGCGCCCTTCGACCAGGGCCCGCCCGCCGTCCGGCTGGAGCAGGGTGGTCAGGATCCGGACCGCGGTGGTCTTGCCTGCACCGTTCGGCCCTAGCACCCCCAGCACCGTGCCCCGGGGTACGGACAGGTCGATGCCGCGCAGTGCGTGCACGTCCCCGAACGACTTGGTCAGGCCCTCCACCAGAATGGCGGGCCTGGTACTCATCTCTGTCACTACTTCCTCCTGGGTGGGCCCCCGGTCGTCATCGCCCAGCGATTCCGAACCTATCGGCAGTGCTGCATGATCCGCGAACCCATAAACTCCGTCCCACTTCGCGTTTGGTGGCTAGGACGAACCTGACTCAGGGAACTCATCGCCCGGACGGCCACCAGCGAGCCAGGCACCGGCCCGGGCCCACGCTAGTCGCGGGGTCTGACGAAACCGCAGTTAGCCGAGCCGCCGGGCCGGGCTGGCAGTCCCGCCCCGGCAGAGGGTCAGCGGCGCACCCAGAGCGTGACGGAGATGCCCTTGAAATGCCGCTTCGCGGCGAGGGTGAAGTGACTGGTGAGCACCGCGTCCTCGGTGCGGACCGGCCCGGCCGCGAGGTGCGCGAATGGGGACCGGCCCACCACCCAGATCCGCTGATAGCCGGTCATGAGGGACTCGACCGTTGTGACCGGCTTGTCCCGGCCCTGGAAGTTGCCGACCGCCGCGGGCGACTGTGCCATCGCCAAGTCGCTAACGTTCCGGTAGTCGGCCGGGTAGCCGAGCCGGGCCTTGCGGAAGAAGGCGCTGAAGAACAGGACCCCATCACCCGGCCGCGCGTGCGCAGCCAGATAGCGGGACGGGCCGCCGAAGTCGAACAACCGGCTCTGCGGCGTACGGACCCGCTGCTGCGGCGCGAGTTGCAGGACCAGGGCTGCCGCGCAGACGACCACCCCCGGGACCCAGAGCAGCATCCGCCGGTCGGTCACCCCGGCCAGCCACCGCCCGATCCGCAGCATTCCCGCCCCGGCCAGCAGGGCACCCCCGGCCTCGCCGTACAGGACGTAGCGGTCCACGTACAGCGGCCGGGCCACCAGGGACTCGAGGATCAGCAGTGCGCCGGGTACCACCAGCAGCGGGGCCGCGACGGACGGCAGCGAGACGCCGCCCTGGCTCCACCACGCGGGCCCGGGTGCGCGGCGCCCCCGGTGCAGCGGCGGCAGCATCGCGGCCACCGCGCAGCAGAGAAGGAGTACGGCGACCACGGTCGTCGCCCCGAAATAGTCGTGAAAGAGGATCCGCAGGCTCCACAGGCCGGGCCGGGGAATCCAGGCCACGGCGGCGTCCTCCCGGGCGCTCAGCGCGGCGAGCGGCAGCACCACGATCACCGAGACGCCCGCCACGGCCGCCCACGCCGCGATGACCCGCCGCCCGTACCGGGCCAGCAACACCGTGACCCCGTGCGCGGCCACAACCAGGAGGGACAGCTCGTTCAGGTATCCGCCGACAATCAAAAGCACCGCATAGATCAGATAACGGAATACCGCCGGGCGCGCCCGGCCCAGCTCATCTTCCGCGGCGCTGGCCACCCGGGTCCTGGCTTTCCGGGCCTGCGCCTCGGCCGCCAGGACATGCAGCAGGGCCAGGGTCGAGCCGACGACACAGGCGAAGACGAGCGCGTAGGAGCGTGCGGTCTGGGCGTAGTAGCTGATTGTGGGGGTCAGGGCGACGATCAGCCCGGCGAACAGGCCCGCCCAGGCCGACCCGGTGAGCCGCCGGCCGATGATCACGACCAGGGCGACGGCCACGACCATGGCGATCACCGAGGGGATCCGCATCACCGCCGGGCTCGTGCCCACCGCCATCCAGCCGTGCATGAACAGGTAGTACAGCCCGTGCACCGCGTTGACTTGACGAAGCAGGTGAGCCAGTTGATGCAGGCTCAGCAGCGCGGCCCAGCGGGTGGCCACCTCGTCGTTGCCCATGGATGAGTCGCGCGCCAGGCCCCAGACCCCGAGCACGGCCATGACCGCGGCCGCCAGGGCGGCGGGCAGGTACCAGCGCGCCCGCGCCCGCCAGCGGGGCGGGTCAGCCTGGCCAGTTCCGGCCAGCCCGTCCGTACCGGCCGGCCCCGTGCCGGGCAACCCTGTGCCGTCCGTCCCGTCCGGGGAGGACTGGCCTCGCTGTCCAGTGGGAATGGAGCTCACTGGCCACCAGGTGAATCACTGACCGACGCCGCGAAGGTCTCGCGCCACCTCTCGGGTGAGTTGAAGTCGGGCGCCGCGTCGCGGTACTCCTTGGCCAGCCGGGACCAGTTCCGGCGCAGCCGCCGGTGCGCGACCAGGCTGCGCCAGCCCAGCGACCGGAACAGCCTGGGATCGCGCTGGTACCACGCGGCGGACGTGCCCTCCGCGGCTGACACCAGGACGCTGTCCAGGTTGGCCAGCACCCACCAGCCCGCGTCCTGGAACGGCAGCGCCATCTGCGGGCGTTTCCTGGCCCGCTCCGGCGTCCGCCGCAGCTGCCGCATGGTGCCGCCCGCGGCCTTGGTCATCAGGTTGAACTTGTTGGTGGGGGTGGTGTTCTGCTTCAGCTCGTCCGGGGCCTTGCGCCGCGGCGGCGGGAAACTTTCCAGGTCGGCCGCGGCCTTCGCGTCGGTGTACGGCGCCCGCACCTCCCGGAGCTGCGCGAGCTTGGTCCCGATCTCGCGGTGCATGTGCGCGGGTCCGGTGAGCACATCCTCGACCGCCAGCAGCCGCAGCGCGACGGTCGAATACTGCATGGACAGCAGGCTCTGCAGCTGCCGCTCCAGGCTCTCGGAAATGACGGCGCCGCCCTTGGGCGCGGGCGAGTGCAGCAGCGCGGCCACCAGCCGGTTCCGCAGGTGGTAGTAGGCCTGCCAGTTCCGGGCGTCGTCCTTGTCATCCCAGGGCACCTGCCAGGCCGCCACGCCGGGCAGCGATACCGTCGGGAAGCCGCGATCGCGGGCCCGGACGCCATACTCGGCGTCGTCCCACTTGATGAACACCGGCATCGACAGGCCGATCTCGCGGATCACCGTGGTCGGGATCAGGCACATCCACCAGCCGTTGTAATCCGACTCGGCCCGGCGGTGCAGCCAGGGCGTGTTCCGCAGGTTCCGCCGCCCGAAGTCGTGCCGGGCCTTGGTGTTCGGTGACGGGCCCCACCACCACTTGTGCGGCTCGACGGCCTCGGCGAACGCGTGCAGCAGCGTCCGGTCGTACATGCTGAACATGTGGCCGCCCACGATGGTGGGACGGCGGGCCAGATCGGCGAACGTGGCCGCCCGCAGGATGCCCTCCGGGTCCAGCCGGACGTCGTCGTCCATCAGCAGGACGTAGTCGGCGCGCCCGGCCCGCACCGTCTCGTCCATGGCCCGGGCGAACCCGCCGGATCCGCCGATGTTCCCCTGCTCGACCACCTGCAGCAGGTCGCCCAGCTTCTTCGCGGCCTCGTCGAAGCCCGGCCGCTGGGTGACCTTGTCGCTGCCCTGGTCGATCACGTACACCCGGTCCAGCACATCCAGGGTCTCGCTCGCCTCGCCGAGCCGGTGCAGCTGCTCGATCATGAAGTCGGGCTGGTTGAACGTGGTAATCCCGATGCTGACCCGGCCCGGCGGGTCACTCGGTGCGGGCCCGAGCCAGTCGGCCTCGATCAGCGTGGTCCCGCCGTGGCCGGCGATGACATCGAACCAGTACCAGCCGCCGTCGATGAACGGCGTCAGGGGAAGCGTGCGCTGGATGACTTCCGGCTGATCCGACTCGACGTCGATGGTCTCGACCGGATGGCTGAAGCCGCGCGCCGTGGAGCGGTACAGCACGATCTTCGAGGCTCCGGCCAGCCGGATCCGGAGCGTCACCGAATCCACCGTCGTCCACCGGCGCCAGTAGCTGGCCGGGAACGCGTTGAAGTAGGTGGCGAACGAGACGCGCCGGCCTTCGGCGATCAGCGCGCTGCGCCGTGGGCCCGCGTCATCGACCAGGTAACCAGGCACGTCGCTGCCGAACCGGATGCTCGACTGGGTCTCCGCGACCGGGGCGGTGGCCACCGGAACGTTCACCGACCCGGCCTTGGCGCCGGTCAGCGCCTCGTTGGCCAGCTCGGCCGCGAGCTCGGCCGCCCCCCGGTCAGGGTTGGTCTCGACGTAGAGCGGAACGACATCGAGATCGTCGCCGGGGAACACGACGCGCTGCAGGACACGCAGGTCGGTCACGGGACGGGCGTCGGCCGTCATTCCGCCGCCCCCTCGCCCGCGAGCGGCGCACCCTCGGTGAAGAACGGGCGGAGCCGGTTGTCGTACATGCTCAGCGCGGACCCGATGGCCATGTGCATGTCGAGGTACTTGTAGGTGCCCAGGCGGCCACCGAACAGCACGCCCGGCTCGCGCCCGGCCATTTCCCGGTAGGCCAGCAGGCGGGCCCGGTCCTCCGCCGTGTTGATCGGGTAGTACGGCTCGTCGCCGCGGTCGGCGAAGCGCGAGTACTCACGCATGATCACTGTCTTGTCCTTCGGGTACCAGTCGCGTTCAGGGTGGAAATGGCGGAATTCGTGGATGCGGGTGAATGGGACGTCCTCGTCCGCATAGTTCATGACGGGCGTTCCCTGGAAGTCCCCGGTGGGGAGAACCTCCATGTCGAAGTCGAGAGTACGCCAGCCCAGATCGCCGGCGGCGTATTGGAAGTACGCGTCGAGCGGCCCGGTGTAAACAATGGGCACATTCCCGGCCAGCTCACCACGCAGCTGCGCGAAGTCGGTATTCAGCCGCACCTCGATATTCGGGTGATCGGCCAGCCGCTCCAGCCAGGCGGTGTAGCCGTCCACCGGCAGTCCCTCGTAGGTGTCGCTGAAGTAGCGGTTATTGAAGGTGTAGCGCACCGGCAGCCGCGCGATGATCTCCGGCGGGAGGTTGACCGGGTCCGTCTGCCACTGCTTGGCCGTGTAGCCGCGGATGAACGCCTCATACAACGGCCGCCCGATCAACGACACGGCCTTTTCCTCGAGGTTGGCCGCATCCCCGGCGTCCACCTCGGCCGACTGCCCGGCGATCAGCGCACGCGCCTCGTCCGGGGACATTACCGTGCCGAAGTACTCACAGATCGTGCCCAGGTTGATCGGCAGCGGGTAGACCCGGCCCTTGTAGACCGAGAACACGCGGTGCTGGTAGCCGGTGAAGTCCGTGTACTGGTTGGCGTACTCCCACACCCTGGCGTTCGAGGTGTGGAAGAGGTGCGCGCCGTAGCGGTGGATCTCGATCCCGGTCTGAGGCTCCCGCTCGCTGTAGGCGTTCCCGCCGAGATGCTCACGCCGTTCCAGGATGAGGACGCGCAGGCCGAGGTCACGGGTGCACCGTTCGGCGATGGTCAGGCCGAAGAAGCCGGACCCGACGATGGCGAGGTCGATGTTCACCGGCGCACCGTCAGCGGCGGGGTGGGCGATCCGGGGGCGTCAAGCCCGGAGGGCTCGTGCTCGTCGACCCCGGAGGGTTCCGGGCCGCTTCCGGCGGCCTCACCGCCATCCTGGCTGTCGCTGTGCTCGGTGTAGTGCGCAACGATCGGGCGGTACACCGCCCGGCGGAACCGCCACGGGATCATCCGGTAGCCGCCGCGGACCAGGACGTTGCGGACGTACTCCGGTGATGAGGTGAAGCCCTGGCGCCGGAACTCGCGCTGCAGCCTCAGCTCTGAACGCAGCAGGTCGGTGCCGCCGCGGCGCTTGAACGATGTGGCGCCGACCCGGTAATACACGAGCGGCTCGGCCACGTTGACCGGCCGCGCGCCGTTCTGCAGCATGCGGGCGAACAGCGCGTAGTCCTCCATGAGCGGCAGGTCTCCGTACCCGCCGGCGGCCAGGACCGCGGTCCGCCGGTAGATCACCGTGGGGTGATTGAACGGGTCGTGCATCCGCGCGTAGGAACGGATCTGCTCCGGGTCGGTGGGCGGGACCCGCTGGCCCACGACGTGGTCGATGTCCCCGACGAACTCGAGCAGCCCCGCTCCGACGATGTCTGCCTCGGCGATGAGCGGGATCTCCACCTTGAAGCGATGCGGCATGGCCACGTCGTCGGCATCCATCCGGGCGATCACGTCGTGCCAGCTTGCAGCCAGCCCGCTATCCAGGGCGGGCCCGAGGCCGACGTTGTGCTCCAGTGGGACCATGGTCACCGGGACCGGGCTGCCGCCCTGGAGCCGGTCCAGGCACGCGGCGAGTTCCTCACGGACAGGCCCATCACGGACGATCACGACCTGATCCGGCCGCAAGGTCTGGTCGTTGACCGCGCTGCGGAACGCCCGCTGCAGGAAGTCCGGGCGGTCACCGTCGTAGACCGAGAGCAGGAGCGTGAAGGGCTCGTGCATATGCCGGGTTCGCCTTTCAGGCCGGTGCAGGGGCACACTGCGGCGGGCTCGAGGACCAGGGAGCGAGCAGCCCCGGCCGGCGCGCGTTCGTGTAGACATTTGGGTTGTACAGCAGCAAATGCGGTGGGCGGACGCCACTTTACGGCAGCCACGAGACGGATTGCTGGGTTACCGTCATCCGCGCGATCACCCAGCGCACCTGGTCTACCCTGGCAGCCAGATGCCATCCACCCAAGCCCGACCTTACCTGTCCCCACCCTGACCTGTTGAGGTGTACCGATGGCCACGCGCGTCGCCGACCAGTCTGCCGCCACACCTGATGACGGCCGGCCGCGTCCCCGGGTCCTCGTGCACATCGGCGAGCCGAAGACCGGCACGACGTTCCTGCAGCAGGTGATGTGGAGCAACCGGGCCGAACTTGCGGCCCAGGGCCTGGTGCTGCCCGGCCATCACCCGCAGGATCACTTCCGCGCCAGCCAGGATCTGCGGGGCATCGAGAAGCGGCCCGACGACCCGGCCGGATCCTGGACCGGCGAGTGGGAGATCCTGGCCCACCAGGCTCGCCAGGCCCCGCGGACCGCGGTCATCTCCCACGAACTCTTCTCCGCCGTGGACGAACAGCAGGCGCAGCGGGCCGTCCGTTCGCTCCAGCCGGCCGAGGTCCACGTCGTGCTGACCGTGCGCGACATGGCGTCGCTGCTGCCTGCTGAGTGGCAGGAGACGGTCAAGCACCGCAACGACCGAGGCTGGGAGGACTGGCTGTCGGATGTGATCGACACTGAGTCGGTCGATCCGGACCGGCGCCAGTGGTGGTTCTGGCGGGTCCACGACACGCTGGCCATCCTGCGCCTCTGGGCCGGCCAGGTGCCTGCGAACCGGATCCACGTGATCATGACTCCGCCGCAAGGGTCAGGCAACTCGCTGCTCTGGGAGCGGTTCGCGGCGCTGCTGGGCGTTGATCCCGGCGGGGTGGACCTGTCCCGGGCCCGGGCGAATACCTCGCTCGGCCTGCCGGAGATCGAGTTCCTGCGGCGCCTCAACCAGGCCCTGCCCGCGGAGGTCCCGGACTGGTTCTACATGTGGACCGTGAAGGAGGGGGTGGCGCACCGCGCCCTCGCCGAGCGGCCGCGACAGGGGCGCCTGGTGCTGCCCGCCGGCCGGGAAACCTGGGCCAAGGCGCAGGCGGAGATCCTGATCGGCGGGCTGGCGGCCTCAGGCTACGACGTGATCGGCAACCCTGATGAGCTGCGGCCCCGGCCGTCCCGGGAGCCGGGAGTGGGTCCCGCCGCCCAGGCGCCGGACCCGGTCCTGGATGCCGCGGTGACCGCGGCCGCGGCCCTGGTGGTCAACCAGTACCGCAAGGAGTATCCGGGAGCCAGTCCGAAGCCGACCGGGGCGGCCCGGGGCGGGCTGGCCAGCCGGATGGAGGCGGCCGTCGCGTCCTCACCCCGGCTCAAGCGGACGGTGCGCGACCTGAGCGGCCGCTACCCGGCCGTGCGCAAGCTGCGCATTCTCACCTGGCAGGCCATGGAACGCACCCGGGCCCGGAGGCACTCCTGACATGGCGGCACCTGACGGGACCCCCCGGGTGGTCGCGGTCGTGGTCACCTACAACCGGCGGGATCTGCTGATCGAGGCGCTGACCGCGGTGCTAGGGCAGACCCGGGCCCCGGATGCGGTCATCGTGGTCGACAACGCCTCGACCGATGACACGGCGGAGAGGGTCCGCGGCCGCTTCCCGGCCGTGCGGCTGGCCACGGCGAAGCGCAACACCGGCGGGGCCGGCGGATTCGCCTCCGGCCTGGCGCTGGCCCTGGCCGACGCGGCCGACCTGGTCTGGCTGATGGATGACGACACGGTGCCGGAGCCGGGCGCGCTCCTGGCCATGCTCAACGCCCGTGCGCTCCGCCCCGGCGGGCCGCCGGCGCTGGTCGCCAGCCGGGTGGTGTGGACCGATGGGCGCCCGCATCCGATGAACACCCCCCGGACCAAGCCGTTCGCCAGCCAGGCCGAACGCGCAGCGGCGGCCGCGGCCGGGTGCCTGCCGATCCGGTCGGCGTCGTTCGTGTCCATCCTGGTGGACGCCGGCGTCTGCCGCGCCCGGGGCCTGCCCGAGGCCGACTACTTCCTGTGGAACGACGACTTCGAGTTCACCGCCCGGCTGCTCCGGGGCCAGGCCGGCCTGCTCTGCCCGGCCAGCGTCGTGGTGCACAAGACCGCCGCGTTCGGCTCGACCGACGCCGATCCCGGGCAGCGCTTCTTCTACGAGGTGCGGAACAAGGTCTGGACGCTGCGGGCCGGGTCTTCGCTGTCCCCCGCGGAGCGGCTGCTGTATGGCGGTTCCACGCTGCGCCGCTGGGCCCGGACCTTCGCGAAGTCCTCCGACCGGGGCACGCTCCGATCTTGCCTGATAACGGGCCTGGCGGCGGGGTTGCGGACCAGTCCACGGCCCACGGAGGAGGTGCTGGCGTCGGCCGGCCTGGCCGTGTCCGGAGGTCAGGTGCCAGGCTCCCCGGACCCGGCCCGAGCCCCCGGTCAGGCTCAGGCTCCGGCTGGGCCAGGCTTCCCGCCGGGCTGATCCGGCTTCGCGGCACTGGCTGGCTTCGCGGCACCGGCGGGCTTCGCGGCACCGGCTGGCTTCGCGGTGCCGGCGGGCTTCGCGTTACCGGCTGACTTCGCGGCACTGGCGGACTTCGCGGGGTCCGCTGATTCGCCCCCTGTCGCGGCCGGCGACAGCTCCGCCGGGTCCCGGCGCAGGGCCAGCCATGCGGAGAGGGCGAGGATCCCGGCGGGCGGAAGGGTGATCACGGCCGGCAGCTGATAGCGCCAGGAGAACTCAACCAGGTCCTGGGCCAGCAGCAGCACCACGGCCGTGGCCGTGAACAGCAGGCAGGCCAGGGCCAGTTGCCGGGCCCGGGCGGCGCGCGAGGCCCCCGGCGAGCCACGGGCCTGCCGCACCTGCAGGACGAGGGCCAGCAGGGTTCCGAGTACCCCGGCCAGGGTGCACAGGAGCAGGAACGGTCCTGGGGTGAAGCCGCCGTTCAGCTGGTAGGAGCGCAGGAACCTGGCCACCGGCTGGTTCACCTGCGCCGGACCGCCGTAGGCAGGCTTGAGCTTGCTGAAGTGAAAGCGCCCGAAGGCCACGTATTGCACCCCGACAACGATGACGTTCCCCGGGCCGAGCGTGACCCAATGGGGATAGGTCGGGTACGAGGTCTGGAATTGCCAGCGCGACAGCGGCGTGACCCACGGGTTGGGGGTGCGGGTCAGCGCGAAGAGCCGTACCGAGTCACGGGTGATGCCGCCCAGGATCCGCAGCGGCTGCTGGCTCTTGATCGCCGAGGTCAGCTCGGCGATCAGTCTGGCCCGGCTCACCCCGGCCGGGATAGCCGTGGCGTGGAGCGGGGAGTACTTGGAGTGTTCGAGCCAGTCCGGGCCCTTCGCCTGCTCGGCCGGGGTGGGGCACAGCGGCCGCACCGCAGGGGGCAAGGCCAGGGCCGCGCAGTCGGCCGCGCCGACCACCCGGCCGACCGTGGCCTGCCCGCGGGCCAAGCGGAAGTGCCCGGAGTTGAGATAGGACACGCCGCAGTAGAGGACGACCGGGAGTACGAAGGCCAGGGCCAGAGCGATCGCGGTCTTCGCCGCACGGCGGACACTGCCCGCCGCGACCACCAGGTAGAGCACGGCGGGCACGATCAGCACCTCGCCGACCTGGTGCACCGTGGCCGACAGGCCGAGGATGACCCCAGCCACCGCGGCTAGCCGCACGCTGACCGCTGGCCACCACAGGAGCAGCCCCAGGCCGACGATGATCATCGCCTCGAACCAGACGTCCGGCATGATGTTCTGCTCGATCTGCACCTGATAGGCGTCGAGCAGCACCGGGGCCACGGCGACCGCGGCCAGCCACCGGCTGGTGCCCCGGCGCAGCAGCACGGCGTACAGGCCCACGGCCATGGCTAGGCCCAGCAGGTGCTGGACCAGCGCGACGAGGCTGAGATTCCCGAAGACGAGGATGGCTCGCAGGACCAGCGTGTACCCGAGCGGGTCAGCCCCGGGCGACGCGCCGTACAGGTACTTCAGCGTGTCCACGTAAATCAGGGCGGGCTGGTAAGCGATCTGCGCCGCGATGCGCAGCGCCAGCCCGGCGGCCAGCAACACCACCAGCAGCCAGTGCCGTCCCAGGAGCCGGGCGGCCCGGGTGCCCCACGAAGCGCTGGCGGTGCCGGGGGGACGGCCTGGCTCCCCGGAGGGAGCGTTCCTGCGGCGGCTGATCACTGCGCCGGCTCGCGTCGCAAGGTGTGGTCCGGTCATGCCAGTGACGCGCGTCGTGACGCCACCGGGCGCGCAGTCAGCGGTGCCCGACCGGGACGGACGCGCGTCCCGAGCAGGCTGGTCCGCCGGGGTGCGCAGGACAGCATGGCTGGCTCCTTGTCCAGGTGGCCTTCAGCCGGGAGATGGCTTCGATCTTTCCCTAGCCGCCCGGCACGGAAGGCCCGAATCCTACTATTTGACCGGTCACCGAAGTTCCGCGCCCGCCTGCTCCCCGGGCAGCCAGGCGGCCAGTGATAACCCCCTAATGTGCCACGGTTCCCGGCGTGCTGCTCCCGCACACCTGGTGGCGTGGCGGGAATGGCTGCTCCGCGGCCGGAATGAGCCCTGGAATCGCAGGCGTCCCGGATCATCTGCTCACGTCCGCCGGCTGCGGCCAGTAGATGGCGGTGGCGTCGTCGCGGGCCTTGAATCGGGGCCAGCGAGCCCCGTCCGGGTCGCTGTCCTCAGCGGCCCGGACCCGGCGGATGAGCCCGGCCGGCCCCTCGTCGCGGATGACGGCGACCAGATCGGGCCAGCTGATCAGTCGGTACACCTCGGTGATGCGGGTGGCACCGTCGCTGAGCAGGGCGATCCCGCGCAGGCCGTCCGGCGCCACGATCGTGGTCCGGGCCTGCCGGGCCGCGGCCGGGTCGGTGCTAGCGGCGCGGTGCGGATCGGTCAGCACGAGCGGGCTCGTGGTCCTTCGCCGTAGTCGGCCACGATGCTGGAGTCCGACAGAGCGAGCATCTCGAAGCCAGCCTGGCCCGCCCGGACGGCGGTCACCGTGGCCGCCGGAGTGGATGGGTTGGACAGGTCGCAGGTGCTTTCGTGATAGGACCGGACCTCGCCGATCACTCCGGACAGCGCGTCGGCCAGCGGCACGGGAGGGTCGGCGGTGATCGCCCCCAGAAGCGCGGTGCCCAGGGTCCGGGCGTACCAGGCGACCCCGTGGACGCATCCGGTGTCGGTCCCGCGGGGGGTGGTGGTGCAGCCGTCGAGCAGTACCGCTGCGCCGGGGGCGACCGCCGCGAAATCCTCGTTAGGCCAGCCCGGGGTGCCGGGGTCGGTCGCCAGGGCGACGCGCATGGTCGGATTCTCCTCGTCAGATCGGCCGGGGCTCGATCGGTTCCTCGGTGTAGCCGTCGTCGCCGGGGGCAGGATCGACCCGCCAGGCGCGTTTCCCCGGCCGGATGCTGACCGCCTCGTGCAGAGCGGTGCCCAGATAGTGCGGCCCGATGCCGTCCTCAGTCGCGTACCCGCCCGGCAAGACTCTCTGAGCGATCAAGGCCCGGCATACCGTGCGGCGGGGCTGGCCAGGGAAATCGTCGTGCACGCCGTTACTGTAAGGGACCAGACCGAGGCCGCCGGTGAACGGGTCGAGACTGTCTCGGTAAGAGTCGGCGGGACCGCCCACATGCCAGCACAGGCGGCCGGCGCTGGCCCCGGCCAGGACCACCCCGGCCCGCCAGCAGCGGCGCAGGATCCGGGGAAGGCGGTGGGCCCGCCACACGGCCATCAGGATGTCGCACACCCGCGTCGGCTGGTGGCCATCCGGCGCGCTGTAGCCCGGCCTGCTGTGGTCGAGCCCGCCATGGTCCAGCCTGCTGTGGTCCGGCCTGCTGTGGTCCGGACCCGCCCGGGCGGCCAAGCTGAGGGCATGCTCCACGAGCGCGAACGAGCCCTTCCCGGCGGCGGAATCCAGGACACCAGAAAACGCGAAGATCTGCCGGATTGGGGAGGGCACCGGGCCAGCCTAGGGGCGTCCGCACCGCAGGGCAGCTGCCCGCTGCTTATTGAAAGGCGGGCGCCCGGCCGCCTCATTAGGCTGGACGCATGCTTCCCACCGGCCATCTGCTGGCGTTCGCACTCCTGTCGTTCGTGCTGATCATCGTGCCCGGGCCGAACGTGCTGTTCGTGATCAGCCGTTCCCTAATGCTCGGCCGGGGGGCCGGCGTGGGTACGGCCGTCGGCGGCCAGATCGGCGTCTACCTGCAAGTCCTGGCGGTAGCGTTCGGGGTGGGAGCGCTGGTCGAGCGCTCGGTGGCGGTCTTCACGGTAATCAAGCTGGCCGGTGCCGCTTATCTGGTCTATCTCGGTGTGCAGGCCATCCGGCACCGCGGCTCGCTGCGAGCGGCGCTGGACGTTGCCGCCGAGCCCCGGAGCCTCAGCCGGATCCTCCGGGACGGGATCGTCGTCGGGGTGAGCAACCCGAAGGTAATCGTGTTCTTCGCGGCCGTGTTGCCGCAGTTCGTGGACCCATCGGCCGGGCATGTCCCGGAGCAGATGTTGCTGCTCGGATCGATCTTCCTGGCTATTGCGGTGGTGTGCGACAGCACCTGGGCTCTGGCCGCCGGCACGGCCCGGGCGTGGCTGGCCCGCTCGCCCCGGCGGCTCGAGATGGTGGGCGGGGCGGGCGGCCTGGCCATGATCGGTATCGGGGCCAGCCTCGCCCTGACCGGACGCAAAGACTGACGGACACAGACCCCCGGCCGGCATTGAACTGGTGCCCGGCAGCCAACGCCAGCCAGCCAACGCCCGGCAGCCAACGCCCGGCCGGGCGGCGGACTCGCGTCAGTCGGCCGGACCGGGCCGGCGGGCGAGACCTGCCGGTCAGGCTGCGAGTCGGTCAGTTCCGGGAGGGGGCTGTCGAGGGTGAGCCAGCCGCCGGGGTGGGTGAAGTGCAGGGTGGCGTTGGGGTCGCCGGTGATGGTCCAGCCGAGGGTGTGGATGAAGTAGTGGTGGTGCAGGTGGCAGAACAGGGCCAGGTCGTCCAGGCTGGTCGCGCCACCCTTACTCCAGGGGCGGAGGTGGTGGGCGGTGGCCCAGGCGGCCAGCGCCCCGCACTGGGTCCACCGGCAGCCCTGGTCACGGGCTTCCAGCGCGCGGCGCAGGCCCGGCGGTTCGGTGCGGGCGGTCCGGCCGACATCCAGCGGCAGCCCGTCGTCCCACCGGATCGCGCCGATCTGGGCCCCGCAGCACAAGGCGAGAACCTGCCGGGCCGTCAGCAGCGTCCCATGCCCGGTCCGGCCCGGAGCCACCCCGGTAGCCGGGCCCGGAGCCACCCCGCCGACCAGGCCCTGTGACGCCCCGGTCATCAAGCCCGGAGCCGCCCCGCCGGCCAGACCGGTGACGCTCCGGTGACCAGGCCGGGAGATGCTCCGGTCATCAGGCCGGGAGACGTCCCGGTGACCGGGCCTGTCCCGGCTGCGGCCCCCGGCTGCGCCCGCCCCGGGGCCGTCCGCGCGGCCTGAGCCGCCGCGGCCTGGGCCAGGGTCTCGTCCTTGACCAGCACCGTGATGTGCGGCGCGCTGCCATGCCGCTCCGGCGCTGACCCCCCGTCCAGCGCCGCCTGGCAGGCGGCGACCAGGCCGTCCATCCGCCGCTGCGCCGCAGTGCGGGTGTCCAGTTGCCCGGCGGGCGGGCTGAACGCCTCCGCCGCGGTCCGCACGATCTCATACGACACCCATCGCCCAGCCACCCCGACAACACCCCCGTGCTATCCAGGGTCAGCCCGAACGACAGATGCCGCTTATCCCAGCGCTTCTTCTCCCGCTCCTCCACCGCACCAGGATCCGCGCGGTAGGCCACCTCCTCCGCGAACTCACGGAACCGGGCCGTGTCCAGGCCGGGCGCGTGATCCAGTAACACCCGCTCGGCCAGCGTGGCCGTCTGCGGGTCGTCAAGATCCGCGGTGGTACGGGTGATGATCTGCGCCTGGTCAAACGAGATCACCCCCGCCTGGAGGGCTTCCTGGGTGGCTTCCAGCCCCCGCAGCCCGCGGGCAGTACTGGTCACCGCGGCGGCGTGGCCCGGGGCCAGGCCGCACCGGGTCCGCAAGAACCATCGCGGACTTGTGCCCGGCCTCGGCCGCCCCACCCGTCGCATCCAGGGCTCCGGCCAGCCGGGTCAGGTGTCCTTGGGCCCGGCTGACGAAGCCAGCCAGATCGCCGATCTGGCCCATCAGCGCGGCCGCATCCAGCACGGCCGGGTCGAGGCGGGCCAGCTCGGCCAGCGCCACATCCCGAGGTGACTGCTCTGGTAAACACATATTCGAATCATCCCACCCGCCACCGACAAAACCGGGGAATCGTGATCGGCACCAGACGGTTTTCGTTGCGGAAAATTCGGACCGGAAGCCGCGCTCGGGATCAGCGGAGCGCGCGGGCTAGCTGCCGTCGGCCCGCTGGATGGTGGCCAGCCAGGCCTGGGCTTCCGACCGGCCCTGGAAGTTGATCGCAAACGTCTCGGCGCTGATGCTGTCGATGGTCCAGCCGTCGCGGAACGCCGCGATCAGCTCGTCCTGGCTGACCCGGCGTGGGCCCGCGTCGCCTGGCTGCCGGTCGCTGAAGCACATCAGGTAGCAGGTCGCCCCCGGCCGCATTACCGAGGCCAGGCTGGCCACGTACCGGGCCCGGTCCCCGTCGTCGAACACGTGGAACACGCCGCTGTCCATCACGGTGTCGAAGGTCAGACCCAGCTGGCCCAGGTCGAGCACGTCCGCGACCTCGAACCGGGCCACGCTGCCGCGCTCGGCGGCCTTCCGGCGGGCCTGGGCAATCGCGTTCGGCGCGACGTCCACCCCCAGCGCGTCGGTGCCCTGCGCCGCGGCCATCATGGTGTTCTCCCCGGTCCCGCAGCCCGAGTCGAGGAGCACGCCCCGGAGCAGGCCCTGCCCGACGAGGCGTTCGAACACCGGCTGCGGGCGGCCGATATCCCACGGGGGCGGCTCGTCCGCGACGTACACGGCGTCCCACCCCGGCTGGACCGTCATCGCGTGATCCCCCGTTCGTGGCCTGACCGGGTTGCGGCCAGGCCCAGGCTCATGGTCATCGGGTGCCCTCCGGGACGGTCGCAGCGCCGCCCCGTCCTGTGACGGCGCACCGCCGGCCACGGCCCCCGCCCCACTGTGCCCCTCTCCAGCTATGACCTCAAGCCGGCCACCCATCGTCCAGGCCGCTGGTGGTCACCGGACCCGGCGCAGGACGCTGACCACCTTGCCCAGGATGGTAGCGCCGTCCCCCTCAATAGGCGCAAACGCCGGATTGTGCGGGATCAGCCAGACGTGCCCGTCGGACATCCGGTAGCTCTTGACTGTGGCCTCTCCCTCGATCATGGCCGCGACGATCTCACCGTTCTCGGCCACTTGCTGCTCGCGGACGACCACCCAGTCGCCATCGGCGATGGCCGCACCGATCATGGAATCGCCGACCACCTTGAGCAGGAACAGGTCGCCCTCGCCCACCAACTGCTTGGGCAGCGGGAAGACATCCTCGACCGACTGCTTGGCGTCCTTGGGGTAGCCCGCCGCGATCTCGCCGACCAGCGGCACATAGGCCGCGTTTTGCGTGCCCACTGTTCCGACCGTGCGCGGCGTTTCGGAAGGACCAGCCGGGCCGGCAGTCCCGCCGGGGTCGCGGGCCGTCCCGGCCTCCCGGGACCGGGCCGCCCGGGACCTGGCGGCCCGGGATTGGGCCGCCCGGATTGCACCCTTGGCCTGACGGGGTTCGATGACCTCGATCACGGGATGGCCCGGGGCCAGGACCACCGAGGTCCGCGCCTGACCGGTGCCGCCGCTCAGCCAGCCCTTCTGCCGGAGCACCTTGAGGTGGTGATGCACGCCCGACGGGCCCAGCCCGATCGCTTCGGCGATGTCCCGGACACTCGGCCCGTACTGGTGTTCCTGCCGGAATCCCACGATGGCGTGGATCACGTCGCGCTGCCGCGAGGTGAGGGCGTGCTCGGGATCCAGCTCCCCAGGTCCGGGAACTGGCGCATCACCTCGTGTGTTGCTCATCTCCGACCTCCGCCCCGGCGGTATGCGTCGCTGCGACGCTAGCAGTCCTGGCGGTGGTTTGTCGAACGTAGTTTCGATCATGACACGCAGCACTCTGCGTAATCGATCCGGCGTTCTAGGGCAGGCTAGCCGTCCTGGGATCATTCGTTGCGCAGTACGCGCCCGACGTGCACCCGCGCGGCGCGGTGCTGGGGCCAGGCGGCCAGCGCGTTCGCGGCCAGCAGGGCGACGGGGCCGACCAGGAGCAGGGCCAGCAGGGCGAGTGGCGAGTGGTAGGCCAGCGGAGTGAAGCCGGCCACCGCGCGCCAGACGGCCCGGCCGAGCGCGATGCCGAGCGGCACGCCGAACACCAGGCCGATCACGGCCAGCAAGGTGGCCTGGGTCGTGACCACCAGCCGCGCCTGCCGCCGGGTTATCCCGAGTGCCCGGAGCACGGCCAGGTCGTGGCGACGACGGCGGACCGCGGTGGCCAGGGCGTGACCGACCGCGCTGACGGCCAGCAGGGCCAGGAAGGCGCTCAGCGCGAGCGGCAGCAGTTCCAGGTCCTTGATCTTCTGGACATCAGGCAGCGGATCGGGCGGCGTGAACGTGAAGGCCTTACCTCCGGGGATCGCGGCCGCGGCGGCGTCCAGGCGGCGGGCGACCGCCCGCACGTCCGCGCCCGGCCGCAGCGACACGGTCGCGGCGTCGAACTTGAACGCGTAATGCGCGCCATGGAAGATCCGGTCGTACCCGCCGGGAGTGAGCCAGGCTCCGTCCGCGTACCCGTTGTGCGGCCCCGCGGGAACGAAGCCGATGCCGGTGACCCGCACCGAGTGCGGGTCGGTGCCACCGCCGGCGAGCCGGACCACCGAGCCCGTCCTGGCGTGCAGTTCCTGGGCGGTCGTCGGGGCCAGCACGATCTCGTCCGGGCGGGCGGGCATTCGCCCGGCCGTGAGCACCACCGCCGGACGCTTGCCACCCACCGGGGCGTAGGTGAAGCTCTCGATGGAGACCTGACCGGCCTGCGCGCCGCCGATGCGGGCGTGGTCAACCCCGGTCACGTCCCGGTCGGCGGCCACGGCGCGCAGCACGCGGCTGGCCGGCCCGAAATCATGCCCGTTGTAGCCGAGGAACGTGGTCAATTGCCAGGTCTGCCCGAACCGGGCCGGATGGCTGGCCGCATCGGAGACACCGGCCGAGAAGGTGAAGGCGGCCAACACCCCCAGCACGCCGACGATCGCGCCCACCAGGGCGGACCGGACCGGCACCGAGGACCGCCCGCGGCCGGGTTCGAGCGCGAACCTGGCCCCCACCACCAGCGGGACGGGGAAGTTCACCGCGGCCAGGGCCGCCGCGATCGCGGACCGGCGCTGCGTCGCCTGCCGCCGCCCCGCGGTCAGCGCCATCGCCGCCGCGGCCGCTGAGCCAGCCAGCACCAGCAGCGGCACCAGGATCCATCCGGGGATCAGGACGAGCCAGTCCGCGTCGATGCCGGGGTGCGGCTCGGCGATGGAAGCCAGGCCGATCGGCATCCACCGCGACGCGACGATGGCGCCCGCGACGCCCAGCGTGCTGCCGGCCACCCCGGCCAGGGCGGGCCCGGCGGACGCGGCGGCGATCACCTGCCTCCGGGTCATGCCCAGCGCCTGGAGCACCTGGAGATCCGCCACCGTGGCGGAGGTGTACCGGGCGACGGACTGGCCGATCAGGAACAGCGCGGCGGCCAGCGCGGCGAGCCCGAAGGCCAGCAGGCAGGCGGCCTCGTACGCGGACACCTTGTGCATGGGATCGCCGATTTGCTGCAGGTTGTCCCAGACGTCGATGTCGGACCGCCCCGTCACTCGGCCCAGGTCGGCGCGGAAGGCCGGAATCGCGGCCTGGCCGCCTTTGAGCCGGACCAGCGCGTTGATGTAGGCCTGCCCGTTCGTGCCCATCATGTTGGCGCGGTACCGGCTGAACAGGGCAGGCGTGGAGAGGATGCCGCCGGGTGAGCCGGGCGTGTCGGCGTCGAGGCCCCAGGGAGTACGCCCCACGCCCACGATCCGGGCCCGGATCTTCGGGCCGAGCGGCGGCCCGGTGGATCCGTCGTATTCCTGGTTGGCCTGCTGCACGCTGGCCAGCTCCAGGATCAGCGTGTCGCCCACGTGCTTGCCGGAGGACGCGGCGAACTTGGGCGTGACGATGACCTCGTTGACGCGGCGCGGGTTGAACGGCCGTCCGGCGATCATGACGGGGCGCTCGATGGTGCGGCTCATCTGGTCGTCGGCCAGCGGGAACCCGGTGCTGGCCCCCGGGAAGCCCCGGGCCTCGTACCCGAACACGACCGGGAACCTGGTCAGCGCGGCGACTTCGGGCAGCGCCGCGACCTTGGCCCAGTCGAACTCGGGCTGGTTAGGCAGCACGGTCGCGGTAGCGGGCAGCGTGCGGGCCCACAGCCGGTCGAACGCGGTCTGGCCGCGGCGTGCACCCGCGATGGACGTCAGGATGGTCGCGGTGGCCAGGGCGATGAGCAGGGCCAGGACCGCCAGCGACCGCCAGCGCCTGAGCCCGTCCAGGCGCAGCCAGGTCAGCGTGATCAGCATCTCCGGCTCCCCCAGCCGGCCCACGCCGCGATGAACCCCCCGGCATACATGCACACGAGTAGAAGACCTGCTGGGGCCCGGCGGCAAGGGTGCGGGGGCGACCGGCTCACGGTGGCTACCCCCACCTCGGGACCGCGTGGTGGCCTCACGGTGGCAGCGTGGTGGCCTCCCGGTGGCAGCATGGAACGGTGATCGGACGCCTGCACCACGTCATCGTGGACTGCCCTGACCCGGCCGCCCTGGCCGCGTTCTACTCCGAACTGCTCGGGCTGCCGGTTACCTGGCAAGAGGATGACTTCGCGGTCGTCTCGGCCAGCGACACCACCTCCGGGATCGGCTTCCAGCTCGCACCGGACTTCCAGCCGCCCCGGTGGCCGGATCCGGCCCGGCCCCAGCAGATGCACTTCGACGTCATGGTCGATGACGTCCAGGCTGCTGAGCCTCGGGTGCTGGCCCTGGGCGCCCGGCGGCTGCCCGGAGGGGACAGCCGCTCACCCGTCTACGCCGACCCAGCCGGGCATCCGTTCTGCCTGATCCCGCGCCCCCGCTGGGCCCCGCCGGTCGGGGCGCCCGCGGCCGGCGCACCACCAGCCGGAACCCCGCCAGCCGGGACTCCGCTGACCGGGGCTTCACCAGCCGGGACCCCGCAGGCCAGGGCCCGGCAGGCAGGATCGCCTTCCCCTCGCGCCGACTCCCCCGACGCGCGGCCCGAGCCATAGAGTGTGCTCATGACGGCCGAATTGCCCCCAGCCGGGGACAGCGCGAGCCCCGTCCCCCGCGAGGAGCTGCGCGTCTCCTATGAGGACCGGGATCGGGTGGCCGAGCTGCTGCGGGTGGCCGCGGGCGACGGCCGTCTGAGCGCGGAAGAACTCGACGAGCGGCTCGAGATCGCGCTGACCGCGCGCACCTACGCCGAACTCGCCAGGGTGACCAGGGACCTGCCGTCCGCCGCCGGGACCGTGCTGGGCGCGCCAGCCCCCAAGGACGTGGTCCGCATCGACTGCCACTCCTCCGCCGTGGAGCGCACGGGCCGGTGGCTGGTCCCGCGCCGGATGGAGGTCCGGGTCAAGAGCGGGGTGGTGACGCTGGACTTCACCGAGGCGGTCATCACGGAGCCGTTGCTGCTCATCGACGCCGAGGTGGGTTCCGGGGCCTTCACCTTGGTCACCAAGCCCGGCATCGTCGTGGACATGGACGAGGTAACGGTCCGCAGCGGCGCGCTGGAGGTCAAGGCGCCCTGGGGCCAGGACGCGTCCCTGCTGCGGATCGAGATGTCAGGCAAGGTCGGCAGCGGGGTAATCAGCGCGCGGCCCCGGCAGCCCCCTCGTCCGCCCCGCCCGCCGCGCCGGACATTCTGGCAATGGCTGACCCGCCAGCCACGGCCACGCCCGGCCATCGGGCGCTGAGCGCTCCTACCCCGCTGACCGCTCAGGTTCTGGCCAGCGCGCCACGCTTCGAGCCGGAATCGCCGCTGCCCACACTGATCAGCGGGGACATCGCGCTCACCTCCACCGTGGCGCGGGACGGGACCGCGGTCTGGGTGCAGGTGGCTCGCAGGCAGCCAGACGGGACCGGGGTCCGGGTGCAGGTGGCTCGCAGGCAGCCAGACGGGAATGGGCTACGCCTGCTGGACCAGCCCGAGCTAAGCCCGGACGCCTGACCGGGCAGCTTCCGGCAGGACAGTCCCAGCGGGCCAGTCCCAGCGGGCCAGTTCCAGCGAGCCAGTCCCGGCAGCGGGAGCCTCCGGCCATGGCGGCCCGTCAGCGGGCCGCCTGCTCGTCGAAGTCGATGACCACAGCGTCGCAGTAGCGCGCGAACCCGGTCCGCCGGGCTACCGCGATCGAGGCGGCGTTGGCCCGCCAGGCGCGGTACTGGACGACGGCCCGGCGGCCCAGGCCCGCCTCGGCTGCCGGGGCGACCACCGCCCGGGCCAGTCCCCGCCCCCGGTACCGGGGATGCGTGAGCACACCCAGAGTGGGCATCTCGTGCCACACCCCCAGGCACGCGACGGCCAGCAGGGCACCCTGGTCGAAGTAACCGAACGCGGGCAGGCCGGTCGTGCCGCTCTCGTCCCGTTCGGAGGGGGGCGTCTGCTCGTGCAGCCGGGCGAGCAGCGGTAGGTCGGCAGGCGACAGCGCGCGTACCGCGGGGTTGAGCTGGGAGATGAGGCTGGCCGCGGTGACATAGCCGTACCAGGCGGGCCCGATGACCGCGCCGGCCCGGGCGCCCAGCACGGTGCTCACCCGGGCACCCACGGCCGCCAGCGGTCCGGCTGGCCGGAGGTCGTCCTCCGCCTGCGGCGGACCGGGAGAACCGGGGATGATCCGCCGCAGAGCCGAGAGAGCGCGGGCGGGTCCGTACCCGAGCGGCCGGGTGGCTCCTGTCACCGCCATCACGCCGACGTGATCCGAGCCGGGAACCACGTAGACCCCACCCGAGCGTAAGGCGGCCGGGGGCAGGCCCAGCCGCTGCCCCCACCACGCACCGACCTCGCTCTGCCAGTCCGTCATCCTCTGAGTCTCGCGCGGCCGGGCCGCTTCCGCGCGGCCGGGCCGCTCCCGCACGGCCGGGGCGCTCCCGCAACACAGCCGGCCGCTCCCGCACCACAGCCAGCCGCTGCCGCAACGCCGGGACCGCGGTACCACCCCGGCTGTTCTCCGGGTGGTCATGCTCCCGTCAGCCGCGCCTGCCACACTCGGCGATTCATGGACGTCACCGCGCTGGCCCGCTCCCTGCTGGAACCGATACCGGCACATCGCACGGCCGGCCTGGAGGTGCTGCGCGCGGCGGACGGCGCCGCGGAAGTCGCGCTGCTCACCCCGCCGGGGCTCACCAACGTCATCGACTCGCTGCATTCCAGCGGGCTGATCGCGCTGGCCGACGCGGCCGGCCTAGCCGCCATCATCGCCGCCTGCGAGGCCGGGGACGAGTTCCGCGGCGTGCTTCCGCTGGGCGCGACCGCGACGCTGGAGTTCCGAGCGCCCGCCCGCGGCCGGCTGGTGGCCTCGTGCTGCCTGACCGATACCGCGCGGCAGGCGCTGCGGTCGGTGCTGTCCGGGCACCAGAAGCGCGCCCGGATCAGCACCGTGGCCGATATCACCGACGAGGCGCACGCGCTCGTGTGCCGGGGCACCTTCGAGTGGAGCGTCCGCCGCCCCTAGCCTTGCCGCCGCAGGCCGACGCGCTCAGGCCTGGCGCCCAGGCTCACGCCCCGGTGAACGTGTCCGGGTCCGGGCCGGACCGTTCGTTCTTGTCCAGCGCGGTAATCGCCTCGACGTCCTCGCCGGACAGCTCGAAGTCGAAGATGGCGAAGTTCTCCCTGATCCGGGCGGGGGTGACTGACTTGGGGAAGACGATGTCGCCACGCTCGATGTGCCAGCGCAACACCACCTGGGCTGGCGTCTTGCCGACCCGCTCCGCGATGTTCCTGATCGTGGGGTCGTCGAGTTCCCGGCCCTGGCCGAGCGGCGACCAGCCCTCGATGGCGATCTGGTGCTCGGCGCAGAATCCGCGCACGTCGTCCTGGGTCAGGTACGGGTGCACCTCGATCTGGTCGACGGCCGGGGGCACCTCGGCTTCTGCGAGTAGCCGCCGGATGTGGTGCGGCTGGAAGTTGGACACCCCGATCGACCGCGCGCGCCCGTCCCGGTAGAACTCCTCCAGCGTCTTCCAGGTGGACACGAAGTCGCCGTCGTACCGGGTGGGCAGTGGCCAGTGGATGAGGAACAGGTCCAGGTAGTCGAAGCCCAGCTCCTCCAGCGAAAGGTCGAACGCCGCCCGCGCGTCATCGGGCAGGTGCGCGTCGTTGGACAACTTGCTGGTGACGAACACGTCGGCGCGGTCGAGGCCGGACTTGGCGATGGCCTCGCCGACCTCTTTCTCGTTGCCGTACATCTCGGCGGTGTCGATGTGCCGGTAACCGGTCTTCAGGGCGGTGCTCACCGCCTCCACGGTGTCCGCGGGCTTGATCTGGAACACCCCGAAGCCGAACTGGGGGATCGACCTTCCGTTGTTGAGCAAGATCTCAGGAACTGCGGTCACGACGGACTCTCTCCTCCGCGATGGGATTCGCTTGGCTGCAGGTACCCAGTCTCACTGCCCGCCCTGCGCGGGTTCATCCACCCGGGTGGGCCGATCGGGTGGGCCGATCAGATTGGATAGCAGCGTGGACCCGGTACAGGCGTTGCGCGAGATCGCGTTCGTGCTGGAGCGCTCGGGCGCGCCCACCTACCGGGTGCGGGCCTTCCGCCGGGCCGCACAGGTCGTCAGCGAACTGCCCGCGGGTGAACTGCAGCGCCGCCTGGGCGACGGCACGCTGCGCGTGCTGAACGGGATCGGCGAGACCACCGCCGAGGTCATCACCCAGGCGGCGGCCGGCCAGCAACCCGACTACCTGACCCGGCTGCTGGCCGAAACCCCGGAAGCCGCGGCGCCCACGGCCATGCGCGCGGCGCTGCGCGGGGACTGCCACACGCACTCGGACTGGTCCGATGGTGGCAGCCCGCCCGGTGAGATGGCCGAGGCGGCCCGCGCACTGGGCCACGAATGGATCGCGCTGACCGACCATTCGCCCCGGCTCACCGTGGCCAGCGGGCTGTCACCCGAGCGCCTGGAGGCCCAGCTCGACCTGGTCGCCCGGCTCAACTCCGAACTGGCCCCGTTCCGCATCCTGACCGGCATCGAAGTCGACATCACCGACGACGGGTCACTGGATCAGCGGGAGGACCTGCTCGCCCGGCTCGACGTCGTGGTGGCCAGCGTGCACTCTAAGCTGCGGATGCCCGCCGGCCCGATGACCGAGCGGATGGTGACCGCGGTCCGCAACCCGCACGTGGACGTGCTCGGGCACTGCACCGGCCGGCTGCTGACCGGGCGGGGCGGCCGCGGGCGCCCGGAGTCAGAATTCGACCCGGACGCGGTGTTCGGCGCCTGCCGCGAGCACGGCGTCGCGGTCGAGATCAACTGCCGCCCGGAACGCCGGGACCCGCCCGGGCGCCTGCTGCGCCTGGCCGCCGAGCTGGGGTGCGTGTTTTCCATCGACACCGACGCGCACGCGCCCGGCCAGCTCGACTGGCTGGAAAACGGCTGTGTCCGCGCCGAGAAATATGGCATCGCGCCCGAGCGGGTGATCAATACCCGCACCGCCGGCGAGCTGATCTCCAGCACCCCCTAAAGCTCAATAACGGTCATACCGGCAGCAGACCCCGGGTCATCCATCGCGGCCAGTGCGGCGCCGGCCTGCTCCAGCCCGATCACGTTGCCGACCAGCCGCGCGGGACGGAGGGTGCCGCCGGCGATCTGGGCCAGCATGGCTGGGTAGTCCCGGGCCGCCATACCGTGCGAGCCGTAGATTTCCAGCTCCCGCGCGATGACCAGGTCCATTGGGACCGGCGGCACGGCCGCGGCGCCCAGCAGCAGGCCGACCTGGACATGCCGCCCGCGGCGGCGCAACGAGCGCACCGAACTGGCCAGTGTCTCCGGCGAGCCAAGGGCGTCCAGGGACACCTGCGCCCCGCCCCCGGTGAT
Organism: uncultured Actinomycetes bacterium; assembly: GCA_963770545.1. Classification (GTDB taxonomy): domain Bacteria; phylum Actinomycetota; class Actinomycetes; order Streptosporangiales; family Streptosporangiaceae; genus RYN-230. Next base: position 207,831 of record CAVYQF010000034.1, on the reverse strand, counting down.
CTCGCGGATGACCGGGGCCGGATCGGTATTCGTTGCGGAAAGAATTGCGTGCCCGGCGCCGAGCTCGCGAGCCCGGTCCAGTGCGGGACCGGCCACGTTGACCGCGATCACGCGGGCGCCGAGGGCCGCGCCGATGTGCACGGCGGACAGGCCGACCCCGCCGCAGCCGTGCACCGCGAGCCACTCCCCCGGGCGGAGCCGGGCGTGGCCGAGCAGCGCCCGGTAGGCGGTCGCGAACCGGCAGCCCAGGCTGGCTGCGGTCACGAAGTCCACGGCGTCCGGCAGCGCCACCAGGTTCGTGTCCGCGGCGTGGATGGCCACCCGCTCGGCGAACGACCCGGAGCCGGTGAACCCCGGCTGGGTCTGGTCCGGGCAGACCTGGGCCTCGCCCGCGTGGCAGTATTCACACCGGCCGCAACCGCAGGCGAACGGCACCGTGACCCGGTCTCCCGGCCGCCACCGGGTCACCGCCGGCCCGGTCAGGGCGATGGTCCCGGCTAGTTCGTGCCCGGGGATGTGCGGCAGCGGGACGGGGTCGTGCCCCTTCCAGGCGTGCCAGTCCGACCGGCACACCCCGGTCGCGCCGACGTTGATGACCACGCCGTCCCCCGGGCAGCCCGGCTCGGGGACCTCGCCCAGCGTGGGCCGGGCCCCGTACTCCCGGTACACAACCGCCCGCATGCTCCGCTCCCGCTCCTGGTCCTACTCCCGCTCCTGGTCCTGGTCCTGCCGGCGACTCCGGCGCCCAGCCTTCCACCTGCCCACTTTTCCTACGCAGCGTGCCCCCAAACCGGGACAAACCACCCGCCGTTGCGCACACTGCGTAGGAAAAGTCGCCGCTGACCGTGATCGGCTAGTTGATCAGGATGACTTCGAGGGTGCGGGGGCCGTGCACGCCTTCGACTCGGTCGAGTTCGATGTCGCTGGTGGCGGACGGGCCGCTGATCCAGGTCAGCGGGTGGTCCGGGCGCAGCCGGGCCACGCCCTCCGGGACCAGCGCGACCACCTGATCCGCCTCGATCAGGCACAGGTGGTAGTCGGGGATGAGGCTGAGCGCGCGGCGGCCCTGGCCGGGACCGGCATCGAGGACGATCGTGCCGGTCTCGGCGATGGCGACCGCGGCGCAGGTGATGACGCCGTCCATCTGATCGAGTTCCTGGGCGGACAGGCCGCCGTCGGTGGTCAGCTCCACGCCGTCGAGGGTGCCGGGCTGACCGGGCTCCGGTTGGTCAAGTCCGGGGAGGTCGAGGCCGGGGGGCAGGACCACCCGGCGGGCGCCGCGCTCGGTCAGCGCGGCCCGCACGGTGTCCAGCAGCCCGGCGGGCTCGGTACGCCGCACCTGACTCCGGTAGTCAGTCAGCCGAACGGCAAGCAGGTCGAGCAGCGCGGCCGGATCGAGCTCGCCCCGGGTCCGGTAGCCCGTTGCCGAGGGATCCCCGGGCGGAGGCGCTCCGCCGCCGGAGCCGCCGCCCAGCGCGGTGCGGATCCGGCCGAGCACGTCATCACGCGCGGTCACTGTGTCTCCCCGCGCTCGGCCTTCCACCATTCGCGGAAGGTCTGGGCGGGAGGCCGGGGCGCGTCGCGGGCGGCCGTCCAGGCCGACAGGGGCGGGGGCAGCCGGCGGATCCGGCCGCTGCGACCCAGCAGCCGCCCGGTCCGCCCGCCCCGCTGCGCGGCCTCGAACCGGGCGGGGCTGGCCATCACCCACGAAGCAGCCGCCATGGCGACCGCCTCCGCGCTCGGCAACCGGTGCGTGCGCGCCACCTCGTTGACGTGCCGGGCCCGCAGGTGGACCAGCAGCGACGGGATGTCGATCTTGACGGGGCAGGCGTCGTAGCACGCCCCGCACAGCGAGGAGGCGTAAGGGAGCGAGGCGTTATCTTCCACGCCGGTCAGCATCGGGGACAGTACCGCGCCGATCGGACCCGGATAGACCGAGCCGTACGCGTGCCCGCCGACCCGCTCGTACACCGGGCAGACGTTCAGGCATGCGGAGCAGCGGATGCAGTGCAGCGCCTGGCGGCCAGTCTGGTCGGCCAGGGCGGCGGTGCGGCCGTTGTCCAGCAGGACCAGGTGGAACTGCTGGGGGCCGTCGCCGGGAGTCACCCCGGTCCACATCGAGGTGTAGGGGTTCATCCGCTCCCCGGTGGAGCTGCGCGGCAGCAATTGCATGAACACGCCGAGGTCGGCCCAGCTAGGCAGGATCTTCTCGATGCCCATCACGGTGATCAGGGTGTCCGGCAGGGTCAGGCACATCCGGCCGTTGCCCTCGGACTCGACCACGCACAGCGTGCCCGTCTCGGCGATCGCGAAGTTGGCCCCGCTGATCCCGACCTTGGCGGACAGGAACTGACGGCGCAGGTGCAGCCGGGCCGCCTCGGCGAGCGCGGACGGCGAGTCGGTCAGCCCGGGATCCACGTCGCCCATCTCGCGCAGGAAGATGTCCCGGATCTCGGCCCGGTTCCGGTGGATGGCCGGGACCAGGATGTGCGACGGCCGGTCGTGGCCGAGCTGGACGATCAGCTCGGCCAGGTCGGTCTCGTGCGCGGTGATGCCCGCGGCGGCCAGCGCGTCGTTGAGGCCGATCTCGTCAGTGACGATCGACTTGACCTTGACCGCCTCGGTAGCCCCGGTCGCGCGGATCAGGCTGGTCACGATCTCGTTGGCTTCGTTCGCGTCGCGGGCCCAGTGCACCACGCCGCCGCGGGCGGTGACCTGTTCCTCCAGTTGCTCGAGGTAGCGTTCCAGGTGGGCCAGGGCCCCGGCCTTGACGGCCTGGCCGGCGTCGCGCAGGGCTTCCCAGTCCGGCAGCTCACCGACCACCGCGGACCGCTTGGCGCGGATGGTCCGGGTGGCCTGGCCGAGGTTGCGGCGCAGCTGGGAGTCGGCCAGGGCGCGGCGGGCCGCGACCGGGAACGGGTCGTCGCCACGCAGGTGGCCCACACCGCGGGGCGCGGTGGGCAGACCGAGGAAAGTAGGCGCGCTCACCGGGCACCCGCCTGGCCCGCGGCGTTCGGTTCCGGCGTTTGCGGCACGGGCGTTTGCGGCACCGGCGCGTGCGGCACCGGCGTTTGCGGTACCGAGGCCAGGATCTCGGCCAGGTGCACGGTCCGGGTTCCGGTCTGCAGCCGGGACAGGCCGCCGCCGATATGCATCAGGCAGGAGCTGTCCCCGGCCGTGCACACCTCGGCCTTTGTGTCCAGCACGTTGCGCATCTTGTCGGCCAGCATGGCTGTCGAGGTGTCCGCGTTCTTGACCGAGAACGTGCCGCCGAAGCCGCAACAGGTCTCGGCGTCCGGCAGCTCGACCAGGTCGATCCCGGTCACGTTGCGCAGCAGCCGGAGCGGCCGGTCACCGACCCGCAGCAGGCGCAGCGAGTGGCAGGTCGGATGGTAGGTCACCCGGTGCGGGTAATACGCGCCGACGTCCTCCACCCCGAGCACGTCCACCAGCAGCTGGGAAAGTTCATAGGTGCGGGCGGCCACGGCCTCCGCCCGGCGGGCCAGCGCCTCGTCCCCGTACCGCCGGGCCACCATGGCGTGCTGGTGCCGGATCGACCCGGTGCACGAGCCGGAGGGGACCACGATCGCCTCGCAGCTCTCGAAGACCTCGACGTAGTGGCGGACCAGGGGCAGCGCGTCCCGGAGGTAGCCGGTGTTCACGTGCATCTGGCCGCAGCAGGTCTGCGCGGCCGGGAACTCGACCTGATGGCCAAGCCGTTCCAGCAGCCGGACGGTGGCCCGGCCCGCGTCGGGGAACAGGGTGTCGGCCAGGCAGGTCACGAACAGAGCGATACGCATGGGGTCAGCCTGCCGCCTCGCTGGTTACCGGCTGCGCAGTGCCCCCACCCTGCGCAGTGCCCCCACCCTGCGCAGTGCCCCCACCCTGCGCAGTGCCCCCACCCTGCGCAGCGCCCCCGCCCTGCGCAGCGCTCCCACCCTGGGCCCGGCTCTGGCTCGACGCGCGGACCACCAGGTCCGGCTCGAAGACGACCTGGCGGTGCCGGTGCGTGCCGTCACCGAGAGCCTCTTCGATGAGCAACTGGGCCGCGGCCCGGCCCAGCTGATGCCGGGGCTGGCGGACCGACGACAGCGGCACCGCGGCCGCCGCTGCGAACTCCACGTCGTCGTAGCCCACGATCGCGAGCCCTTCGGGCACCGCGATCCGGTGGGTGGTCATCTCCTGCAGCACGCCCAGCGCGAGCAGGTCGTTCGCGCAGAACACGGCGCTCGGCCGGCTCCCGGCGGGCAGGGCGGCCAGGTGCGCGCCCGCCCGCTGCCCCGCGGTCACGTTCAGCGCAGGCGTCTCGATCACGACCAGGTCGGCTTCGCACCGTCCGGCCCGTTCCAGGGCACGGACCGCCCCGTCCCGGCGATCGCTGACCTGCCGCACGCTCATCGGGCCGCCCACGAAGGCGATCTGCTGGTGACCAGCCTCCAGCAGATGGGACACGGCCAGGTCGCCCCCGAGCACGTCGTCCACAGACACCGAGCACTGGCCGCGGGACGGGGATCGGCTGTCGACCAGCACCACCGGGGTGCCGCGGCGCTGCACGCTGGCCAGCCGCTTGTCGGCCCCGGACACCGGCGTGATCAGGATGCCCTGGACCCGGTGCTCTTCCAGCACCTCGAGGTAGCGGGACTCCTTGGCCTTCTGGTCGTCGCTGTTGCACAGGATCACGGCCAGCCCGGCCTCGCTCGCCTCGTCCTCGACGCCCCGCGCCACGTCGGTGAAGAACGGGTTCGCGACATCCAGGACGACCAGCCCGATGGTGCGGCTCCGGCCAGCCCGGAGCTGGCGGGCCGACTCGTTCCGGATGAAGCCCAGCTGCTTGATGGCCGCCTGGACCCGGCTCCGGGTCGGCTCGGCCACCACTTCGGGGCGGTTGAGCACGTTGGAGACAGTTCCGAGCGAGACGCCGGCAAGGGCGGCGACCTCCCTGATACTGACCGGCGTGTCCGCCACGGCTCCTCCTGTGCGGTCAGTGTCGTGCGGAGCGGGGGAACGCGTCAACCAGAGGCTTGGCCAGGATTAGCGGCTTGGAAACCCGTCTGTAACGATTCGGGGCATCGCCGCGGACCTCTATTGACAGGGTTGTGACTTCGCTCGACACTGCTTCCACATACGTTGAAACGTTATAGCACATTCGCCTTCAGGCACCCCCCGCTGGCCTGCGGCTGGAGCCGGGGTGACCCCCATCCAGAGACGAGAGGGGACCGGGCTGTGACAGCTGGCGACGCCCACGACGGCGGGATCCCTTCGTCAGCGTCCGCAGTGCCGGGCGGGCTGCCCTCGTCCCCGGCACCGCCGGCCACCCAGGCATCCGCACCTCCGCCTGCCGAGGGCAGCGGGCCCGCCGGAGGCACCCCGCCCGCCGGAGGCACCCCGCCCGCCCAGGGCGCCGCCGCTGCCAAGGGCACCCCGGCCGCTGAGGGCACCCCGGCCGGTACCGCCACCCCGGCCGCTGAGGGCACCCCGCCCGCCGGTACCGCCACCCCGGCCGCTGAGGGCACCCCGGCTGGTACCGCCACCCCGGCCGCTGAGGGCACCCCGGCCGGCGCCGCCACCCCGGCCCGCCCGGTGTCATCGAGGGCACCGGTACTCGCCTTGCACGACGCCACCAAATCCTTCGGCGCGGTGCACGCGGTCACCAACGGCACCATCAACCTGTACGCCCGGGAGGTCCACGCGCTGGTGGGCGAGAACGGCGCCGGCAAGTCCACCATGGTGAAGATCCTGGCCGGGGTGTACCAGCCGGACTCGGGCGAGTTGCTGATCGACGGGACGCCGGTCAGCCTGCACAACCCGGCCGACGCCCAGAACGCGGGGATCGCGGTCATCTACCAGGAGCCCACTCTCTTCCCTGACCTGAGCGTCGCCGAGAACATCTTCATGGGCCGCCAGCCACTGCTCGCCGGGCGCCGGATCGACCGGCGCCGGATGCACGCGGAATCCGCCGCCCTGTTCTCCCGGCTGGGAGTCAGGCTCGACCCGGGCCGGATCAGCCGCGGACTGTCCATCGCCGACCAGCAGATCGTCGAGATCGCCAAAGCCTTGTCGCTGGACGCCCGGGTCATCGTGATGGACGAGCCCACCGCGGCCCTGTCCGCCACGGAGGTCGCCCGGCTGTTCGACGTGGTCCGCACGCTCAGATCGGGCGGCGCGGCGGTCCTGTTCATCTCGCATCGCCTGGAGGAGGTGTTCGAGATCTGCCAGCAGGTCACGGTCATGCGTGACGGCCGGCAGGTGCTGACCAGCGAACTAGCCGGGCTGACCGCCGACGACCTGGTCCGGGCCATGGTCGGCCGGCAGATGGTGGAGCGGGCGGCTGGCGAGCGCGGCGTGGCCGGTGAAGTCGTACTCCAGGTGGAGCACCTGACCCGGGAAGGCGTGTTCACCGACATCTCGCTGAACGTCCGGGCCGGCGAGATCGTCGCCCTGGCCGGGCTGGTCGGGTCGGGCCGCAGCGAGGTCGCCCGGGCCGTGTTCGGCATCGACCGCTACGACGCGGGCCGGGTCGTGCTGCGCGGCCGCGAGCTGAGGCGGGCTTCACCGACCGGCGCGATGGCCGCGGGGATCGGGTTCGTTCCCGAGGACCGGCGGCAGCAGGGCCTGGTCATGGACATGTCCATACAGCAGAACGTGGCGCTCGCGTCGCTCACCCGGCTGCGCAAAGGCGGCCTGGTCCGGTCCGCGGCCGAGCGGGCGTTCGCGGCCGACTGGGCGGTCCGGCTCAACCTCAAGTATGGGCGCCTGATCGATCCGGTGTCCCGGCTGTCCGGCGGCAACCAGCAGAAGGTCGTGCTGGCCAAATGGCTGGGCCGCCAGCCCGCACTGCTGATCGTGGACGAGCCCACCCGCGGCATCGACATCGCCACCAAGGCGGAGGTGCACCGGCTGCTGGTGCAACTGGCCCGCGACGGGGTCGCCATCTTGATGATCTCCTCGGAACTCCCCGAGGTGTTGCACATCGGGGACCGGATCCTGGTCATGCGCGAGGGCCGGCTGACCGCGGAGTTCGGGCACGAGGAGGCCTCGGAGGAGAAGATCATGGCCGCCGCGACGGGCCAGTTGCAGGAGGCGTCGTGACCACCACCGTGACCGAGCGCCGGGAACCCGCCGGCGCGCCGCCCGGGAGTGGCTCGCGCAGGCTCACCGAGCGGGTGTTCCGGATCCGGGAGTTCGGCATCATCGCCGTGCTGCTGGTGTTCGTGGCCGTCACGACCAGCATCCAGCCGTCCTTCCTGAATCAGCAGAACCTCCAGTTCCTGCTCATCAACACCACGGTCTACGCGCTGCTCGCGCTGGGCGAGACCATGGTGGTGGTCAGCCGGAACGTGGACCTCTCGATCGGCTCGGTGCTGGGCCTGTCGGCCTACGTGTCGGCCTCCACGTTCGGCCACCACCCCGGCATCCCGATCCCCCTGGTCTTCCTCATCGGCCTGGGCATCGGGCTGGCCTGCGGGATGGCCAACGGCCTCATGGTCGCGGTCGGCCGGGTGCCGAGCCTGGTGGTCACGCTGGCCACGCTGTACATCATCCGGGGCATCGACATCCTCATCGTGGGCGGTAACGAGGTGACCGCCCAGACCCTGCCGAACTCGTTCACCAATATCCCCCGCGCTACCGTGGCGGGCATCCCCTACCTGGCCATCGCGATCGCCGTGGTCATCGGGATCGGCGCCTACTACATGCGAGCATTCCGGTCCGGCCGCGAGCTGTACGCGATCGGCTCGAACCCCGAGGCGGCCCGGCTGGCCGCCATCCCCGTCGGCAAGCGGATCTTTACCGCGTTCACGGCGAGCGGGGCCATCGCCGGGGTGGCAGGCGTGCTGTGGGCTGCGCAGTACCAGACCATCGACTCCACCGCGGGGACCGGATACGAGCTGACCGTCATCTCCGCGGTGGTGGTCGGCGGGGTGGCCATCTTCGGCGGGAGTGGCAGCGCGGTGGGGGCCGCCGTTGGCGCGCTCCTGCTCAGCAGCATCAACTCGGCGCTGAACGTGCTGGGATTCCCGCAGCTCTGGCTCGAGGCCATCTCCGGCTTCCTCCTCCTGCTGGCCATCACGCTCGACCGGATCATCTCTGTGCGCCTCATGACCGCACTGCGGCGAAGGAGTCCCGGCGTTGGAACCTGACCTGAACCCGGGCGCCGCACCCGATCCGGCCTCCGAGTCACCCGCCACCGGGCCGACCGCCCCCGCCACCAGGCCGGCCGGGCTGCTCGCCACCGCGGCGCGCGGCTCGGTGCGCTGGGAAACCGGCCTGGGCCTCCTGGTCGTGGCCATCATCATCTTCGGCGCCGTCGCCTCCCCCCAGTTCCTGACCAGCGGCAACTTCTTCAACACCGGCGTCACCTCCGGCGAGATCGCGATCATGGCGCTGCCGATGACGCTGATCATCATCAGCGGCGAGATCGACCTGTCCGTGGCCTCGATCCTGGGCATGTCCAGCGCGCTGCTCGGCGTCCTGTGGAGCCACCACTGGCCGATGCTGGCCATCTTCGTGGTCGTCGCGCTGCTCGGGATCGTGGCCGGCCTGATCAACGGGCTGCTGGTGACCCGGGTCGGCCTGCCGTCGCTGGCGGTGACGATCGGCACCCTGGCGCTGTACCGCGGAGTGGCCCTCATCCTGCTGGGCGCCAACACGGTTTCCAACTTCCCCGCGACGTACACCAACATCGGCGTGCTGCCGCTGCCGCATACCCAGATCCCCTACAACATCGCGATCTTCGTGGTGCTGGCGGTGATCTTCGGGATCGTGCTGCACTCCACCGCCACCGGCCGGTCCATCTACGCCATGGGGGCCAGCCCGGAGGCCGCGCTGTTCGCCGGGATCCGGGTCAAACGGGTCAAGACCATGCTGTACGTGGTGTCCGGCCTGGTCTGCGCCATGGCCGGGGTGCTGTGGACGTTCCGCCTGTCCACCGCGGTGCAGAACAACGGCCTGGGCCTCGAACTGGACGTGGTCGCGATCGTCCTGCTCGGCGGGGTGTCCATCTTCGGCGGCAAGGGCACGCTGGCCGGCGTGGTGCTGGCCGTGATCGCCTTCGCGGGGCTGCAGAACGCTCTGCTGCTCACCAACTTCAACCAGGAGGCCACCGGCATCGTGATCGGCACCCTCCTGCTCGTCAGCGTGTTCGCCCCCAACGCCGGCCGGCTCTGGCGGGCGGGGCCGCCCCGGTGGGTCCGCGCCCGGAGCGGCCGTCAGTCCCCTGCGGTCGGGGGCGGGACATGACCAGGCCCGGCCCGGGGGCACATCCCGGCCCGGCCGCGGCACACCAGGGCCGATCGCCCCACCACCGGCCCGCATTCCATCCAGATCACCGGCAAGTGGTCGCGGTCAGCACGGCCGCCACCCATACGGCGGCCGCCCGCTTGGCGGCCGCCCGCTTGGCGGCCGCCCGCACGGCCACCAGCACCGTGGCCACCTCCAGTCCAGCCACCCCCAGTCCAGCCACCTCCAGCCAGCCATCGCTAGCACGGCCCTTAGTACCGAGGCCCTCAGTCCCGGGGCCTCGGCAGCACAGCCCCCAGTAGTACGGCTCAGGTTGAAAGGATTCAAGAATGAGACGCTCAATGAAGAGAGCCCTGTGGGCACCAGCGGTACTCCTGGTCGCCTCCGCGACGCTCGCGGCGTGCAGTTCATCCGGGAGCGGATCCGGCGGTTCCTCCGCGTCTGCCTCGGCGTCGTCCGGCTCCGGGGCGTCGGCCTCGGGCGGGCTGAACACCGGGCTGAAGGTCTTCATCATCCCGAAGAACCTCGGTAACCCGTACTTCACCACGGCCGACAGCGTGAAGTCCGGCGGGGCCATGGCGGCCCTGCAAACCCTGGGCGAGACCGCGACCGAGACCAGTGGGACGGCGGCCACGCCCGCCTCGCAGATCCCGGCCCTCCAGGCGGCGATCACCAAGGGCGCCAATGCGCTCATCGTGTCCGCTACCGACCCGTCCGCGTTGTGCCCCACCCTGAAGGCCGCCATGGCCAAGGGCATCACCGTGGTCACCTACGACTCCGACGCCCCGACGTGCCGGAACCTGTTCGTGAACCAGGCCTCCACCGCCCAGATCGGGACCAGTGAGGTGGACCTGCTGGCCAAGGAGATCCACGACAGCGGGCAGATCGCGATCGTGTCCGCGGCCGCGTCGGCCACGAACCAGAACCAGTGGATCAGCTACATGAAGCAGGAACTGAAGAAGTACCCGAAGATGAAGCTGGTCACGACCGTCTACGGGAACGACGACCCGACCACCGCCACCCAGGTGACCCAGGGCCTGCTGCAGCACTACCCGAACCTCAAGGGCATCATCTCCCCGACCACCGTCGGCATCCTGGCCGCCGCCCAGGTCGTCTCCTCCTCCAAGTACAAGGGCAAGGTCATCGTGACCGGGCTGGGCACGCCGGACTCGATGAAGAAGTACGTGGCCAACGGCGTGGCCCCGGCGTTCGAGCTGTGGAACCCGGCTGACCTCGGCTACCTGGCTGCCTATGCCGCGGTCAACTACGCCTCCAAGAAGATCACCAACGCCGCGGGCCAGTCCTTCACCGCGGGCAAGCTCGGCAAGTTCACCGTCGGGTCGGGCGACAGCATCCTGCTGGGCCCGCCGTTCGTGTTCAACAAGTCCAACATCAACAACTTCAACTTCTAACCCCGCCGGGCGCACGTGATCAACCGATTGGTGTCGCAGTAACGACACCAATCGGTTGATCACGAACCGGGCGCGCAGTTTTGACCGGCACTCCAACCCGACCGACACCAGCAAAACCCGACCGACACCAGCAAAACCCGACCGACGCCCGCAAACCCGACCCACGCCCGCAAAGGAGGATCCCCGGTGGAGCGCGTGTGTTTCCTCGGCCGCGTCCGGCCCGACCGGCTGGCCGAGTACCGGCAGCGGCACGCCGCCGTGTGGCCGGAGATGCTGGACGCGCTGCGCGAGGCAGGCTGGACCAACTACTCGCTGTTCCTGACCGACGACGGCCTCCTGGTGGGCTACCTGGAAACCGACGACTATGCGGCGGCCCAGCAACGGATGGCGGGCACCGCGGTCAACGAGCGCTGGCAGGCGGACATGGCGCCGTACTTCGCGGATCCCGGCGGCCACCACCCTGACCAGGGTTTCCGGAGGATCGATGAGATATTTCACCTGGACTGAAGTCGCGGGACCCGCGCCCCGCAGCCGGCCCACCCCGGACCGGCGCACCCCCGGACCGGCCCGCCCCACCCCAAGGCCGGTGCACCCCGCCCCGGCACCCCGCCCGGCGCGCGCCCTGAGATCGTGAGCTGGACGAGATCTGCTGCCTGGAGATGACCTGAGATGCCTGACCTGACCGCCGTGAAGACCGCCCTGAGGTCGCAGCGGATCGAACTCCCCTCCTGGGCCTTCGGGAACACCGGGACCCGGTTCAAGGTATTCGCCCAGCCGGGCGTGCCCCGCACCCCGCAGGAGAAGATCGACGACGCGGCGCAGGTCCACAAGTTCACTGGCGTGGCCCCGACCGTCGCGGTGCACATCCCCTGGGACAAGGTGGACGACTACGACGCGCTGTCTGAGCACGCCGCGGCGGGCGGCGTCGCGATCGGCGCGGTCAACGCCAACGTCTTCCAGGACGACGACTACAAGCTGGGCAGCGTGGCCAACCCCGACCCCCGGGTGCGCCGCAAAGCCGTGGCCCAGCTGACGGAATGCGTTGACATCATGGACGCGACCGGATCGCGCGACCTCAAGCTGTGGTTCGCGGACGGCACCAACTACCCGGGCCAGGACGACATCACCGCGCGCCAGGACCGGCTGGCGGAGGCCCTGGCGCAGGTGTACGCGCGGCTCGGCCCGCCCCAGCGGATGCTGCTGGAGTACAAGCTGTTCGAGCCGTCGTTCTACACCACCGACGTCCCAGACTGGGGCACGTCGCTACTGCACTGCCAGGCGCTCGGGCCGCAGGCCCAGGTCGTCGTGGACACCGGGCACCACGCGCCCGGCACCAACATCGAATTCATCGTGGCCCTGCTGCTCCGGGCCGGGCGGCTGGGCGCGTTCGACTTCAACAGCCGCTTCTACGCCGACGACGATCTGATGGTCGGGGCCGCCGACCCGTTCCAGCTGTTCCGCATCATGCACGAGGTGGTGGCCGCGGACGCGCTGCGGCCCGAGGCCGGCATCGCGTTCATGCTCGACCAGTGCCACAACATCGAGCCCAAGATCCCGGCCCAGATCCGCTCGGTGATGAACGTCCAGGAAGCCACGGCCAAGGCCCTGCTCATCGACACCGCCGCGCTGGCCGCCGCGCAGCAGGCCGGCGACGTGCTCGGGGCCAACGCCGTGTTCATGGACGCGTACAACACCGACGTCCGCCCGCTGCTCGCGCAGCTCCGCGAGGACATGGGCCTGGACCCCGACCCGGTCGCCGCCTACCAGCGCTCGGGCTACGCCGAGAAGATCATCGCCGACCGGGTGGGGGGCACCCCGGCGAGCTGGGGCAGCTGATCAGCACCGGTTTCCGCGGCAGCATGGCGGGCGAACTTCAACGGCACGCGAACGAAAACCGTCGCGGGGTAGGTCCCACCGAAAAGGAGTCATGACATGGCCGCGCAGGAACCGCCCGAAGTCATCGACCTGCTGCAGCGCAGTAACCGGCTTGGGTCGGATCCGGCCAACACCAACTACGCCGGCGGCAACACCTCGGCCAAGGGGCCGATGACCGACCCGGTGACCGGCGAGCCGGTCGAGCTCATGTGGGTCAAAGGGTCCGGCGGGGACCTGGGCACGCTGACCACCGGCGGCCTGGCCGTGCTGCGGCTGGACCGGCTCCGCGCACTGACCGGGGTGTACCCGGGGGTGGAGCGCGAAGACGAGATGGTCGCGGCCTTCGACTACTGCCTGCATGGCAAAGGTGGTGCTGCGCCGTCCATCGACACGGCCATGCATGGGCTGGTGGACGCGGAGCACGTGGATCACCTGCACCCGGACTCCGGGATCGCGTTCGCCACCGCGGCCGACGGCGAGGAGCTGACCCGGGACTGCTTCGGGGACCGGGTGCGGTGGGTACCGTGGCGCCGCCCCGGGTTCCAGCTCGGCCTGGACATCGCGGCGGTGGCCGCCGAGCACCCGGAGGCCATCGGGGTGATCCTCGGGGGTCACGGCATCACGGCCTGGGGCGCGACCAGCGAGGAGTGCGAGGCCAACTCGCTGGCCATCATCGCCGACGCCCAGAGCTATCTGGATTCCCACGGCACGGCGGAGCCGTTCGGGCCGGTGATCCCCGGCTACGAGCCGCTGCCCGAGGCGGAGGGGCGAGCCCGGGCCGCAGCGCTGGCCCCGGTGCTGCGCGGCCTGGCCTCGACCGACCGGCCGCAGGTCGCGCACTTCACCGACCGCCCGGCCGTGCTGGACTTCCTGGCGCGGGAGAAGCACCCGGTGCTGGCCGCGCTCGGCACGTCCTGCCCCGATCATTTCCTGCGTACCAAGGTCCGGCCGATGCTCGCGGACCTTCCGCCGTCGGCGCCGCTGGATGAGGTGATCGCCCGGCTGCGCGAGCTGCACGCCGCCTACCGGGAGGACTACCGGGCCTACTACGAGCGGCACGCTGACCCGGACTCACCGCCGATGCGGGGCGCGGATCCCGCCATCGTGCTTGTCCCCGGGGTGGGCATGTTCAGCTTCGGCGCGGACAGGCAGACCGCCCGGGTCGCGGGCGAGTTCTACGTCAACGCCATCAACGTGATGCGCGGCGCCGAGGCCGTGTCCTCCTACTCCCCCATCCCGGAGCGCGAGAAGTTCCGCATCGAGTACTGGGCCCTGGAAGAAGCCAAGCTGAAGCGGCGCCCCAAGCCCAAGCCGCTGGCCACCCGGGTCGCGCTGGTCACCGGGGGCGGGTCGGGGATCGGCCGGGCCACCGCGGAGCGGCTGGCCGCGGAGGGCGCCTGCGTGGTGGTGGCCGACCGGGACGGCGCCGCGGCCGCCACCGTGGCCGAGGAGATCGGGGCCGGGGCGTTGCGGACGGCCGATGTCGCGGTCGCGGTGACCTCGGACGTCACCGACGAGGACAGCGTGGCTGAGGCCTACAGGCAGGCGGCGCTGGCCTTCGGGGGGGTGGACCTGGTGGTCAGCAACGCCGGGCTGTCCATCTCCCGGCCGCTGCTCGAGACCACCGTGGGCGACTGGGACATCCAGCACTCGGTCATGGCCCGGGGCTCGTTCCTGGTGGCCCGGGAGGCGGCCCGCGTCATGGCCGCCCAGGGCATGGGCGGCGACATCATCTACATCTGCAGCAAGAACGCGGTGTTCGCCGGGCCGAACAACGTGGCCTACGGCGCGGCCAAAGCCGACCAGGAGCACCAGGTCCGGCTGCTCGCCGCCGAGCTGGGCGGGTCCGGGATCCGGGTGAACGGGATCAACCCCGACGGCGTGGTCCGCGGCTCCGGCATCTTCGCGGGCGGGTGGGGCGCCCAGCGGGCCGCGGTGTACGGGGTACCCGAGGAGGAGCTCGGCGCGTTCTACGCCCAGCGCACCCTGCTCAAGCGCGAGGTCCTGCCCGAGCACGTGGCCGCCGCGGTATTCGCGCTGACCGCCGGCGACCTGGCCCTGACCACCGGGCTCCACATCCCGGTGGACGCGGGCGTGGCCGCCGCGTTCCTGCGCTGAGGCCAGGGCGATGGGCGCAGCATCGACTGAGGCGGCGTCAGGGGGGGCGGCGACGGTCGCCGCAGTGGACCTGGGCGCGTCCGGCGGCCGGGTCATGGTCGGCCAGGTCAGTACCGGCCGGGGCGGGGGCCAGCTCGAGCTGCACGAGGTGCACCGGTTCGCGAACACGCCGGTCCGGGTGCTGGGCACCCTGCACTGGGACATCCTGGGCCTGTACCGCGGGCTGCTCGACGGGCTGGGCGCGGCGGCCCGCTCGTTCGAGCTGGCCAGCGCGGGCATCGACTCCTGGGGCGTGGACTACGGCCTGCTCGACGCGGGCGGCGCCCTGCTCGGCAACCCGGTGCACTACCGGGACCGCCGGACCGACGGCGTAGTGGACGACGTGCTGGCCAAGGTTCCGGCGGCCGACATGTACGCGGTCACCGGGATCCAGCAGATGCCGATCAACACGATTTACCAGCTGGCCGCCGAGGCGCGGTCCCGGCCGCTGGAGGTGGCCCGGACCCTGCTCCTGATCCCCGACCTGCTCGCGTACTGGCTGACCGGCGAGATCGGCGCCGAGGTGACCAACGCGTCCACCACCCAGCTGTACGACCCGCAGGCCCAGGACTGGGCGTGGGACCTGATCGGGCGGGCCGGCCTGCCCGCCGGGCTGTTTCCGGCCCTGCGCCAGCCCGGCAGCGTGATCGGGACCCTGCGGCCGGAGGTCGCCGGGGAGCCGGCCTTGTCCCCGCTGGGCCCGTCCCGGCTGGGCGGGCCGCTGCCGGTGATCGCCGTGGGCTCGCACGACACCGCGTCCGCCGTGCTCGCCGTGCCCGCCCGGGGCCGCGACTTCGCGTACATCTCCTGCGGGACCTGGTCCCTGGTCGGCGTGGAGCTGGACCAGCCGGTGCTGACCGAAGCGAGCCGGACGGCGAACTTCACCAACGAGACCGGAGTGGACGGCACCATCCGTTATCTGCGCAATGTCATGGGCTTGTGGCTGCTGCAGGAGTCAGTCCGCGCGTGGGCGGGCACCGGACGGCCCGCCGACCTGGCCACGCTGCTGGAGCAGGCGGCCCGGGTTCCTGCGCTGCAGGTGGTGGTGGACCCCGATGATCCCGCGTTCCTGCCCCCGGGGGACATGCCCGCCCGGATCGCCGAGGTGGCCCGGCGGACCGGCCAGAGGCCGCCGGCTGATCCCCCGGCCGTGGTGCGCTGCATCCTGGACAGTCTCGCCCTGGCGTACCGGGCCTGCCTGCGGGACGTGCAGGAACTGTCCGGGCGGGCGGTGGACACGGTGCACGTGGTGGGCGGCGGGGTGCGCAACGCGCTACTGCTCCAGCTCACCGCGGACGCCTGCGGCCTGCCCGTGGTGGCCGGCCCCGCCGAGGCGGCTGCGCTGGGCAACATCCTGATCCAGGCGCGCACGCTGGGCGCGGCGCCGGGCGACCTGGACGGCATGCGCGCCCTGCTGCGCGCCACCCAGCCGCTGCGCCGCTTCGAGCCGTCCGGCGGCGCCGCGGCGGCCTGGGACGCCGCCGCAGCCCGGATCGGGCTCAGGAAAACAGGGCAGTGATGTGGCCGGTACCGGCCACATCACTGGCGGCTGGTGCGTGCCCCACCGGCCGGTGCCCCACCAGCCGCTGCCCCACCGCCGTCACGCGCGGGAGTCAGCCGCCGATGCGCCGGCCCCGCTGTTCCACGCCCATCTCCCCGTAGGGGTAGTCCGCGGGACGCGGGTCGCTGGCCACGTCCAGCGCGACCACCTCGTCGGTGGACAGGCGCAGGTCCGTGGCACGCAGGTTGACCTCGAGCTGCTCCGTGGTCCGGGCGCCGAGAATGGTCGAGGTCACCCCCGGCCGGGCGGTCACCCAGGCCAGTGCCACCTCGGCCATGGACACGCCGCGGGCCTTGGCGATCTCCTCCACCGCGCCGATGACCTCCCAGGTCCGGTCCACGCCGCGCCGGTCCCAGGCTTCCATGCCGCGATCCGGGTCCTCACCCAGCCGGGTGGCGCCGGACGGGCGCTGGTCCCGCCGGTACTTGCCGGACAGATAGCCGCCGCCCAGCGGGCTCCAGGGCAGCAGCCCCAGGCCCGCGTCGATCGCGGCGGGCACGATCTCCCACTCGATCTCCCGCACCAGCAGGCTGTACTGGGGCTGCAGGGTCACTGGCGCGGTGAGGTTCATCTCCCGGGCCAGGTGCACGGCCTTGGTCAGCTGCCAGCCGGTGAAGTTGGACAGCCCGTAGTAACGGATCTTGCCGTCCCGGACGAACCCGTCCAGCGTGCGGAGGGTCTCCTCCATCGGCGTGATCGGGTCGAACGCGTGGACCTGGTACAGGTCCACCGCGTCCAGCCCGAGCCTGCGCAGCGACGCGTCCAGCGCCCGGGTCAGGTGCCGCGCGGACAGGCCGATCCCGTTCGGCGACGAGTCCGTGGCAAACCGGCCCTTGGTGGCCAGCACCACGCGGTCGGTCACGTCGAGCGGGCGGGCGGCGAACCAGCGGCCGATGATTTCCTCGGAACTCCCGCCGTTGTACACGTCGGCCGTGTCCACGAGAGTGCCGCCTGCCTCCACGAAGAGGTCCAGCTGGCGGTGGGCCACGGCTTCGTCCGTTTCCAGGCCGAAAGTCATGGTTCCCAGGCAGAAGCTCGACACCGCGCAGCCACTATGTCCCAGAGTGCGATAGTCCATAACCTCCACCTTGCCGCATTCTCCGGACCTATGCCGCGGGTGACGCGGCGGATCCCGGTCCGGGAGCGGCCGGCCGGCAGCCGGCCGACAGTCGAGCTGGGTGAGCGACCTCGATCAACCCAGAGCCAGCACGATGGCGTGCAAGGCCAGGCCCACGCCGGCCCCCACGACCGTGCCGTTGATCCGGATGTACTGCAGATCGGGCCCGAGGAGCAGTTCCAGCTGGCTCGATGTCTCGGCGGCGTCCCACCGCTCGATGGTCCCCGTGACGAGGTCGGCGAGCTCGTCGTGGAACTGGCTGGCCAGGGCCCTGGCTCCTGACTCGACCAGCCGCTCGAGGCCGTCAGCGAGGCGGGGGTCTGACCCGAGGCGCTGGCCGGTGGCCACCAGCAAGTCGGCCATCCGGCGGCGCAGCTCAGACTCCGGGTCGGCGGCCTGGGTGCGTAGGGTGTCCTTGGCCTTCTGCCACCAGGACGAGGACCAGTCCCGGAGCCCGGTGCTGCCCAGCACTTCACGCTTGAGGCGCTCCCCGCGCTCGCGCAGCTCCGGGGATGTTTCGAGGCGGCCGGGGAGCCCGGCGATCCACCGGTCGAACTGTTGCCGGGTCTCGTCGCCCGGATCGGCGGCCATCGCCACCAGCCGTTCGCGCAGCCGGTCGTACAGCCGGTCGAAGACGCGCCGGTAGACCGGCTCGGGCATCCAGCGGGGCGCCTCGCCCGCGAACCGGTCACGGAGCTCTGCGTAATGATCGTCGAGATAGCGGTCGGCGCCGAGGACCAGAACGTTGAACAGCTCGGCGTGGTGGCCGCCCGCGATGACGACCCGCAGCGCCCGCCCGGCCAGCGGCGCCACCTCGACGGCGTCGACCGCGCGGGTCAGTTCGGCGGTGAGCACGCGCGCGACATCCTCATCGCGCAGCGCCTCGGCCGCGGTGACCACCAGATCCGCGGCGTGACCGGCGAACCGGGCGGCGTTGGCCCGGTCGGCCAGCCAGGCGGCCAGGCGGGATACCAGGCCGGCGGAACGTATCCGCTCGGCCAGGACATCGGCATTGAGGAAGTTCTCCTGCACGAACTGGCCGAGGGTGGCGGCGAACTGGTCCTTACGCTCGACGATCAGCGCGGTGTGCGGGATCGGCAGGCCCAGGGGACGCCGGAAGAGGGCCGTCACCGCGAACCAGTCCGCGACGCCGCCGACCATAGAGGCCTCGGCCCCGGCCTGCACGTAGCCGAGGAGAGTCCCGTGAACGCCGGCCACGGTCACCGCCACGAACAGGACCGTGGCCCCAGCCAGGAGCGCAGTGGCCCGCCGGCGCGCGGCGGCCAGGCGGCGCGCCCGCAGGACCGTTGACTCGCGCCCGGGTGCGGCGGCCGGTGAGGCAGGCGTCGGCGCGGCAGGTTCCATCTGGCAATCCCCCGGTCAGTCCGCGGCACAGCGCGGGATTCCGCAACCGCGCTGGTCGAGTAGTTCTATCAGCAGGGCCCGGCCAGGCCGGCCGTCACGCCGGCTGGCGGCCACCAGCCGTCCAGCCGGCCGTCCACCCAGCCATCGTTCAGCCGTCCGCGAGTTCCTCGGCCGCGGCCCGGCCCGCCTCGGCGGTCCGGCGCAGGAAGCCGGCGACGAGCTCCAGCTGCGCCTCGTCGTATTCGCTGATGATCTGGTCCATCGCGCTGTTCATCCCGGCGTAGAGGCGGAACACTTCACCGCCGCGGCCCGGCTCGGCCCGGATCAGGACCGCGCGCCGGTCGGCGGGGTCACGCTCGCGGGCGATCCAGCCGCCCCGCTCCAGCCGGTCCAGGATCCCGGTCATGGTGGCCGGGTGCAGCCCGGCCCGGCGGGCCAGCGCACTCGGGCTGAGCGGCCCGTCCCGGCTGATCAGGTCGAGGCACTCCAGGTCGGTGCCCTTGAGCTCCAGCTGCCCACGGACCTGATGGTTGAGCAGGGAGAGCTGGACGCTCGCGTCGCGCAGCGACGCCCGGACCTCGCGGTCCAGCCAGCGCCGGCGCCGCGCAGCCTCCGGGTCTTCAGGCTCTACTGACTTCATATAGTATGAACTCCATATTGTACGGACTACAAGAGACAAGGTACCTCATGGAGCTCACCATCTTCGGTGCGACCGGCGCCACCGGAACCTGCCTTACCGAGCAGGCCCTGGCAGGCGGTCACCAGGTCACAGCCGTGGTCCGCGATCCCGCCCGGATGTCCGTGCCCGCCCGCGCCGGGCTGCGGGTCGTCACCGCCAACCTGATGGATCCGGCCGCGATCAGCGCGTCAGTCGCGGGCGCAGGCGCGGTGCTCGCCGCGTTCGGGCCGCGCGGCACGGGACCGACCACGGTGCTGCGCGAGGGCACCCGGAGCGTGCTCGAGGCCATGCAGAAGGAAGGCACCCGCCGGCTCGTCTCCCTCAGCGGATCCATCGTGACCGACGAGGGCGAGGGACCGCTGCTGCGCTACCTGGTCAAGCCCCTGGCCCGTGGCACGTTCATGCGGCACGTGAACGAGGACATGGCCGGCGCCGAGGAGGAGATCCGGGAGAGCGGGCTGGACTGGACGATCGTGCGGCCGCCCCGGCTGACCAACGAGCCCGCCACCGGCACCTACCGCACCGCGATCGACCGGAACCTGCCCCACGGCCTCACGGTGTCCCGCGCGGACCTCGCCGCGTACATGCTCGCGATCATCGAGGACCCGGCCACCATCCACCACCACATCGGCATCGCCCGCTGACAGGACAGTCCGGCCAGCGAGCGACCGGCGCGTCAGCGAGGGCGGGTCAGCGCCGGGCGGGTCAGCGCCGGGCGGGTCAGCGCCGGGCGCGTCAGCCCCGGGCGCGTCAGCCCCGGGCGCGTCAGCCCCGGGCGCGTCAGCCCCGGGCGCGTCAGCCCCGGGCGCGTCAGCCCCGGGCGCGTCAGCCCCGGGCGCGTCAGCCCCGGGCGCGTCAGCCCCGGGCGCGTCAGCCCCGGGCGCGTCAGCCCCGGGCGCGTCAGCCCCGGGCGCGTCAGCCCCGGGCGCGTCAGCCCCGGGCGCGTCAGCCCCGGGCGCGTCAGCCCCGGGCGCGTCAGCCCCGGGCGCGTCAGCCCCGGGCGCGTCAGCCCCGGGCGCGTCAGCCCCGGGCGCGTCAGCCCCGGGCGCGTCAGCCCCGGGCGCGTCAGCCCCGGGCGCGTCAGCCCCGGGCGCGTCAGCCCCGGGCGCGTCAGCCCCGGGCGCGTCAGCCCCGGGCGCGTCAGCCCCGGGCGCGTCAGCCCCGGGCGCGTCAGCCCCGGGCGCGTCAGCCGCGGGCGCGTCAGCGGCGGGCGCGACCAACGCGGAGATCGCCGCCCAGCTGTACCTCAGCGCCAGCACCGTGGACTACCACCTCCGGAAGGTGTTCCGGAAGCTGGGCGTGACCTCGCGCACTTCCATTCCGCCACCGAGACCTGGGTCTAGAATCTAGACCTAACGCCTGGCGAGGCTCTACAGTAGGTCTGGATTCTGGACCCACTGGAGGAGCTTGTGCGTACCCCGGAACCGCAGCCGGAATGGGGCCCGGCCCGCAGCCGGGCCGTGCAGTGGTGGGACCCCTCGAAGACCGCGGCCCAGGCCGCCGGGCGGTCCGGGCTCGAGTTCATGCAGGCCCTGGCGGACGGCAAGATCCCGCCGCCACCCATCGCCATGCTGCTGTGCATGTGGCCGACCCGGGTCGAGCGGGGCCTGGCGCAGTTCGAATGTGTCCCGGATGAGTCCGCGTACAACCCGATCGGCGTGATCCACGGCGGACTGGTCTGCACGCTCGCCGACTCGGTCGCGGGCTGCGCCGTGCAGACCACGCTGGACGCCGGGATCGGCTACACCTCGATCGACATCACCGTGAACTACCTGCGGCCGGTCACCCTGGACAGCGGCACCCTGGTGGCCGTCGGCCGGGTGACCAAACCCGGCCGCCGGGTCGCGCTGGCCTCGGCCGAGATCCACGACGGCGCCGGACGGCTCGTCGCCACGGCCAGCAGCAACTGCCTGGTGTTTCCGCTCTGAACCACGGGCTCCGATCCGGTCACGGCGCGGTGACCGCGTCCTGCGTCGCGGCCAGCGGCGGCGCCTAGGTCAGCCCGGACGGGCTCGGGTGAGAGAGAGTGGACCCGGGCCAGTTCCAGGCCGGCACGGAACCGCCGGGCAGCACGGAGAACGTGAACTGCAGGACTTTCGTCACCCCACGGCGGTTGACGTAGGACTCGGTCATCTTGCGGTACGACAGCTGGCCGTCGTAGGTCAGGATGTCGTGCAGCCGCACCCGCACCGGGAAGATGGTCGGGTGCCAGCCGGATATCGGGCCTGGCTGGGGCAAGAAGATGTCGAGCTGGCCAGTGGCCCACGCCTGGGCGCCACCCCAGTTCCGCCAGGTGAGCTTCCGGGCAACCGGCGCTCCCCCCATGCCCACGTAGATGTGGTCAGGTCGCTGCATCATCCCGGACCAGCCGACCACGTTCGCCTGCACGCGCACCGGGACAGCCGTGGCGCCCGCCCGGACCGCCGAAGGCAGATGAGCGCTCGCGCCGGATGTACCACACGCCGCGAGCCCACCCGCGAGCACGCCAGCGGTGATGACGCCTACGATCCCCGATACCCAGCTCACCTAGGTCTTCCTTCCCCCGTGCCCCTTCAAGGACACGCCCTGGATCAGCCCAGCGCAAGGGCTGGCCCGGGTCGCTGGAAATCACGGGGAGAAGGCAGCCCAGCACGGACTCTCAGCTCAGTCAACGAACCATCTGAGGCAGGCTCGCGCTGGATGGCACGTCCGGCCCGCACGGCCACCCGAATACGTGCTGCCCGGACCGGCTGGTGGCGCCGGTCGGCTAGAGCGTGGCGTCCAGCCATTCTGCGAAGGTCGGGCCGGCCAGCGTGGCGTGCGGGCCTGGCAGCAGGGCGCCGCTGGAGTTGAGCGCGTCGTCCGGGTCCGCCGGGTTGCTGACCGCCTCGATCTTCACCACGTCGCCACGCCGGGCGGCGAGCAGCGCCGCCATGTCCGGGAGGTACTCCTCGCGCGGGCCGGCGATCTCGGGTACCGGCGCGTGCGCCGGAGCCGGCTGCGGCGCTACCGCCAGGGCGGCGAGCTGCTCCGCGACGGTCCGGGCCGCGACGAGCTGAGTGCGCATTGGGGACAGGTAGCACACCTCACCCTGACTGCCCCAGGCCATCAGCACCTCTACGAACTCGTGGAACTGGGCCGCGCGCAGGATCTGCGCCGGGACCGGCCCAGCCAGCGCGGCCCGCTCGTGCGCGAGCTTCGCGGCGCCATAACCAGCGGTGAATTTGTCGGTGCCGATGATGGACACCACCACCATCCGCCGCACCCCGGCCCGCGACCCCGCCTCCTGGAGGTTCCTGGCCGCCGTGGTGAAGAACTCCGTCGCCGCGCCCTGCTCCGCCGACGGCCCGGTCGCCGCGTCGACGACGGATTCCACACCGTCCAGCGCCGCCACGAGGCCGTCCCCGGTGATCACGTCCACGCCGTTCGAGCGGGAAATGGCCACCACCTCATGCCCGTCTCCCTCGAGCACGTCCACGACGTGCCGTCCAACCCGTCCGGTCGCTCCCGCTACCGCGATCCTGGCCATGATGTTTCTCCCTCGGGTCCTGTCTTGTGTCGTCGGCGGTATGACACGGGGCGGCGGGAGAATGTGACCAGGTCTTTCCCTGGCTCCGCTTAGCCTGCGTCGGCGCCCTGGGTGGCGGCCGCCGCGACAGAGCCGTTCGCGGTGAGATGGATGGGCGGGGCGTCCGGGTTGATGATCAGAATGTTGCTGCGGGCGTGCCGCCACAGTTCCTGGCTGGCGCTGGCGTCCATCAGCGCGGGCAGGCCGCCGTGTGTCGGTGCGCCCAGCACGATGGTGCTCGCCCGGATACTGGTGGCGTACTCCGCGATCAGCCGCCCGGCGCCACCGTGATCGGCCGCGTGCAGCAGTACCTGGCCCTCGGCGGGTACGTGATGCGCGGCCAGCCAGTCCAGATGGCTGCTGACCAGGTCCCGGGCGGCGTCCAGCTGCTCCGCCTCGATGCCGAAGTCTCCCGCAGTGACTCCTTCCTGGGCGTGCACCACGTGCACGATCTGCCCTTCGGCCAGGGCCAGCCGGGCCGCGGCCTCGGTGACCAGCCCGGCCACCGGGGACTGGTCGACGGCGGCGAGGATCACGCCCTGGCTGGGCCGGCCCTCGGGCCGGGGCGCACCCCCCTCGACCGGGATCATTGCGGTGGCCGGGCCGGAGACGGTTGCCGGGTTGGAGGAGCCGACCGGGACGGCCGTGCTGGTCGTTGCGTGGGCTGCCACCTGCTCGGCCTGGACCCGCTCGGCGTCGGCCAGCAGGCGGTGCCCGGTGGACAGGATGACGATGCCCAGCAGGATCGCACCGGAGGCGATGTAGAACGGCACGTGGATATTGAGCGCGATGACCAGCCGGCCCGCGACGTAGGGCGCCAGCCCGCCGCCGATGAACCGAACGAAGCTGTACGCCGCGGAGGCGACCGGCCGCTCGACCGGGGAGACAGTCATCACCGCCTGCGTAGTGACCGTGTTGTTGATCCCGATGAAGACGCCGGACACGATCACGGCCGGGATGAGCACCGCGTTGTCCGTGGTCCAGATCGCGATGACCAGCACCACCACGGCGAAGGCGGCCAGGTTCAGGTACATGGTCCGGGCGATGCCCAGCCGCCCCTGCAGCATGGGCGCCCCGAACACGGCAAACAGGGCCACCAGGATGCCCCAGCCAGTGAAGACCAGGCCCAGCCGGATCGGGCTCAGGTTCATCGGGAACGGCGCGTATCCGAGGACGGTGAAGAAGCCCCAGTTGTAGCAGAGCGCGGTCAGCGCCATAATCAGCAGCCCGCGGTGGCGCAGCGCGCGCAACGGCGCGGACAGGCTGGTCTTTTGCGGTGGTTTGGGGGTCTTCTCGACCAGGACGATCGTGGCGATCAGCGCGATGGCCATCAGGGCGGAGACGCCGAAGAAGGGGCCGCGCCAGCTGATCTCGCCCAGGATCCCGCCCAGCAGCGGGCCCATGGCGATGCCCACGCCCAGGGCCGTCTCGTACAGCACGATCGCGCCCGCGAACCCGCCGCTCGCCGAGGCGACGATGACCGCCAGCGACGTGGCGATGAACAGAGCATTGCCCACGCCCCAGCCGGCCCGGAAGCCGATGATGGCGCCGATGGACGGCGACGCCCCGGCCGCCGCGCTGAACACCACGATCAGGGCCAGGCCGGCGATCAGCGTCTTCTTGGCCCCGATCCGGCTGGACACCCAGTTGGTGATCAGCATGGCCACCGCGGTGACCACCAGGTAGCTGGTGAACAGCAGCGTCACCTCGCTGGGCGAGGCGTGCAGTTCGTGGGAGATGGAGGGCAGGATCGGGTTGACCAGGCCGATGCCCATGAACGACACGACGCAGGCGAACGCGACCGCGAAGACCGCCTTCGGCTGCTTGAACGGGCTCGCCGCCCCGGTGGATGTGCCACTCATCCAAGTGCTCCGTTTCGGAATGTGTGAAGCGCCCGGGCCTTCCGGTCCCGGGTGGCTGTTCTCATCACGGCTGGCCCACCAGCGGGTCATCACGCTGGGCGTTGGCCAGGGCGTCCATGGCCGGCAGTGCCGCAGCCAGCGCGGCCTGCTCGGCTGGGCTGAGCCGGGCCAGCAACGCGGCGACACGCTCCGCCCGTAGGGCCCGGCGGCCGGCCAGCGTGGCCTGGCCCTCGGCCGTGATACGTACGTACACCACCCGCCCGTCCCCGGGATCGGGCACGCGGTCGACCAGGCCCGTTTCCTGCAGCCGGGCCACCAGCTGCGTCATGGCCGGCTGGGTGACCCCTTCCCGGGCCGCGAGCGCGGTCAGCCGCCGCGGGCCGCTGCGCTCCAGGGTGGCCAGCGTGGCCGCCGCGGTGAGCGACAGCCCGCTGGTGGGGCTGATCCAGCGGAACAGCCCGATCAGCCGTTCCAGACCCGCCGCCACCTCGGCGGCCAGGGCCTCCGGCTGGTCCCTCGCTGAATCCATAAGGTACTTATATCATATGCTTATGTTTCTCGGAAACGGGCCATCACAGATGAGGGTGTAGCGGTCGGCGGCTGAGGGTGTAACGGTCGGCGGCGCGTCGAGAGCGACACGGCAACCGGCATGATGCCGGCCGAACCACGTGTCGCCGGCGTGCTAACGTCGAGGCGATCGTGATCCATTGGCAGGAGGTGAGACCCATGAACGCAGTATCCGTAGTGGGTGCTCCCCCGCAGGACACGATCGGGCGACTGAGGTAGTCGCAACTGGGGGCGCCCGACAGGCATCCGCGAAAGGCGACTCCCATGAACACATCACCTTCTTCGACTCCGCACATCAGCCCGACGACGACTTCCGATGACATCGCCGTGGACGGTAGGCCAGGGCACGGCAACTGGCCGAGGTCCAACCAGCAGGTTGGCGCCATAAGATCCGCGGGCGCTTCAGACAAGCGGGCCTTGGTCCTCGCCGGTGCCGGAGCGGCAGGCAATGCGTGGGAGATCGGCCTCATCGCCGGCCTGTCCCAGGCCGGGGTCGATGCAACCCAGGCCGATCTGATCATCGGGACTTCTGCAGGATCGACGGTCGCGGCCCAGATCACCAGCGGGACCCAGCCGGCTGAGCTGTTCGCCGCCATCCTCGCCGAGGTGCCTCAATCACGGACTGGCACGGTCGGATCGGACCGTGGACGGGCTCCGAATTGGTCGGGGGCGAACTACATGCAGTGGTCCAACGGAATCATCGATGCCGCTGAGGATGCGGCCGACATGCGCCGCAGAATGGGCACGGCGGCGCTCGAGATGGATACCACGCCGGACAGCTCGGCGCAGGCGCGGTGGCGGGCTACCGTGGCCGCCCGGCTGCCCAGCCAGCACTGGCCGCAACGGCCGGTGCTTATCACGGCGGTCGATGCGCATACCGGTGAACCGGTCGTGTTCGACCGCTGCAGCGGAGTCGACCTGGTAGACGCCGTCGCCGCCAGCACCACCAATGGCTTCGGCCCTTTCCCTCCCTACCGCATCGGCGACAACCGATACATCAACGGCGGCTACCGACGCAGCGAGAACGCCGACCTGGCCGCCGGATACGGGCGGGTGCTGGTGCTGTCACCATTCGGCGGCAGATCACGGATGCCGCTGGACTGGGGCATGGATCTCGCCACCCAGGTTGACGAACTGCGCGCAGATGGCAGCAGAGTCGAGACTGTTTTCCCGGATCGCGGCTCCGGTGACGTATTCGACGTCAATGCGCTGGATCCGTCGACGCGTCTGCAGGCCGCGCGAGGCGGTTACGACCAAGGCAGAGCCCTGGCGGAGCAACTCACCGAATTCTGGTGCTGACGCCCTCGGAATCAGTTGACCAGGCAGGCGTGACGACACCTGCTGCGGAGAAGTTGGCCTTTGACCTTTTCCCTGGCCCGCCTCCCAGTCAGGTTTCCCCGGTCAGAGGAGTTCGAGGATGGTGGCGTTGGCCTGGCCGCCGCCCTCGCACATGGTCTGCAGTCCGTAGCGGATGGCGTTGTCGCGCATGTGGTGCACGAGGGTGGTCATCAGCCGCGCGCCGGACCCGCCCAGCGGGTGGCCGAGGGCGATGGCCCCGCCGTTGTAGTTCAGCGCCTTGGGGTCGGCGCCCAGCTCGGCCAGCCAGGCCAGCGGCACCGGCGCGAACGCTTCGTTGACCTCGAAGGCACCGATCTCGTCCACGCCCAGCCCACTGCGGGCCAGGGCCTTGCGGGTGGCCGGGATGGGCGCGGTCAGCATGATGATCGGATCGGCACCGGCCAGCACGGCCGTGTGCACCCGGGCGATCGGGGTCAGGCCCAGCTCGCGGGCCTTGTCCGAGGTGGTCATCAGCAAGGCGGCCGAGCCGTCGGAGATCTGCGAGGAGTTACCCGCGGTGATCACGCCGCCGTCGGGCTTGAACACCGTCTTGAGCCCGGCCAGCACGTTGACCGTGGTGCCGCGGCGGATCCCCTCATCGGCGCTGATCAGCTCGCCCTGGTCGTTGGTCACCGGGGCGATCTGGCCCTCGAACCGGCCGGCATCCTGGGCGGCAGCCGCCTTCTCGTGCGAGCCCACCGAGTATTCGTCCACCTGGATGCGCGACAAGCCCCAGCGCTCGGCCATCATCTCGGCGCCCAAGCCCTGGTTGGGGAACACCCCGCCGTAGCGCTCACCGAACTCCGGGCCCATCGGGTTGGCACCCTGGATCGTGGAGCCCATCGGCACCCGGGACATGGATTCCACCCCGCCCGCCACGACCACGTCGTACTGGCCCGCGATCAGGCCGGCCGCCGCGAAGTGCACGGACTGCTGGGACGAGCCGCACTGACGATCCACGGTCACGCCGGTCACGGTCTCCGGCCAGCCCGCGGCCAGGACCGCGTTCCGGCCGATGTCGAAGGTCTGCTCGCCGACCTGGCCGACACAGCCCCAGATCACGTCGTCCACCACAGCCGGATCGATCCCGGACCTTTCGGCCAGGGCCCTGAGCACGTGAGCCGACAGTGAGACCGGGTGGACCACGGACAGGCCGCCGTTCCGCTTCCCGACCGGCGTCCGGACCGCCTCGACGATCACCGCATCACGCACGCTGCACTCCTCCTCGGCCGGCCGCTTGTGGGGGCACCGGGTCTCCCCCGGCCCTCGCCGGTGACGCCCACGCTTCGCACACGGCGCGTTCATGACCTCTCTCATGAAGATATCCCAGTTACCTGCGGGAAAAGAAGGCTGGCCAGCCCGGCCGGTGTGACGCCTCGGACCGGACTAACTCCCATGCCCGGCGGCGGGAGGGTGGGGCGAGCTCGTGGTCCGCCGCCTGCTGCCGGGGAGCCTCCGCAGCACCCGGACGAGCAGGGGGATGGCTGCCCACAGCGCAAACGCCCATCCCGTGAAGAAGGAGACGGGAATGGAGACCAGGAAGGCGATGATGACGGCCAGGCTGGGAGTGTGGTCCGGGTGCCTGGCGGACTCGGGTGCGCCCGGCCGCAGCAAGCCTCCGCGGGCGATCTCAATGCTCATCAGCAGAAGGCAGGCCGCGGCGATGATCTGGACCAGGGCGTACAGGGTGAAGCGGACGCCAAAACCGCCGTTGCCCTCGAGCATCCGGGTCGCGAAGGGGGTCACGATCATCATCAGCAGCCAGACCATGTTCGCCGCGATGACCTGGGTGTCGAGCCTGTTCACGTAGCGGAAGATTCTGCGGTGCACCGCCCAGTGATTGGCGATGACCACGAAGCTGATCAGGAAGGGGAAGTACTCGTCCCCGTTGTGGCCCAGCGCGTGCAGGAGCTGGCCGTTGGTCATGCTGTCGAAGCCGGCCGGCACGGGGAGAGCCAGCGCCAGCAGCGTGATCGCGATCGCGACCACGGCGTCGGAGAAGAAGATGACCCGCTCGGCCGCGTTGCCCTCGACCTGGAGATCGTCGGTCCCGGCCCCGCCCGCCGGGGTGCTGCCTGCCCGGGGGTCCTCCGGGTGGCCGACGGGGGTGCCGGGCGGGTGGCCGTCCCGCGGCTCCTCAGACGGAGCGATCACAACGGCTGCTCCTGGCCCGCGGCGATCGCCGCGGCAGCTCGGAAAAGAAATCGACGGCCACATCCTGGCAGCTACCCGAAGCCGGGGGTGGTGAACCTGGCGGCAAATCAGGCCACGACGTCAACGCCTGGTCAAAGACGCTGGTCAGTAAGCCGCGACCCCGCCGCGCGTTCATCACGCAGCCGCTCCGGTGACCGATGCCCGGTGACTACGGTGGACCAGTGAGCTCCTTGTTCCCCCGCGCGACCTTCCCCCGCGCGACCTTCCCCTGCGCGGCCTCCTGGTAGGCGAGGACCATGTGCCGTTTGTTCGGGCTCCACGCCGGCCTGCAGGATGTGGCCGCGACGTTCTGGCTTATCGACGCGCCGGACAGCCTGCGGGCGCAGAGTCACCGCAACCCGGATGGCGCCGGGGTCGGTACGTTCGGGCCCGCGGGCCAGCCGGAGGTCAGCAAGCAGCCGATCGCGGCCTGGGAGGACGCGCAGTTCGCGGCGGCGGCGCAGGACCTGCGGGGCACCACGTTCGTGGCCCACGTCCGGTACGCCAGCACCGGCGCGCACACGATGGCCAACACCCACCCGTTCGAGCAGGACGGGCGGCTGTTCGCGCACAACGGGGTGGTGCAGGGGCTCAGCGAGCTGGACCGGCGCCTGGCCGATCTGGGCGCGACCGGGCTGATCGGCGGCGAGACCGACAGCGAGCGGGTCTTCGCGCTGATCACCACGGAGACCCGGCGCCACGGCGGCGACGTGACCGCCGGCCTGACCGCAGCGGTCGGGTGGGTAGGCGCCCAGCTGCCCGTGTACGCGCTCAACCTGGTGCTGATCACCCCGACCGACCTGTGGGCGTTGCGCTACCCGGCCACCCATGAGCTGTACGTGCTGGACCGCCCGGCCGGCGGCCGGGCTGGCACCGGCGAGGGCCTCGACGCGGCCAGCCACCGGATCCACGCCCGGTCCCCTCACCTGGCGCACCAGCCGTCAGTGGTTATCGCCAGCGAGCGGATGGATGACGATCCTGCCTGGCGGCTGCTGGACCCGGGCGAGCTGCTGCACGTCAGCTCGACGCTGCAGATCAAGAGCAGCGCGCCGTTTCCGGCCGAGCCCGCGCACCTGCTGGACGTCTCCGACCTTGATCCGGTGGCGGCCGCCTCCCAGCACCCGGAGGCCGCGCCCAGCTGACCCGGGCCCGGCCTGCGGGTGCGGCTCCCGCGGGTGTTATCCCCTGTACGGGCCCATCCGCTCAGCCCAGCGACTGCGCGACTCCCTCCAGGTGGTCCAGGGCCTCCTGCAGCCCGTCTTCCATCCCGGAGTTGATGTGGATGTCCCGGTGCTCCTGGCTGGTGTGCTGCACGAGCATCTGGACCGTGGTCAGCCCGCCTGCCTCGGTGAACGTGATCGTGTTCGACGCCTCCGCGTCGGGCATCCCCTCGAAGACCTCAGTCCACACCATCCGCTCGGCCGGGACGATCTCCCGGTACTCGCCGTGGAAGGCGACCTCGAATCCGGCGTTCGCGATCATCACGAAGCGCCAGGTGCCCCCGACCCGCAAATCGATATCCACGCTGGTCACCTTGCCCCGGTCCCCGCTCCACCAGCGCCGGACCAGATCCGGTTCGGTCCAGGCCCGGTAGACCAGCCGGGCGGGAGCGTCGAACTCCCGGGTGATCAGGATCTGCGTATCCGACGGCAGGGTTATCACTGCCCGGCGGCTACTCGTCACGGCCATTCTCCCCGTCCTCCTCTGCCTTGAGTTCTTCCAGCACGGCGTCCAGTTGGCTGAAGCGCTGCGACCAGGCCTGCTCGTACGGCCGCACCCAGTCGTAGATTGGTTTCAGCGGCCCGGCGTTGAGCCGGTACACCCGCTGCCGCCCGTCCCCGCGCACGTCCACCAGGCCGACCTCCCGCAGCACCCGCAGGTGCTTGGACACCAGCGGCTGGGCCAGCCCGAGCAGCGCGACCAGGTCGTTGACCGGCCGTTCCCCGGCGGCCAGCAGATCCAGGATCTCCCGCCGCCGCGGCTCAGCTACCGCGTTGAACGCATCTGCTGTCGTCGCTGCTCTCGCCATGACAACATGATATGCCTATATCGGAATACGTCAAGCGTCCGGCGTGATCCAAAGCGTCAAGCGCCGCCGCGGTCCAAGCGTCAAGCGCCGCGGCGGTCGAGGGTTTTCTCGAACCAGTGGTGCGCGTAGGGCTCGTCGTTGAACGCGCCGACCTCACGGTAGCCCGACGAGCGGTACAGGCTGATCGCCTCGGCCAGGCTGCCGTTGGTCTCCAGCCGGAGCACGGTGACTCCGTGCGCGGCAGCGCGGCTCTCCAGTTCGCGGAGCAGCCGCCGGCCGAGCCCCAGGCCCCGCGCGGCCGGCGCGACCCACATCCGCTTGACCTCCGCGGGCGCATCGCCATGGAACTTGAGCCCGCCGCAGCCAACCGCCTCAGCGTGCAGGGTCGCGACCAGGAACAGCCCCGCGGGCGCGATCATCTCCCCGTCCTCGGCCGGGAGGCTCTGGCCTGGATCGAAGCCGTGGTCAAACCGGCGGCCCAGCTCGTCGAAGTAGGCCCGGACGCACGCGCGGGCAGCCGGATCCGCAGGAGAGCGCACGGCGACCTCGACCGCCGAGGCCGTCAGGAGCCGCTCCACCTCGGCCATGGCGCTGACCAGCCGAGCCCGTTGGGATCCGCTGAGCGGGTCCAAGATCGACTCGGCTGCCGTGTCGGCACGCCGGTCCAGTTCAGCCCGCTCAGCCTGGCCGGAGGCGGTGAGGCGGGCCGTGCGCACGCGCCCGTCCGCTCCGCTGCCATCCACGGTGACCAGCCCGTCCGCTTCGAGCGCCCGGAGCAGCCGGCTCAGATAACCCGAATCCAGGTCCAGCCGGGCGCGCAGCGACCGGACATCCGCGCCGTCCAGACCGATCTCCCACAGCAGCCGCGCCTGCCCGAGCGGGCGGTCCCGGGCCAGAAACTCGTCATCGAGCGCGCCGACCCGCTGGGTGACGGCCCGGTTGAACCGCCGGACCTGGCTGACCAGGGACGCATCCATCCTCTGACCTTAGTCAGAGAACGCCCCGGCTAGCCAGCCGGCGATCGATCCTGGTGGAACACCTCGATCAGCGCCGCGTCGTCCTTGCGGCCAAGCCCCTGTTCGTGACCCTCCTGGTACAGCCGCCGGGTCACCGCGGTGAGCGGCACGGACGCGCCTGCGTGCTCGGCTGCCGCGCTGACCAGGCCCATGTCCTTCACGAAGATGTCCAGGGCGCTGCGTGGCGGGTCGAACTCCCCGGCGATCATCCGGCCCCCCCGGTCCTCGAACATGAACGACGCCGCGGCCCCGTCCCGCAGCACCCGCCAGCACTCGCCGGGGTCCAGGCCGAGCGACTCCGCGAACGCCAGCGCCTCGGCCGCGGCCGCGATGTGCACCCCGCACAGCAGTTGGTTGACCAGCTTCATCCGCTGGCCGTCCCCCGGGGCCGGGCCAACCACGGGGGCGCTGCGGCCCAGCGCGTCGAGCAGCGGCCGGGCCCGGACGACCGCATCGTCGGCCCCGGACACCATGATCAGCAGATCGCCCGCGGCGGCCCGCTGCACCCCGCCCGACACCGGGGCGTCGACCGCGGCCACCCCGCCGCGGCCCAGACGGGCGGCGACCTCCGCGACGACCTCGGGACCCACCGTAGCCATGATCATCACGACGGTCCCGGCCGCGAGGGCCGCGGCCGCGCCGCCTGGCCCGAACAGGACCTGATCCACCTGATCCGGGGTGGCGACCATGATCGCCACGAGCTCCGCGTCCCGGACGGCCCCGCTGACACTGTCCGCGGCCTGCACGCCGTCCGCGCCCAGGGCGGCGGCCCGCCCCGCCACGATGTCATAGGCCACGACCGCATGGCCCGCGTGGGCCAGGCAGCCCGCCATCGGCGCGCCCATCGCGCCCAGTCCAAGCCAGCCGACTCGCATCAGGGAACCTCCTGCTCGCCGCGCATAATCGCCACCACCTGCGCCAGCGTGCCGTCGTCACCCACGTTGCCGGCGAAGACCACGTACGGCATGCCGACCGCCTCCGGGGCGGCGTCGAGCGGCCGGAACACCGAGATCGTCCCGGGGAACAACTGGCCGGCCACCTCCGCACGGCGGATCCCCAGCCCGTACAGCATCACATCGTGCGAGGTGATCCCGCCCTTGGCGATCACCCAGGCGGGCCGGGCGGCCAGCGCCTCACCGGCGATGCGGGACAGGGCTGCCGACACGGTCCGGGCGATCGTGAGGCTGCCCGCCGCGTCGGGAGCCGTGACGACCGCCCGGCTGGTGTAGAGGAGCACGTCCGAGTGGCCCAGCGCCGTGGTGACCCGCCGCGCGGTAGTGGCCACCACCGGGCTGACGGCCGCGTCGAGCCCGCGGCCGGCGTCCAGCCCGCCGCCGGCGCCCGGCCCGCCGGCCAGAACCGCGGGCACGTCCAGCTCGATGTCCGTGGTGTCGGCGCGCGCCCGGAGCGCGGCCACCTGGCGGCTGGTCTGCCCGACATGCGAGCCGACCACGACCAGGCCGTGCCCGCCCGCCCCGGCCCGCGCCGCGCCGGCTGCTCCTCGGCTCTGCGCTCCGTCCTCTGCTCCCCCGGTCCGCGCTGCGCCCTCCGGGCCCCAGATCTGCGCTCCGCGCAGGGGCGGCTTGGGCCCCAGGCCGCTCAGCGCCCGCACGAACGACGGCCCGGTGCGGAACAAGAACGACTGCCCGCCACGCTCGGCGTCCAGCACGGCCCGGGCGACCGTCTCCAGGTCGGAGTACTCAGTGGCGTTCACCACCACCCACGTCCCGCCCGCCACGCCGGCCAGTACCTCGCGCACCCGGGCCGGCCCGCCGAGCCGGATATCCGCCAGGCTGATGCTGCGCACATCCTCCGGCCGGATCGTCCCCCCGCTTTTCTCCGCAACGAAAACCCGCAGGTCCGAAGCGCCATACCCGAACGCAGCGTCCTTCGCGAATTCGGTTTCACCGACCGGGATCAGCCCGGCACCGGTGCGAGCCCAGTGGATATCGGCCGCGGTTACCCGGCCTGCCTCCAGGAAGGCCGGGACCAGCAGAACGCCGTCGTAGCCGCGGCCGACCATGTCCCGCCGGACGGCCTGCAGCGCGGTGACCTCCGCCATCACGTGGCCGCGCAGGGTGGAGTCGCTCCGGCTGACTAGCTGGATGCGGGTCCCGCGCCGTCCCGCCACCGTGATCAGGCCACGGGCGGCCCGGGTGGTCAGCTCGGCAGCAGCGGGCCCGTCCAGGCTGCGCGAGTTGGTCAGCACGAAACACGTGGCGCCCGGCCCGGCCAGCGCCGCGGCGTAGGCGCCTTCGTCAAGCACGGTCACGACCTGGACGCCGTGGACGGCCTGCGACCCGGTCGGGTCGTCGTCGAGAACTCCCAGGAGCAGGTCACCGGCGGCCCGGTCGGCGCGGATGGATTCACGCAGACCCTCGTCGTCGGGACGGGCCGGGGGCAGCCCGGCGAACACCCCGGCCGCATCCGGCCGCCCGTCCCCCAGCACCCTGACCCCTTCCCGCCCTGCGGTCCCGGCACCGGCCGCCGCATGCCTAAGATCGCACTGTATTCCAGACCTCTTCCAGACCTCTTCCGGATCTCGGGGGGACGCAGACGCCGTGACAGTCGTGGTGATTACCGGTGGGGCCGGGTTCCTGGGCTCCCGGCTGGCCCGGGACCTGCTCGCCGCCGACTCGCTCGGTGTGGCGGGCGCCGGAGCCCGGCCGCTGACCCGGGTGACGCTCCTCGACCAGGCCCCGGCGCCCCCGGACCTGGCGGCCGACCCGCGGGTCGCAGTGGCCGAGGGTGATCTGGCCGGCCTGGTGGCCCCTGGGCAGCCCGGGATGAAGGCGCTGGCCGGCGCCGACGTGGTCTTCCACCTGGCCGCTGCGGTCAGCGGGGAGTGCGAGGCCGACTTCGACCTGGGTATGCGGGCCAACCTGCACGCCACGGAGGCGCTGCTCGCCGCCTGCCGCGCGGCGGGCACCGGCCCGTTGGTGGTCTATTCGAGTTCGATCGCGGTGTTCGGCGGCTCCCCCGAGCTCCCGATGCCGGCCGTGGTGCAGGATGGCACGCTGCCGAACCCGCAGACCAGCTACGGGATCCAGAAGTTCATCGGCGAGCAACTGGTAGCCGACTACACGCGCAAGGGGTACCTGCGCGGGCGGAGCATCCGGCTGATGACGGTCAGCGTGCGCCCCGGCCGCCCCAACGCCGCGGCCTCGGGCTTCATGTCGGGCATCATCCGGGAGCCGCTCGCGGGCCAGCGCGCGGTCTGCCCGGTCGATCCGGCCGCCGAGGTGGCGCTGGCCGCTCCGGCCCGGGCCATCGAGGCGCTGCGCTGTGCCGTCTCGGCGCCAGATGAGGTCTGGGGTGGCCGCACCGCGGTGACCATGCCGGGCCTCACGGTGACGGTCAGGGACATGGTCGCCGCGCTGGAGGAGGTGGCCGGACCCGAGGTGACCAGCCTCATCGACTGGATTCCGGATCCGGTGGTGGCGGGAATGGTGTCGGGCTGGGCCTCCCGGTTCCACTCAGACCGGGCGGCTGGCCTGGGCCTGACCGCTGACCCCGACTTCATCTCGATCATCCGCCAGCACCAGGCCGAGACCCACCCCTCCTGACCCTCAGGCCCCTCGTGGGCGAGTTTCGCGTCGGGTGATTCGCGTCCCCAGAACCGCGTATCCGCAGGCGTACGCTATTGGTGCCAGCCAGCGCGCCGATAAGCAATTCATCCGGATTATCCGCCTATCGGGCCTGAGGCGGGCACGGCCAACGTCCTGTGGGGGGACCGAGAATGGCGCAGAGCAACAGCGGCCTGGGCGATGTCAGGAACCTCCTTGGTTTCCTGGTGGCCGGGCTTCGCCGGCGTGCTGAACGTGCTGGGCCTCAAGTCCGGCGAGATCGGCGTGGTCCTGCGGAACGAGCCGGTCCGGGTGTCGGTCATCGCGACGTTCTTGCTGGCAGGCGTGCTCGCCGCCGTGTTCAGCATCTTTGTCACCGCGAACGGGCATCCGATCCCGCTCATCGTGGTATTAATTTTCGTCTTCCTGCTCGCGGCCATGTTCTCGCTGACGATATGGCTGGTCCCCTCTCCCTTCCTGAGGCATTCCGCCGAGCATTACAGCAGCATCGCCGCGACCGTGATCCTGCTCGCCTGCGCGGCGATCTTCCTAGCCAGGTTCGTCCGGGACCGGCGCCGCGGCCGGGTGAGCTGGGCGATGCACGACCGCATACCCGACCTGCTGAACCTGCAGTGCCTGCTGCTGGCCATCGCAGTGGCACTCACGTCCACCGCGGCCTACGGGGCGCTCCGGCTCGAGACCATCAGCCAGACCTCCACCGTGGCCGAGATCGGCGACACCCTGCAAGTGACCGGGCACAACGACCTGCTGGCCATCTCGGTATCCGCCTCTAAGCTGTCTACCAGCGAATGGCTGGGCGTCAACGTGGCCGCGGTCCCGGCCTCCTGGAACGTGGCCGTGCTGTGCCTCAAGCCCCAGGTGAAATCGCTGGCCGCGACCGTCGGCGTCACCTGCGAGCAGGATCCCTGCTACTACTTTGATAACGCCCTCAAGGAACAGTGCACCCAACTGTCGGAGGACGTGATCCCCCCGGACGCCAGCGGGGCCGTGCAGCGGACCCTGTCCATACCGTTCTCGCCTGCCAGTTTCCAGCACGTCCAGGTGACCGCACTGACGTGCGAACCGAACACCGACATCAAGCAGCCGAAGGGAACGTGCGCGCCGATTGGCGCCGCGTCCCGGCTGGACATCGCCGTCCCGCCGATGTCGCCGGCCAAGACCCGGGCCTAGCTCCGGGCCTAGCTCCGGGCTTCGTGCAGGTCACGCATCAGGAGTCGCCGTAGACCGGGACGCGGGCACCGCTGACGGGCGCGGCGTCCGGGTCGATCAGGAACGCGATCACCCTGGCGATCACCGCTGGCGCGACTGCCCGGGCCGCCAGGTCCGGGGACATCCAGGTGCGGTTGGCCGGCGTGTCGATGACCGAGGGCAGCACGCAGTTCACCCGGATCCCCTGCGGCCGGAGTTCCTCGGCCAGCAACTCGGTGGCCCGCACCACCGCGGCTTTGCTGGTGGCGTGGGCCAGCGGGGCCGGCCCGGCGACCGCGGTCTTGGAGCCCATAGTCACGATCGCGCCGCCACCGGCCGCGGCCATCCGGGGCGCCGCCTCCTGGCAGCACCACAGCATCGAGACCACGTTGGAGCGCCACAGGCCTTCAAGGGCGTCCTCGTCGAGGTCCGCGAGCTTGCCCGGGACGAACCCGCCGGCCAGCGCGATGAGCGCGGCCGGGGGCCCGACCTGGTCGACCTCCCGCCACGCAGCCTGGACCGCAGCCCGGTCGGCCAACTCGACCGCGACCGGATGCACTCCGTCCTGGTCGCCGAGTTTGTCCAGCGCGGCTGACGGCCGGTCCAGCGCCACCACCGTGAGATGCCGGCCGCGCAATTCGGCGAGCACGGCGTGCCCGAGCGCCCCAGCGGCCCCGGTCACCACCACCACGTCGTTCATGTCACTCCCTGGAGACTGAGGCCGCAGGCACGGCTGGCTCGTCGTAGCAGCACGCCGCCGCGCTCGGCGGTGGAGATCACGCGGCGCAGCACCCGGCGCGCCGCTGCCCATAAGACGTCATGGTGCCCATGAGGCTAGCGTGCGCATGGGCCAGCAGAGTCACCGGCTGGCTGATCCGGCTGGGCAAAAGAGCTGGCCAGCGCGGACATGACGGACAGATTGGCTACCAGGGCGTGTTGCCAGTGCGGGCCAATCGCCTGAGACTTGCCTGGTGGAATCCCAGTGGGGGCGATCCGGGAACGACAGGGTGCCGGGGGACGAGGTCATCCGGACTCCGGACCGGCGTCTGCGGGTGTTCGTGAGTTCCACGCTGGGCGAGCTGGCGGAAGAGCGGCGGGCGGTGTCGCGCGCCATCTCGGCGCTGCGGCTCACGCCGGTGATGTTCGAGGTGGGGGCGCGGGCGCATCCGCCGCAGGATCTGTACCGGGCCTACCTGGCACAAAGCGATGTGTTCGTCGGGTTGTACTGGCAGCAGTACGGGTGGGTCGGGCCGGGCATGGAGATCTCGGGTCTGCAGGATGAGTTCGAGCTGTCGCGGGCGTTGCCCCGGCTGCTGTACGTCAAAGGGCGGCGCCCGACCGCGAGCCCCGGCTCGCTGAGCTGCTGGCTCGCATCCAGGACGAGGCCTCAGTGTCTTACCGTCACTTCCGGACCCCGGGAGAACTGGGCCGGCTGGTGCGCGATGACCTGGCGATGCTGCTGAGCGAGCGGTTCGCCGCCGCCCGCCCCCCGGCCGCCGCCGCGGCGCGGCCGAACCACCGCGGGCCGCGCCCGCTGCCCGTGGACGCGACCTCGCTGGTCGGGCGGGAGGAGGCCATCGAGGAGGTGACTGAGCTGGTCGGACGCTGCGGTGCGCGATTGGTGACCCTGACCGGACTGGGCGGGATCGGCGAGACCCGGCTAGCGGTGGCCGCGGGCGAGCGGCTGCTCATCCTGGACAACTTCGAGCAGGTGGTCGCCGCCGCCCGGGACATCGATGCGCTGCTGGCCCGCTGCGGCGGGGTGGTAATCCTGGTCACCAGCCGCGCGGTGCTGGGGCTGCGGGCGGAGCGGGAGTACCCGGTGCCACCCCTGCCGCTGCCCGCTGACCCGTCCGACGTACCGGTGGCGGAGCTGGCGGCCTCGCCGGCGGTGGCGCTGTTCGTGGACCGGGCCCGTGCGGTGCGCCCCGGCTTCGCCCTCACCGAGGACAACGCGGCCGCGGTGGCGGAGATCTGCCGGCGGCTGGAGGGCCTGCCGTTGGCGATTGAGCTCGCGGCCGCCCGCACCCGGCTGCTCGGCCCGGACGAGTTGCTGCGCCGCCTGGCGAGGTCGCTGGATGCGCTGGGGACGGGCCCGGTGGATATGCCCGAGCGGCAGCGCACCCTGCGGGCCACGGTGGAGTGGAGTGTGGGGCTGCTGGACGATGACGAGCGGTCCTTGCTGGAGACCGTGGCCGTGTTCGTCAACGGCTGGAGCGTCGAGGCCGCGGTCCAGGTGGCCGGCCTGGATGAGGACCGGGCACTGGACCTGACTGAGGCACTGGCCCGGCACAGCCTGGTCCACCTCGACTCCGCCGGCGACGGCTCCCGGCTGCGGATGCTGGAGACCATCCGCGCGTTCCTGGCCGAGCGGCTGGCCGGCCGGCTCGACGCCGCCGAGATCGAGCGCCGCCATGCCGACTACTACCGGGCGCTGGCCGAGCAGTCCGACCGGCCGCTGCGCGGCACCGGGCAGCTTGAGTGGTGCGGGCGCCTGGAGGCCGACGCAGGCAATCTGGCCGCCACCGTGCGCTGGTACCTGGCCCACAGACTCCCTTGTCCCGGCGGCCTCCCCCGGCCGCACGTCAACTCATATGGCAGGTAGACGATGGGAGTTGCGGTTACTCATCGCCTCCACCCCGGCCGCCTGGGCCGGTGCTACGACAGCTTCCACGAGTGCACGGAATCCCAGGGCTGCTGAGACCAGGTGATCGTTGACGGATCGTGCTCAGGTGAGGTTTGACGGTATCTAGGCTCATCGTGCCCGTGATCGGCAGTGGCGGCTCGGCGTGCCTGATGAAGACACCCGTCCTCGGGGGCCTCACCAGGTTGATGACGGTCCCCCGGATGATTGACAGAGCTTGATCTAACCGTTAGGTTTGGTCTAACGGTTAGATTGGGGTTCGGAGTGCAGCAGGAAGTCGTGCTGGCGATGCTCGCCAAAGAACCCGCTCATCCCTACCAGTTGCGGGCCAGGCTCGATGATGCCCTCGGCCCGCTCGGCGACGGACTGAACGCGGGCCATATCTATGTCACGCTCAACCGGATGGAGAAGGCCGGGCTGGTGGCACTCGAAGAGCCGGGTACCGCGGCCACGCGTTCGGAGCGCAAGCTCTACGGTCTCACCGCCGCTGGGCAGGAGCGAGTGT
Organism: uncultured Actinomycetes bacterium; assembly: GCA_963770545.1. GTDB lineage: Bacteria > Actinomycetota > Actinomycetes > Streptosporangiales > Streptosporangiaceae > RYN-230. The sequence goes on along the minus strand of CAVYQF010000034.1, from coordinate 167,952 downwards.
CACAGTGGCTGTCCGAGCTGAGCTGGCCCAAGCCCGACCTGGCCGAGTTCCACCTCAAGCTCATCGCGGCCGCCGCGGCCGGGCTGGCCGACCCGGTGGGCATGGTGGCCGCGCAGCGTCGTGAGCTGCTGCGCCGACTGCGCGAGGCGCAGGAGGCGGCGCTGGGAGAGCCCGAGGACTCCGACGCCTCGCTGCTGCTCGAAGGCGTCGCGCTGCGGCTCCAGGCCGACCTGCGCTGGCTCGAAGCCTGCCAGAAGATCTGGGCCGCGCGCCGGACCTCACACCACGGGAGCGGACGATGACCAGCGACTGCCTGGTGCGGGCCCGGGGCCTGCGTAAGGAATACGGCCGGAACGAGGGGCTGGTCCGCGCCGTGGACGGCGTCGACCTCGACATTGGCCGGGGTGAGCGGGTAACCGTGATGGGGCCGAGCGGATGCGGGAAGTTGACACTGCTGCACCTGCTCGGCGGGCTGGACCGGGCATCGGATGGTGAGCTGTGGCTCGGCGGGCGGCCGATGGGGGAACTAAGCGAGCGAGCCCTGGCCGGGATGCGGCGCAAAGACGTGGGGTTCGTCTTCCAGGCGTTCAACCTGATGGAGGAGCTGACTGCCCAGGAGAACGTCGAGCTGCCTGCGCTGCTGGCGGGATGCTCGCCGCGAGCAGCCCGCCGCAGGGCCCGTGACCTGCTGGAGCAGGTTGGTCTCGGTGACCGGGCTGGTCACCAGCCCTCGGCGTTGTCCGGCGGGCAGCGCCAGCGGGTCGCCATCGCCCGGGCACTGGCGAACGAGCCGCTGCTCATCCTGGCTGACGAGCCGACTGGGAACCTCGACAGTGCGGCCACCCGTGAGGTGCTGCGTATCTTCGCAGGACTGCACGCGGCTGGCCACACGCTGGTGATCGTGACCCACGATGAGCGGATCGGGGCAACCGCGGACCGGCTGATCTCCATGCGGGACGGCGTCTTCGTCAACGAAACCTGGCTGACTGGCGGGACTCGCGGGCGTCTGAGCACGCTGATCGGCCTGGAGGACTCCGCACATGAGTGAGCGGACTCCCCGCCTCAGCGAGCTGTGGCTGATATTCCGGCTCGCGGCCCGGGACCTCCAGCGCCGACCCGGGCAGGCGGTCATGCTGGTCGTCATCATGGTCGCGGCCACCGCCGCGCTGACCCTGGGCCTGGTCCTGCGCGGGACCACGGCCCACCCCTACCAGACGACGCGTCAGGCAACCGCCGGGCCTGACGTGCTGGCCACTGATTTCCCGTCCGGCGGCGGGCCCGCGGCCGGCCGGGCCGCGCTCGGGCATACCGCTCCGCTGGCTCACGCGGCCGGGGTTACCGGGCATTCCGGGCCGTTTCCCGTGGCCTTTCCCGTCCTCACTTTCGACGGCCACACCGACGCCGTGCTCGCCGAGGGGCGCAGCAGCGCACCCGCCGCCGCCGACCAGCCTGAGCTGACCGAGGGCCGCTGGGTGCGCCCCGGCACGGTGGTGATCGAACGGAGCTTCGCCGACGCGCTCGGCATCCGCGCCGGTAACCGGATCACGCTGGACGGCAGGCCGTTCACGGTGGCGGGCGTGGCGGTCACCGCCGCCTTCCCCGACAACGGCGTTGGGTTCCTCGAGGGCAGCTCACGCTGGCCCAACCCGGGCCTCGTCTGGACCACAGAGGCGACTGCGAACAGCCTGGCGACCAGGCAGTATCCACTCGGGTACGTATTGAACCTGAGGCTGGCCAGCCCGGGCGCGGCCGAGAGCTTCGCCGACCGGTTCGATCCCGGCGGCTACACCGACAACACCGGCGGCCTTTACGTCATCCCGTGGCAGATGATCAGCCGTCAGGACGGCCTGCTCGTGGCGCACGAGCAGACGATCCTGCTGATGGGCAGCTGGCTGCTCGCGCTGCTCGCTATCGGCAGCCTCGCGATCGTCGTTGGCGGCCGGATGGCGGAGCAGAACCGCAGGGTAGGGCTGCTGAAGGCAGTGGGCGGGACACCCTCGCTCGTCGCGGCGGTGCTGCTCACCGAGTACCTCGCGCTCGCCGTCGTCGCGGCAGCGGCAGGCCTGGCCGTCGGCCGTCTCGCGGCGCCCCTGCTCACCAGCCCCGGCGAGAGCCTTCTCGGCACGGCCGGAGCGCCACAGCTGACCCTGCCCGTCATCGCGCTCGTGCTCGCGGCCGCGCTGGCCATAGCGGCGCTGGCCAGTTACCTCCCGGCGCTGCGCGCGGCACGCACCAGCACTATCGACGCCCTCGCCGACGCGGCCCGCCAGCCCCGCCGTCACGCCCGGCTCACCACATACTCCGCCCGCCTCCCCGTGCCACTGCTGCTCGCGGTGCGGCTAGCCGCGCGCAGGCCCCGCCGCGTCCTGCTGGGCAGCCTGAGCATCGCGGTCACCGTTAGCGGAATCGTCGCGATCCTGTTCGCCCACGCGACTCTGGCCGTGTCCGGGTCCAGGAACGCCGCGGCGGCGGCCAACCCCGGCCTGTCCGACGTCGGGTTCATCTCCCAGACCGCGCGGGAGAACCAGGTCCTGCTGATCGTCACCGTCATGCTGGCCGCCCTGGCCGCAGTGAACATCATCTTCATCACGTGGGCGACAGTCCAGGAGTACAGGCACGCCGCCGCCATCACCCGCGCCCTGGGCGCGACCGCCGGGCAGCTCACCGTCGGCCTGTCCGCCGCGCAGGTCTTCCCCGCCCTGGCCGGCGCCCTGGCCGGGCTGGCCGGAGGCTACGGCCTGTTCCTGGCAGCCAGCCAGGGCGGCAGCGTCAGCCAGCCGCCAGCCTGGTGGCTGGTCGCGGCGGTGCTCAGCACGATGATCGCCGTTACCGGGCTCACATCCGTGCCGGCCCGGCTCAGCACCCGCCCCCCCATCACCGCATCGCTCCAAGCGGACGCGTAATAACCCCGCGGTTCTCACTGAGCCTGGAACGTGATGCCCAGCATGCGGCACGACCGGAAGTTTAGGCGTTCCCGCCGGGGGCGTCCGGGCCGGCGCCGCCCTTCCACTGCGCCGAGCCCGCGTCCCACTTGGTGTACGTGTAGGGGTTGTCGAGGACCTTGGTCTCCGGGATCTCCGGGTGCATCCCCTCGGCCCAGGCCTCGGGCCCGAGCTGGCCCTGCAGGTACTCGACGGTTTCCCCCACCACCTGGCGGGCCCGGTCCAGGCCGCCGGCCAGCGCGTGTGCGGACTTGACCACCTGGCCGTTCACCAGCACCGTGTGCACATCACCACGCTGGGCCTGGAACGCGACGTGCCCGTACGGGTTGAGCAGCGGGAACATGACCGGCGAGGCGTCGTTCTTGATCAGCACGACATCGGCCTTCTTGCCGGGCTCGAGGCTGCCGGTAATCGAATCGAGCCCCAGGGCCTTGGCCCCGCCCCGGGTGGCCCAGTTGACCACGTCCTCGGCGCGCAGATGGCAGTGGGTCACGGTCTCCTGGCGGCCGTGGGCTTCCAGGTGCTCGCGGGAGCGGTCCGCGCCCAGCGTGGTGCGCATGGCCGAGAACAGGTCGCCGCTCCACCACACGCTGGTGTCCATGGACAGCGAGACCGGGATGTTGTGCTCGCGCAACTGCCAGGTGGGTGGGTAGCCCTGGCCCGCACTCTGCTCGCTCTCGGTGGACACCGACGCGCTCCCGCCGGTGGCGGCGATCCGGTGATAGGAGTCCCGGGTCAGGGTGGCCGCGTGCACGTAGATGGTGGACGGCGTCATGAACCCGTGCTCGTGCATGAGCCGGATCCCGTCGTCGTTGGTCGCACCCCAGACCCCCGCGTGCGTGGTGACCGGCACGCCGAGGTCCCGGGCCACCTCGAACGCGGCCTTCTCCGGGAACGCCGGATCGCCGGTCACGTCGAAGGCCATCTGGAAGCCGAGCATGTCGTTGGCCGAGCCGAAGTGCCGGGTGACGAACTCGCGGAACTCCGGGGCAGCCGACCACTCCCAGGGACCCGCCTGGATGTTGCCGTAGGCCAGCACGAACCGCCCCGGGACCTCGGTCAGCGCCGCCACCGCCGCCTCGGCGTGGTCGACCGTCTGCAGCCCGTGTGACCAGTCCACCGTGGTGGTCACGCCCGCGTCCAGGGCCTCCAGCCCGGACAGAAGGTTGCCCGCGTAGATGTCCTGCGGCCGGAAGGTCTTGCCCCACTGCAGGTAGTACCAGACGAAGTACTGGGTCAGCGTCCAGTCCGCGCCGTAGCCGCGCATCGCGGTCTGCCACATGTGCCGGTGCGTGTCGATCATCCCCGGCATCACGATGCCGCCGGTCGCGTCGATCTCGGTCGTCCCCTCGGGGACGTCCAGGTGCGGGCCCACGGCCTCGATCCGCTCGCCGCTGACCAGCACGTCGCCGCCATGGTGCACGGTGTGCGCGTCGTCCATGGTCAGCACCGTCGCGTTCCGGAACACCAGGGTCATGGCGGACCTCCACTTCGAGGCGGGCAGGCGATGCATGCCTTAATCGGGGCTGGCCACGGACAGCTGTCCGCACAACGGGCCGCAGGAACTAGTCCGGAAGCGTGGCTGGTTCACGGACTGATGTCAAGAGCCCGATTACGGCGCGTGGTGAAGGCCCCGCCCCGCGGCCTGTCCGGGGTGCGGACGGGCCGGCCGGGGAACACTACAGTCGGCCCTGGCACCATGGGCGGTAGAGCCAGGCGCCGTAGACTGCAGGTCGCCGGACAAGTGTCCGGCTAGCGGACAGCAAGTGACGGACAGGAAGTTGAGCCAGCGCAAATGACCCAGTCAGACCCGGCCCCCGACGAGGGGGTTTCCGGGGCACGGGCTCCAGAAACCCCCGTTTCCGCGGCACCGGTCCCCCCGGCACCGGCCGGACCGCTGTCCGGCGTGCTGGTCGCCGACTTCTCCCGGGTGCTGGCCGGCCCGTACTGCACCATGCTGCTGGCCGACCTCGGTGCCAACGTGATCAAGGTGGAGAGCCCGGGAGGCGATGACACCCGGCAGTGGGTACCGCCGGTGAACGAGGAGGGCCGGTCGACCTACTTCCTGGCCATCAACCGGAACAAGCGGTCGGTCGCGCTGAACCTGAAGGACCAGGCCGATCTGGCCGCCGCGCAGGAACTGGCCCGGCGCGCGGACGTGTTCGTGCAGAACTTCAAGCCCGGCGGGCTGGCCCGCTACGGGCTGGACTACGAGACGGTCAGCGCCACCAACCCGGCCATCGTCTACGCCTCGATCAGCGGCTTCGGCGCGGGGGGCGGCAAGGACCTGCCCGGCTACGACCTCATGGTGCAGGCCATGTCGGGGCTGATGAGCCTGACCGGCGACCCGGACGGGCCGCCGTTCCGGGCCGGGATCTCGGTCTTCGACGTGATCGCCGGGCTGCACACCGCGTTCGGCATCGTGGCCGCCCTGTACCACCGGGCCGCCACCGGCGCCGGACAGCACGTGGAGGCCAACCTGCTGTCCTCGGCGCTGTCCGGGATGGTCAACCAGACCAGCGCCTGGGTGACGGGCGGGGTAGTGCCGTTGCGGATGGGCAACGCGCATCCCAGCCTGTTCCCCTACGAGCCGCTGCCGACTGGGGATGGGGAACTCATCGTGACCGCCGGGAACGACGCCCAGTTCGCCCGGCTGTGCCAGGTCATCGGGGCCCCGGAACTGGCTCAGGACCCCAGGTTCGCCCGCAACGAGGGCCGCACCGCGAACCGCGCTGAGCTCCGGCCGCTGCTGGCCGCGCAGCTGTCAGCGAAGACGGCCAAGGAATGGTTCGAGGAGCTGATCGCGGAGGGCGTGCCCTGCGGGCCCATCAACACCGTCGACGGGGGGGTCGCGTTCGCGGCCGAGGTCGGCCTGGACCCGGTCGTGCTGGCCGGGCCGCCCGGCAACACCATGCCCACCGTCCGGCACCCGTTGTCCTTCTCCCGGACCCCGCCGCGCTACCACCTCCCCCCGCCTAAGCTCGACGAGCATGGCGCGGAGATCCGGGCCTGGCTCGACGGGCACGAGCCAGACCGCAGCGAGCCAAACCCCAGCGAGCCTGACCGCCGCCAGCCAGACCCCAGCCAGCCACACCAGTCCGGGCCGGACGCCAGCACGCAGGAGGACCGCACCGCATGACCCATTCCGACTCGGTCCCGTCCTTCCCCACCTCACTGGGCACCTCCAGCGAGACGACCATCACCCTGCTCGGCGAGGACCTGGCCGCGGACCTGATGGGGAAGGTCGGCTTCGGCGAGCTGGCCCTGTGGCTGGTCACGCAGCGGCGGCCGACCTCTGCCCAGGTCCGGGTGTTCGAGGCCGTGCTCGTCGCGCTGGCCGACCACGGCTTCACGCCCACCGCGATGGCGGCCCGGCTTACCTACCTCAGCGCCCCCGATTCCGTGCAGGGCGCGCTGGCGGCCGGGCTGCTCGGCGGGGGCTCCCGGTTCCTGGGCGTTACCGAGGACGCGGGCCAGTTCCTGTCCGCGGCGCTGGCCGAGGCGGGCCAGCCGCTCCCGGCCGGCGACGCGGGCTGGGACGCGCTGGCGGTCGGCGCGGTGACCAAGGCCCGGGCGGCGGGAAGGTTCATTCCCGGCCTCGGCCACCCGGTGCACAAGGTCACCGATCCGCGCACCCCGGTGCTGATACAGATCGCCGAGGAGGAAGGGCTGCGCGGGCCGCACCTGCGGCTGTTCGAGGCCATCGGCCGGGTGCATCCCCAGGTCCTCGGCCGGACCCTGCCGCTGAACGGCGCGGGCACCTGCGGGGCCGCGCTCGCCGACCTCGGCCTGCCGCCCAGCCTGCTGCGCGGGTTTGCGCTGCTGGCCCGGGCGGCCGGGATCCTCGGCCACCTGGCCGAAGAGCAGCGCCGCCCCGTCGGCATGGATATGTACCTGACCGTGGACCGCAACACCGAGTACCTTCCCCCCGACCCCGCCTAGGGCCAGCACTACTGGAGCCGCCCAGTGGTGCTGGCCCAGCGCGGTCCCGACACCCCGAGGAGCAGCCATGGCCACCGTCGCCGCGGTCATCGCCTCCACCCATCACCCGTTCTACTACCGGGCCAGCACGTTGACCGGCGCGAACCGGCCCCCGTTCGCCGACGAGTGGGTGGCCAAGATCCAGGCGTTCCGGGAGACCCTGACCCGGGCCCGCCCTGACGTGCTGGTCATGGTGGGCTCGGACCACTTCCACCAGCTGTGGCTGGACAACATGCCGCAGTTCCTCATCGGCAAGGCGCCGTGCTACGACGCGAACTGGTACAACGAGGAGCGCGAGTTCGGGCTGCCCCGGATGTTCCTGCCAGGGCAGGAGGAGCTGTCTGGCTACCTGCTGCGCGAGGGCCTGGACGCCGGCTTCGACTTCGCCTTCAGCAACGAGCTGCGGATCGACCACAGCATCACGTGCCCGCTGATCACCCTGCGGCCCGACGCGGACCTGCCCATCGTGCCCATCTACACCAACATCTTCGCCCCGCCCATGCCGCAGCCCCGGCGGTTCGTGGAGCTGGGCCGGACCATCCGCCAGCTGGTGGAGTCCTGGCCGTCAGACCTGCGGGTGGCGATCATCGGTACCGGCCACCTGTCCCTGGAGCTCGGCGGCCCGCGGCAGTTCGGCCCGCACGGCCCGGACCCGGAGTTCGACCGCAAGGCGGTGGAGTGGATCTCCTCCGGCGACCTGGACTCGGCGCTGGCCCAGGTCAGCCTGGAGAGCCTGTGGCAGCCCGGCAACGCCACGCACGGGTTCATGGACTTCATGCTGATGATGGGGGCGGCCGGAGCCGGGGTGAAGGCCGACTACACGGACTCCCTGGACCTGTTCCACACCATGGAGGCCTACTTCACCTGGTACCCGGAGGGGACGGCGGCACGGTGAGCAAGTACCTGGTCAACAAGTTCCTCTACACCATCGACCGCGACCCGGACCTGGTCGAGCGCTACCGGGAAGACCCCCGCGGGACCGTCACCTGGTGGGAGACGGAGCAGGCCAACCTGCTGCTCAACTGCCCGGGCGCGGAACGCAGCACCTGGCTGGAGTTCACCGGCGACGAGCGGGAAGCCCTGGCCACCCACGACTACGTCAGGCTGTTCGAGCTGGGCGCGCACAACTTCCTGACCCTCACCCTGTTCATCGCGCTGTTCGAGCGGGACTATGAGGAGCCGCTGGCCTTCCAGCGCGAGTACGCGACCCGGCTCAGCCACTGGGACCTGCCCTACCCGGACATTTCCACCTGACCTGACGGTCCGACGACCCCCGACACCGATGAGGATGATGTGATGACCACTATTCCTGATTCCCATCGCGACCTGCTGTCCGCGCCGGTCGGCACGCTCGGCACCATTGGGCCCGACGGGCGGCCGCAGCTCTCCGAGGTGTGGTTCCTGGCCGAGGGCGACACCGTGGCCATCTCCCTGAACACGTCGCGGCAGAAGACCAAGAACCTGATGGCCAACCCGGCGGTCAGCTTCCTGATCCTGGACCTGGCCAACCCGTACCGCTACCTGGAGCTGCGCGGCGACGCGGAGATCACCCCGGATGACGACTACGTGTTCGCCGACAAGGTGGGCGCCAAGTACGGCTCGGACCTGCGGGAGCACGACGAGCCGGGGGTGTCCCGGGTCGTCGTGACGATCCGGCCGGTCCGCGTCAACGTCTGGGGTTAGCGGACCGCGCGGGCCAGGCCCAGCCGGACCGCCTCGGATGCGGCCACGGTGCGATCCGGTACACCCAGCTTGGCCAGCACGGCCGAGACATGATGATCGACGGTCTTGGCCGAGATGAACAGCTGCTCGGCGATCTCCGCGTTGGTCCGGCCGTCCATGATCAGGTCGAGGACCTCATGCTCGCGGCGGGTCAGCCCGAGCGGGTGCTCGCGGGTCGCGGAGCGCGGGCCCGCCGGGATGGACCGGATGCCAAGGTCGCGCATCTTCTTGCGGGCGACCCGGATGACAGCCGTGGCCCGCAGCCCGGTCAGGATCTGCAGGGCCTCTCGCAGCGCGTCCTCCTCCGCGGCGTCCAAGAGGGCCAGCGCGGCCTCGTAGGGACAGCCCCGGTCCTGCCAGAACCGCGCCGCACCGGCCCAGTCGCCGTCGATCTGCCGCCGGTAAGGCTCGGCGAGGTCGTGGGGCAGTTCCCGGCTTGAACCGGTGCGCTTCAGCCAGACCGCGAGTGCGCCACGCCCCCACTGGTCACAGCCCGCGCCCGAATCGTGGGCTAGCTCGGCCTCACGGAGCGCGGCGGCCTGGTCGCCTTCGAGCCAGCGGGCCTCGGCTCGCTCCAGCCGGACGGGCACGATGTTCTGGGCCTCTCCCGCGCCGTCGGCGTATTCGACGGCCTCATCCAGGCACTCCCAGACCCCCGGCTCACCCCGGCGAGCCCGGATCGTGCCGAGCCGGTTCAGCGGGCACAGCCGGATGCCTGGCGATGGGCCACCCCGGATCAGAAGCTCCCCGGCTATGGCCACGGCCTCATCCCAGCGCCCGGTCATCTCCAGCATGTTGGTGCGCTGGCTGCGCAGGAAGATCGAGTAAGAGGTGAGGTCGTGCTCGTCGCAGTAGGCCACGCCGCCGGTGAAGTACGCCTCGCCGGTGGCGAAGTCCTTCTCGTCCACGTATATGGCGTAGGTGTTGACGTACGCCCGGCCGACCTGGGCTTCATGCCCGCCGCGCACCGCGATGTCCAGGGCCCGGTCCATCGTGGGGGCCCAGTCGCGGCCGACCCCCAGCAGAGAGCAGGCCTCGGTGTTGAGCGAGTCGCTGACGATGTCAGTGCGGCCCAGCGGCCCGGCGATGGCCACGGCCCGGTGGGCCAGCGCGATCGCCTCAGCGTGCTGGTAGTTGACCATCCGCAGCGAGGCCAGGCTGGAGTAGGCCGAGGCCAGCTCCGGGCCCGGTCCCAGCGGTTCGAGCAGGTCTATCGCGGCCACGGCCGCGGCCCGGCCCTCGCTGCCCCGGCTCGCCGCGTTCAGCGCGCAGGCCAGCCAGCGCAGTGTGTCGCCTTCGCGCCGCTGGTCACCTTCCTGGCGCCACAGGGCAAGCGCGCGCTCGCGGGCGGCGACCGCGTCCTCCATGCGGTCCAGCAGCGAGGCCTCGTAGCCGAACGCGTCGTACAGCCGGGCGGACATGGCGGCGTCGGCCTCGCCGGAGAACCGCAGCGCCCGCTCGTACTGAGTGGCCGCCTCGCGATGGGCGCCCAGACCTGCGGCCCGCTGCGCGGCGGCGGGGGCGTATCGCATGACGGCAGGCCCGTCCCCCGCGCCTTCCGCATGGAAGGCCATCCGCGCGTCGTCATGACCGCCGGACGCGCGCAGGGCGTCCAGGATGCGGGCATGGATCAGCCCCCGCCGGTGGGCGGGAACGGCGTCCTGCACCGCCAGCCGGGCGATCTCGTGGCGGAACTTCAGGCCCGCCCCGTCCCCGGTGAGCAGCCCGGCCGCGAGCAGCTCATCGACGGCGGACGGCGGGCAGTCGGTGACCGACTCCAGCAGCGAGTACTCCAGCCGGGTGCCGATCAGCGCGGCCGTGTCCAGCACCGCGCGGGCGCTGCCGTCCAGGCGTGCGGTGCGGGCCAGGACCGCGTCCCGGGCGGACGCCGGGATCTCGTCCAGGCCGGCCGCGATCACCTGGCTCAGGTAGAACGGGTTCCCGCCGGTCAGCTCGCGCAGCGAAGCCGCTTCCCGCTCGCTGCCGCCCGCCATGACCTGCACCGCACCGGCCGACAGCGGGCCCAGGCTCACCCGCCGCACGGAGCGCTGGGTAGCCAGGTCCCCCAGGGCAACCTGGAGAACGTCACCGGCGCCCAGCCCCTCGTCCCGGTAGGTCACGATGAGCAGCACGGTCGCGTCCCGGATCCGGCGGCCCAGGAAGCGCAGCAGGTCGATGGTGGCCTCGTCGGCCCAGTGGATGTCCTCCACCACGACCACGCGGAGCACATCCGGCTCGCTCACCTGCCGCAGCAGGGCGCTGAACAGGTCCTCCCGGGGCGCGTCCGCGCGGCAGAGTTCGAGCAGCTCACCACCGAGCTTGGCGGCGATGTCGAACAAGGGCCCGAGCGGCCGGGGTGTGAACAGCCCGTCACAGGCCCCCCAGTACCAGCTCGCACCAGGCAGGTTCCGCTGCAGCTGCTCGACCAGCGCTGACTTGCCCACGCCGGCCTCGCCGGCGACGAGCACCAGCCGGCCCTGGGCCTTCCGGGCCTCCCCCGCGTAGCTGGCCAGCGCGGCCAGCTGCGCCTCCCGTTCCAGCAGCATCCTGGTCATCCCCCCGCCGCGCCGGCCACGCCGAGCCGGGCCGCCTGCCTGGCGGCCGCGTTACGGTCCGGCACCCCCAGCTTGGCCAGCACGGCCGACACGTGATGATCGACCGTCTTCGCGGAGATGAATAGCTGCCCGGCGATCTCCGCGTTGGTCCGGCCGTCCACGATCAGGTCCAGGACCTCATGCTCACGCCGGGTCAGCCCCAGCGGATGCGCCCGCGTCGCGGCGCGCGGCCCGGCCGGAATCGAGCGGACACCGCAGTCACGCATGGCCTGCCTTGTGATCCCGGCGGCGGCTCCCGCTCCGAGGTCGGTCAGGATGCTCAGCGCGTCGCGCAGCGCGGCTTCCTGCCCGGACCCGAGCAGGGCCAGGGCGGCTTCGTACCGGCAGCCCAGCAGGGTCCAGAGGCTGGCGGCCTGCTCCCAGTCACCGTCGGCCTGCTGACGATAGGGCTCGGCCAGCTCACCTCGCGGCGGGCGCGGCGAACCGCTGCGCCGGAGCCAGACGGCGATCATGCCGCTCTCCCAGGCGTCGTCGTCCGTGGACGCGTCCGCGGCCAGCTCGGCTTCGCGCCGCGCGTCGGCGTCCCGGCCCTGGAGCCAGCAGGCCTCGGCCCGGGCCAGCCGGACGCGCAGGATGTGCGACGGGTTGTTAGTCCCGTCCGCGGACCGCAACGCCTCGTCGAGGAGTTCCTCTATACCGGGCTCGCCGCGGCGGGCCCGGATCGTGCTCAGGCTGGTCAGCGGGTTGATCCGGTTGACCGGGGAGGCCCCGCTCTGGGTGAGCAGCTCCTGGCTCAGCGCGGCCGACTCGTCCCACCGGCCCAGCATTTCCAGCGTGCGGGTGTGCTCGCCGCGCAGGCAGATGCCGAACGTGCCGATGTCGTGCTCGTCGCAGTAGGCCACGCCGCCGGTGAAGTACGGTTCGGCCTCGGTGAACCGCAGCTCGCTGCAGTACAGGACGTGGAGGTTGGCGAATGCCCGGCCCGCCTGCTCTTGCAGCCCCCCGGCGACCGCGATCTCCAGCGCACGCTCCAGCGGCCCGGCCCAGTCACCACGCAGGCAGGCCACGGCACAGCCCTGGGTGTTGAGCGCCTCGCTGAGCACCTCGGGCACGCCCAGCGACTCGGCCATGGCCTCGGCCTGCCGGGTCAGCCCGACGGCTACCTCGTACTGGCCCTCATCGGTCCGCCGACTCCCCAGGTTCACGTAAGCCCAGGCCAGCTCGGCACTTGGGCCCAGCGGTTCGAGTAGCGAAACGGCCGCCTCGGCCGCAGCGAGGGCTTCCTGGCCCCGGCACAGCCGCCACATGGTGCGAGAGAGCGTGCGCAGCGTGGCACCCTCGCGCCGCCGGTCGCCGGCCTGACGCCACCGGCGGAGGGCCTGCTCCAGGGCGTCGGGCGCATCCTGCCAGCGGTCTAGCAGCCCCAGCTCCGCGGCCAGCCCGTCGTACAGGCCAGCCACCGAGGCGGGATCCAGCTCGCCGGAGAACCGCAGCGCCCGCTCGAACTGGGCGGCGGCCTCGCGGTGGGCACCCAGCGCGGCCGCCCGGCGCGCGGCGGCGGGCGCGTAGTGCAGGACCGCCGGGCCGTCTCCAGCGGCCTCCGCGTGGAAGGCCAGCCGGGCCTCATCGCCGCAGCCACGATCACGCAGGGCGTCGAGGATCCGGGCGTGCAGCAGGCCGCAACGCAAGGGCGCGATGGCCTCGGCCACCGCCATCCGGACGATCTCATGGCGGAAGCTGAGGTCGGCGCCCGACCCGGCACCGGTCGCGGCGAGCAGCCCCGATGCGAGGAGTTCATCCACCGCCGGCGACGGCACCTCGGTGGCCGTGGTCAGCAGCGGCAACTCGACCCGGGTGCCGATCAGCGCGGCGGCGTCCAGCACCTCGCGGGCGCTGGCCCTCAGCCGGGACACCCGGGCCAGGACGGCGTCGCGGGCCGAGGCGGGAACCTCGTCCATCCCGGAGGCCACGACCTCGGTCACGTAAAACGGGTTCCCGCCGGTCAGCCGGTAGAGCGTGGCGGCGTCGAGTCCCTGGCCCCCCGCCAGTTGCCGCACCGCGTCCGCCGACAGCGGGGCGAGGCCCACCCGCCGGACGGAGCGTTGGGTGGCAAGATCCCCCAGGGCAATGCGGAGCGGATCGGCGGTGCTCAGCCCGTCGTCGCGGTAGGTCACGATGAGCAGCACGGTGGCGTCGCGGATGCGGCGGCCCAGGAACCGCAGCAGGTCGATGGTGGCCTCGTCCGCCCAGTGGATGTCCTCCACGACCAGGACCCGGAGGCCGCCTGGCTCGCTGACCTGGCGCAGCAGGGCGGCGAACAGGTCCGCGCGGGGAGCGTCCGCCCGGCACAGCTCAAGCAGCTCCCCGCCCAGCTTGGCGGCGATGTCGAACAGCGGGCCGAGCGGCCGGGGCGTGAACAGCCCATCGCACGCGCCCCAGAACCAGTCCGCCTCAGGCAGATCCCGCTGCAGTTCCTCGACCAGCGCTGACTTGCCCACGCCCGCCTCGCCGGCGACCAGCACCAGCCGGCCCTGGGCCTTCCGGGCCTCCCCCGCGTAACTGGCCAGCGCGGCCAGCTGCGCCTCCCGTTCCAACAGCACGTCTTCAGTGTCCATGCCGCCGGCCTGCAGCGCTACCAGCCGGGACACCTATATAGGTGATCGGCGGAAAACTGGGGAATGATGCCGCGAAATCTAGGGAGCCGCTCCCGATCCGCATCTGGGGGGCGCCCCCATACGTTCGTCTCGTTCCTGCTAATCGAGACGAAGGACAGCGCGATGCCGCTCTACATGGACATTCACAACTTCTCCGGGGGTGTCGCCGCGGGGGACGTGGCCGAGGCGCACAAGGCCGACCTGCAGGCCCAGGGCCAGCACGACGTGCGTTACCTGCGGTACTGGGTGGACGAGCAGCAGGGCAAGGTGTTCTGCCTGGTCGAGGCCCCGTCCGCGGAGGCGGCGGCGACCGTGCACAAGGACGCCCACGGCCTGCTCGCCGACGAGATCTTCCAGGTGCAAGAAGGCACCTGAAGCCTGGCACCAGGCCAGCCCGACCGTCAGCCCTCAACGTTCAATCGTCAGCCTCAATCGTCAGCGTTCAGATATTCAAGGAGACCATCATGACCGCCATCCGCCGTATCTTCCGTCCCGCCACCCGTCTCGCCGCCGCGGCCGTCGCCCTGCTGGCCGGCATCCTGGCCGCCCCGGCGGCTTTCGCGGGCAACGTGCCGCCGCCCGGGATCGGGGACACCGGCACCTCGGTCGCGCCTGCGGTCGTGCACACCGTGACCGTCGGCGGCACCCCCGGCTGGCAGATCGCCCTGTTCATCGTCGCCGCCGCGGTGCTGGCCGCCGTGTTCGCCGTGCTGCTCGACCGTACGCGGTCCGCGCGGCGCCACCGGGTCGCCACGAGTACCAACTGACCCACCCGGATGATCTTCGCAGTCAAGAGTGTGCGGAAACCGCTGTCCTGGCAGCGGTTTCCGCACACAGTCATGTCAGGCCGGCCGGGCGCGGCCGAGCCGGACCGCCCGGGTCCGGCGGCCTGCGGAGTCAGGCCGGCCGGGCGCCCGCTAAGCCCGTCTCGAAACGGCTGGGGCCCGGCGGGCTACCGGCTCGCCGCGGCCAGGGCGGCACGGATCTGGTCGGCGCTGGCCGGAGTGCCGGTCTCGTCCTCGAACGTCCCGTACGGGGCGCCGTAGACCGGCGTCCCGGGCTCCTGCCGCCAGCTGTCGGCCAGCGTTCCCGCGTTGACCGCGCCGTATCCGATGGAGTCGAGGAACCCGGTGACGGCCGCCTTGGCCGCCGGGTCGTCGCCGGCGATGGGCAGATAGGTGCGGTCCGCCGCGCCCGCCGGGCGGGCCAGCGACCGCAGGTGCTTGTAGAAGATGTTGTTGAACACCTTCACCACCGCGGCCCCGGGGAGCTGGGCCTGCAGCCACCCGCTGCTGGTCAGCGACCCGCTCTCGAGTTCGGCGATGTGGCCGTCGCGCTGCGGGTAATAGTTGCCGGTGTCCAGGACCGTCCGGCCCGCCAGTGGGCCGGCCGGAAGGGTGGGGCAGGCCCGGACCGGGATGCTGACCACGACCAGATCGCCCGCGGTGGCCGCCTCCCCGGCGGTGCCCGCGCGGGCCAGCGGGCCCAGTTCCTCCACGAGATCCTTGAGCGTCTCCGGGTGCCGGGAGTTGCTCAGGACGACCTGGTATCCGGCGGCCACGCTGAGCCGGGCCACGGTACCGCCGATCATGCCGCTGCCAATGAAACCCACAGTTGTCATGCCTGCGGCAACCCCGCGCCCACCGCGGATCATTCCGCGATCCGCATGCTTTGGGTGCTGTCCAAGCTAAATACAAGAATTAGAATACGATAACGATCGTATCGCCCGCCTGACCCGCCTATAACTAGTGTGTTTGAGAAAATGGGACGCCAGCCAGGGCGTACAGAAGCCAGAACGGGTACTGTAATAAGCATGGCCACCGTGCGCGCAGCCGCCCCCCGGCGCCGCCACACGTCCCGGCCCGGGCGCGGGGTGATGGTTGTGGCCAGCCTGGCCGACCTGCGCGGGCCCGTGCACGGCCGGGTCGAACTGCCGATCTGGCTGTTCTGGTACCCCGACCGCGCCTTTGACCTGGATGAGCCGGGCATGCTGCCCTGGATGTACCAGATCGTGCTCCGGGAGGCCAGCCGCCCCGAGGACCTGGCTTACCTCGACGAGGACATGCTGATCGCCCTGTGGCCGGGTTTGTTCCTGCCCAAGGGCGTGCGCCAGGCGTGGGAGGAGCAGCATCCGGCCCTGCGGGCCGCCGCGGTTCCCGCCGCCTGATGCCGATCGACGAACTCCAGCGCGAGGTGGCCACGATCGCCCTGCGCGAAGCCGCGCGCCATGGGTTCGCCCTGGCCGGCGGGAACGCCCTGATCGCACACGGGATCATCGACCGCCCCACCGATGACGTCGACCTGTTCAGCGACCAGGAAACCGCCGTGGCCGCCGCCGCCGACGCGGTGGAAGGCGCGCTGCGGGCCGCAGGGTTCGAGGCCGAGCGCCGGAACCAGGCCGGTGGCCTGGAGGACATCTTCTACGGGATGGGCGAGGGCCTCGCCGAGTGGGTCATTACCGCTCCCGGCGGGCAGCAGACGATGCTCCAGATGGCCTATTTCGACCGGACCCGCGGGCCGGTGACCATGGAGGTCGGCCCCGTCCTCGACCTCGAGGACCTGGCCGCCTCCAAGGTCTGCGCGCTGGCCAGCCGGGTGGAGCCGCGCGACTACGTGGACACGGCGGCCGCCCTGCAGCGTTACACCGCTGATCAGCTGATCAGCTTCGCCAGGCGGCTGGATCCCGGCCTGGAAGCCCGTGATTTCGCCGACGCGGGCACGCAGCTGGACCGGATGCCCGACGGGCTGTTCACCCGCTACGGGCTCAGCCCGGAAGACGTCGCGCGGCTCCGGGCCCAGTTCGCAGCCTGGCCCCGCAGCTGATTCCGGCCGCTCCGGGCCGCATCTTGGTAAGCGAGTTATCTGTCCTCTTCAGGCTCCCGATATCGAACGTGTTATCGTTCTCACGTGGACAGCCTCGGGTATGAGTTCGAAAGCGCCGCTCGCGCCGGCCGGGCCAGAGCTGCCGGCACCGTAGCTGGCCGGAGAGGCTGTTGCGGGTGGCAGGGCACAGGTAGCACACGGCGAGCGTGACGAAGTGATGGCCCAGTCCGCTTCCGGCACCGCGAGCGCGGATCTGGGCTCAGCCGACCTCATGGAGGCCGCAGCCGGGCAGACCGAACTCATCACCCGCCTGGCTCGCCTGCGAGCCAGGGCAGGTCTCTCGCAGGCAACTCTGGCCAGGCGCATGGGGACGTCCCAGCCCGCCGTGGCTCGGCTCGAGTCCGGTCGGCACGACGTGCAGCTATCCACCCTGTTGCGATACGCCAGGGCGCTCGGGCTGAGGCTGGACCTCGTCGAAGACGTGGCAACACAGGCCGGTGGCCGCAGTGAGGATTCCCAGGCCGAGATGGCGGGCGGTCCGTCACCAGGGCCGGTTACCCGTGAACCGCTACCCCGCGGAGCTTCCCCCCGCCCGGGGAACCAGCCAGAGCAGAAGCCAGGGCGGACACCGGATGACACCGTCCCGCCGGTAGTCACCGACCCGCCGGTCCGGCCCGGCCATGTCCTGACGTGGCGGCAGCGGAAGGTGCTGCAGGCCATCAGAGATTCGGCGCAGCGCCGCGGCTACCCGCCATCGCTGCGCGAGATCGCTGCGGCCGCCGGGCTGAGCAGCGTGTCCAGCGTCTCGTACCAGCTCGCCACGTTGCAAAGTAAGGGATATCTGCGACGTGACGTTGGCCAAGCGCGCACGGTCGAGATCCGGCTGCCAGGGCAACCGGCTGTGCGGTCCGACGGCGAGATGGCCGAAGCCACGATCACAGACATCCCGTCACAGGAAACTGCCTATGTCCCCCTGGTGGGGCAGATCGCGGCAGGCCGCCCGGTCCTCGCCGAGCAGGCCATAGTGGACTTTCTCCCGCTGCCTCGGCAGCTCGTGGGCGAAGGCACCCTATTCCTGCTCAAGGTTGCCGATGACGCCATGAGCACTGCTGGCATCCAGGATGGGGACTGGGTTGTGGTGCGCGAGCAGCCGGATATGGACGACGGCGACGTAGTGGCCGCACTGATCGACGGCGAGGCCACCGTCACGACGCTCCGGCGCGCCAGCGGCCGTGTCTGGCTCGTGCCGGCCAATCCGGCCTACCGCCCAGTGCCCGGCGACGAGGCTCGCATGCTTGGGCGCATCGTCGCCCTCCTCCGCCGGTTTTGACATCGTGCGCCGAGGCTGAGCCCGCAGCACCAAGGCCAGACCCATTCCCGCCTCCTGAAGCGAGGGAGAGGCTAATACCGGCTGGGTCATAGAGTGCGCTTCCGTGCCAGGAGCGGGAATCAAACAAAGTTTCGATAGGATCCTTGACGGCAGCACCGACTCGAAATTATGATCCATGACAACGGGTTCGTCCGGCCGCGGGAGTACGCATGAACATCGGCAAGAAGATCAGGGACAGCCTCATCGGGGTCAGACTCGGGGCCGCCCTCCACCGCGGTCCAGCGCAACCCCAGTACTCAGCGAGTGATCAGTTCAGCTGGCCTGCTCGCGCTTACTATGCGGAGGAGCCGCGCCAGGGCGGCTGTCCCGCATGTACCGCACCTGCGTTCCAGGTCCGCTGCCACCGCGATTTCGGCGCGTGCCCGATGACATCAAGGAAGCCGGACGCCTACCAGCGCGACGGCGCCGTGGGTGGACACCAGCGGCCGCTCACAGGCCCGGACCAGCCAGTCAGTCCGCCCGTTGTCCCGGCGGGAGAAGACCCCCAGCCCGGCCAGGAGCCCGGCTTCACACTCCCCCGGGCGGCGAGCTTCGTGCTCTGGGCCGGAGCCCTGGCGAAGTTCGCCCTCCACGCCGCCACTTGGTGGCGGCAGGCCAAATAGCGCTGGCCAGAGGTTAGTCCCGGGCCAGCAGCTGCGTGGTCGGCAGTCGGCGGAGCAGGTGTGCGGGCCGGCAGGGTCACCAGCACCCCGACCACGGACGCCCCGGCGGCGCCGGCCAAGCCGACCAGCCCGATCACCGTCCCTCAGTGATCACCTTGCGTCGCAACGCGGCCTCGGGCCAGCCGAACGGCCGGATCGCCGCGAGCTTCCGGCGCCCGTTCGGTGATGCTGATCAGCGAAGTAAGGCACTGGAATAGCGACACCACGCAAGGCAAGAACCTGAGCCTAGACAGGGCGGGTCCACGGCGCAGGTAAAGGTAGCCGCCGGGGCGATGGGAGGTGCGGGACGCCTGCGTGTGCGGCGGGCTGGCGCTAATGCCCGGACGGCGGAAGAGACTACTTGTGTGCTTGTCGCAGACGACCTGGTGGCGTGGCTAATCGGGCGGCTCGCCGAGGCCGACTATAAGAAACGACGCTGGTGCGCACACTGAGCAGGAGCGCGCGTTGAAACAGCGGTCTTGGCCGCCGCCCAGGCTACGGCGGTTGAGATTAGCCAGCCGATACGGAGCGGGCCGACGGGCTGGCAAAGTGGATCAGCGGCGTGTTCGGCAAGGTAGTTCAGAGAAGCCAGCCGGGTGGAGCCGCGCGACTACGTGGACACGGCGGCCGCCCTGCAGCGTTACACCGCTGATCAGCTGATCAGCTTCGCCAGGCGGCTGGATCCCGGCCTGGAAGCCCGTGATTTCGCCGACGCGGGCACGCAGCTGGACCGGATGCCCGACGGGCTGTTCACCCGCTACGGGCTCAGCCCGGAAGACGTCGCGCGGCTCCGGGCCCAGTTCGCAGCCTGGCCCCGAAGCTGATTCCGGCCGCACGCCCGCCCCGCCCCGCCGTCGCCCCCGGGTGAGCACCCTACGTCGGTGCCGCGCTCGGCTCGGGAGGGGACTTGCCGGTCCGGTACCGGATCCGGAACAGGCCGTACGCGACCGGCCCGGCCAGCAGGGGCAGCCAGTACGACGCGAGCCGGTAGGTGAGCGTGGCCAGCACGGCCTGGCTGGAGTTAACTTCAGCCAGGACCAGGAGCCCGGTCAAGCTCGCCTCGACCAGCCCGAGACCGCCGGGGGTGGCCGGAATCATCCCGACGACCCCGGCCACCGCGTAGGCGATAAGGATCAGCGAGGGCCGCGGCCGGGCCCCGGTGGCCCGCAACGCGAACAGCAAGCAGAGATAGTCGAAAGCCAGGCGGCCGGCGGACAGCAGCAGCGCCTGCCACCATTGCGCGCCCAGCACGATCCGGATGTCGTTGCGCTGCGCGAGCAGGGACTCGTCCAGCCCGGTCATCGGGGGCCTCTTGCGCAGGATCGAATTCCGCAGCCGCTGTACCGTCCGGCCACACCAGCGCAGCGGCGCGTCATAGGCCAGGACGACCGCGCCCAGCGCGGCGAAGGCCACGAACCCCACCGCCCCGAGGATGGCCGCGTTGACCAGCCCCCGGTTGGTGGGCGCGCCCACCAGGATGACGGGCAGGGCGAAGACGGGGAGAGCCAGCAACCCCCCCACCCCGAGGAGGGAGAAGGCCGCCAGCCCGCCCACGGTCGAGCTGGTGTCCCGCCCGCTGGCCGCCAGCATCCGGAACTGCACGGCGGCACCCACCGCCGCACCTCCCGGCACGATCAGGGTGATCGCGTTGCCGGCCAGTTGCGAGGTGATGACCGGGAACCAGGCCTTAGTCCGCAGCGCCAGCCGCTGTAGCGCGAACGTGCAGGTGAAGTGCGCGACCTCAGCCGCCACGGCCAGGGTGAACCAGCGGGGGTCTAGGGTTGACAGACGTGGCCAGGAGGCAAAAACCTCCGTGATGGTCGGGAACACGAGGTAGATGGAGACGCCCGCGACCGCGACCACCACAGCCCTCTTGACCACGGTCTGCCACGCCAGGGGATGGGCCTTCTGGCTATCGATCCGGGCGGCGAGTGATCCCTGGTCCGTGGCCTCGGGCTGGTCACTCATGGGGCTGACCCGCCTCGGCTCACCAGAGCATGCTAGCCGGATCCTGCTCCCGACCCTGAGATGCGCTTCGCCTGACCCGGCGAAGCCACGTACGACGCTTGCCTGCGAGGTAGCGGGAGAATGACACCGGAGGATGGACTGTGACTCTTACTGACCAGCGCGTGGTCATCATCGGCGGCAGTTCAGGAATGGGACTGGCTACCGCCCGCGCTGCGCGGCAGCACACCGCCGGTGACGCGCTGGCTCAGCGGCCGCTGAAGGACCTGACCCTCGATGCGGCCCGGCAACTGTCCGGCCGACGCCTGGTGCCGCGCTCGCGGCCAGCGGGGCCAGCGCCATCGAGGGCCTGACCAGAGGCCTAGCCGTCGAACTGGCCCCCATTCGCGTCAATGCGGTCCGGCCAGGGGTGATCTCGCCGCCGGTGTGGCGACCCGATTCCCGAGCCGCAACGTGAAGCGCTGTTCGCGAGCCTGGCCGGGCGAACGCTCACCGAGACGGTCGGCGAAGCGGACCAGATCGCCGCGACGCACCTCTACCTGATGGAGAACCGCTTCGTCACCGGGACCGTGCTCACGGTCGACGGTGGTTCCGTCCTGACCGGAAACTAGCGCGATCGGCTCACCGGACTCGGAACCACCGGCGGTCCCGGGATGCCACGGACTCCGCCGATAGAGGCGTTATTGATAATCGAGCGTTCACCCCGCCCGCGCCACCCTCCGCGACGAGCCGCTCCGCGACCGCCCGGCCGATCCCGGTCGAGCCGCCGGTGACGATCACGGCCTTCGACGACAGACGGCCGGCCATCGCCGATCCTCGCACAGCCGCCCGGGCCCCTGCGCCGGGCGGCTGTGCCACGTCGTGGAGTCATCGCGTCTGCTGGGTCAGCCGGCGGCCCAGCCCGGGTCCCGGCCGGCCAGGGCCACCACCCGGTCCAGCTGCGGCGAGCCGTCGGCCACCGGCCGCGACGGGCCGAAGGTGACCTCGGGTCCCGCGGGAGCGTCCGGGCTGGCGAAGAAACCCAGGAAGGTCTGTGCCGCGTCCAGCAGCTCTGGTTCGGCGGAATAGGGCTGCCCGGTGGCGCGGGCCACGTCCCAGCCGTGCACGACCAGTTCGTCCGCGGCGACGAGGCCGACGATCTCCGCGGGCTGGTCCTGCCCGGCGATCCGGGTCATTCCGGCCCACGCGTCCGGCTCCGCCCAGGCTTCCGCCAGCTCGGCGAGGTCGGCCGGGATCCGCTCCCGCCAGCTGGCCTCCAGCCGGGCGACGTCCCCGGGGGGCGGCTCGCCGACCCGCGGGCTGGCGGTGTCCTTCTCTGCCGCGGCCCGGAACGCCACCGCCAGTCCGCCGATGTGCTCGATCAGGTCACCGAGGGTGTACGCCGGGCAGGGCGTCGGGCCGTTCAGCTCGTCGTCCCTGACCCGGGCGACGAGGTCAGCCAGCCGGTGCGCCGCGGGCGTGAGATCCACTTTGTTGTCGCTCATGCTGAGTAGGACGTCGCCGGGCCGCCGGACTCACCGCTGGCTGTCCGGCCGGGCATCCTCAGCCCGCGCGCAGCCGCTCTGTAGCCTGGTCAGACGGTTCCCGCCCAGGAAGCAGACACCATGCGCAGCGGTCTCATCACCCACCCGGACAAGGTGCTCTTTCCCGAGCGGGGTGAGACCAAGGCTGATCTGGCCGAGCACTACCTGCGCGTCGCCGGGCCGCTGATGCGGACCATGGGCGGCCGGCCGGTGCTCCTGCAGCGGTTCCCGGAGGGGGCAGGGGGCCCCTCGTTCTTCCAGAAGCGGGTCCCCAAGAACGCGCCGGACTGGCTGCAGACCACCACGGTGGCCACGCCCAACGGCACCACGTCGCAGGCCCTGGTGGCCGCGGACACCGACCACGTGCTGTGGGCGGTGAACCTGGGCTGCCTGGGCTTTCACGTCTGGCCCTACCTGGCCGACGACCCGGGCCACACCGACGAGCTGCGGATCGACCTCGACCCGACCCCCGGCGTGGAGTTCCCCCAGATCCGCGAGGCCGCCCGCGAGCTGCGACGGCTCCTCACCGAGGCCGGTATCACCGGTTATCTCAAGACGACCGGGAACCGTGGCCTGCACGTGTACGTCCGGCTCGAGCCACGCTGGGATTCCTATCAGGTCCGCGCGGCCGCCGTGGCCGTGGCCCGGGAACTGGAACGGCGGCGGCCCGACCTCATCACGGCCGCGTGGTGGAAAGAGGAACGGGGCCAGCGGGTGTTCGTGGACTACAACCAGAACGCACCGCACAAGACGGTCTTCGGTGCGTGGTCGGTCCGGGCCCGGCCCGGCGCGCAGGTGTCTACCCCGCTGGCCTGGGCGGAGCTCGACGAGATCCACCCGGACCAGTTCACGGTGGCGACCATGTCCGGGCGGCTGGCCGGCCTCGGTGACCCGTGGCAGCAGATGAACGACGCGCCTCAGTCGCTGGAGCCGCTGCTGGCCATGAGCGAACGGGATCTCGCGGCCGGCCTGCTGGACGCGCCCTGGCCGCCGGTGTACCCGAAGCAGCCCGGCGAGCCGCCGCGGGTCGCGCCCAGCCGGGCCAAGAAGGCCTGAATGCGAGGATGACAGCGGGTTGCGCGGGTACTCCGAACGCCTGCCCGCCCGCGCCGGGAGGCCTGGCGACGGTCCATCCGAGGAGGAACACCGTGAGCACCGACCCGCCCGCCGCGCCGCCTGGCCATGTACCGCCGATCCGCCGGGAAATCCTGGTCGACGCGGACCCGGCCACCGCGTTCGCGGTGTTCACCGAGCGGATCGGCCAGTGGTGGCCGCTGGAGGACCTGAGCGTCTTCGGGCCCGGGGGCACGGTCGGGTTCGCCGACGGGCAGATCGTGGAGCGGTCGGCCAGCGGCGACGCCGCCGTGTGGGGCACGGCCTACCTCTGGGAACCGGCGGCCGCCCTCGCGTTCAGCTGGCATCCGGGCGGCCCGCCGGACCAGGCCACCCACGTCGAGGTCACCTTCACCCGGGCGGACGCCCAGACGCTGGTCACACTCACGCACACCGGCTGGGAGAGGTTCGCGGATCCGGTCGAGGCCCGCACCGAGTATGAGCAGGGCTGGCCCGTGGTCCTCGGCACGTATCGCGACCACGTGGCCCACCACGAACAGGACGAGAGCACCCTGGGCGAGAGCACCCTGGAAGGGGGCAGCCCGGCCGGGAGCGGCGCCGCCGGCGCTGGCCCGGATGAGGGCGGGGAGACGTGGGTGGCCTTGCTGCACCGCCCCGGCCCGGCCGCCCCGGAGGGGGCCGCGCTGTTCGGGGACCCGAGGTTCGCCGAGCACGTGGCCTTCCTGACCCGGATGCGGGACGCGGGCTACCTGGTCGCAGCCGGCCCGCTGACCGATGTGCCGGGTGAGGGCATGACCATTCTGCGGCTGCCCGGAACGGGACAGCTCGACTGGGCCACCGAACTGGCCACCAAGGACGACAGCAGCGTCGCGGGCGGGTTCTTCACCGTCACGGTGCGCCCCTGGCAGGTCATGTTTCAGGCGGGCAGGTAGTAGCGCAGCCCGTCGGCCTCGTGCCTGGTCACCCGGCCCTGCGCGGCCAGCAGCTGCAGGTGCGCGGCGGTCTCGGTAATGGCGAGCATCTGGTTGAACGGGTCGAGGTCGTCCAGCGCCCGGTCTCGGCGGGTCCAGCGCAGCCGGGCCGCGGCCTCACTGGCGGTCTGGGCGCCGCCGAGAATGGCCGCCTCGGTCTCGTCGAGCCGGGCGCCGTGGTGCGCGATGAGCTCGTCCACCCGCGCGTGGGCACTCCCGGTGACCGGCCCGTGCGCGGGCAGCAAACGCGCGTCCGGCCGCTCCCGCATCAGGGTCAGCGAGCCCAGGAACGCGCCGAGCGGATCGTCCGACAGTACCGGCTCGAACCCGATCGACAGGGTGATGGTGAATTCTCCCTGGCCGCAGCCTCGGCAGCCGGCTGGCGGGCGAGGGCCCGGAAGTCATCCAGGCCGCCGGGCCCGCCGGGCGCGGCCGCGGCAGGATCCAGCAGCGCGCGTTTCACCGGCACCCTCCATCCGTGTGCCGGTCAGCGTACGCGGGATGACGGCGATCTGCCGGGCCAGGTCGGGTTGGTGCCGCGGCGAGAGCTGATCTCGTAGCAGGCCCCGGGTGCGGGCGATGGTCTCTCCAGTAAGGCTGGGCGTCACCCCGAAATCAACGCTTACGTTGACTAACCTGGCTGGCGGGTGGCCCGACACGGGCGCGCCCGCGGGACGGCGACTCCGGCACCCCGGCATGAGACCATGGCCGTCAGCGATACTGGGCTAGAACCCGTGTCTCCGGGCGCGCCGGGGGCGCTGCGCAGCACAAGAATGGGACGCGCGAATGCAGAGCGGTATCGGCCGCCGACGAGCCGCCGCCCTCGCCGAGGGAGGCGCGGCCTACGCTGAGCGCCGGGCCGAGATCATCGCCACGGCCGCCCAGATCTTCCGCGAGAAGGGGTTCCGCGGCGCGAGCCTCGCCGACGTCGCGGAGAGCCTGGGCACCGACCGTGCGTCGCTCTACTACTACATCGGCAGCAAGGAAGAGCTGCTCCACGAGATCGTCCGGGACGCCGCCGAAGCCAACGCCCAGCAGGCCGAGGCCATCCGGGACGGCGCGGGCACCGCGGTGGACAAGCTGGGCATCCTGATCACCGCGCTGATGGCGTCGTACTCGGCCCACTACCCCTACCTGTTCGTGTACATCCAGGAGGACCTGAGCAAGGTCGCCGATGGCCGGTCCGCCTGGGCGCGACAGATGACGGTGATCAAGAAGCGGTACGACGACGCGGTCATCGGGATCGTCGAGTCGGGTTTCGAGGACGGCTCCATCCGAGCCGTGGGGCCGGCCCGGGTTATCGCCTTCGGCCTCATCGGCATGGTCAACTGGACGCACCGCTGGTACCGCGAGGGAGCCAGCGGCATGCCGCCCGCGGCCGAGATCGGCCGGACGTTCACCGAGATGGTCCTGAACGGCCTCAGCTCGGGCGTGATCGCGGCGGCCCCGCCGGCCGGTTAGCCGCCAGCCGCGCCAGGCTTTCCCGGCTCCCATGATCTGCAGGGCCGGGTCCTTGCGTCCCGTCTGACTGCGTCGGACTGACTCCATCGCGCCGCCTGCGGGCCGCCTGACTTTACGTCATAAAGTCCTAGGCCCGAACCCTTGACTTTGCGCCATAAAGCAGCGTCTACTTTATGGCATAGAGTCAGTGAAGGGAGACACCATGAACCCCACACCGGACACCACCGCCTCCGCCGGCCACGACGGCAACTTCGATCCCCAGCAGGCTGCTGCCCTGCTGGACCAGACCACCCAGCAGGCCCGCCGCAAGCTGGCACCCTCCCCGCCCTGGCTCCTGGCCACCAGGGGGGTCGCGGTGCTGGCCGCCCTCGGCGCGATCTGGCTCACCGTGCGCGGACAACACCCCTACAAGGGCCCGACTGGCGCGGACATCCCCATCCTGGTCGCGTTCGTCATCCTGAACTTCGCTGCCACCGTCGGGGTCCGTGAGCACGCGATGGCCGGGGTCCGCGGCAAGACCCGGTGGCACCCGGTCGAGATCATCGTCCTTACCCTGTCCTGGGCCGTCGTGCCCCTGCTCATGTGGGCCCTGTCCTCCGCCGGGGCGAGCTTTGCCTGGTACCCCACCACGGTGCTGATCGTCCCCGGCCTGGCCTGGGCCGCCGTCATGGGGCGACGGGAAGGCTGGCGCGGGTCCATCACGGGACTCGCGATCGCCGCCACCGGCGTCGCGGGGGCGTTCGCCGGACCGGCCGGGTCGTGGGCGGTGGCCGGCGTGGGCCTGTGCGCCGTGCTCCTGGGCCAGGCTGCCTCCGTCGCCCGGCGGCAGCGCCAGATGACGGCCTGACATGAGCGACGACGCCCTGGACCCGCTGATCCACGTGCCCACCCGGCTGAAGATCGTCGCGACGCTCGCGGCCCTGCCCGATGGCGACACGCTCTCCTTCACCCGCCTGCAGGACATGATCGGGCTCACCCCCGGCAACCTGATCATCCACCTGCGCAAGCTCGAAGAAGCCGACTACATCAGCAGCGAGAAGACCCGGAACGGGACCGTGTCCATTACCACGGTCGCTCTCACCGGCCAGGGCCGGGCAGCACTCGGCACCTACACCCAGGCCCTGCGCGACCTGCTCGGCGGCCTGTAAACGGCCCCAGCCCGGTCTTCCCGGACAGCCCCGCGAGGGGCTGTCCGCCGTTGCCGAGGGACACCTGCCCCCCACCAAAGCGCCGAGCCCGGGCCTCCGCATCACCACCCGCGAGATGGGCCCGTCATTGACCGCAAGTATGACGTTCCCTGCTGCTCAGCTGCGGTCCGGCTGGCTCCGGACGGCGGTCTCCAGGGCCGCCAGGCTGGTCCGCAGGTCCTCGGCCGCGTGGGCCTTGACCCAGTTCCTGAGCATGACCGGCAGCGGCCGGGGCAGATCCACCGGCACGGTGGTGTACACGCCGTAGACCTTTATCAGCTGCTCGCGCAGCTCAGCCGCGGTCGTCCCTTCCGAGGGCACGCAGACCAGGAGATCACCGTGGCGTTCTGATGACTCGTCGCGCAGGTCCGCCAGCGGCAGGTGAGTACGCCCGTACAGGCCGGGATGCTCCGCCGCCCAGGCGCGTGCCCTGGCCCGGTCGGCCAGGGTATGCGCGACCTCGTCGGGGTTGGCGTTGGGCGGGAAGTTCCGGATGAGGACGTGGCGGTGGTCATCGCTCACCGTGACCCCGGCTTCCAGCCTCAGGGTGGTCGGCCGCCCCGCGGTCACGGCCGCGAAGTCCCCGGCGACCGTGCAGCCGCCGAGGAAGCAGGGTGGGCCGACGATGCTGGTCAGCTCCGTGCCAGCCACCCTGGGCCGCCGGATGACCTCACGGAGCGCCTCGATGATCGCCAGCGGGCGAAATGGCGGCCTGAGGCCCTCCCGGTAGACGTTGCCGTTGATCAGCCCCACCGGGACCGGGGCCAGGTCCCGGTGCTCGGCCGCGAGCACCACCTCCCCAGCCCGGGACAGGCCAGCCTCGGTGTAGCGGTAATTCGCGGCCGGATCGTTCCCGCGCGTGCCGAAGTTGCCCTCGCCATCCACCAGCAGTAGGGGCATCTGCCACGGCCGGGCCAGGTCGAGGAGCACCTCGTAGGCGTATCCGGGGGCGAGCCCGATACGCTCCTCCACCGCATCCAGCACCTTCGCGCTCCTGCGGTGCCGCCTGGGCCGGGCACCCAGCGAGTCCAGCGCTTCGAGGATGGTGCATTCAACCAGGCCGACTCCGCTGCGATCGCCCACGCGTGCCTACCTCTTGAATCGCCGCCTCAGGGCCCGGACATCCGCCTGAGCCGCCACCGGGACCTCAACATCAGCGACCGGGATCGTCACCATGGACTGGCGTAGCTGCAGCCAGTCGAGCCGGCCGCGTTCCAGCAGGCAGTCCACGATGCCATACGAGGTGACCACCCTCAGCACGTTCAGCCACGGCAGGGCCCGGACCCTGGGAATCTCATCGCGGCGGAGGGCAAACTCAGCCAGCGCGCCCGCCAGGCGGTGCAGATTTTCCTCGGCCGGCCCGATCACCACGTCGGCGTCGCCCACCGGAACCGGCTCTCCGTGCAGCCACAGCGCCGCGCTGCCGACCAGCACGAAAGACACGCCCTCCGCGGCCAGAATCCCGGCGGCCAGCACGGGCGCGGGATGGTCGGGCACAGTCGTGCAGGGTACTCGCCGCTTCGGCGGGCTACGCCCGGGAGGGCGCTCGCGATAGTGCGTCAGATCACGTTCCGCTTTCTCTAGCAAGCACACTTTGCTTGGTATACTAAGCACAACGACTCCAGCGATGATGAGGTGTGAGATGACCAGCATGACCAGGCAGTACAGCGCGATGGCGAGCCATGCGAGCGAGGCCGTGGAGAAGGCAGCCGACTCCTGGACGCAGGGAGTGCGCAAGCTGACGGCCCGGGTCCCGGCCGTGCCGGAGGTTGATCTCGTTCCGGCCGTGGAGCGCTACTTCGATCTCGTGCAGCGGGCCGTGGACATCAACCGCGGCCTCTCCGTCAGGTGGGCACAGGCCGCCAGCTCGCTGGCCGGGATGGCCCGGGAGCAGACGCAGTCCGCCGGCCAGGCCGTGCTCGAGCGGGCCGAGTCGGCGGGGGACGTGGCGCGCGAGCGGGCCGAGTCCTTCGAGCAGACCGCCGCCGAGCAGGCAAAGCTGGCCGAGCAGGCTCAGGAGGAGGTGGCCCGGGAGGCCCGCAAGCTGGAGCAGGCGCGGGCCAGGCAGGCCCATCAGCAGGCTCGCGAGCGCTACGAGGGCCTGACCAAGGCGGAGCTGAGCGACCTGCTGGCCACGCGGGGCCTGCCCAAGACGGGCACCGTCAACGAACTCGTCGAGCGCCTGGTTGAGGCGGACGGCAAGTAAGCAGGCGCCCGCGGCACCCGGCGGGGGCGCGGGCGCCGCCAGTGCTCAGGCGCTGGTGGTAACGACCGCTCGACGCTAGTACGGTGGCTGATACATCAGCCACCGTACTAGGAGTCGCGATGGCAGCTCGAGACCGGGACGACCCCGGCGGCCAGGACGCGCTGCGCCGGGCGGGCGACGCGTCGGTCCTGATCCTCACGAGCCTGGCCGGAGGCTCCAAACACGGTTACGCGCTGATCCAGGACATCAAGGAGTTCGCCGGGCTGCAACTGGGGCCCGGGACCCTCTATGGCGCGCTCGACCGGCTCGAGCGCATGGGCCTGATCGAGGCCATGCCCTCCGAGGACCGGCGCCAGCCCTACCGCATCACGGCGGCGGGGGTAGTGGCGCTGCGCACCCACCTCGACTCGATCGAACGGGTCAGCAGCGTGGGGCGGCTCCGGCTGGGACTGGGAGGCATCTGATGCCGGGTTCGCGGTCCATGCGCCTGGTGGAGTCCGCGCTGCGCTGTTACCCGCAGCGATGGCGCAGCCGTCATGGGGACGAAGCGGCCGAGATCGCCAGTTTGCTCATCAGGGACGGGATACCCGCGCATTCGGTCGCGTGGAGCTACCTCATGGGCGCGGCCCGCACGCGGCTGGTGATCGAGCCCCGGCGGCGCCTTGGTGCGGTGGTGGGCGCGCTGCTGCTCGCAGCCGGTTCCCTCGGGGTGCCGCTGGCGCTGCTGTCCTCGTCGGCGCCGGCCAACGCAGCGAGCCTGACCCACTCGCGCGCCGCCCATCCGCGCCCCGCCCGTCCGCAGTACGGGGACTCACGGCCCGCCGATCCGCGGCCTGGCCGAGGGCGCGGCGCGCCGGACCGCTGTGACCGGCATGCCCACTGCTGACCGCGACGGCGCCTCCGATGACCCGGGCGGGTCTTCCGGGCCCGCGGAAGCGGCCCGCGTGCCGCGCGCAAGACGCCGTCGTCGCGCCCTGGCCGGATGGGTCTTCTCCCTGGCGCTGGCGCTGGGGCTGACGTTCGGGATCCGGGCGTTTGTGTTCCAGGCCTTCGTGATCCCCACCACCTCCATGGTGCCCACGCTTGATGTCTACGACCGGATCCTGGTGCAGAAAGCGTTCTTCAACTGGCGCCAGTTGCGCGAGGGCGACATCGTCGTGTTCACCCACCCGCCGCGCGACGACTGTCCGGGGCCACCCGGGACCGACCTCGTCAAGCGCGTCATCGCGCTGCCGGGCCAGACCATCTACTCAGCAGACGGTGTCCTCTACGTCGACGGCAGGCGGCTCCGCGAGCCCTACCTGCCGCCACACGACCCGCTCGGGCCTCTGGTACCCGGTGCGACCAGGCAAAACCCATTCCACGTCCCGCCCGGGGAGTTCTACGTGATGGGCGACAACCGGGCGATCTCCTGCGACAGCCGCTACTGGGGCCCGATCAAGGGCTCAAGCATCATCGGGAGGGTCGTCATGCTCTTGTGGCACGACGGCCACCCCGACTTCCACTTCTTCTGACCCGGGTGTCTCTGCGGGGCTGGCTTCGGGGAGCGCGGTGAGCTTGTCCGGGTTGCGGATTGCGTCCAGGGCGGTGATCCGGCCCCGGTCCACGGTGAACGCGACCACGGTCAGCACCCCGCCGCCGTCCCGCACGACCAGGCCAGGGCTGCCGTTGACGCTGGCCATCCGGACCAGGGTGGGCGGCCGGCGCATGAAGGAAAGCAGCCAGTGCGCGACCTCATCCGCCCCACGCGCGACCCGGCGGGTCGCGGTGACCTGGCCGCCGCCGTCGGCGCGCCACACCACGCCGGGATCGAGCAGGGCGACCAGGCCTTCCAGGTCGCCGCCGGCGCAGGCCGCGGCGAACGCGGTGACCAGCTCCTCCTGCTGCGCCCGGGTGGGCGGGAAACGCGGGCGGCCCTCGTCCACGCGCTGCCGCGCCCGGGACGCAAGCTGCCGCACCGCCGCGGGTGACCGGCCGACGACGCCCGCCACTTCGGCAAACGACATCCCGAACACGTCGTGCAGCAGGAACGAGACCCGCTCCGCAGGCGACAGTCGCTCCAGGACCACGAGCAGCGCCATGCTCACCGACTCATCCAGCGTGACCCGGTCCGCCGGGTCGCCAGCGCCCACGTCCCCGACCAGCGGCTCGGGCAGCCACGGGCCGACGTAGCGCTCCCGCCGCGCCCGCGCGCTGCCCAGCGCGTCCAGCGCCAGCCGGCTGACCGTGGTAGTCAGCCACGCCCCGAGGTCGCGGATCGAGCCCGGGTCCGGCACCCGCCGCAGCCGCAGCCACGACTCCTGCACGCAGTCCTCCGCCTCGGCCAGCGAGCCGGTTGACGCGTACGCCAGCCGGACCAGCCGCGGGCGTTGCGCCTCGAACGCCTGCGCGAGGCCCTCGGCCCCCTGATCCCGGGCCCGCCCGGTCATCCGGGCCCCGGCTTGCCGCGCGCGGTGACGCTCGGGCCCGCTTCCGCTTCCACCCAGGCCGCGAACGGAACATGGCCGGTCACCTCGGCTCGCCTGGTCGTGAGCGCCCCGGAGCGCAGGGCCCGGCCCACGCGGCCTGGCCCCCATACCGGGATCAGCGCGAGCTGGCGGCCGGTGACCGACCGCCAGGTGCGGGCCAGCGTGCGCAGCTCGGTCACCTCGGGCCCGGCGATGCTGGTTCCCGCCCGCCGGGCCGGCTGCTCCGCGATGTCCGCCACGTACCGGGCGACCTCGGCCCCCGCCACCGGCTGCAGCAGCGCGCGCGGCGCCGGCAGCGCCCGCCAGCGGGCCGCGGCGCCGAGGATATTCGCGACCAGCTCGTGGAACTGGGTCGCGCGGACGATGGTCCACGGCACCGGGCCTTGCCTGACCAGGTTCTCCTGCTCCGTCTTGACCCGGTAGTAGCCCATCGGCACCTGATCGCAGCCCACGATCGACACGCACACATGATGACCTACCCCGGCGATCTGTTCCGCGGCCAGCAACCGCCGGGTGCCCCCGACCAGGACCGCCGCCGCCTTCCGGCCGGCGTTGTTGCTGGCGTCCACGACGACGTCGCAGCCGCGCAGCGCGGGCTCGAGTCCGGCTCCGGTGACCAGGTCCACGCGGTACTCGGGCGCGGAGCGGCTGAGTACCCGGACCTCGTGCCCGCGCGAGCACAGCTCGGTCACGACGTGGCCGCCCAGCGTTCCCGTTCCTCCTGCAATGGCGATTCTCATGCCCAGGTGACGACGCAGCCGCCCGGGGTGTGACATGCCGCTGGCCCAGGAGGATACGTACCGGCCCGGGGCGGCACATCCCTCCCAGTCCGTCCTCCGGTTATCTTGGCCCGGTGAGCGCGAATGCGGAGCCGGGGGCTGAGCAGCCGGCGTCCATCCTGGACACCGCGGTCATGCGGGCTATGGCCCACCCCGCCCGGCTGGCCCTGCTGGAGCACCTGCACAACGGCGGGCCGGCCACCGCGACGGAGTGCGCCGGGGTGGTGGGCCTGTCGCCCAGCGCGACCAGCTACCACCTTCGCGCCCTGGCCCGGGCGGGACTGGTGGAAGCCGCGCCCGGACGGGGCGACGGCCGGGAACGCCTGTGGCGCATCACCGTTGGGCGCTACGAGGTCACTGGGGTCGCGGACCTGGCCCCCGAGGGGCGCGAGGCGCTGCACGCACTGATGGAATCCCTGCTGGCCTGGGACGAGGCCCGGGTCCGCCGGTATCTGTCCCAGGTCGACACGGAGCCGCCCGAGTGGCAGGACGCAGCGTTCTTCATGGACTCGACCCTCCAGCTCACGGCGGCCGAACTGACCGAGGTCAGCCAGGCCGTATACGAACTGCTCGAGCCCTACCGCAAGGACCGCCGCAGGGACCTGCCCCCTGGCACCCGCCCCGTCTCCGTGGCCATCCGCGCCCTCCCCAGCTAGCCCCTCCCCTGACCCGTCCACGCCGCGTCCACTGTCGCGTGCAGCCGACTCCGCCACGAGACCGCCACCGCGTTGCGCCACCGCGTGGCGGCGCCATTGCGGCCACGCAGCCGACTCTTCACGCGGAGCGTTCGCCATAACCGGACAAACACCCACTGAGGCGCACGTTCCGCGTGAAATGTCGCCAAGACGCGTGGCCAGAGTGACCAATGATTTCAGAGGTGCGGGCGTTACCTGGCGATCAGGCTCGTGATCGCAAGGCGCTTGCCAGGGGCATTTCGGGCTGCGGGTCCCGCTGCTCGCCGACGCGGGCAGCTACCTGGCCATCGCCGCCGCCGGCCGCCTGATCCGTACCCGCCGCGGCGTCACTCGCCTGCCCATCCGGCGCACCCGGGGCGACTCGGGCTCAAGGGAATGGGACGGGGCCCGGAGCGAGGCGGGCGGCCAGGCGCGGAAGAGGGCTGGGAACGAAGCGGCCATGCGGACGCGAGGGGCGGGGAACGAAGCAGGGTCCCGGACGCCGGGCGGGTGGGCGGTACGGCGGGATCCGCTGGTCCGGGCGGCGGTGGTACTGGTCGGTGCGGTGGTGGCCGCGGCCAGCCTGGTGAACGTGGCCGAGGTCTTCTTCATCCGGGCCACCTTGCACTCCACGGCCGGCGCCTACGGGCTGATGGACAGCGTGTGGGTCAGCGCGGCGGTGGCGGGCGGCTGGTGGGTGGCGCGCGCCGCCCGTCCGAGCCGGATGCAGCCCGGCTCCTCCTCGGTTCGCTGACCCTCACCTGCTTGGGCGTGGCCCTGATGGCCACGGTGCCCGCGGTGGGCTGGCTGGCGCCGGTGAGCGTGCTCGGCGGCCTAGGCAACGGCGGGGTGAATGTCGCCGCCGCCGTGCTGCTGGGCCGGCGCGTGCCCGCCGCGATGCGGGGCCGGGCGTTCGCGGTATTCGGGGCGGTCGCCAACGGGGCCAACGTGGCCGGCCTGCTGCTGGGCGGCGTCCTGCTGGGCGGCGTCCTGCTGGCCGTGGTGCCGGTGCGCGCCACCATCGCCGCGGCCGGGCTGGGCGGCCTGGCGGCCACCGCGGCGTTCGCGCTGCCGGTCCCTGCGGGCCATCGCCCGTGAGCAGGCCACGGCTCGCGAACCGGGCCAGGCCAGCGAACCGTCCCAGGCCAGCGAACCGTCCCAGGCCAGCGAACCGTCCCCGGCCAGCGAACCGTCCCAGGCGAGCGGGGCGCGCCAGGTGAGCGAACCGCCCCAGGCGAGCGGGGCGCCCCAGGCGAGCGAACCGGGCCAGCCGCGCGGGGCAGATGACCGCACAGCCGGGACGAGGCAGGTCCGGGCGGACCAGCAGGCCGGGGTCGCTGGAGTGGGGCGGCCGTTACGATGATCGGGTGCCGCTGCGAGCCGTTGACTTCCACGTGCATCTGCCCACGCCCGACTGGCTGGACGTCAGCATGGCGGGTTACGTCGAGGCGGCCGAGGCCTACTTCCGGACGCCGGTGCAGCGGCAGTCGCTGGAGGAACTGGCCGCCCGCTACCGTGACCTGCGGGTCAAGGCGGTCCTGCTGGCCTGGGACGCCGAGACGGCCACGGGTCGCCCCCGGGTCCCCAACGAGACCGTGGCCGCGGCCATCGCTGAGTACCCAGACGCGTTCACCGGGCTGGGCTCGGTTGACCCGCACAAGGGCGAGGCGGCCGTGGCTGAGGTGGCGAACATCGCCGCCCTCGGGTTGCGCGGAGTGAAGTTCCACCCGTCGCTGCAGGCCTTCTCCCCCGACGACCCGCAGTACTGGCCGATCTTCGCGGCCTGCGAGCAGCACGGCCTGCTGGCCCTGTTCCATACCGGCACCAGCGGGATCGGAGCCGGGCAGCCCGGCGGACAGGGCATCCGGCTCGACTACGCCCATCCGCTCAAGCTCGACCCGGTGGCGGCCGCCTATCCCGGGCTGACCGTCGTGGCCGCGCATTTCGGCTGGCCCTGGCATCTGGACTTGACCGCCATCGCGCTGCACAAGACCAACGTCTACATCGACATCTCCGGCTGGTCGCCGCGCCGGATACCGGCCGAGGTGATCCGGGAGATGCGTGGCCGGCTCTCCGGGCAGTTCCTGTGGGGCAGCGACTTCCCGTTCCTCACCCCGGAGCGCTGCCTCACCGAGCTGTCCGGACTGGGTCTCCCCCCGGATACGCTGAACACCGTGCTCCACGACAACGCCGAGCGCATCCTCGGCCTGGCCTGACCAGCTCGCGGCCAGCTAGCTGGTCACGGCGGTGGAGACCGCCCCCGCGTAGAGCTGGGTGGCCCGCCAGCAGTACCACGCCACCACCGTCCGGTACGGGTGATAGGGCTCGCCCAGCAGGTCAAGCTGCTTCGGTGTCGGCGTCGGGATCTGCCAGGCCAGGCCGTATCCCTTGCGCACGCCGAGATCCCCGGTGGGCCACACGTCCAGGCGTCGGAGCTGGAAGATGAGGAAGATCTCAGCGGACCATTTGCCGATCCCGCGGACCGTGGTCAGCCGGGCCACGATCTCCGCATCGCTCTCCCGGGCCAGGCCCCGGGAGTTGAGCACCACGGTGCCGTCGAGGACCTTGGTGGCCAGATCCTGGACCGAGGCGGCCTTGTTGGCCGACATCCCGGCGGCGCGGAGCGCCTCGCGCGGCAGGCTCAGCAGCCGCTCCGGCGTGACCTCGCCGTCCATGGCCTGGATCAGCCGGCCGTGGATAGCCCGGGCCGCCGGGCCGGCCAGCTGCTGGTAGGTGATGGACCGGACCAGCGTGGCGAAGTGGGTCTCGGTCGGGCGCGGCAGGCTGGGCAGGCCCGCCTCGGCCACCAGCCGGGCCAGCACCGGGTCGCGCTCGGCCAGGATCTGGGCCGCGGCCCGGATGCCGACCTTGCCCCGGCCGACCTCGCCGGGGTTAGCCTCGCGCCGCCCGGCCCGGCTCTGGCCGGTCCGGCTCTGGCTGGCCCGGCTCTGGCCGGCCCGGCTCTGGCTGGCCCGGCTCTGGCTGGCCCGGCTCTGGCCGACCGGGCCCTGACGGGCCGGTTCCTCCGTCATCACACGCCGCTCCCCCGGGTCGCCCACGAACTCAATCTAACTGGCTACCCCGCCCGCTCCGCTGGTCAGCCCACGGCCGGGCGGGTGGCATAGTCGGATTATGAGTATCGTCCGCGACGCCCAGGCCGAGCCGGCGGCCGGGTCGACGAGCGGCCGGGCCGAGCCGTGGGCTGCTTCACTGCAGCGCGTAGACCTCGGCGAGATTCCCTACGAAGAGGCCACCGAGGAGATGCGCGGCTGGGTCGCGGAGCGCCAGGCGGGGCGGGTCAGCGACCGGCTGTTCCTGCTCAGCCATCCACCAGTGATCACATACGGGCAGCGGACCGATCCCGCGGACCTCCGGCTGGGCCAGCACGACATCCCGGTCCTGCCGGTCGACCGCGGCGGTTACGCCACCTATCACGGGCCGGGCCAGCTGGTCGGTTACCTGGTCCTGGACCTGCGGGAGCGGGGTCCCGCCGATGTGGTGCGGTGGCTCGAGTGCGGCCTGGTCCGCGCGCTCGGTGAGCTGGGCTTTACCGCGCAGCGCCGGCCGACCCCTCCTGGCGCATCCAGCCTGGTTGGGGTGTGGACCGCGGACGAGCGCAAGGTCGCGTCGATCGGGATGCGGATCCGCCACGGCATCACCAGCCACGGTTTCGCCCTGAACGTCGACCCGGATCTGCGAGCCTTCGACCAGTTCACGGTGTGCGGCCTGCCAGGCGTGCGGATGACCTCGCTAGGTGAGCTCGCCGCCGAGCAGGGTGTCGCCGCGCCGGGCGACCCCGGGGTCCGGGACGCCGTCTTCCGGGCCCTGCGCGGTAGCGCCTGAGTGAGTACAGCGCGGCAGCGCCTGAGTAAGTACAGCGCGGCAGCGCCTGAGTAAGCACAGCGCGGCAGCGCCTGAGTAAGTACAGCGCGGCAGCGCCTGAGTAAGCACAGGGCACGGGCGCCTGAGCCACGGCGGCCGTGCCGCTCAGCCCAGGTGCAGCCGGGGATGGATTCCCGGGGGCCGCATGATCAGGGCGGCGACGAAGTAGACGCACGGTCGCCGCCCAGGCTGGCGTAGCGGTGCACGGTGTCCGCCGGGAAGTACACCGAGTCACCCGTGCGCAGGGTGAAATCCTCGGGCCCGATCGTGAGCTGCAACGTCCCCGATTGGACCAGCGGCGGGGCCGCGGGCTGGGCCGGCTGCTGCTGGAGTCACTGCTCAGCGGGTACGGCGACGCCGGTGTGCGGCAGGTCATCGCGGTGATCGCCGACTCCGGGGACCCCGCCTCGGAGGCGCTGCACCGGGCCTGCGGTTTCACCGGCGCGGGGCGGCTGAGCCAGGTCGGCTACAAGCACGGCCGGTGGATCGACACGGTGCTGCTGCAGCGTCAGCTCCGGCCGGGGACTACGGTCGCGGGGTGACCGCGTCCGGTTTTGTCGTGCAACTGCATGACGCGACCACGCTGCACTTCGATTTGCGGCTGCGGTTCGGGGACGTGCTCCGCTCGTGGGCGGTTCCCCGGGGCCCGTCGCTCGACCCGGCCGTCCGGCGGCTCGCGGTCCCGGTCGAGGATCACTCCCTGGACGCGGGTGAGTTCGAGGGCGTGCATCAGGGGCAGGCGCGGGGCAGCGGGGCGGTGATCATCTGGGATGAGGGCCCGGCCGATATCCGCCGGGAGGAGCCGGGCCACCTGTCTTTCGCCCTGCAGGGCCGCAAGCTCACCGGCGGCTTCGCGCTGACCCGGACCGGCCCGCGCCGCTGGATCCTGGTCAAGGCCCGCGACGAGGAGGCCCGGCCGGGGTCGGACATCGTGGCTGAGCAGCCGGCCAGCGTGCGCACCGGCCGGACCTGGCAGGACCTGACCTGACGCCGCCGCAGGCGGTCCCGGTCACAACGTCGTGATCAGGCCGCCGTCGATGGTGAAGTCGGCGCCGGCCACGTTGCCGCTGCGGTCGCTGGCCAGGAACAGCACCAGGTCCGCCACTTCCGCCGGGCGGGTGAACCGGCCGGTCACCATCTGGCGGGCAGCGTCGTGTTCCACATCCTCGGGCCGGGTGCCGGTCGCGGCGCTGACCGTCGCGGCCACCCCGCCCTTTCCCAGCCACAGGTCGGTGGCGACGGGGCCGGGGCTGACCGTGTTGACCCGGATGCCCTGCGGGCCGACCTCCTTGGACAGCGACTTGGAGAAGCTGGCCAGGGCGGCCTTGGCCGCGCTGTAGTCCATGACCCCGGGGTCAGGCAGCCGGGCGTTGACCGAGCAGATGTTGACGATCACGCCCTGGCCCGCGGTCAGCATCACAGGCAGTACCGCCCGGGTCGTGCGGACCGCGGCCATCAGGTTCAGCGTGATCGAGACGTCCCAGTCTTCGTCGGTGATGGACAGGAACCCGCCGGTGCGGGCGGGGGCGCTGCCCACGTTGTTGACCAGGATGTCGATCCGGTCACCGGCCAGCGCGGTCAGCCGGCCTGGCCCGGCGGTGTCCGCCAGGTCGACGGCGATCGACTGGACCGGCCCGGTGCGCACCAGTTCGTCCAGTTCGGCGGATGAGCCTCGAGCCCCGGCGATCACCTGTGCTCCGGCGTCAGCCAGCGCGCGCACGATGGCCAGCCCGATCCCCCGGCTCGCGCCCGTCACTACGGCCGTCCGCCCCTTCAGGCCCAGGTCCATGAGTCCGTCCTCTCCCCGTCCATGTACTGACCGTAGCCCGGCCCGGCGTACATTCCTGACATCCAGCCCGGCCAGACCGTGCTGGCGCACCGTCGTCGACTACCACGACCCGGACGGGCCTGGGCAGGCCCGGTCGCTGGCCGGGGGCGCCGATGCCGCGGTGAACGCGGTCCGGTCCGGCGCCAGCGATGCGCTGGCGGCGGTCCGGGACGGCGGCCGGCTGGCCACGATCAGCGGCGGCCCGCCGGGGCCACGGCCGCCCTGGTGACTGAGGTCGCGGGGAGTCAGCACTACCGGCACTTCGACGCCGTGACGGAGCGCGCCGAATCCTCGCGGCCAGTCCGGCGAGCCGCCCGCCGTGGTGGTTTTCGTTGCGGAAAAAACAGGGCAAGTCCCCGATGGACATGATGATGGTGCTACGGGCCTGCACCCGGGATGGGCCGGAACAGCCCGGGCCCGGGCAGGCACCAATTCCGGTGCCTCAGCCGGGGGAGGTGTGCTCGTGAGCGCGCATGCGGCGGCGATCACCCGGCCCGGGCTGGCCGCACGGTGAGCGCGGGCGGGACGGCGCCGGACGCCACCGGCGGGCTGGTCCTGGCCAGCGCCCGGGGCCGCTGGGTACTGCTCGCGACGGTGCTGGGGTCGGCGATCGCATCGATCGACGCGACCGTGGTCGGCATCGCGCTGCCCGCCATCGGCCGCGACTTCCAGGTCGGGCTGGCCGCCCTGCAGTGGGTGGTGACGGCCTACACGATGACGCTGGCCGGGCTGCTGCTCCTGGCCGGGTCGCTGGGCGACAAGTACGGCCGCAAGAAGGTCTTCCTGATCGGGGTGGTCTGGTTCGCGGTAGCCTCCCTGCTGTGCGCGGTCGCGCCGGGCGCGACGTTCCTGATCCTGGCCCGGGCCCTGCAGGGAGTCGGCGCGGCGCTGCTGACCCCAGGCAGCCTGGCCATCCTGGAAGCGGTGTTCCGGCCCGACGACCGCGGCCCGGCCATCGGCGCTTGGTCGGGATACAGCGGGGTGGGCACGGCGGTCGGCCCATTCATCGGCGGCTACCTGGTTCAGGCGGTGTCCTGGCGGCTGATCTTCGTGATCAACCTGCCGCTGGCCGCCCTGGTGGTCGCGGTGAGCCTGCGGCATGTCCCGGAGTCCCGTGACCCGAGCGCCACCGGGCGGATCGACGTGGCGGGCGGCACGCTGGTCACCCTGGGCCTGATCGCGCTGACCTACGGGCTGATCGAGGGGCCGGGCGGGAACTGGTCCAAGCCCGGAGTGCTGACCGCGCTGATCGCCGGGGTGGTGCTGCTCGGCGCGTTCGTGGTCCAGGAACTCCGGAGCCAGGAACCGATGCTGCCCCTGAATCTGTTCGCCTCGACCCAGTTCACCGCCACCAACGTGATCACGTTCGTGGTGTACGGCGGCATCGGCGGGGCGCTGTTCCTGCTGCCCATCCAGCTCCAGCAGGTCTCCGGGTACACCGCGCTGGAGGCGGGCATCTCGCTGCTCCCGGTCACCGCGATCACCCTGGTCCTGTCGCGCCGCTCCGGCGCCCTGGCGGCGCGGATCGGCCCCCGGCTGCAGATGAGCGTGGGACCGGTGCTGGTCGGCGTCGGGCTGGCCCTGTTCACCCGGATCACCGCGTCCGGCGACTACGTCACCGAGGTGCTGCCCGCCGTGCTGGTGTTCGGCTTCGGCCTGGCCGTGACCGTGGCCCCGCTGACGTCCACCGTGCTGGACGCGGTGCCCGCGGAGCATGCGGGCATCGCGTCGGCGGTCAACAACGACGTGGCCCGGGCGGCCGCACTCATCGCCGTGGCCCTGCTGCCTGCCGCGGGCGGGATCACCGGCGACGCCTATCGGCACCCGGACGTGTTCTCACCCGGGTTCCATACCGCCTCGCTCATCTCGGGCGCGCTGTGCGTAGCTGGCGGCGTGCTGGCCGTGTTCACCATCCGCAACCCGGTCCGGGTCGCCGGGGCGGCCCGCCGGGCCGCGCCGGTCCACTGCGCCCTCGACGCTCCCCCGGCGGCGATCACCAGTGCGGAGCCAGTGACGCCGTAGTCAGGGGCACAGAACCGCCTTGATCACGCCGTCGGCGCGCTGGTCGAACGCCTGGTACAGGGCCGGGGCATCGTCCAGGCGGCCGTGGTGGGTGACGATCGGGGCGGGCCGGGCCCGGCCGGACATGATCATGTCGCGCAGCAGCACCGTGTAGCGGCGGTCGTGGGTCCGGCCGAACCCGACAGACACGCCCTTGCCGAAGAACGTGGCCCAGGGCACCGTGAGGTGACCATCGGCGTGCCCCTCGGGAGCCGGTTGTAGGTCCTTTTCCGCGTACACGCCGATGATGCCGGCGTGCCCGGTGGGGTTGACCAGCCGGGCCACGTCCCCGATCACCTGCGTCGGGTTCTCGTGATCCGGGTGCCCGGCCGATACCGCGGCGCGGTCCCGGGCCTGGAAGCCCACCGCGTCGATGACGATGTCCACCCCGTTCATCGGCTCCTCGCCGATCGGCAGCCCGTGGGACCGGCGCATCCCGCGGATCTGGTCCACCGGGTCCCCCATCAGGAAGTCCACCGGGATGGCGCCGAGCCGGGCCGCCATCGCCAGCCGCTCCGGTACGTAGTCCACCACGTAGACCACGTCCGCGCCCCTGAGCAGGCAGCTGTACGCGGAGAGCAGCCCGATGGTGCCCGCGCCGAACACGGCCGCGGTGCAGCCGGGATAGGCCCGGCCCAGCTCGGTCGCGTGCCAGCCGGTCACGAACGCGTCGGCCAGCAGCACCAGGGCGTCCTCGAGGTTGTCACCCGGCTCGCCAGGCACCGGGATGCAGTTGGCGTCGGCGTAGGGCACCCGGAGCAGTTCGGCCTGGGCGCCGCGGTAGGGACCCATCCCGGCGTACCCGTACGCCGCGCCGAACCCGCCGGGACGGACTCGAAGGCAGGCTGCGGACAGGCCCCGGGCGCAGTTGACGCACACGCCGCAGTACAGGTGGGTCGGGATCACCACCCGGTCGCCGGGCTTGACCATCTCGACCGCGGAACCGGCCTGCTCGACCACGCCGAGCGGCTCGTGCCCCAGGACCAGCCCGGGCTCGGCCCCGGTCCGGCCGTCGTACATGTGCAGGTCGGTGCCGCAGATAGCGCTGGAGGTCACGCGGAGCACCACGTCCGTGGGTTCTTCCAGGACCGCGTCGGGCACCTCGCGAACCTCGACGGAGCGGAGGCCCGCGAAAACCACGGCCTTCATGGTCGGGACTCCTTCGGCGGCTCGGCGGTGGTGAGCTCGACGCGGGTGAACTCGACGCGGGGGAGGTCGGCGCGGGGGAGGTCGGCGCGGGGGAGGTCGTCGCCAGCGATCTGGACGCCGGGGAGCTGGACGCCGGTGAGCTCGGCGCAGGCCGCGAGCAGCCGGTCCTGCACCGACGCGCTGGTCGCGGCCGGATGGACCGGGCGCGGGCGCTGGTGGTAGAAGTACTGGCCGGTTACGGTGGCCGCGGGATCGTTGCTGACCGCCAGCCAGGCCTGGGTCACCGGGGCCTGGGACATGTCGTCCGGGGCGCCCGGGCCACCCATCCTGGTCGGCACCCAGCCCGGCTCCAGAGCGTTGCTGAGCACGTCGGGCCAGAGCCGGGCCACCGCGAACGCGAGCACCACGTCGAACAGCTTGGAGTCCGCGTACGCCTGCGAACCATTCCAATGACGGCC
Source organism: uncultured Actinomycetes bacterium (assembly GCA_963770545.1). Taxonomy (GTDB): domain Bacteria; phylum Actinomycetota; class Actinomycetes; order Streptosporangiales; family Streptosporangiaceae; genus RYN-230. The sequence goes on along the minus strand of CAVYQF010000034.1, from coordinate 125,558 downwards.
GACCCACTGCAGGTCAGCCAGATCCGGCTGGCCACCCCGGTGCATCCCGGAGCTCAGGTACACGAGCCGGTCCGGCCGGGTCATCAGCGCGGTGAGCAGATAGGGAGCCAGGACGTTGATGGCGAACACGTGGCTGAGGCCATCAGCGGTCTGGATCCGGCGCGGTTCCCGGTAACCGACGCCCGCGTTGTGGATCACTGCGTCATACCGGCCCAGCTCGTTGGCTTGCCCGGCGACTTGCCGCATGCCCGCGACGCTGGCCAGGTCGCCCACGACCACGTGCGCCGCCGCGGGCAGCGCCGCGCGGGCGTCGCCGGCCCGGGCGTCGTTGCGGGCGTGCAGGGTGACCTCGTGCCCGTCGCGGGCGAGCAGTTCGCCGGCCATCAGGCCGAGGCCATCAGACGAGCCGGTGATCAGTACCCGGGCCATGCGCTGTTCCTCTCCGGGGGGTCGGGTGTCTTCAGGTGGCGGTGTTCCCGGGGCCCTCTACTTCGCCCCGGGGTGGCGGTCCCTACCCAAGGTTGCCCTATGGCTCACTCGCTACGATGTGCAGGCCATGAGCAGCGCACCCGCAACAGCGAGCAGTACCGGCCAGACGGACGGCGGGACCGCCGGGGTCATCCGCACCGAGGAGCTGACCAAGGTCTACCCGGGCACGGACTTCGCCGCCGTGGACGGGCTGAACCTCAGCGTCGAGGCCGGGGAGATCTTCGGTTTGCTGGGGCCGAACGGTGCCGGGAAGACCACCACCGCCGGCATCCTCACCACCCGGGTGGTGCCGACCTCCGGCCGGGCCTTCCTGGCCGGGGTGGACGTCGCGCAGCACCCGGCGCTGGCCAAGCAGCTGAGCGGGATCGTGTCCCAGCAGAACACGCTCGACCGCCAGCTGACCGTGTGGGAGAACCTGTACTTCCACGGCCGGCTGTTCGGCATGGGTGCCAAGGAGTCCCGGCGGACCGCCGATGAGCTGCTCGAGCAGTTCCAGCTATCCCGATGGGCCAAGGCCTCGGTGTACGCCCTGTCCGGCGGGATGGCCCAGCGGCTGATGGTGGCGCGGGCCATCTTCCACCGCCCCTCGGTGCTCTTCCTCGACGAGCCCACCGCCGGCCTGGATCCGCAGAGCCGGCTCGCGCTGTGGGACCTGCTCCGCGAGCTGCACGGCGAGGGCCAGACGATCCTGCTCACCACGCACTACATGGAAGAAGCCGACCAGCTCTGCGACCGGGTCGCGATCATGGACCACGGGAAGATCCTGGCCCTGGACACGCCGGCCGCGCTCAAGCAGAGTGTCGGCGCCGACACGGTGGTCACGGTGAAGACGGCAGGTGACACCGGGCTGCTGGCCGAACTGCTCAGCCACGACGTGGACGGGGTCACCCGGACCCGGCCGGTTGACGGTGGCGTCGAGCTGCACATGCAGGGCAGCGACCGGCTGGTGCCGCGGATCGTGCTGGCCGCGGAGCGCGGCGGGTTCGACCTCGTGGACCTGTCGATCTCCGAGCCCAGCCTGGAGACCGTGTTCATCAACCTGACCGGCAAGGAGCTGCGGGACTGATGACCACCTCGCTGACCCCGCAGGCGCCCACGCGGCGGATCGGCGGCGGGCCGACCCGGTCGGTGGCCGCCGCGAGCTGGACCGCGCTCGGCGCGCTCATGCTGCGTGACCTGGTGGTAGTGCGCAAGCACTGGTGGGAGTTCGTGCTGCGCACCATCATCCAGCCGTTCCTGCTCTGCTTCGTGTTCCTGTTCGTCTTCCCGAAGATCGGCCAGGGGATCGGCGGCGGCCACGGAACGGCGGCAGAGTCCGCGTTCGCGACCATTCTGGTGCCCGGCGTGGTCGGCATCTCCATCATGTTCCAGGGGGTGCAGTCCATCGCCCTGAATATGGCGCAGGAGTTCGGCTTCACCCGCGAGATCGAGGACCGGGTCCAGGCCCCGTGCCCGATCTGGCTGGTCGCGATGGCGAAGGTCCTGTCGGGCGCGGCCCAGGGCGTGATCTCGGCCATCATCGTGCTGCCCATGGCCGCGGTGGTGCACGCGCCCGGGGTGCACGCGCACATCTCGCTGCACTGGTGGATCATTCTCACGTTCGTGCCGCTGGCCGCCGTGGCCATGGCCGGGCTGGGACTGGTCCTGGGCACCAGCTTCGAGCCGCGGAACATCGGGCTGATGTTCGGCTTCATCATCCTGCCGATCACATTCCTGGGCGGCACCTACTACTCGTGGACCAGGCTGGCCCCGGTCTCGGTGGGGGGCTGGCACTGGCTGCAGACCGTCGTGCTGATCAACCCGCTGATCTACGTGAATGAGGGGATGCGGGCCGCGTTCACCGAGGCGCCGCATATGCATCTGTACGTGGTCTACCCGGTGGTGATCGGGTTCGCGGTGGTGTTCCTGGCCATCGGGCTGCGGAACTTCCGGCGGCGCGTGCTCTCCTGAGCGCGGGCCGCTCCGGCCGCGGGAGGATCCCGGCCCGCCCCGGGAGTGGTAGTCAGGGCGGCCAGGCGCTCATCGCTGTCTTCGGCTGCGGCGGGACGCTGGCGGCCAATCCCCCGCTGTGCGCCGGGCTGAACCGGCACGTCGCCCCGCTCCCTGCGTCGGAGCAGTCGAACCCGGCCAACTTCTACCAGGCCGCCCCGGCCAATTACTACGCCCAGTTCTGGCACCAGAACGCCATCAACGGGCTGCAGTACGGCTTCCCGTATGACGACGACGCCGGGCAGTCCTCCGACATCTCGATCACCAACCCGCAGTACCTGGTGGTGGCGGTGGGCTGGTAACCGGGGTTACGCCGGCGGCGCCAGGGCCAGGCCGAGGGCGGCGGCGTGCCGGTGCCCGGCGGCCGGACCGGCCAGGGTGCCGCCGACGTTCCCCCGCCCGGCGGTGACGCCCTCGGGGAGGGTGCGCAGCAGCACGCCGAGCAGCTCGTCGTCCCCGGCCGGGCCGCCGACGATCAGGACCTGGCCCCGGCCCGGGGCGAGGGTGCCCTGCGTGTCCGGGGTGTCCAGGGTGCTCAGTGTCTCCAGAGTGCGCAGTGCGCGGGACAGGTTGGCCGCGAACACCGCTTCCTTCAGGCGGAGCCGGATCGCGCGCCATTCGGCGGGGCTATGCCCGCGGTCGAACGGCAGCCAGCCAGCCGGGCCCGCGGCGGCCAGCATGCCCGCGGCGGCCGGGTCCGCGGGGCCGTCCAGGAACCCGCGGCTCCCGTCCTCGGCCTCGAACCTCTGGTTCCCGTCGAGCCGGACGCACGGGCCCCGCTTGACCCAGTCGGCCGCGGCCCGCGGCAGGCCCAGGGTTTCCGCGACCGCGACGGTGAGCAGCTCACCCGCGCCCGCCGCGACCACCTCCCCGTCCGGGGCGATGACGTCGATGGTGCCCGCCCCCACGTTGACCACGATGGCGTCGGGGCGGGCGCCCGGCGTGGTGCAGGCCCCCAGGCGGGCCGCAGCGGGCTCGGTCAGCACGCAGCTGACTGGGCAGTCGAGCAGGTCAGCGAGCATGGCGGTGTGGTCGTCACCGGGGGTGAACCGGTGCAGCGACGAGACCAGCGCAGCCCGGCCCACGCTGCCACGCCGGGCGGTGGCGCTGTCGGCCGCGGCGGCCAGGTCCACCGCGAACAGGTCATCCAGGCTGGTCTCGCCATCCGGGGCGCCGAGCGCGGTGACGGTGCCGACCGGCCAGCCCGCCACCTCGGCGCAGGCGGCCCGCAAGCCGATCCGGCGGCCGTAGGCCGTCACCCACGGCTCGGCCGGACCCGGGGCCGCCAGACCCAGGGCGGGTGCGGTCTCGGCGGCCAGCCCGATCACCCCGTTGCCGTAGTCGAGCAGGGCGCGGCTCACCGTGGCTGCGTCCCCGGCCTCCGCGTGGCCGAGCCGCAGCGCGGCCGCCAGGGCGACGGGGTCGGTCAGCAGGGTCATCGGCTGGCCGGGGCGCCGCACCTCCACGGCCAGTGGGCCGCAGGCGGCCGCCGCGGCCACGTCGACCTGGTCGATGACCGGGACCGGGGCACCGAGCCGGTTGGCGATGAGGACGCCCTCGTCGCTTCCGGCCAGCACCGCCCCGACCCGGACCCCAGCGGCGAGCATCTCGCGGAGCCGGGCCGCCGCCGCCCGATAACCCAGGCCGGCAGGCACCAGAGCGACCCGCGCGCTATTCAGCCCGTCCTGGCCGGGGCCCTCCTTATCCAGCCAGAAGGGCTCTCCCACGCACGTCCCGGTGCCGCCCGGCGTGGCCACCCCCGCGGCGAGCACGCGCAGGCGCCCGGTGTCCGGGACGATGGCCGGGATGGTCAGCGTCGTGGTGCCCACCGCCCGCAGCGGCGCGATCCGGGCCTCGGCCACCGTCGCGCCCAGCCGCCGCTCGATCCGGCGGACCAGCGCGGCCGCGGCGCGCAGCGATTCCGCCGATCCCTTGCGCCCCCGGGTAGGCAGCCGGTCCGCCCCCAGCAGCCGCTCCCCCTCCAGCACCACGACCTCGGTCGTGGCGTTCCCGATATCGACTCCCGCGACCACCTTCACCGGGCCGCTTTCCATGATCGTGGTGCGTTGTGCCCCGCCGGCGGGGCACAACGCACCACGATGTGGCCGGGAGCCGCCCTCATGCGGTGAGGCCGCGGCGGGCGTAGATTTCGGCGGCCTCGGTGAGGAGGGCGGCACAACGGGGCAGGCCGCGGGCCGTGAGCGAGGCGGCCAGCGTCGTGAGCTGGGCCGCGGTGGAGCGGCCCGGCCGCAGGGCTTCGTAGATGGCCAGCACCTCGTCGTCGCCCAGCCCGGTCAGCTCGGCGGCGCGGCGCAGGTTCTCAGCCAGCTGCGGGTTGCCGTGCTCCAGCGCCACCTGGGCCTGATACTCCAGAGTCGCGGGGTGGATGCGCAGGTCGGGCAGGCTGACCTCGCCACGGCGGACCGCCTCCAGGGTCAGCTCGCCGACCGGCCGCCCGGACAGGGCCTGCACGTCGGTCACTGCAATCCCTCCTTGGACAACTGCTCGGCCGGTTCCCCAGGCTGGACCCAGGCCCGTTCCAGTGCCATCAGCGCGATCACGGTCGTGTGGTAGCGGGCCTCGATGGCCTCGTCGTTGTACGGGTTGCGGGCCGGGTCGGGGGTGCCGCCCTTGGCGTGCCGGGCGGCGTTGGCGCCGAGCAGCCGGTACAGCTCGCGGGTCACGGCCGGGGCGACCGAGTACAGCTCCAGGTTGGCCAGCGGGGCCAGGTCCCGGCGGTGGATGAGCGCCGTGCCCTTGCCCTGCAGGCCGATGCCGATGCCCGACCCGGCCAGCCGGGCGGCGCCCAGGCCGATCCGGCCCAGATCGACGGTGTCGTTGAACCGGACCACCCGGCCGACGCAGCCTTCTTCCTCCAGCCCGGCCAGCAGTTCGCCCAGCACCTCGGGGACGGTCAGCCCGGACAGGGAACGCCACACGTCCCGGCCCACCGCAGGGGACACGCCGATGACCACATCCCGCGGATCCTGACCGGGAAAGGCCGGGCCGACCGGGGCGAGCAAGAGCTCCGCGGCCTCGGCTTGCTCGGCGCGGAGGTCCTCGACCCCGCGTGCCTGCCGGATCTCGTCGATCTCGGCCTGCCGGGGCGGCGACGGCTCGTAGCCGGTGCCCGGGCCGGCGTAGTCGTTCGGGTCGGTGACCAGCGACAGGACCTTCAGCTGCTCGTCGAAGATCGCCGCGGTCTGCAGGTAGTCGCCGGACAACCGGGCCCGGGTCATCTCCATGATCGCCTCAGCCTCGGCCTCGTAGCCGGTCTCGTCGAGGGCGGCCACGATATCCACCACGGTCAGGCCGCCCTCGCGGATCGCGTGCGCCGCGCTGAGCACGGCCAGCGTGTCGGTCTCCCCCAGGTCCTTCGACCCGGCCGCGTTGACCGCGCGCTCCAGATGGTCGTCGGTGAAGTCGGCCAGCCCCAGGTGCTGGTACACGGCCCGGCAGGCCTGCGCGGCGTAGCGGCGCAGCTCGCCGATCTCGTCGGCCGGGACGGTGCGCAGCCCGCCGTCGATGCCCCAGTCCCGCTGCAGGGCCAGGAAATCGTCGATGTCCTCGGCGTTGAAGTTGCTCGGCCCGAACATGTTGTCGTAGCGCTGGATGCTGCCGAACCCGCTGAACACGAAGTCCGACCCGGCCAGCACGATGGGCAGCGTGCGGGAGGTGCGGCGCATGTCCGACTCGCTCATCAGCGCGTCGTTGCCGGAGCAGGACTCCAGGTTGCGCATCATAACCATGACGTTCTCGGCCATCAGCTCGCGCAGCCCGCGGGGCACGGAGCCGGCCACGCTCGCGCCGTCGATGCCCCCGTTCTGCACCCCCTGGGCGCCGATCGCGCGGGCCAGCGCGATGCAGCGGGCCTCCAGGTAGAGCATGGACTTGCCTTCGGCCCCGGCCATCAGCACCTCAGCCCCCGCCCCGGAGGACACCCGCATCTTCATCCCGCGCGAGGCGTACGCGGAGGTCAGGAAGGCCTTGGACCAGGGGGTGTCGTCCCCGTCGGTGAACACCGGCTCGGTGCCGTACAGGGAGACCGTTTCCGCGTAGGAAGTCAGCCCGCGCATCCCGAGTTCGAGTTCGAGGGCCTCCTCGACCGAGCACTGGATGAGCACGCCCTGCGACCCCACCGCCGCGCCGACGAGGCAGGCCACGGCGTTGCTGGGCGCGTCGGCGAGCACCGGGACGGTGGTCTCGATCTCCCGGAAGCCGAACGCGGCCGCCGTGGCGGAATCGGCGGCGAGCAGCAGCGGGTCGTCGAGCCGGTTGGTGACGTGCGCCTGGTTGCTGGGGGTACGCCGTCCCCGCAGCTTGGTCATGGCCAGCCCCAGCTCGGCGGGCCGCAGCAGGGCCAGCACCCGGGCCAGCTTGGCCGGCGTGGCGCCCGCGCACAGCCGGATGACCTCGGCCCGGGGCACGTCCGGGCGGACCGCGAGCCGGGCCAGTTCGGTATCCGATCGGGCCATCACCTCCGCGGCGACGGCCAGGTCCAGGCCGTGCCGGGCGATATAGGCGTCGAGAGAATCGAAGTCCTGCTCCGCAACCCCGTCCATCTCCACCACCCGGCCATCAGAGATCACCAGGCCCGGCTCGGGGTCGTGCGGGGAACGCAGCGCGATCAGGCCCAGGTCGGGATCCTCGACCGCGAACCCGTCGAGGTTGACCCGCTGCTGGTCCATGAACCGGATCCGGCCCACCGGCCTGTCCGCTGGCTCAGTCATCGGAACTCCTCTCTGGCATGGGTTAGATAGCACTGTGCGGGCGGAGCTCGATGACCCGGCCGCCCCCGGATTCGGCGCTGGGCACCGCATGCTCCCCCGGGGTCCGCACCATGATGCGGATCCGGTCGCCGCGGAACAGGTCGTAGGAGAACTCGAACGGCCCCCCCTCGGGGTCGGTGGTGGTCCGGGTGATGGCGAGCAGCGGTGAGCCCACGGGCACGTCCAAGACCACCGCCTCGTCACCGGATGCGGCGACGACCTCGATGCGCTCGACCGCCTCCCCGGGCCGGGTACCGAAGTGCTCGTCAAGCAGCTCGTAGACCGAGCCGCCCAGCGGGAGTTCCAGCAGCCCCGGGAAACGGTCAGCCGGCAGCATGGCGCGTTCCATCGAGATGGGGCTGCCGTCCGCGAGGCGGATCCGGACCAGGTCGATCACCAGGTCGCCCCGCTGGATCCCGAGGGCGCGGGCCGCGGGCTCTTCCGCGCCGGACAGCCCGGCGCTGATCACCCGGGTCCCGGCCAGCACGCCCTGGCTGCGCAGCAGGGCGGGTACCCCGACGACCCGGGAGGTGTCCCGCTCAATCTTGTCCTGGCTGACGAAGGTGCCGCCGCCTCGCCCCGGCACCCGGCGGACCACGCCGCCCTCGGCCAGCACAGCCAGGGCCTGGCGCAGCGTGGCCCGGCTGACCCCGAGCTCGGCCGCGAGGGCCCGCTCGGCGCCGAGCCGCTGGCCGGGGCGCAGGTGACCGGCCGAGATCCGTTCGGCCAGCACCCGCCGTACGTCCTCGGGAGTACGGCCGCCTCCGGACAAGCGCACTGGCTCCCCGGTCATCGACGGCAGCCGCCGGGCCTCGAGGCGACGCTAAACATCCAGGGCACCCAGGGATTCGGGCAGGGTCTGCCCGCCATCGACCACGATCGTCTGCCCGGTGATGTAGGCGGCCTCGTCGGAGGCCAGGAACAGCGCCGCGTAGCCGATCTCGTCCACGGTGCCGAGGCGGCGCAGCGGCACGCTCGCCGTCATCTCGGTCATGTACTCCCCGCCCAGGTCCTCCAGGCCCTCGGTGTACACGTTGCCGGGCAGCACCGCGTTGACCGTGATGCCGTGCGGCGCCAGCTCGATGGCGGCGGTGCGCATGAACCCGAGCTGGCCGGCCTTGCTCGCCCCGTAGTGCGACCAGCCCGGGAACCCGGTGATCGGCCCGGTGATCGACGAGGTCAGGATGACCCGGCCGTGCGCGGACTGCTGCAGCGCAGGCAGGCAGGCCTGGACGGACAGGATGCAGCCCCGCAGGTTGGTGCCGAGCACGGTGTCCAGGTCCTCGTCGGTCATGTCCGCGAGCCGCTTGTCCGGGAAGATCCCCGCGTTGGCGCAGAGCACGTCCACGCCGCCCAGCCGTTCGGCCGCGGTCGCCGCCACCAGCTGGCAGCCTTCCCGGACGCTGATGTCGGCCAGCAGGTAGGAGACCTCGGCCCCGCCCGCGGCCAGTTCCGCCACGGCCGCCGCGGCCGCGTCCTTGTCCCGCCCGACGATCAGGACCCGCGCGCCGTTGTCCGCGAACACCCGGGCGATGCCCTTGCCGATGCCCCGGGTGGCGCCAGTGACCACGACGGCCCGCCCTGCGATAGATGTGAACACGTAAGCATCCCTTCTGTGCTAGCCCTGACGGCTGAGATAACGCTCAGCCAGGGTGCAGCTGTCCTGGGTATAGGAGGCGCCCAGCTCACGGGCGATGTCAGCCCCTTGATGCGAGCCGATCCACGCGACCAGCAGCAGCCGCCGGAACATGATGAAGGTCCAGATCTCCACCTCGTCCTCCGGCGGCAGGTTGACGACGCGGCGGTAGCCCGACAGCCAGCTGTCCACCAGTTCCGGCACGTGCGGCTGGTGCTCGAAGAAGCTCACCGAGGTGCCCACGTCGTACAGGTACCAGCTGAAGCCGGAGTCATCGAAGTCGATAACGCTGACCCGGCCGCCATCCACGAGGAGGTTGGCCAGCCTGGTGTCCGCGTGCACCAGCCCGTACCGCTCCGGGCTGGTGCCGAACGCGGCCAGCCGGTCCCGGAGCACGCCGTCCAGCCGGCCCAGCACCATGCTCTCGGCCGGCCCGACGCCAATCCCGTCCTGCCATCGCCCCCACCGGGCGCCCGCGCCGAACGCCGCGGCGTAGTCCCAGTGGAACCGGGTGAACCAGGGGGGCCGCTGCCACTGCCGGGCGTGCTGGTGCATCCGCGCGGTGATCTCGCCCAGCTCGGCGAAGTGCGCGGCATCGTCGTCGGCGGGCTCGTCCCCGGCCAGGAACTCGAACCGGACGCAGTGCCGCTGCTGGCCCGTCTCGTCGGCCATGGTCATGACCCGGCCGCCGCCGGGCGCCGGGCGGACCTGCGGGGTGCGTACCCCCGCCTCGGCCCGGAGCGCGTCCATCCAGGCCAGCTCGGATTCGATCTCGGCCGTGGTGTGGTACCCGAGCCGGTGCACCCGCAGCACGGAGGGTCCCTCATCCGGGTCCTGGACCAGGTAGGTCGCGTTCTCCGACACGTTGAGCAGCTGCACGGTGGTGCCGGGAGCGCAGCCGCCGGCCCGCGCTGCGTGCTCGGCGAACCGGGTGATCCGGGCCAGCACGTCACCGCCGGCCGACAGGTCGTGCCCGCCCGCTCCGGGCTCAGTCACCGGCCCGGCCCCACCTGCTGTCCCGGGCTCAGTCATCGGCCCGGCCCTCGATCCCGCCCAGCACCGCGACGATCTCGTCGCGGGCCCGCAGGATCTCCTCGCGGGGCCCGCTCAGGTAGATCCGCCCAGCCACCCCGATCATGGCCACGTCCACCAGGGTCACCCCGGGCGCCGTCCTTTCCGCCTCGTTGGCCGCCAGGGCCGCGAACAGCGCCGGGGTTACCTCACAGACCAGCAGCGTCTCCCCCGGGATGATCATTGAACCGCCACGGTTGCGGTTGATGATGATTGCCTGCCGGTCGGTGATGTCCTCGATCACGTCGCAGAACAGTATTCGCGGCCGCAACTGGTCCGCCGCGCTGGCGTTGAGCCCGTCCAGGATCGCCTGCCCGGCCCGTTCCACGTCGGCCAGGCCGGGCCCGTGTACCTCGAGCACGCCGAACTGGCGCTCGACGAACAGGATGCCGGGCTCCACGGCCGGCACCGCGCGCAACGCCAGATCGGTGACCCGCTCGATGGCCAGCGCCGGGGCCACCTCGACGATCAGCGAATGCTCACCCGCCGCCGGCGGGTAGCCGCGGGCCCGGGTGGGGGTGCCCAGGTACGCCGCAAACTGCCGCTGCAGGTCCCGGACCAGCAGGTGGACCCGCAGCTCGGCGAGAGGCGCTCCCGCCGTGCCGCCCGGCGCCGCCGCCGTCCCCCCCAGCGCCGCCGCCGTGCCGCCCAGCGCCGCCCGGCCCGCCGCGTTCACTCGCCGCGGATGGCGAAGTGCCTGCCGAGTTCCGCGTGTGGCCGCGGGATCACGTGCACCGAGATGAGCTCGCCCACGGTGCTGGCCGTCTCGGCGCCCGCCTCGGTGGCGGCCTTCACCGCGCCGACGTCGCCGACGATGATGACCGACACGAGGCCGTCACCGACTTGCTCACGGCCGACGATGGCCACGTTGGCCGCCTTGACCATGGCGTCCGCGGCCGCCAGCGCGGCCACGTAGCCCTTCGTCTCGATCATCCCGATCGCGTTGTCCGCCACTTGTCTCTCCTTACTCGGCTGTACTACTGCCTGGGTCTACGGAGCCGATGATCAGGGCGTCCACCGGCGGCGGCTCGCCCGGGAACCAGGCCGCGGCGACCGATCCCTGGACGACCAGCACCCGTTCCCCGACCCCGCTGCCCAGAACGTCGAAGGCCACGAAGCGCTGGCCACTGCCGTCGGCCTCCACCTCCAGGAACGCGCCCTTGGGGATCTCGGCCAGCCGGCGGGTGGCCCAGACGTTTCCCACCACCGTCGCGGTTACCATCAGCGCTCCTTCTCGATCTCGACCCCGGCCGCCCGGGCCCGGTCGCGGGCCAGCGGCGTAAGCACCGCGCGCGGCCCCAGCACCAGCCGGGCCCCAGCCCGGGCCGCGTCGCGGACCGCGGCCTCGGTGACCGCGCCCTGGTCGATGCGGCGGGTCGGCCGCGCGGACGCCGGCGCGCCCGCGGCCCCGCCGGGGGCCAGGCGGAACCGGAGCCGGCCGCTGCGCAGGTCGTCGCGGCGGCGCGGGTTCTCGACCAGGTGCAGCAGCCGGGTCACGAACGCGGCGAGTTCGCGGTCCGTCCGCACGCTCACGGTTTCCACCTCGGCGACCCCGTCCCGCACCGTGTACGCCGCCCCGTCCTGCGCCGGCGCAGTGTTAGCTGGAGCCGGCTGCGCCGACGGAGGGCTGGCCGGAGCCGATGGCACCGGCTGGAAGCCGGCCGGGGCCGGCTGAACCGGCGCAGGACCATCGGCACCCGTGCCCGCAGGCAGTAGATCCGCCAGCGCCTCGCGGACCAGGGCGCGCAACGTCTCGGGGTCCAGGCCGGCGGTCATGCTCTCGTACCCGCCCTGCTCAGCAGGGCGTGCTCGGCCGCGTCGGCGGCCTGCCGGACATCCGCCTCGGACCCGGACAGGTACACCCGGCCCGTCGCGCCGATCATCCGGTAGTCCACGACCTTGATCCGGGCCGCCTTCTCGGCCTCGTTGACCGCGAGGATCGCGTACGAGGCGGGCTGCATCTCCAGCACGAACAGCGATTCCCCGGCCAGCACCATCGAGCCGATCTTGTTCCGGTTGATCAGGAACGCGTGCTGCGGGTCGATCATCGTGACGATCTTCGAGGCCAGCACCTCCGGCACCGACGCGTCCCGCTCCGACGCCCCCAGCGCGTCCAGCACCGCCGACCCGGCCGCCCGCACCTCGTCCGTGCTCCCGTGCACCTCCAGGTATCCGAAGTGCCGCTCCACCACGAGGATCCCGGCCCGCACTCCCGCGTACTTCAGCGCCACATCGGTCAGCGGCTCGATATCCAGCCCCGGCGCGACCTCCACCACGATCGCCGCATCGTTACTCCGGGGCAGGCTCCCCCGGATCCACGACCCGAGGTAGCACATCGTCTGCGGCTGCAGCCGATCAAGAAAGATGAATGACCGCAGGTCAGCCACGCCCATCCCCCATGATCCCCCGCAACTCCTCCAGGACGACCCGCCTGATCTCCGCCCGCAGCACGTCCATTTCGGGGTCGGCACCCAGGGCCGAGGCGCGGGCCCTCTCTCCCGGCGTTTGGTGGGCCGGGCGAGAGGGCCCCGCCCCGGACCGCCCGTCACGCAAGTTAGAGGCCACCGGATACGCAGGCACGGCGCCGGCAGGCGCCTCCCAAGGCACGAGTCCCGTGAAGTCGGCGAAACCCACGGCCGGGTCTTCGTTATAGGCCAATCGGGTCCATTGCACGAGGTGCTTCGGCTGCAGGTTCTCACCGACGGACGAGCGCCCGAAGAACCCCGTCCCAATGGTCATGGACGGCGCGAGCCCGGTGCCCACGCCGGCGCTGCCGAGACTGGATCCGGTGTTGACCACGATGCGGAGCACCTCGAGCGCGGCCCCGTAGGCCATGATCGTCGCCGGGTCGGCCGCGTGGATGGCGGCCGAGTGGCCCCGGCCGCCGAGCCGGAGCACCGCCCGCGCGGCGTCGATGCCGTGCCGCACGCTGCCCACCTGGGTCAGGCCGAGAACCGGGCAGAGCTTCTCGCGGGCCAGCGGCTCCTCGGGCACGACCAGGGGGAAGGGGGCCAGGAGCACCCGGGTCGTGCCCGGCACCCGCAGGCCGGCCTGGGCGGCGATCGCTGTCGCGTCCTTCCCGACGAACCGGCTGTCGAAGTGCCCGCCGGGGAACACCAGGTCGCGGACCTGGTCCCGCTCGTCCGGCGGGAGCAGGTACGCGCCTGCGCGCTGCAGATGGCGCAGCAGCGCCCCGGCCGCCGCCTCGGTCACGATCAGCACCGACTCGTTGGTGCACAGGATCGAGTTGTCGAAGCTCTTGCTGTCCACGATCCGCTGGGCAGCTTCCGGCAGGTCCGCATCGTCCGCAACGAAAACCGGCACGTTGCCCGGCCCCACCCCGATGGCAGGCGTCCCGGAGCTGTAGGCGGCCCGGACCACGCCGGTGCCGCCGGTCGCCACGATCACACTGGTCCGCTCGTCCGCCATCAGCGCGTTGATCAGCGGCACCGACGGCTCGTCCACGACCTGGATGACGCCGTCCGGCGCGCCCGCCGCCACCGCGGCCTCGGCCAGCGTGCGGGCCGCGTCGGCGGAGCATTCCCGGGCCAGCGGGTGCGGGCTGACCACCACGGCGTTGCGGGTCATGAGGGCGAGCAGCGACTTGACGAACACGGTGGCGACGGGGTTGGTCGACGGGGTCAGCGCGAGCACCACCCCGGCCGGGCGCGGGATCTCGACCATCCGGGCGGCTGGATCGACCCGGGGGGTCACGTAGTCGTGGCCGGCGTAGGCCTCGATCAGCCCGGTGCTGTTGGCCAGGTTCTTGATGACCTTGTGCTCGGCCACGCCGAACCCGGTCTCGCGGACCGCCCAGTCGGCGTACTCGCGGGCCTTCGCCGCACCTGCCGCCGCGGCGGCGTGGACGATCCGGTCCACCGCGGCCCGGTCGTAGCGGGCGAACGCGGACGCGGCCCACTGCGCCCGCTGCAGCATGGCCCGGGCCCGCGGCACCCCCGCCGGGTCGGTGAGCAGGTCCACGGAGATGGGCTGGTCCATGTCCGGGACTGCGGCTTCGGTCATCGGACCCGCCTTCCGCTCGCCGCGTCGCTGCGGGCCTCGGCGATGGCCACCTCGACCCGGTCGAGCAGTTCCGCGCACAGGTCCGGGGTGAGCAGCAGGCCCGGCTTGAACTGCAGAACGCGCGGGTCGAGGGTGGAGAAGATCGCCCACACCCCGTGTTCGTAGAGCCGCTTCATGACGAACTTGGCGCCCTGCGGGTGGTCGAACTCCAGGCCCATGACCAGGCCGTCCTGACGGATGCCGGCGAACCAGTCCGGGTAGGCCAACTGGATCCGGCGCAGCCCGCGGCCGATCAGGTCGGCGATGTAGAAGACCATGGACCTGACCTCGGGCCGGCAGGTGATCTCCAGGGTCTTCAGCGCCGCGATGCAGCCAAGTTCGGCCCCGCCGAACGTGGACATGTGCGCGAAGCCGTCCTCGCTGAGCCAGCCCGCCGCCGCGTCGCTGACCAGGACCGCGCTGATCGGGTACATCCCGCCGGAGATGCCCTTCCCGGTGACCAGGATGTCCGGGGCGATGCCGTGCTTGGTGATCGCCCATAGCTCGCCGGTGCGCATCAGCCCGGTCTGTACCTCGTCGGCGATGTACAGGGCGCCGTACCGTTCGCAGAGCGATTTGGTGCCTTCCAGGTAGCCCGGCGCGGGCAGCGGGAAGCCGTAGGTGGCCGGGATCGTCTCCATGATCACCGCGGCGACGTCGCGCCCCCGCAGCCCGTCCTCCATCGCGGCCAGGTCGTTGAACGGGACATGAGTGAACTCGTCCGGCCGGTCGGCCAGGAACAGGGTCGCGAACCGCTCGTCGCCGGTCGCGACGGCCAGGCCGGTATGCCCGTGGTAGGCCTTGGCCACCGAGACGATCCGCCGTTTCTTGGTCGCGTGCCGGGCGGTCTTCAGCGCGATGTCGATGGCTTCGCCGCCGCCGCTGCCGAACACCACCTTGCCCAGGCCGGGCGGTGCGGTGCTGATCAGCGCCTCGGCGAGCGCCGTGCGGGCCAGCGAAGGGAAGTGGTGGTTGCCGATGTCGAACCGCTGCATGGCCGCGCTGACCGCCGCGGTGACCTCGGGGTTGCGGTGGCCCAGGTTGTAGGTGCCCCCGTTGAGGTGCACGTCGATCAGGCGCTTGCCCGAGACGTCGTAGATGAAGTAGCCCTCGCGCCGGTCGATGACCAGCGGGACGCCGGAGTCGGTCCAGAACTGGGTCTTGTCCGGGTTCCAGAACTGCCTGGACCGGGCGAGCATTTCGGCCTTGGACGGGAAGGCGATCAGCTCTTCGGCCATGTCACCTCCGGGCTCCCGGGTGCCGCTCTGGTGTCTTTCAGTCCGGACAACTGCCGTTCCGGTCTACTTTGGTCTGACCAAATACGTACGCTTCTGACCTTTACCTGTCAAGAGGTCAAGATTAAGTCCATATTTCATGAACCATAACTCTTGTCATGATCCCCACCTGCTGATACCGTCCGCGCTGTGATCTGTACCACAAAGGCGTGCTTGAACCGTTTGACCCTGGCTTGACACCCGCTGTCTGACCACCCGCTGTTTGACCACCGCCGATCCATCACCGCGCCGCAGGCGTGGCCACCTCGCACTAACTGGGCGATCCTCTGGGGAGGGCACTCATGGCACAGTCGGAGCTTCCACGGGTCGGCGGTTTCGAGGGGATGGAGGAATCCCTCGACATCTCCCAAAGGTCCGACGTCCCGAAGCTGCGCAAGGGAGCGATCGGCCTGGGCGGGGTCCTCTTCCTGACCGTGACCGGGTCCGCGCCGATCTCGGCGATGCTGTTCAACACCCCGATCATGGTCGGGTACGGCCAGGGTGTCGGCGCGCCCGCCGCGTTCATGTTCGCCGCGATCGTGCTGGTCGTGTTCTCCGTCGGCTACGTGGCCATGACCCGCAAGAAGACCAGCGCGGGCGGCTTCTACTCCTACATCAGCCACGGGCTCGGCCGCCAGCTCGGCATCGGCACCGGCTACGGGGCGGTCGTGGCGTACTCGGTGTTCGAGGCCTCACTGGCCGGCGGGTTCGCGTACTTCGCGAACCTCAAGGTGAACGCGTTCGGGGTCAACATCGGGTGGCCCTGGTTCGCGTTGGGCATGGTCGTGCTGATCTCGCTGCTGACCTTCTTCGACGTCCGGCTGTCCTCCACCCTGCTGGCCATCGGGCTGATCAGCGAGATCGCGATCCTGGTCATCTTCGACATCTTCATGTTCAGCAAGGGGCACGCCCCCTGGGCCGCGCTCAACCCGGCCAACGCGTTCAAGTCGTTCCCGGCCTCCGGGAAGCTGGCCGCCGGCTCGGTCGGCATCGGGCTGTTCTTCGCGTTCTGGTCCTGGGTCGGGTTCGAGATGGCCCCCAACTACGCCGAGGAGTCCCGCGAGCCGAAGCGGATCGTGCCCCGCGCGCTGTACATCTCGGTCATCGGCCTGGGCGTCTTCTACGCGCTGACGTCCTGGGCGCCGCTGTTCGGCTACCCAAGCACGCACGCGGCCGTCGCCGCGGCCCAGGGCAACGCGGCGAACTTCTACCTGGCCCCGGCCACCCAGTACGCCGGGCACTGGGTGTCCTCGATCATGAGCTACCTGATCATCACCGGGTCGTTCGCCTGCGGGATGGCGTTCCACAACACCACCGCGCGGTACATGTACTCCCTCGGCCGGGAAGGGCTGCTGCCTAAGCCGCTGGGCCGGACCCACCCCAAGTTCAAGAGCCCGTACATCGCGTCGGTGGTCCAGACGCTGATCGCGGCGTTCATCATCATCCTGTTCGCCGTGTTCACCGGCACCAACGACCCGAGCTCCCAGGCCTACCTGCAGCTGTACGGGCTGATGGCGGTGATGGGCGTGATCATCATCCTGTCGGTGCAGGCCCTGGTCTCGCTGGCCATCCTGGTCTACTACGAGCGGCACCACGACGACGAGGTGCACTGGTGGAAGACCCGGGTGGCCCCCGCCCTGGCGCTGATCTCCCAGGCCGCCGTGGTCTACCTGCTGTTCGACAACATCGATTTCCTGGGCAGCGGCTACAGCTACGCGAAGTGGTTCGGCCCGATCGACCTGGCCATCGTGCTGATCGGCGTGGGCGTGGCGTTCTACTTCAAGAAGTACAAGCCCGCCAAGTACGAGCAGGGCCGGCTCATCAACGAGGGCCTCTAACCCCCGTCCGCCGGGCCGGCCTGAGGCTGGCCCGGCGGGCGGGGCACATGGGCCCGGGCCTCGCGCCGGTCCGGCGGGCTGGGCAGATGGACCCTGGCCTTGCGCTAGTACACTTTCCGATATAGTCGGATCGGAAGTAGCTAGCGAAGGCGGTCGCGATGACCAGGGAGTCCATCCGCGGATCCTCCGATCGCGGCATCCTGGTCCTGACCAGCCTGGCCGACGGGCCAAAGCACGGCTACGCACTCATCAAGGACATCGAGGTCTTCGCGGGGGTCACGCTGGGCGCGGGCACCCTCTACGGGGCGCTGGCCAAGCTCGAGCGGGCCGGCCTGGTCGAGGCGCTGCCGGCCAGCGACCGCCGGTGCCCGTACCAGATCACCGCGGCGGGCCGGGAAGAACTGCGGGCCCGCCTGCTGCAGGCGTCCCGGGTCGCCGCGGTGGGGCTGCGGCGGATCTCGGCGGTCCCGTCGTGAGCCGCTGGCCCGTGCGCAGGCTCGTCGCGCTGCACCCCCGGGCCTGGCGGGAGCGGTACGGCGGCGAGGTCGGCGACCTCACCGAGGAGCTGATCAGCGAGGGACAGACCACCCGGCTGCGGGCCGGGCTGCAGCTGGTCGAAGGCGCGGCCATCGAGCACGGCCGGGCCCTGGCCCGATCCCCGGCGGCGGCGCTGGGTGGCGTGGCGGCTCTCACCGCCGGGGCCGGGATCGGGCTGGCCGTGTCCCGGGCCGGGAACGGCGGCGCACCGGGACGGCCGTACTTCGAGACTTCGCCGGCCAGGATATTCCTGGTGCTGGTCGTCATGGCCTGGGCCCTGCTGGAATTCGTCAAGTTCCTGACCGTGCAGGAAGAACAGGAATGGCGGACCGGAGCGACCAGGAGCAGGGCGCCCGGAGAGAGGGACAGCGACCATGAGCACCGAAGGGACCTGGATCAGCTACAGCGGCACCGCCCGGGCCGGGCTCGCCGTGACGCTGCTGGTCGTTGCGGGCGGCCTGGCCTACGCGGGAACCCGGTGGCCCGGCCCCTTCCGGGCCCGGAGGCCGCGCCCGGCCGTCGCGAACCTCATGATCGCGATCTGGGTCCTGGCCATCACGACGTTCCTGGTCTGCGCCTCCGTCTACGTCCACCAGCTGCGCCATGAATTCCCGGGCCGGACCGTACCCACCGATCCGATCACCCCGGTCACCGGGCTCGGCGTGATCGCCGTCTTCGTCATCATCCTCATCGCCAGCCCGTACGGCCCGGTGACCCGGCTCGGGAGCGCCGCCATTGGTGCCCTGGCCGCACCGTGGATCTTCGAGCTGCCGTTCGACCTCATCATCGTGACCCGGACTTATCCGATCCCTCCGGATCCGGCCTGGTACCGGGCGCTGTTCTTCGTGCCGCTGTTCGCCATCGCGCTCACCACGCTGGCGCTCCTGACGCTCTCCCCTATGGTGAGCGTGTCCAGAGCGACCTTCTGGTCCTTCGCGGCGATGCTGGTGGTGTTCGCCCTCTGGGCCCTGTTCGGGTTCGGCTACCCCTCTGCTCCCGCCCCCATCACGCTGAACGTGGTGTCGAAGATCTTGGCCTTTGTCACGGCCCTCACCCTCTTCCTGCCCGTGCGGAACCAGGCCGTCGCACGTGAACCCACCGCGGTGCCGCCAGCGCCCACGGCCAGGGCGTGATCGGCACCGTGCCGGGCACCGCATCGGCGCTGCTGCCGGGTTAGGGCGGCCGTGTTAGGGCCGCCCCTGTCCGGGTACCCGGTCTGCGGCTGGCGGGCAACCGCCGGGGGTGGGCCCCGCGGGGCCGCTGGCCAGGACAGCGGAGGAGCCATGACCTCAAGGAAGAGGCAGCGCCGGTTCCGGTGGCGCTCGGCGTGGTGGGCAGCACTCGCGTTCACCGGAACGGCGGCGCTGGCCGCCGGGGCCCTGCCCGCGGCACAGGCCGCCAGCTCAGCGACGGTGACGGCGCCGCCGTACAGCTGCGCAGCCAACGGCGCGGCCGGGAACCAGACCGTGTACGGG
Organism: uncultured Actinomycetes bacterium; assembly: GCA_963770545.1. GTDB lineage: Bacteria > Actinomycetota > Actinomycetes > Streptosporangiales > Streptosporangiaceae > RYN-230. The sequence goes on along the minus strand of CAVYQF010000034.1, from coordinate 106,418 downwards.
ACGTTCGGTGACGCCAGCGTGCTCGGCTGGACCGGGAACCACCAGGGCGTCCCCGCCTGCCTGGGCGGGAGTTTCTTCGTGATCAGCAAGGGCCGGCCCGGCGACGGCACGACCACGCCGGTCACCGGCACCACCTACGGCTACGGCGTCTATGACGACAGCACGACCACCTGGGCCAACGCCGACGGCTACCTGCCGGCCCTGGTGACCACCTTCCACCGGGACGGCGCCCGTATCTCGATCACGAACTTCGGCGACAAGGTCAGCATCGGCGGCCACGCGTATGTGGTGATCTACAGCCGGGTCCAGGTCAGCAACCCGACCGGGCAGGCGCTCAGCATCGACCCCCAGGCCTCGGCGGGGCTGATCCCGCTCAACTCCGCGAGCGACACCGTGCCTGCGCATGGCACCGTGAACCACGACTATGCGGTGGCCGCGGACCGCTTCGGCGGGACCTACGCCTGGCCCTCGGCGTCGGCGCTGGCGGGCGCGGGCGGCTACGACCAGCATTTCGCGCACATGCGGGCCTACTGGAACCAGCAGCTTTCGGCCATCGCCCAGATCGTCAGCCTGCCGGACGCCAGCCTGGCTGACGCCTACCGCACCGGGTTCATCTACACGCAGATCATCCGGTCCGGCAACCAGCTGCGGACCGGCGCGAACGGCTACGACACCGAGTTCAGCCACGACGTCATCGGCATCCTGGCCAACCTGTTCACCCAGGGCTACACCACCGGCGCGCACGCGCTGCTGGACCGGGCCCGGTACGTGATCGGCTCCCAGACCCAGTACGACGACGGGGTGTGGACCTACCCGTGGGTGTGGGCCCTGTACCTGCTGAAGACTGGTGACCTGAGCTTCGTGAAGGCCAACTTCGCCACCCAGGGCCCGGGGGGCAAGACCGAGCCGAGCATCAAGGACACCGCGCACCTGATCGCCGCGGACCGGACCGGGCCGGGCGGGATCATGGAGAAGACCAACGACATCGACGCCAACGGCTACTGGACCATCGACAACTACACCGCGCTGACCGGCCTGGCCACCTACGAGTGGCTGGCCAAGAAGGTCGGCGACCCGGCCGAGGCGAAGTGGGCCGCGGCGCAGTACGCCAGCCTGCTCGCGGCGGTGAACAAGACGCTGAACGCGACGATCTCGGCCGGTCACCTGAACTACCTGCCGTGCTCGATGATCGAGCCGAACACCGACAACCGGTGCTCCAACGCCGAGGACGCCAACTGGGCGGCGCCGTTCCTGTTCGGCCGGTGGGCCTGGGACGGCTACCTGTTCGGCGCCCCGCTCAGTGGTCCGGGTGTCAGCCTGATCGACGCTACGTACGACTACGGCTTCGGCCGGCTGGCCGGGAAGCTCCCGCCCAACACGTTCGGCGGCTACCCCACGCAGTACTACAGCACCGCCTACAACGCCGGCTACGGGGAGTGGGGCCTGGCCAGCGCCGATCACCGGGACCAGGGCATCCTCAGCTACGAGTTCATGATCTCGAATGGGCAGAGCGGCCCGTACTCGTGGTGGGAAAGCCAGCAGTTCCCCAACCCGGGTTCGCCGTGGGCCGGAACCCACCCGGAGGCGGGTAACGGCTCCTCGCCGCACGCCTGGGGCATGGCCAACGCCAACATGGTGCTGCTGGACTCGATCGCCGCGCAGCGGTCCGACGGTGACCTGGTCGTCGGCCGCGGCGTGCCGGGCTCCTGGCTCAGCGGCGGGCAGCCCATCCAGCTGGCCAACTTCCCGACCACGGACGGTCACCACCTGGGGCTGACCATCCAGGGGCACGGCAGCTCGGTCACGCTCACCCTGACCGGGCAGCCTCCGGCCGCGCCGGTGCTGTTCCAGCTGCCCGCGTTCGTGAACAACATCGCCTCGGCCAGCGCGGGCACGGTGAACCAGCAAACGGGCAGCGTGACCCTATCCCCCGCCACCCACTCGGTGACCGTGCAGCTCAAGCACCCCGCGAGCTGACCATTCGGCGCGCGGCGGCCCGGAAGCCGGGCCGCCGCGCGCCTGGCCCGGTTGGGCGGCGGGCGGATTGGACCGGCCAAATCTGCGTGTTACTGCGTTCACAAGGCAAACCCGGCCGTCACCCCTTCTCCTGAGGTCGCCCGGCAGGATCGGTAATCCCAGTCAGGAAGGGCGCCATTGGCTCTTGACGCGATCACCGGACGCGCCACAATATGGCCGTCTAAAGTTCGCGATACGGGCCCGCGGCGCGTTCGGACGGCCACCCGCTCACCCAGCGACCAAGCAGGAGTCGCGTTGGCAGCCAGACCCACCCGAGCCACCCGCGTCACGCTGCGGGTCGTGCCGCCCATGCCGCCCGATGTGACACCGCGCCGGGCGGCCGCGCGGCCGGGCCCGGCCGACGCCGGGGCGGGTCCTGGTCAGGGCACCGCGTACGGCCAGCTGGCGGCGGAGCTGCGGCAGGCGGTCGTGGCCGGACGCTACCCGCCGGGCCGGCGGCTGCCAACCGAGGCCGAGCTGGTCGCGTCCACCGGGCTGAGCCGCCAGACCGTGCGCCGCGCCTTCCAGGACCTGGTCGCCGAAGGCGTTATCTACCGGGTCCGGGGGCGGGGCACGTTCGCGGTCCCGGGCGACGGCAGGTACCTGCGATCGTTCGGCAGCATCGACGACCTGATGGCCCTCTCGCTGGACACCGAACTGCGCGTGGTGGAGCCACTGCACGTACTGGCCAGCCTGGCGGTGGCGGACACGTTGCGGGTCGCGGAGGACAGCGTGATGGCCATGTCCTTCCTGCGGCTGCACGACGGCCTCCCGTTCTGCCACACGCGGGTCCATGTCCCCCTGGAGATTGGCCGCAGGCTGCGGGAACTGCCCGAGCTGAGGGCACTCACCGAACCGGGCGACGGCGCCCGCTTCACCGTGATCAGCCTCGTGGATCAGGTCAGTGACCGGCAGATCCACACCGCGGTGCAGAACGCGACCGCAGTGGCCGCGGATCCAGACACCGCCCGCCACCTGGGCTGCCCGCCGGGCGTGCCGGTCCTGCGGATCGAGCGGCTCTACTGTGACCGGGATCTGGTGCCGCTGGAACTGGGGGTCAACCACTTCCACCCGGACCGCTACTCTTACCGGCTGCAGATGCGGGGGCGGGTCGAGTACCCGGGGTCCGGTGGGAGCACCCGGTGAGCGCCCGCCCGGCCACGCTGAGCGGGCCACGCACGCGCACACCCGGCGCTACTTCTGGACTGTCGTGGACGGTGGGATCGGCCGCCAGCGCACCGCGGACGGCGCGATCATCACGCGCGAGTATCACGTCGGCGACACCAATTACTCCGACCACTCGCCGGAGGATCCGACCATCCACGATTTCGAGAACGCCGGCGACACCCCGATCCGGTTCACCACGGTGGAGCTGCTGGACTAGTGGAGCTGCTGGGCTAGTGGAGCTGCTGACTACCCGACGCCGTGCGCGGGCCCCCCGGCCCAACTGGCTCCCCGGCCCAACAGTCCTAACGGCCCCAACTGGCCCAGGGGTCCCACGGGTGCGGCCTTTTAACGAACTCTCTTAGTACATTGTCCGGCTAAGCCACTATGAAGTGCGTTTCTTTAAGATTCGTGCCGCAATTCCCGATCCCCGGACGCATACTGCTCGGTGGGCGGGACAAGAGGTGTGGGAGATCGCGATGACGGGGACCAGCGCGGGCCGCCACTGGATACGGCCCCTGCGCGGCACCGGCAGCGCGTCCGACCGGGCCCTGCACCGGCTCGTGGGCTGGTACGCGGTGGGGTTCCGGCTGTGGATCGCGGTCGCCGTGGTGCTGGCCGCGCCGCTGGCGGCGACCGCCGCCGTGTCGGGGGCGTGGCTCGCGGCCGCGCTGGTCACGCTGTCCGTGTGGTCGGTATTCTTCGCCGTCCGGGTCGGCCGCCACGGCATCACCGGCCCCCTCGTGCTCGCGGACGCCGCGGTCATCGTGGCCCTGATCGTCGTGCATCACCTGGTGGTGCCGGCCGCGGAGATCTCCGCGGGCACCACCTGGATGCTCCCCCTGGCCAGTACGTCGATCTACATCTCCCAGCTCTGCATCCCGCCCCCGGCGGGCCTGCCCGTGGCCGCCGTGGTGATCATCGCTTACGTGATCACCGTGGCGCATCCCGCGGGCGCCGCGTACCTGGTCTTCCAGACCCTGGCCACGGCCGCCCTGATGGTCCTGGTCCGGCGGGGCGGGCGGAACGCTGACGCGGCCATCAGCCGCCAGCTTCAGCTGGAGCAGGACCTGAAGGTCGAGGCGGCCCGGCGGGCGGACCAGCGGGAGCAGGACCGCCGACTGCACGACACGATCCTGTCCACGCTGACCATGGTCGCGTCGGGCGCCCTGGACATGTCCTCGCCGGTGCTGGCCGCGCAGGCCTCCCGCGACCTGCAGGTCCTGCACAGCTGGCCCACGCTCCCCGAGCTGGGCCCCCCGGACGCGGACCTGCCGGAGCGTCTCGCCGCGGTGGCCGCTGAAGCTGCCCCGCTGCGCGTTTCCACATCCTTCTTTTCCGCAACGAGAACCGTGCCCGCCACGGCCCTCGACCGGATCGCGGACTGCGCGGCTGAGGCGCTGCGCAACGTGGCCCGGCACGCGGGGACAGGTCTGGCCGAGTTGCGGGTTCGCGACGCAAACGACCAGGTCGTGGTGGAGATCATCGACCAGGGGCGGGGATTCGACCCCCGGTCAGTACCCCGGTCGCGGCGGGGCATCTCCGAATCCATCCAGGGCCGGATGGCAGAGATCGGCGGCACGGCGGAGATCTCCGGCGCTCCTGGCGTGGGCACCACGGTGACGCTGCGGTGGCCCGGGGAGGGCACCGCGGGAGCACAGCGGTGGCCCGGGGAGGGCACCGCCGGCCCACAGGAGTGGCTGAGTGAGGGCACCGCCGTGCCGGCCCGGGGTCCAGGATGACCGCGCAGACGGCACCGGGTCCGCGGCCGTCGGCGGTGCTCGCGGCCCGGTACGCGCGGGCACTCGACATCGCGGTGGTGGTCGCGGCGGCCGGGTGGCAGCTGGCCGGGGCGGGCCCGCTGCTCCTGGCCCACCTGGGCAGCTACTCATCCGACTCGTTCCAGGTCGCGGCGTGGTGCGCGATCGCGCTGATCATCGCGGCGGGCTCGGTCCTGCTGCTGCGCGGCTCGAGCCGCCGTGGGACCGGCTGGGCGCTGGCCGCCGCGGCCCTGGTGATCAGCACCGCGGCCGCCGCGGCCTGCCCGCCCGCCCAGATGCTCGAAACCAACTGGTCCTGGGGCGTCGCGGGCTGGGTCGGGGTCCTGGTGCTGCTCCGGCGCCCCCTGGCCGAGCTGGGCGTGTTCCTCACCCTGGAGGCCCTGGCCATGTTCGCGGTGCTGGCTCATGACGGCCTGCACCAGCCGAACGTGGCGGCGTTCATCACGGTCCTGGCCGGGTCGACCGGAATCCAGGTGGCCATCTCCGTGGCCGCGCGGACGCTGCACGTTCCAGCCCAGCAGGCGGAAGAGGCCGCGACCAGGGAGGCGGACGCCACCGCCCGGCAGGCGGCGGCCGACCGGATCCTCAGCGCCCGGCAGGCCCGCTGGCTGGAACTGCGGGCGACCGCCGAGCCGCTGCTGAGCGGCCTCGCGGCCGGCACCGCCGATCCCGCCGACCTGGCGGTCCAGCGGGCCTGCGCGGTCGAGGCGGCGCGGCTGCGGCGGCTGTTCGCCGAGGCGGACGACACGCCGGACCCGCTGGTCCACGAGCTGCACGCCTGCGCGGACGTCGCGCAGCGGCGCGGGGTGGCGGTGGACATCGAGACCGCCGCCCAATTCCCCGGAACCCAGCTCCCCGGGAGCCAGTTCCCGGGGCCGCAGCCCTCCGCGGTCCCGCCCGAGGGCCGCCGGGCCATCACAGACCTGGCCATCGCGGTCCTGGTCAACGCAATCTCCCGGGTTCGCGTCACTGTTACCGGGACGGTCGATGGCGTGATCGTCAGCCTGGTCAGCGACTCGCCTGCCGATCCGGACGTGCCCAGCTCACCAGCCGGGCTGGTCGTGAACAGTCAGCGGGACGGTCAGAGTCTGTGGGTGGAGGCGTGTTGGAACACGACGTGACGGTCGCGATCGTAGATGACCACCCGGTCGTCGTCGAGGGGGTGATCTCCTGGATCAGCGCGGATCCCGAGGGGCGGATCACCGTGACCCAGGTCGTCAGCGACATCACTGGGCTGGCCGCGCCCCGCACCGCGGATGTGCTCATCCTCGACCTCGAACTCGGCGGCCGCATGGTCGCGGACGAGGTGGCCCGGCTCGCCGCCAGCGGCTACCGGATCGTCGCCTTCTCCGCGCACGTCGATCCGGCGCTGATCCTGGATGTCCTGGACGCGGGCGCGCACGCCTACGTCAGTAAGGACGAGGGCCGTGAGCACCTGCTCGAGGCCGTGCTGGCGGCCGCGGCCGACCGGCCCTGCGTGACCCGTTCCCAGGCCAAGGCCATCCTCGCCGATCCCCGCCCGGGCCGCCCGGCCCTGTCGGGCAAGGAACGGCAGGCGCTGCTGCTCTGGTTCCAGGGCATGTCCAAGGCCTCGGTGGCCCGCCGGATGTCCATTTCCGAGAACACGGTCCGGCAGTACATCGACCGGGCCCGGGTGAAGTACGCCACACTCGGCCTGGCCCACACGAAGGACGCGCTGCTGGCCCGGGCCATCGAGGACGGCCTCATCCTGCCGGGCGAGGTGGCCCCGTACACCACCTTCGCCAGCCTGGCCCCGCGCTCTCCTGACCGGCAGGCACTCCAGCCGGCCTGGCCCTGCGCTCTCCTGAGAGGGCGGCTACTCCCCTTTCGCCGCGCTGACCGGCCGAGGTGGCAGCGGGGGCGTGGCACCTGGGGCCGTAGGAGCCAGGAACTTGGCCACGTCGAGCCCCGATCCGACCATCTGCTTGAGCATGAAGTCGTGGTTGAGGTCGAGGATGGCGCGGGTCTCGGCGGCGATCACCGCGTTCCGGTTGAGGCTCAGCTCGTTGTCCTGCTGCTCCTCACCGGACAGCGACCAGTTGGTCGACCCTTTCACCGTGTACACGCCATCCACGATGACGATCTTCAGATGGGAGATGGCGTTATGCACCGAACTGGTGCCGATCGCGATGCTGTTGCCGAAGGCATTGTTGTTCCACTTGGCCAGGATGGCCTTTTCGTGCACCCCCGAGGCCTGGCTCCGGTCCAGGCTCATCTGGACGTAGACCCGCTCGTCGGCCAGCTTGCCCTGGATGATCGTGTTCAGCTCGTCGTCGTCGTAGCCGAACATGTTGACCACGATCGAGTGCTGGGCCGTCCCGAGCAGGGCGACCAGCAGGCCGTGCACGTTGTCACGTGGAGCGAAGAACGTCCGCTCGTCGTCGGGATAGCCATCCAAGAACGTGCCCTCAGCCTTGTACGTGCCAAGGTTGTCCCACACAAACGGCGCATCGGCCATTGCCAGCCCCCCTGAGTTGTTCTTACGGGGGCAAAGTATCCCGTTCGCGGGCCGCTGGCTATGGCCTGAGCGCCTGACCTGAATGCGCCGCGTGCGTAGTTGCTGGCCCCGTACCAGTCGACCACCACGACGGGCTCGTCCCCGACCACCCAGGCGTCGTGCCCCTGGGGCAGCGCGGTGACGTCTCCTGGACGGGCGTCGAATTCCGCCCCGTCGCCCATCACGATGTGCAGCGTGCCCTGCACGTGGTACTGGAAATGCGGCGCCTCACACAGCTCGGTCCCGGCGAGCGGCTTGACATCCTGTGACCAGCGCCAGCCTGGCTGCAGGGTGAGCCGGCCGACCTCCCCGCCACCGATCCGCAGCAGGTGCAGCACACCATGGTCGAACGCGCGCGTCTCGTCGGGGGTCTCGAAGCTCTTCTGTTTCGCTTTTCCGGTCATGGTCCTCACTTCTCCTTGCGGCTCGTGTATTTCTTGCCGCTGAGCCTGCCCATCGGGGTTGCAGCCACCTTGCACCGCTGACCTGGCTATTGGGGCCGCATCAGGGTTGGATACCGGCATGAGGTCACTCGCGGTGCGGGTGCTCAACGACTTCGCGGTCGACGGGTTGGAGCCGCAGTCGCTGGGCAGCCGGAAAGCGCGCCTCGCGCTGCACCTGCTGGCCCTGGCCGGCGGCCAGTTGGTGTCTTCGGCCGCGCTCGCGGACGCACTGTGGGGTGAGACTCCGCCCACGAAGCCTGACGACCAGCTCGCCGTGCTGGTTAGCCGCCTGCGGTCCGTGCTCGGCCGGGACCGGATCGAGCATCGCGACCGCGGGTACCTGCTGCGCTGCGACTGGCTCGATGCCACCGAACTGGCCGGCCTGGCCGATGAGGTGAGCCGGCGGCGCGACGCGGGCCAGGTGATGGGGGCGGCGGCCGCGGCCCGTGTCGCCCTCTCGCTGATCCACGGCGACGGCCCGGCGCTGCTGCCGGGTGAATGGGCCCAGTTGCGCCGGGCCGACCTGGAGCGCCTGATCCGCCGCGCCCGCCCGGTGGCGGCGGCCGCGCTGCTGGCCGCCGGTGACTGGATGGCGGCGGCCGATGCGGCCGCGACCGCGCTCGAATATGACCCTTACGACGAGGCGGCACTGCGGGTGCTGCTGCGCGCCCAGGTCACGGGCGGCCGGGTGGCGGCAGCCCTGGCCGCGTACGCCAGCACCCGGGAGCGGCTCGCCGACGAACTGGGCACGGACCCGTCACCGGAGACGGAGGCGCTGCAACTGGCGATCCTGCGCGGTGAGCTGGTCCCGGCGACCCCGGCCCCGGCCCCGGCCGTCCGGGGCCTGGTTGGCCGGGGGGAGGAACTGGCCTACCTCGACGCCGTGGCGTTGCGCGTCCACGGTGCCCGGCCAGACGCAGGTGCCGGTGCGGAGGCAGGTAGCGGTGCTCAGGCAGGTGCCAGCGTCGGGACCGGAGCCAGCGTCGAGGTGGTGGTGATCGAGGGCGAGGCGGGCATCGGCAAGACCACCCTGCTGCGCACCTGGGCTGACCGGCGGGCGACCGCCGGGGACACGGTGCTGGTGGTCACGTGCGGGCAGCTCGACCGGGCCATGCCGCTGGACGCGCTGCTCGCCGGGCTGGCCGCGCTGCTGCGCCGGCTCGGGCCCGAGGCCGCCGCGGACCTGCTGAAGGACGACGAGCCGCTGCTCGGGCGCATGCTGGCCCCGGGCCCCGGTCCGCGTGCGCTCGTCCCTGAAGCACGGCCGCGGCCGGTCTTGGCCGACAGCATGCTCGGGCCCGCGGTCTTGTACGCGGCCCTGGTCCGGCTGCTCGGCAGGCTTACCGCGCAAGGGCCGCTGGTGGTGGCGATCGACGATGCGCACCTGGCGGGCCCCGCGCTCCCGGACTGGCTGGCCTTCGTGCGGCGCGAGAGCGTACCGCTGACCGTGGTGGCCGCGGTCCGGCCGGGAGCGGGCGAGCCCCTGCCGGCCACCGGGTTCATCCACCTCGGTGTGCTGGGCCGGGATGCGGCCGCGGAGCTGGTTGGCCCGGCGCGGGTGGACGAGCTGTATGAGCGGTCCAAAGGACACCCGCTGTTCCTCACCGAGCTGGCCCAGCAGGCCGCGGGCGGGACGCTGCCCGCGTCGCTGGTCGAGTCGGTGTCCGCGCGCTGCGACGAGCTGGGTAGTGCCGGGGCGCTGCTGCGGACCGCGGCGGTGATCGGCCCCCAGCTGGACCTCGACCTGTTGGCGGCGGTACTGGGCCGCGGCGCGGTGGAGCTGCTGGATGACGCCGAGCGGGCCGTCGCCGGGCAGTTCCTGGCCGAGGAGATCGGGACCCTCCGATTCCGGCACGAGCTGCTGCGGGAGGCCCTGGCGGCGAGCGCCACCGCCGGACGCGCGGCGCTCCTGCACCGGCAGGCGGGCCGGGTCCTGGCCCGGCGGCCGGACGCCGACCCCCTGGTGGTGGCCCACCACGCCCGCCGGGGCGGTGATCTCGCCCTGGCCTCGCGCACGCTGCGGGACGCGTCGGCGCGGGCCGGGGAGCGTTTCGATCACGCCGCGGCCGAGGCCCTGCTGGACGACGCCCTGGTCCTGCACCCCGATCAGGAAGGCTGGCTGGCCCGGGCCCGGGTCCGCACCCGCCGTGGCCGCTACGCCCAGGCCCTGGAGGATGTCCAGCGCGCGGGGGGGCCCGGCCGCCCTGAAGGTCGGCGCGTGGGCGTCATACTTCGGCCGCCGCTTCCGGCAGGCCGCCCAGTTCGCCGAGGACGGCGCGCTCGCCGCGGCGGATCCGGTCACAGGGCCCGGTGCCTGGCGGTCGGGGGCCGTACCCACCATGCCGCGGGTGACCTGGACCGGGCCGAGCAGCTACTCGGTGAGGCGTTCTCGCTCGGCGAGGGCGCGGACCGGGTGAGCGCGGCCGCGTGGCTGGGGGTGCTCCGGTCCCACCAGAGCCGGATGGCCGAGGCTCTGCCGCTGCTGAGCCCGGCGGCCCGTGGACACGTGGGAGTCAACTACACCTCGGCCACGTTGCATGCGCTGCTGTTCACCGGGCACGCGCATGCCCTCGCGGGCCGCCCAGCCCAGGCCCTGGCCGCGTTCGCCCGCTACACCGAGGAGGTGGAGCGGCGGCAGGTGCCGCGTTTCGCGGGGCGCGCGGTGAACTTCGCGGGCTGGGTGCTGCGGAACCTGGGTGCCGCCGGGGAAGCTGCCGACCAGCACGCGGCGGCGCTGCAGATCGCGCAACGCCAGGGCACGGCCGAGGTCACCATCGCCGCGCTGGAAGACCTGGCCGAGCAGAGCCTGGAGGCCGGTGATACCGGCGGCGCGCAGGCCCGGCTGGCGGAGGCCGCCGCGCTGCTCAGAGGCGACCTGGTGTTCGGCTGGCGGCTCGACCTGAAGCACCGGCTTATCACGGGGCGCCTGGCCCTGGTGCGCGCCGATCCCGGCCGGGCGGCGGCCGAGGCCCGGGAACTGGAGTCGCGCGCGACCGCACTCGGTGTTCCCCGGTACATCGGCGTGGCCCGCCTGCTCCAGCACCGGGCGGACCGGGCCCTGGGATGCCCGGTGGACCTGGATGCCGTCGAGGCTGACCTGGACCTGCTCGACGCCTCAGTGGCGATCGAGGCGTGGTGGTGGACCGGCGAGGTGGCCGCCGACTTCGCCAACCCTGCCTGGCTCGGCCGGGCCATCGATCGCGCGGACCGGCTCGCCCGGCACGCGGGGGGTTACGCGGACGGGCTGCGGCGGCGCGTGGACCAGCGCCTGCCCGCCTGGCGCGCCCTGGCCCGGTAATCAGCCATCTCCAATTCTGGGGGTTACCGGGAGAGTGCGAGGTCGAGCCGGTGCTGGCGAGGAAGCCGCCGAGCGGGATCGGGAAGACGCGCGGGCATCAGGCGAATTCCGCCCGGTACTCGTGGAGGAACTCGGCCACCGGCGCGGGGGGCGGCCGGTGATCTGCTGGAAGCTGCCGGTCGTGTAGTCGTTCTCGCCGGCGAGGATCGCCCACTCACGCGTGATGAGCAGCTCCGCGGTCCCCGCCGGTAGTCCGGCGGCGGTGAGACGCTCGAGGAACTGCCGCTCGGCCGCGACCCGGAAGGTGACGGGCTCGCCGAGTTCCGCCGAAAGCAGCTCGAGCGCTTCCGGCCACGACATGGCGGCCGGTCCGGTCAGGTCGTGGTGCGCGCCCCACAGCGCCGGGTCGGTGAGCACGCGCAGCCCGGCCTCGGCCACATCGCGATGGTCGATCAAGGCCATACGGCCGCTGCCGGCTAGGCCGGTCCAGCTGCGCGAGGCGCGCACCTCGGGCGCTCCGGCGAGCAGCGACGCCGAGAAGATCGCGGGGCGGATGGTCGAGTACGGCACAGCGGTCGAGGAGGCGAACTGGTCGATGCTGTCGTGGGCTCGCTGGTTGATCCCCAGTGAGCCCGCCGAGGCGTTCAGCACCGATAGGCGGGTGACCTGCTCGATCGAGGAGATCCCGGCGGCGGCGTTGACGACGATCCGCTGCAGGACACCCTCGATCCCGGTTGATCCCATCGCGATGAACACCGTGCGGATCCCGTCAAATGCCTCGTTAAGGTCGCGCGGATCGTCGAGGCGCGTAGGACGGATGTGCAGCCCCCCAGGTTCGCCGAAGGTGCGGCGGGCTTTGCCGGGGTCGCGAACCAGCGCGGCGACCGCACCGCCCCGCGCGAGTACGCCCCGGACGATCTCACTGCCGACGCGGCCGGTGGCGCCGATCACTGCGGTGGTCATCGTGTCTCCTTCGGTAAAGCTCGATCCGATCCGCCGCCAGCTGAACCACCCGAGCCAGCCGAACCGGGCTGGCCCGCCGGGACGGGCCCTTACCCTACCTGTATGAGACGACCAGTGGCCCGGTCCCGGCCACGGCCTGCTCGGCGGCGTGCCGCGCGGCCGACCGCTCAGCGGCGTCCAGCGACTGGAGGAACGGGGCGACCTGGGCCATGCCCAGCCGCCACGACGCCAGCTGCGCCGGAGCCGACAGGCCGGTCGGCACGGTCATCGTGCGGACCTGCACATCGGTGAACCCGGCGGCGGCCGCCTGGGCGGCCAGGAACGCCGGACCTTGCACGGCCGGGCCAGCCTCCCGCTGCAGCGACATGTACCAGGCAGGCGGCTGGAAGCCGAACGGGCGTAGCGCCTCGTCCACCGCCAGCTTGGCTGGATGAGTCCAGCCCGGCGCGAACGTGCTGGCCGCGAGCCCGCGGCCGACGCGCCGGACCTCGCACAGCGCAGCCCCCGGCCGGCTCAGGTGGTTGAGGCAGAACGCGGCCACGACAAGGTCGAAGGCCCGATCGCGGAACGGCAGGGCCGCGGCGTCGGCCGCCACCGGGTGCTGCGCGGGACCGGCCCGGCGCAGCATGGCCACCACCAGGTCGGCGGCCACCACCCGGTCCGCGCCCGCGGCCAGCGCGGCCCGGCCGGCCACGCCGGTGCCGGCGCCCAGGTCGAGGACCCGGCGGCCGGCCACCGGGAGCGGCGCCGCCCCGACCAGGGCCCGGGCCAGCGGGGCATACACCTGCTCTGGGCCGCCGGCCCAGTCTGAGGCCGCGGCCTCGTAGGCGGCCCGAACCTCTGAGGTCAGTTCAGCAGGCGTGCGGCCTGTACCGCCTTGGCCTCCCACCACGCCAGCTCCTCGTCGTAGCCGCCCAGCGCCTTCTCCCAGCCGAACTGGACCAGGGCTCCCAGCAGGCACAGGGCCAGCTGCCGGTCCCACCACGGCCCGGTGTCGATGCCGCACTCCTCCAGCGCGTCCCGGTAGACGCTGATCGACGCCTCCTTGGCCTGCGGGAGACGGCGGCAGTTGATGGCCAGGTACCAGGCCAGGTCGCTGAGCGGCGCGCCCACTCCGGGCTGTTCCCAGTCCAGCACGACCGTCCGCCCCGTGTCGTCAGTGCCGAGGTTGTCCAGCTTCCAGTTGCTGTGCACGAACGTATGCGGCGTCCTGGCCAGGGCGTGGACCAGCGGGCCGGGGTCATAGGCCAGTGGGGTGACCACGGCCGCGGCATCCGGTGCCACCTGCGCCAGCAACGGCCAGCCCCGGCCGACCAGCTGGGGTACCAGGTGCCCGGTCCCGGTGGCTGCCTCGGTGGCCGCCTCGGCCTGCGCCATCCAGGGGGACAGCTCGAGATAGCGGTGCAGCGCCGGGATCACGTCGCACTCGGGGCCGCACGCCCAGAACGTGGCGTGCAGGGCAGCCATGTGCCGCAGGAAGCTCAGATGCTGGCCGAGCGGGATCGCCTCATCCGTGGCCGGGACCAGCCACGGCGTCACGTCCCGCATGAGCAGGGCACAGCCGCGCGGCGAAGCTGGTCCCCGGGCCGGGGCCGCACCGGGGAGGCCCTCCTCGGGGGCCGCCCCCACGATGGGCTGGTTAAAGCAGCCGGGCAGGCGGGCCAGGATGCCCCGCTCCCACAGTTCCAGCGGGGCGCCGCGCAGCGAGCCGGACGCCCGCATCGTCCAGTCGTCGCTCAGGTCAAGGTGCTTCAGCACATAGCCCTGGCCGCCGATCACGACCCGCTCCAGCCGGGCCCCGGACTTGCCGGGGACCCCGTCCAGGGGGGTCCGCCCGGTCACGCCCGCGAGCAGCTCGGCCACATCGCGGTAGTGCCGCGCGGACAGCGACGCCACGGCACCGTCGTGGCCGTCCCCCGGATCATGCATCAGCCGCTTCCATTTCAGCCAGCAAGGCGGCCGGCCAGCGGCCCCCGCAAAACACCATATCGGAGACGATGCGGTTGCCCCGGAGCGTAATCAGGTGCATATGGTGCCCGGCGTGCGGCACTCCATTCTCGGTCCAGCTCAGGGTGTACTCGACCACTTCGCTCGCCCCACCGGAGACCGGATAGCGGCGCAGTTCGTCGAAGTGGCCCGGGTCGGCGAACCACCGGGCGTACTCGGCGCGGATCGCCTCCGGGCCGGCGGCGTGCAGCCGCCAGCCAGGCACGGTCGCGTCCAGGGTGGCGTCGGTGCTCCACGCGTCGCAGTCACCGATGGTCGCCGTCTCGATCGCCTGCAGGAACTTCCCGATCACCGGGTTGTCTGCTGCCGGGTTCTGGGCCACTGGGCTTCCGGCCACTGGGTTCTGCATCATCGGGTTCTGGGCTACCGGGTTCGGGGTCATGTCGCCTCCTGACGGGTCAGCCCCATCGTGCGGGCCTTGGCTTGCAGTCAGGTTGCAGCTCCGGCAATCGGGTGTCCCTATCACTACCCACTCTGACGATGTCGCGTATAACACAGCCCGCACAATAGGTCTAGGGCCTACGGGACCGTTTCTTCACCGGGCGGGCACCGCCCTGAGGAGGCAGGAATGTCGCTAGCCCAGGCCGGTATCCAGCTCACGTTCCCCCAATCCCCGTTTCCCCCGCTGGCCGTCGGCTTCATGGGCCTGGGGACGGGCTATCTCGTCTACGGGACTCAGGAACTCTTCGGCTACCCGCCGCGCGACGAGCGGGTGGACCTGGCCACCGGCATCTGGGGTATCTGGATGCCAGGTTTCATGCAGTTCCTCACCGGCGTCTACCTGTTCGCCGGGCTGACCCTGTTCGGCACGTTCACCGCGTCACCGCCGCTGTACATGGCGGCCCTGGCCTTCACCGCGTACGGCGTGCACTGGTTCGCGATGGGCTGGATCAGGCTGCGCCGGGCCGACGCCCGGGCCAACATCGGCATGACCGTCGCGTTCCTGGCCATCTCGGTGCTGGGCATCATCGTGTTCTTCAAGGCCGGTGACGCCCCGGTCGGCGGCCTGTTCATCGGCCTGGCCTGCGTGTATGTGGCGGAGTTCTTCGCCACCCTGGCCCCCGACGTGCCCGCCTTCCGCCCGGCGGAGAAGGCACTCGGCTTCTTCCACCTCGGCACCGGGCTGTGGCTGCTGTACCTGGTGTTCGCGGTCGCGCTGAACTTCATCCTGAAGTACACACTGCCCCTCTAACGAGGACCTGCGGGGACGCTGAGTCCCGCTGATCACTGCAGGGCGTAGACGCGGAAGTCGTTGCTGCCGACGTACGCGGTCCGGCCCGCCACGGCGATCTGGGATGCCACCGGGCCGCCCGCGGCGAACTGCCACACCGGACCGCCGTTGCTGGCCCGCAGCGCGCGCACGACGTAGTCGTTGCCGCCCGCGTAGACGATCCCCCGGGCCACCGTGATGCCGGAGTTCACCGGCCCGCCCGCGCCGGCCTTCCGCTTGCTCCGGGGACATGAACGAGGGCGTGCCCACGATCATCCCGGTGGAGGTCATCGCGGTCCTCTCCAGCGCGCGGGAGATCCCGAAGTCGATCACCCGCGGGCCATCCAGGGCGAGCAGCACGTTGGCCGGCTTCAGGTCCCGGTGCACGAGCCCGCAGGCGTGGACCGCCTGCAGCGCTTCGACCAGTCCGCCGGCCAGCCGCCACACTGACGCAGGAGGTAAAGGCCCGGCGATGTGCACCGCCTCGGCCAGCGACGGTCCGGGCACGAACACGGTCGCCAGCCACGGCGGGTCGTCGTCGGGCCCGGCTGCGATCACCGGGGCGGTGTAGGCCCCGTTGACCACGCTGGCCGCGGCGACCTCCCGGCGGAACCGGGCCCGGAACTCCGTATCACCGGCCAGCTCGCGGTGGATGACCTTGACCGCGACGGCCCGGCCTCCCGGTGAGTAGCCCAGGAACACCTGCCCCATCCCGCCGGCGCCCAGTCGTGCCTGCAGCCGGTACACCCCCACCTGCCGGGGGTCGCTGACCGCCAGTGCTTCCACGATGTGCCCCTGCCGCCCGCACCGGAGGATTCCGGCTGCCCTCAACACGTGGCCAGATGCGGTGCAGTTCAACGCGGACCCGGCCCGTCCCCGAGGTCCCGCCCAGCCGGCCAGGGTGGCCGGGTCAGAGCGCGTTCGCGGCCCTGCTGGGCGCTCGCCCACGCACGCGCCTGGTATGCCGCGCGTAGCTGAGCCGCCCGAAGGTTTGCCAGATCATCCGGGCCGGACCGGCATCGCCGTGAGTACGCTGGCCCGCTCGCTGGGGTCGGCGTCCTCCAGGACGGCGCCCAGGAAGATGAGCAACTGGCGCTTCGGCGTGCTGGCCACGAAGTGCTCACCCTGGGCGTCCCATTCCGGCCTGGTGAGGTAGCGCGCGGCGACCGGCAGCAGGTGCGCCTCCTCGTCGTCGAGGTGCTCGAGCATCACGGCCCGGTGCGCGGTGAGCGCCGCCACTAGGTGATCCCGCTCGGGCGTGCGGGCCGACGCCTGCCAGGGCGGCAGGCAGGCCATCACCTGGTCGAGCGACGCGGCGACCCGCTCATGCTGGGCCTCCATCCGGAGCACGACCTCGGACTCGAGGTCAGCCCGGGCATGCAGCACAGGCCAGAGCAATTCATCCTCGCCGGCATGATGATTGTGCAACCCGCACTGATACCAGCGAAGGTGCGCGGCGAGCACCCTGCCCCGGCGCGTGTCGCCGTCCGGTACGGCCGCGATCAGGGACGCGAGCAACCGTGATTCGCGCCGGAAGGCGCGGTGGATCACAACCATGTCGTGGGTGTCGAGGAGCGGCCCGGTGGGGCTGGGTGTGGTGTGTGCGGTCACTGGAATCACCTGTTCCGGTGGATTTCGTTGTCCGTCTCACCGTGCTGCGCCTCTGGCCATCTGCCCAACAGATGTATTCACTGATCACCATTGGTAGGGTCGATTTATGGAGCTTCGCCAGCTGGCGCACTTCGTCGCGGTCGCGCAGGAGCGGCACTTCACCCGGGCCGCATCGCGTGTGCATGTGGTGCAGTCCAGCCTGAGCTCATCGATCGCCGCCCTGGAACGGGAACTGGGCGAAGCGCTCTTCGTCCGGGACAACCGCCGGGTGGCGCTGACCCCGGCCGGCCGCGCGCTACTGCCAGCGGCACGCCGGGCCCTCGCCGCCGCGGAGGAGGGCCGCGACGCCGTGGCCGGCGTGCGGGGCGTGCTGCACGGCCAGCTGCGGGTGGGCGCGATACAGACCCTGGGCGTGGTGGACCTGGCCGCGTTGCTGGCCAGGTTCCGCCGTGCTCATCCCGGGGTCACCATCCGGCTGAGCCACGGCGCAGCATCCGACCTGGCCCGCGAGGCCGCCGACACCGAACTCGACATCGCGTTCATCGACGGTCCCGTCGACCCGGCCAGGCTCACCCGCACCCCGCTGGGCCGGGACTACCTGGTCCTGGCCGTCCCGGAGAACGACCCGCTCGTCCGGCGGACCAGCATCCGGCTGGACGACCCGGTGCTCCGCGACCGTGACTTCGTCGAATACCGGGCCGACTCGGCGCTGCGGGCCCAGATCGACGCCGCCTGCGCGGCTGCCGGGCTCGCCCGCCGGATCGTCTGCGAGGTGGCGAACATGCAGTACCTCGTCGAATCCGTGCAGCAGGGCCTGGGCCTCACGGTGCTGCCGCCCACGGCCATCCGGGCCGCGGGCGGGCACGTCGGTGCGGTCCCGATCACGCCGCCGCCGCACCGCGACCTGAGCGCGGTCGTGGCGGCGGGCCTGCCGCCCACGGGGGCCGTGGAGGCACTGCTCGGCCTGCTCGCGGCTGGCTTACCGGGTGACGCCGGCTGACGCGCTCACCGGGATGGGGTGGGCGAGGGTCTGGTAGACGACGCAATAACGCTCGGTCAGCCGGAGCAGCGTCGCGATCTGCTCCTCGCTGGCCTCGGTGTCGAGCTCGAAGCTGAGCTGGATGGACGTGAACCCGACCGGCGCCTCCCGGTCCACCGCGAGCGTCCCCCGGAAGTCCAGGTCGCCCTCGGCATGTACGGTCCCGCCATTGATCGGTATGCCGAGCGACGTGGCCACCGCCCGGAGCGTCACCCCCGCGCAGGCGACGAGCGCCTCCAGCAGCATGTCGCCGGAACAGAGCAGCGACCCATCGCCGCCCGAGGCCGGATGCAGCCCCGCCACGGCCAGGGCGCGGCCGGTGTCCACCGAGCAGCTGATGCCCTCGTCGCCCAGCTCACCGCGAGCGCGCAGGGTGATCACCGCCTGCAGCGGATCCTGGCGGTAGGCGTCCTTGAGCGGCTCCTGCACGGCGCGCAGCGCGTCGCTGTCCACGGGCGTCTCCCTCTCTGTTGGGGCTGGGTGCCAGGGTCTGGCTGTCAGGGGCTGGCCTGTCACGGCTGGCCTGTCACGGCTGGCTGGCTGTCAGGGGCTGGCTTCAGCGGCGATCGGTCGAATACAGGTACGGGCCGCGCCCACCGGCGTCCACCGGGGAGGCCGCGGTCTCGCCGCGCAGCCAGCGGATTGCCGCCTGGATGCCCTCGCCGTACTGCGGGGGCGGGTACCGGTCCGGGTCGACCGGGACACCGCCGGGACGGCCCTGCAACACGACCAGGTTGGCCGCCGCGTCCTCATGGTGCAGGTGCGAGGTGCTCGGCAGGCCGACCGATTGCCCGCATAGCGGCGCCGCCGGGGATTCGCCCAGGACCCAGTCGAGGAGGTCCCGGACGCCGCGCAGCCAGGCCGCGTTCATCCAGCCCGCCTCCCAGCGCCACGGATGCCGGGCGTCCGAGGCGGACATGGGATCGGGCAGGTCATCATGGTGCAGCGCGTCCCGCGTGAGGTCACGCAGCTGGCGCATCTCGTCGTCGGTGCGCACGTAGTCGCCGCGGGCCCCGATGAAGCGGCCGCGGTTGTCCGCGTGCACCGGGATCTCGTCGCTGCCCCCGGCGAGCCAGGCCAGGACCGCCCGGGTCTCGCGGAACTGGTCGCGGAAGTCAGCTGGCACGCCGGGCGGGGCCGTGGAGCCCTCCGGCTCCGCCCCGGCCTCGGCCAGGATCTCCTCCCGTGACGGCGGGCGGCCGGGGGCCAGGGACAGGGTCACCGGCGACGGACGGGTCCCAGTCAGCGCCCACTGCCAGGCCAGGGCGGCGCGGCCGCGTGGGCCCATCTCGCGCAGGCTCTGCGCGAGAACCGCCTCCACGTGCGGGCGGGGCCGGACGATCGCGGGGCTGAGCTGGTCGGGCAGATAAACGGTGGTCACGGTCCTACGGTACGGGCGACCGCTGACAGCGTCATCCCTGTCCCGGTAAGCTGCGGACGGGCCGTGACTGGCGCGCTGGGATGGGCAACCATCGGGGAGCGGCCCCGTCATCGGACGCAGGCCGGGCGCCTGGGCGTCTCCGTGAGCACTCTGGAGGTTTCCATGTCGTCACCGAGCACGTCGTCACCGAGCACCGAGTCCTCCGCCTTCCGCAACGCGCTGGACGTGGTCCGCAGCGTCGAGCCCGGAGTGGCCGACGCGATCGCCGCCGAACTGGCCAGCCAGCGAGCCTCGCTCAAGCTCATCGCCAGTGAGAACTACGCCTCGCCCGCGGTGCTGCTGGCCATGGGCAACTGGCTGAGCGACAAGTACGCCGAGGGGACCATCGGGCGCCGGTTCTACGCGGGCTGCGCCCAGGTGGACACGATCGAGACCATCGGCGCGGAGCACGCCCGCGAGCTGTTCGGCGCGCCGCACGCCTACCTGCAGCCCCACTCGGGCATCGACGCCAACCTGGTCGCCTACTGGGCGATCCTGGCCCGCCGGATCGAGGCGCCGGCGCTGGAACGGGCGGGTGCCCGGCAGGTCAACGACCTGAGCGAAGAAGACTGGTCGCGGCTGCGCCACGAGCTCGGTAATCAGCGGATGCTCGGCATGTCCCTGGACGCCGGGGGGCACCTGACGCACGGCTTCCGGCCGAACATCTCCGGGAAGATGTTCGAGCAGCGCTCGTACGGCACCGACCCGGCCACCGGCCTGATCGATTACGCCGTGGTGCGCGAGACCGCGCGCGAGTTCCGGCCGCTGGTGCTGGTGGCCGGCTACTCAGCCTACCCGCGGCGGGTCAACTTCGCGGCGCTGCGCGAGATCGCGGACGAGGTCGGCGCGACGTTCATGGTGGACATGGCGCACTTCGCCGGGCTGGTCGCGGGCAAGGTGTTCACCGGCGACTTCGACCCGGTCCCGCACGCGGACATCGTCACCACGACCACGCACAAATCGCTGCGCGGACCGCGGGGCGGCATGGTGCTGTGCCAGCCTGAGCTGGCCGAGGCGGTGGACCGGGGCTGCCCGCTGGTACTCGGCGGCCCGCTGCCGAACGTGATGGCGGCCAAGGCGGTGGCGCTGGCCGAGGCCCGCCAGCCGAGCTTCCGCGAGTACGCCCAGCGCATCGTGGCTAACGCCAATGCCCTGTCGGACGGGCTGATCAGCCGCGGGGCCCGGCTGGTCACCGGCGGCACCGACAACCACCTGGCGCTCATCGACGTCGGCGGCTACGGGCTGACCGGGCGGCAGGCCGAGCAGGCCCTGCTGAACGCGGGCATCGTGACCAACCGGAACGCGATCCCGCGGGACCCGAACGGCGCCTGGTACACCTCCGGGATCCGGATCGGCACCCCGGCGCTGACCACCCGCGGGCTGGGCACCGCGGAGATGGACGTGATCGCCCGCCTGATCCACGAGGTGCTGAGCCAGGCCCGGCCGGGGACCACGTCCAGCGGCGCGCCGTCGAAGGCGGCCTGCGTGCTGGACGATGCGGTGGCCGAGCGGGTGGCCAAGCAGGCGGCCGAACTGCTCGAGGCGTTCCCGCTCTACCCCTCGGTCGATCTCGGCTGAGCAGCCGGCAGGTGAGGTTTTCTGCGCCGCCGGCCAGTAATTGGCCGGCTGGCCGAGCTGAGGTCAACTAGCTGTCACCCGGGGTTGACAGGCTGATGCTCATGTCTGCGACGCGGCAGGAGCAGCCGACCCAGGCACGGGGAGCCCAGTTCACCGCCATGATGGCGGCCGTTACCAGCCGGCTCCCGCTGGGCCTGGGCCGGCTGGTGTCAGCGCGCCTGCTTGGCTACGCGATGATCAGCTCGGTCACCTTCACGGTGGACCTCGCCCTGCTCACCGCGTTCCACGGCGGGCTGAGGTGGCCGCTGCCGGTGGCTATCACGGCGGCTTACGTGCTCGCCTCCGGGCTGGGCTACTGGCTTAACCGGGCGCTGAACTTCCGCTCGCATGGCGCGGTCGGTCCGCAGCTGGCCGTCTACGCCGCCGTGGTGGCGGTGAACTTCCTGGCCCTGATCCTGGGCGTGAGCACCGGGCTGGCCGCCCTGGGGCTGGATTACCGGCTGGCCCGGCTCACCGCGGCCGGGTGCGAATGCGTGTACGTGTACTCCGCCCTGCGCTGGCTGGTCTTCCGCGATGCCGGGCCTAAGCGTCCGGAAGCTCCCGCCGATCCGCCCATGCTCATCGCCCCGCCGCATGAAGATGACGCAGTACCTCAGAGTAGGAGCTGACCAGGCCCTTCTCGCAGTAGAGCAGGCCAGCCTGGGCGCAGAAGGCCCGCACCACCGTCCGGCAGCGCCGAAGCGCCGGGCGGGGCATGGCCGGGAACAGGTGGTGCTCGATCTGGTAGTTGAGGCCGCCGAGCATGGTCTCGGTCAGGCGGCCGCCGCTGACATTGCGCGAGGTGAGCACCTGCTGGCGCAGGAAGTCCAGGCTGTCCTCCTCACTCAGCACCGGCATGCCCTTGTGGTTGGGGGCGAACGCGCAGCCCAGATACAGGCCGAAAAGTCCCTGCTGGATGGCGATGAAGGCGAGGGCCCGGGCCAGGACAGGACGAGGAAGACCGCGGCCAGGTAGCCAGCGCAGTGCGCGAAGAGCAGGAGGCCTTCCAGCCACCGGCGGCGGACCGGGCCGTTCAGCACCGCCCGCACGCTGATCGCGTGCATGCTCACCGCCTCGAGCAGCAGCATGGGGAAGAACAGGTACGCCTGATACCGGGCCAGTACCCGGGCTGCTCCCCGGCGCCCACGGGCCTGGCCGGCGGTGAAGGCGATCGCCCCGACAGCGATATCGGGATCCTGGCCCGCCTGGTTGGGGTACGCGTGGTGCCGGTTGTGCTTCCCGGTCCACCACCCGAAGCTCAGGCCGATCAGCAGGTTGCCGTGCACCAGGCCGACCATGTTGTTGGCCCGGCGGGAACGGAAGATCTGCCGGTGCCCGGCCTCGTGGCCGAGGAAGCCGATCTGGCCGAAGACCGCCGCGAGGTAGACCGCGACCACCAGCTGAAACCAGGAGTCGCCCACTACGGCGAAGGCGGCCCATCCCCCCGCGAGCAGGACCGCCAGGACAGCGATCTTGATGGTGTAGTAGCGCGGCCGCCGGTCCATCAGGCCTTCCTGCCGGATCCGGCGGCGCAGTTCCGCGAAATCCGGACGCGCGGGACCGGCTGCCCGGACCAGCGTGCCTGACGGCGGAACCCCTGGATCGCTCATATCAGTCACGTCCCTGGCCCGGTTCGGGATCGACGGTCTGCCTCGGGGCCGGCCGGGGGCCCGTGCCGGTCGTGCCACCACTCGGCCAGGGCCAGCTGGAGCAGCCCCGGCAGCAGGTCCCGGGATCGCCTGACCATCCAGCCGGTGCCTTTGGTGGCCATCCAGTGGGCCTGGCGCCAGGCACTCGGCTCGGGGTTGGCCGGCTCGGGGTCGGGCGGGGCCAGCGGCGGCATGCCCCGCTCCGCCAGCCGCTCAGCGAACATCCGGGCCAGCATCCGGTGCCCGCGCTCGCTGGGGTGCAGCCGGTCCACGCCCCACATCCGCTTGTCGTAGATCTCCGGGCGCGCCGCGAGGTCAACGTGAACCAGGTCGTAGCGCACTGCAAGCTGGCCGAGGACCGCGTTGATCTGGTGGGCCCGGCGGGCCAGCGGGCGGCGGATCGAGGCCGGGATCCGGAGCAGCAACCCGGGGTCGGGCAAGCTCGCCGTGAGGACCACTGTCCCGGCGTGCTGCAGTGCGGCGACGGTGTTCTCCAGGTCTGCGGCGATCGCGGCCGGGTCGAACTTCCCGCGCAATGTGTCGTTGACGCCAACCAGCACCGAGGCCAGCGCCGGGCGCACCGAGAGCGCCGGGGGCAGCTGCTCACTGGCCACGTCCCGGACCAGCGCGCCGCTGCGGGCCAGGTTGCAGAGTTCCACCTGATCCGGAGGGGCCAGCGAACCGGCCAGCAGGGCCGCCCAGCCGCGCCAGCCACCCTGGGGCATCTGGTCCCCGATGCCCAGCGTGACCGAGTCACCCAGCGCCGCGAAACGCATCACCGGGGTCTCCTCGGCCACCTGGAGACCGGCGTCAGTTGGCTTGGTCATGGCGAGCTGCCGCCCCGGCCGCGGGACCCCGCGCTGAGCCCCCCGGCGCCGGCCGCAGCTACCCCGGGAAGGCCACCCCCCGGAAGGCCCGCCGGGAGGCCACCTCCGGGAAGGGCAGGCCCAGGCTCCAGGCCGTGCGCGACCAGGAAGCCGCGGACCGCGGCGGGCCAGCCGTACCGCTCGGCCTGCTGCCGGGCCAGCCGCCGGCGTCCGGCCACGTCCCGTTCCAGCAGGGACGCGATGGCGTCGGCGCACGACGCGTCATCATCCTCCGTGGTCAGGCCGGCCTGGCCCGACGATGTCAGGCAGGGCACTCCGGCTGCTGACCACGACGGGCGTACCACTGGCCAGCGCCTCCAGGGCCGAGAGGCCAAACGTCTCCACGGGCCCGGGGGCGATCACCACGTCGGCCGTCGCGAGCAGCCGGGCCAGCACCCCGCGATCGGAGATGTGCCGCAAGAACCGGACCGGCGAGCCCCGCGCCTGGGCCTGCAACGACCGGCGCTGCGGTCCGTCCCCGGCGACCACGAGGACGGCGGGCAGGCCGCGGCGGCGCAATTCGGCCAGCGCGCCCAGGGCGCGCTGGGGCCGTTTTTCCGGCGACAGCCGGCTGCAGTGCACGAGCAGGGCCTCGCCGCCCGGCGCGAGCCGGGACCGCAGGCTCTCATCCCGGCGGCTGGGGTGAAAGCAGGCCAGGTCCACGCCGAGCGGCACCTGGAGCAGGTTGGGCACGCCCAGCCGGCGGAACTCGGCGGCAGCCCAGGCGGTGGTGCACACCACCACGTCGTAGGAGCGGGCCGTGCTGCGGTTGAACTGGTCGGCCAGCCAGGCCGCGGGCACGCCCGGGGGGCTGAACATCGTCATCAGCCCGGCCAGGCTGTCGTGCGACACCATTATCGACCGGACCCCGCGGGCCCGGGCCCACGCGCCGGTCCAGCGCAGCGTGGTGCGGTCGGACACCTCGAGCCGGTCGGGCTGCAGCTGCCCGAGCAGCCGCCCCAGGGACCGGCGGGCCAGGATGGCCCGGTACCCGCCGGTGGCCGGCACCCGCCATCCGGGCACGGTCACGACCAGTCCCTGCTCGGTCAGCTGCCGTCCCGGCCGGGCGCCGGGGATGACGAGCACCGGGTCGTGCCCGGCGGCCAGGTACCCCGCGCCGAGTTCACGCAACGAGGTCCGCAGACCCCCGGACGCCGGCGCCACATAGTTCGCGAGCCGCACTACCCTCACGCCTCAGCCCGCCTCACGCCTCAGCCCACCGCACGGTCGCTACGTGCACACCCCGATCCTGTCGGGGCCAGGCTCATGAATCAGTAACTCAGCGTGACAACTTTGCGAACAATGGGCGGCATTACCACCTACCAGCTAGCGAACGGGAACCGTCTGCGCCCAGCGCGGGGCGGACGGGAGCGCGGCCAGCAAGGCCCGGGCCCAGTCGCGGTAGCCGACCTGGCTGGGATGAAAGTAGTCCGAGGCGAACTTCCCGCGCCAGGGCGGCCGGAAGTGCGTGGACACCTCGGCGACGGGCAGGCCGCGCGCCTGGGCGGCCTGGTGGATGGTCCGGTTGACCCGCGCCACGTAGGGCGCGGTGAACCGGCCGAGGACCCCCCACAGCCCGCCCGGGAGCGGCAGGTCCAGGACGACGGTCTGCTCGGGCAGGGTGGCCAGCAGCGTGCGCAGGTCGGCGAACAGCCGGGACGGCGCGGTGTACAGGATGTCGTTGGCACCGATCCCGCAGGTCACGAGGTCCGGGGCGACCGGCAGCCGGGGCAGCTGGTACTGCAGGACATCCCGGATGAGCGCGCCGGACGTGCTGAGGTTGAGCACCCGCCACTGCTGCCCGGTGCGCTCCCGGAGTTCGGCCAGGACCTGCCCGACGTAGCCGCTCTCCGGGCCCGGCGCACCGAGGCCCTGCGCGGTGGAGTCACCGAGCACGACCCAGAGCGGCCCGGACTCGGCGGTGATGCGGTCGTTATGCAGCTCCCAGTGGCTGGCAAACGCGACACAATCGCCGCGCATGGCCACCACTCCGTCGGTCCACCGGCCGAACCACCCGCCACGCAGCCCGGACCGGCCCGCGATGGGCGTCCTGGTCACGTAGGAGGCCACGTTGGCCACGATCTCGACCGGCGACCGGCGCATCCCGTCGCCCTTCGGGGAAAGCGCCTTCATCCAGGCAGGACGCGAAACCTCGGGCGTCCGGTACATGCTCGCTCCCCGCCCCGGTCACCCGGCACTTTTCTGACGTAGAGATGAACGAAGACAGGCAAACAAATCTACAGCAGTGAAAGTGCGGGTATACGACCGCTCGCCGCCGGCCATTCCGGTAGCTGCCGGGGAGCGAGGGCCAGGCGCTCACCGGCTGGGACCACATATGAGGCCACCTGCATTGTGCGGCCGGGACATGGACAGCATGGGAGTTGTCCGTGATGCTGGTGTGGCGTCCCGTATTGACTACCGTTGGAGGCTCGGATGAGTCCTTCCCCCCGTACTGACGCTGCTGACCTTGTCGCCTCTATCGGCCGGCACTGGATCTGGCTGCTGGCCTTCGGCATCCTCACCCTGGCGGCCGGCGTGGCCGCCGTGGCGTGGCCCGGCCCGACGGTCATCGCGATCGCGATACTGTTCGGCATCCAGCTGGTCGTGGTGGGCATCTTCCAGTTCGTCAGCGCGTTTGCAAGTGACGGCGAGTCCGGCGGCGTCCGGGTGCTGAGCGCCGTGCTGGGGTTGTTCGCCTTCATCATCGGCCTGTACGCGATCCGCCACTTGGCAGTCTCGGTGGCGGCGCTGGCCCTGCTGCTGGGCATCTTCTGGATAGTCAACGGCTTCTCGGAAATCTTCAACGCGCTGGCCCACCGGGACTACCCGAACCGGGGCTGGACCGGATTCATCGGGGTGCTCAGCATCCTGGCCGGGATCGTAGTGCTGGCCGAACCGGGCATCTCGCTGGTAACGCTGGCCCTGGTGCTCGGCATATGGCTGATCATCTACGGGGTGATGGAGATTGCGGCGGCGTTCCGGATCAGGTCGGCGACCAGCCGGGTCCGGCACGCGGTGGCGAACCCGGTGTGATCACGCCGAGAGCCCGATGAGCAGCCTGCCCGGCGACATCACCGTCCCGGGACGGCCCGAGGTGCACGAGGTGTCGGCCGGCATCTACGCCTACATCCAGCCGGACGGCACCTGGTGGATCAACAACGCCGGTTTCCTGACCGGGCCACAGGGCGTCATCAGCATCGACTCGTGCGCGACCCACCGCCGGACCCGCGCCTACCAGGCCGCCATCGCGGCCATCACGCCCGCTCCGGTGCGCACCGTGGTCAACACCCACCACCACGGCGATCACACGTTCGGCAATTGCCTGTTCCCGGCGGCGGCGATCGTCGGCCATGAGAGCACCCGGGCCGAGGCCCTCGCCTTCGGGCCCCCGCGCGAGCTGCCCTTCTGGGACGGCCCGGACTGGGGTGAGCTGGCCCTCGACCCGCCCTTCGTCACGTTCACCGACCAGATTGCCGTGCACGCCGGGGACCTGCGGGCGTCCGTGCGTCACGTCGGGACCGCCGCGCACACCACCAACGACTCGATCGTCTGGATCCCGGACCGCTCCGTGCTGTTCTGTGGCGACCTGATTTTCAACGGGGGCACGCCGTTCCTGCTGATGGGCTCGGTGGCCGGTGCGGCCGAGGTGCTGGAGCAGGTCGTGGCGCCGCTCGGCGCCCGGCTCATCGTGCCGGGCCACGGTCCCGTGTTCGAGGGGACGGGACCGCTCGACGCGACGCTGGACTACCTCCGGTTCGTGCTCGAGGTCGCCCACCGCGCCCAGGCGGCCGGGGTGACCCCGCTTGCCGCGGCCCGGGACACCGACCTGGGCCGGTTCGCCGGCTGGGCCGACCCCGAGCGGATCGTCGGGAACCTGCACCGGGCCTGCGCCGAACTCGCCGGGACCCCGCGCGGCGGCCCCATCGACGTGCCCGCCGCGCTCGCGGACATGGTCGCTTACAACGGCGGCGCGCCGCTCACCTGCCTGGCCTGACCCGCCCGCTCCGGCTGCCCGGCCCGCATCACGGACAACCGCTCCTGATTACGGATCGGCGCCCGGCACTCCGCCCGGCCGCGCGGTGTTACGGCTGACCGCAACGCGGCGGGACGGGTTCACAGCGTGACCTCCCGGCCGCACGCAATTACGATGGGTAGGCGCACGATAGCGGCTGGGGGGGCTTATGACCGCGATCAGCGGAGCGATGCCTGCCGACCTGGCCGAGGCGGTGCGCAGCCTGGCCTGCGGCGCCTGCCAGGCTCCGCGGGGCGAGTACTGCCCCTGCGACGGCACCCACCTGGCCCGCTGGGAACTGGCCGCGGCCGCGGCACTGGTGTCCGAGCGTGATTACCGCGCGGCGGCCCAGGCGGCCCGGCCTGCCCCGCCCGGGTTCCCGCAGGGCCTGTCCGTGGTCCCTGAACTGTCCGGCGTGGTCTGCCCGGCCGGTCATCCGCTGCGGTGGTCGGCGGGCGCCTCGCCGCAGCCGTGGGTGCACCTGGACCCGGTGGCCACATCGTCGTGCCCGGCTCCGGCCGTGCCCCGGCCGGCTCCCGGGGAACCGTGCCGCTACCAGCGCCGCCACTGGTTACTGGGCGTCCCGGCCGTAGCCGTCGCGGGCCCGGTACCGGCCTGCCGCCGCTGCGCCCGCAAACACGCCCGCCGAAAGTCCTGACCGCCCGCGCTCCCGGGACCGAGGCCTCCCTGATCACGCCCCGGCGGCTTCCCGGACGGAGTAGCGGTCAGCCCTTACCCGACGTTGCCGCACGGTGGTGACCACGTTTTCGGACTCAGCGCGTACCCCGGTCACGCCTCCTCTTCACCGTGATCATGGAGAGATGCCAGGCGGGGGCCGGTGATCGTGATCTGGGCGGGCGGGCCCAGGTCGGGGGCCACGGCGGACAGGGCCCACCCGTCCCCGGCTGGCGCCGCGGCCAGGACGAAACGATCCCAGCAGGCACCCAGGCCCCGGGCCCACACGTCGCTGATCCAGCCGAACGGCAGTTCCACCGCGATCCCGTCGCCGTCGGGCGCCAGGGCCGGCTCGTCCGATTCTCCGATCATGGTCAGCGCGACCCGGAGGTCCGGCCGCCCGGTCCAGGCCCGCAGGGTGGCCACCACCCGGCCGTACAGCGCCGCGTGAAGCGCCGGCCGGGCCGCTTCGATCGTAGCCGCGGCCGTGGCCACGATCGCATCCGGAAGCGCAGTCGCATCCGGAAGCCCAGGCGCTGCGTCGGCAGGCGCAGCCCCGGCGCGGAGTCGCTCCCGCCAGGCCGCAGCGACCGTGGCCGTCAGCCGGGTCTGCATCGGGCCGCCCAGGCTGAGCAGCGTGGCCAGGGGGTCCTCCCGTTCCCGGGACGCCGGCGCCGCGCCGCCCAGCACCGCGGTCACAGCTGACCGGCGGCGCTGCATCCGGGCCGCCGCCGACCGGCCGGTCCTGCCGGTCCAGCCCGCAGGCCCAGGCTGGTCGAGCCGGACCGCGACCGGATCGGCCGGCCCGCGGCTGGCCAGGACCAGGACACGCAGGTCGTCCGCGTGTACCTCCCACGCCTCCAGCACGTCCAGGCAGGCGTAATCTTCCCCGGCGAGCGCCCGGAGGATCTTCTCACTCTCGAGGTCAGGGTGGCCGGGAACCCGCAGTTCGCCATCCGCCCAGCGCACCTGATGCTCCCGGCCGTCACAGGACACCTGGGCCACGGCCGGCGGCACGCCCCGCCACCACGGCGAGCTCATCGGTCTTCATCCCAGTGCAGCGGTACCCGGATCACGGCGCGCGTGGTCATCGTGGTGGGCATGATGTCGAGCACCTTCGCCGCAGGGTCAAGCGCGGGCCAGAACTCGATCTGCCCGCCGCCATGGTCCGGGCTGGAGTGCCAGCTGCCGGGCCGGCCGAGATAGTGGTGGCCACGGTCGTCCGCGGCCCACCAGGCCAGAGTCGGCTCGTCGACGGCCGTGCGGAACATCCGCCAGTGCCGCAGGCCGGGCACGGTCTCGACGTCGGCGGAGAATCCCTCCCCGGCCGACCGCACGGCCAGGACCGCGACCGTGATCCCGTCGAACTCCGGGGTGGTGACGCCCGCCACCACGAGCCCTTCGGAGCCTCCGGCGCGGCCGCGCCGGGCCAGCAGGGACCGCCACGGCTCGGGGAGCGGGCCAGGGTGGCCCGCCGCACGGGCGCGGCTCCCGCGGCGGGAGAGCTGGGCCGCCACGTCCCGCACCTCCGCGAGGGCTGGGTCACCGGGAGCCAGCGAGCCAGCCGCGACGAGCGCCTCTATGGATGACTCGATGTTGGAGGACGCGTGGAACTCGGTCATGGCCGCGACCCTGGCCCACAGGTAGGCCAGGGCCGGATCCTGACCGCCCAGGGGCTCGACCCAGGCCTCGGCAGGCGAGGAAGGCGCAGCCGGCAGCTCGACCCGCTCGCCGAGCACCTCGATCCAGGCGGTCTCCTCGGCGAGGCCCGGGCTGGCCTCGAACTCGCCGTCCCACTCGCTGTCGTTGCCGCCGCCGGACAGGCTGGCGGACACGGTCGTCCCGCGGTCGTCTGTAAGGGAGAGTTGCTGGGGAAAGCCCGGACCGCTGACGCCGGCCCCCGGGACCGGGCCGGGGCGGGCGACGCGGGTCCGGGATACGGCGCCCGCGAATCCAGGCCGCGTCGATGGGCTCACCGGGCCGGGCGGGGTCGCCGCCGCGCGCATCTCCACGTGCAGCGAGGTCGACCCGGACCGCAGGACCAGGTAGCGAAGGAACAACTGGCCCCACGGCTGCTCGATGAGCCGTCGGCACGGCACCGCCCGCAGCGTGGCCGGGCTGGGGTGAGGGCTGGCTGCGGCGGCTGCCGAACGCAGCGCCTGCACGTGACGATGGGGATGCCCACCCCGGCGGTAGGCCAGGGCCAGGTGATAGTCGTCCACGACCGACTGGGCCGCGTCGGCGCTGATGGCCCGCACCGCGACCAGCGCGGGCCCGGCTACGTCCAGCGGCGAGTCCTCGGCGTCGCCGTCATCGCCCGGGGCGTCCAGCAGCGTGCGCTCCGCGGCCAGCCGCAGGTACAGCTCCGCGTCGAACTCCGTCACCCACTCATGCTGTCACGTATCCCGGCTCTTTCCGGGATACGTGACAGTCCCGCCCGTTGCCGCCGGCGGCGGTTAACGTGGGCCCGTGATCCGCAAACGGGTGCTGATCTCCGGTCAGGTCCAGGGCGTGTTCTTCCGTGACTCCTACCGCCGGCTGGCCCTTAAGCACGGGGTGACCGGCTGGGTACGCAACCTTCCGGACGGCCGCGTCGAGGCGGTCCTGGAAGGACCGCCCGACGGGGTGCACCGGCTGGTGGACTGGGCTCACCAGGGCCCCAGCTCGGCCACCGTAACCAGCGTGAGCGTGCGCGAGGAACGGCCCGAGGGGCTGGGTGCCTTCGTGATCAAGTAGCCGTGTGGCCTGGGTCGTCCTCCTCGGTGTGGATGCCGAGCGTGCGGACGATCTCGCCGATCGTGCCGAACTTCCGACCGGCCGGCAGCCGGCCGATGGCAGCGACCACGTCGTCGGGCGCGCCCTCGTGCTGCAGGAATTCCAGCAGCGCGTCACGGTCCTCGGGCAGCTTGTGCGGCGGGAGCCAGCGGGCGATGTCCGAGCGCAGCTCCACATCCGCGGTCGTCATCCCGCGCGGCGCGGCTGGTTCCTGGTCCTCGGGCAGTTCCAGGTCCAGGTGCTCCGGGTCGAACGGCTCGGGCTCACGCCACTCCTCGGTGCGGGCCGGCGCACCGGTTCGGAGGATTGACTCGTCCTCCCGCTCCATTTGCTCGTCAAGCTCTGGGCCGTGCTTGGAGCTTCCGCGTTCCATGTCGCGCCTTTCGTTGCGTGCCTTTGGTTTTGATCCCAGCCAGCGCAGCTCAGCTGGCCGGGGCCGGTACCTGATGGTCGTGTGCGGTGAACGTCAGCCGGCCGTCCGCGACATCCACGGTGACCATCTGGCCCGGGCTCACCTGCCCGTCCAGCAGCAGCCGCGAGAGCTGGTTGTCCACCTCGCGCTGGATGATCCGGCGCATGGGGCGGGCTCCGAACTCTGGCTGGTAGCCGTGCTCGGCGATCCAGTCCACTGCGGCCGGGGTGAACTCCAGGGTCACGTTCTGGGCGTGCAGCCGCCGCCGGGTCTCCTCCAGCAGGAGCTGGGTGATCTGCCGGAGCTCGGTCTCGTCGAGCTGGCGGAAGATGATGATCTCGTCGATCCGGTTCAGGAACTCGGGCCGGAACGACTCGCGGAGCCGCCGCATCAGCTGCTCCTGCAGGTTGTCCTGGGTCCCGGAGCCGCTCGAAGCCGCGCTGCCCGCGAAGCCGAGCGGGCCGCCGCGCCGGGTGATCAGGTCCGAGCCGAGGTTGCTGGTCATGATGAGGACCGTGTTCCGGAAGTCCACGGTCCGGCCCTGGCCGTCGGTGAGCCGCCCATCGTCGAGCACCTGGAGCAGGGTGTTGAACACGTCCGGGTGGGCCTTCTCGATCTCATCGAGCAGGATGACGGAGTAAGGCCGCCGCCGGACCGCCTCGGTAAGCTGCCCGGCTTCCTCGTAGCCGACGTATCCGGGCGGCGCGCCGACCAGCCGGCTCACTGTGTGCCGTTCCTGGAACTCGCTCATGTCCAGCCGGATCATCCGGCTCTCCGCGCCGAACAGCGCCTCAGTCAGCGCGCGGGCCAGCTCGGTCTTGCCCACCCCGGTCGGGCCGAGGAACAGGAAGCTGCCCACCGGCCGGTTCGGGTCGCCCAGCCCGGCGCGGGACCGGCGGACCGCCTCGGCCACCGCCGCGACCGCCTCGTCCTGGCCGATGATCCGCTCGTGCAGGTGCTGCTCCAGGCGCAGCAGCCGGTCCTTCTCCTCCTCGGTGAGCTGGCGCACCGGGATGCCGGTGGCCCGCGAGACGACCTCGGCGATGTCTTCCACGGTCACCTCGGGCACCGCGGCCTGGTCCCCGGTGAGCTGATCGATCTGCCCCCGGACCTCGCTGATCTCGTCCCGCAACTGGGAGGCGCGCTCGTATTGCTCGCTCGCGATGGCCTGGTCCTTGTCCCGCTGTAGGTCCTCGGCCTGCCGCTCCAGGTCGCGCACGTCCCGGCGCGGCATCTTGGTCCGCAGCCGGACCCGCGCGCCGGCCTGGTCGATGAGGTCGATCGCCTTGTCGGGCAGGAAGCGGTCGGTGATGTAGCGGTCGGACAGTTCCGTCGCGGCCACCAGCGCCTCGTCGGCGTAGCGCACCTGATGGTGGGCTTCGTAGCGGTCGCGCAGGCCACGCAGGATCGCGATCGTGTCATCCACGGTCGGCTCGGGCACCAGGACCGGCTGGAACCGCCGGGCCAGGGCCGCGTCCTTCTCGATGTTCTTGCGGTACTCATCGAGCGTGGTCGCACCGACGATGTGCAGCTCACCGCGGGCCAGAGCCGGCTTGAGCATGTTGCCGGCGTCCATCCCGCCCTCGGCGCCCGCGCCCGCACCGACCAGGGTGTGCAGCTCATCGATGAAAATGATCAGCTCTTCCCGGTGCTCGCGGATCTCGTCGATGATCCGCTTGACCCGCTCCTCGAAGTCGCCGCGGTAGCGGGTACCGGCCACCACGCCGGTCAGCTCGAGCTGGACCACCCGCTTGCCCGCCAGCGTCTGGGGCACGTCGTCGTCCACGATGCGCTGCGCGAGGCCCTCGACGATCGCGGTCTTGCCCACGCCAGCCTCGCCGATCAGCACCGGGTTGTTCTTGCCCCGGCGGGACAGCACCTCGACGGTCTGCTCAATCTCCTCGTCGCGCCCGATGACCGGGTCGATGTGGCCTTCCCGGGCCAGGGCGGTGAGATCGCGCCCGAATTCGTCCAGCGTCGGCGTGGCCGACCGGCCACCCGGACCACCGGGACCGCCCGCCCCGGCGCCCTGCCCGATCAGGGCCCGCTGCAGGGTCTCGGGGGTGACCCGGGCCCCGGACAAGATGCGGCCCGCGCCGGACTCGGGGTTGGCGGCCAGGGCGAACAGGATGTGCTCGGGCCCGATGTAGGTGGAGCCGACCACGCGGGAGATCTGATGCGCGTCCAGCAGGGCGCGCTTGGCGCCCGGGGTGAGCTGCGGCGGCTCGCCGCTGGGTCCGGCCCCCGCTTCCTGGCTCTCGATCTCGCGCACCAGCGCGTCGGGATCGGCGCCGGCCCGGGCCAGCAGGGTGCGGGTCGGGTCCATGTTGGCCGCGGCCCACAGGAGCTGCTCGGTGTCGAGGTCCCGGCCGCCCTGCTCAGCGGCGTGGGTCGCCGCCAGGCTGAGGAGTTCGCGGGCCGGGGCGCTCATCAGCCGGGTGATGTCGACCCGGTGCGCGGGCTGGCGCGAGCCGCCCGTGCCGTAGATCCGGGCGAGGAAGTCATCGAACGGGCTGGACCCGGAGTCCTCCGGTCCGTAGAAACCGCTGGTCATCGCAACTTCTCCTGGTATTCCCGACGATTGGCGCCCAGAAGGCACCCTGGTCCCTACCCGCGATCAGTGGCGCGACCCGTGGGCGCGTCCGTCTCACCGGGCGTTCGTGCGCCCGCCCTGGTTCGCGGGCCGGCTGGACGACCACTCCCCGGCCGGGGCAGCCAGTAGGCGACGTGCGGCCGGAGTGCATGACCGGCCGCCACCCTGGGGTGGTCGAAGTGGTCGTGCAGGGTCATCCCCAGCCGCCGCATCACCGCTTGCGACGGCTCGTTCGCAACTGCGGTCATCGACCAGAGCTCCGCCAGGCCCACTGCCTGGAAGGCCACGCTGGCCGCGGCGACCGCGGCCTCGCTCGCGTAGCCCTGGTGCCACGCGTCAGCCGCCAGCCGCCAGCCCATCTCCAGGCCGCCCGCGCCGGGGACACCGCCCGGCATCGGGTTCAGGCCGGTGAACCCGATGAACTTCCCCGTCGCCGAGACCTCGAGGGCCCACAGCCCGAACCCCTGCCGCAGGAAGAGATCCTCGATGCGGTCCACCAGGGCGTCGCTGGCCGCCCGGTCCAGGGACGCCGGGAAATAGCGCATCACCTCGGGGTCGGCGTTCAGGGCCGCGAACGGCTCCCGGTCCGCCTCACGCCAGCGTCGCATGGTCAGGCGGTCCGTGCGGATGACATCAAACCGGGGCCCCACCTGGTCAGCCTAAGCTGCCTGTTACGCGGGCCCAC
This sequence comes from uncultured Actinomycetes bacterium, assembly GCA_963770545.1. Taxonomy (GTDB): domain Bacteria; phylum Actinomycetota; class Actinomycetes; order Streptosporangiales; family Streptosporangiaceae; genus RYN-230. The sequence goes on along the minus strand of CAVYQF010000034.1, from coordinate 71,664 downwards.
GCCGGCTCCCCCGCGGGCCGCTGACCCGGCTCCCGGGCCAGGCCACTGGGCCAGACCGCTGGGCCAGACCGCTGGGCCCGGCCACTGCGGCAGGCCACTGCGGCCACTGCGGCAGGCCACTGCCGCGGGCCACTGCGGATGGGGAGACGTAAGCTGTAACCGCGAGTGACCCCTGGGTTTGCTGATCAGGGCACATCAGCCGCAACCGGTCGGGAACAGCGTGCCAGAGTACGTCCTTGATCATCACCAAGATGGTGAGCGCCGCCGGCTAAGCCTCATGTCGCGGCTGCTCGATCCGATGCACCGCCGCTACATTGACCAGCTGGGCATCGGACCTGGAGCGCGGACGCTCGAGGTTGGCTGCGGCAACGGCTCCATGTCGGCCTGGCTGGCCCAGCGGATCGCCCCCGGTGGCCGGGCGGTGGCGGTGGATCTCGACTTGTCGCTGGCCGGCCCAGACACGCCCGGGCTCGAGTTCCGCCAGGCCGACATCCTGGCCGGCCCGGTCGAACCGGGAAACTTTGATCTGGTGACGGCCCGCGCGGTGCTGCACCACGTGGGCGAGGCCGAGGTGGCCGTGGCGAACCTCCTGGCCAGCGTGCGGCCGGGCGGGGCGGTCCTGCTGATTGAGCCGGATTTCCTGCCGGTCAGCGTGGCCGAGCCCCCTGAGGTCCGCGCATTCTGGGCCGGCTGGCTGGCCTGGGCGCACGACCAGGGGATTGACTACTTCATCGGCCGCCGGCTGCCCGCGATGGTATCCAGGCTCGGGCTGGAGCAGGTCGGGGCGACGGCAGAAACCGCGCTGTACCGGGGGCGCTCGCTCTGGGCTCAGTACTGGAGGCAAACGGTCATCGAATTGCGTCCCCGCCTGGCGGCCTCCGGCCATCTCGATGATCGCTCGATCGCCGTGTTCCTGGCCCACTGCACCGACCCGGCCTGGTGGACGCAGACGATCGCCTTTACCGCCGTGGACGGGCGTGCCCCCCGCCGCCGGCGACTGTCAGCGGGCGTCCAGGATGGTCTGCACGGCCCGGACCGTGACCGGGGCCCCTGATGGGCCGAGGGCGCGGAGCGTGGGCCCGGCGATGGCGTCGAGCTCGAGCTCGTGCCCGGCCAGGCGGTCCTTGAGCATGGAGGAACGCCCCTCGCCCGGGAGGGCCCGGATCTGGGCCTCGACCGCGGCCGGGTCGATCCGGGCGCCCTGCACCGCGGCGGCGGCGCAGGCCTCGCGGGTCAGCGGGCTGATCCACTCTGCGAACCGCTCGCGGGCCGGGCCGATGGGCTGCCCCGCGGCCGTGGTGAGCAGCGCGTAAGTGGCCAGAAAGGTCAGCTTCTGCCACAGGACCTGCGCCTCCCCCGGGCCGGCAGCCACCTGAAGGCCGGGCACCTCGAGCAGTTCCGCCGTGGCAGCCGCGGCCGGCGATCCGGGCGGGGTGGCCACGGTGATGCGGGCCGACGGGAAAACCTGCTCAATGGTGCCGTCAGCCACATCGACGGGCCCGGTGAGATACGGGCGGGAAACGGGCGTGGTGGTGATGGGGTCTTCCCCGGGCGCGGTCAGGGTCAGGCCCGCGGCCGTCACCCGGTCGGGATGCCGGCCGATGAGGGTCACCTCGTGACCGGCCTGCCCGAGCCGGACGGCCAGCAGGCCACCGATGCCGCCCGGGCCGAGGATCGCGACCGCGGTCATGACCCGGATCCGGCAAAGATCTCATCGTTGGCCCCGGCGGCGATCAGGGCCGGTGGCCGCCGGTCGCGGAGAAACAGCTGCCGGTCACGGAGAAGTGGCTGCCGGTCGCGGAGACACTGCTGCCGGTCACGGAGAAGTGGCTGCCGGTCGCGGAGACACTGCTGCATGGCCTTGAATGTAGGCCCGTTGCCGCAAATGCCGCCCAGGGGATCGGGCATGATCCCGCCGGCATCAGCACCCGGATCACCGAAGCGGGTGGGTCTGCAGCCGCGCGGAGTAGATCGAGTACCCGTCGATGTGCCGGGCGACCGCGGTGGCGGTGACTGTCGCCAGGACCAGCGGGATCATGATGGCGAAGCCCCCGTGGGTGAGCTCCATGATCAGCGCCAGCCCGGCCAGCGGCGCCTGCATCGCCGCCCCCAGCATCGCCGCCGCTCCCACCAGGGCGTACGCGCCAGCCGGGGACCCGGGCCAGAGCAGGCTCCACGCGATACCCGCCGCAGCGCCCAGCACCGCCCCGGTGCTCAGCGTCGGCGTGAATAGGCCCCCGGACGCACCGCTGCCCAGGCACAGGGCCGTGACGAGCGGCTTGAGTGCGAACAGGGCCAGCAGCAAGACCAGGCCACCCGACCCCAGGAAAGCATCGTGTGCCATGTCTTTCCCATTGCCGAAAAGCTGCGGGCAGGCGAACCCGATGAGGGCGAGAACGCCGAAGGCCGCGGCCGGAGCGATCAGCACCCACCGGCCGCTGGCCTGGTGATGGGACACCCAGCCGATCAGCCGGATGTATCCGGACGCGATCACCCCGATCAGCGGACCGGCGAGCAGCGCCCAGGCCAGCAAGGGCAGCGTGACGTGATAGCCGGGCACGTCCAGGTACGTGGCGCGGCTGGGCAGGTACAGCCACGCCGTCACGGCGGCGATCCCGGAACAGGCCAGCGCGGGGAGGACGATCGGCAGGCTGATGCTGCCCATCATGACCTCAGCGGTGAACAGGGCGCCGCCCAGCGGCACGTTGTACACCGCGGCCAGCCCCGCTCCCCCGCCGCACGCCATGAGCAGCCGGCGCTGGGCCGGGGAGAGCCGGGCCCAGCCGGCCAGGATGCCCGCGCAAGCCCCGCCCATCAGCTTCGGCGCGGCCTCCCGGCCCATCGACGCACCCATGCCGATGACGATCTCCGAGATGACCGAGGTGCCGAGCGACCGGCGGAAGGACAGCCGGGCCCCGTCCCCCCACACCACGTCGTCAAGTTCCGACTTCTCCCCGCGGGTGCAGCGGCGCAGCAGGAACCAGGAGATTCCCCCGAACGCCCCGGCGATCAGCAGCACGACCAGGCGCCGGGTATCGGAGGCGTGCCCCACCCCCGACTCCAGGGTGCCGGTGTGGTACCCGAACGCCAGGTGCTGCACGGTGAACAGGATCAGCATCATCAGGTCACCAAACAGCCCGGCGGCCACGCCGGTCAGCGCCACCAGGGCCCAGAACCGGGGGGTGAGCGCGGCCTCGCCGTCGCCAGTGGCGTTCGGCTGCTCGGTAGCACCGCGCCCGGACGGGAGCCGGTAGCTGATCAGCGGGGGTGGAACACGCACCCGGCCAGCCCGGGCCCGGGCGGCGAGGTCGCTGGCCATCAGAAAGACGCTTCCTGCGAGGTGAGGGGCCCGCCAGCAGGTCACCAGCGGGGATCAAAAAGCTTCTGCAACAGAAGTATATTCGCCTGGCGGGCCCCGCGCCCCGCGGGCACCAGTCCCCGGCAGTACCGTGACAGGCACCGGAGAGGGGTGCCTCGGGGGGTGATGAGCGCACGTGACTGACGAGGAGACACGCAGGCCGTCGTCGGAGACCGGGACGGCGGCGCTGCGTGCGGGATGGTCGCACGGGCACCGCGACGTATCCGGCGGCTGGCTCCGGCCGACCGTCTTCGGGGCGGTGGACGGTCTGGTCACCAACGCTTCCCTGATCGCCGGGCTGGGCGGGGGCCAGGCGTCCACGCACACGATCGTGCTGACCGGCGTGGCCGCGCTGGTGGCGGGGGCGTTCTCGATGGGTACCGGGGAGTACATCTCGGTCACCAACCAGAACGAGTTGGTGCACGCCGAGGTGGCCCTGGAGCAGAAGATGCTCGCCATGTTCCCTGTGGCCGAGCAGCAGGAGCTGGCGGGCTACTTCCGCGAGTACGGGGCGGACCCGGAGACCGCGGACCGGATGGCGGCCGCGGTGTCCAAGGACCCGGGTACGGCCCTGCGGGTGCACACCCGGGAAGAACTCGGCATCGATCCGGCCGAGCTGCCTTCCCCGCTGCTGGCGGGCTTCGCCTCCCTGGGCGCGTTCTCGCTCGGGGCGCTGGTGCCGCTGCTGCCGTACCTGGCCGGCTTGCCCAACCTGGCTGCCACCCTGATCATCACGGCCGTGGCGCTGCTCGCCGGCGGGATGTTCGTGGGCCGGCTCACCGGACGGCCGGTGCTGCGCTCGGGTGTCCGCCAGTTCCTGCTGGGCGGAATGGCCATCGCGGTGACGTTCGGGATCGGCAGCCTCATCGGGAGCGGGCACACCTGACCCGGCGGCCCGTCCGCGCCTCCCCCGCGACGTCCGCCACGTAAGTTGGTGGGCATGCCGACTGCGAAGCGTTCTCCCCAGCCCCGTTCCCACCCGGGTCCGACGATCTTCGTGCTATTTGGTGCCACCGGCGATCTGGCCAAGCGCCTCGTGCTGCCCGCGTTCTACAGCCTCGCCACGGAAGGGCTGCTCCCCAAGGAATGGCGGCTGGTAGGCAACGGCCGCGGCAACGTCGCGCACGAGGATTTCCGCGAGCATGTCCACAGCGCGCTCACCGAGTTCGGCTCGAAGCCCGATCCCGCGGCGTGGAAGTCATTTTCCGAGCGCGTGTTCTTCGCCGGCGGCGGTTTCAACACCGATAGTCCCGGCAGCTTGCTAGACGACCTGAGCCAGGCGCGCAGCTCGCTCGGCACCGAGGCCCAGCTCGTCCACTACCTCGCGGTGCCCCCGGTTGCTTTCGGCGAGCTGACCAAGGCGCTCGGCCATCATGGGCTGGCCAAAGGGGCCCGGGCCGTGTACGAGAAGCCGTTCGGCACCTCACAGGCTTCGTTCGAGGCGCTGGACCAGGTCGTCCACTCGGTGCTCGACGAGCAGCAGGTGTACCGGATCGACCATTTCCTGGGCAAGGAGGCCACCCAGGACCTGCACGTGCTGCGGTTCGCCAACGAACTGTTCGCCGCGATGTGGAACCGTAAGCACGTCGAGTCGGTGCAGATCGACGTGCCGGAGAAGCTCGGCATTACCGACCGGGCCGGGTTCTACGACGCCACCGGCGCGGTGCTGGACATGCTGGTCACTCACCTGTTCCAGGTGGCGGCCGAGGTGGCCATGGAACCTCCGGCCTCGCTCGGCCCGCTCGACCTGCAGTCCGCCCGGGAAGAGGTGATCAGCTGCTTCCGGCCGCTGGACCCTTCCGAGGTGGTGCTGGGCCAGTTCGACGGGTACCGCGACGTGCCGGGGATAGCCGCTGGCTCTACCCAGGACACGTACGTGGCCGCGCGGCTGTGGATCGACAATGACCGCTGGCGCGGCGTGCCGTTCTACCTGCGTACGGGTAAGCGGCTGGCGGCCACGGAGCAGCGGGTCAGCCTCATCCTGCGCGAGCCGTCCGGGCCTCTGGCCGGGCAGTTGCCCGCCGACACCAACGTGCTGTCGTTCTCGCTGGCGGGCAACGGGGAGATCAGCCTGTCCCTGATGGCCAAGAAGCCCGGTCCCACACTCGACCTGGAATGCGCGCAGACCGCGATCCCGCTCGCGAACCTGGAGGGCGCGGATCCGCTGCCACCCTACGTCCGGCTGATCCACGACGTGCTGCTGGGCGACCGCTCGCTGTTCACCCGCCCGGACGGCCTGGCCGCGGTGTGGGATGTGGCCGCACCGCTGCTGGCCAACCCGCCCCGGATCGCGCCGTACGCGCAAGGGTCATGGGGGCCGGCCGAGGCCCGCGGGCTCATCGCACCGGGGCGCTGGCTGCTGGGCCAGTAGCTGGCCAGCGTCAGGAGATGGCCGGGCAGGCGACCGGGCCAGTCAGTCGCTGTCCTCGCAGAACAGCACCGGATCTCGCGGCTGCTCCACTCGTGAACGGGCCCGCGCAAAGAGCAGCCTGCGCTGGCAGCCTGGGGCAGTCCAGCCCACGGTGGGTCACCAGGCGTGCCGTAAACGAGCCAGCCCGGCGACTCGCTCTCCATCAGCGTCCGGGGAGGGGGCTGTCGAGGGTGAGCCAGCCGCCGGGGTGGGTGAAGTGCAGGGTGGCGTTGGGGTCGCCGGTGATGGTCCAGCCGAGGGTGTGGATGAAGTAGTGGTGGTGCAGGTGGCAGAACAGGGCCAGGTCGTCCAGGCTGGTCGCGCCACCCTTACTCCAGGGGCGGAGGTGGTGGGCGGTGGCCCAGGCGGCCAGCGCCCCGCACTGGGTCCACCGGCAGCCCTGGTCACGGGCTTCCAGCGCGCGGCGCAGGCCCGGCGGTTCGGTGCGGGCGGTCCGGCCGACATCCAGCGGCAGCCCGTCGCGCCAGCGGATCGCGCCGACCTCGGCGCCGCAGCACAAGGCGAGAACCTGCCGGGCGGTCAGCATGGTGCCGTGCCCGGTCTGACCCGGCGGCGCCCCGGCCAACGGGCCGGGGGCCCCGGCCTGGGCGGCAGGATCGGCCTGGGCGCCGGTCTTGGCCGCGGCCTGGTCCGCACTCGCTGCGTATCCGGGTGCCGCGCCTGCGCCCTGGGCCGCAGCCGCGTGGGCTGCGGCCTGGGCCAGGGTCTCGTCCTTGACCAGGATGCTGATGTGCGGCGCGCTGCCATGCCGCTCCGGCGCTGACCCCCCGTCCAGCGCCGCCTGGCAGGCGGCGACCAGGCCGTCCATCCGCCGCTGCGCCGCGGTCCGGGTGTCCAGTTGCCCGGCGGGCGGGCTGAACGCCTCCGCCGCGGTCCGCACGATCTCATACGACACCGCATCGCCCAGCCACCCCGACAACACCCCCGTGCTATCCAGGGTCAGCCCGAACGACAGATGCCGCTTATCCCAGCGCTTCTTCTCCCGCTCCTCCACCGCACCAGGATCCGCGCGGTAGGCCACCTCCTCCGCGAACTCACGTAACCGGGCGGTATCCAGCCCCGGCGCATGATCAAGCAGCACCTGCTCCGCCACGCCCGCGGCCTCACCCAGGCCAGCCGCCGCCTGGACAATGATCTGCGCCTGGTCGAAGGAGATCACCCCGGCGTGCAGGGCCTTCCCCGTCGCCTCCATCTCCCGCAGCCCGCGGGCGGTAGCCACCACCGCCGCGGCCCGGCCCGGAGCCAGGCCGCACCGGGTCCGCAAGAACCATCGCGGACTTGTGCCCGGCCTCGGCCGCCCCACCCGTCGCATCCAGGGCTCCGGCCAGCCGGGTCAGGTGTCCTTGGGCCCGGCTGACGAAGCCAGCCAGATCGCCGATCTGGCCCACCAGCGCGGCCGCATCCAGCACGGCCGGGTCGAGGCGGGCCAGCTCGGCCAGCGCCACATCCCGAGGTGACTGCTCTGGTAAACACATATTCGAATCATCCCACCCGCCACCGACAAAACGACGGTAGCTGAGAGGGAAGGGGAGGCGCTTAGCGGTGCCCACCCGCCCCGGTACAGGCCACCGGGGCTTTGTGCCGGCCACCGGCAGCCCGTGGCGCGGCGTTCCGCGCCGCTACGCCGACTACGTGGCCGGCCTGCGTGCGGCCGCCGGGACCTGCCGGCGCAGGTCGCCGGTGCCGGGCACGAAGCCGTGCCGGGTCAGCCACCCGGTGATCCAGTCCGGGTCCGGGTGGCTAGCCGGGACCACGTTGTAGATGTAGTTGATCCCCCGCGCGGCGGCCTCGTCCTCCAGATGATCCAGGATGAACTCACCGACGCCCGCACCGCGGCGGGCTGGATTCACCCAGAACGTGATCTGGGCGTCCCCCCACTCGGAATCCAGCCAGCCGTAGCCGGCGATCTGGCCGTCGTCGCCGGTGACCTGCCACCACTCGTCGGCCACGGGTGTCCCGGCCGCAGGCGGGACAAGATCAACGGCGGCCAGGTCCTCCGGGCCGAACAGTCGCTGCTTGGCGGCGTCCCAGCGCGGGTCGTCTTCCTTGGTCCAGTGCAGCGTCATGGCTTCTCCTCCGGAACCGGGACCAGCGTGGGGCGGCCCGCGAACGTGGCGGGCTCAGGCGGGCAGTTTCAGGTTGTAGACCTGGGCGGCGTTACCGGCCAGCACCAGGCCGGCGGTGAGCTCGTCCGGGCACAGCCCCGCCACCGCCCGGGCGTTAGCGGCGATACCGGGTACGCCGGGCCAGTCGGTTCCGAAGATCATCTTCCGGGTGAGCCGGTTCCAGCTGTGCCGGGCGTAGTACTCGCGCAGCCGCGAGGGCGGCAGCCCGGACAGCTCGATCCAGACATGGGAGTTGACCAGGGCCAGGAACGCGGCCGCGTCATACCACCAGCCACGCCCGCCGTGCGCGAGCACGACGTCGAGGCGGCGGAAGTCGCGGAGCACGTCATCGAGCAGGACCGGGTCGGCCAGCGCGTTGCTGGATCCGGGGAACGTGCTGGTGCCGCAGTGCACCACGACCGGCAGTCCCGCCGACTGGCAGATCTCGTAGGCGGGATAGAGCGCCCGGTCGTTGACCGCCGCGCCCGCGTGCACCGGGTGGATCTTCAGGGCGACCGCGCCCAGGCCGAGCTGGCGCTCAAGTTCCTCGTCCACCGGGTAGTGCAGGTGCGGGTTGATGTTGGCGATGATCTTGATCCGGTCCGGGTTGTACCCGGTGAGCGGCAGGAGGTCTTCGACGGGCTGGATGCCGGTCGCCTTGGGGCTGTACTCGGCCAGCAGCAACGCGGTGTCCACGCCCTCCCCGGCCAGGTAGGCGTCGAACTCGGCGGGCACCATCGTGCCGGCCTGGTCATAGACCCGGTCCAGCACCTCGCGGTCACCGAAGTCGTGGGCCCACTCGGTCCAGGACGGCTTGAGGGTGGGCAGCCGCGCGGCGTGCAGGTGCACGTCGATGAGCGGACGTCCATCGAGCATCAGCTGCTCTCCCCCGGCAGCACGGTCGCCCCAGCCACGGTCTCCGCAGCCACGGTCTCCGCAGCCACGGTCTCCGTAACCATGGTTTCCGCCATCACGGTTTCCCCCAGCCCGGGCGCCCCGGGGAGCAGCACGGTGGCGGCCATCCGGCGCAGCTCGACCCGGCGGACCTTGCCGGTGGCCGTGGTCGGGTAGCTGCCCACGAATACCACCTTGCGCGGCCGCTTGAACGACGGCAGCGCCTGGCGGCAGAACTCGATCAGCTCGTCCTCGGTAGCCGCCTGCCCGGCCGCCAGGATCACGTACGCGACCGGTTTCTCCAGCCCCTCGCCGTCCAGGGCCGCGACCACCACGGCCTGGGCCACCGCCGGGTGGGCCAGCAGCCGGGCCTCGACCTCGGCGGGCGACACCCAGATGCCGCTGGCCTTGAGCATGTCGCCGGTGCGCCCGAGGCAGGCGTAGTAACCGTCGTCGTCCTGGACGTAGGTGTCACCGGTGCGGAGCCACTCGCCCTGGAACACCTGGCGCGAGGCGTCGTAGCGCTGCCAGTACCCGGTGGCGGTGGAGTCCCCGCGGACGAACAGCGTGCCGGGCGTGCCCCGCGGCACCTCCTGCCCCGACTCGTCCAGCACCCGCAGGTCGTAGCCGGGTACGGCCACCCCCGTGGTGCCCGCCCGGACCTGGCCCGGGCGGTTGGACAGGAAGATATGCAGCATCTCGGTCATGCCGATGCCATCCAGGATGTCCACCCCGAAGTGCGAGGTCCACCGCTTGTACAGCGATGCGGGCAGCGCCTCCCCCGCCGAGGCGGCCAGCCGCACCCCGGCCAGCGCGTCCGTGGCCAGCCCGGCCCCGAGCATGTTGGCGAAGAACGTCGGCCCGGCGAAGAACAGGGTCGCGCCGTGTTTCTGGGCCGCGTCCGCGATCAGGCCGGGCCGGGACGGGGCCGGCTCCAGGACCGCGCAGGCGCCCACCGACAGCGGGAACAGCAGCGAGTTGCCCAGGCCGTAGGCGAAGAAAGCCTTGGCGGCCGACAGGCACCGGTCGCCGGGGCGGATCCCGAGGACCTGGACGCCATACGTCTCACAGACCACCTTGATCGCCCCGTGCCGGTGCATGGCCGCCTTAGGCCGGCCGGTCGTGCCCGAGGTGTAGAGCCAGAACGCGGGCGAGTCGGCCGCCGTCGGGTACACCACGTCGTCGGGCGGACCGGCGGCCAGCGCGCCGAGCAGGTGCACCGGGACCGGGGCGCCCGGCCGGCCCTCCCCGGTCGGCGTTTCCCCGCTGAGAGCCTCATCGGCCAGTATGCCGGTGAGCTCGGGCGCCTCTGGCGCAGCCGCGGCCGCGGTCGCCGCGAACTCCCGGGTCACGGCCAGGAACCGGGCCCGCGAGTCCTGCAGCAGCTCGGCCACGCCGTCCGCGTGCAGCATGGTAGACACCGGGACCGGGATCGCGCCCATCCGCATGGCGGCCAGGTACACCACCACGAACTGCGGCGAGTCAGCCATCAGCATCAGCACCCGCTGCTCAGGCTGCAGCCCCAGGGCCCGCAGCGACGCCGCGGTCCGCCGCACCTGGTCATGGAGGGCGGCGTAACTCACGTCGCCGGCCACGCCGGTCAGCGCGGTGCGCGGCCCGTCTCCCTCGGCCAGACGCCGGTCCAGCAGGTACTCACACGCGTTGAACAGCTGCGGCATCGCGGCTGCCTCCCGGTGGTTGAGGCGATCGGTTCAGGCGAGGTGGACGTAGTCGTAATCGAACGGCTGGCCGTTGATCCCGTTGCGCGGCGGGGCGATCCACGCGGCGATCTTCCCGCGCTCGTGGACCGGCTGCATCAGCGACCGGACATGGGTCTTGTCCACGTCGGTGGGCAGCCACCGCCCCTTCTGATCGGCCCACTCCCGCTCCGTCAGCAGCTCGCCGTCCGGGCTCACCTCCACGCTAGCGAACGCGCCGACCTTCCGGTTGAACGCCACGTGCGGCAGCTTGAGGCGCTGCGGCAGGCCGGCCCGGTCGAGGATCCGGTTCCACCGGGTGACCCCGCTCTCGCAGTCGGAGATGTATTCGCGGCGCAGGTCGGTGTTGAGGCCGACCAGCGCAGACACCTCGGTCTGGCCGATGCTCTTGCGGCCGTCTCCGGCGTTGACGAGCGCGTCCACCATGAAGGAGTCGTCGGTCAGCCGGTGGTCGTCCTTGCGCCGTTCCTCCAGCCAGCGGCCCTTGAGGCCGGCGGTGTAGTAGTTAGCCACGTTGGTGGAGGTCTCCCCGCCGAACAGGTCGAGGGACACGCTGTAGTGGAAGTTCAGGTACTTCTGGATGACGTCCAGCGGGACCGCGCCCAGCGGCCCGGCGTCGTCGGTCTCGTGCTCCACCATGAGCTGCGCGGTCCGCTCCACCACCCGGTCGATCCCCGTCGTGCCGACCATCATGTGGTGGGCCTCTTCCTTCAGCATGAACTCACACGTCCGAGAGAGCGGGTCGAACGCCGACTCCTTGAGCGTGCCCAGCTGATATTTGCCGTCCCGGTCCGTGAAGTACGTGAACATATAAAACGACAACCAGTCGGGCGTCTCCTCGTTGAACGCGCCGAGGATGCGGGGTGACTCCTCACTGCCGGAATTGCGGTGCAGCAGTTCTTCAGCCTCTTCCCGGCCCTCGCGGCCGAAGTAGGCATGCAGCAGGTAGACCATGGCCCACAGGTGACGGCCTTCCTCCACGTTGACCTGGAACAGGTTGCGCAGGTCATACAGGCTGGGGGCGGTGGCCCCGAGGTTGCGCTGCTGCTCGACCGAGGCCGGCTCGGTGTCGCCCTGGATCACGAGCAGCCGCTGCAGGTCGGCCCGGTACTCGCCGGGCACCTTCTGCCAGGCGGGGTCGCCCTTGTGCTGGCCGAACGCGATGTGGCGCTCGGCGTTCCGCTCGGCCAGGAAGATGCCCCACCGGTAGTCCTTCATCGGCACGTGCCCGAAGTGGGCCCAGCCCTCGCGGCCCACGTTGACCGCGGTCCGCAGGTAGACGTCCTGGGTGGGCAGCGCCGGGCCCATGGACTCCCACCAGTTCAGGAAGTTGGGCTGCCAGGATTCCAGGGCCCGCTGGAGCCGGCGGTCGTCGCGCAGCTCCACATTGTTCGGAATCTTCTCGCTGTAGTCAGGTGCCGTGGTCACGAGGATCAGACTCGCTTTCGGTCGAAGTCGGCGCGCTGCCCGGTGCCGTACTTGCGCAGCGCGCCGTCGGATCCCGAGGCGTTCGGGCGGTAGAAGATCCAGTTCTGCCAGGCGGTCAGCCGGCCGAAGATCTTGGTTTCCATGGTCTCGGGACCAGCGAAGCGGTAGTTCGCCTCCAGGCCGGTCAGGGCGTCCGGGCTGAAGCTGGCCCGCTCCTCGACGGCGATGCGGACCTCCTCGTCCCAGTCGATGTCGTCGGGGGCGAACGTGACCAGGCCGAACGTCTCGGCGTCCCCGGCGTCCAGCGGGTCACCCGCGCTCTTCTCGGCCGCGGCCAGAGCGTCGGGGTCGCCCAGGAACCGGGTCTGCAGCCGGGTCAGGCCGTTGCCCATGGGCAGCGGGCCGAGGTTCATCGGGCCGACCGTGACCGTGGCCGGGATGGCGTCGGGGTCGACCTCCTCGAACACGCCCTCCAGCATGTATGAGCGGTCCGCGGCCAGCGCGAGCTCGAGGAGTGAGCCCGCGAAGCAGCTGCCTGGCTCGATCAGGGCCAGCAGGCTGCGGCTGGTCACGTCCAGCCGTTTCAGGGTGCGCTTGAGGTACAGCACGATCTCGCCGGCCAGCCAGTCGTCGTGATGATCGGCCAGGAACTGGTCGTAAGCCAGCACCCGGGCCGGGTCGCCGTGGGTGCGCAGCACCCAGGTGCCCAGCTCCAGCTCGTTGGTCCGCAAGTCCAGGATCAGGTCGTCTAGCTCCCGGGTGACGGCCAGGGTCCAGAAGCTGGCGCCCTGCTCGTGCAGGCCGGCCAGGCTAGCGGGCGGCTCGCTCTGCTGGTCCGATCCGGCCGGCCCGGACACGGTGATCTCGGCCACGCCCCGCGCCGGGTCGAGCCGGGCCGTCACGTGGTCATACGAGATCTCCGTGTCGGTGCGGGTCTTGGCCAGCGGGGCCAGCTCGATGCCGGTGCCGTCGGCGCCGGCCGGGCGGCTGGAGCGCGCGCCCAGTTCCCCGGCTCGCTGCCGGACGACCTCATCCCACTTCGCCCGGGGCACGGCCTCGTCGACTAGCCGCCAGGCCACGGCCTTCTTGCCGCCCAGGCCCTCGGACTTGGTGGAGAAGTAGTCCGCGCGGTCGCGGCGCACGTGCCGCTTGTCCACCACCCGGGTCAGGCCGCCGGTCCCGGGCAGCACCCCCAGCAGCGGCAGTTCCGGCAGCGACACCGCAGACGAGCGATCGTCGATGAGCATGATGTGCTCGCAGGCCAGGGCCAGCTCGTAGCCCCCGCCGGAGGCCGTCCCGTTCAAGGCGGCCAGGTACGTCTGCCCTGAGTACGCACTGGCGTCCTCGATACCGTTGCGGGTTTCGTTAGTGAACTTGCAGAAGTTCACCTTCCAGGGATGCGGCGAAGCGGCCAGCATCCGGATGTTGGCCCCCGCGCAGAAGACCTTGTCCTTGCCGCTCGTCACCACGACCGTCCGGACCTCGGGGTGCTCGAACCGCAGCCGCTGCACCGCGTCGTACAGCTCGATATCCACCCCGAGGTCGTAGGAGTTCAGCTTGAGCTCGTAACCCGGGACCAGGCCGCCCTGCTCGTCCACGTCCATGGTCAAGGTGGCGACGGGGCCGTCGCAGGTCAGCCGCCAGTGCCGGTACTGCCCGGGATGCGTGCGGAAGTCCACTCTGGCCTCGCCGGTCATGATCATCCTTCCGCTGGGCACAGGTAACTTCCATGCTCTACGCAAGATGGTAATTACGTCAAGCATTCGTAGCATATTTGCCTGGCCCGCCCGGTCCTGGCTCATCCGGTGACAGGCAGCAGCAGCGCCGAGGCCCCCAGGTCGATCTGGTATGCCGTAGCCACCAGGTCCCGGGCGGGCGCCTCGACCTGGCCGGTGCCCGGGTTGCGGGCGAAGCGCGGGTGGGCACCCCCACTGACCTGGAGCCGGAGCCGGTGTCCCGGGCCGAAAATGTGCGCCGCGCCGAGAAGCGAAATCCGCACCACGCCGTCCTGGGGGTCGGCGGCGGTCAGCCGGACAATCCCGTCACAGACGTTCCGCGACCGGCCCTTCTCGTCCACGTCGCAGAGCCGCACGAACAGGTCGGCGTTCGGGTTGTCGCGGGCCACGGACAGTTCGGCGGCCACCTCGCCGAGTATCTCGACCGGCCCGGCCAGCGGTTCGCTGGTGAAGACGAGCACGTCGGCGCGGGCCTCCAGGGTCCGGTTGTCACGCACTCCGGCGGACGGGGTCATGGTGGCGCCGCCGACCGAGGGAGTGGGGTCGGCCGGGTCGTAGCGGAACCGGGCGGGTGCGGTCCCGGCGGCCGCCGGGACGCCTGGGGCCAGGCTGCCGAGCGGGCCCAGGTACCAGCGCTGTTCCCGGGGTCCCGGGGGCGGCCATCCGGAGACCTCGCGCCAGCCGGCGCCGGTCCTTTTCCCGCCGACCCAGACCCGCACGGAGTTCTCGGCCGGGGTGCTGGTACCCGGGACAGCGCCCTTCCCGGTCACCCCCGGGCCGGCGTAGCGGTCGAGCCAGGCCAGGCTCTCCGCCATCGCGGCCCCACCCTTGGTGGCCACCTCGACATGCGTCCACGGCCCGATCAGCAGCCTGGTGGGCACGCCCCGGCCGGACAGGACCTGGTACTGCTCCAGGGTCTGCTCCAGGAACAGGTCCTGCCAGCCCCCGACGAGCAGGGTCGGCACCGCGATCCGCTCCAGCGCGGCCTCGCACTGCAGCGGGGCCCAGAACGGATCGGCCAGATCCGGGTGTTCCAGCCAGCCCTCGAACCACGGCGCCCCGGCACCGAGCAGGTCCCGGCCGCTGGCCGTGACGGGCAGCCCGTTCAGCGCGGGACGCAGCCTGCGGTCGGAGGTGGCCATCCGCCATAGGCGGCTGACCGCCCCGGTGGTTTCCTGATGGGCGACCATGTCGCTCCACCCGAGGAAATTCTGCAGATCAAACGCGCCGTGGTGGTAGGCGGCGCGGCTGAAATCGTGGGGGCCCACCTGGATCACGGCGGCGACCAGTTCCGGCGGCGGGTCCTGGGCCAGGGCCCACTGGACGAAGCCCAGGTAGCTCAGCCCGTAGGTGGCCAGCCGCCCGTCGAACCAATGCTGGTGGCGCAGCCAGGCCACCGTGTCCTGGCCGTCGGCGGCCTCGTGGCGCATCGGGTCGAAGTCCCCGCCCGAGCCGAACGTGCCGCGGCAGCTCTGCAGCAGCACGTGGAAGCCGCGCTCGGCGATCAACTGGGCACTGATCAGGTTGTAGGGGAACCCGCGCCCGTAGGGGCTGCGGACCAGCACCGTGGCCACCCGGCGGTCCGTGACCGGCAGGTAGTGATCGGCCCGCAGCACCGTGCCGTCGGACATCGGCACGGCCACGTCCCGGACGATGGCCACGTCGTTGCGCCGGGGCGGGAGGGACCAGGCCCGGCCGACCGACCGCCCGATCGCGGCGGACGCGGGCCTGGTCAGCCGGGCAGCCTCGGTGTCCTGGTCTGTTCTCGGCATCAGAATGTGCTCCTCACTAACGGTTGCGGATCCCGCGCGAGCAAGTCAGCCCAGGTCGTTGAGCCGCTTCCATTCCAGCCGGGCGTCGCCGGACCAGCGCTGATGGCGGTCTGCGAACAGCCGGGCCGCCTCGAGCCCGCTCCAGCGAGCGGGCAACAGCTCACGGGGCAGCGCCGGGTCGACCGAGGGGAACCGCCGCCAGGCGTGCACCAGCTCGACCTGCCGGGCCAGCACGTCGCCGGGCGCGGGGTCGCGGAACTCCTCGATGAATTGCTCGTACTGGTCCTCGACCGCGGCCAGGTCCCACGCGGCCGCCACCATCACCCGCTCATCACCGAGGCCGGAGCGCGTGGCCACGAACACATGGGCGTCCCCGTCGATGCCGGCCGCCCGGAGCACCTCGACGGCCTCGGCCTCACGGTCGGGGTGCGGGCTGATCCATAGGCCCGCGCCGAGGGACCCGAATCCGGCCCAGCTGAGCCGGCTGCGCACCACGTGCCGGGCCCGGCGGTCACTCTCCGGGATGCGCGCGTAGACCAGCAGCCAGCGGCCGTCCCAGTCCGCGGCGGGACCGGTGAAGGAGTAGATGCGCTCCGCCCCATCGGTGAGCAGCCGACGCGCGCTGCCGGTCAGCCGCCACCGGGTCCGGCGGCCCAGCTTCTCGGCTTCCAGCCAGCCCGCCGCGGCGGTGCGCATGAGCGCCTGCCGGGTGGCCTTCTCCTCGATACCCAGCCGGGCGAAGGCGGCGAGCACGGCGGACGTCCAGGCCGTCCCGTCCGTGGTCAGCACGAACTCGCCCAGCAGCGTGAACAGCAGCCCGCGGGCGCTCGGAGCCCCGGCCGCGTGTCGCCGGGACAGGCTCGGCGCTGCGACGGAGGCGGCCGCCGACGGTTTGCTGGCCGGCATGACAACCTTTCCCGGGTAGCACCGGCTTTCCCGGGTAGCACCGGCGGCGCCGCGCCGCCGCCGGGTATGCCGATGCTCCGTACTGGTTGGTGCAGGGTATCAACGAGGCGGGCCGGCCCGGCCCGGTGAGCTGGCTGCTTCCAGGCGGCCGGCTACTTCCAGGCAAACACGGGCTGCTCGAAATGCGCTACCCGGATCATGTTCCCGTGCAGGCCGGCCTGACAGAACTGGTAGATGATCGCAGCGGTCGGCGCGTGCACGTACCGCCCGAGCAGCGGCAGCTGGATGACGGGGGCCTCCGACTCGGGGATCCGCGACAGCCGGGGCGCGACGTCGAAGTCGGCCAGCGGGATGACGTGGATCTGGTCCACCTCGGAGTCCGGGCCGTTCATCCCCGGGCTGACCGGCCCGCCCCAGACGACTACCGGGGTCATCAGGTACCCCGACCGGGTGACGTAGTCGTCGAGCAGGCCGAGCACCGCGCGGGGGGCGACCTCGACGCCCGTCTCCTCGCGCAATTCCCGCAGCGCCGCGTCCACGGCGGATTCACCCGGGTCATGGCGTCCACCGGGCAGCGCCCACTGGCCGGCGTGGTTGCGCAGGGTTGGCGACCGCCTGGTGATCAGCAGGGCCGGCACCTCCTGCTGGAGCACGATGCAGACCGTGACCGACGCGACCTTGAGGCCGTCGGCGGGTGCTTCCACCCGGCGGAAGCGGCTCAGGTTCCCCGCGATCACGCTCCTGAGCTCCCCATCCATAGGCAGCTACTGTAACGTGCGCCTTCGCCGCCCGGCCGGTCGATGACCAGCCGTGACCCCGCCGCTGACCGGCCCCGATGGGCTGAGAAGCAACACAGAAGGTCACGAGAACATCCGTAGAGTAACAACAGGCATAGTACTGAGATGCGCGGTCCCAGGGTGCTGCATGTCCAGTGGCGGGGCCGGCCCGCCCGCTGGCTCGCGACCCGTTCGCTGCGCGGGCAGCTCATCACCGGCCTGGTGGCCCTGCTCGCACTGGCCTGCGCGGGCGTGGGTCTGGTCACCTACCTCGTGCTCAGTCACACGCTGCTGAACCAGCTGGATAACCAGCTCCAGTCCGCGGGCGGGCGGTACGCCTCCTGCATGGAGGAAAAGCACCACCGGGGACCGCCGCCGCCCCAGGGGGTCGCGGTGACGAACTGCAACAACACCCCAGGGCTGAGCGCCGGGACGTTCGGCGCCCGGGTGAAGGACGGCGTGCTGACCGACCAGGGCATCATCGACGGCCAGAGTCACCTGTCCGCCGCGGACAAGGCCCTCCTCGTCCGGCTGCCCCCCGACGGCCGGTACTACACCGAGGATCTGGATTCCATCCGCGGCAACTACCGGCTCACCGCGATCAAGGGGATGGACGGTGACGTGCTCATCACCGGGCTCCCGCTGTCCGGCATGGAATCCACCCTGCACAAGGTCGAGATCGCCGAGCTGGTGGCGTTCTCGGCCGCGCTGGTCCTGGCGGGCATCATCGGTACCGGGTTCGTCCGGCTGTCCCTGCGGCCGCTGCGCCGGGTCACGGCCACCGCGACCCGGGTCACCCAGCTGCCCCTGGCCAGTGGCGAGGTCACCCTGGGTGAGCGGGTCCCGGACACCAGCCCGCGGACCGAGGCAGGCCAGGTCGCCGAGGCGTTCAACCGGATGCTCGGCCACGTCGGGGACGCGCTGGCCCGCCGGGCGGCCAGCGAGGCGCGACTGCGCCGATTCGCCGCCGACGCCAGCCATGAACTGCGCACCCCGCTGGCCGCCATCCGCGGGTACGCGGAGCTCGCGCTGCGCAATCCGGACGCGGATCCAGCCGACATCGCGCACGCGCTGCGCCGGGTGGAGTCAGAGTCGGCCCGGATGAGCGTGCTGGTTGACGAGCTGCTGCTGCTCGCCCAGCTCGACGCGGGGCGCCCGCTGGCCCGGGCACCGGTGGACCTGTCCCGGCTGGCCATCGACGCGACCGACGACGCGCGGGTGGCCTCGGCGGACCACCGCTGGATACTCGAGCTGCCCCGGGAGGCCGTGCTGATCCGCGGCGATGAGCACCGGCTGCATCAGGTTCTGGTCAACCTGATGAGCAACGCGACCAGGCACACGCCCAAGGACACCACGGTCACGGTCGCGCTGGCCGGCGGCGCGGAGCCAGGCAACGTCGAGCTGAGCGTGACCGACGACGGGCCTGGCATCGGTCCGGAGTTGCAGCCCGTGTTGTTCGAGCGGTTCGTCCGCGGGGACTCGTCCCGCTCCCGCGCGGCCGGGAGTACCGGGCTGGGCCTGGCTATCGTGGACGCGGTCACGGCCGCGCACGGCGGCAGCATCGCGGTGGACAGCCGGCCTGGGCACACCCGTTTCGCCATCACGCTGCCGCGGCTCTGCCGCTGAGCCCGGCCCGCAGGACCGGCCGGGACCCGGCGAGCGCGGCGAATTCCTCCTGGCGCCCGGCGAAGACCGGGCTGACCACGCTCGTGCTCATCGCCAGCCCGCGGCCACATCAGGCCTGTTCCCGGGAACACCACCAGGTTGACCGGCCGCCCACCGTGCCGTGCTTCATCTCCGCGCCGTCACGCGGGCACCGGGCGCCCGCATGCCGGAAGGGGATGATCTCGCCGGTGTGCGCCCCGCCGTGGATGGCGGCGGATTTCAGCGCCGCCTGCACCGCCTGGTAGAGGCGGTTGACGTCCCCGGGCCGGAGGCTGCTGACCGGCGCCGCGGGAGAGATCCGGGCCTGCCAGAGCACCTCGTCAGCCAGCAGGTTCCCGATCCCGGCGAGCTTGGACTGATCCAGCAGCCGGGCCTTGACCGCGATCGTTCCCTTGCTGAACACCTGGCGGAACTGCTCGGGGGTGATGTGCTCCGCGTCCGGCCCGAGCAGGCTGATGTCAGGGTCCAGCCGGACCCGGCCCAGGCGCCGCTTGTCGAACAGGGCCAGCCGGCCACCGTCGGCGAACTCGAGCGTGAAGCGGTCCCACTCGGGCTTGCCCGGCCCCGGGCCGACGGAGCCTCTCCAGGCGGGCTGCGGCTCGCCGGCCTGGGCGGCCTCCCCGCCCGGCGCCATGATCACGATGCTGCCGCTCATGCCCAGGTGGACACCGAGATCCGGGCCGGGCGTCGTGGATCCGTCCCGCGCGGAGGTCTCGATCCAGATGGTCTTGCCCTGCCGCCGGGCCGCCGTAAGCGAACGCCCGACCAGTGCGTCACGCAACTGCCCGGGGGTATGCGGCCGGGTCACATAGGTGTCCGCGTCGTCCACCGCCACGATCCGCCGGTTCAGCGCCTGTTCGGCGATCAGGCTGCGGGCGGTCTCGACCTCGGGAAGCTCCGGCATTCCCCCGTTCTACCGGATTAGCCCCGGCCGGATCAGCCCGGCCTGCCCGCGCGGCCAGCCCGCGCGGCCAGCCCCGCCCGATCAGCAGCGCGGGCAGTAGTGCCGTGGGCGAGAACCGCAGCCGTCCCCCGGACCCGGGAACTGGGGTCCGGGGGACAGCGCGCCGTCCGTGGGGCGTTAGTGGACGATGACGTGCTTTACCGGCTTGTGCACCCGGTGGAACTGGTTGCCGTGCAGGATGGCGTGCACCGGACGGCCTACGCCCTCCAGGAAGATCCCTAAGTGGTGGCGGGCGATGCGGTTGCCGCTGATCAGGACGTGGATCGAGCCGACCAGGATGCCGGTGGTCCTGGTGTCCGGCACCGCGACATTCTTCGTTGACGAGGGCGACGTGGCCAGGCCGATCGGGTCACCGAGGGTGTGGTTGGTGCCGATGACGTTGCCGGTGATCCGGTTCCCGTTCAGGTTCTGGCCGGGGAGGTGGGCGTGGATGGTGACGCCCGCCCGCCCGTTCCCGTAGATGAGGTTGCCAGTCACCGTGTGGCCGGCCACGGTCTCGCCGGGGACTTCCGTGGCGATGACCACCCCGGCGCCACCGCCGGCGGGCACCGTCCCGGGAACGTTACGGCTGCGCAGCCGCACCGGCGTCCCGGAACTCTTTCGGCCCGAATGGCCAGACCCGGGTGACCCGCGCCCACACCAGGAAGGCCACCACCCCCGCGGCCACCCACGCGACCGACAACTCGATCGGCACCCGGCCGGCGGAAGAGTAGACGTAGATCCAGCCGGCCAGGGCGGCCAGGCTGGGCAGCGGGTAGAGCCACTGGCGGTACGGCCGGCGCAGGCCGGGCTCGCGGCGGCGGAGCACGGTGAGCGCGACGACCTGCGCTATCGCCTGCACGATCACGATCACGGCGGTCAGCATGGCGATGATCGTGGTGAGCGTGAAGAAGGAGCCCACCGCAGTGATCACGCCGAGCGCGATCAGGGCCACGTATGGGAAGTCGCCGCGCGGGTGCAGCCGCCCGAACGCGCGGAAGAACACGCCGTCCCGGGCGGCCTGGTAAGGCACCCGCGACCCGCCCAGCAGCCCGGTGAGCACCGAGGCGAACGCGGTGATGAGGATGAGCACGGTGACCACGTCGGCCGCACCGTGACCCCAGTTCCTGGTGACAACCAGGGACGCCACCGAGGTGGACTGGGCCACCGTGTGCCAGGGCACTGTCCCGAGCACGCCAATGCTCAGCGCCAGGTAGAACACCATGATGCCGAGGATGGAGAAGATGATCGACCGGGGCAGGGTGCGCCCGGGTCCTTCAGTTCGTCGCCCATGTACGCGGTGGTGTTGTAGCCGAGGTAGTCGTAAATCGCGATGAGCAGCCCGGCGCCGAGCCCGGCGAAGAACGCGCCGCCGCCGCTGAACGCCCCGTGCGGGTAGGTGAACGCGAGCGACGCGTGGAACCCGCTGTAGGCGGCGCCAATGGTCAGGCCGACCGCCAGCACCATCACTATCCACAGCACGGTAGTGAGCACCTTGACCCGTTCGATCCTCCGGTACAGGGCCACGACGACCAGGGCGGTGACGCCCCAGGCCGATCAGGTGGCCCTGCCACGCCGACAGGTGCGGGAAGAAGAAGCCCAGGTAGCTCACCAGCCCGATCACGCCGGTGGACATGATGAGCGGGATGAACAGCATCGCGGTCCAGATGAACAGGAACGGCATGAGGTTGCCAGTGCGGTACCGGAAGGCCTTGCGCAGGTACAGGTAGGTCCCGCCCGAGCCGGGCATCGACGCCCCGAGCTCCGCCCAGACCTGGCCGTCCGCCAGGGCCCAGGATCGCGCCCGCGATCCACCCAGTACGGCCTGCGGTCCGCCCATCGCCGCCACGATCAGCGGGATCGTGATGAACGGGCCGATGCCGCACATCTAGGTCATGTTCACCGCCGTGGCGGGCAGCAGGCCCAGCGTCCGGTGGAACCGGCCCGCGCTGTCACCCGTCTCCGCGGGCGCGGCGGTCTGGGGCCGTGCGTCAGTCATGGTCGCGGCCTCCTCGCTGAGGTCGACGGCCGCCAGGCCGGCCGTTAAGGACTCCTGGCTGCCCCGCAGGCCACATTTCATGCGTACTGCGTTACCACCGGAACTAACGAGGTAAGCGAGGCTGATGAGACTGGCCTGCGAGGAGGCTGTCCTTCCAGGCCCAGACTCCAGTCACACTGGCCACTCCCGCCCACTTATCCCGCGAAGCGTTCGGCTGAACCGGACAAATCACCCGCCAGAACGCACGTCACGCGGGAAGAGTGGGCGCCGGGCCAGCAGGCCGGACCGACGGGCCGGGGGCAGCGGGCCGGGGCCGGGGGCAGCGGGGGGTGGGTCAGGCGGAGGGCTGGGGCAAAGTGGGCAGGTTGGGCAGGGGGTGGGCGCTGGTCAGCGGGGGCTGGCGGTAGAGGTGGTCCAGGTCGAGCTGCTGGGCCTCCTCCAGCACCGTGTCCTGCTGCTTCTGGGCCCGTTCCGCGGTCTGCTTGGCCAGTGCCGATGCGAGCGCGCCCAGCTGCCGCACCCCGGTGTCATCGACAAGCACCCGGCTGGTGGTCAGGATCGCGATGCCCTCCACCCGTCGCTTCCCCTGCCCGGGCCGGGCCAACGCCGCCCCCACCTTGGCCGCGTCGAACGGGTCGGTGGGATGAGTGGTGAGCATGGTGCGCTGCCCGATGGCCCACTTGTGGAACGTCATGACCTCCCCCTCGAGGGGGAGGCTGTTGATGTCGTCAGCACCCAGGCCGAATCGCTTGCTCTTGCTGAAGCAGCGGGAGTAGGAGGCCAGAGCCGCCGACCACAACGCTTGCGGGACCACCGAGTCCCGCTCTTGCTCGGGCTTGTCCAGCTCGCCGAGCAGTCCCTTGCAGCATTCCACGACGAATTGGAGATCCGAGACGATCGACGCCTGGTCGGCGAGGACCTGCGCGGACGGCAGGTCGAGAGCGACGGTCAGCATCGGTGTCTGCGACGATGCGGGTCTCGTGTCGCTCATGTCTCCTCGTTCCAGGTGGCCGGCACACAAAGGTCTGCCTGCCGATGGTGGCACGCTGGAGGGCGATCCCAGGTCTCACATAGTGACAATTTCGCGGTCGGCCGGACCTGGTGACGCGCCGGGTCAGCCGGGCTGGGGCAGGCCGGCCGGGTCAGCCGACGCCGGGCCAGGTGTGCACCGGCTCGTTGCCGTGCATGAGCTCGATATAGCGCTGGGTCATCTGGCGCAGCGCCTCCGCGCGGCCCGCCCCGGTCTGCTCGCTGATGGCCCGGGTGGTGGCGATCTGCCACACGGCGCCGTTCCGGCCGGTGAGGCAGCGCTGCTCGATGATGCCCAGCAGGCGGTCGGCGGAACCAGGATCGACACCCCAGCGGCGCAGCCCCTCCCGGGCCAGCGGCAGCAGGCGGCGCAGCACCAGTTCGGCCACGGGCGCCTCGCCCAGCCCCGGCCAGTAGAGCCGGGCGTCCAGGCCGTCCCGCGCGGCCTCGTGCAGGTTCTCGGCCGCGGTCGCGAAGGTCATCTGGGTCCAGACTGGCCGCTGCTCGTCGGCCAGAGCCCGGATGAGGCCGTAGTAGAACGCCGCGTTGGCCATGCTGTCCGCGACCGTGGGCCCGGCCGGCAGGACGCGGTTCTCCACCCGGAGGTGCGGCTGGCCGTCGACGACGGCGTAGACGGGACGGTTCCAGCGGTAGATAGTCCCGTTGTGCAGGCTCAGCTCGCCGAGCTGGGGGGTCGCCCCGCTGTCCAGCATGGCCAGCGGGTCCTCGTCCTCGCACAGCGGAAGCAGGGCCGGAAAGTACCGGATGTTCTCCTCGAACAGGTCGAACACGGACGTGATCCAGCGCTCACCGAACCACACCCGGGGGCGCACCCCTTGCTGCTTGAGCTCGTCCGGCCGGGTGTCGGTGGCCTGCTCGAACAGGGTGATCCGGGTCTCGTCCCAGAGCTGGCGGCCAAACAGGAACGGGGAGTTGGCGGCCAGGGCGACCTGCACCCCGGCGATGGCCTGGGCCGCGTTCCAGTAGCTCGCGAACGCGTCGGGGCTGACCTGGACGTGCAGCTGCACGCTCGTGCACGCCGCCTCGGGGGTGATGCTGCCCGCGTGAGTGAGCAGGTGCTCGGCACCGTCGATGGCGATGCGCATGTCCTCACCGCGGGCCGCGAAGATCTGCTCGTTCAGCACCTGGTAGCGGTCGTTGGCCGACAGGGTCTCCTCGTGCATGTGTTCCTCGGCCAGCGTGGGCAGGATGCCGACCATGACCAGGCCGCTGCCGATGCCGCGGGCTTTGGCGTCCGCGCGGTTCAGGCTGGCCCGGATCTCCTGTTCCAGATCCGCGAGGGCACTCTTCTCGAGCCGCCGGGGCGGCACGTTGATCTCGAGGTTGAACTGCCCGAGCTCGGTCGCCCACGCCGGGTCGGCGATGGCGTCGAGCACGGCGGCGTTGCGCATAGACGGCATCCCGCGGGAGTCGACCAGGTTCAGCTCGATTTCCACGCCCACCCGCGACGGGCTGGCCTCGAACCGGCGCTCGCGGAGCATCCGGGCGAAGACGTCCAGCGAACGCTGCACTTTCTCCCGGTACTTCCGCCGGTCCTCGCCACTGATCTTGATGGCCTGGATGTCACGTCCCATGGGGCCCCCGCTCACCGTGATGGGAAGCACTAACCTACCCTGCAACGGGCAAGTTAAGGGCTGACGAGCCCAGCGTCGTGGGCCAGCAGCCCGGCCTGGGTACGGTTGGCGCAGCCCAGCTTATCCAGCGTCCGCGACACGTAGCCCTTGATCGTGGCTTCGGACAGGTACAACCGCGCCGCGATCTGCGCGTTGGACAGGCCCTCCCCCAGGCAGGCCAGCACCTCGGCCTCGCGCTCGGTGAGCGACCCGGCCAGCTCGCGGGCCCGGTCCCGGGCCAGCTGGCTGTCGGTGGAGGCGGCGACCAGCCGCCGCGCAGCCGCAGGGGACAGCACCGTGTGCCCTTCCGCGGCCACCTGGACCAGGCCGATGAGGTCCTCCGGCGGGGTGGACTTGACCAGGAATCCCGCCGCGCCGGCCCGCAGCGCGCGCAGCACGTACTGGTCGGCGTCGAACGTGGTCAGCACGACCACGGCGGGCGCCTTGGCCAGCTTGACGACGTGCTCGATCGCGGTCAGCCCGTCCATGCCCGGCATGCGCAGGTCCATGAGCACCACGTCGGGGCGGGTACGGGTGACTGCCTCCACCCCGGCGGCCCCGTCGTGTGCCTCGGCCACGACCTCTATCGTGCCGCCTGACGTCAGGATGGTCCGCAGGTGCGCGCACACCATCGGCTCGTCGTCCACGACCACGACCCGGATCATGGTCATCCGACCGGCTCGGCGGTGGGCACGTAGGCGGGCAGCGTGGCCTCCACGCAGAATCCTCCGTCCGGCGCCGGCCCGGCCCGCAGCGTGCCGTGCACCAGCTCGACCCGCTGCCGGAGGTGGGCGAGCCCCAGGCCGGAGCCGGTCCCGGCCAGGCCGGAGAGTTCCACGGCGCTGACGGCCGGGGTGTTGCGCACCTGGAGCCGCACCTGGGCGTCTCCGTAGCTGACGTGCACGGTGACCCGCGCGCCGGGCGCATGCTTGCGCACGTTGGTCAGGGCCTCCCGGACAATGCGGTAGATGGTCCGCCCGACCACCGGCGAGGCCAGGGCCGGATCGCCGTCCTCGGTCAGCTCGGCCGGAGTGCCCACGCTGACCGATTCGGCGACCAGCGCCGCCAAGCCGTCCGTGGACGGTGTCTCATCGCCGTCCGGATACGTACGCAGGATCCCGACCAGATCGCGCAGTTCGTCCAGGGCCTGGCAGCCGGTCACCCGCAGGTCCTCGGCCGCCCGCCGGGTCGGCTCGTCGGGGGCAGTCATCCGCAGCGCCCCGGCCTGCAGCACCATCAGGCTGACCCGGTGCGTCACCACGTCGTGCATCTCGCCGGCCAGCCGGGCCCGTTCCTCGGTCCGGGCCTGCTCCGCGAGCAGGTACCGCTCCCGCTCGGCCCGGTCGGCCCGGTCCCGCAGCGACTGCAGCAGCGCGTGGCGCTCCCCGAAGTACAGGGCCAGCAACGGCCCGACCAGGATGCGGAGCAGCCCGCTCGTGATGACCTCGACCGAAGGCTGCCAGGGCCGGCACACGATCACGGTCAGCAGGCCGACCATCACGAACGCCACCCGTCGGTCCCGCCGGCCGTAGAAGGGCCCGTAGGCCGCGAGGGACGTGGCGAATGGCGCCCACACGTTGCCCATGTTGGCCGGGGTCAGGGCGCCGGCGGGCGAGATCAGCAGCGTCACCGCCAGCGTGAAGCCGCCCAGGACAGCGATCACTGCCAACGGCGCGCGCCGCCGGGCCACCAGCGACAGGCAGGCGGCGGCCTGGATACCCAGCAGGACCCAGGCCAGCGTCCCGGGATGAGCCGGCCACCAGCTGATCCCGAGCAAGGTGGTGGCCGTGTCGAGCAGCGCGAAGAAGACCGCCAGCCCCACGTCGGTCGTGGTCCGGTGCCGGGACAGCCAGCGGCACCAGGACGGCCAGCGGTACCAGGACTGGCACTGTTCGTCGCTCACATGTTTCACGCTACGTCAGCAGGAGCGGCCGGGCCCGGCCGCGCGCACCTTCGTCGGGGCAGGAACCTACGAAAGTCGTATCCGGCCGCGGGCGAGCAGCCCTTCGTCGGACCGGAACCCGACGGGCTACCCTGGCTCCGGGTGGGCCGCCGACCCTGGAATGGGGGGCATGGAAACCACACCAGCACAAGCCGCAACGAAACCCCGCCTCGGCCGCTACGACATCGACCCGGCCGCCTCGGCCGTCCGGTTCAGGACCCGGCACCTGTTCGGGCTCGCCCCGGTGCGCGGCCGCTTCCAGATCCGGGCCGGGACGGTCGACGTGACCGAGCCGGCCAGCGAGTCGAGAGTCTCCGTCGAGATCGACACCGCGAGCCTGAATTCGGGGAATCCGGCGCGGGACGCCAGCGTCCGGTCGGCCCGGTTCCTGGATGCGAGCCGGTACCCCGTGATGGTGTTCGTTGGGGAAAAAATGGACGGTCAGGATCTGCTCGGCACGCTGACGGTGGGCGCGGTGGCCCGCCCGGTCCGCCTGCCGGTGGAGGTGTCGGAGGTGTCGGCCGGCTCGTTCACGGCCCGGGGCACGGTGCGCCTGGACCGGACCGAGTTCGGCGTGACCGCGTCCCCCGGGCTGGCCGCGCGTTACCTCGAGGTGTCATTGGAGGTCCGGTGCGTGGCGCGGTCGTAGTAGACGGGCTGGCTAAGACCTACGGCGGCGTGGCCGCGTTGCGCGGGATCAGCTTCACCGTCGGCGCAGGCGAGATCTTCGCGCTGCTCGGACCGAACGGCGCGGGGAAGACCACCACGCTGGAGATCCTGGAGGGCTTCCGGGCCCGGGACGCGGGGCGGGCCGAGGTGGTGGGCCTCGATCCCGGTGACCGGGCCACGGGCCGGGAACTGCGGGAGCGGATCGGGCTGGTCCTGCAGGACATCGCGGTCGAGCCCTACCTGACGGTCCGCGAGACCATGGCCCGCAACGCGGGCTACTACCCGGCACCACGGGGCGTCGATGAGGTGATCGCCCTGGTCGGCCTGGCCGGGGAGGAGCGGACCAAGGTACGGAACCTGTCCGGGGGCCGCAAACGGCGCCTGGACCTGGGCCTGGGCCTGATCGGTAACCCGGAACTGCTGTTCCTGGACGAGCCGACCACGGGCTTCGACCCGGCCGCCCGGCGGGACGCGTGGCAGCTCGTACGCAGCCTGCGCGACTCGGGAACCACGATCCTGCTCACCACGCACTACATGGAGGAGGCCCAGGCGCTGGCCGACCGGGTGGCGGTGCTGTCCGACGGCCAGGTGGTGGCCCAGGGGACACTGGCGGACCTCGGCGGGCGGGCCGCGGCCCAGACCCAGATCCGTTTCGTGCTCCCGGGCGGATGCCGGGC
The DNA here is from genome assembly GCA_963770545.1 of uncultured Actinomycetes bacterium. Lineage (GTDB taxonomy): Bacteria > Actinomycetota > Actinomycetes > Streptosporangiales > Streptosporangiaceae > RYN-230. Next base: position 43,982 of record CAVYQF010000034.1, on the reverse strand, counting down.
CGCGGACCTCCCGGCCTGGGCCCGGCCGGCAGCGGGACCGGCGGCAGAGCCTTCGGCGGAGCCGGAACCGGGTGACCTGGTCACCGTGGCGGTCAGTGAACCGACCCGCGCCCTGCACGAGCTGACCAGCTGGGCGCTGCAGCGCGGCCTGGTCCTGGACCAGCTCACGGTCGAACCACCCAGCCTCGAAGACGTCTACCTGAGACTGACTGGCCCTGGCGCAGCGGCCCGCGACGGCGAGAAAGGGGCCGGGGACACCCGGACTGGCCGCAAACGGGGCGGCGGCAAGCGGGCCGACCGCGAACGGGCCAGGGAAGGGACCACGACATGAGCGCGACGACCGGGCGGGCGCGACGGGGTGATCTCGCCCTGCTGTGGCACCAGGTCCGCTACGAGCAGCTGTCGTTCTGGCGCAACCCGCAGAGCGCGTTCTTCACGTTCGTGTTCCCCGTGGTGATCATCACCCTGTTCGGCGCGTTGTTCCACGGGGTAGGCCGGAGCTCCTATTTCTACGGGCTGTCGGCGCTGCAGTACTACGTGCCCACGATCGCCGCGGTCTCGGTGCTGGGCGCCTGCTACAGCCAGCTGGCCATCGTGCTGTCCACCCGGCGGCAGAACGGGATCCTCAAGCGGATCCGGGCCACGCCGCTCCCGGCCTGGACCTACTTCCTCGGCTTGCTGGCCCACTGCATCGTGGTCAGCGTGGTGGACATCGCGCTCATCGTGGGTGTCGGCCGGCTGTTCGGCGTGCCGCTGCCCACCCACTGGGCCGCGATCGTCGTCGCCCTCGTGCTCGGCGCGGCCTGTTTCTGCGCGCTGGGCGTCGCGGTGGCGTCCCTGATCCGCAACGCGGAGGCGGCCCCGGCCGTCGTGCAGCTGGTCCTGTTCCCGCTGGTGTTCATCTCGGGTACTTATCTCCCGATCCACTCGCAGGTGATACAGCATATTACCGGGATACTGCCGGTGCGGCCGTTCAACGAGGCCCTGATGGGACCGTTCGCGCGGCACACCGGGTTCGACTGGGCCGCTCTCGGCGTCCTGCTGGCCTGGGGCGTGCTCGGCGGGCTTATCGCGGTCCGCCGGTTCCGCTGGGATCCCCGGGCGGGCTGACGGTCCAGGCGGGGCTGAGTGCCCCGGCCGGGCGGGCGATCCTGGCCGGGGCGGGTGGTCAGAGGCCGCTGGGGAAGGTGATGGAGGCCGGGGCGATGAGTGGCTTCCCGACCTCCAGCTGGATCTGGGCGTGCTTCTCCAGCGGGATATTGCGGGGGTTACCCCGGTAGACCTGGCGGTTGTAGATCGCGGTCACCGGGCCGCGGGCCGGCCCCACCTGGTACGGGCCCAGCGGCTGGCCCCAGATGTCGAAGAAGTTCCCCAGCGTGTACGAACGGTGCACCGGGGACTCGATGTGGATGATGCCGTCGGCGGCGTGCGTGTGCAGCCAGTAGAAGCAGGTGCCGCTGGCGATGTAAGGGCCGGTCGGCGTGTTCTGCGCCTGGGCGCCGGGGATGCCGATGGCCGCCGGGATCTGCCGGGCGGCGCCGTTCACGAACACCGTCAGGTGCGCGTGGATGTGAAACACCAGCTGCTCGGTGGTATCGCAGCTGATCCCGTCCACGGTCTTCCCGGTGGCTTTGGTGGCCGTGCTGGCCAGCGCGGACGCCGCCGGGACCGGCACGGCCTCGGGACCGTTGGGCCCGGGCGAAGGCAGCGGCTTCAGCGTGCCCAGCGTGCTGAGCGAGGCGAGCTTGAGTTTCGGCGTACCGCCGGCGGCGCTGGCCGGGCTGCCGCCGTTGCTGGTGACGGCCAGGGTGATGGCCACGGCGGCGATGGTCACGATCACGGCCGCGCCGATCCCGGTGAGCCAGTTGCGGCGCCGCTTGCGGGCGGCTTCGCGGGCCCGCATCTCGGCGACCCTGGCCCGGGCCGCGGCCCCCTGCACCTTGGCTTCGCGGGACTTGGTCCCCCCTGGCCTGGTCCCGCCAGTCTTGCCCCCGCCAGTCTTGCCCCCGCCCGCCTGGGCCCCGCCGGAGCTGCTGCTGCCTGAGCCACCCCGGCCTGGGCGTCCTTTCCCCCCGGTCCCTCTGGACACGTGATCTTCCCCTCTGCCCTGTCCGCTCACCCTAACCAACCTGGCCCCTCACCAGGTGACACGAGCCGCCCGCCCCTCCGGTTCCGGCCGCCCGGGGCTAGCCCGACTCGTGAGGACCGAGCATCCGTTCCAGCAGCGTTTGCACCTGCCGCTGCTCGGCCGGAGCGAGTCCGCTGGTCAGCGGGGTCAGTGAGCGCTGGACCTGGTCGTGGAAACGTTCGGCCAGTGCCGCCCCGGCGGGGCTGAGGAACACGTCCACGGCCCGGCCGTCATGGGCGCCCCGGCCTCGTTCGAGAAGCCCCCGCTTCGCGGCGCGGTTGACCAGCCCGGTCATGGTGGATTTCTCCAGCCCCAGGTAGTCGGCCAGCGCCGCCTTCACCAAGGTCCCGCGGCAGGTGACCGTCACCGACAGCTTCGGCGACATCACCCTGGTGCTGCCACCCGGGCCTGCGACCTACCGTGTCGCGACGCGTAACTCGTTCGGCAGCACGGCCGTGTCCGTCCCGCGGTCACCGGCAGCCCGGAACGTGATCACGGCCAGCAACAACAGCGGCAACATCACCATCACGACCCCGAAAGGCCACACCGCCACCTCCACGCACCCGGCGCCACGCTCACCCCCGGCATAGCCGGGCGCGGCCCGGGGAGCGGCTCAGGACGCGGCGACGTCGCGAGTGGACTGGACCGCCCGGCGCACGAGGCGCGCGTACACGTAGGTCCCTGGTATCTCCGGGTGAATATGATCCGGCCAGAGCAGATTCATCCGGTTTCTGATGGTTTCGTACCAGTCCGCGGGGGTCACACTGGGATGCTGCCGGATAAAGGCCGCCTCGGTCGCGTTGACTTGCCTGCTCCACGCGTCAGGAACATAAGTGTTGATAAGTACCAGCTTACGGCTCGGCCCCAGCACTTTCATCAGTTCATTGAGCTGTTTGGTGGTGACGATGTAATTGGTACCGAGGCCGATCACCACGACCGGGCGCAGCCGCCCGGTCGCCGCGAGTCGCCGCACGATGGCCAGGCCTGCAGGCATCTCCCGGTCGGGCTTGGCGTCGATATAGATGCCGGGCATGGCCGCCGCCAGGGCCATGGCACTGGCGGCCATGACCGAGTCGCCGATCGCGGTGACCTGCTTGCCCGTGACCTTGCCGGGGGAGGCTGACGGTGTGGGTACGGCGGCGGCCGCAGGCCCGGTCCCGGCGGCGCCGTCGCCGGCCGCACTGGTGCCGGTGCCAACGGAACGGGCTGCGCGCGACGCGTGCGCCTGGGTCGCCGCGCTGACCTGCTCACCCTGGTGGATCTGCCGTTCCATCCCGGCGGGCGCGGCGGCCTGATGCAGCAGGCCGCACCCGCCGGTGGCTCCTACCGTCAGAATGACACCCGCCCACCGGCCGAGCCGTGCGCGTTTCCCGATCCGGGCCCCGGCCTGCGCTGTGCCCGCCTTTTTCGCAGCCGATAGCCCGGTTTTCCTGATTTCTCCAGCAGCCCGGGCCGCACGTTTGGTGATCAATTTCCTGCCCCCCGTTCAGGTTCTTTGTCGCCATCCGGGGGTGATCGCAAACGCCGAGATTAGTAAATAGGGCAGACGGTGTGGTTAGCCGTTCCGGGTCCCTTAATACCAGCGCCGCCCGCGCTCTCAATACCGGCGCCGCCCGCCCCCTGGCGTGCGCGCCCACCGGCTGGGGCGCGCCCGCCGGCCACGGCCCGGAGCGCCTGGCCAGACCCGGCGGAACCCGTCTCGTTACCAGTCCGCGACTCCCCCGCAATCAATTTGTCCCCCGCGCGGGGGACAAGGGGCGGTAAGGCGACGGTAAGGCGGCGGAAGCGTATCTCCTATGCACCTAAATATCAGCGTTCAGACGCTCTGACACGGGGATCGGCGAAAGCATAGGATGCCGAGGGCACAGGAACGCGTGGAGGCGTGGGTGAACGAAGAGTCGCCAGGGCATCGCGCCGATCTGGCGGCCGGCTTCGCCGCAGGCTCACTACTGGGTGGATACCGGCTCGAGGAGCAGGTCGGCGCGGGCGGGATGGCCGTTGTCTTCCGCGCGCGCGACGAGCGCCTGAACCGGCTCGTGGCGTTGAAGATCATGAGCCCCGCGATGGGCTCCGACGACATGTTCCGGCAGCGCTTCATCCGGGAGTCGCGGGCGGCGGCAGCCGTGGACGACCCGCACATCATCCCGGTCTACGAGGCCGGCGAGGCCGGGCAGGTGCTGTTCATCGCGATGCGCTTCGTGCAGGGCGGGGACGTCCGGTCGCTGCTGCGCCGTGAGGGGCCGCTGGCCCCGGAGCGGGTCGCGTCCATCGTCTCCCCGGTGGCGTCCGCGCTGGACGCCGCGCACGCCGTCGGCCTGGTGCATCGTGACGTCAAGCCTGCGAACATCCTGCTGGACCGCCGGCCCGGACGGCCGGAGCACGTCTACCTGTCGGATTTCGGGCTGAGCAAGAGCGCGGAGGTGTCACTGGGGCTCACCGCGGCCGGGCAGTTCCTCGGCACCCCCGACTACACCGCACCGGAGCAGATCGAGGGCCTGCCGGTTGACGGCCGGACGGACCAGTACGCGCTGGCCTGCGCGGTATTCGAGTTGCTGACCGGCCAGGCGCCGTTCCATCGCAGCGAGAGCTTCGCGGCCATCTGGGCCCACCTGCACAAACCGCCGCCGGCGCTGACCGAACGGCGGCCCGAGCTGCCCCCGGCCGCCAATGCCGTCATGGCCAAGGCCCTGGCCAAGGCCCAGGTGGACCGGTTCCCGACCTGCTGGGAGTTCGCGGACGCACTGCGGGACGCGCTCGGCGTGGAGTCTTATCACCTTGGTTCCTCTTCCGACCCAGGATTGTCCCGGACCGGGCCGCGCTCCGCGGCCAGGTTCCCGGCTCCCGTTGCGTCTCCGCCGGCAGCCGCGGCCCCACTGGCGGGGCCAGGAGCCAACGGGGCCGCTCCGCCCCCCGGGCAGGACACGGAAGCCAGCGAGGTCTACGCCGCCCGGCCGCTGGCCGCGGAGCGGGACCCTGACCAGCCGCTGGCCCCGGACCGGCACCCTGGCTGGCCGGCCAGGCAGGACGAGGCGGGCACGCCTGACGATCAGGCGACTGACCCGGGCCGCCGGGCGAGCCCAGAGGCTCCGCCGGCGAGCCCGGACGATCGCCCGGCGAGCCCGGACGATCGCACCCTGGACGACCCAGCCGGTGACCAGGACGAAGAGGACGCCAGCCCACTGGGCCAGCCAGCAGGTCCGCCGCGCCGGACGGCGAGACCCCCAGCCCACACCAGGCCGGCCGCCTCGCGTTACGCGCGGGGCAGGCCAGGTCAGCGGCCGGACCTCCTGGGAACCCAGCCCGTCACCGGTCGCGGGCGGCGGCAGGGACGGCGCCGCGCCACCCTTTTAACGCTTATCGGAGCCGGCATCCTGGTGACGGCGGTCGTGCTGACCCTGGTCTTGAACACGATCCTCGCGCCCGCTCCCGGCGGTCGTGAGATCAACCCATCGACCTGGTCTCGCGCCTTCGGTCCACCGCAGGTGGCCGGCATCCCGTCGTCCGTAGCTTTCAGCCCGAACGGCAAGATGCTGGCCGCCGGGGCGTCCGGTGGGCTGAAGTTGGGATCCTCGGCTCAGGGCACGACGTACGTGCTGAATGTGCGCAGCGGGAAGCGGATCCAGACTCTGAGCCCGGGCGGCGGGGCCGAGGCGTTCAGCCCTGACGGCGTGATGCTGGCCACGGCGGGCGGTCCGTACAACAGTGCCACGTACCTGTGGAATGCGGACAGCGGGGGCGAGATCGCCACCCTGGACGACCCCCATGGTTCGAGCGTCGAATCCGTAGCGTTCAGCCCGAGCGGCAAGATACTCGCGGCCAACGACAAGAACGGCATTGTCTACCTGTGGCGGCTCCCCCACGGCCCTCGGACCACGACCGTGTCGCCGCCAGCGACCGTGTCCCTGCCGGGGGCCAACTCCGACACCGTGGCGTTCAGCCCGCGGGGCACGACGCTCGCGATGGGCGGGAGCGACGGTCAGGTGTACCTGTTCAACACGGCCAACCCCAACTTCCGCACCAAGGGCACCCCGGATGGTTCCGGTGTCACGTCGCTGGCCTACAGCCGCAGCGGGGCGTGGCTGGCCGCCGGCGAGATGGACGGTAAAACCTACGTCTGGAACCTGGAGCGCCACACCCGCATGTCCCTGGCTGATCCGGACGGCGCGGTCGTCGAAAGCGTGGCGTTCAGCCCTAACGGCAAGTGGCTGGCCACCGGGGACGCCAACGGCAACACGGAAGTGTGGAACCTGACCGCGAAAGGGAACAAGCCGGCCAAGTCCCTGGCCAACCCGAAGAGCGGTGGCAGCTCCGTGGCCAGGAACGCGGTCTTTTCCGTGGCGTTCGGCCCGGACGGCGACACGATCGCCACGACCGACACGAACGGCCACGTCTACCTCTGGCCGGTGCACTGACCCTGGCGCCCGGGTTAACTAAGCCGGGCTGAACCGGGTCCGGGCCAGCTTGGGCGGGGCAACCAGGAGGTCGACGCGCGCGATCCGCCCCGCCACGACAGTGAGCGAGGCGACCAGGCTCGCCGAGCCGTCCGGCTCGACGATAGCCAGCCCGGGCCCACCATTGACCAGCACCGCGACCACACGCTGTGCTGCGCTCAGCGTGGCCGCGGTGTGGACCAGGAACCGGGCGACCCGGTCAGCGCCCCGGATCGGGCGGCGGGCCGCGCGCGCCTGGCCGCCCCCGTCGCTGGTCAGCACGACGTCCGGATCGAGTACCGCCACCAGGCCCGCGAGGTCACCCCCGGCCGCCGCCTGGAAGAACGCGTCCACGGTGTGCTGGTGCTCCCCCGGGCTGACCGCCATCCGGGGCGCGCCGGCCCGCACGTGCGCGCGGGCCCGGGCGGCCAGCTGGCGTACTGCGGCGGGGTCGCGTCCTACGACCCCGGCCACCTCCGGGAACGGCACGCCGAACAGGTCGTGCAGAACCCACGCGGTGCGCTCGGCCGGGGTCAGGGTCTCCAGCACCACCATCAGGGCGTAGCTGACGCTCTCGTCGAGCGTGACCTGATCGGCGGGGTCGGCCTGGCTGGCGGCCAGGCTGGGCGGGACAGCCGGACCCGGCAGCCGCTCGATCAGCGGTTCGGGCAGCCAAGGGCCGACGTACGCTTCCCGCTGGACCCGGGCCGACCGCAGCACGTCCAGGGCGCGGCGGGAGACGGCGACTACGGCCCAGGCCTCGACGTCGGACACCCGCTCGCGCTGGTCGGCCGCGGCCAGCCGGAGCCAGGTGTCGGCGACCACATCCTCCGCCTCGGCGTAGGTGCCGAGCAGGGCGTAAGCGGCACGTAGCAGCCGGGGCCGGATACGCGTGTATTCCGCCGCCAGTTCGTCCTCCCGCGCTCCAGCTGAACCCGCCATCGTCCTTCTCCCTTGTCGCCGCGCCCGGTGACCTACCCGGCCGTATCCAGGACGATCCGGCGCGAGGTCTTGTGACATCCGCCGGCCATCTCGCCGGCCGGGGCCTCGACGCTGAACTCGCGGACCGGATCGTCGGGGATCAGGGCGGTCATCGCATCCGACCGCCGCGGGCGGTCAGGAGTCAGCGAAGGCCACTGGTCAGCGGCGAACTGGGGGTCGGGGGATCCGGGGGTAGTTCCCCGGGAAGGCGGAGCGCGAGGTCGTCTTCCCGGGCCAGCATGGGTGCGAACAGGGACGCCTCGGCGACCGAGGACATCAGCGCGGCCAGCTGATCGTCGGCCAGGCCGCTGGAGTAGAAGAGGACGGACTGGATAGCCCCGACGGACGCGTGCACGAGGGCGCGGACGGCGGCGTCCCCCGCGTCCGGGCGGAGCTGGGCGAGGACGTGGACCCATTCCTCGATGTACAGCCGCTGCTTGCGGCGCAGCCGGTGCCGGTCCTCCCTGGGAAGGTTGGCCACCTCGTTGTGGTAGACCTGCGCCAGCGTCCGGTCGCGGAGGACGAACCGGACCTGCGTCGCGATGAGCCCGCGCAGAATGACCAGGGCGTCGCCGCCAGAGACGACGATCTCGCTCGCCTCGCGGGACAGGTCGTCGATCACGTGGTCGAACATGGCCACGAGGACCGCGGACTTCCCGTCGAAGTGCCGGTAGATCGCCGACCCGGTGATGCCCGCGGCCGCGCCGATGTCGGCCATGCCGACCTCGTGGTACCCGCGCTCCGCGACCAGCTCGGCGGCCGCGCTGAGAATCCGCTGGCGGCGCCGGGGATCGCGGCGCCGCTGATCTTGGGGCTGCTGATCTCGGGGCTGCTGAGCTCGGGGCTGCTGATCTCTTGGGAGGCCCTCCTGGGGCCGGCCCGGACGCGGGTCTGCGGCGGCGCTCGTCATGGGCCACCCCGGTCGAGCAGCGTCGCGGGGATCTCCGCGGTGCGGGAACGCAGGTACTCGCCCAGGCCCTTGGCCTGGGGGTCCGGCCGGGTGGAGGCGGCCACGCCCTCCCCCAGCAGGCCGATGATGACGAAGTTGAGGGCGCTGAGGTTGGGCAGCTGGAAGCGGCGCACGTCCAGTGGGGCGCACTCGGGCAGCAGCACCCGGAGCCGGTCGACGGTGAGGTAGTCGCGCAGCCAGGGGTAGGCGGCCGGGTCGCGGGTCCAGATCCCGATGTTGGCGTTGCCCCCCTTGTCGCCGGAACGGGCGCCGCAGATCCGGCCTAGCGGGACGCCGACGGCCGGCCCAGCGGGGGCGGCCCAGCGGCGGCCGGCCCAGTCACGTCCAGTCCAGTCACGTCCGGCCCTACGTCCGCCAACTGGCCGCCAGGCTCCGGGTCGGGCTGCGGGCCGCCAGGCTGCCGGGCGACGTCCCCCGGGCCGCTGCTGTCCTCCGGGGCGGTGGGCGGGATCGGCACGGTGGTGCCGTCCGGGAGCACCACCGCGTGCGGCACCACCGCGGCCGGCACGAGCGCGGGCCAGTAGACGCCGTAGGCGCTTTCCGGTGTCGGCGGGGTCGTGGTGTGGAACCCCGCGTACCCGCCGAGGGCCAGTTCCATGGTCGCGTTGGAGAATCGGCGGCCGACCTTGCGCGGGTCGGGGTCCTTGACCGTGATCCGCAGGTGCGCGGTGGCCTGCTCGTTCGTGGGCGCGTCGGGCCGGTCGAAGCGCAGCAGCCGCACGTCGACGTCGGCGAACTGCTCGCGGCCGCCCAGGATGCCGAACAGTTCCTGCTCCGCCCAGGCCGCCTTGGCCTCGATGTCCAACCCGGTCAGCACCAGCGTCATCGTGTTCCGGTGGCCACCGAGGAAGTTGATCGCCACCTTGGCCGTAGCCGGCGGCGGGCTGCCCCGGGTGCCCGACAGCCGCACCCGGTCCGGGCCGTCCTGCTCCACCGTGACCGTGTCGAAGTGCGCGACGACATCCGGGTTGAGGTAGCGCGGCCCAGCGATCTCGTAGAGCAGCTGGGCGGTGATGGTGCCCGGGGAGACCAGGCCGCCGGTGTCCGGATGCTTGGTGATCACGCTGCTGCCGTCCGCAGCGACCTCGGCGATCGGGAAGCCCGGGTAGCGGCGGTCGGTGATCTCGTCCAGGAAGGAGTAGTTGCCCCCGGTGGCCTGCGGGCCGCACTCGATGACGTGGCCCGCGAGCACCGCCCCGGCCAGCTGGTCGAAGTCCTCACGGCGCCAGCCGTGCCACCAGGCGGCCGGCCCGGTGACCAGCGAGGCGTCGGTGACCCGCGGGCAGACCACGATGTCGGCGCCGGCGTCCAGGGCGGCCGTGATGCCCCAGCCGCCGAGGTAGGCGTTGGCGGTCACCGGCTTGCCCCCGGCGCCGCTCAGTGGCTGGCCGGTATCGGTGTGGGCCAGCGCCTCCCCGTTAGAGAGAAATTGGTCGAGTCTCGGGAGCACATCATCGCCGGTGACGTAGGAGATCTTGGGGTGCAGGCCGAGGCGCTCGGCGAGCGCCCCGTACTCCCGGGCCAGGCCGGAGGGGTTGAGGCCACCGGCGTTGTTGACGATCTTGATGCCGCGGTCGAGGCAGGTGCCGAGCACGTGCTCCAGCTGGGCCAGCACCGTGCGGGCGTAGCCGCTGGCCGGGTCCTTCTGCTGAGCCTTCCACAGGATCAGCATGGTCAGCTCGGCCAGGTAGTCGCCCGTCAGGACGTCGATCGGGCCGCCCTCGACCATCTCCCGGGCCGCGGCGGCGCGGTCGCCGTAGAAGCCGGAGGAGTTGGCGATCCGGACCGGGCGGCGAGGTTCCGGGCGGCTCCGGTCTGGGCGGCTCTGGTCTGGCATCATGCTGGTGCCCCGCCCCGCGGCGCAGCTGCTCCAGTTCTGGCCGCTCCGCGCGGCGGCCGGCCCCGCCCGGCCGCCCCGGCGAAGGCCTGCGCGATGGCGATCCACTGACCGGCGGTCTGGCCGGTGATCACCAGCCCCGTGTCGGTACGGTGCCGGCGCTGGGTAACGACCAGGCAGAAGTCGAGCGCGGTGCCGGTGACCCGGTCGGCGGCGTCCTGCGGACCCCAGGTCCACTGGCCGCCGTCGGGCGCCGCGACCTCGACCCGGATGGGGGCATCCGGCTGCGGCAGCCCGTTGACCGCGTAGCTGTAGGGCAGGCTGCGCACGCCGAGGTACGCGATGTGCCGCAACCGGCTGGTGGCCGGCCGCTCGATACCCAGGGTGTCGGCGATGTCCTGGCCGTGCGCCCAGGTTTCCATCAGCCGGGCCGTGACCGACGACGCGACCCCCATGTCCAGGCCGTACCAGGGCAGCCGGGCGGCAGGGTCGGTACTCGCGTAACCGTCGAGCAGAGCCTGGCGGGCGGTCCGGAACCAGCGCAGCAGTTCGGCTCCGCCGAGGTGACGGTACTCGGCGGCGATCTGGTCCGGGAAGTCGCTGCCCCGTCCGGCCAGGGCCCCGGCGTCGCGGCGGAACAGGTCCGGGTCGCGGATCGACAGCAGGGTCGCCTCGTCGAAGTAGGCCAGGTGGCTGACCTGATCGGCGATGGTCCAGCCGGGAGCGGGCGTGGGGAGCTGCCACTGGGCCGGAGTCAGCCGCCCGAGGAGCTCGTCCAGGCCGGCCGTCTCGGCCACCAGGTCGGCGGTGAGCGCACTAAGGTCGGCGGGCATCAGCGGCCGGTCCAGACCGGGCGGCGCTTGTCCCGGAAGGCGGCCGGGCCTTCCTGGGCGTCGGCGCTGTGGTAGACCGGCGCCCAGATCTCGTCCGCCGCCGCATAAGCGTCGTCCAGCCGGTGCTGCAGCGCCAGGTAGACGGTGCGCCTGGCGGCCATGACCGACAGCGGGGCGTTGGCGGCGATGCGCTCGGCGAGCGCCTGCACGGCCGGGACCAGCTCGGCGTCCGGCACGACCTGGTTGACCAGCCCGATCTCGTAGGCCCGGGCCGCGCTGAGCGGGTCCCCGGTGAGCAGGATCTGCATGGCGATGCGGGGCGGGACCAGCCAGGACAGCGGCACCGCCCACGGCGAACCGCGGCCCACCTTGACCTCGGTCACGGCGAACCGGGCGGACTCGGACGCGACGCACAGATCGCAGTTCTGCGCCAGCAGGAACCCGCCCGCGTACGCCACGCCGTTGACGGCTGCGATGGTGGGCTTGGCCACGTCGATGTTGCGGCCAAACTGAGGCAGGAAATCTGGCGGGGGCACGGTCAGCGCGTCGGCCGCCATCTCCTTGAGGTCCCCGCCCGCGCAGAAGGCGCGGTCACCCGCGCCGGTGAGCACGAGCACCCTGGCGCTCTCGTCGTCGTTGAACCGGCGCACCCCGGCGAACAGGCCGTCCCGCACCGCCTTGTTCAGGGCGTTGCGGGCTTCCGGGCGGTCGATAGTCAGCCAGGCCACGCCGCGCACGACCTCGTAACGCACGGGCTCATTAAGCACGGGCTCGTCGCGGGCCGGGTCAGTCACGGGGTTCCTCCTCCAGGACGGCGAGCACCGACCCGCTGTCGACCTGGGCGCCGACGCTGAGCGGGAGCTCGGTGACGATGCCCCGGGCAGGCGCGTGGATCGCGTGCTCCATCTTCATGGCCTCGATGGCGAGGATTACCGCTCCGGCCTCGACCAGATCCCCCACCGCCGCCTCGACCCGGACGACGGTCCCGGGCATCGGGGCGAGCAGGGAACCGGCCTGGGCCGTGGCGGCCGGGTCGGGAAAGCGGTCGGCCTCGGTCACGACGCTGTGCCCCAGGGCGCTGTCCACGTAGAACGTGCGGCCGGCCTGGGTCACGTCGATGACGCGCCGGACCCCGCCGACCTCGAGGTCAATCTGGACCCGGGCGAGCCCTGCGGGCGCGGGCGCGGGGCGGGTGCCGTGCAGTACCACGTCACCCACTGCGGCCCCGTCCACCCCGGCCACCGCGGCGTGCAACCCTTCCCGGCCGAAGCGGTAGCTCGCCTCAGCCGGCTGCCCGTCCAGCTCGTAGCTGGCCCGCTGCGGGCCGCTGGGATTGTTCCGCCACCCCGAGGGCAGCGAACCCAGCACCGGGGCCTCCGCGCGCCGCCAAACCTGCCCGGCCAGGGCCACGCCGAGCAGATGCACGGGCCCGGCCTGCGGGTGGCGCGGATTCAGTTCCTCCGGCCGGTGCCGGTCCAGGTAGCCGGTGTCGATCTGGCCCGCCGCGAACTCCGGCTCCCGCAGGACGCCGACCAGCAGATCGCGGTTGGTCACGACGCCGTGCAGCCGGGCCCGGGACAGCGCCGCGGCCAGTACCCGCCGGGCGTCGTCGCGGGTGGGGCCGTACCCGATCACCTTGGCCAGCATCGAGTCGTAGAACGTGCTGACCCGGGTGCCGGAGGCGAAGCCCGCGTCCACCCGCAGCCCGTCGGCGGCGTCGATCTCGAGTGTGTACACGTCGCCGCTCACGGGCAGGTACCCGGCCGGCACGTCCTCGGCGTAGAGCCGGGCCTCGATCGCGTGGCCGGTGAAATCCGCCCCGGTGACCTGCGGCGGCAGCGGCCGGCCCGCTGCGATCTCCAGCTGCAGCCGGACCAGGTCCAGGCCGGTGATCAGCTCGGTGACCGGGTGCTCGACCTGCAGGCGGGTGTTGACCTCCAGGAAGTAGAAGCGCCCCGAGGCGTCCAGGACGAACTCGACGGTTCCCGCCCCGATGTAGCCGATGGCCTGGCCCGCAGCGACCGCGGCGCGGCACAGCCCGGTCCGCAGTTCGTCGCCGACGGCCGGCGAGGGAGCTTCCTCGATGATCTTCTGGTAGCGGCGCTGGATCGAGCACTCCCGCTCGAACAGGTGCATGACCGTCCCGGCCTGGTCGCCGAAGATCTGGACTTCGATGTGCCGGGGCGATTCCACGAACCGTTCGAGGAACACGGTGCCGTTGCCGAACGCGGACGCGGCCTCGCGGCGGGCGCTGGCGACCGCGCCGGCGATCTCGTCCGCGCTGGCGACGATCCGCATGCCCCGGCCACCCCCGCCGTACGCCGCCTTGACCAGCACCGGGAAGCCGATGTCCTCCGCGGCCTTGCGCAGCTCGGCGGGATCCGGGTCGGCCCCGTCGTCGAAGACCGCACCCGGCAGGACGGGGACGCCCGCGGCCGCCATCAGCTCCTTGGCCGCCGTCTTGGAGCCCATAGCCTCGATGGCCTCCGGCGTCGGCCCCACGAAGGTCAGCCCGGCCGCGGCGCAGGCCCGGGCGAAACCGGCGTTCTCGGAGAGGAACCCGTAGCCCGGGTGCACCGCGTCCGCGCCGGTGGCGGCGGCCGCGGCGAGCAGCGCCTCCCCGCGCAGGTAGGTGTCGGCCGGGACCGAGCCGGGCAGCCGGACGGCCTCGTCGGCCTGCTGGACGTAGGGCAGCCCGGCGTCGGGGTCGGAGAAGACGGCCACGGTGGCGATGTCCATCGCGCGGGCCGTGCGGATGATCCGCGACGCGATCTCGCCGCGGTTGGCGATCAGGAGCTTGCGGATGCTTACCGGCGTGGTCACGGGGGTGCTTCCCGGGGTGCTCATCGGCGCCTACATCCGGAAGACGCCGAAGCCGCGGCGCCCCTCAACCGGACCGGAATGCGCCGCGGACAGGGCCATGCCGAGCACGGACCGGGTGTCCCGCGGGTCAATGACCCCGTCGTCGTAGAGCCGAGCGCTAACGAAGAACGCATCCGACTCCCGCTCGATCTGCGCCTCGATCTGCTGGCGCCGCTTCTCGTCGGCCTCGGCATCGAAGGGCCGGCCGGAGGACTGCGCCGACTGCCGCGCGACGATGGACATCACCCCGGCGAGCTGCTGCGCGCCCATCACGGCCAGCTTGGCATTGGCCCAGGCGAACACGAACCGGGGGTCGTAGGCGCGGCCCGACATGCCATAGTTCCCCGCGCCGAACGAGGCGGCCATGTTCACCGTGATGTGCGGGACGGCCGAATTGGTCACCGCATTGATCATCTTGGCGCCGTCTTTGATGATGCCGCCCTGCTCGTACTGGGTGCCGACCATGTAACCGGTGGTGTTCTGCAGGAAGACCAGCGGCGTGTCGCTCTGGTTGGCCAGCAGGATGAACTCGCTGGCCTTCTTGGCTTCCTCACTGAACAGCACACCGCGGGCATTGGCCAGCACCCCGACCGGGTAGCCGTGGATCGAGGCCCAGCCGGTTACGAGGCTGGTCCCGTACCGGGACTTGTACTCGCCGAACCGGGAGCCGTCCACCACCCGGGCCAGCACCTCGCGGGGATCGAACGGCACCCGGAAGTCCGCGGACACGATGCCCAGCAGCTCGTCCGGATCATGCAGCGGCGGGTCGGCGGGCTCGCCGGGCGGCGGGCCGAGCTTGTGCCAGTGCAGGTCGGCGACGATCTGGCGGCCGATGCGCAGGCAGTCCAGCTCGTCGACGGCGAAGTAGTCGGCCAGGCCCGAGACCCGCGAGTGCATGTCCGCGCCGCCCAGGGACTCGTCGTCGGCTTCTTCGCCGGTGGCCATCTTGACCAGCGGCGGGCCGCCCAGGAACACCTTGGCCTGGCCGTCCACCAGCACGGAGTAGTCGCACATGCCCGGCACGTACGCGCCGCCCGCGGTGGAGTTGCCGAAGACCAGCGCGATCGTCGGGATGCCCATCGCGGACAGCTCGGTGAGGTCGTGGAAGATCCGCCCGGCCGGCACGAACAGGTCGGACTGGGTGGGCAGGTCCGCCCCGCCGGACTCGACCAGGTTGATGACGGGCAGCCGGTTGCGGCGGGCGATCTCCAGGGCCCGGAGGTTCTTGCGCAGCGTGTACGGGTTGATCGAGCCGCCTCGCACGGTCGGGTCGGACGCGGTCAGCACGCATTCGACCCCGGACACCACGCCGACGCAGGTGACGATGCTCGCGCCGACCGAGAACTCCGTCCCCCACGCGGCCAGGCTGGACAGCTCGAGCAGCGGTGAGTCCCGGTCGACCAGGAGCTCGATCCGCTCCCGGGCGAGCAGCCGGCCCCGGTCACGGTGCCGCTGCGCGTATTTCGCGCCACCGCCCGCGCGGGCCAGCTCGAGCTGCTCGTTCAGGGCGGCGATGGCCGCCAGCTGCCCAGCCCGATTGGCCAGGTACGCCTCGCTGGCTGTGTCCACCGCCGATCGCAGGACAGGCACGCAGCCCCCTTCGGTCATGTACTAGGTCGTGTGCTGAGGTCGGGTGCTGAGGTCGTGTGCTGAGGTGGTGTGCTGAGGTCGTGTGCTTGATCGCGCGTCCGGGTGCCCGATCGTGTGCTGAGGTTAACTGTCATTCACTTCAGGCGCCAGGCTGGGCAACCGGATTCCGGCTGGGCCTTCTCAAGCGATAATGCGATGCCTACAGTGACCACTGTAGTGAATGGAAAGTCACTTCCTGGTTGCAGGCGACGACCAGCTCTGCCCGCGACGACCAGCGACGACCAGCTCGACCAGCCTGGCGCGATCACCCGTCGGAGAGGACGTGAGTGGCGATGGCCGCGGACTTGCCTGCGACCGGCTTCGACGTGACGAGCCTGCACCACCGGCGGGCCACCCGCCGCTGGGAGCGCACCAGCGTCGGCGATCTGCTCGAGCGCATGACGTGGAGCTTCCCCGACACCGAAGCCCTGGTCGGCCAGGAGGGCGCCTACGCGGATCCCGCCTTCGCGCGGCTGACCTACCGGCAGGCCGACCAGGTCGCCAACCAGACCGCGCACGCCCTCCTGGCTCGCGGCCTGGACCGCGGTGACGTGGTCATGCTGTTCTGCGAGAACTCGGTCGAGGGCTACCTGATCAAGATCGGCGCAGCCAAGGCCGGCCTGGTGGTCGCCCCGATAAACCCGATGATGGCCCCGGACATGGTGTCGGCCATGATCCGGCTGGTCGAGCCGAAACTGGCGGTCGTGGACGCCGAGTTCTGGCCGGCCGCCGCAGCGCCGTTCGAGGCCAACGGGCTGGAAGTGGCCGTCACCATCACCCTCGGCGGCGGACCCGTGCCCGGCAGCGTCTCGTTCACCGACTTCGTCGCCGGCCAGCCGGTCACCGAGCCGGACGTGGAGATCCACGGCGACGACATCTGGGAACTCCTGTTCACCTCAGGCACCACGGCGATGCCCAAAGGCGTGATGATCTCGCACACCTGCAGCTACATGGCCGCCTACGGGTTCGCACTGTCCCTGACCCGGGGCCTGCGCATCGAGTCGGAGCTCCGGGTCGGCACCTTCCTGCCCATGCTGTACCACGTCGGCGACCAGCCCTTCACCTACTCGGTGTTCCTGTCCGGCGGCACGCTCATTCTGGGCCGCAAGCCCGATCCGGGCCGCATCGCCGAGATGATCGCCGCGGAACGGGTGACCGCGCTGTGGGCCGGGTCCCCCGCGATGGTCAACGCCCTGGACGCCGTGCTCACCCAGCGCCCCGGCCTCGACGCGCGCAGCCTCAGGGTCATCGTGTACGGCTGGGCCGCGCTCCCCCCGGCCACGCTGGCGTCGATGAAACAGCACTGCGGCGAGGACCTGCTGGTGTTCGAGATCTTCGGCCAGACCGAGTCCATCTCCTGCCACCGGTTCTGGCCGGACCGCTGGCCCGGGCTGTACGCGCGCACCGCGCCGAAGCAGAACTACGTGGGCGTGCCGAGCCCGCTGCTCGCCTCGACCGTGCTCGACACCGAGGGCCATGACCTGCGGGATTCGCCAGGGACGCCCGGCGAGGCGGTGTACCGCTCCCCGTCGATGATGTCCGGCTACTACCGCGACGAGGCGGCGACCCGCGACGCGTTCCGCTTCGGCTGGTTCCACTCCGGCGACAGCTGCGTGTACGACGACGAGGGACTGCGGGTCATGCTGGACCGCTACAAGGACATCGTGAAGACCGGCGGCGAGAACGTTTCCAGCCTGCGCGTGGAGGCGGTGCTCAGCCTGCATCCGGGGGTGGCCAAGTCCGCCGTCATCGGGCTGCCGCACCCGCACTGGGGCGAGGCCGTCACCGCGGTGGTGATCCGCACGCCCGGGGACGCCACCACCGAGGCCGAGCTGATCGCGCACTGCCGCGCGGCGCTGGCCGGGTACGAAACGCCCAAGGCCGTGGTGTTCGCCGACGTCCTCCCGGAGACCGTGGGCGGCAAGGTCCTCAAGTACAAGCTGCGGGCCACTCACGCCACGCACTACGACGGGTCCGAAGCCCTCCGGTAAGCCGCGGCCGGCCGGCGCCCCGGCGGCGCGGTGCGCCCCGGCGACGCGGCCACGCCAGATCCAGCTGGTCAAGCAGCTCACCTGGCCGCCCCGCCGTCGCGGCGGGAGCGCTATTCGGTTGCCGTCGGGGACTACCTGCTCTAGCGTCACCCGTGCGCTGATGGCGAAGGTGGACGGCGCGGAGCGAAGGAGGCAGCGTGGAGCGCACAGTTCGCACCCCGGACGGCCGGACGCTGGCGGTCGAGGAGTCCGGTGATCCCGCTGGCCGGCCGATCCTGGTCCACATGGGCACGCCAAACTCAAGGCACCTCTATGGCCCGAATGTGCTGGATGCCGCCGCCCGTGGGCTGCGGCTCATCAGCTACGACCGGCCGGGTTACGGAGGGTCCTCGCCGCAGCCGGGGCGCACCGTCGCCGACTGCGCCGGTGATGTCCGCACGATCTGCGGTGAGCTCGGCATCGACCGGCTGGCCACGTGGGGCATCTCCGGCGGCGGCCCGCACGTGCTCGCGTGCGCCGCCCTGCTCCCGGACCTGGTGACCGCCGCCGCCTCGCTCGCCTCACCGGCCCCCTACGGCGCCGAAGGCCTCGACTATTTCGCCGGCATGGGCCAGGACAACGTGGATGACACCCGCCTGTTCCTCACCGACGAGGCGGCGGCCAGGGCCAAGATAGAAGAGGACCGGGAGGAACTCCTGGCCACCCCGCCCGAGGATGCGGCCAAGGCGATCGAATCACTGCTCACCCCGACAGATGCCGCTGCCCTGCAGGGCGATCTGGCCGAGTACCTGACCTCCTCCTCGCAGGATGGCCTGGCGTCCAGCAGCCAGGGATGGTTTGACGACAACTGCATGGTCCGGCCGTGGGGATTCGACCTGGCCGCGATCACGGTCCCGGTCCTGCTGCTGCACGGCCGGCAGGACATGTTCGTGCCGTTCGGCCACGGCGAATGGCTGGCCGCGCACATCCCCGGCGTCGAGGCCCGGCTGCTCGACAACGACGGGCACCTGACGCTGATGCGCGATCGTGTACCTGAGGTGCATGCCTGGCTGTCAGAACACCTCTAGCGTGCCCAGGGCTCGCGACGCGGCGGCCTCTGCGGTACCGGAGCCGCAGGGTGTGCGGGCCCGGGCGATGCGGTGGCCAGCTGGGCCGCGAGAATGGCGGGGGCCTCGGCGAGGGAGGGGCCGTACCAGGTCAGGTGGCGGCCGCTGACCAGGGCCGCAGGCAGGCCGGGGAAGCACTCGGGGCCGTCCCCGGCCGTGAAACGGTACGGCTCGTTCGGCAGCACGACCAGCTCCGGGCCCGCAGCCAGGAGGTCGTCCAGCGGGATCTTCGGGTAGCGCTCGGCGTGCCCCGCATACAGGTTGGCCACCCCGAGCCGGGCTAGCACGTCCCCCGCAAACGTGTCCCGGCCCAGCACCATCCACGGCCGGCGCCAGATGGGGATCACCGCCTGGCGCCCCTCCGGCGCACCTGGCCGCGGCGGCACGTCCGGCGGGAACGCCGCCCAGACCCGTTCCGCGGCGTCCAGCCACCGGGGAGCCGGGAGCTGGCACGCGACCGTGAGCAGCCGCCGCAACGACACCAGCGCCTCATCCAGCGTCCGGATCACGGTCACCCAGACCGGCAGGCCCGCGTCGCGCAGGGCGGCGAGGTCGGCGGGCCGGTTCTCCTCCTCGTTGGCCAGGACCACATCGGGACGCAGCGCGATGACCGCCGCGAGGTTCGGGTTCTTGGTGCCGCGGACCCGGGGGACGTCCAGCCCGGCCGGATGGGTGCACCAGTCGGTGGCCCCGGCCACCAGGCCCGGCGCGGTCACCGCCACGGCCTCGGTCAGTGACGGCACCAACGACACCACCCGGCGGACCCGCGCCGGGACCGGGACGACCGCCCCGGTGTCGTCCCGGGCACCCGGGCCGGACATCACCGCTGCGGCCGGGCCCGCAGCGGCACGCCGTCGCCGAACGCCGCAGCCAGGTCACGCATGGCCGTGTCCAGGAGTTCGCTCAGGTTGCCGTCATCGTCCTGGAGCCACTGCTCATACGCGGCGATGGCCACGCCCAGCATCGCGTAGGCGATCGTCTGCGGGAGCAGGGCGCAGGCGGGCTCCCCGGTGCGCTCGGCCACGAAGTCCGCGATCACCTGCCGCCACTCCGCGTAGCGCAGGGTGGAGTGCGCCTGTAGCACGGGCACGCCCAGGATCAGCCGCATCCGGCGCCGGTGCCAGCGCTCGTCGCCCGGCGGCACCTGGTTGAAGTCGACGATGGCCAGCCGGATCGCGTCCATCAGCGGCCATTGCGGCGGGCACGCGGCCAGCCAGGCCCGCATCCGGTCCAGCTCGTCTTCGAAGTTTCCCCACGGGACGTCGTTCTTGGACGGGAAGTAGCGGAAGAAGGTCCGGCGGCCGATGCCGGCCGCGATGGCGATGTCGTCGATCGTGGTGCCCTCGAACCCCTGCCGGTCGAACAGCTCGAACGCGACGTGCTCCAGCTCGGCACGAGAGGTGATACGCCTGCGGCCAAGCTGGGCAGGTATCCCCGTAGTGCTCACCGGCCAGCACCGCCTTTCCGTCCCGCCTGGCTCGTGGGCCTGACAAGGAGCATGCCACGACCCAGCCGGGCATGCGAAAGCCCGGAGGTCGTGCCTTGACCTTTGGCACTGAGTGCCTTTAGTGTCTGCTCTACGTGCCACATAGCGGGGCAGACGACAGCGGCGGTGCTGGCGGACCCAGGCCAGTGCGGGCCGGACGAGGATCCGGAGGACTGGCATGAGCGAACAGACCGCCAGCGCGGCCACACCAGCCGAGCGCACCGCACCGCCCACCAGCCCGGGCCAACCGGCCAGCCCGGCCGCGGACGAGAGCCTGGTCGCCGAGGAACTGCTCGTCGAAGAGGTCTCGATCGACGGCATGTGCGGTGTCTACTGACCCAGCCGGGGCCGCCCTGCTCAGCCCGCCCGGCGCCCCCCCGCTGAAGGCAGCCGGCCCGGCGAACCCGTTCGACCTGGACCGGCCCTGGCGGCTGGACGAGCGGGTCGCGGTCCGCCCGGAACCGTTCGGCGCGCTGCTCTATCACTTCGGCACCCGGCGGCTGTCCTTCCTGAAGAGCACCACCATGCTGGCCGTGGTCCGGTCGCTGGGCGAGCATCCCTCGGCCCGGGCCGCATGCACCGCGGCCGGGGTCGGGCCCGGCAGCCTGGCCGCCCACCAGCGCGGCCTGGCCGTCCTGGCCGAGTCACGCATGATCACCCCGCGGGCGGCCTCGTGAGCACGGAAACCCTGGTGGAGCTGTTCGAGCACGGGCTGGACGCGCCGATCTGCCTCACCTGGGAGCTGACCTACGCCTGCAACCTGGCCTGCGTGCACTGCCTGTCGAGCTCCGGCCGGCGCGACCCGGGCGAGCTGAGCACCGCTGAGTGCCAGGCCGTCATCGACACGCTCGAGCGCATGCAAGTGTTCTACGTGAACATCGGCGGCGGTGAGCCCACCGTCCGGCCGGACTTCTGGGAGCTGGTGGACTACGCCACCGCACACCACGTGGGGGTGAAGTTCTCCACCAACGGCGTCCGCATCGACGCCGCCGTGGCCCGCAAGCTGGCCGCCAGCGACTACGTGGACGTGCAGATCTCGCTGGATGGCGCGACCGCCGAGGTCAACGACGCGGTCCGCGGGCAGGGCTCCTACGCGATGGCCATCGCGGCCATGGAGCACCTGGCCGCGGCCGGGTTCGGCGGTTTCAAGATCTCCGTGGTAGTGACCCGGCAGAACGCAGGCCAGCTGGACGAGTTCAAGGCCCTAGCCGACCGCTTCGGTGCCCAGCTGCGGCTGACCCGGCTGCGGCCGTCCGGCCGGGGCGCCGACGTCTGGGACGAGCTGCATCCCACCGCCGGGCAGCAGCGCGAACTCTACGGCTGGCTGTGCGCGCACGGTGAGCAGGTGCTGACCGGCGATTCGTTCTTCCACCTGGCCGCCTACGGCGAGGCGCTGCCCGGGCTGAACATGTGCGGGGCCGGCCGGGTGGTCTGCCTGATCGACCCGGTCGGGGACGTGTACGCCTGCCCGTTCGCGATCCACGAGAACTTCCTGGCCGGCAACGTCCGGGCGGCCGGCGGGTTCGAGGCGGTCTGGCGGGACTCCGCCTTGTTCACTGAGCTGCGCGGGCCGTCCGCGGGCGGTGCCTGCGGGTCGTGCCAGTTCTATGACTCCTGCCGGGGCGGCTGCATGGCCGCCAAGTTCTTCACCGGGCTGCCGCTGGACGGCCCGGACCCGGAGTGCGTCCGCGGCTTCGGCGAGCAGGCGCTAGCCGAGCAGGCCCGGGCCGGGACGGACCGGGACACGCTCCCCCGGCCCGGGCTGGATCACTCGCACCGCGGCCCGGTGCGCGGGCAGCCCGGGCCCGGGCGGACCCCGCAGCCGGTGCCGGTGACGATCGGGCGCCGCCCGGTGCCCGCGCCGCCGGACCGGGCGTGCGACGTCAGCCCGCTGGCCGGCTTCGCGGCGGGTGGCGCACGCTGACATGGCCCCGGGATTCGCGCGGCTCACCGGTCCGGTCACGCTGGCCAGCCGGGTCGCGCAATCCAGGGTCATGTTCGGCCCGCACGAGACCAACCTCGGCCAGCCCGGCGCCGGCCCAGCCCGCCAGCCCGGGGGCCGCGGGTTCTCGCCCCGGCACGTCGCCTACTACGAGCGCCGGGCCGCCGGCGGGGCGGGGCTCATCGTCACCGAGGCGGCCTCGGTACACGCCTCCGACTGGCCGTACGAGCGGGCGCCACTGGCCGCCACGGCCGCCGGCGGCTGGCGGCAGATCGCGGCGGCGTGCCAGCCGCACGGCACGCTGGTGCTGGCCGGCCTGGGCCATACCGGCCTGCAGGGTTCCTCCGCCTACTCCCAGACGGCGCTGTGGGGACCATCCGGCGTCCCGGACCCGGTCACCCGCGAAGTCCCGATGGAGATGGGGAACGCAGAGATCGGGGCGCTGACCGCCGGGTTCGCCGCTGCGGCCGGGCTGGCGGTCGCGGCTGGAGCCGACGGGGTGGAGATCGACGCCGGCGCCCGGTCGCTGCTGCGCCAGTTCCACTCGGGCCTGACCAATCACCGCGCCGACGGCTACGGGCGCGACCGGCTCCGGCTGACCCGGGAGGTACTCGCCGCGGTCCGGGGCGTTATCGGGCCGCGGCACATCCTGGGCCTGCGCCTGTCCTGTGATGAACTGGCCCCCTGGGCCGGGGTGACGCCGCAGGACGGGGCCGCGCAGGCCCGCGAGCTCAGCCGCTGGCTGGACCTGCTGGTCGTGGTGCGCGGCGGCCCCTACTCGACTGCCTCCTACCGGCCTGACGGGCACACCGCGCCGGTGTTCAACGCCGCCCTCGCACGTCGGGTCCGGGACGCGCTGGACGATGCGGTCCCGGTGGTGCTGCAGGGCAGCGTGGCCGACCCGGGCGACGCGCGGGACGCGCTGGACAGCGGCGGCTGCGACCTGGTGGAGATGACCCGGGCCCAGATCGCCGACGCGGGCCTGGTGGGCAAGCTGCGCCAGGACCGTCCCGGGCAGGTCCGGCCGTGCCTGCTGTGCAACCAGGCGTGCCAGGTCCGCGACCCGCGTAACCCCCTGGTGAGCTGCGTGGCCGATCCGCGCAGTGGCCACGAGATCGAGGATCAGCCCGAGCAGGGCCGTGACCCGCGGCCCCGGGACGTGCTGGTGGTCGGCGGCGGGCCGGCCTGGAAGCAGCCCGGGTGCTCGCGGCCCGGGGCCACCGGGTCCGGGTCGCCGAGCAGGGCGAGCGGACCGGCGGGGCGCTGCGCACCGCGGCCCGGGCGCCCGGCCGGGAACGGCTGGCCCTGCTCCCGGACTGGCTGGACGCCGAGTGCCGGCGGCTGGGCGTGCGCATCGACACCGGCACCGAGATCGGCCCGGCCGATCTGGCCGCGGCCCGGGCCGGCGGGACCACGGTGCTGCTCGCCACCGGATCCCGCCCCGGTGTCCTGCGCTCGCCAGCCGCCGGGGACCCGCTGCCGGCCCTGGACCCGCTCACCGTGCTGGCTAGCGGTCTGGCCTGCGTTCCGGACGGCCCGGTCGTGGTGCACGACCCGGTTGGCGGCCCGGCCGGAGTCGCGATGGCCGAGTGGCTGGCGGCGGGCGGCCGCACCGTGACCCTGGTGACGCCGGACCAGGTGGCCGGGACTCAGCTGGCCCGGACCGGCGACCTGGCCGACGCCAACGCCCGCCTGCAGCGGGCCGGGGTGACCCGGGCGCTGCGGTCGCTGCTGCGCGCGGCCGGACCCGGCCGGGCGCTGGTGGAAGACGCCTGGACCGGGGAGCAGCGGGAGATCGGCTGCGCGGCGGTCGTGGACTGCGGGCCCCGGCTGGCGCAGACCCGGCTGTACGATGCGGCGCTGGCCAGCACCGGTCCGCCCGGTGCCCTCCGTGCGGGCGACTGTGTGGCCCCGCGAACTGCCGCGGAAGCCGTGCTGGAGGGCCGCCGCCGCGGCATAGAGATCGGCGCTCTCGAGATCGGCGCCCTCGAACGCGAGCAGCCGCCCCCGGCTGCCCCTGCGCCCGAGAGACAGCCCGCCGCGCGTTAGCCGGCGCCACCCGCAGGCCCGGCGAAGGCTCACGCGCCGCAACGAAAACCGCGTCGGCGTTCGTGCCGTACGCACCCCGAGGGAAAGGCAGTGAAGCAGTGGCAGGAAAACTCGAGGGCAAGGTGGCCTTCATCACCGGGGCCGCCCGCGGCCAGGGCCGCAGCCACGCCATCCGGCTGGCCCAGGAAGGCGCCAACGTCATCGCGGTGGACCTCTGCCGCCAGATCGACTCGGTGGCGTACCCCATGGCCACGCCGGACGACCTGGCCGAGACGGTCAAGGAGGTCGAGGCGCTGGACCGGCGGATCGTGGCCCGCGAAGCGGACGTGCGGGACGAGGCCGGCCTGAAGGCTGCGTTCGACGCGGGCGTCGCCGAACTGGGCCCGGTGGACATCGTGCTGGCCAACGCCGGAATCGCCCCCATGGCCCTGGGCGAGGAGCGCCACGAGGCGTGGCAGGACGTGATCGACGTCAACCTGACCGGCGTGTTCAACACGGTGGAGACGGCTATCCCGTCCATGATCGAGCGCGGTCAGGGCGGCGCGATCGTACTGACCAGCTCGACGGCGGGCATTACCGGGATCGGCGGGCCGACCCGCGGCGGCCTGGGCTACACGGCGTCCAAGCACGGCGTGGTCGGGCTGATGCGCTCTTACGCCAACACCCTGGCCCCGCACAGCATCCGGGTGAACTCGGTGCACCCGACCGGCGTCCGGACGCCGATGGTGGTCAACGAGGTGATGCAGCAGTTCCTCGAGTCCGACCCGGCCATGGGCCAGGCGATGGCCAACGCGGCCCGGCTCGCGGTGCCCCGGCCGCGGCGGGACGCGTCCGCCCGGCGCGGCGTGGGCGAGCTGGCCAGCGTCCGCTATAAGGGCGGGTCGGACGATATCGACCTGGACCGGACGGTCGAGCAACTGGTCGAGCACCCGGTCCCCGAGGAGGACGACATCATCGTCCGCGAGCGGGTCAGGACCCGGCGCAGCGTGGAGCTGCTGGTCGATGTGTCCGGGTCGATGCGCGGCGAGCGGATCCGGACCGCGGCCGCTACGGTCGGCGCGCTCGCGGCGGAACTGGACCGAGACGACCTGGCCGTGGTGGCGTTCTGGTCCGACGCGGCCATCCTGAGCCGTCTCGGCCAGCACCTGCCCGCCCAGCGGCTGCTGGATGAGATGCTGCGCATCCCGGCCAAGGGACTGACCAACATCGCGTTCCCGCTGGAGGTGGCCGCGACCGAACTGGCCCGGATCCCGGCCCGGGACGCCCGCGTGGTGCTGCTTTCTGACTGTGTGCACAACGCCGGCCCGGACCCGCGGCCGCTCGCGGCCCGGCTGGCGCGGCTGGACGTGCTGCTCGACGTGTCGGGCGAGCAGGACGAGGATCTGGCCCGGGACCTGGCCCGGCTGGGCCACGGGCGGCTGCGGCGCATCCGGGCCTACACCGACGTGGCGCCCGCGCTGAGCGCGATCTTCGCGAGCTGAGCCGATGAGCACGGCAGCCCCGTACCCGCACCTGTTCAGCCCGCTCCGGGTGGGCCCGCTCATGCTGGCCAACCGGGTGGTGTTCTGCGGCCACCTGACCAACTACGCCTGCGAGGGGCTGCCCACCGAGCAGCATGCCGCGTACTACGCGCGGCGCGCAGCCGGCGGGGCGGGGCTGATTATCACCGAGGAGCATTCAACTCACCCCGCGGACCAGCCCTACGAGAAACTGATCCAGGGCTACCGGCCCGAGGTGGTCCCCGGCTACCGGCGGATCACCGGGGCCGTGCATGCGCACGGGGCTGCAGTGCTGGCCCAGCTGAACCACAATGGCGGCCAGTCCTCCGGGGTGTACTCCCGCCTGCCGGTGCAGGCGCCGAGCCCGGTCCCGGACCCGCTGTTCCGCGAGGTGCCCAAGCCGGTCGAGCCCGGGGAGATCGCCGCGATCGTGGCCGGCTACGCCCGCGTCGCCCGGCACTGCGTGGCGGGCGGGTTCGACGGGGTCGAGCTGCAATGCTCGCAGTCCTCGATCATCCGGGGGTTCCTGTCCCCGGCTGCGAATCAGCGCACCGACCGCTACGGCGGACCGCTGCGCAACCGGGCCCGGCTGCTGCTGGAGATCGTGGCCGCGGTGCGGGAGGCGATCGGCCCCGGGCGCGCGCTCGGCGTGCGGCTCTGCGGCGAGGAGATGATCGAGGGCGGCACCACGCTCAGCGAGGCGGTCGGGGTGGCCCGGATGGCCAGCCGCAGCGGCGCGGTGGACTACATCAGCACCACCGTAGGGGTGGCCACCGCCAGCCTGTACACGGTGGTGGCGAGCATGCGGACCGCCTCCGGGCACGCGCTGGGTGTCTCGGCCGCGATACGCGCCGCGGTGGACATCCCGGTGCTCGGCGCCGGCCGGATCACCGGCCCGCAACAGGCCGACCAGGCGCTGGCCGACGGGCAGTGTGACCTGGTCGGCGTGGTCCGGGGGCAGATCGCCGACCCGGACTTCGCGGCCAAGGCCCGGGCCGGGCACGCCGCCGCGATCCGCACCTGCCTGTCCTGCAACCAGGAATGTGTGGGCCGGGTGGGTCGCAACCGCTGGCTTGGCTGCACCGCCAACCCCCGGGCCGGGCGCGAATCCGCGCCGCTGCCGGAGCCTGCCCGACCGCCCGACCGTACCGGGCGCAGGCCCGCCGCGGGCCGCCGCGTGTACGTGGTCGGCGGCGGCCCGGGTGGCCTGCAGGCGGCGGTGACCGCTGCGGAACGCGGCCACCGGGTGACCCTGTTCGAGGGCGCCGGCCGTACCGGCGGGCAGGCCACGGTGGCGGCCCGGATGCCCGGCCGGGCCGGGTTCGGTGTCCTTACCCGCGATCTGGCCGCCCAGGCGCGCCGGGCCGGCGTGCGCCTGGAAACCAGCCATCCGGTAGACGCGCAGTTCTTGCGGGCCGAGCGGCCGGACGCGGTGGTCCTGGCCACCGGCGCGGTGCCGGTCCAGCCATCCTGGGCGCACGGGCATCCCCGGGTGGTGGACGTCCGCCAGGTGGCCGACGGATCGGCCCGGCCGGAGGGTGCCGTCGTGGTGGTGGACGAGCTTGGTTTCCATCCGGCCACCTCGGTGGCGGAACTGCTCGCGGACCGCGGCTGCACGGTCCACGTGATCACCAGCGCCATGGTGGTCGGCCAGGATCTGGGCCTCACCCTGGACCTGGAGCTGTGGACTCAGAAGGTGCACGCCCAGGGCGTCCGGCAGCGCACGGACGTGGTGGTGCTGGACGCGCGGGAGAACGAGGCGGGCCGCCTCGACCTCGCGCTGCTGCACCACCCGACCGGGGCCCGTTCGCAGCTGGCCTGCGACTGGGTGGCCTGCGCGGTCCCGCCCCGGCCCGCCGACGAGCTGTGGCACGCGTTGCAGGACGCCCGCCCGGACAGTGCGCCGTTCGAGGTGCTCCGGGTGGGTGACTGCCTCGCCCCGCGCCGGGCCCACGCCGCGGTGCTCGAGGGCGAGCGGGCCGGAGCGGCCCTATGACTGCACCAGCACTAAGGTGAGGCGCTGATGACTCTACTCGCCGATCTCACCTGGCCAGAAGCGGCCCGCCTGGCTGCCGGGGGTGCACTGCTGGCCATCCCGGTCGGCTCCACCGAGCAGCACGGGCCGCACCTGCCACTGTCCACCGACACCGACATCGCGGCCGCGCTGGCCGTCCGGCTGGCCGTGCTGCGGCCCGGCGTGGTGATCGCCCCGCCGGTCAGCTACGGCTCCAGCGGCGAGCACGCGGGGTTCGCCGGCACGCTCTCGATCGGCCAGGCCGCCCTGGAGCTCGCGCTGACCGAGCTGGGCCGCTCGGCCGCCGAGACGTTCGGGCACCTGGTGTTCGTCTGCGCGCACGGCGGGAACGCGGTCCCGGCGCGGCAGGCCGTAGCCCGGCTCCGCGCTGAATCACGTGAGGTGCTGCTCTGGACGCCGGCGCCGAGACCCGGCCCGGACCTCCCCCTGCCCGACGCCCACGCCGGGCGGACCGAGACCGGGCTGCAGCTGGCCCTGACCCCGGCCCGGGTCCGGTCGCGCCTCGCCGAGGCCGGGAACACGGCCTCGCTGTCCCGGCTGATGCCCGCGCTGCGGACCGGTGGGGTACGGGCGGTCAGTGCCAACGGGGTGCTTGGCGACCCGGCGGGGGCCTCGGCGGCCGAGGGGGCACGGCTGCTCGATCAGCTGGCTGCGGACCTGGCCGCCGCGGTCGCCGCCTGGTACCCCGCGGGAGACACCTCGTGAGCGACCGGGTCGGGCCGCAGCCGCGGGTCGCGCTGGTCACCGGCGCCGCCCGCGGCATCGGGGCCGCCACCGTGCACGCACTGGCCGCCGGGGGCTGGGCTGTCCTGGCCGTCGACCGCTGCGCCGACGACCCGGCGCTGCCCTACCGGCTGGGGACCCGGGAGGATCTGGATGCGGTGGTGGCCGGGGCGGCGGGCGGCCCGGGCGCCGTGCACGGCGTCGTCGCCGACACCCGCGACCACGCGGCCGTGGCCGCCGCGGTGACCGAGGCCGAGCAGCGGTGGGGCGGCCTGGACGCCGTGCTCGCCGTGGCGGGCGTGATCGCCGGCGGGGTGCCGCTCTGGGAGATGCCCGCCGGCCAGGAGGAGGCGGTCGTGAGCACCGACCTCGGCGGGGTGCTCACGCTGGCCCGCGTGGCCATCCCGGCGCTGCTGCGCCGCCCGGAACCGCGTCACGGCAGGTTCCTGGCCGTCGCCTCGGCCGCGGCGACCCGGGGGCTGCCCATGCTGGCCGCGTACTGCGCGGCCAAGGCGGGCGTAGCCGGGCTGATCCGGGCGCTGGCCACCGAGCTGCGCGGTACCGGCGTGACCGCCAACGCGGTCAGCCCCGGCTCCACCGACACGCCGATCCTCGCCGAGAGCGCCCGCCTGTACGGGCTGCCCGGCGCCGGGTCGTTCGCCGCCCAGCAGCCGCTGGACCGGCTGCTAGCTCCTGAAGAGGTCGCCGCGGCGCTGGCCTGGCTGGCCGGCGACGGCAGCAGCGGGATGACCGGCGCGGTGATCCCGGTGGATGGGGGACTGGCCCTGTGAGGGCCGTCCGGTACCGGCTCGCGAGGGTGGGCCGTCAGGCCCGGCCGAGTGGCCGGTGTGGTGTTTCTTTCCGGACGGCGCGAACCTCTCGGCCAGCCCTGTGAGGGCCGTCCGGTACCGGCTCGCGAGGGTGGGCCGTCAGGCCCGGCCGAGTGGCCGGTGTGGTGTTTCTTTCCGGACGGCGCGAACCTCTCGGCCAGCCCTGTGACCCGCCCGGTTGCGGCTCCCGGTCCGGGGCCCGCGCCGCTGCCGACGGGCTTCAGCATCGTGTTCGACCCGCAGACCCAGTTCGTGGGGACCGATGTGCTGTTCGGCGGGTCTCCCCCGCGGCTGCTCCGGCTCAACCCGGCCGGCCAGCGCGCGCTCGACGAGTTGCGCCGCGGGCCAGTGTGCTCGCCCGCGGCGGGCAAGCTGGCCCGGCGGCTCACCGACACTGGGCTGGCTCATCCCCGCCCGCCCGCACCTCCGGCTGGCGAGGGGGGGCGCGCCGACGTGACCGTGGTGATCCCGGCCCGCGACCGGCCGGCGTACCTGGACTGCTGCCTGGGCGCCCTGGGGCAGAGCTACCCGGTGATCGTGGTGGACGACGGATCACGCCAGGCCACCGAGATCGCCAGCCTGTGCCGCCAGCACGGCGCCACGCTGATCCGGCGGCCCGCCTCCGGGGGGCCTGGCCCGGCCCGCAACGACGGGCTGGCTCAGGTCACGACCCGGCTGGTGGCGTTCCTGGACAGTGACTGCGAGACCGGGCCGGACTGGATCACCTCCCTGGCGGCCCATTTCGCGGACCCGCTGGTCGCCGCCGTGGCCCCGCGGGTCCGGCCGGTGACCGGGACCAGCCCGGCCGGCCGCTACCTGGAGGCCCGTGCGCCCATCGACATGGGCCCGCAGGAAGGCCGGGTGCTGCCGCTCACCCGGTTGTCGTACGTGCCGACCGCGGCCCTGCTGGTGCGCCGCGCGGCGCTGGGCGGGGACGACACTGGCTCTTGCGACGCAGCACCCCCCGGCGCTGGACCCTCCGGCGCTGAACCCTCCGGCGCTGGACCCTCCGGCGCTGAACCCTCCGGCGCTGAACCCTCCGGCGCTGGACCGTTCGACGCGAGCCTGCGTTACGGCGAGGACGTCAACCTGGTGTGGCGGCTGGCCGAAGCGGGCTGGCGGGTCCGTTATGACCCGGCCGCTTCGGTCAGCCACACCGAACCCGAGACCTGGGCGAGGCTGCTGGCCCGGCGGTTCCGTTATGGATGCTCTGCGGCCCCGCTGGCGCACAGGCACCCGGGCCAGGTGCCGCCCCTGATCCTGCAGGCCTGGCCGGCGGCGGCCGTCGCCGCCCTGCTGGCCCGCAGGCCGGTGGCCGCGCTCGCCGCCTACGGGGCCGGAACCGGCCAGCTGGTCCGGCTGCTGCGTGGCTGGGACGTGCCCCCGAAGGGCGTGCTCCGCCCGATGGCCGATTCGGTGCTGCAGACCTGGCTCGGCGCGGGCCGCTGGACCATCCAGTACGCGCTGCCGGTGGCGGCAGCCAGCCTGGCCCGGCCCGGCGGCCGGACGGCCCGGACCCGGCTGGGCCGTCGGCTGGCCGTCGCGTCGTTGCTGGTGGGGCCGCCCATCGCGGAATGGCGGCGGCTCCGGCCGTCGATGCACGCCGCCGCGTTCTCGCTCGGCTACCTGGCCGACGAGGTGGCCTACGGGGCAGGCGTCTACCGTGGCGCGGCGTCGGAGAAACTGCTCAGCCCGCTACTGCCGATCATGGCCTGGCGGCCGCTCGGCAAAGCCCCAGCCGCGCCGCGGCCGGGTGTCACCCCAGAAAGGGATCATCGGTCATGACCGCTGTTGTCGTCGTCGCCACCATCCGCCCGCTGCCCGAGCACCGCGCCGAGGTCATCGCGGCCTTGGAGAAGGCCATCGCTGACGTGCACGCCCACGACGACGGCTGCCTGCTGTACGCCCTGCACGACGGGGATGACCGGCTGGTCTTCGTCGAGAAGTGGACCAGCGCGGAGGCACTCACGGAACACTCGCACGGGGCCGCGCTCGCCGAGCTCAACCCGGCGCTGAGCGGGCGCCTGGCCGGGCCGACCGACGTCCAGGTCCTCCGGCCGCATCCGGCCGGCACTGCGGCCCAGGGCACCCTGTAACCGCGCGCCCGCTGCGGCCACCGGTGGCCGCGCCAGCTACTGGCGGGCGAGGCCCGCACTGTCCCGGATAGCGTCCAGCACCCGGCGGTGGTCGGCGCCCATGACCTCCTGATGCGGGTCAGACAGGGCCGCTGCGCGGGCCAGCACCCGGGGCGGCACGGCCTGCAGCGTCGCGTCGAGCAGGGCCCAGGACATTTCGTTCAGCCCGGCGCGCACCACATCCGAGTCGGTGCTGCGATCACAGATCTCATCGAGGGCCCCGAGGAGCTTGACGGGCTGCGGGTTCGCGGCCATCTCCAGCCGGAACGCGTCCACCATGGGACACGGCGCGGACGTCCCGACCGCGGCCTCGAACGCGTTCAGCAGCGGGCTCACGTCCCCCGCGGTCATCGGGTCGTACAGTCCGGGGAACGGGACTTCCTCATAGCCCGGGTCGTACCCGCTGAAGTAGATCGGTGTCGCCGAGTCGGTGCTGATGAGCACCCCCAGAGCCACGTCCAGCAGGCTGACCGGCCAGCCGAGGTCAGTGATCGAGTGCACCCGGAACTCACCGCGCTGGGCGCCGAGGCCCGCCAGCAGCAGGAGTTGCGCGGACTCGAGCGCTGACTGCACATAGAACGCGATGTTGGGGCTGTGCAGCCGGATCACGCCGTCCTCGGCCCAGCCCAGCAGCCGCCGGTAGATGACGGAGTTGTCCAGGACGTGGGTGAACCGGCCCGCCGAGATCAGCACCTCGCCGCGGCCGGCCACTGTCGACGCGACCCACTCCGCCACCCGCTTGGACGCGGTGTAGATGTCGGGTGAGTAGGGGCGCAGCGCCTTGCCGGTGGACGCGCACACCACCTGGCGCACTCCGGCGGCCTCAGCCGCCTCGAGCACGTTGCGGGTGCCCAGCACGTTGGTGGACACGGTGCGGTGCACTTCCACCTCGGCCCGGGCGGGCTCACGCTGCGCGGCGACGTGGAAGATGACGTCCGGCTGTACCTCGCGGATTAGCGCCTCCAGGGCGGCACGGTCCCGCACGTCGGCCTGCCGATACTCCGCGGCGGCCTGCGTCGGCCAGCCATCGGTGAGCCCCCGGCTCACGCTGACCAGGCGGCCCGGGCCGCGGGCTGCCACCTGGGCCATCAGGGTGGATCCGATGCAGCCGGTCCCCCCGGTGACCAGCACGGTGGCCCCCGAGAGCCACGCCGACACCTGAGCCTCGGGCAGGCAGAGCCCCCGCTGGCCGATGCCAAGGAACCGCGCGTGCTCCTCCGCGGCGCCTTCCTTCACCGCGATAAGGCCCTGGGTCAACTCCCCCAGTCGCTGAAGAACTGCCTGGTCAAGGCCCGATTGCCCGGCGGGCGCGACCGCCCGCATGCAGTTGATGATCTCGCCAACCGTCTCCACCCCATGACCTCCGACTAAGTCTGCGCCACGCGGCGCACGCCCCCCAGTGCCAGCGGCCCGCGCGGGGTGGGATCGGGCCCCTGGCATCCGCAATGCTCACCATAGAGTGCCAGACTTATCGATATTGAGGAAGACATAGCCTGATAAGCTACGAACGTCGGCGAGGTCAGAGGATGGGCTGGCTTGGACGTCGGCGTAGCCAGAGTGGGCATGCGTAGTGAACACGCGCAAAACGGTGGGAAGAGTAGGGAATCCCGGGGCACGTTGTTAACTTCCGGCTAAACGGTATCGAAGATCTTGATATATCCCCGGAAATTTTGACAATGACGTATTGTTGTCTTACCCCGCTCGACTCGTGACTTGTCCACGCCTATAAGCGTCGGCGCGAGGGAGAGGGGGACTGGTGACGCACGTCATCGACGGGCCGCTTGACAGCGGGCAGCCCGTAGGGGATGAGCTCCCGACCGCAGAACGTCAGAACTCGCCATCGCCGGAGGATGGTCACACCGCTGACCCTGCGCAGTCAGCCAATTACTCAGCCGATACCAGGCCCCTGACCGTGCCACTCGCGGCCATTCCGCTTCGCCAGCGCCTGGCGGCCGCCGTGCCAGGACGCACTCGCTCCGGACGCCAGAAGACACTCGTGCTGGAGACCGAGGCGGTGCTATCCGGGCCGCTGGCGTCCGGGGCACTGACATCATCCCGGGTCCTGACCTCCGGTGCGCTGGCGCCGGACGTGCAGGCGCCCGGAGCACTGGCCTCCCTGGCCCTGCCCGACGAGGCGGCAGCGGACGCCGCCACGCCCGCTGCCGCGGAAGCCGACGAGAACGCGGCGGCGGATGTCGCGGTGCCCCCGGCCCAGAGCGCTCCGGCCGCGAGCCCTGGGGTAGCTCCCGCCCCGGCGCAGCCGCCGAAGCCGCCAGCCGGCGAGGTGGCACTGGGCTCGGTCCTGCCCGTGCCGCCGCGGGACGACGAGAAATACCGCTACGTCAAGCGAGGCGCCTGGATCCTGACCCTGGCATCGGTAGCCAGCTTCCCGCTGCTCCTGTTCAGCCAGACCCGGCTGATGCTGGAGTACCACTGGTTCTGGTTTTACGTACCATTCGTGATAATGGGTGCCCTGTTCCTGGCGCTGCCCATGATCACGGACGGCCTGGCCCGGGGCTTCAATTTCGATGACCACCAGCGGCTGGTAGACGAATGGCACCCGAAGACTTATCCATCCGTGGATGTCTTCCTGCCGGTCTGCGGCGAGCCGGTGGACGTGGTCCGTAACACCTGGAAGTACGTAGCCGAGATGAGCCGGCACTACCAGGGAACGGTCACCGCCTATGTGCTGGATGACTCGGCCAGTTCCGAGCTCAAGGCCATGGCGCGCGAATTCGGCTTCGCCTACGCGAGGCGGCCGAACCGGGGCTGGTTCAAGAAGTCAGGAAACCTCTGGTTCGGCTTCCAGGTTTCCTACGGCGACTACATCCTTCTGCTGGACGCCGACTTCGCTCCCCGTCATGACCTGCTCAACGAGGCCCTGCCGTACATGGAGGACGACCCGAAGATCGGGATCGTGCAGACCCCTCAGTTCTTCCGGATTACCAACGACCAGAGCTGGGTGGAACGCGGCGCGGGCGCGGTTCAGGAGCTGTTCTACCGGTCCATCCAGACGGCCCGGTCCCGGAAGGGCGGGGCGATCTGCGTCGGCAGCTGCGCCATCTACCGGCGGGCCGCACTCAAGGAGAACCTGGGCATGACGCTGGCCGAGCACTCCGAGGATGTGCTCACCGGCTTCGACCTGAACCGCATCGGCTGGTCACTTCGCTACATCCCGGTCGCCCTGTCCACCGGCAACTGCCCGGACAACGTCCCCGCGTTCCTGAACCAGCAGTATCGCTGGTGCTCGGGAACGGTCGGCCTGCTCTTCGGGAAAATGTTCTGGGGCGCCAAGCTGCCGCTCTACACCCGCCTGTGTTATATCTCCGGCTTCATCTACTACATCTACACGGCCCTGTTTACATTCGTGGTACCGGCCCTGACCATCGCGATCCTCGCCCTGGTGCCGAACGTGCTCGAATTCAAGAACATGATTTTCATGGTGCCCGTGGTGCTCTATGCCGCTGTCATAATCCCGGCATGGCATCACGCTCCTTACCGACTCGAAGCATGGGCCGTCAAGCTGATCTCCGGCTGGGCCCATTTCTGGGCGTACTTCGACGCGATCCGCGGCAAGCGGCTGGGCTGGAATCCGTCCGGTGGTAACAAGAAGAAGCAGGATGGCAGCAGACGCTTCTGGACCTGGTTCCTCGTGTGGTCGCTGGGCAGTTCGGTGGTGTGGACCGGCCTGGCGTTCTGGCGGATGCTCACCATGGACCCGTACAACTTCATCGTCTTGTTCGGCCTCGGGCTCTTCGAGCTTCTGGTCGTGGGACGGGTCCTCCTCCAGCCCACCGTGGATGCGCATAAGTAGGTGAAGCGCACCCGGGAGGACGAGCCGTCCAAGGCGCGCCGCGGCTGGCCCCGCGGGCGGGGGCGGCCGTCGAAGAATGGTGACGACCCTCCGGCAGCCGCGCCGAAGCGCTCCAGCCGTTCGGTGTTCGGGCCGTCCGGCGAGGACCGGCCCGACGTCCTGACCGACGCCGAGACGGTGGTGCTGCCGATATGGCTGCACCGCCGTTCGTCGGCGGACGGGAAGACCGCAGCGAGCCCGGCCTCCTTCCTGAAGAGCCGCACCATCCCGGCTCAGGAGGATGTCCCGGCTCAACAGGATGAAGCCTCCCGCCCTGCTCCCGGAACCGGGGCCGGGGCAGCATCAAAGACCGGAGCAGCATCAAAGACCGGGGTAGCGCGGCAGGCCAGCGCGCCGCCGGAGACGACGAGGACGGAGGCGGCTCCCGAAGCCGGGACTAAGGCAGCATCCGGTCCCGGAGACGTTGGGGTAGCGGAGGGCGACGCGGGGCTGGGCGACCCGGCCGACGCTGACCAGAGTGAAACCGGGCCTGGTCAAGCCGGGCCGGAGGACGCGAGCCGGGGCGGAGCCGCCGAAGCCAAGGTCGCCGGGGCTGTTGCCGCGACGGGGGCTAAGGCTGACGCCGAGGCCGAAACCGTGGTCGGGGCTGATCTCGCGACCGCGATCAAGGCTGGCGCCCCGGCTGAAGCTGACGCCAAGACCGGGACTAAGACCGACGCCGACGCTGACGCCAACTCTGTCGTCGCGGCTGGCGCGGCGGCCGCGGCGGCCGCGGTCAAGGCGGACCCGGAGGCCACCACGATCGTCACGACGGTCGGGAGGACCCGGACCGTGGCGGCCGCACCGGCCGAGAGCACGGAAGCCGAGAACGCGACAGCTGGACCGCCTGCAGCTGCGTCCCCGGCAGGCGGGGCCACGGGGACGCGAATCGCAGGGTCGGACTCCCCCACCCGGCCGCGCGGGACCCGCCCGGACGCCGAGGTGACGACCACCCTCAGCCGGGCCGACCTGCAGAAGGCGATGATCCAGGCCAGGACGCTCGAGGCCATTGCAGCCATCGAAGCTATCGATGCCCTGGAGACCGGCGCCCTAGGCGGCCTCGACGCCCGGGCAGCTACGGCCATCTCGACCGTCGAGGCCATCTCGGCCCTCGAAGCCAAGACCGCGCAGGCCATCAAGACCATCGAGGCCATGACCGCGGACGCGTTCGAGGCCATCGACGCAACCGCGGCCGAGATGACGCCCGAGCTGACCGGCAAGCTGGTGCCACCGGACCAGGCTGACCAGGCCGATGAGGCGGACCAGGGGGACACCGACCAGGCGGACACCGACCAGGCGGACACCGACCAGGCGGACACCGACCAGGAACGCGCGGACAGTTCCGAGCCGGACCACCCGGAGGACGCTGAATCCTCCCCAGGCACGGACGTCGCCCAGACGCGCGTGATCCGCATCCAGGAGCCTCCGGCGAGCGTCACCCTGACGACCTCCTCCACCGAAACCACCATCGCGGTGCCGCAACCGCGAGCCGAGAGCCTGGTGGCGGTCGCGCCGGTCCCGGCCGTGGACGACACCGCCACCCTCACCCCCATACCGCAGCGGGACAGCTCCGAGAAGCCAGCGGCCCTCCCCCCGGCCGGGCCCCAGGCTGAGCCCGCCGACGAGCCGCGACTCAACCCCGCCCAGCGCCGTACCCGGGTTAGCCGTGTCCTGCTGCTGGGCATCCTGGTCCTGCAGGCGATCCTGTCCCTGCGGTTGCACAACACGGCGTTCGAAGACGAGGCGCTGTACATCTACTCGGGCCACATGGAACTGCAGCACCTGCTCCACGGCACGGCGCTGCAGGGCCAGTACGCGTCCTACTTCTCCGGCTCCCCCGTCTTGTACCCCGTGGCGGCCGGCTTCCTCAATGGGCTGGGCGGGCTCACCGCAGCCCGGATGCTCAGCCTGGCCGAGATGCTCTCGATCACCGTGCTGCTCTACTCGATGAGCCGCCGCCTGTTCAACGAGCGGATCGCCTTGTGCGCGGCGCTGCTTTTCTCGGTGTGCGAGTCGGCCATCTTCCTGGGCAACTTCGCCACCTACGACGCGACCTGCCTTTTCCTGCTGGCCCTGGCGGCGTGGATCATGGTCCGGACGGCGGGGTTCCGCTGGCCCGTCTTCTTGCTGGCCGCGCCGGTGGCCGCGCTCGCGGTCGGGGTCAAGTACGCCGGCCTGATGTTCGTGCCCACTATCGCCGTCCTGCCCGCACTGGCGGGCTGGCCGCTGCGCGGCCGCCGGGTGCTGCTCTACCCGCCCGTGTTCGTCGCCGCGGTGGCGGGCCTCCTGTACGGGGCCCTGCACCTGGGCGGCAAGGCGTATATGACCGCTATTTCCAGTACCACTACGCAACGTGCACAAGGCCTGACTCCGGTGAGCACCCTGCTGAAGGAATCCGCAGAGTGGGGTGGGGTCATCTTCGTGCTGGCGGTGATCGGCACGGTCGCCTACGTGTGGCGGGTCCGCACCGAGCCGGAGGAACTGATCGCCCCGGCGGGCGGCCGCTTCCGGCGGCTGTGCCTGGGGCTGCTGCTCACCGGGACCGCCCTGCTGGCGCCGGTGTATCAGGCCCACCTGCACACGGACATCTCGTTCCAGAAGCACATCGGGTTCGGCCTGTTCTTCGCGGCGCCCATGGCCGGCCTGGGACTGGCCCGCCTCCTGGGTGATCACTACCGCCGGCCGCACATCGCCGTCGGGGTCTGGAGCCTGGCCCTCGTGCTGGGCCTGGTCCAGACCACTCACATGTATCAGGTCTGGCCCAACTCCAGCCAGTTCGTGCGGACCTTCTCCGCGTACCTGAAGCCGCACGCCCGGTACCTGGTCGAGGTGCCCGAGGTGCCCATCTACTACCTGCTCGGCCACAAAGATGCGCAGCCCCGCCAGTTCACCTCGACGTTCTACATCAACTACGTGAACAGCAAGCATGTGGTGCTGACCGGCACCGTCGGCTTCACTGCGGCCGTGGACGCCGGCTACTTCCAGGTGGTGGCCTACAACAACGAGATCACCGCGGCGGCCGACGCGGTCCTGGCCCAGGCCCTGTCGGCCAGCAAGGACTACTACCTGGCGGCCGAGATCCACATCACCGACGTGTTCGGCCCGGGCGACTACTTCATCTGGGTCAAGGGGCACCCGAAGAAGACGATCCCGGTCTACGCCCACGTCAGCTCGAAGTACCCGGACCTCGGCAGCAAGCTCCAGGAGACTGGGCCCTGACCTGGGGCTGCTGCCCCGCGGGGCCGGCCCCGCGCAGCTGTCCCCGGGCGGCGGCCTCAGTTGGTGTAGACGCTGACGTACTGCACTTCCATCATGCCCTGCGACGAGGTCTGGCTGGTGGGGGTGGCGCACCGGCACTGGTCGTCAGGGAACGCGCCGCCCATCGCGAGGCTGAGCAGGATCGAGTGACCATGATCGATGGCCGCGGTCCAGGCGGCCGTCCCGACCCGGCTCTCGCTCACGCTGTAGAACTCGTGCCCGTCGAGGTACCAGCGGACCTCCTCGTGGCCCGGGTGGCGCCGGTTGACGATCACCGAGTAGGTGTGGAACGACTGCTGGCATCCTGAGCAGGTCCGCAGGCCACTGCCCAGGCCATTGGTCTCATGGCAGGGCCCGAAGGTCCCATCCGGGTTCCTCTGCGTGAGGTTGCCGCAGTGCAGGGTCCCGGAGGTTTTGCTGTAGCCGTTCACGTCCTCGAGGATGTCGATCTCCCCGGTCCCCGGCCACGCCGTGCGGCCCAGCATCCAGAAGCCGGGCCAGTAACCCAGCGCGTGGGCCACCCCCGGCTGCTTGATCGAGGCGGTCACCATCATCTCGCCGCCGGACGGCGCGCTGAACAACCGGTTGGCCCGGGTCTCGATCCGGCCCGAGGTCCACGCGGCCTTGGGGTTCCCAGCCGCGCCGTGGCCCAGCGCGATGATGTCGAGATTTCCGTGCCCGTCGATATGGACGTTGTACTTGGAGTTCGTCATCGTCTCGACTTCATTGGTGCCGAACACGCCCCGGCCGCTGTTGTACTCCCAGTACTTGGGGTTGACGCCGGAGTCCGCCTGGCCGTTGAAGGTATCGGTCCAGGTCAGCTTCCAGGCCGGGGTCGAATTCCCCTGCTCAGCCGCGGATGAGCAGCTGAGGCCGGCCAGAACCATGAGACTACTGAGCCCGGCCATGAACAGTCGTGACCAGAGCGAGGCACGTGTGCGCAGCCTTGCCTCCTACGGGCTGTCGGCCCGGACCGTTGTCCGCCGGCATATCCCCGGACATCCTGCCCGAATCCTAGCGGCATCCAGGGCCTGTTTTGCCTGTTCTCCCGGGGCCCGGCCAGCATCCGGATCAGGCTGCGGCGATCGCCTGATGCCATACTGCCCCGGGATGGCGCACGCATGATCACGGCTGAAGGAGGCTGAGCATGTCCGGTCCGCTCACGGGCCTGCGGGTCGTCGAACTCGCCGGGATCGGCCCGGTGCCGCACGCGGCGATGATGCTCGGCGACCTGGGCGCCGACGTGGTCCGGGTGGAGCGGCCCAAACCCGGTTTCGACCCGGCGCCAGGCCGCCCCGATTACACGCTGCGGAGCCGCCGGTCGGTGGCCGCGGACCTGAAGTCCGACGCCGGCCGCGAACTGGCGCTGCGCCTCGTGGCCCGGGCCGACGTGCTGCTGGAAGGGTTCCGGCCCGGTGTGGCCGAACGGCTGGGCGTCGGCCCGCAGAAGTGCCACACGGTGAACCCGGCGCTGGTCTACGGCCGGATGACCGGCTGGGGCCAGGACGGGCCGATGGCCGCGCGGGCCGGGCACGACATCAACTACATCTCGCTCACCGGGGCGCTGCACGCGATCGGGACCGGGGACCGGCCCGCCGTGCCGCTCAACCTGGTCGCCGACTACGGCGGCGGATCCATGTTCCTGGTCACCGGGGTGCTGGCCGCCCTCTGGGAGCGGCAGCGGTCCGGCGCGGGCCAGGTGGTGGACGCGGCCATGGTGGACGGCACCGGCGTGCTGCTCCAGATGACGTGGGCCCTCCTCGGGGTGGGCGCCTGGACCGACGACCGGGCGGCTAACCTGATCGACGGCGGTGCGCCGTTCTACGACACCTACACCTGCGCCGACGGCCGGTGGATCGCGGTCGGTGCGCTGGAGCCGCAGTTCTACGCGCAGTTCCTGGCCGGGCTGGGCCTCGCCGGCGAGGACCTGCCCGCGCAGATGGACCGTTCCGGCTGGCCCCGGCTGCGGGCCCGGTTCACCGAGGTGATCGTCACCCGCAGCCGCGATGAGTGGGCGGAGATCTTCGCCGGCACCGACGCGTGCGTGACCCCGGTCCTGTCGTTCGGCGAGGCAGCCCGGGCGCCGCACAGCACGGCCCGGGAATCAGTGATCACGCTGGACGGGATACCGCAGGCCGCGCCGGCTCCGCGCTTCTCCCGGACCCCGGCGGGCCCGCCCTCGGCTCCCCCGCTACCCGGCAGCGACACCGCGGCCGTGCTGGCCGACTGGGATCTCTGATTACGGCGCCCCGCTGAGCACGCCCGCCCGGTTTCATGAGGCCAGGTGGCGGCTGATGACCAGGCGCTGGATCTGGTTCGTGCCCTCGAAAATCTGCATGATCTTGGCTTCGCGCAGGTACCGCTCGGCCGGGAAGTCCTGGCTGTAGCCATAGCCGCCGAGGACCTGGACGGCGTCGGTGGTCACCTTCATGGCCGCATCGGTCGCGACCAGCTTGGCCACGCTGGCCTGCTCGCTGTAGGGACGCCCGGCGTCCCGGCGGCGGGCCGCGTCCAGGTAGGTCGCCCGGGCGGCGTGGACCGCGGCGGCCATGTCCGCGAGCAGGAACGCCAGGCCCTCGTGCTCGATGATCCGCCGCCCGAAGGTCTGCCGCTCCCGCGCGTAGCCGACCGCGCAGTCCAGGGCGGACTGGGCCAGCCCCACCGCGATGGCCGCGATGCCGAGCCGCCCCGAGTCCAGCGCGCTGAACGCGATCCGCAGCCCCTGCCCCTCAGCCCCGATCCTGCGGTCCGCGGGCAGCCGTAGCCCGTCGTAGTGAGCGCTCGCCGTCGGCACCCCGCGCAGCCCCATCTTCTTCTCCGGGTCGCCGAACGACAGGCCGGGCCGGCCTGGCACCAGGAAGCAGGAGACCCCCTGGCTGCCGGGGGCGGTCCGGGCGAACAGCGTGTATGAATCGGCCTTCCCGGCGCCGGTGATCCAGGCCTTGGTCCCGGTGATGACGTACTCATCGCCGTCCCGCTCTGCCTTGCAGGCCAGCGCGGCGGCGTCCGAGCCCGCCTGCGGCTCGGACAGGCTGTACGCGCCGAGCAGCCCGCCGCCGAGCAGTTCGGGCAGCCATCGCTCCTGCTGTTCCTGCGTGCCGAAGGTGGCCAGCGGGAAACACGACAGTCCGTGCACGCTCACCGCGACCGCCACTGCGGCCCAGCGCATCGCGAGTTCCTCCAGCACCTGCAGGTAGACCTCGTAGGTCTGGCCCCCGCCGCCTAGCGACTCCGGATAGGGCAAGCCGAGCAGGCCCGCCGCACCGATGATCTTGAACACCCCGGCGGGGAAGGTCTCGGTCGCCTCCGCCTCCACCACGCGCGGCGCGAGCTCCCGCTCGGCCAGCTGGCGGGTCAGGTCAAGGAGATCAGCGGCCTCACGGGTCGGCAGCATCCGGTCCACGGTCATGGTTCCCAGCCAACCACTTCAGGACTGCGGCCCGTTACTGGTTGACGGGGTGACCCGCGGCGAGCGCCGCGGCGGCCTGGTCGGCGAACACGGCGGCCAGGAGCCGTTGCTCACGGCTCGGCCGGGCACTGGGACCCGGTGTCATCAGGAACCGGCCCTGGAGAATGCCGCCGCCGGCCGCCACCGCCTGGGCCGCGGCGCTGATCCCGTCCAGGTACCCGGCCCGCGGGCTGGCCACGGCGTGCTGACGGCGGCCCCAGACCGCGAGCTCGGTGACCGCCACCCCGATGATCAGCAGCAAGAGGGTGGTCTCGATGTCGGCCCGGTGCAGGATGGAAAACCGTTCGTAGGGCCGGGTCAGGAAGAAGTCGAACCACACCGCCGCCGACACGGCGGCGGCGAACCCAGCGGGCCGGTATCCGCCAAGTCCGCATACCACCGTGATAACACATCGGTGACCGGCCGACTACCCCGGTGTGCGCGCAGCGCCTAGGCTAGTTGCCTGTGGGCTGTACCTCTACCTCTGGCTCTACCTCTTACCTGTGGGCTCTACCTCTCGACTGTGCCTCTGATCTCAACCTCTGATCTCAGTGGCCCGGGGCTGGCCGGGGGTGCGATCCGCGCGTCGCCGGTAAAGAACTTCCTGTGACTCGGTAATGTCGGCACGCCACGATGCTGGCCGATCCCCCCGGCCGGGTCGGCGCGGACTGGCCGCACAATTCGGGCGCTCAGACGGGAAGATTCGGCGCACAAGCCGGTTGTACGTAGCGGAGGAAGCTCGGGGTAAGCCGTGAACGAGCCGAGCAGGGGGTGAGAATTCGTGGAAGCGGCGATCCTGCTGGCCCTCGGGGCCAGCTTCTGCACCGCCACCTCCTCCGTCTGCCAGCGCCTCGGCGCGAAGAACGCCGGGTCCTCCGGATTCGACATCTACCTGCTGTTCCGGCTGGTCCGCCAGCCGATCTGGGTGCTCGGCCTGGCCAGCATGATCCTGGGTTTCATCCTGCAGATCAGCGCCCTGCACTTCGGTGCCCTGGCCCTGGTCCAGCCCATCCTGGCCCTCGAGCTGATCTTCGTGTTCGCCTACATGGCGGTGATCGGCTCGCGCGGGGTGAAGCGGCGGGACTGGCTGGCCGCGATCGCCATGTGCTCCGGCCTGGGCCTGTTCCTGCTGGCGGCGTCCCCGTCGGGGGGCCGGCTGCACGCGCCCGGCACCTTGTGGTGGCTGGCGGGCCTGACCTCGCTCGGCGTGGTGCTCGCCGCCCTGGTCATCGCGTTCGGGCTGGGCCGCCGCCCCGGTGCCGCCCCCTCGCGCCGCGCCGCGGTGCTCGGCGCGGCTACCGGCGTGGCCTGGGGTTTCGTCGCCGCAGTGATCAAAGAGCTCAGCTCGCATCTGGGTGACGGCATCGAGGCTATCGTAACCAACTGGTCGCTGTACGTCCTGATCGGGGCAGGAGCGGCCACCCTGCTGCTGGCCTCCCACGCACTGGCGGCCGGCCCGCTCGCCGCGTCCCAGCCCGGGTTCACCATCCTCGACCCGCTGTCGGCCAGCCTGCTCGGGTTGTTCCTGTTCGGTGAGCACATCCAGACCGGAGTGCTGGACCTGGCCGTGCAGGCGCTGGCCCTGGCCCTGATCGTGGGCGGCGTTTCGGCGCTCAGCCATAGCCACCTCATCGTCGGCGAGGACGAGCCCCCCTCGGTCCGGGCCGGAGAGTTCGCCACCTCCCGCTAACCCACCGCCGCCAGCCGC
Source organism: uncultured Actinomycetes bacterium (assembly GCA_963770545.1). GTDB lineage: Bacteria > Actinomycetota > Actinomycetes > Streptosporangiales > Streptosporangiaceae > RYN-230. The sequence continues at coordinate 249 of CAVYQF010000034.1, read as the reverse complement.
CCGCGCGGCGCGGGGAGACCATGACCCGCCGTGTGTTACCCAAACCAGGTCAGGGACGGCCCGTGCGACCGGGTCCGGGCCAGCGGTACTCCGTCGAGCGCGAGCACATTGCGCAGGTCCCCGTCCCGGGGGGACCGGCGCAATGTGTTCAGGTCCCCCCGGGGACATACTGCACCAGCACTGTGCGCAGGCCGGCCGGGACCCGGCTGAGATCCTGCTGTCTGCCCAGGTGCCGTTGGCCGGCGGCCC
>CAVYQF010000033.1:0-38929 GCA_963770545.1 uncultured Actinomycetes bacterium | reverse complement strand
CGCCACAGCGGAGACAGCCGAGACAGCCGGGGTAGCAGGCTAGCGGGCGGCGGCGGGCTCACCGTCCGGCGGCGAGGTCAGGCGCCCGGGCCCGGCTGGCCCGGGCGGCGGCCCGGCGTTCCCCGCCCACCGGCACCAGGGCCGCCGCGGCCAGCGGGAACAGCGCGACCGCCCCGAAGGCCACGGCGTACCCGGCCGCGCCGATCACGGCGGCCAGGACCGGCGGCGTGGCGGCCGCGAACGCGTTCTGGCCGGTGTTCTGGATGCCGAGCGCCCGCCCCGCCCAGGACGATCCGGCGTGCTCGGCCACGGCGGTGAAGGCCAGGCCGTTGGTGCTGACCGAGACGATCACGGCGGCGAACAGCACGGCGACCGTCCACGGCGCCCGGATGGCGGCCCCGGCCGCCAGTGCGGCCAGGATCAGCGCGGTGGCCACGGCGAGCGTCCGCATCGGGCGCATCCGGCTGCCCATCCGGTCCGACCACACGCCCGCGGCGAGCCGGGAGAACGCCCCGCACGCCTGCGCGACGGCCAGGATCCGGCCGGCCGTGACGGGGTCCAGCCCATGCGCGTCGACCAGGAAAACCAGGGCAAACGTGGTCACCGCGAACTGGGGTACGACGAGCAGCGCGCTCGCCGCGTGGATGCGCCACAAGATGATGGCCGTCCGGTGCGGGCCGCCCCGGTAGGGCGAGCCGCCGTGGCGGCCGGCCTGGCGGGGCGGCCGCGCCGGATCGCGCACGGCCACCGCGACCAGGACCGCGGCGGTCAGGCAGAACGTGCCCAGGAAGACCAGCGCGGCCGGCCGGCCGTGCGCGCCGATGGAGGGCAGTGCGAGCGCGGCGACGGCCACGCCCAGCGGCTGGGCGCTCTGCCGGATGCCCATGGCCAGGCCCCGCTGGCGGGCGGGAAACCAGCCCAGGATCAGCCGCCCGCTCGCCGCGTACACCGACGCCCCGGCCGCCCCGGCCGCGGCCAGGCAGATCCCCAGGGCGGCCGTCCCGTGCACGGTGGCGCCGGCCAGCAAGACCATCCCGGCCAGGGCCAGCCCGGCGCCGAGCACCAGCCGCTCCCCCCAGTGGTCCGCAGCGGCGCCCCAGGCCACCAGGGTGAGCAGCAGGCCGGCGGTGGGACAGGCGACCAGGATGCCCGCCTGTTCCAGGGACAGGCCCTCAGCCCGGAACGCGGGGATCAGGTAGGCCAGCCCGTACTGGAACGTGCAGCCCGCGGTCATTGCGAACAACCCGGCCACCAGGACCACCCAGCGCTGGCCACCCGGGCCAGCGTCACCGCCCGGGTGGCCAGCGCCGGTCGGTTCTGCCGTGCTCATATGCCGATCATATGACGTCCAGCATATGAGACAGGGTGACCGGCCCCTGTCCGTCCCGCCAGCCGTCCGGGATGGCCTGGTCGCCGGGGGCGGCTAGCCGCCCCCGGGTGGCCTAGTCGTCCTGGGCGGCCTGCGCCACGGCCAGCCCGGTCAGGCCGTAACGTGCGACGTGCTCGGGATCGCCAGGGTCAATGGTCCGCAGGCCCTGCGCGACAAGCCGGTCGTTGATGGCGTCCAGGTGGTCACGGACCAGTTCCCGCTCGGCCTCGGTAATCCGGCCCTTGTGCGGCTCCCCCGCGTGCTCCAGCGTGTCGTAGTTGACGCCGCGCGCCCCGGTGGCCGCGGCCGACTTGGCGCGCCGTGCGGACCGGGCGGGCCGCGCGGTCAGGAGCAGTTCGCTCATCGGCCGGTCGGTAGCCAGCTCGTCGAACGCCGCGGCCTCCATGGTCACCCGGCGGGGTTCCTCCTCGCCCGGGAGGTAAAGGTCCACCACGGCCACCCGGAGTGCCGCCTTCTCGATCGCGGCGGCCTCGTCGGCCAGCCCCTCGATCTCCACCGGGCTGTCGCCGAGCTCGGGGTGCTCGTGGATCACGATGCGGGCGAGTGTGTCGTCCCTGGTGATCAGCTCGCCGCTGAAGTCACTGAACCTGACCGTCTTCTGGCCCACTGGGGTTGCCTCCTGCACATCGGTAGCGCTGCGGTTGAGATGTCCGGCTCCAAGCATGCCAGACATTCAAACCTCAGTTCGAGTGCCGCGCCCGGGTTTCGTTATTTATCGAATTAATCTGCGGGCCGGTCCGGGTGACGGTCAGGCGGTGTCGGTGGCGCGCGCAGCCCCACCGGAGCCCGCAGGGCTGGAGTCCTCCGGCGAGTCGGCCGGCGTGCCGGGCGCGGCCGGATCGGGCGCGGCCGTCCCGGCGCTGTCCGCCTCGCTATCCGGCCGCCGGGCCGGCAACTCGGCGGCGGGCCGGCCGCGGCGCTGCGAATAGATGAACCAGATCACGCCGGCGACGGTCAGCACGCTGGCCACGTACATGTTCAGCCGCAGGCCGAGGAAGTGCTCGGACGGGTCCACCCGGAGCGACTCCTCGAAGATGCGGAACGCCGAGTAGCCCGCGACGTATAGCGCGAACAGGCCCGGCGGCCTGATGTTGCGGTGGTGGCCCAGCCAGACCAGGACAGCCGCCCAGAGCAGGTCGAAGATGAACTCGTACAGGAAGGTCGGGTGGAAGGTCTGGAACTGCGTGTAGCCGGCCGGGCGGAATCCGGGCGTGATGTGCAGGGCCCAGGGCAGCGTGGTCGGGCCGCCGAAGAGTTCCTGGTTGAAGTAGTTACCCACCCGCCCGACGGCCTGCGCCACCAGCAGCGCCGGGGCGACCGCGTCCATGAACAGCGTCACGCTGGCCCCGGAGCGGTGCACCCGCCAGGACCCGACCACCGCGGCCAGGGCGATCCCGCCCCAGATGCCCAGACCACCGTCCCAGACCGCGAGCACCCCGTACCAGTGGTGCGGGATGTACTTCGGGGTGGTCAGGTCGAAGTAGATCCGGCCGCCGACGATGCCCGCCGGGACGGCCCACAGGGCCACGTCCCCGACCAGGCCCGGGTCGCCGCCCACCGCCTTCCAGCGGCGCTGCGTGATCAGGATCGCCAGGGTGATCCCGATCACGTACATCAGCCCGTAGAAGTGAATGTAGGCCGGGCCGAGATGAAACCCGTTCACTGGCGGGCTGGGGATGTAAAAACGCAACGCCATGCGCCCGAGCGTACCGTGACGGCCCGAGGCTGCCGTCCGGCTGCCGGTTACCGGGCCAGCAGCGTCTCCGGGTCCGCGGCGTAGGCCACCATCCAGTGCGGCCGGATCCGGTAGGCCACCACGTCTCCCCAGCTCAGCGGGGAGCTGCCGTAGTGCTGCGTGAGGTGGTCCAGGATGGCGGGCCAGTGCGGATCCGCCGGCCCGGTCGCGGGATTAAGTTCCTCCACCCGGCCGTGGGTGAACACGCCCAGGTCATCTCCGCGCAGGTGGGCCGCGCTGATCGCGGGCCGCGCCGCGAACTGCCGCGCCTTGGCCGAGGACCGCTCCGTGCTGAAGACCCAGCAGCCGTGCAGGAAGTGACCGTCCGCCCCGCTGATCCGCGGCTCTCCGGCGGCCGTGACGCTGCTGACCGCGAGCGTGCACATGCCCGTAATAACCCCGGCCAGCTGGGCGGCAGTCAGGGACCGGCCTGGCCGGACGATGGACCGGAGGTGCCCCGTGGCCCGGGCCAGCGAGTCATCCAGCAGCGCCTGTAGCTCACCGAGTTCCGCTTCGCTCTCCTGCATCCTGCTAGCTTGCCGCAACCGGTTAGCGTGGGGCGCGTGGCTACCGGAACCGAGCATGTCAGTCCTGAGGTCTACGAGTACGTCATGTCGGCTTCCAGTCCCCCGGACCTGGTCCTCAGCGAGCTGCGAGCCGAAACGTCCCGCCGTTTCCCCCGGTCGGCTCACCTGCAGATCGGACCCGAGCAGGGCACGTTCATGACGCTGCTGAGCCAGCTCATCGCGCCGCGCCGGGTGATCGAGGTCGGCACGTTCACCGGGTACTCCGCTATCTGCCTGGCCCGCGGGCTGGCCCCGGGCGGCCGCCTGCTGTGCTGCGATGTCAACGCGGACTGGACCGCACTGGCCCGGGAGTACTGGCAGAAGGCGGGCCTGGACGGCCAGATCGAGCTCCGGCTCGGGCCGGCCGCCGGCACGCTGCGTTCGCTGCCCGGTGAGGCGTGGGCGGATCTCGCGTTCATCGACGCGGATAAGAGCGGCTACGCCGTTTACTGGGACGAGATCGTCCCGCGGATCCGCAGCGGAGGGCTCATCCTGGTGGACAACACCTTCATGCACGGCCGGATCTTCGCCGGCGACCCCGATCCTGACGCGCGGGCGGTCCGCGACTTCAACGAGCACGCACGGGCCGATGACCGGGTGGAGCTGGCCATGCTCTCGGTGGGAGACGGCCTCATCTTCGCGCGCAAGAAGTAGCGCCTGCCCGTCGGGCCAGCCGGACGGGCGGGGCAGGCGGACGGGCGGGCGGACGAGCAGGCGGGCGGACGGACGGACGGGCGGGCGGGCGGCAAAGCTATGGTCACAGGATCTCTATAGGGCCACAGCTTCACCCGGCCGTGGGCCACAATGGCGGCTCGGCCGGCCTAGCCGGGCAGTGTCGTCAGGAAGATCACATCTGATGGGCGCCTCGAACGACCCGGTGTACCTGCGGGTGCTGGAAGATCTCCGCGATCAGATCCGGGGCGGGACGCTCGGGCCGGGAGCCCGGGTTCCCTCCCGCAACGGGATCATCGCCCGGTACGGGGTCGGGGAGACCGCGGCCAAGCATGCCCTGCAGGTCCTGGCGGCCGAGGGCCTCATTGAGGCCCGGGCCGGGTCGGGATCCTACGTCCGCAGGCTGCCCGTGGCGGCGCCGCTGGAACATGACCGGCTGCACTTCCCCGGTTCGCCGTTCGGGCTTGATGGCCGGCCTGCGGCGGGAGACGGAGCAGTGCGGGACGCGGCGCTGGGGGACGCAGTGGCCGTGGACGACCCGGCCGGGACGGATCACGCCGGGCACGCGCCGCGGGTGTCCTGGGAGTACCAGTCCGAGCGGGTGGCCGCCCCCGCCCACGTGGCCCGGCGGCTGCGGCTGCCCGACGGGGACCATCTGGTGACCCGGACCAGGTACCTGATGAGCGCGGATGGTTCTCCTGTGCAGCTGGCCACCAGCTACGAGGCCGCCGCCACGACGGCGCAGACCCGGGTGCCGTTCCCCGAGCAGGGCACCTTCGCGGGCCGCGGAGTGGCGGAGCGCATGCAGGCGATCGGTATCGGCGTGGATCAGGTCGTGGAGGAGATCTCGGTCCGCCCGGCCCTGTCGGCCGAGGCGGCGGTGCTGGACATCCCGGCCGGCTCCCCGGTGCTGCTCATCGAGAGATCGCACCACTCGGGCGAGCGGGTCGTGGAAACCGGGGAGATCGTGGTCGCGGCTGACCGTTTTCGGCTGTGCTACCGGTTCCCGGTCGCGGTCCAGCCCGATCCGGCCCCGGCCGCCCGGCCAGCCGCCGCTACCCCGGTGGGGGCGCCCCCGGCCGGGGAGCCCGCTGGCGCCGGCGCGGGGACGTGGGGCGCGGGGATGGGCGCGTGATCCGGCCGGCTGAGGCCGCCGACATCCCGGCCCTGCACCGGCTCGTCCGGGAGCTGGCCGAGTACGAGAAGGCGCTGGCCGAGGTCACCGCGACCGAGGAAGACCTGCGCCGCGCCCTACTGGGCGAGCGGCCCGCCGTGTTCGCGCACGTGGCTGAGCACGAGGGCGAGGTGGCCGGCTTCGCGCTGTGGTTCCTGAACTTCTCCACCTGGACCGGCCAGCACGGGATCTACCTGGAGGACCTCTACATCCGGCCGGACCAGCGGCGGGCCGGGCTGGGCCGGGCGCTGCTCGCCGAACTGGCCCGCATCTGCGTGACCCGCGGCTACGCCCGGCTGGAGTGGGCGGTCCTGGACTGGAACTCCCCCGCCCGCAGGTTCTACGCCTCGCTGGGCGCGGTGGAGATGGATGAATGGACCGTGAACCGGCTGGCTGGCCCCGCCCTGCGCGGGCTGGCCGGGACAGCCAGTAACCCGGACGGCTAGCTGCCGGACGCGACTTCCTGGTCCGCCTGCTTCAGGTCCGAGGCGAGCTGGTCGGCTTCCATGTCGGTGGCCTTGGAGATGAGCTTGTTGGCCGCCTTGATGTTGGCCGTCACCTGCTCGGCCAGGTTGGCCTCATAGACCACGAGGAGCCCGGCCGTTCCCGCGTCGAGGGTCTCCCCCAGCTCCTTGAGATCGGTCCGGCTCATCCCGCCGCTGGCGTGCCCGGTCACGGCCCCGATCGCGGCCCCGCCGCCGGCGCCGACTGCCAGGGCACCCAGGATGCCCACGGGCGGGAACAGTGCTGCCGCCACACCAGCGGCCAGGCCCCAGCCGAGGCCCACCGCGGCTCCGTGCCGGGTCGGCTGCTCGTGCTTCTTGACGATGCTGACCTTGCCCGTGTCGTCCTTGGCGATGACCGCGGCGTCGAAGTCATGCGACGTCTTCACCGCGTAATACAGGGCCTTCACCGCCTCGTAGTCCTCGATGGCGGCGGCCGGCTCATCGTAGGCCGCCGCCAGCACGTACAGGGTGTCCGGGTGCGCCATGAATAGCCTCCTCGGTCGCTTTCCCGGACGGTATGCGGCCGTCGTGGCCGTTGCGTCACCCGGCGGGAGTGAGATCCTGCCCGGCCCTTCGCCCGGCTCGCCGGGGGCATCCCGGCCGGCGCCCCTTGCCCCAGAGCCGCCGGGATGCCAGGATCGCAACGAAATGCAATGGTTTGCAAAGAAGTACGGCGGAGGATTCCGCGGTAGAAAGGCGGGCCGGGGATGACCTACGACGCCGACATCGTGGTGGCGGGCGCCGGGCACAACAGCCTGCTCACCGCGTGCTACCTGGCCAAGGCCGGCTACCGCTGCCTGGTCCTGGACGCGCGGGCGATCCCCGGCGGCGGGGCGGCCACCGAGGAACTGCTGCTCCCTGGGTTCGGCATCGACACCTGCGCCACCGGGCACACGATGATCCGGGTCAACCCGGTGCTGAGCCGCGATGAACTCGGCCTGACCGCCGACTATGGCCTGCGCTACGCAGAACCGGACCCGGTGGAGCACGTGGCGTTCCCGGACGGCCAGCAGTTCACGATGTGGCTGGACCGGGAACGGACGGCCGAGGAGGTCGCCCGGTTCTCGAAGCCGGACGCGGCCGCCTACCTGCGCCTGCTTGACGAGTACGACCAGGTGAAACACATCTTCAGCCAGGCCCAGTTCACCCCGGTCGGATTCGGGCCGTCGCTGGACCAGATGCTGGCCGGGCATCCCCAGGGCCGGATCTGGGCCCGGCGCCGGCAACTGTCCGCGGTGCAGGTCGTGCAGCACGAGTTCGAAAGCCGGCACATCCAGGCCTTCCTGCTGTGGATGGCCTTCCAGGTCTTCCAGCCGGCCGACGAGCCTGGCTCGGGGGTGCTCCCTTACGCGCAGACGTTCGGGCGGCAGCAGCGCAGCTGGTCCATTCCCATCGGCGGATCCGGGCAGCTGACTGCGGCGCTCACCGGTTACCTGGCCGATCATGGTGGCACCGTGCTGTGCGGCCAGCGGGTGACCAGGCTGCTGCTGGAGGGCGGCCGGTGCGCCGGGGTGGCGACCGAGGACGGCGCCCAGTACCGGGCGGGCACCGCCGTGGTCTCGACGATCCACATCAAGCACCTGCGCGAGATGGCCCCGGCGGAGGCCTGGCCGGAAGAATTCCACTACGGCGTAGACACCTACGACGTGGGCGTGCCCGGCTTCGCCACCTATTACGCCGCCACCGCGCCGCCTGAGTTTCAGGCTCCGGACGGCCCGCGCACTGCCGTGTCGGCGGGCCTGGCAGGCTGGCCCGAGGACGTCATCCAGATGGGGGCCGACCTGCGGTCCGGGCGGTTCATCGCAGAGCCGCCGTGGCTGCTGGTGGCCACGCCCACCCTGGCCGATCCGGGCCGGGCGCCAGCGGGCCACCACACGGTCAAACTGCTCAGCCCGCAGGTGTACCAGCCCCCGGAGAGCATGGGCGGCTGGGCGGCCGTCAAGCACGGGCACGCCCGCCGGACCCTGGAGCGGCTGCGCGAGATCGCGCCTGGCTTCACCGACGAGGTAATCCTGGCCAGCCTGGTCAAGTCCCCCGCCGACATCGAGGAACTCAACCCGCACATGATCCACGGCGCCTTCCACGGCGGCAACCGTGGTCCCGCCTTCAGCGGGGCGCTGCGCCCGGTACCAGGCTGGGCCTCGCACCGGATGCCTGTCCCCGGGCTCTACCAGACCGGGGGGACCACGCACCCCGGCGGATCCATCACCGGCGCCCCTGGCCGTAACGCAGCGATCGTGCTCCTCAATGACCTCGGCCACGACCCGGCCGCGATCATGAGTGCGCCGTCAGGCCAGGGTCGGGCGGTGCCCGTTGCTGCTGACCCGTCCTGAGGAGCCGGTCCCGGGGAGCAGCCCGACCGCATCCAGATCCGCCCTGAGCTCCTCGTACTCGGCCCGGGTCTGCGGGAGCAACGGCGGGCGGAGCGGCCCGCCAGACATCCCGACCAGGCCGGCCCACGCCTTAATGGAGGCCAGCGAGTCGAATCGGCGGGCCCGGCCGTGCAGCCACTTCGCGGCCAGCGCGCGCACCGGGTCGAGAGTGGCCGCTACCTGAGCCGCCGCCACGTAGTCACCGCTGAGCGCGAGCCTGGTGTACTCGCGCATCGGCTGCCATTGCGGCGTCTGGTAGAGGTACGGCGCGGCCGAGGACATGAACACCCGCTGACCGTGGTCGCGCATGTTCTCCAGCCAGGTGCCCTCGTTGGGCTCGCAGACCAGGATCTCGCCCCCGACCCGGTCCAGTACCTCCAGGTAGCGAGCGTGGTCACGGCCCACCTTGATCCCGCAGATGTTCTCGATGCCGGCCAGCCGCTCGATCAGCTCCAGTGACAGCGACACGCCAGAGTAGGCGGTGTCGAACAGCCAGATGCCGATGTCCACGGCCGCGCAGACCTTCTCGAACCACTGGTAAAGACCCTCATCCGAGGCGGGCGGGAAGTACGGGTTGATCAGCACCGCGAAGTCGGCCCCCGCCTTCTGCGCGTGCCGGGTCAGCTCGATGGCCTGCCGCGCGGATGCGTGGCCAGTATGCGCGATCACCGGGCATTTGCCCCGGGTGGCATCCACCGTGGTCTCGACCACCCGGCGCCGCTCGCTTCCGGCCAGGGACCAGAACTCGCCCATCACGCCGCCGCAGAAGATGCCGCCGATCCCCAGGCTGCCGGTCAGCCGGTCGAGGTCGTGGCGGAGTGCGTCGGCGTCCAGGTCGCCGCGGCTGTCGAACGGCGTGGTGGTCGCGGCCCACAGCCCGGTGAAGCACTCCCGGGCTGCCTGCTTGGCTTCCGCCTTGGTGTAGTCCATGCCTGCCTCCGGGGGTTCATGACGCCGGGCGCGACGGCGGACGGCCTTGACCGTACCGGAAGACCCTCTGCCCGTCGAGACGTCCCGGCGCCTGCATCGCGACCCTGGGCTCAGTCACGGGCCAGGCCCAGCAGGCGCTCGGCGTTCCCGCCCAGGATCAGGTCCTCGCCGGCTCCGAGCCGCAGCGCGCGCACGTCGCCGACGGGATCGTCGGTGCCCATATCGAAGGGCCGGTCCGAGCCGAGCAGGACCTGCTCCGGGCCGGCATACCGGACCAGATCGGCCAGCAGGCCCGGGTCGTGGGTCACCGTGTCGTAGTGGAACCGGCGCAGCGACACATCCGGGCCCTGGCTGAGGCGTTCCGCGGCTTCGGGCCGGATGGCGTGGGCCCGGCGCAGCCTCCCGCGGAGCACCGGCAGCGCACCACCGCCGTGGGCCAGCAGGATCCGCAGCTGGGGGAATCGCTCGAGCACGCCCGCTACCGCGATGTGCGCGGCAGTGACCGCGGTTTCCAGCGGGTTGCCGACCGAGTTCCACAGGTAGTAGCCGTCCAGGGCCGGGATCCCGAAGCCCCGGGTAGAGGGGTGGATGAAGACCAGCGCCCCGGTTTCGGCGGCGGCCGCCCAGAACGGCAGGAAGAAGTCGTCGCCCAGGTAGCGGCCGCCCACGCTGGACGGGATCTCCACGCCGTGCAGGCCCGGCACGGTCATCAGGTCCGCCAGCTCGCGCGCCGCCAGCGCGGGATCCTGCACCGAGACCGCGCCCACCGCGCTGAGCCGCCCGGGGTGGGCGGCGGCCATCCGGGCCAGCGACTCGTTCTGCACCCGGCAGACCAGCCGGGCCTCGTCCGGCTGGGCGTCCACCGGCACCAGGTTGATCCACGGAGACAGCAGCAGGTGCCCGATCCCGGTGCCGGCCGCCTCGCCGAGCATGATCTCGACGTCGCTGAACTCACCGACCGCCGAGGTCAGTTCCCGGCCCCGGAACCCGACAATGCGCTGGCCGTCCTCGGTCCGCAGCGCTGGCCGCCACGCCTCGGGCACGCTGCGTGCCGTCACCTCCGGGACGATGACGTGGCAGTGCGCGTCGATGATCAACGGGCAGGGGTGCCGTTCGAAGCGGTGCCCGCGGCGGGGCCGTTCGACGTATCGCCGCCCGCGGCGGGGCCGTTCGATGCATCGCCGCCCGCGGCGGGGCCGTTCGATGCATCGCCGGCCGCGGGCGGACCGCTCATCCCGGCTTCCGCGTCCTCGGCGGCTATCTGCGCGGCCGCGGCGTTCGCAGCCGCCACGTTCGCGTTCTCTCCTGCCGGGGGCGCGCTGGCGGACGTGTCGGTCACCGCCCCGCCCAGGTACAGGGCACCGATCTCCGGATGGTGCAGGACCTCGCGTCCCAGCCGGCCAGCCGGACCCGGCCATTCTCCAGGACCACCCCGTGGGTGGACAGCCGCAGGCCGGCCCGCGCGTTCTGCTCGACCAGCAGGATGGTCTTGCCCTGCTTGTTCATCAGCCGGACCGCGTCGAAAACCGACTTCAGCACCAGGGGCGACAGCCCCATGGACGGCTCGTCCAGGATGACCAGGCTCGGATCGAGCATCAGGCACCGGGCGAACTCCACCAGCCGCTGCTGGCCGCCGGACAGGCTGCCGGCCTTCTTCCCCAGCCACTCGGTAACCTGCGGGAACATCCCCAGGACATTATCCAGCCTGCGGTCGGCCAGCCCTCGCTGGCGCAGGATGTAGCCGCCGAGCACGATGTTCTCGCGCACCGTCATCTCGCGGAACAGGCTGTGGTTCTGCGGCACCAGCACCACGCCCATGTCCAGCACCTGCCGGGGAGACTTCCCTGACAGCCGCTCACCGCGCAGGCTGACGCGGCCGAGCCGCGGATTCAGCAGCCCGCTGATCGCGGCGAGCAGGGTGGACTTGCCCGCCCCGTTGGGCCCCACAACGCAGGTGATGCCACCCTCGTAGACCTGCATGGTCACGCCGTGCAGGACGTCGCCACCGCCGTAACCGGCCACCACGTCCTTGATCTCGAGGGCCGGGGCGCCCGCCGTCACGTTCTCAGCTGGCCGGGACGTCATCGTCATCCTCCGCAGTCCCAAGGTAGGCGTCGAGGACCCGGGGGTCGGTCCTGACCACGTCCGGTGGTCCGCTGACCACGGCGGTGCCGTAGTCCAGCACCGTGACCCGGTCACACAGTCCCATCACGAAATCCATGTTGTGCTCCACGATCAGGAACGTGGTGCCCTGCTGGTTCAGTTGCCGGATCCGGTCCGCGATCATCGTGATCAGGGTGAGGTTCACCCCGCCGGCCGGCTCATCGAGCAGCACGATGGCCGGGTCCGCCATCAGCACGTAGGACAGCTCCAGCAGCTTCCGCTGGCCGTAGGACAGGGTCTCGGCGAGCGCGCCGGCGTGGTGGGCGATGCCGGTGAACTCCAGCAGTTCCAGGGCCCGGCGCCGGGTGGCGGGGCCGCCGGCCCGGGCCAGCGGGTTGCGCAGCCGCCGCTGGCTCCCCTCCGCGTTCTGGGCCGCCACGATCATGTTCTCCATGACGGTGAGCCGGGAGAACACCCGGGTCAGCTGGAAGGTCCGGCCGATGCCAGCCGAGAACACCTTGTCCGGCGCCACGTTCGTGATCCGCTTGTCGCCCAGGTAGACCTCGCCGCCGTCCACCGTCTCGTAACCGGTGATCACGTTGAACAGCGTGGTCTTGCCCGAGCCGTTCGGCCCGATGAGCCCGGCGATGCTGCCCTGCTCCACCTCGATGGTGGCCCCGTTCAGGGCCTGGACGCCGCCGAAGGATTTGGTCACCGCGGCGGTGCGCAGCAGCGCGGTCATCGTGCCCCTCCGGTGCTCGGCGTCCCCGTGGTCGTGGAACTGGTGGCCGTGGAACCGGTGGCCGGGGAACCGGTGACCAGGGAACCCGTGGCGGGGGAACCCGTCGCCGGGGTGGCCGCCGGGTTCACCGCAGGATTGCCTGGCGGGGCTGACCCCCCGGCGGCGCTCTCGCGCCTGCGTGTCTGCGCAGCGCGCCACCGGGTGACGTACTCGGTTCCGGTGGGGACGATCCCGCGCGGCAGGAACAAGATGACGGCCAGGAAGAGCACGCCGAGCACGATGTCGCTGGTGTAGCCGTTGGTGAAGGTGATCCCGATCCACTGCTGGAGCGGCTCCAGGATCAGCGCGCCGAGTACCGGGCCAGCCAGGGTGCCGAATCCGCCCAGGAAGGCCATCAGCGCGACGGTCAGGTCGAACAAGGGGTTGAACGCGGTCTCGGGCAGCGCCTGGCCGATGAAGAACCACCACAGCCCGCCGATCATGCCGACGATCCCGCCCGAGATGGCGAACGCGGTGAGCTTGACCCGCATGGCCCGCACGCCGAGCCCGCGGGCCCGGTCCTCGTCATCCCGGATGGCCAGGAGCTGGAGACCGAACCGCGAGTTGCGGATCAGCCAGGACAGCGTGATGGTAGCCACCGCGATGACCAGGCCGACGTAGTAGAAGGGGTTGTTGTAGTCGGACGCCGACCAGAGGAAGAAGGGCGAGCTCACCCCCTGGTTCCCGCCGGTGAAGCTGAGGTTGAACGCCATCAGCTGGAAGATGAAGAAGAAGGCGATGGTGATCACGACGAACGTGTGCCGCCGGACCCGCAGCGCGATCAGCCCCAGCGGCACTGCGATCAGCGCGGCGACCAGCCCGCCCAGCGGCAGCAGGAGGAAGATGTCCGCGCCCGGGAGCTTCCAGTGGTTGGCCAGCAGGCCCACGGTGTAGGCGCCGGAGCCGAAGAACACCGCGGTGCCCAGCGACAGGTAGCCCGAATAGCCGGAGAACAGGTTCCAGGCCGCCACCGCGCCCACGTAGATCAGGGTGTTCACGGCGAACTGGGTGTACAGCGCGTTCGTGATGACGAGCGGGAAGATCGCCGCGATCACCAGCAGGATCGCGAGGCCGCCCAGCTTGGCGCCGGTGACGCGGCGGTCCCGGCGCGCGGGGGCCGCGAGCGCGCCGCCCGGCTGCCCTGATCCCGGCTGCCCCGGTCCCGGCTGCCGCGTGTCCTGGCTCATCGTTCCCTCCCTTCCTGTTCCCGGGTTCACTGGGCCCTCGCTGCCTTGCGGCCGAACAGGCCCTGCGGCCGGAAGGCCAGCACGAGCACGAGCGCGCCGTAGAACACCACCACCGACCAGCTGGGTGACCAGACCACGTCGACCACCCCCTCCAGGGTGATCATGAAGATCGCCGCGACCATGGCCCCGCCGATGCTGCCCAGCCCACCCAGGATGATGATCGCCAGCAACCGGGAGATCAGGTCATACCCGGTATTGGGGTTGAAGCCGCCGCCCGTGGCCCCGAAGACCATCCCACCCGCGGCGGTGACGCCCACCCCGATCCCGAACGTGAGCGCCTGCACCCGGTTCACGTTGATGCCCACGATCTTGGCCGCGGTCTGGTCCTGCATGGTGGCCCGGATGGTCCGGCCGAACTGGGTCCGGTACAGGGTGTAGTAGATGCCCAGCACGAACAGCAGGGCCATCAGGAAGCCGTAGATGTAGATGTAGTCGAGGTAGAACCCGAAGATCTGCGGGCCCGAGGTGACGTACGAGGCGTTCAGGCTCACGAAGTTCGAGCCGAAGATGATGTACAGGATTCCCTCGATGATGATCGCCACCGCGTAGGTGGCCAGCAGCGACATCGAGGTCCGTTCCCGGCCGCGCAGCGGCCTGATGAAGGCCCACTGGATCGCGACCCCGACGAGGAACATCGCGGGGACGGTCACCAGCAGGCCCACGAACAGGTCGATGTGCAGGTGGACGGAGAGCACGTAGCTGAGGTACGCGCCCAGCACGACCAGGATGCCCTGGGCGATGTTGATGATGTCCAGCACCCCGAAGATCAGCGTCAGCCCGACCGCCATCAGGGCATAGACACTGCCGCCCAGGATGCCATCGATGATCGCCTCGGTGAGTTGCCGTCCCATCTCCGCTTCATGCCCTTCATCGTGCTAACTGGTGGTGGACGCGGGCCGCGCGCTCGGCGAACCCGCCAGGTCAGCCGGTCTGCCAGGTCGGCTTGAGCTTCTCGATCCTGGCCCCCGTGCCGGCCGGCAGCACCGGGACGAACTGGCCGTTCTGCCACTGGAAGATGAAGGCCTGCTTCGCCCCCAGCTTGTTCTCGCCGTCCTTCGCGAACTGGACCGGGCCCTGCACGGTCTGCAGCACGACCCCGCCGTGCAGATACGTGATGATCTTCTTGTTGCTCACGCTCTTGGTCGCTTTCACCGCGTCGGCCAGAGCCTCGCCAGCTGAGTACGCCTCGGCGACATCGGCGTTGATGTCGGAGGACGTGCCGCCGAACTTGGCGATGTAGTCCTCCACCATGACGTGGCTCAGCGCGTTCTGCACGCCGCCGTACCAGCCGTCCGGCACCATGATCGCCTCGGCGTTGGAGGGGTTCAGGGTGTTCAGGAACGCCTGGCCCTGATCCGGCCCGGACGCGGCGATCATGATCTTGGGCGTGTAATGCATGGCCTGCCACGTGTGAATGAAGATCAGCAGGCTGGGCAGGTCCACCGAGCCGATGACCACGATCTGCGGGTTCTTGTTGGCCACCGCCTGTGCCTCTTGCTTGATCTGCAAGTTCGTGTTGGCCGGGTGGAGCTGGTTGGCCGGGTAGACGGTCCTGACACCGTGCCGCGACAGGTCGGCCTCGGTGGCGGTCACAGGCGGGTCGGAGAACGGGTTGTTGACCTCGGGGTACGCGGCAGTCTGCCGCTCGCCGGCCGGGAGGCCTTCCACCCACTTGGCGAACTGCACCATCTCCACGGCGACCGGGACGCTCACGCTGAACAGGTTGCGATGCGGGGGGCTGAACACGGCCGGGCCCGTGGCCGCGCCAGCCGACAGCGCGTACCCGTATTTCGCGGTGACCGCGACGGCGTTGACGCTCAGCAGCGTCGAGAACGGGGCTAGCGTCAGGTTCACATGGTCCTGCGTGATCAGCACGCGGTAATCGCTGCTGACCGTGTTCGGGTTGCTGTTGTCGTTGCGGATCACCAGCTTGACTGGGCGGTGCAGCAGGCCGCCATTGGTGTTCACGTCATGGGCCCACAGCTTGTAGCCATTCTGCGTGGCGAGGCCGTCCGCAGCGAACTGGCCGGTCAGCGGGAGCGAGATGCCGACCGTAATCGGCTGGACCGTGCTGCTGGCGCTGGTGGTGGCACTGGTACCGCACGCGGAGACCACGAGTGCGGTCACCGCGGCCGCGGCCGTGGCGGCGAGTGGCACGAAGCGGCGGCGGGTGGGGCGCCTCATCAACCTTCTCCCTTCCTGCGACCACGCCGAAGCACCCGTCGTGCTCCGGTGCGCGGAGCGCACATGGCACCGTATGCCTTTACCGGCCGGGGAAAGCCCGCTTTGCCCCGATCCAAGGCCCGGTTCCCTGTGCTGCTCCGCGCACCGCACTTCTTCTGGTTCCGATCTATCTGGAGGTCAGCTCGACCAGTGCGGCTTGGGATTGATGATCGCCACTGAGCCGGTCGCGCCGCTCGGCAGCACCTGGGCGTAGGCGCCGCCCTTCTGCCACTGGAAGATGAACTTCTGCGCGGCCGTGTTCTCGCCCGAGCTGTTGAATTTCACCGGTCCCTGCACGGTCTGCAGCGTGACGCCGCTGTGCAGGTAAGCGGTGATCTTCTTGTTGTCCACGCCCTTGGTCGCGGTGACCGAGGACGCCGTGATCTCGCCGACCGAGTAGGCCTCGGCCACGTCGGCGTTGATGTCCGCGGCGGTGCCGCCGTACTTGGCGATGTACGCCTTGACCATGGCCTGGCTCAGCGGGTTCTGGACCCCGCCGTACCAGCCGCCGGGAACCATGATCCCGGTGGCGTTGGCGGCGCCGCCGATCGCCTTGGTGAAGGCGGATCCCTGGTCCGGGCCGGAGGTGGCGACGAAGATCTTCGGGTTGTAGTGCTGCTGCTCGAACGCCTGGATGAAGGCCGCCGAGGTCGGCACGTCGACCGCGCCCAGCACGACCAGCTGCGCGCCGGTCGCGGCCACCGCGTCGGCGCCCGCCTTGAAGTCGGGGTTCTCAGCCGGGTAGATCTTCGAGTAGACCGTCTTCACGCCCGCCTTCTGCAGGATGGACTCGGCGGTCTGCGTCATCGGGTCCGCAAACGGGTCGTTAACCATCGGGTAGGCCGCCGTCTTCGGGCGCTCGCTGGCGGGCAGCGCCGCCACCCAGTCCGCGAACGGCACCAGTTGCTCGGCGATGGGCGGGCTGGGGTTGAAGACGTTCGGCAGGTTCAGCTGGTAGACGGCCGGCCCGCCGCCCGCACCCTCCGGGAACGCATACCCGTACCGGGCCGCTACCTTCGCGGCGGGCACGGTGAGCAGCGTCGAGAATGGCCCGAACACCAGGGATACGTGCTCCTGGGCGATGAGCTTGGTGTAGTTGGTCGCCACGGTGGTCGGGTCGCTGGAGTCATTCAGGAACACCATCTTTACCTGGCGGCCCAGCAGGCCGCCGTGGCTGTTCACCTGGCTGGCCCAGAGCTCGTAGCCACGCTGGAAAGCCAGGCCGTCGGCGGAGAAGTCACCCGTCAAGGACAGCGAGGTGCCGATCAGGATCGGCGCTTTGCTGCCATTGCTGGACGAACCGCTTCCACTGCTGCTGTTGCTGCTGCATGCAGCAAGAACCATCGCCGCCGTCGCGGCGGCGGCGGTGAGAGACAAGAACCGGGTGCGGTGAGGTTTCATCCGGTCCTCCTTCCAGATCAGGAATCTCCTGTGGGTAATGCCAGCTGCAGCTCGCGCGATGAGGCGCGTCCGGCGGGGGGCTCCGTTGACTGCAAAGCAAGCTGGCGGGGGACAGTGGCTCACGGTACTGCATTGCCCCCGTTCGCGTCGGCTTGGCCTAGTCCGTCCGGGATATCGGAGTTTTCGCTCTCCAGCTCCAGCCCAGCCGCGTGCGCTTCCAGTTCGACAAGGGCCGCAAAGTCCTGCTCGCCGTAACCATGCCCAATAAGGGTCTGCACGATCTGATGAACGAGGGACGCGACCGGCATCGGGACCTCATGTTCCCTGGCTGCGGCCAGGCCGAGGTCAAAGTCCTTACGGAGCAAGGACGCCGTAAAGGTCGGATGAAAGTCCAGGTTCACGAATGCCGGTGATTTGTAACGAGTGAACTGCGAACCCATCACACTTTTATTAAGACAGGTCAGGAACGCGGCCCGGCTGACGCCGCTCTTCTGGGCCAGGATCGTCACTTCCGCCAGTGACTGGCTGACAACGCCGAGGAACAAGTTATGGCAAAGCTTTACGGTCCGCGCGAGTTCGCCGTCGCCGACATATGTGGCCCCGGCGCCGAGCAGGTCCAGGTATGGCCGGGCGGTGTCGAAAGCGCTGCGCGGCCCGGACACCGCGAGAGTGAGCTTTCCCACGCTCGCGACCTTCGGATTGCCCATCACCGGGGCGGCCAGCAGCTCGGTACCCCGCGCCGCGAGCTGCTCGCGGATCTGCATCGAGACGTCCGCGGAGATGGTCGAGCAGTCCACCAGGACGGCAGGCACCGACTCCCCCGTGGCCAGCCCGTCCTCGCCGAGGACGGCGTCGATGAGATCCTGGGACGTGCCGACCGTGGCGAACACGATGTCCCGGCGGCTGAGCTCGGCGGGCGAGCCGACGACCTTGGCTCCCAGCGTGGCGAGCGGCTCCGCCTTGGACCGGGTGCGGTTGTAGACGGCAACGTCACAACCGGCCTCAAGCAGGCGCCGGACCAGCTCAAAGCCCATCCGCCCGGTACCCAGCCAGCCTAGCCGGAGTTCGTTACCGTGCTCCGCCATCAGGTCACCCCTTGCCTAACAATCGTTTGCACGAAGCCTGACGCAACGGTCAGGCCCGTGTCAACAGACATGATCAGTTCGATACCGGAGAATTTCCTGCCGCCAGGGATTCGCCCGGCACCGCGGGCGCAGCGGGCGGCTCAGCGCGCCGGTCCGGAGGGCTGGTTCGCCAGGCCGGGCCCACCCGCGGGCGGGGTATCCGCGAGACCGGCCGGTGGTGCGGTCGAGCCGCGGACCACCAGCTCAGGAGCCAGGAACAGGACCTTGACCGGCCCGGTGTGGCCGGCGATCCGCTCCAGCAGCAACTGGGCCGCCTCGGTCCCCACCTGGTAGTGCGGGAAACGGATCGTGCTCAGCGGCGGGCGCAGCCGGTCGATGAACGGCATGTCGTTGAACCCGATCACCGACATGTCCTCCGGGCAGGACAGGCCCGCCTCGTCCAGGGCCGCGTAGCAGCCGATGGCGAGCATGTCGTTGCCCGCCGCCACCGCGGTGCAGGCCCGGTCGCGGGTGAGCAGGATCTGGGTGCAGCACAGTCCCTCGTCGATGGAGAACGACTTCGCGGTCACGATCAGTTCGGGATCGGCGGCGAGTCCGTGGGCCTCCATGGCGGCGATGAAACCGCGGTACCGGGCGAGACCGGTCGAGACCTCCTGCGGGCCGGCGATGTGCGCGATCCGGGTGTGCCCGAGGCTGGCCAGGTGGGCGACGGCCATCCGGATGCCGCGCTCGTTGTCCACCGACACCGACGGGAGGCTGTAGTCATCGGCCAGCCGGTTCATCAGCACCACCGGCACGTCGGCGCGGGCCGACTCGGCGAGCAGTGGGTCGCCAAGGTGCACCGTGGCCAGGACCAGGCCGTCTACGTGCCGGGCGCGCATCTGCTCGAAGAGCATCCGCTCCCGCTCGGCGTCCCCGTCGGTGTTCCCGATCAGCGCCACATAGCCCGCGGCGGCGAGACGGTCCTCGATGCCGCGCACGATCGGCGGGAACAGCGGGTTGTTCAGGTCGGGGATGAGCACCCCGACGCTGTGCGAGCGGCGGGTGCGCAGGCTGCGGGCCACCGTGTTCGGGTGGTACCCCAGCTCGGCCGCGGCCTCGAGCACCCGCTGGGCGGTGTCTTCGCGGACCAGCAGCCGGGTCTCCGGGTTCAGCGCCCGCGACGCGGTGGCGGGGTGCACTCGCGCCCGCGCGGCGACATCCTTCAAGGTCACCGGCGGATCAGCCACTGGCAGCCACCCCGCTTCCACTGTGCGCCCGCCCTGCGGGCGTGGCCCCGTCGATTCTGCCCTGGCACCCGCCATGCTCCCCCGGGCATCCTGGTGGTCACCGGCTGGCGATCACCAGAACTGAATGGTATCCACCAATGCAGACGATTGCCTGCCGCTGAGGCATCCGGGTTACCGCCGCGCTACCACCGCGCCCCGGCCCGCGGGCCAGTGCCGGGCCGTCGTCCGCGTGTCACGATGGGACCATGCGTATCTCCAGCGTGGTGGGTACGGATCTGTTCGGTGGCAGCGCCCAGCACCCGCTGCAGATCATCCAGGTCACGGTGGTCGACGATCGCCCGGCGCGGGGCGTCCCGCCCCTGGCGGTCACCGTCCGGGTCGAGGGACCCGGGGTGAGCAGCCCAGTCCCGGCCCGGCTGGATCTGGTGACGCCCGGTACGGAACACGTGGCCGAGGTAGGCGTGCATATCGCCGCGCCCGCGGCGGTGGGCAGTCCCCGCCAGGTCACGGCGATCGCCGAGGGCGGGGAGGAGCGGGCCGGGCAGGCGGCCGAGATCCGGGTGGCCGAGAGCGGCTGGACTATGTGGATGGTCAGCCATTTCCACTACGACCCGGTGTGGTGGGACACCCAGGGCGAGTTCACCGAATCCCGGCTGCTGCTGCCGGGCGAGGACGGCAGCCTGCCCGAGGTGCGTACCGCGTTCGAGCTGGTGGCGCTGCACCTGGACGAGGCGCGGCGGGATCCCGACTACAAGTTCGTCCTGGCTGAGATCGACTACCTCAAGCCCTACCTGGACACCCATCCGCAGGACCGCGCTGACCTGCGCTGGTTCCTGGCCGAGGGCCGGGTGGAGATCGTCGGCGGCAGCTATAACGAGCCCAACACCAACCTGACCAGTGCAGAGTCAACGATCAGGAACGCGGTCTACGGGCTCGCCTACCAGCGGGACGTGGCCGGGGGTGACCCACGTACCGCGTGGATGCTGGACGCGTTCGGCCACGATCCGGGCTACCCCGGGCTGATGGCCGCGGCCGGGCTGACCGAGTCGTCCTGGGCCCGGGGGCCCTACCACCAGTGGGGCCCGCAGCGCACCGTCGGGGACAACACCCGGATGCAGATGCGCAGTGAGTTCGAGTGGGTCTCCCCTGACGGCCAGGGGCTGCTCACCAGCTACATGCCCAATCACTACGGAGCCGGGTGGGGCACCCACCGGGCCGCCGACCTGGCCGCCGCCGAGCAGGACGCGCTGAGCCAGTTCCGCTCTCTCGCGCCGGTCGCGGCGACCCGGAACGTGCTGCTGCCGGTCGGGGCCGATCACGTCATCCCGAGCCGCTGGGTGACCGCCATCCACCGGGACTGGAACGCCAGGTACGTCTGGCCCCGGTTCGTGACCGCGGTACCCCGTGACTTCTTCGCCGCGGTGCGCTCCGACGCCACCCGGCGTGATGTCTGGCTGGTGCCGCAGACCCGGGACATGAACCCGGTGTACCCGGGCAAGGACGTGTCCTACATCGACACCAAGCAGGGCCAGCGGGCGGCGGAGATCGCGGTCGCCGAGGGCGAGCGGCTGGCCACGCTGGCCTGGCTGGCCGGAGCGGAGTACCCGGCGGAGTCACTGGACAAGGCGTGGCGCCAGCTCGTCTTTGGTGCGCATCACGACGCGATCACCGGGACCGAGTCCGACCAGGTCTACCTGGACCTGCTGGGCGGATGGCGGGAAGCCTGGCAGCGGGGTGACGAGGCCCGCCGCGACGCAGCGTCCTACCTGGCCCGCCTGGCCGACACCAGGCCGCCCGGCAGCGCCGGAGGCGACCAGGCCGGCCGGCCCGCAGGCCAGCCGCCCGGTGATCAGCCCAGCCGGGCGCTGGCCGTGTTCAACAGCCTGTCCTGGCCCCGGTCCGCCCTGGTCCGTGCGGCGCTGGAATTCACCGCCCCCGGGCCGGCCTCGATCACTGTGCGTGATGACTCAGGCGATGTGGTGCCCTGCCTCGCCGAAGGGGCCCAGCGGCACCCGGACGGCACTCTGGCCGCCGTCACGCTCACCTTCCGGGCCGCCGGGGTACCCGCCCTGGGCTACCGGACCTACTGGGCCATCCCGGCGGCCGGGGCCGCCTCGGAGCCCGCGACCAGCTCAGAGCCCGGGACTGGCCCGGCACCTGACGGCTGGGAGCCGCAGCCCGGCACGGTGATCGAGAACGAGACCTTCCTGGTCGAGGCCGACCCGGCCCGCGGTGGCACGCTGACCCGCATCGTGGACAAGCGGACCGGCGCGGGGTTGCTGCGGGCCGGCCGGGAGCCGGAGCAGCCAGGCGGCAACGAACTGCTGCTGCAGGAGGAATACTCCTCCCACCCCCGCTGGGGCGAGGGGCCATGGCTGCTATCTCCCAAAGGCCCCGGCATCGGCTCGGGCGGCGCCAGCGCCAAGGTCACCGCGCAGCGCTGCCCGCTCGGGGCCCGGCTGCTCACCGAGCTCACCCTGGGCGACCTCCGGGTCACCCAGGAGACGCTGCTCTGGGACGGGACGGAGCGGATCGAGTTCCGGACCCATGTGGACGGCTCGATCGGGCAGGACCGGCTGCTGCGGGTGCGCTTCCCGGCGGACGTGCCCGGCGGGCTGCCCATCTACCAGAGCGCGACGGCGGTGGTCGGCCGCCCGTTCGGCAGCGCCTCGGCGGATGTCGCGGAGCATGCGTTCACGCTGGATAACCCGGCGCACGAGTGGTTCGGGCTGGGCTCCACGGCGCGCGTCAGCTGGCCCGAGCCGGGCGGGGGCCAGGCGGAGGCCGCTCTCGGAGTGGCTGAGGTCATCCTCCCGGCTTCCCCGGCCCCGCAGGATCCGTCTTTTTTCCGCAACGGCTGGTCCGGGGCCATCCGGGACCTCGTAGGAGCACTCGCGGGGCAGGGGGTCACGGCGACTTGCTCGTGGCCGGACGGGCCGCGTTACGGCTCCCTCGACCTGGATTCCAACCTGCCCGATGTGCGGATCGCGCTGGGCGGCCCCGAGCAGAACCCGTGGACCGCCCGGCTGCTGGCCTCGGCCGGCCCGGGCGCGGAGGGCGAACTCCGCCGCCTGCTGGCCGAAAGTGGCAGCGCCCGGCTGTGGGTCCCGGCCGCCCAGTCCCGCGCGGCCGCCTTCGGCCCCGCCGCCGACGTGCGCGGACTCCGCGACCTGCCGGTGCTCATCGTGGCCGGCCACGACCTGGCCGCCGCGGCGGCTGCGGTCACCGCCGACCTGGCTGACTCGGTGGTCGAAGTCACCAGGCTGGCCCCCGACCCCGGTGAGGCCAGCCTCAGCCGGGCCAGCACCAGGGAAACCAGCACCGATGGGGCCAGCACCGGGGAGGCCGCGCTGGCGCCGCGCTCGGTTGCGCTGCTGAACCGGGGCACGCCCAGCAGCCTGGTGTCACCGGACGGCACCCTGCACATTGCGCTCATGCGCGCGTGCAGCGCCTGGCCCTGCGGGGTGTGGATCGACGGCGACAAGCGGACCGCGCCGGACGGGAGCAGCTTCGCGTGGCAGCACTGGAGCCACACGTTCGAGTACGCGCTCGCCGCCGGCCCCGGGGACTGGCGGGACGCGGGCTTCGCCGTGGCCGGCCAGGACTACAACCATGACCTGCTGGCCTGCGAGACGGGACTGCACCCGGGCCGGTACCCGGCGGCGGCCAGCCTGGCCTCGGCGGAGCTGCCGGTGATGGTGTCCGCCCTGAAGCCGCGCGGAAACCCGCTCGCCGCAGGCCGGGCCGGGCCACCGCAGCGCGCCGACGGGGTCACGGCCCGGCTGCGCGACCTCGGCAGCCGGGCGCCGGCCGGGGCCCGGCTGACCCTGTTCACCGGGATCACCGCGACGGAGGCGCTCAGCCTGGTCGAAGATGGCCCCGTGGTGGATGGCCCCGGGCCGGTACGGGCCGGCCAGGCTGAGGTGACCGTCGCAGCGGCCGGGACCGTCACCCTGGGGCTGTCGGTCCCGGCAGACGCGGCCGGGCCAGGACCCGCGCCGGCCCCTGCTCCGGCGACCGCCCCGGAACCCGCACAGCCCATTTACACCCGCTACTGGATGCACGGCAAGGGGCCGGCCCCGGCCGGGAACCTGCCGGTGGCGGTGCATCTGTCCGAACGCCGGGTAGTGCTCCCCGGGACGGCCGGCGCCGCGAACGAGGCGGCCGTGCGCCTCACCGTGGCCTGCGGGCCTGAGCCGGCCGCGGGCGCCGTGGAACTCGACGTCCCGCCCGGGCTGGCGGCCACGCCAGGCGGCCCGCTGCGCTACGACCTGCCGGCGCTGGGCCATGCGCACTGGGACCTGGAGGTCCGCGGCGCGCCGGCCGCGGCTCCCGGGCACTACTTCCTCGCCGCCCGGATCCGCGACCAGCTGGGCCAGGTCCTCGAGGATGTGACGGCCGTGATGCTGGGCGGGCCGCCCCTCCCCGATCTCGGCCTGCCCCTCGAGGCCCTGCTGCCCGCGCTGCGCGACGATGAGCAGGCCATCGCGGCGCAGGTGCAGGTCACCGTGCTCACGCCGGAGATCCGGGTGCGGCCCGGCGGCCACGGGGAACTGGCGGTGCGGGTGGCCAGCCGGGCCGCCTCCCCGGTCCGTGGCGAGGCGCAGCTGATTTCGCCGTACGGCAGCTGGCCGGCGTTGTATCCCTGGACGCGAGGTTTCTCCGTCTCCCCCGGAAAAGAAGTAACTCTCCGTTATCATGTCGGGGTACCGATTACTACCCGGCACGGCACGCGGTGGTGGACAATGGTCAAACTGATGTATTTCGGTCAACTTCACTACACCAGTAGCGTTCCCGTACTCA
Source organism: uncultured Actinomycetes bacterium (assembly GCA_963770545.1). Classification (GTDB taxonomy): domain Bacteria; phylum Actinomycetota; class Actinomycetes; order Streptosporangiales; family Streptosporangiaceae; genus RYN-230. The sequence continues at coordinate 14,712 of CAVYQF010000033.1, read as the reverse complement.
TCTGCGAATGAAGGAATCCACTCTGCAGGGCGCTGGCCCCTCGCCATCAACCAGACGGTCCCTCATGCCATGACTTCCGCGGCCCCGCCTGCTCCGGGCAATCTCCCTGCGGAGCCGAACAGCTTCATAGGCAGGGAGCGCGATCTCAGCGAACTCGCGCTCTTGCTCAGTGACGTCCGCGCCCTGACCCTGTGCGGTCCCGGCGGCATCGGCAAGACCCGGCTGGCTGTCCGGCTGGCCTGCGACCTCGTCTCTGAGTTTCCCGACGGGGCCTGGCTGGTGGAACTGGCCGACACGGCCGACGCGGACCTGCTCCCGCGGCGGGTCGCGGCCACCTTCGGGATCCGGGAGGAGCAGGACCGGGCCCTGATCGCGACCCTCGCCGAGGCGCTGCGGGCCCGGCGGCTGCTGCTCGTCCTCGACACCTGCGAGCACATCGTGGACGGGTGCGCGGAACTGGTGCAGCAGCTGCTCGCGAGCTGCCCCTCGCTGCGGGTGATCGCGACCAGCCGGGAGCCGCTGCGGGTACGCGGCGAGACGGTCTGGCGGGTCCCGCCACTGTCCGTGCCGACCGGGCTTGACCCGCTGTCCCTGGCCGACCTGGCCCGGCACGAGGCCCTGCAGCTGTTCGCGGAGCGGGCCTCGGCGGCCCGGTCGGGATTCGCGCTGGGCAGCGAGAACGCTCAAGCGGTGGCGCGGCTGTGCCTCACCCTGGATGGCATGCCCCTGGCCATCGAGCTGGCCGCAGCGCGGGTCCGCGCGCTGTCCGTCGAGCAGATCGCCAGCCGGCTCGACGACCGGTTCCGGCTGCTGGCTTCTGGTGACCGGACCGCCCCGGCCCGGCAGCAGACCCTGCGAGCCGCGGTGGACTGGAGTTATGAGCTGCTGAGCGAGCCGGAGCAGATCCTGCTGCGGCGGCTGTCGGTGTTCGCCGGCTGGAACCTGGACATGGCCGAGCAGGTCTGCGCGGACGAGCAGATCCCGGCCAGCACCGTGCTCGACCTGATGGCCGCGCTCATCGACAAGTCGCTGGTCACGTTCGACCACGAGTTGCGCGGGGAGTCCCGCTACCGGCTGCTGGACACGATCAAGGAGTACGCGGCCAGCAGGCTCGCGGCCTCGGGCGAGGAGGACGAGCTCCGCCTGCGGCACCGCGATTACCTGCTGCGCTACGGCGAGTGGGTCGTGTCGCAGGCGTTCGTCCGGGGCGCTCCGTCCTGGCCGGAGCGGGTGGCCATGTACCGGGCCATCACCGTGGACCTGGCCAACTACCGGCTGGCGCTGGCCACGTCGGTGCGCCGCGGCGACATCGCCGAGGGGCTGCGCATGTGCGGGGCGATGCGCAACCCCTGGGTGACCCACGGGGACGTGACCGAGGGCGCAGGGTGGTTCGACCAGTTCCTCGTCAGCGCCGACGGCGTGCCACCCGAAGTCCGCGGGCCAGCCCTGGTGTTCCGTGGTGACCTGGCCTTCGAGCAGCAGGATTATCCGACTGTGGATCGGTGCGCCCGCGAGGGCCTGGAGCTGTGCCGGGCCGTCGGTGACCCGCACGAGGCGGCCGCGCTCCGGCTGCTCGCCGTGGCCACCCTGCGCGCGGGCAACCTGGCTGAGGCGGTGGCGCGGATCGACGAGGCGATCGACACCGCCCACAAGCTCGGCAACGACTGGGAAGAAGGGGTCGCGCTGAGCATCAAGGCGGCCGGCATGGCCCGCCTGGCCATGCTGCGCGAGGCACAGCGCACCTACGAAGCGGCCCTGGACGTGCTCCGGGACAACAACGGGTGGGGGGTGGCCCAGGTCCGCGTGGGGCTGGGCGGGGTGGCCAGGGCCCGCGGCGACTATCAGGCCGCGATCCGCCACTACCAGGGGGCGCTGAGCCTGTACCAGGAGATCGACGCCCGGCCGGAAATCGCCCGCTGCCTGGCTGGCATCGCCTCGGTGGCGCTCATCCAGGGTGACCTCGGACTGTGCCGGGCCAGCCTGACCGAAAGCCTGGCCCTGAGCCTGGCCACCGGCCAGCGCCTCCCGGTCGCCCGCGGGCTGGAGGCTTTCGCGGCGCTGGAAGCCCGGGCGGGTGACGCGGAACGGGCCGCCCGGCTGGCTGGCGCCGCGCTCGAACTGCGGTCCGCGGCCGGGCACCCACCCTCGGCCGGGGCGGGAGCGCGGCTGGAGGACCTGCTCGGCCCCGCCCGCCGGTCCCTGGGCGAACTGCGCGCGACCACCCTGCTGGAGGAGGGCCGTGCGATGGGCGCGGCCGAGGCCGTCCATTATGCGATCGGTACCCCGGCAGCCGGAGCGTCCGCCAACGGCGCCGCAGCCGGTGGTTCCAGCGGGGCGGCGGGACCCGCTGCGGGCCTGGCCGCGGGAACCGCGGCGGTCCCCTCCACGCTGACCCCGCGGGAGCGTGAGATCGCCGCGCTGATCGCCCGGGGCCTGAGCAACCGGGCCATCGCCGACGAACTGGTGATCAGCCAGGCCACCGTGGCCCGGCACGTGGCGAACATGCTGACCAAGCTCGGATTCAGCTCCCGGGCGCAGGTCGCGGCCTGGATGGCCCGCCAGCCGGGCCTGGATGCCTGACCACACCGGCACCTGACCGCACGGCCGCACGCGGACCTTGACAGACGGGACCCTGCCTTCTGGGTGCCGGAAATCCGGAGCCGGGAAACCAGCACGTAAAAATTGGCCTACATACCCATCCGCCCGGCCTGCCAGCCCCGAAATACACACGGCACTGCATAGTTCGGCGCATGTGGACCTCGCCCGTACATACGTAAGGTCTTCATCAATGTTCCGGTGAGCCCCGTGCGGCATGGGGGCCCGCACAAGGCTCATACGGGGCAGCCGGATGCAGAGCCAAGGCTCCTCCGGCCATCAGGAGGGGGATGGCCGGAGGAGCCTGGGGAGAAGGGCACGTATGACGGTGACGGACATGCCAGCCCCTCGCGCCACCGTGACCGAGCGGCTGGTAGGGCTGTCGGGGGCCCGGGGAAGCCACCCTGCCCTGGTGGGCGGTCCAGCCACGTGGCCCGGGGGAACGCTTAGCCACGCGGAACTGGCGGTGACCCTGCAGACCGCCGCGGCGGGCCTGGCCGGGCGCGGGCTGCGGACCCAAGACGTCGTCGGGGTGTATGTCCCCGACGCGGTGAGCTACGTGCTGGCCGCGCATGCGATCAGAGCGGCCGGTGGGGTGCCGTCTCCGATCAGCGCGGCCAGCACGGTAGCTGCTGTGGCCGAGCAACTCCGGGACTGCGGCGCCCGGCTGCTCGTCACCGCGGACCCGCTGGTGCCCGCCGCGTTGAGCGCGGCCGACGGCTCGTGGGTCCGGCAGGTCGTCGCGTTCGACGAGGCGCCGGGCACCGTCCCGTTCTGGTCGCTGCTGTCCCGTGGGATGTGCCCGCCGGTGAGTGCCCGCCCGGCGGACCTGGGTCTGGTGCCGTATGTCGCCCGGCCGGACGGCGGGATGGGAGCCAACCGGGTGACCCACGCCCAGCTCGCCATGGAGCTGAGCCGGCTCTCCTCCCCCGCCCCGGTCACGTGCAACGACGTGGTGCTGGCCGCGCCACCGGTGGGTTGCGTCCGCGAGTACACGGTCCTCCTCGACCTGGCCCTGCTTGAGGGCGCGACGGTGGTGGCCACGCCGGCCGACGCCCTGCCCGACGCGGCCCTGCGGTACGGGGGCACCGCCGCTATCGTGCCCGCAGGCATGGCCTTCCCGGCCGGGCTGCCGGTGCGCCCGGTCACCGTGGCGTGCTGACCGGCCGGTTCCCGGCGGGAGCCTGAGTCTCGGCCTGCTGCGCGGGCCTGGCCCGGCTGGTCGCCAGGATCACCACCAGCACGCCCACGTCGAAGAGAGCCGCCACGGTGAAGGCGGCGGACATGCCGTGAATGCGTGGCTGGTAGGCGGCACTCGCGTGGCTCACGGCCGGGGCCAGGTGCCGGGCCGCGTTCCGGTAGGCGCTGCCGAAGACCGTGATCAGGATGGCCAGCCCGAGCGAGCCGCCGACCTGCTGGGTGACGTTTACCATGCTGGACGCCGCACCGGAGTCCGCGGGCGCCACCCCGGCCAGGGCCACCACGGTGAGCGGGACGAAGACGAGACCCATCCCGGTGCCGATCAGCAGCATCGGCCCCAGGACACCGCTCAGATAGGTGGTCTGCGCGGACACCTGGGCCAGCCACGCCATCCCGCCGATCACTGGCAGCATGCCCGCCACCATCAGCCGGGTGGAGCCGAACCGGGGCAGCAGCCGGGGCGCGGCCCTGGACACCCCGAACACGGTGAGGGTCATGGGCAGGAAGGCGAACCCGGCCGCGAGCGGGCTGAACCCCAGGATGTCCTGGACGAACTGGGTCAGGAAGAAGAACATCCCGAACATGCCCGCGACCAGGAGCAGCCGGGCCAGGTACGAGCCAGACCGTGCGGGACTGGCGAACAGCCGCAGCGGCGTGATGGGCTGGCGGGCCCGGGATTCGGTGAGCAGGAAGGCGCTCAGCATCAGCACAGCCACCCCGAAGGCGGCCAGGGTCAAGCGATCCGACCAGCCGTTGGAAGCGGCATGGATGAACCCGTAGACCAGCGCGGTCATCCCGGCGATCGAGGTGACCGCCCCGGTCAGGTCAAACCGGCCGGGCCGGCGCGGTGACTCGGTGATGAACAGCGGTGTCACGGCGATGACCGCGATCCCGACCGGCACGTTGACGAACAGCACCCAGCGCCAGGAAGCCCACTCGGTGATAACCCCACCCAGGACGAGGCCAAGCGAGGCCCCGCCCATGGCCACCGCCGAGTAGATGCCCAGCGCCCGGGTCCGCTCACGGCCCTCCGGGAAGCTCCCCACGACCAGGGCCAGCACCGCGGGTGAGGCGAGCGCGCCGCCGACGCCCTGCAGGGCCCGGGCCGCGATCAGCCACCAGGCCGCCGTGGCCAGGCCGCCGGCCAGCGACGAGACCGTGAACAGGGCGATGCCGGCCAGGAACATCCGGCGCCGGCCCAGGATGTCACCCGCCCGGCCGCCGAGCAGCAGCAGGCCGCCGAACGTGAGGGTGTAGGCATTCAGCACCCAGGACAGTCCGGCCGTGGAGAAGCCCAGCCCCGTCTGGATGTGTGGCAGCGCGATGTTCACCACGGTCAGATCCAGGATGATCATGAGCTGCGCGGAGAGCATGACGATCAGGGCGACGCCGGGATGGCCACGGGTCCGGGAGGCCCCGGGGGGCCGCAGCGCGACCGCGGGCGACGCGGCGGGGGAAGGAGAAGAAGGCACAGTTGTCTCCTGGAAGTGGAGTACCGGGGCGATCGGAGGTAGTCTGCGGAGGTAATCGGAGACCGACTCCGATTACTATACGGAGGCATACTCCGGTTAGCAACCCGATTAACGGCCCGGCGGCTGGTTTCAAGGCCCCGATATCTGAGGCAGAGTGGACGGATGAGCGCGACCAGCCCCCCCGACGGGGCCATGCGGGCCGATGCGCGGCGCAACCGCCAGCGGCTGATCGAGGCGGCCCTGGCCGCGTTCGCCGAGCATGGGGCCGACGACGCGTCCCTCGATGAGATAGCGCGCCGGGCCGGGGTCGGAATCGGGACCCTGTACCGGCATTTCCCGACCCGCCAGGCGCTGCTCGAGGCGGTCTACCGCAGCCAGGTCGAGGCGCTGTGCGCGCTGGCCGAGGTGTATTCGGCGCAGCTGGGAGACGCCTCGGCCACCGATGCGCTGGCGCGCTGGCTGGAGGCGCTCGTCGCCTTCGCGGCCACCAAGCGGAACCTGACCATCTCGATGATGTCGTCCCTGGGCGGCAAGAACGCCGAGGTGGTCAGCTCGTGCAGCGCGATGGTCCGGGAGGCGGTGGTCCCCCTGCTGGCCCGGGCCCAGCAGGCGGGAGAAATCCGGCCGGACGTCGACGTGTCAGACCTGCTGAAGATGTCACATGCGATCTCGGTCGCCTGCGAATATCCGTCGTCTCATTCCGACCAGGCTCAGCGGCTGCTCATGGTGATGCTGGACGGACTGCGTCACGGTGCTGGTGCAGGCAGCGCTGGGCCGCACAGCGCTGGTGCGGGCAGCGGTAGCCCGGACAGCGGTAGCCCGGACAGCGCTGGCCCGGACAGCGCTGGCCCGGACAGCGCTGGCCCGGACAGCGCTGGCCCGGACGGGGCTGGCCCGGACGGGGCTGGCCCGGACGGGGCTCGTCCGGACGGGGCCGCCCTGTCCGCCGGGTGATATCAGCCCGGCCCGGCTCCCCGGTACAGATCGTCCGCGACCGGGCTCTCAGGTGTGCGCGGGTCGGCGCCGTCTGCGACGGGAGTCTCAGGGTCGGCGCCGTCCGGCTCGGTGCTGAACTCCCCGGAGTGCTCCAGGTCGGGAGGGCGGTTCTCGTAGGGGGTGCTGAGCACGATCGTGGTCCGGGTTGACACCCCCGCGCAGGCCCGGATCTGCTGCAGCAGGTCCTCCAGCGCCGACGGCGAGGCCACCCTGACCTTGAGGATGTAGTTCTCATCCCCGGCCACGCTGTGGCAGGCCTCGATCCCTGGCAGGTGGGCGAGCCGTTCCGGGGCATCGTCCGGGGCCGCCGGGTCGAACGGCTTGATGGAGATGAACGCGGTCAGCGGGAGGCCAGCCCCGGCCGGGTCGATCATGGCGGCGTACCCCTTGATCACCCCGCGCCGCTCCAGCCGGCGGACCCGCTGGTGCGTTGCTGATACCGAAAGCCCGGTCTGCCGGGACAGCTCGGTGAAGCTGATCCGGCCGTCACGGCATAGCAGCGAGACGATCTTGCGGTCGATGTCTTCCACCCCGTTACGGTAGTCCGCAACCCGCCGGCCGCGCCCCTTTGATCGTAACGGCCTGATAACGGGCTTTACGCTCAGGTAACAGGATGTGACGGCAGCCTTAACATAGCCCGGCGAGCGGATACGCTGCGCGCCAGAAGGGGAAACAGGATGCTGGGCGGTATGGCGTTGCGTGGCCGCCCCCGGCGCCCTCGGAGCCCCTGGTCTGGCACTGCAGCGGAGCGGTGCCCCGGAGAGTGATGGAGCGCGCCGATGGCCGAAATCCTCCTTGACCAGGTGAACAAGATCTACCCGGGCGGGGTCAAGGGGGTGGACAACCTGAATCTTGAGATCAAAGACGGGGAGTTCATGGTCCTGGTCGGCCCGTCCGGCTGCGGGAAGACCACCGCGCTGAGGTCGATCGCCGGCCTGGAGGAGATCAGCTCAGGCTCGATCACCATCGGCGGCCGGGTGGTAAACGACCTGCCGCCCAAGGACCGGGACATCGCGATGGTGTTCCAGAACTACGCGCTGTACCCGCACATGACCGTGGAGCAGAACCTCGCCTTCGGTCTCCAGCAGCGCAAGACCCCCAAGGACGAGATCAAGCGCCGGGTCACCGAGGTCGCCAAGATGCTCGGCCTGGAGCAGTATCTCAAGCGCAAGCCGGCCGCACTGTCGGGTGGCCAGCGCCAGCGGGTCGCCATGGGCCGCGCCATCGTCCGGGAACCGCAGGCGTTCCTGATGGACGAGCCCCTGTCCAACCTGGACGCCAAGCTCCGGGTGTCGATGCGGGCCTCGCTGACCCAGCTGCACGAGCGGCTCGGCGTCACCACCGTGTACGTCACCCACGACCAGGTCGAGGCCATGACCCTCGGGCACCGGGTGTGCGTGATGCGGGATGGCCGGCTCCAGCAGGTTAACACGCCGCAGACCCTGTTCGACTCCCCGGTGAACCTGTTCGTGGCGGGCTTCATCGGCTCTCCCGCGATGAACATGATCACGGCAGAACTTGTCCGCGACGACGGGCCCGCGGTCACCTTCGCCGACCACCGGCTGCCACTGCCCGCGTCGCTCATCGACGCCAAGCGCGGCCTCGACTCCTACTTCGGCCGTGAGGTGATCCTGGGCGTCCGTCCCTCGGACTTCGAGGACGCGGCGCTGGCCGACAGCGGGTGGGCGCGGATGTCGGTCAAGGCCGACGTCACCGAGGAGCTGGGCAGCGAGATCCACGTGATCTTTTCCATCGACGCCGCGCCGGTGAAACACGACACGATCAGCGACATCGCGGGCGATGCGGACGATGAGGATGCCGCGGTGGTTCTCGCCGAGGGCAAGTCCCTGTGGACTGCCCGGGTGGCGGCGCGCAGTCACGTGCGGTCCGGGCAGCCGGTCGAACTGGCCGTGGACACCTCGAACCTGCAGTTCTTCGACCCGGTGAGCGCATTGTCGATCGGTCACCCCGCGGCCGCGGAGACCGTCGCAGCGGGCGAGGCGGCGAACGCCTGACCCCGCCCGCTGCCTCAGCCCAGCCGGCTGCCTGATCCCGGATCAGGCGCCGCCCACGACAACGAGCTCCCGGGTGATGTGGTTCAGCCGTTCGTACCCTTGCGCGGTGCAGACCACGATGTCCTCGATCCTGGCTCCGTGCGGGCCCGGGTAAATCCCGGGCTCGACGGAGAAGGCCATGCCCGGCGCGAGCGGCTCGGCGTTGCCGGCCACGATGTACGGGTCCTCGTGCGACTCCAGCCCGATCCCGTGCCCGGTCCGGTGCACGAACTGCGGCCCGTATCCCGCCTCGGTGATCGGGATCCGGGCCGCGGCGTCGACCGCCTCGGCGGCGACGCCGGGCCGCACGGCGGCGCACGCCGCCTCCTGGGCCTCCCGGAGCACCTCGTAGTAGGCGGTGAACTCGGCGGGCGGGCTGCCGATCGCGTAGACGCGGGTGCAATCGGAGCAATACCCGCTGGGCATGGTGCCGCCAATGTCCACCACGACGGCGTCGCCAGGCTGGAGGACCCGGCTGGACGGCTCGTGGTGCGGGCTGGCCGCATTCGGCCCCGACGCGATGATCACGAAGTCCGTCCGCGCGTGACCTTCATTGCTGATGGCGGCGGCGACGTCCGCCGCGACCTCGAGCTCGGTCCGGCCGGGGCGCAGCCAGCCGGGCAGCGCGGCGTGCACCCGGTCGATGGCCGCGCCGGCCTCGCGGAGCGCCGCTACCTCGGCCGGGCTCTTGCGCGACCGCAGGTCCCGCAGCGCCGCACTGGCCAGGCCCTGGCGGGCGGCGGGCAGCGCGGCCCGGAAACGGAGCACCATCATGGCCCACATCCGGTCGGCCAGGCCGACCGAGGGGACCGGCCCGAGCCGCCGGGCGACCAGCTCATAAGGATCGTCGGTCTCGTCCCACGGGATCATCTCCAGGCCAAAGGCCCCGGCCGGCGAGGCCTGCGCGGCGGGCAGCTCCAGCCGCGGCACGACCAGGAACGGGTCCCCGTCCGCGGGCAGCGCGAGGCAGGTGAGCCGCTCCAGCTGCTGCGCGTCGTACCCGGTCACATAGCGCAGGTCGGGGCCCGGGGTGAGCAGCAGCGCACCCAGCCCGGCCGCCCCGGTGGCATCCGCGGCCAGCCGCAGCCGCTCCGCTGGATATAGTGCTGTCGTGGCGGCGTCGGCGTGCCCGCTAGCCACGGAACCCGCCCGGTAGGCCCGGGGAGAGCGCATGCCAGATCTGCATGGGGGCCATCTAACCACGGGGTGTTTCTTGCCGTTGACGGTGCACCACCGCTCTGTTGTGGCGGCAGCCTGTCCCTATCTAGACAGGAGTGCCCCCCATGCCTCACTCTTGGTGTACTTCAGCTCACGATTTGAACGGCAATGACTCCAGAGATCGTTAGTTCCCCGGCTCCTCTCGAGCCAGGCGCGGCGGCTGGGCTCGGCCGGGAGGCGGCCCGGGCGGCGTTCGCCGCCGCCTCCGGCCCCTTCACGCTGCGCCCGCGCAACTCCGAGCGGGCCCCCGGCGACCCGACTGCGCTGGCGGCGGCATTACTGCAGGAACGTCACGTCACCCTCGAGCTGCAGCGCGCCATCCTGCCGTTGCACGAGGCGCCGTTCGATCTCCCCGGCCTGCGCGCGGTGGTCCGCTACCTGCCGGCGTCAGCGGACAGCCGGGTGGGCGGCGACTGGTACATCACAGCCGAGATGCCAGCCGGCGACGTCCTGCTGGCCATCGGCGACGTGGCCGGCCACGGCCTCGATGCGGCCGCGGGCATGGCCCGGCTGCGCGGCGCGCTGGCCGGGCTGGCTATCACCGGCGCACCGCCGGACCGCCTGGTGGGATGGCTGAATGACCTGGTGCATCACGTGGCCCCCGAGCACACCGCCTCGGTGGTAGCCGGGTACTTCGACCCGTCCAGCCGGAGGCTCACCTGGGCCCAGGCGGGCCACCCGCCACCCCTCCTGGTCCGCGGCGCCACCGCGCGGCCCCTGGGGCAGCCGGCCGGGATCCTGCTCGGCGCCGGGCACAGCGGCTACGACGCGATGACGGTGACCCTGGAGAAGGACGACGTCCTGCTGCTCTACAGCGACGGCCTGGTGGAGCGCCGGAACCGCCCCCTGGATCAAGGGCTCGCGACGCTGGCCCGGGCCGGCGCGGGGATCGGTGACCCGGAGAAGCTGATCACGGCGGTGCTGGATGCTCTCGGCTCGACCGATTCTGAGGACGACACCTGCCTGGTGGCCCTGCGGGTGCTCTAGGCGCCCGCGTGACCCGCCGGGCAGGTGCTACGCGGTCAGCACATTCGCCGCCCGGCGCAGCGAGGAACCCAGGCCCCAGCGGGCGTCGAGCGCGGTCAGCCGGTCGGGATCGGCGTCGCTGACCGGCAGCTGGCCCGGGACGTCCGGGACCGGCGCGTCGGTCGCCACCCGGACGACCGGGATAGCCGCCGTCAGGTAATCGCGGGCCCCGGCGAGCTTCGGGCGGCTGCCCTTGGGAAAGCCGCCGTGTCCCCGGTCCAGCGCGTCGAGGATAGCGTCGATCCCCCCGAAGGCCTGCACCAGCGCGGCCGCGGTCTTGTCGCCCACCCCGGGCACGCCGGGCAGGCCATCGCTGGGGTCGCCGCGCAGCACCGCGAAGTCGGCGTAGGCACGGCCAGGGATCCCATAGCGCTCGGACACCGCGGCCTCGTCCACGACGTCCAGCTTGGACAGGCCACGAATCGTGTAGATGACCCGGACCGGCTGCTCGTCGTCCACCAGCTGGAAAAGGTCGCGATCCCCGGTGACGATCTCGACCGGGCCGTCCGCCCGCGTGGCCAGCGTGCCGATGACGTCGTCGGCCTCATACCCGGGAGCGGCCGCCATGGTCACGCCGAGGGCCCCGAGCACCTGCTCGATCACCGGGATCTGCGCCGTGAGCGCGGGCGGGGCTTCCTCGGTACCGTCCGGCCGGGCCCGGTGTGCTTTGTACGAGGGCAGCGCGGCGACCCGGAAGGCCGGGCGCCAGTCCGCGTCCATGCAGGCGATCAGGCCGGCCGGTGACCGGCCCCGGACCAGCCGGGCGATCATGTCCAGCAGTCCGCGGACCGCGTTGACCGGCGTCCCGTCCGGGGCGGTCAGCGTGTCGGGCACCCCGTAGAAGGCGCGGTAGTACAGCGAGGCGGTATCCAGCAGCATCAGCGGTCCCACCCCGGCTATCCTGCCAGGTCTGGCCGCTATCGTTGACCACCCCGCCGCGAGAGGGCCGGCCGGAGGGAAGGGACCGGGCACTGTCGGCAACAGAGGCCACCGGGCTGGTGCACGGGCCGGCCGCCGAGGCACTGTCCTGCGTGCTGCTCGCGGTGGTGCTGGCCACCGCCATCACCCGGCCGAAATGGCTGCCGGAGGCGGCCGTCGCGGGGCCGGCCGCGCTGGTGGTGATCGCGTGTGGCGCGCTGCCGTGGCAGCAGGCCCGCACCGAGGCCGGCCGCCTCCTTCCGGTACTGGCGTTCCTCGGCGCCATCCTGGTGGTCGGGCACGTCTGCCGGCAGGAAGGACTGTTCACGGCGGCCGGGGCCCGGCTCGCCCGGGCCAGCCGGGGGTCACCGGTGCGGCTGCTGGGCGGCGTGTTCGGCCTCGCCTCGGTCACTACCGCGGCGCTCAGCCTGGACACGACGGTGGTCCTGCTGACTCCGGTGGTGCACGACACCGCGACCCGGCTCCGGCTGCGCCCGAAGCCCCACGTGTACGCGTGCACCCACCTGGCCAACTCGGCGTCGCTGCTGCTTCCGGTGTCCAACCTCACGAACCTCCTGGCGTTCTCGGTCGCCGGGCTGACCCTGATCCACTTCGGAGCGCTGATGGCGCTGCCGTGGCTGGTGGCGATCGCCGTGGAGTATGCGGCCTTCCGCTGGTTCTTCGCCGGAGATCTGGTCACGGCCAGCCCGGCTGCGGCCCGTGCGCCGGAGGACCCGCTCCCGCCGATCCCGCGTTTCGCGCTGGTTACGGTGCTCGCCACGCTGGCCGGATTCGTGCTGGCCTCACTGGCCGGGCTGAACCCGGCCTGGGCGGCCGCGGCCGGGGCGGTGGTGCTGGGGGCCAGGAGCCTGGTCCGCTGCCAGGACCGCCCGGCGGGGCTGGCCCAGGCGCTGGACATCCCGTTCCTGGTCTTCGTGCTCGGCCTGGGCATCGTGGTGGAGGCGGTGGTCCGCAACGGGCTGGGCGCCGCGCTGACCCGGATCATTCCGGCCGGATCATCGCTGCCCTCCCTGCTGGCCCTGGCCGGCCTGGCGGCCCTGCTCGCGAACGTGGTGAACAACCTGCCCGCGGTGCTGGTGCTGCTGTCGGTGCTGGCCGGGCGGGGACTGCTGGGCGGGCCCGGCCCGGTCCTGGCCGTGCTGATCGGGGTGGATGTCGGCCCGAACCTCAGCTACGCGGGCTCCCTGGCCACGCTGTTGTGGCGGCGCCTGCTGGCTGACCGTGACCACCACACGGACCTGGGCGAGTTCACCCGTCTCGGGCTGCTCACCGTGCCCGCCGGGCTGGTCCTGATCACGGTGGCGCTGTGGGCGGTACTGCGGATCTGACCGGGCGGGCGAGTTCCTCCTCGTTCAGCGCATCGGCGCCGTCGCGCGGGTAGGCCTGCCGCCGGCCGGTCGGCGTGAAGCCCATCCGCAGGTAGAACGCGCGGGCGCGGGCGTTACCGAGCGCCACCCACAGGGTTATCCGGGACGCGCCGGCGGCCGAGGCATGGTCCACAACCGCGCCGACCAGCAACTCGGCCACGCCAGTCCCCCGCGCCTGCGGGCTGACCCACATGGAGACCAGATGCCAGCCGCGTGAGTCCCGGGCAGGCAGATCGGCGGCGGGAGGGCCGCTGGCGGGCCGATCGGGCACCACCGCGACCAGGCCGGCGGGTGTCCCGCCGCGCCAGGCCAGGAACCAGGGACCGGCCCCGATCCGGGAGCGCCACTGGGGCTCGGTGCAGGCCAGCTCACGGCTGAGGGTCATGGCGAAGGCGTCCGGGGCGTCGGCCAGGGCGGCCAGCCGCACGTCGCGGACCGTGCCCCATTCGTCCGGGTGAGCCCGCCGGACCTGGACGTCACTCGCCTGCATGCGGTCCAGCGTCGCCGTTCCCGGTAGTGACGCGCAACCGGATCGCCGGGACGCGACACTGGTCACCATGACCGTGTTCGTCTGGGTGACCGAGGAAAGCTGGATGGCGTGCGTGGACGCAGCGCTGGCCCGCGCGCCGGCCGATGAGGTGACCTTGCTGCACGTCACCGACGCCGCGGCGGTGGACGCGGCGCAGGGCGCCTTCTCCGCCCTGCTGGGGCGGGGCGGGGCGGGGCCGGGCAGGCAGCTGGAGGCCATGGCCGAGGCCGCCGCCACCGAGGTGCTGGAGGCGGCGGCCGCGCGGCTGGCCCGGCCCGCCCAGCAGTTGCGCCGTCGTGGCCGCCCCGAGCGCGAGGTGGTGCAGGCGGCCCGGGACGCAGCGTTGCTCATCCTGGCCCGTCAGGGCGCCGAGGCCGGTCCCCGGAGCCTGGGCAAGGCGGCCCGGTTCGTGGTTGACCACGCGCCCTGCCCCGTGCTGCTGGTCTGGCCGGGACCCGCCCCTGAGCACCCGCTGCCACCGCCGCCGGACGACCTGCCCCCGGGCGATCCGCCGCCCGCCCGGCCGGCCGGGCCGCCCCGGCACAGGCCTGGCGAGCCAGGTCAGCGGTTGGAGTAGACCCGCTCCGGGATCACCAGGACCGCGGCCCGCCGCTCCTGCGCCATCACCCGGTCATAGGTGTCCCAGTCCTCGTGACTGCCGCCTGCCGCGCTGAACACCGCGCGCAGCAGCAGCCGCAGGCCGTCCGGGCCGAGACCGTCGAGTGGGTCGTCCGGCCCGGCCAGCTCGGCGGCGCCTTCGGCCGTGACCCACTCCCAGCCCGCCCGGACCGTCGCGGCCAGCCGCGGCCGGGCCCGCAGGTTGGCCAGCTTGCGGGAGTTCCCGCGGGTGGTGAAGCCGATCACCGGGATGCCCCGGACCGGATGATCCAGGACTCCGCAGTTGACCACCGTGGCCTGGATCGTCTGGTCCGCGCGCAGGGTGGACACCACGCTCAGCCCGTGCTCCCGGCCCACCAGCCGGTCAAAGTCCGCCACATCAGCCATGCCGGAAGCCTAGTCGGCACCCGGGCGGCCTGGCGGGCGGAACCCGGCGTGGCGGGGCGGAACCCGGCGTGGCAGAGGGAACGGAACCCGGCGTGGCAGAGCGGAACCTGTGCAGCGGAGCGGAACCCGCGTGGCTAGCTCACCGAGGTGTACGCGACGACGCCGTGCCGCAGCGCGTCTGCTGCGGCGTGCGCGGTGGACGCGAGATCGGAACCGGCCCCGGCCGCGACTGCGATCTGGCCGAGCAGGTCCATCAGCTGCTTCACCGCCCGGACGAAATCACCGGGAGTCAGATCTGACTGGAGCACCCG
>CAVYQF010000032.1:0-126378 GCA_963770545.1 uncultured Actinomycetes bacterium | reverse complement strand
GTCGGCGGCGGCCGCGGCCGCGCTCTCCCGGCCGGGCGGGAGCGCAACGTAAGGTTCGACCCGTGGAACTGGTCATTGAGGACGCGGCCGTAATCACGATGGGACCGGACGGCGGGACGGCCCGGGCCTTGCTGGTCCGGGACGGGCGGATCGCCGCCGTCGGCGACTCCGGGGAGATCCGTGCGGCGGCGGGCCCGGGCGCGGAGGTGGCCCGGCTGGACGGGGCCACCATCGTCCCCGGTCTGATCGACGCGCACTGCCACGTGGCCGACATCGGTTATCTGGCGGCCGGCGCCGACTGCAGCCAGCCGTCCGCGCCCGACATCCCGGCGATCCAGGCGCGGCTGCGCGAGGCCAGCGCCACGACCCCGGCAAGCTCGTGGGTCACCGGGAGCGGGTACGTGGAGTACCGGCTCCGCGAGGGCCGGCATCCCACCCGCGCCGAGCTGGACCAGGCCGTGCCGGACCGCCCGGCCGTGCTATACCACACGTCGCTGCACGCCTGCGTGCTGAACAGTGCGGCCCTGCGGGCGGCCGGGTTCACCGGCCGGCAGCCGGATCCCCCGGGTGGCGCCTTTGGCCGCGACAGCGAGGGCCGCCTCGACGGGGTGGTGTTCGAGGGCCCGATGTTCGCGTTGCTGGAACGCAACCTCCGGGATGACATGACCCGCATGGGCGCCGCCGAGCGGGCCCGGATGATGGAACGGGCCGGGCAGCGTCTCGCGGCGCTCGGCATCACCGCGGCCTGCGACGCGGACCTGCGTCGCGACACCTTCGCCGCGTTTGCCGAGGCCGACCAGGCTGGCGCGCTGCATCAGCGGATCTACGGCCTGGTCGTGCACGACCAGGTGGACTGGCTGCTCGCGGAGGGACTGCAAGGCCGGCACTCCGGACGGCTGGCCACCGAGGCGGTGAAAATCTGGGCCGACGGCGGGATGAGCAGCCGCACCGCGGCCATCCACGGCAGCTACCCGGTCCCGCCGCACGGCTCGGGGATCCTGTTCTTCAGCCAGGATGAGCTGACCGCCATGATCCGCGACTTCGACGCCCGCGGGTTCCAGGTCGCCGTGCACGCCCAGGGCGACCGGGCCATCGAGACCGTCCTGGACGCCTACGCGGCCGTGCTCAGCACCTCAGGCCCGGGACGCAACCCGCGGCGGCACCGGATCGAGCACGCCGGGGCAATGTTCCCGGCGCTCACGGCCCGGGCCGCGGACCTCGGCATCGTGATCGCCAGCCAGCCCGGCTTCCTCTCGGCCCTGGGGGACGGGTTCGCGGCGGCGTTCCCCGGCCAGGCCGACGAGCTTTACGCGTTCGGGTCATGGCGGCGGGCGGGCCTGACCGTGGCCGGATCCTCCGACGCCCCGGTGATCAGTGCCGCCCCGCTGCTCGGCATCCGTGATGCCGTGACCCGGCGCACCGACGGCGGCCAGGTCCTCGGCCCGGGAGAGCGGCTCACCGCCCGGGAGGCACTCGCCCTCTACACCACGGAGGCGGCGACCGCGATGCACCGGGAGGCCGAGATCGGCTCGCTCCAGCCCGGCAGGCTCGCCGACTTCGTCGTCCTGGACACCAACCCGCTGGAGGCCGGACCCGGGCAGATCGCCGGCATCCAGGTGCTGGCCACCGTCGTGGACGGGACCCCCACGTACCAGGCGGGGAACGTCCTGCCCGCTCGGTGAGGGATTCGCGGCGGGGGGCGTTAGAGCGAATTTGGGGCTAGACGTGGCCCGGCATCCATCCCGGCTCAGGGGTCGCGGCGGGTGCTCGCGAGGGCGGCGACGGCCGGCGCGGCCACCGCCCAGGCGATGCCGGCCAGCGGGGACAGCGTCGGGGCCGTCTCGGGTGCCGGGACCGCGAGACATGGCAGCCCTTCCTCCTGATGATGCCCCGTCTAGGATTTCCCGGGATCCCGGGGGGCGCCGGCGGTGCCGCCGCGGGTGAGGGCGACGGGATCCACGACCCGGTCGAAGAGGTCCTCGCTCACCCCGTTGGCCAGCGCCGCCTGCCTGAGGGTCAGGTCGTGATCGATCGCGTAGTGCGCGATGACCGAGGCCTGGTCGTAGCCGATCACCGGCGACAGCGCGGTCACCATCATGACGGAGCGCTCGATGTCCTCGGTGAGCTTGGCCTCGTTGAGCTGGGTGCCCTCGATCATGAACTCGCGCAGGTGGTCGCACATGTCGGCCATGATCAGCGCCGAGTGGAGGTAGTTGTCGATGATGATGGGGCGGAACGCGTTCAGCTCGAGGTTGCCCTCGGCGCCACCCATGGTCACGGCCACGTCGGACGCGATGACCTGGATGGCCACCATCAGCATGGCCTCGGCCTGGGCCGGGTTGACCTTGCCCGGCATGATCGACGAGCCGGGCTCATTGGACGGCAGGATCAGCTCACCAAGCCCCGCCCGCGGGCCGGAACCCAGCCAGCGCAGGTCGTTCGCGATCTTGAAGAGGGTGACGGCCGCGGCCTTCAGGCCGCCATGCGCGCGCACCATCCGGTCCAGGGTCGCCTGCGCCGTGAACTTGTTGCCCGCGCTCTGGTAGGGGACGCCGGTCATCGCGGCTATCTCCGCCGCCACCTCTTCCCCGAATCCCTGCGGCGCGTTGAGGCCGGTACCGACCGCAGTCCCGCCCATGGCCAGTTCCAGCAGGCCGTGGGTGACGTGCTCGACCTCGGCGATCGCGTCGTCGAGCGCGCCGGCGTACCCGGACCACTCCTGGCCGACGGTCAGCGGGGTGGCGTCCTGGAGATGGGTCCGGCCGATCTTGACGACGCCGGACCATTTCTCCGCGTTGTGCGCGATCGCGTCCCGCAGCGCGCGGAGCGCGGGGATCGTCCGCTCGGTGGCCATGCGATAGGCGGCGATGTGCATCGCGGTCGGGAACGTGTCGTTGCTCGACTGGGCCATGTTGACGTGATCGTTGGGATGCACGGGCTGCTGCGAGCCGAGGGTGCCGCCGACCAGCTGGATGCAGCGATTGGCGATGACCTCGTTCACATTCATGTTGGAGTGGGTGCCTGAGCCGGTCTGGAACACGTGCAGCGGGAACTCGCGGTCCAGCTCACCCGCGATGATCTCGTCGCAGACCCGCTGGATGAGCTGGCCCATCCACTCCGGCAGGCGGCCGGACCGGGTGTTGACCAGCGCCGCGGCCTTCTTGACGTAGCCGTAAGCGTGATACACCTCGGCCGGCATCTTGTCGTGGCCGACGCTGAAGTGCTGCAGGCTCCGCTGGGTCTGGGCCCCCCAGTAGTGGTTGGCGGGCACGTCCACCTGGCCCAGGCTGTCGAACTCGGCCCGGGTCCCGGTCGCGTCCAGCCCGATGGGCAGATCGAGGATCTGCGGAGCTGCGTCGGGGATCTCCGGAGCTGCGTCATTGCCCTGCGCCATGACGGCCAGGCTACCGCCCGGTCCCATCGGTCCCGCGGACGGAGATCACCGGTCGGGAGGCCCAGTCAGGTGCGGGCTGGCCCGCGCCGCGGCCCGCCGTTGCCCGGCGGCCCCGCGCCTGCTGATCGCGGCGGGCGTCCTGGGCGCGCTGGGCGGCGTCAGCCCAGGCGACCATGTCCCTGATCCGTTCGGCGGCCAGCTTCTCGGTCATGGCTGGATGCATGATGTTCTCCTCGATCCACTAGGCGGGCGGCCGCGCGGGGTCTTCCGCGCGGTGATCGTGCCCTGCTCGAAAATCTCGCCGCCCCAGACTCCGTGCGGCTCGCGGCGGGCCACCGCGCCGTCCAGGCACGGCCCGCGCAGGGGGCAGGGCCGGCAGTGGGCCTTGGCCAGCTCCAGGTCGGCAGGCCGGTCGGAGAACCACAGCTGCAGGTCCTCGCGCAGGCAGGGCAGCAGGCCGCTACGCACCGCCGCCGGACTGGTCAGCAGGTCTTTCATGGCTGGGCTTCCTTCCTGGCGTCACCGGAATCCACCCGGCGCACCGAGATCAGGTGCAGGCCGAGGTCGCCTATCCTGACCAGCACCCCGTGCAGGGCGGCCTGATCGGCCAGCGGTCCGGAGATCACCGTCTCCGTCTCCTCGCTGCTGATCCGGAGGCCCTCGAACCAGGCGGTCCAGCGTTCCCCGACGACGCCCTCGACCCGGATCTCGTAGTGCTCTGGCGCCATGCCGCTCCTCGTCGTCTGAGTAGGTGTCCCAGCACGCTACGAAGGCACCGGCCAGTCAGGCGTCACCCGAAAGTGCCGCCGGCGGTGGAATCTTCCACGGCGCAGGGCTTAGCGGGGTGCCGGCTGGGCCTGGGCGCGGCCAGGGGGTGGGCGCGGCGGGGGGCTGGCGCGGCCGGGCCGGGGGCGGGCGCGGCCAGGCCGGGGGGCGGGCGCGGCCGGGCCGGGGGCTGGCGCGGCCAGGCCGCGCCGGTCACGCCGGGCCTGCCGCAGGTAGGCCTGGCCGTGGCCGGGTCCGCTGATTACCATGGGTCGCCAAAGCGGCAGTAAGGGGGGCGCGGGAGGCAGAACGTGCAGGTTCCTGATGGCTAAGCTGCCCGCCGCGGCCGCGCCGGAGGCAGCCCTGTCCGCGCAGGACGTGCTGCTGGCGACCAAGTTGCACGTGCCCTGGCCGCGACCAGGGGTGGTGCCCCGGCCCCGGCTGGCGCAGCAGCTCGATGAGGCGCTGGGCCAGGGACTGGTCCTGGTCTGCGCCCCGGCCGGGTACGGCAAGAC
Source organism: uncultured Actinomycetes bacterium (assembly GCA_963770545.1). Lineage (GTDB taxonomy): Bacteria > Actinomycetota > Actinomycetes > Streptosporangiales > Streptosporangiaceae > RYN-230. The sequence continues at coordinate 121,704 of CAVYQF010000032.1, read as the reverse complement.
GGTGCTGCTGGCCGAGTGGGCCCAGCACGGCCCGCAACCGGCCGCGTGGCTGTCACTGGATCCCGGCGACAACGACCCGGCCCGGTTCTGGCGCCACGCGATAGCCGCGCTGGACCGGATCCGGCCGGGGATCGGCGAGCGGGTCGCACCGCTGCTCGGGCCGCCGGCACCGCAATCGTTCGACGAGCTGGTGACCGCCCTGATCAACGAGCTGGCCCAGCCCGGCGCGGATCACGTGCGGCTGGTCCTCGACGACTATCACGCGATTACGGCCCAGCCGGTGCACACGTCGCTGGAGTTCCTGCTGGAACACCGGCCGCCCGGGCTGGACCTGACGCTGGCCAGCCGCAGTGACCCGCCCTTGTCCCTGGCGCGGCTGCGGGCCCGGGGGCAGCTGACTGAGCTGCGTGCGGCCGACCTGCGCTTCACCCCCGACGAGGCCGCGGCGCTGTTGCAGCAGATAGCGATCGGCCACGTGCTCCCCGATGCGGTGGTGACCGCGCTGGCGTCCCGTACCGAAGGGTGGGCGGCCGGTCTGCAGCTGGCGGCGCTGTCCCTGCGCGGGCAGTCGGACGTCGCCGGGTTCGTGGCCGCGTTCACCGGGAGCCACCGCTACGTTCTGGACTACCTGGCCGAGGAGGTCCTGGAGCGCCAACCGGCCCAGGTGCGCACGTTCCTGCTGGAAACCTCGGTGCTGGAGCGGCTCAGCGGCGCGCTGTGCGACGCGGTCACCGGCCGGCCCGGGAGCCAGGCGCTGCTGGAGCAGATCGAGCGGGAGGGGCTGTTCCTGGTCCCCCTCGATGAGGTGCGCGGCTGGTGGCGCTACCACCACCTGTTCGCGGACCTGCTCCGCGCCCGTCTGGGGCAGCAGCCCGGGCAGGCGGCGGAGCTGCACCGGCGGGCCGCGGCCTGGTACGAAGAGCAGGGGCTGGCTGACGACGCGATCCGGCACGCGGCGGCCGCGGGGGAGATGCTCCAGACCGCCCGGCTCATCGAGCGGCACTTCGACAGGGTCTACAGCCTGCGGGGTGAGGGAGCGACGATCCAGCGATGGCTGTCGGCACTCCCCCATGACCTGGTCTGGTCCCGTCCCCGGTTGCTGCTGGCCCAGGCGCAGGTGACGGCCACCAGCGGGCGCCTGGACGAGGTGGAACCGCTTCTCGAAGCGGCCGAGCGGGTGACCGCCAGTGTCGCTGAGGAGCCGTTCGAGCCCACGGTGGGCCGGGGCGGCAGCCTGCTGGTGAACATCCCCGCGCACATCGCGCTGCACCGCAGTTACCTGGCTCAGTTCCGCGGGGACGCCGAGGGCACGGCGGCGTTCGCCGGGCAGGCGCTGGCCGAGCTGCACCCGGGCGAGTGGATGCTGAACTCCACGATCCACGGGTTCCTGGCTGTGGCCGAATGGCTGCGAGGGCAGCTGGCCGAGGCCGAGCGGGCGTTCGTGTCCAGCCTGGCCGGCTGGCAGGAAACCGACCAGCTGACGGTGACGGTGTGGGCGGCGTATTCACTCGCGCAGGTTCAGCGGGGCCGCGGCCGGCTGGACGCGGCGGCCCGGACCTCGCAGCGGGCGCTGGATGTCACCGAGGTTCCCGGCCGGCGAGCCCAGCCAGCGGCCGGCCTGGGGCATATCGGCCTGGCCGAGGTCGCCTACCAGCGCGATGAGCTTGATAGCGCGCTCCGGCACGTCAGCGAGGGCATCCCGCTATGCAGGCAGTGGGTGTACGTCCTCCCGCTGGCCTCCGGCCTGGTCACGCTGGCCTGGGTCCGGCAATCCACTGGCGATCCGGCCGGGGCGATGGCCGCGATGAGCGAGGCTGGCCAGGTCGCACCCGGGGCGGCCGGGCTGCTCAACCCGGTCCCGGCCCAGCGGGCCCGGCTGCTGCTGGCCCAGGGTGAGCTGGGTGCGGCGGCCCGGTGGGCCGAGGAGAGCGGCCTGAAACCGGACGACGAGCCCCGGTATCCGGACGAGCCCGGGTATCTGGTGCTGGCCCGGGTATTTCTCGCCCAGGATGATCCCGGCCGGGCCCTATCGCTGCTGGACCGGTTGCACACGGCCGCGGCCGCCCAGGACCGGACCGGCAGCCTTATCGAAGTGGGCGCCCTCAGGGCGCTGGCGCTGGCCGCTGCGGGTGCCGGCGACGAGGCGATCGCGGCCCTGGCCGGGACGCTGACGCTGGCCTGCCCGCAGGGCTCCGTGCGGGTCTTCGCCGACGAAGGGCCGCGGATGGCCGGGCTGCTGGGCGGGCTGATCGCCGCGCAGCGGGAAGGCCGGGCCGCCGCCGGCGTTCCACTCGGTTACCTGGCCCGGCTGCGGCGCGCGTTCGCGGCCGGGCCCGACACCGAAGGTCCGGGACCGGGCACCCCCGCCCGCGTGCCCGTACCCGGCATCATCGAGCCGCTGACCGCCCGGGAACTGGAGGTGCTGGCCATGCTGGCCGGAGGCCGGCCGAACCAGGCCATCGCCGCGGAACTGGTGGTCACGCTGGACACGGTCAAGAAGCACGTCAGCCACGTCCTGAGCAAGCTCGGCGCGGCCAACCGGACGGAGGCCGTGGCCCGGGGACGGGAACTGGGCCTGATCCCCTAGCGGGCTGAGGCTGAACTGATCCGCGCGCTCCGGCCGGGGACCCGGCTGGCTTCCTGCAGCCCTCCGGCCTGCGACCGGCATCGAACGTGTGCTCAAACCGCCGTTCCCCGCCGGCTCAGGCGAGGACGCGGGCGAACGTGTGCCGAAACCGTCGCCCTGGCCACCCTTTCCGCACACCTTCGCCTGCCTCCGTGCCGGGCGCGGGCGTGGCCGCGGCGAAGGTGGGCTGAAACCGCCCTAGGACCAGCGTTTTCAGCACACCTTCGGCCGTGAAGATCGTTAGTGGAAAGAGGGTGCGCTGGGCGGGGGGGCGGAAGGTCGTGCCCGGGGTAACCGTAGTGCGCGCCAGGAGAGCCCGGGTGTCCACAACCTGATCCGGCGGCAGTGGCGCCAGTCGGGAACCGTTATACAGCCGTAAAATAGTTGACGCTGACTATTCAGCTATAAATAATCACTCGTAACCAACCACGACGAGAGGACAGAGATGAACACGCAGACCCACCCCGCAGGCAACGCGATCCGCATCCTCGCGGATCACCGCGCCGACAAGCGGCTGGGCAACTGGACCGCCGGCCGGGATTTCGAGATCCGTTCGCGGCACGGCCGGGTCGTGCTCGACCTGCGCTCGCCGCAGATCCCGGAGGGCGATATCCAGATCGACCTGGACCTGGACCGTTCGGCGGTGACGTTGCTGGTCGCCGGGGACGCAGTCATCGACCAGTGGGAACTGGCCTGGACGGGCGACGGCAAGGTCAAGCAGACGTTCCACCACCCGGCGGCCAGTCTCGGACGGAGGATCCGGCTCACCGGACGGATCCGCCACGGCGAGGTCCGGGTGCACAGCGGCGGGATCGCGCAGCTGTCGGCGATCTGCTCGCGGGAGTTTCTCGCCGACGCCCGCCGGGCCCACGCCGACGGCCGCCTGCCCACCCTCGACGACCCGACCCGCGGTGCCTGACCAGCCCGCTGGATCAGCGGCCACCGGGGAGGAGCACATCCGGCCCGGCAAGCGCAAGATCGGCAACCTGCTGGCGCTGGCCGTCCTGTCCTTGCTCAGCCAGCAGCCCATGCACCCGTACGAACTGGGTCGCAGCCTGCGCGAGCACGGCGACGACCGCAGCATCAAGTTCAACCACGGATCGCTGTACATGGTCGTCGGGCAGCTGGCCAGAGCCGGGTTCATCATCGAGCAGGAAACCAGCCGTGGCGGGCAGCGGCCCGAGCGCACCGTGTACGGGCTCACCGATGCCGGGCGCGAAGAGCTGCGGGACTGGGTGCGTGAGCTGGTCGAGCAGCCGCAGCACGAGTATCCCGCGTTCGTCAGTGCCCTGTCGCTGATCGCGGCGCTGCCGCCCAGCGACGCGCTAGGCCTGCTGCGTGCCCGGCTCGGCCATCTCAGGCGCCAGCAGGCCGGGATCCGCGCCCTGATCGAGAAGTCGCAGTCTGACGGGGTGCCGGGGCTGTTCCTGATCGAGGAGGAGTACCGGCTGGCGCTGCTGGAAACCGAGTCGGCGTTCACCGCGCGGCTCATCGAGCGCATGAACGACCCCGGCACCGAATGGATGGGCCAGTGGGCGGGATTCCATGGCGAGATCTGCTGATGGGCGGCGACCTGAAGCGGCCGGCCTTCCTGAGGCCCGCGTTCGACGTCTTCGCCGGAACGCTCCCGCATAACCGGCAGACCCGGTTCCCGGGCCTGGACCACGGAGCTTCCGGTGATCCTGGCCCGGCCAACCGCGGCGGCCAGCCCGCTGTCCTCGCCCCGGCCATCCGCTCCTTCTTCAGCCAGCCGTGACCCGGCCGCCGGCAGGCCCGGGAGCAGCCAGGCCCCGCCGGGTGGCACCCGGCGGGGCCGCGTGGCGCCTGGAGCCCTGGCGCCACGGTGGCGCCGGAACTGGCCAGGGTCTTCCTGGCCGGCCCGGCGGGTCAGGAAGGCCGGCGGGTCAACTGCGTGCAGGATCGCAGGCTGGCGTAGTACGCCGCGGCCCGGCGCGCCAGGGCGCCGCGCAGCGCGACCGGCTGGCCGGTCCGGGACACGATCGCGGGGATGAACCGGGAGGTCAGCGGCGCGTGGGGATGCAGGGTGAGTTCCAGAACCCCGGTGGAGGTGCTGTACGAGCGCTCCCACCACAGGAAGTTGCCCATCCCGTAGGCCACGAACGTGTGACCCAGCCAGCCAGATCCCTGCAGCATGTGCGCGTGCGCCCCGATGATGATGCTGGCGCCCGCGGCCGCCAGCCTGGGAGCCAGGGACAGCTGGTTCGGGTCGGGGCACGCCTGGCCCTCCGTGCCCCAGTGCATGAAGACGATGACGACCGGGGCCAGCTTCCGGGCGGCCCGCACGGCGGCCAGGGTGCGGGGCAGGTTGATCGCGTTCGCCTCCCCCGGCCGGAACCGGGTCGCCACCCAGGAGGGCGCGAGCTCCGCGACCTGCGACACCCCGATGACCGCGATCTTCACGCCGTTGATCGAGGTCACGTAGGGCGCCCACGCGGCGGCCGCGGCGGCCCCGATGCCCACGTACGGGAACCGGGCTGCCTTCGCCGCGGCGAGCGTGTCCGCCAGCCCGGTCTGGCCGTAGTCGAGGACGTGGTTGTTGGCCATGGTGACCAGGTCGATCCCCCCGTCGCGAAGGGCGGTGAACGCCTTCGGGGTGGTGCGGAAGTGGTAGGTCTTCGGCTGCGGTTTCCCCCGGCTGGTCACCGCGGTCTCGAGGTTAACCGCGGTAAAGTCGGCGGACTTCAGGACCGACGTAATCGGGCCGAACGCGGTGGCGGGATGGCCCAGCAGCCGCGCGGTACGGCCGGTGAAGTGCACGTCGCCGGCGAAGGCCAGGGTGACGGGGCCCGGCTGGGTTGTCGCCTGGTGTGTGCTGGCCTGGGGTGTGCTGGCCTGGGGTCTGCTGGCCGGGCCTGGGGAATGCGCCGCGGTCCGGGCGGCCGGGACGGCCTGCCGCGTGGTGGCACCGGTAGTGCAGGCGGCGGCGAACATGACTAGGCCGCCGGTCATGACAGCGAGCGATCGCCAGATAACCACGAGCACAGCCTACGGCCGTGGCCTGCATCGGCGCGCGGTGACTCGCGGTAACGCGCGACGTGTAACGCGCGGCGGACGGCGGACGGCGGTTCAGCCTTTGCCCGGGTTGAATACCTCGCGCGGGTCGAGAGCCTGGCGCACGGCCTGCTGCAGCGCGAGGGACCCCGGGTCGAGTTCACGGCGCATCCCGTCCCGTTTCAGCAGCCCGACGCCGTGCTCGCCGGTCACCGTGCCGCCCAGCGCGATCGCCCCGTCGAGAAGCTCCTCGAACGCGGCCTGCGCCGCGGCCCGCGCGGCGTCATCGCCCGCCGGCGTGACGATCAGCGGGTGCAGGTTCCCGTCGCCGGCGTGGGCGATGGTGGAGATCTGCACCCCGTGCCGGACCGCGATCGCCTCGATCTGGGCCAGCATCGCCGGAACCTTGGACCGCGGGACGCAGACGTCTTCGGTGAGCACCGGGCCCAGTCGCTCGAACGCCGGGTAGGCCAGCCTCCGGGCCTCGAACAGCGCCTCGGCCTCTGCGTCGTCGGTGGACTGGGCTACCCACAGCGCACCCGCGCCGGTCATGGCCGCGGCTAGCCCGTCCGACTCGGCCGCACCGGAATCCCCCTGGGTGTCCACCCGGGCCAGCAGCAGCGCCGCCGCGCTGGCTTCCAGACCCAGATGCTTCCAGTCCTCGACAGCCGTGAGGCAGGCCCGGTCGAGGAGCTCGAGGACCGAGGGGCCCAGTCCCCGCCGGGTGATCTGCGACACGGCCTCCCCCGCCGTGACCAGGTCGGGAAACGCGCCGACCACGGTCCGTGGCGTGCCCGCCAGCGTGGGCCTCAGCCGCAGGGTCACCTCGGTGACCACGCCGAGCGTGCCCTCGGATCCGACGAACAGCCCGACCATATCGAGCCCGGCCACACCCTTGGTGGTACGGCGGCCGAGCCGCACCGCATCGCCGTAGGCGACCGAGCTTTCCGCCACGGGCCCGCCGACCACCGCGCGCAGGCCCAGCACGTAGTCGCGGGTCACGCCGTACTTGAGGCAGCACAGCCCGCCCGCGTTGGTGGCGACGTTGCCGCCGATCGTGGACCATGGGGCGCTGGCCGGATCGGGCGGGTACCACAGGCCGTACTCGGACACGGCCGCCTTCAGGTCGTCGTTGACCACCCCCGGCTGCACCACGCAGAGCAGGTTGTCCCGGTCGATCTCGACGACCCGGTCCATCCGGGCCAGGTCGAGGACGACACAGCCGTTGACCGCGTTGGCCCCGCCAGATAGGCCGGTGCCGGCGCCGCGCGGCACGACCGCCGCGCCAAACTCGGCACAGATCCGCACCACCGCCTGGACCTCGGACTCCGAGCGGGCCCGCACGCCGGCGGCGGCCCGCCCGGCCCGCGCCCATTCGGCTTCGTCATGGGACATGGCCGCGAGGACGTCGGGATCGGCGACGATCCGGTCGCCAGGCAGGGTCCGGCCCAGGGCCTCAAGCAGCCGGGCCGCACCGGCCCCGCCCGCTCCACTCACGCGCTGCACTGACTCCACACCCACGACCCTAAGCGCCGGGCGGGGCCCACCGTCCGCTCAGGGTCGCGCCGTCCCAGGCGGCGTCTCAGGCGGTGACTCAAGCGGCGACTCAAGCGGCGACTCAAGCGGCGTCTCAGGCGGCGTCTCAGGCGGCGTCTCAGGCGGCGGAGCGCTCGCTGAGCGGGCGGCGGCGCAGTCCGGTCTTCTGGATCGCCGGCGGCACGTAGGCCTGGTCGAGGAGGCCGATGTCGGTTCCGGGCGGGACGATCTCATCGATCCGGTCGAGAACATCGTCGGAAAGGACGACGTCCACCCCCGCGAGAAGGTCGTCGAGTTGCTCCATGGTCCGGGGACCGAGCAGCGCGCTCGTGACACCAGGGTGCGAGATCGCGAACGCCATCGCGAGATGGGGCATCGACAGCCCCGCTTCCCCGGCGAGCGGGATCAACCGCTCCACCGCGTCCAGGCGTCCCTCATCACTGAATGCCGTCATGAACTTCGCGCGAATGACGTCATTGTCCTGCCCGCGACGGACCCGGCCGGTAAGCAGGCCCTGACCGAGTGGTCCCCAGGTCAGAACGCCCATGCCGTACTGCTGCGCGACTGGGAGGACCTCACGCTCGATGCTGCGGCTCAGGATCGAGTACGGCGGCTGCTCGGTACGGAACCGCTCCAGGCCGCGCCGTTCCGCCACCCAGTGCGCCTGCACGAGGTTCGAGGCCGGCATATTCGAGGTTCCGAACGCGCGGATCTTGCCGCTGCGGACGAGGTCGGTCAGCGCGGACAGGGTTTCCCCGATATCGGTGTCGGGATCGGGGCGGTGGATCTGATACACGTCGATGTGGTCGGTCTGAAGGCGGCGCAGCGAGTTCTCGACGGCCGTGCTGATCCACCGCCGGGAGGCACCCTGCTGATTCGGGTCGCTACCCATAGGGCGGCCGACCTTCGTCGTGAGGATCACGGTGTCACGGCGGCCCTTCAGTGCCCGGCCGACAACCTCCTCCGAGTCTCCGTACGCGTCAGCGGTGTCGACGAGGTTGATGCCCGCGTCGAGCGCCTTATGGATGATCCGGGTCGAGTCCTCAGGGTCGGGGTTGCCGACGGCGGTGGCGAACATCAGCGCGCCGAGCGCGTATGGGCTGACCTTGATGCCTGTCTGGCCCAGGTTCCGGTACTGCATGAGGATTCTCCCGACGTGAGCGTGACGTGTGCAGACGCCTCCGTTAACGTACACTGCCACCAAGCGGAAGCCCTTTCCGGAACTATAACGGAATCGCTTTCCGGTTAGCAATAGGAGGGCCATGGCACCCGAGTCAGTCGCGGCGACGACCCCGTCGGCGGGGCGCAGTACCGACCCGGCCCGGCGGCAGCGCTCTGACGCAAAGCGGAATGTCGTCGCGCTGGTGGAGGCGGCCAAGACCGTGTTCGCGGTAAGCGGTGTGGACGCGCCCGCGAAGGAGATCACGGATCTTGCGGGAGTGGGCGTTGGGACGCTCTACCGGCATTTCCCCCGCCGATCCGACCTCATCGTCGCCGTGCTGCAACACGAGATCGACGAGTGCGTCGAAGCCGCGGAAGAGCTCGGGACCACGCTCAGTGCGCGGCAAGCGCTCATGGGCTGGATCGACCGCTTCACAGACTTCGTCGGCACCAAGCGCGGGCTGGCCTCGGCGCTGCATTCCGGTGACCCGGCCTACGATGACCTCCCGCAGCACCTCCTGGACCAGCTCGAGCCGGCGCTCCAGACGCTTCTCACCCGAGCGGCAGACGGCGGCTACGCGCGCGACGATGTGACGGCCCGGGAAGTCCTCACCACCATCGCCCTCATTTGCCAGCCGGTTCGCGGCGAGCAACCGGGCTTCAACCACCGCATGACCCGGGTGTTCATGGAGGGACTAGTTCCCCCTGTCCCGGCCAGCCCTCACTCGCGGGCTGCCCGTACCCCGGCGGGCCGCGGGTAGGGGAACGGGGAGGTCCCGGCGCGGTTCCAGCCTTCCCGCCATTCCGCGTACACCGGCGAAAAGACCGCGCAGGCCAGCCAGATCCCCGCGATCACCTGGGCCCATGCCACCAGCGCGAGAACCACGCCGAAGGAGCCGAAGAATCGCCCGTTGTCGGTGATCCAGTAGCCGAGGACGAACTCCGAGATGGTCACCGCGATCATGTAGACCACCGCGACCAGCAGCGCCCCGGGCAGCAGCCGCCGGAGGCTGATCCTGCGGTGCAGCAGCAGCCACGGTGTCCACACCCAGAAGGCCACGAGGACGACGAGGCCGAGCGGGCTGGCCAGCACCCAGCCCACCGACGAGACCAGCGACTCCTCGGTCACCTGCAGGCCGAGCAGGATCGTGGCGACCACGAACCAGAGCGCGAAACGCCAGCGGTCCGCGAGCGAGCGAACCTCGATCCGCCAGGCCCGGGCGTAGACCCTCTGAAGGATCTTCCCGAGACCGAGCCCGAAGATCACGAAACCGAGCAGGCCGATGACGCTGGCGGCCGCGGCGTTGCTCGTCTCGCTCCCGAACGCTGAGGAGACCAGCCGGGCCGCGGGCGCGTGGATGTGCAGGCGGTAGATCAGGTGCTGGGCCAGGCCGTTGCCTGACCCGGCCGACAGATCGGACAGGGCGTAGACGGCCAGCAGGGCGGGCACGACGGACAGGAACGCGCCGAGGACCAGGGCCTCGGCGGAGTGCTCACTCGACTGTGTGTAACGCAGCACACAGCCCAGGACGAGGCTGCCAGGGCGGCCGCCCGCCCTACGCTCCAGCCAGCGCTCACCCCGGAGCACCGGCCTGCTGGCCCGCAGCTTCCCGGATTCCACCCGCCTGCTGGTCATGGGAAGGCCTCTCGCCTGCCACGGCTGGACGAAATCCCGGCCGCACGGAGGTCCCGGGACCGGCCGCCGGGGCACAGCCGGCCATTCACTACTTAAAGTAATTAGACCACTACGGACAACGAGAGTGTGAGCCAGGGTCTTCTGGCCTGCGCAAACGCCTCGCCAGGGCCGTCTCGCGCAGCATGGACTGGGTGATCAGCGTGAGCCGGGCTCTAGGCGGTGCCTGGAGGCGATCCGGGCGGTGCCTGGAGGCGATCCGGGCGGTGCCTGGAGGCGATCCGGGCGGTGCCCGCAGGCGATCCGGTCCGCGCTCGCGGGCGGTATGTGCGGTACGTGCGGGTGCCCCGGGACCGGTCAGGTGGCCTGCTGCCTGCTGGTCTCAGTCACCGAACCCGCGGTTACGGAATCGGCTGTGCCCGGCCATGGCGCCTGGCCTGGCCATGGCGCCTGGCCACTGGCTGGCCCCTGGGTGGAGCGGCTGACGGGACGCTGGGGCAGGGCCATCCAGCCGCCCACCACGAGCAGCGCCACCACGAACGCACAGTAGATCCAGAACGCGGGGGTGAGCCCCGTGGTGACCGTGAGCCCGAGGCGCGCGGCCTGCGCCGGGGAAACCCCGAAGCTGGCCGGGGACACCGGCTCGCTGACCTGCACTAGGGCCGAGATCGCCTGAGCGGCCATGGGAATGGCGGCTCCGGCAAGGAGCACCGCACCCAGCCGGACCGGGCGCCACAAGGCAGCGAGGGCCACGACGACGACGAGAGTGATCATGACCGCCACGTCGCCGACGATGACCGGGCCCGGATTCGCAAAGCTGTTCCCCGCGGTGATGGAGTTCGTCAGCCCGGCCGCCGTGCGCAGGGTGTAGCTGTCCCACGACGGCGCGAACGAGATCGCGGCGCCGAGCGCGGCGAGCACCGCGATGACCAGCGTCACCACCCGCCCCCGCGGGCGGGCATCGAGCTTCCGGGGCCTGTCGGCCGAGCGGAGGCGGAACGCCAGCACGGCGCCCGCCGTGCAGGCCAGCCAGCCCGCGAGCCCCAGCACCAGCCCGGGGCCCAGCAGGTGGGCGCCGCCGGAGAGCACTGTGCCGAGGTCGGAGAAGAAGAAGCCGAACGTGACGATGCTCATGCCCAGCGCGAGGAGGGCGCCCATCCGCTGCCTGATGCCGCCGGACACGATGAGCACCGCGCTGGCCGCCCACACCGCCAGGTAGATCACGTGCGGCACCAGCTCGGCGGGCTCCTGGGCGAGGCTTCCGCCCGACAGGTAGCTCGGGAACAGGCTGGCCAGCCCGCACACCACGCCGGTCACCAGCAGGATAGCCGCGCTGAGTGGCCCGGCGGCGCGCAGACCCGACCAGCGGGGGCCGGCCGACCAGGCAGAATCACCTGCCCGCCAGGAGGAGCCGACCGCCGGCCGCCAGGCGCCGGGAGCGGCCGGCGGGCTGGCGGCGGGGGCGGCCGGGGGCCCGAGATGGACGATGCTGCCGGGTGCCTCGACCGCGTTGAACCGGGACCACGCCGCAGACCAGCCCGCGGGGGTCTCCGGCCACTGCTCCAGGGGCTGGTCCGGCGGTCCTCCCGCAGGCCAGACCGCGTAGCCGAGCGGGCCCCGCCCCAGCTGGTAACCCGCTCCCCGATACCAGATCACGCTCTCCCGCACCGCATTCCAGCCTTCCTGCTCCGCTCCCAGCCGTTTGCGTTCGAGGCCAGGCTAGGAGCCGGACCTGAAGATCGGCTGGGTGGCCGGTGAGCCCTTCCTGACCGAGTGCGCGGCGACAGCCCGGGCTCGGCTAGCACGGGCTCGGCTAACACGGGCTCGGCTAGCACGGGCTCGGCTAGCTGGAAGGCCCGACTGGCTGGGGCTGTTCGGTTGCGGGCACGATGGAGGCGGTGCACTCCGGGCAGCGGCGGGCCGCGACCGGGATGCTCATGGCGCACTCGGGGCAGTTTCGCTCGGTCGCGGCCTGGTTGCGGTCGAACAGCTTCAGGGCCCTGCTCACCGGCACGACGACCACGAAGTACACCACCGCGGCGGAGATCGCGAAGGAGAGCACTTCGGTCAGGAAGGTGCCGTAGGTGAACCGCGACCCGTGGAACGTGAACACCATGCTGTTGAAGTTCGGCTTCCCGCCGATCAGCGCCAGCAGCGGGCTGATGAACGACTGGACGAATTGTTCACCAGGCTGCTGAACTGCGCTCCGATCACCACCGCGACCGCCAGGTTGACCAGGTTTCCGCGCAAGATGAAGTTCTTGAAGCCACTCATGCGCCCTGGATTTCCCACGCATCCGCGGGTTATTCGCGTCCACTCCAGCCGGTCCGGAGCAGGACGCCACGATCAGGAGCGGGACGCCACGATCATGGGTTGCGGCCCGAGAGGGCCCGGGCCTGGCTGGCTGCCGTCTCGCCCGGGCGCGGCTTCCGGACGTCAGCGGCCAGTCCGCGCCGGCGGGAACGGGACATGAACAGCGCACTGATCACGGCGAGCATGATGAGCGCGGTCGCCCCGAGGGACAGCGCGAACCCCAGGCGGAACCCCGGCGGCCGGTAGCTCCAGGTCACCACGCCGTGCCCGGCCGGCACGTTGACGGCCTGGACGAGGCCGGCCCGGCGCACGGCCAGGGCGGCGGCCCGGCCGTGGCGGGGATGCCAGCTGGCGGTCCACCCAGCCGTGGCGGCCACCGACCGGATAACCCGGACGCCATGCGGGGAGAAGACGGCGGCGGCGGCGGGGGCGGCCGCGGACCCGGCGATTCTCCGCACGGTCGCCCCTGGAGCCGGCTGGCCGGGGATCGCCTGAAGCCGGAGGGGGCCGCTGGCGTAGCGATCCACGAACACCGCGAACGAGCCATCGCGGCCGGCATATCCCCATCGAGGCGGGATCAGGGCGTCCTGCAGCCGCCCGTCGGCCACGAACACTCGCCCGTCGGTATCGGTGATCGAGGCCGGACCGAGCCGGTCCGAGTGGCTGCCCGCCTGGGCGACCACAGCGACGCTGGTCAGCGCGCGGGGCAGGCTGATCGCCAGCCGGGCGGGAGCCGCCGCGGTCGAGGGGAACCAGCGCGTCGTGCCGTCGGGGGTCAGCAGGCCGATCCGGGTGCCTTGGGCCGCGTCCTGCCGGGCGTCCGCGTCCGGTACCTCGAGCCGGGTCACGCCGAGGGGTTCCGCGAAATACCAGGTGGCCTGGTGGCGCGCGGCGACGTCGCGACGGCCGGTGCCCGCTGACCCGGGGGACGCCGCGGCTCTCCGGGCCGCGGCCGTGCCGGACCTGGTGGTCAGGTAGGAGGGCACCGTGAGGAGGGCCGACGTATCGAGCTGGTCGAGGACGCCGGTGCCGATGGCCCGGGGATCGAGTACGTCCTGCCCGTCGCCAGTCACCCGATGGGAACCGGTGGCCGAGGCGTAGAAGCCCGAGACGAGCGAGGAGTACCCCTGGACCGACGGCGTGTGGCTGATGACGTCGAGATCGGGCGCGCCGAGCAAGGAAAGATCTTTCCCGCCGAGCTGGTCCGGGTCGTAAATCGCGAAACGCCCGGGATACCCGAGGGCCGCGACGGGTTCCGACGCAGGAGTCTGGGCCCTAGGAGTCTGGGCCCTAGGAGTCTGGGCCCCAGGAGCCCGCACCGGGACAGCCCGGGTCGCAACCCGGGTCGCAGCCCGGGTCGCCGCAGCGGGGGCCCCTGCGGCCGCGGTCCCGGGATCAGCGCTGCCCAGGCCGGGAAGGACCGCAACCACGCCGAGAAGCGTGAATATGACCAGGTCGGCCAGCACGAAGCCGGCCAGGCATCGCGAGCGGGCCACCGGCCGGAGATGCCGGCCGACGACGACGAATCCGATGGCCCCGCCGCCGATCAGCAGGTACGGGACCAGCCAGGGCTTGAGGAGGCCGTCGAGGCCGGTGGCGCCCGGGCTGACCCGCAGCCAGCGCAGCAGGCCCGCGCCCCAGCACAGGCCGAGGGTGACGATGGTGAGCATGGAGACCGGGGGCAGCAGGGCCAGCAGCGTCTCCAGATCAGGGCCGCGGCGGCCGCGGATCCGCAGGAACCGGCGGCTGCCCGCCCGCAGCGGCTGGTCGGCCCAGTAGGCCAGCAGTACGGCCAGCGCCAGGTCCGCGACGAGGATGTTCCGGCTCTGCAGCCGCTGGCTATCGAACAGCGGCAGGTGGGCAAGCAGGCTCCCGACCGGGGTGTTGCCCCCGAGCGCGAGCACGATCCCGGCCAGCGCCATGACGTGCCACACCAGCCACTCGGGGAGCCGTGGCCGCAGCCGGATCCGGCCGAGCAGGGCGGTCGCGGCGACGAGGGGCAGGATCCCGACGTAGCCCGTCACCTCGGCCAGGTTGTAGTTCGCGAAGAAGGCCGGCTGCCCGAACGACCCAGAGCCGCCCAGCAGGTCCGGCACCAGCATCAGCAGCAGCCAGCGGTGCGGGAGCGAGCCCGAGTTGAACAGGACCACGGAGCTGATGCCCCGCTGGGACGAGCCGACGACGGCCAGGCCGGGCATCCACTGAACCGCCCCGAGGCAGGCGCCCAGGGCCAGGCTGGACGCGACCGAGAAAGCCGCCGGCCCGAAGCGGCGCCCGAGGCGGGCGATCTGCCAGACCGCGTACATGAGCACGATCAGCCCGGCGTCGTCAATGGCCCGCGGCTCACCCGCGAGGATCGTCAGGCCGAACGCCCCGGCCAGGGTCCCGGTCCAGGCCAGCCGGGACGGCATGGTGCGCCGCTGGGAAAGCCGGAGGACGCAGAGCAGCTGGATGGGCACCCAGCTCAGGCCGGCCACCAGCCCGAAGTGTGCCACCTGGGCCGACATTGCCCCCGCGAAGGCGAACGACAGCGCGCCGAGGAGGCTTGGCACGCACGCCAGGCGCAGAGCGCGGAGGAAAGCGAACATCCCGAGCCCGGTGATCGCCCAGGTCAGGATCATGTTCAGGGTCCACGCCGCCACCGGCGGTGCGACGGCGAACAACAGTGTGAGCGGGTAGGCGGCGCCGGCGTTCCAGCCGGCCAGCAACGGCGCCCCGCTCCAGATGTACGGGTCGTACAGCGGCAACTGGCCGCTGTGGATCTCCTGCCCGGCGAGCACGCGCAAGGGGAAGTTCTGCGTCAGGTCGTCACCGGGAAGTACCGGATGCCCGAGCAGCGCGGGGACGCCGTACACGAGGGCGGGCAGCACGAGGAGCAGGAGGACGGCCGTGGGCTCCCCGGACCAGCGCCAGCCCGGCGGCGTGCGGCGAAGGGGGAACGCTCTCGTGGCGGATACAAGTGACAGCGCGGGGCCCCATCATGAGCGACTCTGGCGGCAAGAGGCTGCCAGGCTACCGGGGAAGATCTCGCTGACCTGCCAGGCCCCCGCTAACTCCCAGGAAACTGGCCGCCGCCGACGTCCGCCTGGCCGTGCGCGACCAGCCAGGCCAGGGCCTCGTGCAGGGCATCGAGCGTGCTATAGCGAGGCGCGTAGCCAAGCACCTCGCGGGCCCGGGCGATGCTCGCGGTGATGCTGCGCATCGTGTGCTCGCGGGTGGCCTCCGCGTGCTCGGCACCGATCCGGCGCTCGAACTCGGGCCAGTCCACGAAGTCCAGCACAGGCTCGCGGCCGAACCACCGGGCGACGCCGACCGCGAGCCCGCGCAGCGTCATGGCCTGCTCGGACACCACGTGGAAGCTGGCCCCGATAGCCGCGGGCCTGGTCAGGGCGCGCTCGAAGGCCTGGGCCACGTCGTCGGCGTGCACGTGGTGCAGCACCCCCAGCCCATGATCGGGCAACGCGAGCGGCTGGCCGGTGGCCAGCTGCGTCCAGACCGCCGGGTCCAGGTTGCCGGCGGGCGTGATCACCGGCCAGCCCGGGCCGCTGATGTGACCGGGGTGCAGCACCACGGCGGGAACTCCGCCCGCCAGCGTCTCGCGGTCCAGCAGCGCCTCGATCTCCGCCTTGCCCGTGCCGTAGTCGCCGTACGCGGTGCGGGGCTCGTCCTCGGTGACCGGGACCCGGAGCGCAGGCCCGTGGACCCAGATCGTCCCACAGTGCAGCAGCAACGGGCGGGACGGGCGCAGCGCCTCGACGAGCTGGCGTGCCGAGGCCGCGGTGAAGCAGACCATGTCGATGACCACGTCGGGATGCAGCTCCGCGACCCGGCTGCCAAAGGTCCCCGCGGCATCCTCCGCGTCCCGGTCCACCGCGACCCGGGTGACCTGATCCCACTCCGGGGCCGGCTGGTAGGGGTCGCGCTTCCCCCGGCTCAGGGCGATCACCTCGTGACCGCCCCGCACCAGCCGCGGCACCAGATAGGTGCCGACGTGCCCGGTCGCCCCGATGATCACCACACGGCTCATGCCAGGATCCCTTTCTCGCCCGCGGTCTTTCCTATCCTGCCGGTCGCCCCCGGAATGTTACGAACCGCCCTGCGGGGGAACCCGGGCCGCATGACTGACAAGGCTGCCAGCGACCTGTGGTGGAAAAACGCCGTCATCTATTGCGCCGACGTGGCGACATGGCTGGATGGCGACGGGGACGGAAACGGGGATCTCGCGGGCCTGACCCGAGGGCTGGACTACCTGTCCGGGCTCGGGATCAGCACGCTGTGGATGATGCCGTTTTACCCATCACCGCTGGGCGACGACGGATACGACGTCACCGACTACTACGCGGTCGATCCCCGGTTCGGGACGCTGGGCGACTTCGTCGAGATGATCCGCACCGCCGGCAACCTCGGTATCCGGGTCCTGGTCGACCTGGTCATGAACCACACCAGCGATCAGCATCCCTGGTTCCAGCAGGCCCGCCGCGACCGCCGTTCCCGCTACCGGTCCTACTACGTATGGAGCGACGAGAAGCAGGCCGAGCCGAGCGAGGTGGTGTTCCCGGGGGAGCAGGACAGCACGTGGACGTATGACGACGTGGCGGAGCAGTGGTACATGCACCGCTACTACGACTTCATGCCTGACCTGAACATCACCGATCCGGACGTGCGTGATGAGATGAACAAGGTTCTCGGTTTCTGGCTGGAGCTGGGGGTGTCGGGTTTCCGGGTCGATTCGCTGCCGTTCATGATCGAGACGGTCGGCACCGGAGTCCGGGAGCAGCCGGTCTCATACCTACGGTCGCAGGTGGAGTTCATGGAGCGGCGCCGCGGCGATGCGATCTTCCTGGGCGAGGCCAACGTCAGCCCGCAAGAACAGGAGCGCTACTTCGCCATCGATGATGGCGATGGCGTCCAGATGCTGTTCGACTTCCGCACCTGTGCGGCGCAGTGGCTCGCGCACGCCCGGGGCCACGCCGGGCCGCTGGTCGACTCGCTGAACCAGCGGCCGCGGATTCCGGTGCACGCCCAGTTCGCCAACTTCATCCGGCATCACGACGAGCTGAACCTGGGCATGCTCAGCGACAATGAGCGCGGCGAGGTGTTCGACGCGTTCGCGCCTGAGCCGGGGCACCGTGTGTACGGGCGCGGCATCCGGCGGCGGCTGGCCCCGATGCTGGGTAACGACCGGCGCCGGATCGAGATGGCGCTGGCCCTCACCCTGGCCCTGCCCGGCACGCCCGTCCTGCTGTACGGCGACGAGATCGGCATGGGCGAAGACCTGTCCCTGCCCGGCCGGCTCGCCGTCCGCGGCCCGATGCAATGGTCATCGCGGCACGCCGGAGGGTTCTCGGCCGCAGCCACGCCGTACCGGCCGGTCCGGGCCGACGGTCCGTACGGCTACCGCACGGTCAACGTGGCCAGCCAGCGCCACGACCCGGGATCGCTGTACTCCTGGGTGGCGCAGGCCATCGCTGTCCGCCGCCAGTGCCCGGAGCTCGGCTGGGGCGATTGGCGCACGCTGAAGGTCAACGACCCGCGGGTGCTGGCTATCGAAACCCGCTGGCGGGACGGCTGCGTGGTCACGTTGCACAACCTGTCCGCCGAACCGGCTGCGGTCCGGCTGCCGGACGACCTGGGCGGCCGCCCACTCCAGGGTGAGATACGGCAGCTGCTCGGGGACAGCAGCTCACCGGCGGCGGCCGAGGCCGGGGCGCAGGTCCGGGGTGGGACGAGTATCACGCTCGCAGGGTACGGATTCCGCTGGCTGCGGCTGACGGACGACACCGCCCTGGGCTAACGGCCCCGGCGGCACACTCACCGCTCGGGAAGCCGGTCGGCCAGGTCCCGGGCGATCTGCGCCTTCGCCGTCGGCTCGGTCTCCATCAGCCACCGGAAGTCGTCGTTGGTAAGCCTCAGGAGCTGCCCGGGCCCGGCACTGACCACGGTGGCCAGGCGAGTGTAGCCGTAGCCGCCGCCCCAGTCGCGCGCGGCGAGCTCGCCGAAGTGATCCCCCGGGCCGACGGTGCGGACCCGGCGGCCGTCGATGAGCACGTCAAACCGCCCGGAGACGATGAGGTAGAACGAGCGGTCCGAGTCCCACCGGCGGATCACTTCCTCTCCGGCCGTCGTATCGAGACAAGCCGCGCGGGCGCGGATGGCCCGCAGCGTCGCGTCGGCCACCCGGGCCAGCAGCCGGGAGGCGGGCAGCGGGTCACCGCCCAGGGCGGCCAGGACCCCGGATCGGGCATCGGCCGGGCCAGCCTCCGCACCCAGGGTGGCCGGGGTGGCGGGGGCATCCGGGGCGCCCGGGGTGGCGCCCCCGGCGAAGTGCTCGATGACGCGGGTGAATGGCGAAGGTCCGCTCCAGCCGGGCACCGTCGCGGACCAGGACACTGCCGCACTCCATCGGCTGGAACAGCCACTTGTGCGGGTCCAGGGTCACTGAGTCCGCGCGCTCGATACCGGTCAGCACGTCCCGTCCTTTCGGGGCCAGCGCTGCGAATCCGCCGTACGCCGCGTCCACGTGCAGCCACAGTCCTTCCGCGGCACATACGTCGGCCAGGTCCGCCAGTGGATCGACGGCTCCCGTGTTGGTGGACCCTCCGCTGGCGCACAAGGCGAACGGGACCCGGCCTGCCTCGCGGTCGGCGCGTACGGCGGCGGTCACCGACCCGGGCTGCAGCCGCCAGCGGTCGTCGGTGGGCAGCACCCGCACCTGGTGGGGACGCAGGCCCATGGCCCGGGCGGTCCGGGCCAGGGAAGAGTGAGCCTGGTCGGACACGTAAACGATCTCATCGTCTGACGGCCCTCCGGCGGCGTCCCGGGCGACCAGCAGCGCGGTGAGGTTGGCCGCCGAGCCACCGGTCACGAGTACCCCGGCCGTGCTCCCGGGCATCCCCAGCCAGCCGCGGAACCAGTCGATGACCTGGAGTTCGACCTGCGCCGGGCCGGCCGACTCCATCCATGCCCCGCAGTAGGGGTTGGCCGCGGCCGCGGCCGCGGCCAGCTCGGCCAGCGCCGCCGGCCAGGTGGTGAAGCTCGGCACGAACGCGAAGTAGCCAGGGTGATCTGTCCGGCTCGCGTAGGGCAGCACGTCCGTGAGGAGCCGGGCCAGCACCTCGCTGTACTCCCCTGGCTGCTCGGGTGGCGGCCCGCCCAGCCGGCCGCGCATGTCCGCCGGCCCGGCCCGGCGCAGCACCGCGTCGGACCCGGGGTCCGCGAGCCTGGCCACGAGCGCGTCCACGGTGGCGTAACCGGCCCGCCGCATCGCCTCCACGTCCATCCGCAACGGGTGCTCCACCCAGGCCCCCTCACTCAGCTGCCGCGGCTGGCCGGCGATCGATCCCGCGCGGCGATGTCGCCCTCACCGTAGCCCTGGTGGCCGCATAAAGGCCCTGGTGCTAGCACGATTGAGCGGCTGGCGGCGCGGTCTTACCCTCGGAGCAGCCGGGGGGAGGGTGACTGGTGCGACGGTTCTTCCGGGTCATCCGCGCGCTCGTCCGCGACCCAGGCATGGCCCGCCTCATGACCGCGTTCGTAGCGTTCGTCGTGGCCGAGTACGCCGTGTGGATCGGCATGCTGGTTTACGCGTACGGCCATGGCGGGGCCACCGCCGCCGGGCTGGTCGCCTTCGCCCAGCTGGCTCCAGGCATTGTCCTCGCGCCGGTGCTGTCCGCGGTCGCCGACCGCCGACCCAGCTGCTGGCCGGTGGCTACCTGGTGCAGGCGCTGGGCCTGGCGGGAGTCGCGCTCAGCCTCTGGACCGGCGCACCGCCGCTGCTGGCCTACGTCCTGGCCGTGCTGGCCAGCACGGCGATGACCACAACCCGGCCGGCGCTGTTCGCCGCGCTGCCCGCGCTGGCCCGCGATGCCCAGCAGCTCACCGCGGCGAATGTGGTGGCCGGCTGGGCCGAGAACCTGGGCGTGGTCCTGTCCGCCCTGGTCGCGTCCCTGTTCCTGGGGCTCGGGCAGCTCGGCGCGCTGTTCGCGGTGTGCGCGGTCCTGGTAGCGGGTGGCGCGGTGCTCGTGGCACCGGTCCGCGTCACCGGGATGGCCCTGGCGGACGCGGGCCGCCCGCCGTCCCGTTTCACCACGCTGCTCGAAGGCGCGCGGGAGGTCACCGGACGGCCGCGACCACGGCTGCTGGTAAGCCTGCTCACTGCCCAGTACGTGGTGGTCGGCTCGCTGCTCACCCCACTGCTCGTCCGGCTCGGCGGGGCCCGGCTCGCGCTGATCGCCGTCGGAGCCTTGCTGCCGGTCACCGCGGCCTGCGGGCTGCGGACCCTGCGCCGGGTGGACCAGGGCCGGGCCGGGCCCGTGACCGAGGTGGCGCTGCTGCGCTCGCTGCCGCACTTCGCGGATCTGCCCGGCCCGGCACTGGAAACCCTGGCCGGCGCTCTGGAGCGGATCAACGCCGTCGCGGGCCAGGTGCTCATCCGGCAGGGCGAGACCGCAGACCGGTTCTACGACATCGCGGACGGTGAGGTCGAGGTCTCCGTGGACGGGCGGCCCCAGGGTGTGCGGGGGCGCGGCACTGGCCTGGGCGAGATCGCGCTGCTCCGGCGGGTACCGCGGACCGCGACGGTTACCGCGGTGGGCCCGGCCACCCTGTTCGCCCTGAACGCGGATACGTTCCTTGCCGCGGTCAGCGGGCACGCGCCGACCCGGTGGCGCGCCGACCAGGTCGCCTCCCAGTGGGTCACCGCGGATACTGGAGGGTAGGCCCGGGCGAGCAGGCGGTCGGGCCTCGGGTGAGACCGGCTTAGCGGGCCTCGCAGGCAGGCAAGACTCTTTTCCTGTGACCTTTTTTGCCGGATCGGTGATCGGACGGCTGGGTTCGCGCGTCTTAGTGCTAATAGGCCAGGTAAATCAGGCTCCCCGCACGTCTGTAGAAACGCCTAAGACACCTGCGCCGTGCACCCAGGCCGCTCCGCCGTGGCGTGGGTGCGCTCGGGGGGCTGGCCGGCGATAGCTCTGCACGCCGGGCACAGGACGCGGAGAACCCGTCATGAACAGTCATACGTCGGCGCCGGCGCAGTCCCCGGCGGGCACGCTCGTCGCCGGGCGGACCGCTGCGGGCCGGGACGGCCGGCCGACCAGGTGGAGGGTGCCTGGCGGGTGGCCGCTGCTCCCGGTGCTGATCGTCCAGGCGCTGCTGACGCTCCGGCTGGTCCGGGCGGACACGGCCTACCAGGACGAGGGGCTGTATCTGTGGGCCGGGCACCTGCAGTGGGCGAACTGGCTGCATGGCACGGCTATCCCGCCATTTCCTTATTATTTCTCCGGCGCCCCGGTGATCTACCCGCCGCTCGGCGCGCTGGCGGACCACGCCGGCGGCCTGACCGCGGCCCGGGTCTTGTCCCTGGTCTTCATGCTCGGCGCGACCATGCTGCTGTGGAGCGCGGCCGGGCGGCAGTTCGGCCGGCGGGCCGCGTTCTTCGCCGCAGCGTTGTTCGCGGTGCTGGGCCCTACCCTGCACCTGGGCGCGTTTGCCACCTACGACGCCCTGTCGCTGTTCCTCGTCGCGCTGGCGGCCTGGTGCGTGCTGCGGGCCGGGGACCGGGGGGAGGCGCCGGGCCGGATGATCGCGGCGGGCGTGGTCCTGGCCCTGGCCAACGCCACCGCGTACTCCACCATCTTGTTCGACGTCCTGGTGCCCGTGCTGGCGGCGCTGGCCGCGTGGCCGGTGATGGGGGGCCGGATCGCGCTGCGGCGGGTGGCCATCTTGCTGACCACGGTGATCGCGCTGCTGGCCGCGGGGCTGCTGATCGGCGGGACCAGCTATCTCAGCGGGTTCAGGCAGGCCATCCTGGCCCCGGTGGCGCACACGAGCTCGCCCATGTCGGTGCTGTCCAGTTCCTGGTACTGGGCGGGCGTGCTGGTCATCCTGGCCGTGGCGGGCGTCATCTTCAGCGTGGTGCGGCGGGAGGGACCGGCCCGGACCTGGCTGCTGGCGGTCCTGGCCGCCGCCGCGATCCTCGGGCCGGCCGAGCAGGCCTGGCTGCACACCGCCGCGCTGCTCAACGAGCACGTCGGCGTGGGCGCCTGGTTCGCCGCCATCGCCGCAGGATATGCCGCCGACCGGTTCATCGCCGCCGCCCCGGCCGGCCGGCAGCAGGCGTTCACCAGCGCCACCTGCGTGATCGCGCTGGTCTTCCCCGTCTACCTGGGCGCGGCGCAGTCCTGGTCGTTCGCGACCAGCTGGCCCAACGCGAAAGCCTTCATCGCCGTGTTCGGGCCGCTGGCCGAGCACAGCCGCGGGCCGGTGCTGGTGGAAGACCCCTCCATCGCCAAGTACTACCTGCCGGCCGGCCAGCACTGGCAGCGCTGGTCCTCCACCCGCACCATCATCCTGCCGTCGGGGGCCATCACCGGGAACCCGGCCGCCGCAGCGGGCGCAGCCGCGCCCGGCAACGCGAAGATCTTCGCCCGGTACATCGCCAAGGGCTACTTCTCCTACGTGGCCCTCAACTTCACCGACACCAGCGCCCTGGACCACGGCCTGGCCACCCTGCTGCACCGCAACCCCCACTACCACACCATCCAGGTCGTCCCCTACGGCACCGAAGTCCCGCCATACGGCCAGGGCACCTACGTGATCTGGAAATACGAGGGGCATCCCACCCGCTAAAACTCTCGCTGCGGGCTGGCGCGCCTCGCCCGGGACGCCGCGCACCTTTATCACCTGAAGATGCGTGGGCGCTACTGATGCAGGACGGCGGTGTGATGACAGAAGTGCACCCGCGCGGCGCCTAGCGCGTGCATCCGCGCCAGCGAGTCCCGCCATGCGGCGACGTCGGCGGCCTGGCCGTCCGGCAGGCCCGACCCGTCAGACCCGGGCGGCTCGCGGTACTGACGCGGGGTGTACGCGGCGTCGCCGGTCAGCAGGTCGTCAGAGCCGTCGCCGGTGCGGACGACGACAGACTGGTGGCCTGCGGTATGGCCGGGGGTGGTGATGACCGACACCCCGGGCAGGATCTCGGCGTCGCCGTCCAGCAGCTCGAACGACGCGTTCATGAAGCCGAGCCAGTCGCACAGCTGCGGCGACTCGCGCTGCGCCCGGGCCAGCTCGGCCCGCTGCACGTACACGGGCGCGTGCGCGAAGACCGCGTTCTGGCCGCAGTGATCGAAGTGCAGGTGCGTATTGACCACCAGGCCGATATCGGCGGGGCTCATCCCGATCCCGGCCAGCGCGTCGGCAGCGGTGCGGTTGACCACGCGCCAGTCGCTCAGCAGGTCATCCGGGCCGCCGACGCCGGTATCGACCAGGGCGGCCCCGCCGGGGTGGATGATGACGAACCCGTGCACGGGCCATTCCCCGCCGTCGGGCCCGCGCAGGGAGGCCAGGTGCAGCCGCCGGATCTCCAGGGTCGTCATCGGGTCTCCAGCGTCATCCGGTCTCCAGGGTGGCGAGTACCAGGTCGGCGACCGCCGCCATCCCGGCCGCGTTGGGATGGTACGGCGCCCCGCCGCGCAGCGACAGGTGGAAGCGCCGCGTCCAGGGCGCAGCCGACCAGGCGTGATGGCCGGCCGAAGCCGCTGAGGCCGCCACGTATCCGGCACCGGCGGCCTCCGCCGCGGCCCGCGTCGTGGCCGCGAGCCGGGCCGCGATGGCGCGCCCCCAGTTCGCGACCCCGGCTGGCGGCGGCCCGGCGACGTCTCCTTCTGGGGGCAGGATCGTCAGGTAGTCAACGAAGACCACCCGGGCGGCCGGGGCCCGGTCCCGCACATCGTGCACGATCGCCTGGAGATTGCCCCCGACTCCGGCGAATCGCTCGTCTGTGGCGGCGGGATCCTCGAACCCGGCGATCTGGGCCCGGACCTTCGGCCAGGTCCGCAGTGGCCAGGGCAGGCTCGCGAGCGTGAGCCTGGGCAGGTAGCCGACGTCGTTGCCGCCTCCGGTGAGGGTGACCAGGCGCGTAGCCGGAGTGACCGCGTCGAGCTGGGCGGGCTGCCCCCGGGCGGATGTCCGCAGGATGTCGTCCGTGGTCGCGCCGGAATAAGTCACGTCACGCAGGTCCAGTGCCAGCGCGCGGGCTACCAGGTGCGCATAGTTGCTGGCTGACCGGCCCGCGCGGCGGGGGCTCCCGGGCGCTCGGGGCGTGAGGCCCGGCCCGGCCCCGAACGAGCTGCCCATCGCCACATACTGGCTCCCGGCCGGGATCGACGTCATCCGGTCCTCCTCCGCTCCGCCCCGGGGAGAACCATCTTGTCTTCCCCGCAGCCGCGCCAGCGTCGCTGCCCCCGCCTGACCGGGACCAGCCCACGGCGGGCCATGGCCAGAGGGCTGGGTCTACGCGCCGGGCACCCCGTGGCGGTCTGGCGCTAGCTGCCGTCAGGCCGGCTGGCCGGGATCGCCTCATCGACCCAGGCACGGAGGGCGGCGGGCGGCAGGGCGCCGGCCTGGCGGGCCACCACCTGCCCATCCCGCAGCACCATCAGGGTCGGGATGGCCTGCACGCCGAACCGCTGCTGGAGCTTGGGTGCGTTGTCCACGTTGACCTTCACCAGCTTGATCCGGCCGGCCAGGTCGGCGGCCAGCTGCTCCAGGGCCGGGCTAACCATGCGGCACGGCCCGCACCACGGGGCCCACAGGTCCACCACGACGGCCAGCTTCGCGGCCTCGGCGACCTCGGCGAAGGTGTCGTCACCGGCGTCAGCGATCCAGGGCAGCGGACGGTGGCAGTTACCGCAGTGCGGGACCCCCGAGGCGGCGGCCGGGACCCGGTTCCGGCGCCCGCAGTTCGGGCAGGTCACTAGCTCATCGGACATGGCCACCCCCTGGTCAGGACGGGTTCTCGTAACGACGGCCAGTTTGCGCCAGCGTAGCCGACGCGGATCACGGCGCCGTCGCCAACATCCACGGCCACAGCCTCATCCTGAGGCACACCGCAGCCGTACTTACCGGCGAGTTCGGTGTAGGACAGGCCTGACGCTAACGGGCGGCCACCGGCACGCGGGCCGGGGTGACGCGCTCGGGCCGGGCTGAGGGCAGCTCGATCTGAATGCTCACGCAGTCCACATCCCGCCGGCTGCGCGCCGCGGCCCAGTGACCGGCGATCATGGCGAGCACCTGGCGGTTATCAGGCAGCACGTCCATGCAGAGCGACGTCACACCGCGGGCCTGCGCCCGGCGGAGCAGCGCGCGCACCAGGGCCGAGCCGACACCCTGGCCCTGCCAGGCGTCCGCTACGACCACACCTATCTCGGTCAGGGATCCGCCCGCCGCGGCCCGGTCGGCGGCCCGGTCGGCGGCCCGGTCGTCCGGATGGTCGGCGGCCATGGCGTGGCCGATGATGACGCCGCCGTGCGTGGCGAGCAGGACATCGGCGTGGCCTGCCGGGCTCGCCTGACCGCCTGCCAGGCGGACCATGGCCGCGGTGGGCCGGACGGGCGCGAAGAACCTCTGGACGCGGGTCCGGGTGGAGAGCCCGGCGAGGAAGCCGGTGAGCGCGGCCAGGTCTGCGGGGTCCGGGGGCCGGATCGTCACTGCCACGCGGGCAGGAGCCTGGTGTACCTGGGTTCGATTCACAGACTCAGCATGGCCGCCAGTTGCTGAGTCTGTCAACCAGACTTAGCCTGGGCCCATGGAACGCACCTGGATCATGGACTACGACCCCGCCAACTGCGCGATCGGCGCCGCAGTGGCGATCATCGGCGAGCGGGCGACGTTCCTCGTGCTGCGCGAGGCGTTCAACGGCGTGCGCCGGTTCGCAGACATGCAGCACCGGACCGGGATCCCCCGGCAGGTGCTCAGCGACCGGCTGGGCCGCCTGGTGCAAGAAGGACTGCTCCGCAAGGTGCCGTATCAGGACAGCGGCCAGCGCAGCCGGCACGAGTACCGCCTCACCGAGAAGGGCCTGGACCTGTACCCCGTGCTGGTCGGGCTGATGCAGTGGGGCGACAAGCACGCGGCCCGGCCGGACGGCCCCCCGGTCCTGCTCCGGCACCGCGACTGCGGGCAGCCGGTGCAGTTGCAGCTGTCCTGCCAGGCCGGGCACGTCCTGGAGTCCGCGCGGGAAGTCTCCCCCGTCCCTGGCCCGGGAGCCCGCAAGGTCGCGTGACGGCGCTAGTGGTCGCCCGGCCGCACCGCACGTTGGGCGGCCATCCGGGTGGGCGCGTTGACCGCGCCGTATCCGGCGTAGCCTCCGAGGCGCTGGACGACCTCGATGAACAGGTGCGGGCCGAGCAGTGCCGTGTAGAGGTGGAAGAACTCTCCCCGGGCGTCCCGGTCATAGAGGACGCCTGAGGCCGGCAGCCGGGCGACGGTCTGCTCGCCCAGGTCGAGACGCGCCTGCAGGTCCTCGTAGTAGTTCTCCGGGATCACCAGGAGCGGCGCGCCCGCGCACCGCAGGGCGGAACTCACAGCGAACACGTCATCGCAGCTGAACGCCACATGCTGGGCGGCTGGGCCAGCCCGGCCACCCAGCGGCGGCATGTTCAGCGCGATCCGCACCCCGCCGGCGTAGCCATCAACCGCGGCCAGGACGCGGCTGCGCACCAGCCCGTGCGGGTCGGCCAGCTCGAGGTCCTCGCCCGGTTCCAGGCCCAGTACCGCCCGAGTCGCAGCACGGTGATGCGATCGCACACGGCGAGCACGTCGGGCATCTGGTGGCTGACCAGGATCACGGCCGTGCCCAGGTCGCGCACCCGCCGGATGAGGTCGAGCACTTCGCGTTGCTGTTCGACGCCGAGCGCGCTGGTCGGCTCGTCGAGCAGCAGGACCCGCTCGCACCAAGCCGAGGCCCGGGCGATGGCCAGGGCCTGGCGCTGGCCTCCGGACAAGTCCCTGCACCGGGCGTCGATGTTCGGGATCCGGGTGTGCAGCTTGGCCAGTTCCCGCGCGGTACGCTCCCGCATCGTGCGCCGGTCGAGCCAGCCGAGGCGCCACCCGAGCCAGTGGCCGACCAGAATCTCCCGCCCCAGGAAGAAGGCGGTTGACGTGCAGGCTGACGTCACGCAGCGCCTGCAGTCCAGCGAAATGCTTCGACACCCCGCATACGCTCAACGTCGCCGTGTCAGTCATGGCTCGCTCCTCGATGACCAGGGGGAAGACGTGGGCAGGCCCGGCTGGTCGGTCGGGTCGGCTGGGGAGGTCGGCCGGGCCGGGTCGGCCGTTAGGGAACGGAAGTGGCGGAGCATGCGCCCGGCGTCGGCCGGGAGGCCGGTGAAGAGCCGGAAGGCCTCGACCGCCTGGAAGACGGCCATGCCGCCGCCGTCGAGGGGTCCGGCAGCCCAGCCCGCGTGCGGTGCGGACCAGTTCGGTGTCGATGGGGGGGTACACGACATCGGCCACCCAGAGCCGTGGATGGAGCAGCCCGGCGGGCAGGGGCAGGCCGGGGTGCGCCGCCATCCCGGTCGGGGTGGCGTGGATCAGGCCATCCGCGCTGGCCAGTACCGAGGCGAGCGCACCAGGCTTGGCGCTCCGGGCCCGGCCCGGGCCGAACCGGCTGCCGAGGTCGGCCGCGAGGGATGAGGCCCGGTCGCTGTCGAGGTCCACGACGGTCAGCAGGCCTTAGGAGCGCCGGCGCCCGACCGTGACCCGCAGCAGGTAAAGCTCTCCTTTTTCTCTAACGCCTGTCCGGCCCCGGTGCCCGCGCCAGATGGGACGGGGAGCGGATGGAGTCTACGACGACGCGGGGAAGCGACCAGCCTGCCTGGCCTGAAACTTTAGAGTTCGCCAGGGGCGCGCCGCAGCCGTTGATCCTCCGCGTGACCCGCCATACGCTGACCGCACCCGTGCGGGTCAATGCGGCTCGTATGCGCAGCTAAAGACTCGTATGCCCAGGTAAAGAGGAGCCGACGTGACGCTGCCCTTCCAGGATGCCCGGACCCTCGCCGACAGCGCCCGAGCCTGGGCGCTGGAGCTCGGCAAGGCGCTGAGCGTCGCGGTCGTGGACTACGGCGGCTTCGTGGTCCTCATCGAACGGATGGATGGTGCGCGCCCGATGACCCCGGACATCGCGCTGTCCAAGGCGTACTCGGCCGCGGTCATGCAGCGGCCGACCGAGATGCTGGAGAACTGGCGGAACGCCGATCCCGTCTTCTTCACCCAGGTCTCGGTCAACCTGCCCACCTCCGGGTGGGACGTGCACCACCCCTTCGGCGGCTTCCGCGACTCAGGCCCCGCGTTCAAGGAGCAGGGCACCCCGGGGCTGCGGTTCTGCACCCGGCTCAAGACCGCCGCGGTCCGGTTCGCGTGGTGACAGACGGCGTGGTGACGCAGCCGAGCCCCGCCCGCCCCGTCGGCGTCGTCGGGGCCGGCCTCGTCGGGCTGGCCGTGGCCCGGCACCTGGCAGAGGCACAGGTGCCCGTGGTGGTCTTCGAGAAGGAGACGGCGGTCGCGCAGCACCAGTCGGGACACAACTCCGGGGTCGTGCACGCCGGGATCTACTATCTGCCCGGCTCGGCGAAGGCGACGCTGTGCCGGCGCGGCGTCCGGCTGCTCAGCGCCTACTGCGCGGACCGCGGCCTGCCCTGGGACGCCCGCGGGAAGCTGGTGGTCGCCCGGGACGGCGCCGAGACGGCGAAGCTGCGGGAGATCGAGCGCCGGGCGGCCGCCAACGGCGTCCCCGGCGTCCAGTGGCTGGACGCGGCGGCCATCCAGGATCTGGAGCCGGACATCACCGGCCAGGCCGCGCTGCTGTCGCCGACCACGGCCATCGTCGACTACCCCGCCATCGCGGGCTCCTTTGCCGGCGACGTCGTGGCCCACGGCGGGCAGGTGCTGACGGGCACGCCGGTGACCGGCGTGCACCGGCGCAGCGATGACGACGTGGAGGTCAGCACGCCCGCCGGCGCGCACCGGCTGTCCCGGCTGGTCATCTGCGCGGGCCTGCAGTCCGACCTGCTGGCCACCGCGGCCGGCGACGAGACCGCGCCCGAGATCATCCCGTTCCGCGGCGAGTACCTGCGGCTGCGGCCGCACGCCCGGGGCCGGGTGCGGCACCTCATCTACCCCGTGCCGGACCCCGCGTACCCGTTCCTCGGCGTCCACCTGACCCCGCGCATCGACGGTGAGGTCGACATCGGCCCGAACGCCGTGCTCGCCCTGGCCCGGGAGGGGTACCGCCGCCGGGACGTGTCCGGCGATCAACTGTCCCGCCTGGCCCGCTCCGCGGCCTTCCGCCGACTGGCCCGCCAGAACTGGCGGGCGGGCGTGCGTGAGATGCGCAGTTCGGTGTCGCGGAAGGCATTCCTCGTCGAGGCGCGTACCTACCTGCCCTGGCTGGGCCCCGGCGACGTGATGGCCGCCCCGGCCGGGGTGCGCGCCCAGGCGGTGGATCCCGACGGGGCGCTCGTCGATGACTTCCGCATTCACCGGATCGGACCGGTGACCGCGGTCCGCAATGCGCCGTCCCCGGCCGCCACGGCGTCGCTGGCCATCGCCGAAGCCGTCGTGGCCGGGCTTTCGATCTCCCTTAGCGCTAGCCCGGGGAGCGACCCCCGGAGCCCCCGCTTTTAGTACAGGAAGGTAGTCATTCCGTGTTCATCGTTGAGTCACAGGTTCACATCTGGCGCGAGGAAACCCCGGACCGGCCCTGGGTTCCTGGCGCCCCGGAGCGTTTGCGGCTGAACGGCCACCGGGAGGAGGCCTTCAGCTACGCCGAATGCGTGGCCCTGATGGACGAGGCGGGCGTGGACCGCGCGCTGATCCTCCCGCCGTCCTGAGAGGGAGACCGGATCGACTACGCCCTGGAAGCGTGCGAGGCGTACCCGGAGCGCTTCGGGATCATGGCCCGGATCCGGCAGAACAAGCCGGCCGAGGGCGCCGCGATGATGCGCGATTACGCGCAGAACCCGTACGTGAAAGGGACCCGGCTCACCTTTCACCGGCCGATCGACCGGAACTGGATGATCGACGGCACCAACGACTGGTACTGGCCACTCGCCGAGGAACTCGGGATCGCGACCATGGTGCACGCCCCCATCTGGAAGGCCGAACTGGGCGCGATCGCGGAGCGCCACCCGGGCCTGAAGATCATCATCGACCACATGGGGATCATGGCGCGGTGCGTGGACGACGCCATCGGGTACTGGGTCAGTGAGACCGCCGGTCTCGCCGACCACCCCACCATCTACGTCAAGGTGTCCGCCATCCCCGGGTACTCGACGGAGCCGTTCCCCAACCTCAACATGGCCAAGTACGTCCGCGAGATGGTCGACAAGATGGGACCGGAACGCTGTTTCTGGGGCACCGACCTGACCCGCCTGATGGGGCACGGGCTCACCTACACGGACACGATCGAGCAGTTCACCAAGTACTTCCCGTTCTCGCCGGAGGAGCTGGACCAGATCATGGGACGAGGGATCTGTGAGTGTCTGGACTGGCCGATCCCGGTGACGGCGTGAGCCCGGGAGAGACAGCCTGATGGCGGATACGCACCTGGACGGCGGCGAGGCGCTGCTGCAGGCCTGCCGTGACCTGGGCGCCGACTACATCTTCTCGTCGGCGGGGTCGGAGTGGGCACCGGTGTGGGATGACGTGGGCGTCCTGTACGACATGGTCAAGCGGGCCGGGGAACTGGCCGCCCAGACTCCCGCCGGACCGACCTACGTCAACACCCCGGTTGAGGCGCTCCTCGGCCAGTGGCAGCCGTCGGCCGCGGTCGGCCCGGCTCCGTCCGCGGCCCGCGTGGTGGCCGCGGACGAGGACGTCGCGGCGGCCGCGCGGCTGCTGGCCGCGGCGCAGCGGCCCGTGCTGGCCGTGGAGACCGCAGGACGTGACCCCGAGGGCTTCGCCGCCCTGATCGACCTGGCCGAACTTCTCGCCATCGGAGTGGTGGAGCCGCAGTCGGCCGTGTGCGCGAACTTCCCGCGCACCCACCCGCTGCACCAGGGCGGCGACCTGGCCGCCCTGGCCGCCGACGCGGACCTCGTGGTCCTGGTCGGCTGCCGGGCCCCGTGGTACCCGCCGAGCGCGAAGCCGGGTGCGGCCGCGGTGCTGGTCATCGACGAGGCGCCGCACCGGCCGTACATGGCTTATCAGGTGCTGGCGGCGAACCGCTACGTCTCGGGCGCGGCCGCGCCGACCACCCTGCGCGCGATCACCGCCCGGCTGCGCGAGCCCGGCCCCGGCCCGGACGCCGCGGCCATCCAGGCCCGCCGCCAGCGGCTGGAGGACGCCCACGCGGTGGCCGACGCGGGGCGGCGCGAAACCGAAGAGCGGGCGCTCACCTCGACCGCCGGCCCAGTCAACCCGGTCGCGGTGACCACGACGCTCCGGGACCTGCTCGACCCGGGCGCCGTGGTGGTGGACGAGACCATCACGCATAACCGCGCGGTCGCCCGGCACCTGATGGCCGACCGGCCCGGCCGGTACCGCTACGTGCACGGCGGTCTCGGGCAGGGCCTTGGCGTCGCGCTCGGCGCGAAACTGGCGCTCCAGGGGGCTGAGGACTCCGGCGGGGACCGGATGGCCGTGCTCACCGTCGGCGATGGCGCCTGGCTGTACAACCCGGTGCTGCCCGGCCTGATGGCGTCCGCCCAGTACGGCCTGCCGCTGCTCGTGGTCATCTACAACAACGGCGCGCACGCCTCCATGCGGCTCAACCACCTGCGGGCGTATCCCGAGGGGGCGGCCGTGTCCAGCGACCACTTCTCGGGCGTCGACCTGTCCGCCCAGCCGGATGCCGCGGCCGTGGCCACGGCGGCCGGCGCGGCGGGGTTCACGGTCTCGACCACCCAGCAGCTCGCGCCAGCCCTGGACAAGGCGATCGCCGCGGTGCGCGGCGGCCAGTCCGCCGTCGTGAACGTCCTGCTCACCAACTGGCCGAGAAGGTGGAGGCGCTGGGGGCCTACTGCCGCTTCGAGTCGTCGCTGGATCTGCGGCTGCGGGAACTGAGCCTGCTCATCGCGGCCCGTCACTGGGACGCGCAGTACTCCTGGAACGCGCACATCGCCAAGGCGGTCAACGCGGGGGTGTCCCGGGAGAGCCTGCAGGCCCTGGCGGAGAACAAGGAGCCGGGCTTCACCCGCCGTGACGAGGACCTCGTCTACCAGTTCAGCACCGAGATCCTGGACGGACACTTCGTGTCGGACGAGACCTTCGCCGCGGCCCTGGAGGAATTCGGCGAGGAAGGCGTGGTCCACCTTATCGGCAGCCTGGGGAACTTTTCCATGCTGCCATGCTGCTCAACACGTTCCAGGTCGACCTGCAGACGGTCGACCCTCCGTTCCCGGACGTGCCCGGTTACGCCCGGGTCCCAGGCGGCCAGGCCACCGGGAGGCTAGGAAGCGGCGCGGGCTGAGTCCGCTGTGCGGGCTGGGTCCACCGTGCTGGCGGCGGCGACCGCGCCGTCGATGTAGGTAACGGTGTTGGCCGGGATGGCGGGGATCCGCGGCCCGGGCAACACGATGCTGGTCAGGTTGAGCGGGTCGGCGGCGGAGATCTGGATGGGCTCGCCGGTAAGACGCTGCTTGCGGATGGTGCGCAGCACGTCGAGGGCGTCCGGATGCGCGTACTGCTCGCCGCTGAACCCGGCGACGAACCGGCCGCCGCGGACGGTGCCCCGGGCCTCCATGCGCCGGAACGCCCACAAGATCTCACGCCAGGGCAGGGCCAGGTTCTCCCGGGCCACCAGATCGTGGAAGACCACACCCCAGCGGACCGCAAGCTGCTCGGCTACGGCCTCGGCCAGTTCGTCGCGGTCCGCGTCGAGAGACGGACCCGGCAGAAGTGACCACCGCCCGGCCGACCCGGCACCGGCGCCGCTGCGGCCGCGCCGCAGTCCGGACGACCGGGACCGGGGGCTGCGGCGGAGCAGGGACCGGACCGCCCGGAAGCCGTCGGCGGTGACCAGCCCGCGGGTCACGCCGTCCCACAGCGCCTCCTCCACCTCGCTGGGCAGGCGGCCGGTGATCGCGCCGAGGTCGGGGCGGAACAGCGCCCCGTGCTGGCGGAGGGCGTCGAGCACGTCGCGGGTCCGGCCTGGTCCCGGCTCGGCGGGCGTCAGGTCGCCGCGGACCGCGCGCAGCAGCCAGGGCAGATCGTCGCGGATGGCCAGGGTGATCGGGGTGGCCCGGGAGGGGGCCAGCCCGCTGCGCCGGGGCGCCGGGTCGGGCTCACTCTCGCGCACCGACAGCCGCCCCCAGGTGACCTCGCCCGACAGGCAGGCCTCGTCCAGCCACTCACGCCGGTAACCGTCCACCCGGCCCGCCAGGACCGCGTTCTCCCACGCGCCCGCGGCCAGCTCGTAGCCCTGGAGCTGCTCGACCACGCTGACCACGCCGAGCCGCCCCTCAGCCCTGGTGCCCGGGGCGAGGTGCTGCCAGCGCAGCAGGAACCGCACGAAGTCCCGCGCGTTGACCGGCTCGATCTCGCGACGCTGCCGCTGCCGGGTGTAGGAGTGAATGCGGGCCAGCAACCGCCGGGCGCAGAACTCCTCGTCCGGGCCTGAGGTGATGGAGCCGGGGCGGAACCGGCCGCGGAGGGCGAAGCCTTCTGCTTCCAGCCGGGCCAGGGCGATCATGACGCCGGATTCCGGCAGGCCGGTGGCCTGGGCCAGCTCGGTGGCCGTGGCCGGGCCTCGGCAGTCCAGGTGGCCGCGGAGCAGGCCGGCGGCCGCCTCATCGCGGTCGGGCAGGACGGCGGGGGCGGCGGCGGCCGGGCACGGATGGTCGGGGACCACGGCGGCGTCCGGGAACAGGACCTCGGCGGCGGGGCGGCGTTCCACCGCGCACCACAACTCCCCGGCCGGGCCGTGCAGGCTGACCGCCCGGCGGTCCCGGGTCAGCTCCCCGAACCAGGGCCGCCACTCATCGGCGGGACGCACGGCGGTCAGGGTCATCAGCAGGTCGTGCAGCTCGTCCGGGCCGCGGGGGTCCGGGCGGACCTGCTCTGCGACCCGGTCGATGGCGGCGGGATCGAGCCTGCCCAGCTCGTGGGGTTCGACCGGCAGGCCGCGGCGCAGCGGCACCGCGCGGCTGCGGCGTTCTTCCAGCGGCGCGTCATCGAGGAAGGTGAACGGCCGCCCGTTGAGGATCTCGTGCGCGAGCACGGAGGGTTCGGTGGTGTCCCGCACGACCACGGTGACCTGGCCGGACTCGATCGCCCCCACCAGCCGGGTCAGGCCGTCGATGTCCATGGCCTCACGCAGGCAGTCCTCGAGCGTCTGGCGGACCAGGACATGATCGGGAATCTCCAGCGGCCCGGGGGCCACATTTTCCTGGCAGGCGGCCAGCGTCGGGAAGACCGCGGCCATCAGGTCGTCGGACTCCATCCGCTGGATGGCCGGCGGGTTCTTTTTCCCGCCGCGCATCCGCAGCACGGCCAGGGACCGGTTCAGGTTCCAGCGCCACCGCGACGCGAACATCGGGGAGGTGAGTACCGCCTGCCGGACCACGCCTTCCACCGTCCTGGAGGCCAGGAACCTGGGTACCTGGTCGAGCGGGAAACTGTGCTGCGGCCCGAGGGACAGCAAGATCGCGTCGTCGCTGGCCGCGGCCTGCAGCTCGAAGTCGAAGGTGACACAGAACCGCTTGCGCAGCGCCAGCCCGAGGGCCCGGTTGAGCCGGGCCCCGAACGGTGCGTGCCCGACCAGCTGCATCCCGCCACTGTCGTCGAAGAACCGTTCCAGCACGATGGTGTCCAGGTCGGGGAGCACCCCGAGCTGGGCCAGCCCGGCGCCCAGGTAGGCCGTGATCGTGTCCGCGGCGGCCTGGTCGACCCCGCACTCGGCCTGCAGCCAGGCGGCCGCGGCCGGCTGACCGGCCGCGGCCGGCTGACCGGCCGCGGCCGGCTGACCGGCCCCGGCCGGCTGACCGGCCCCGGCCGGCTGACCGGGGGCCAGCCGCTGCGCTACTGCCTTCCGGACGGCGCAGACCTCCTCCGACAGCTCGATCGTGCGGCCGGGAGCCTCACCGAGCCAGAACGGGACCGACGGCGGCGCGCCCTGGGCATCGACCACGCGCACCACGCCCGGCTCGACCCGGCGGATCCGCCACGAGGTCGTGCCGAGCAGGAACACGTCGCCGGCCATGGACTCGATCGCCCAGTCCTCGTTCACCGTCCCGACCAGGGTCTCGTCCGGCTCAGCCAGGACCCGGAAATCACCCAGCTCCGGGATCGCCCCGCCCGAGGTGAGCGCCGCGAGGCGGGCGCCCCGGCGGCCGGTCAGCCGTCCGGCCACCCGGTCCCGGTGCAGGTAGGCCGCCCGCCGGCCGCGGCCGGTCCGGATCCCGTCGCAGACCAGGTCGGCGACGTCGGCGAAGTCCTCGGCGGACAGGTCCGCGAACGGGGCGGCGCGGCGGGCCAGGGCCAGCAGGTCGTCCTCGGCCCAGTCCTCCGCCGCGCACTCGGCCACCACCTGCTGGGCCAGGATGTCCAGCGGGCAGACCGGAACCATCAGCGCGTCGAGCCGGCCGGCCCGCGCCCCGCGCAGCAGCGCGGCGCATTCCACCAGCTCGTCCCGGGACGTCGGGTACAGCCGGCCGGCCGGGATCCCGCCGCGGGTGTGGTTGGACCGGCCCACCCGCTGCAGGAACGTGGCGAAGCTGCGGGGCGACCCGATCTGGCAGACCAGCTCGACCGGCCCGATATCGATGCCCAGCTCCAGGGACGCGGTCGCGACCAGGGCCCGCAGGTCGCCGCTGCGCAACCGCGACTCCACCCGCTGGCGGCGGTCTTTGGACAGGCTGCCGTGATGCGCGGCGACCTGGCCCTCCCCCAGCGCCTCGCCCAGCTGGTGGGCGACCCGCTCGGCCAGCCGCCGGGTGTTCACGAAGACCAGCGTGGTCCGGTGCTCCTGCACGTGCCCGGCGATGAGGTCCAGGATCTCGTCCATCTGCTCCGCCGACGCCACCGCGCCGAGCTCATCGCCGGGCAGTTCCAGGGCGAGGTCGAGCTCGCGCCGGTGGCCGGAGTCCACGATCGCGCACCGCGGGGAGCCGTCCGGGGCGGACCGCCCGGGACCCGCGCCGACCAGCAGCCGGGCCACGGTCTCGATCGGGCGCTGGGTGGCCGACAGGCCGATCCGCTGCACTGGCTGCGCGGCCAGGTGTTCCAGCCGCTCCAGGGTCAGGGCCAGGTGGGAGCCTCTCTTGTTCCCCGCGACCGCGTGGATCTCATCGACGATGACGGTCCGGGCCGGGGCCAGCATCGCCCGGGTCCGTTCCGCGGTCACGAGCAGGTACAGCGACTCCGGGGTCGTAATCAGGAAATGGGGCGGCTTCTTCAGCATCGCGGCTCGCTGCGCGGGCGGGGTGTCACCGGTCCGGACCGCCACCCTGATGTCCGGGGCGGGCAGCCCGAGTCTCGCGGCCTCCGCGGCGATCTCCGCGAGCGGGGTCTCGAGGTTCTGCCAGATGTCGGTGGCCAGGGCCTTCAGCGGGGACACGTAGATCACCTGCGGGCCGTCCTCGGCAGGAGCGCCGGATTCAGCCGCGCCGGGCTCAGCACCGGATTCAGCCGCCCGCGGCTCAGCAGCACTGGCCTCGTGGGCCCGGTAGATCCGGTCGATGCAGACCAGGAACGCCGCCAGCGTCTTCCCCGACCCGGTGGGCGCCGCGATCAGTGTGTGGTTCCCGGCCGCGATCTCCCGCCAGCCGCCCGCCTGCGGCACCGTCGGCCCGTCCGGGAATCTGCGGGCAAACCAGCTTCGAACAGCCGGGTGAAACGACTCCATCACCTGGTTATTTTATCCGCAAACGCCCCCTATTCGCACCGGGACCAGCGCCGGGAATCCGGTGATCGCGCGGCTGGGGGATCAGTCGAAGTTGTTCTTGCGGCCCTCGCGCACGTAGTTGACCGTGGACCGGATGTGCTGGTCACCGTGCACGGCCCGCTTCTTGGCCAGGTGGCCGAACATCTGGATGCCGAACCCCCCGTCGAGGTCGCTGACGATCCGCTGCTTCCAGGGGCGCCGGACGATCTGGGTGGTGAGCCGGCGGGTGGTCCTCGGCTGGGTCATGATGTGGTCGGCGATCCGGTAGGCGCGCGCGATGAGGTCGTCGCGGGGCATGACCTCGTTGACCATCCCCCAGTCCAGGGCCTGCTGCGCGGTGATGGCCTCGCCGGTGAGCAGCGCATAGGCCGCCCGCTTGACCCCGAGCAGTTCCTGGAACGCGTTGTGGATGCCGTCGGCGGGCACCGAGCCGATGTCATAGTGCAGGTCGAACAGGGTGGCGTCGTCGGCCGCGAGGGTGATGTCGCACATCAGCACGATCTCGGAGTGGAAGCCGGACCCGTTGAGCAGCCCGATGGTGGGGATCTCCAGGTCGTTGACCAGGGCACTGACGTTGTTCCGGCCGTCTTTGTAGGCGTACTCGTACGCCCAGTACTCCAGGTCGGCCTCTTCGAGGGCGAACCCCTCCGGATCGGAGTCCATCATGAACTCCTGACCCGACCCGGTGAGGATCAGCACCTCGTTTTCCGGGTCCGCGGCGACCGTCCGCAGCATCTGGCCGAGTGAGCGGTGGTTCTGCACGCTGAGCTGGATGGGACCGCCCTGGGTGTGCGCGGAGACGAGCAGGACGCCGTCCGCGCGGCGCTCCATCCGGTAGAAGTCAGCGAACGCCTCCGAGTACTCATCGAAGCGGGGCGTGGGGACGAATTCCTGCAGGGACATGCTCACTCCTCCGGCAGTGTCTGGTTAGCGGGCAGCGCCGTCTGGTTAGCGGGCAGCGCCGCGCCGGCGGCCTGCAGCTCGTAGAGGGACAGGAAGTCCTCGTGCCGCAGCCCGGTGCCGATGGCGGTCTGGATGAGCTGGTACACCATGGCGCCGACCGGCATCGGCACCTCGAGCGAGCGCGCCGCGCCCAGCCCCAGGTCGAAATCCTTGCGCAGCAGCTCGGTGGTGAACGTCGGGGTCCAGTCCCGGCTGACCAGATCGCCCGAGCGCCTGCGCACCCAGTCGGACGCCAGCACCGTGCCGCCCAGGAACTCCAGGAACGTGGCCCGGTCGGTGCCGCCCTTCTCGGCCAGGCTGGTCACCTCCACGAGCGCCTGAACCATGATCCCGAGATAGAGGTTGAGGCACAGCTTGACCAGCCGGGCCTGCTCCCCCTCGCCCGCGTGGACCGCCAGCTTCGCGATCTCCTCCAGGTACGGCCTGGCCTGCTCGAACACCTCGGCAGGGCCGGACGCAACAATGCAGCAGGCGCCCTCAGCGACCATGTGCGGGTTGCCGCTGACCGGGGCCGCGAGGAAGCCCACGCCGGCGGCGTCCGCAGCCGCCCGCACCCGGGCGGAGGTCTCCTCGGACACGGTCGAGCAGTCCACGATCACCCCCGGCCCGCGGTCCGCCCCGGTCAGGCCGGCCCCCAGCAGGCCGTGCTCGCCGCGGACCACCTCCTCCAGGTCGGCCGGGGTGGCCACCATGACGAACACGACGTCGCAGCCGCGCAGGTCGGTGATCCGCTCGACGGCCCGCGCCCCCCTGGCCACCAAGGGCCCGGTCTTGGACGCCGTCCGGTTCCATACCGTGACGTCCTCACCGGCGTCGATCAGGCGGGCGGCCATGACCGCGCCCATCCGGCCGGTGCCCAGCCAGCCGATGCTGCAGGGGTTGGTGCTCATCGGTTATTCCCTCCAGTGGCCGGTCAGACGGGGGCGTACTCGCCGGTCTCGGCGGTGGCGGGCGCCGCCTGGGGGGCCGGCCCGGGCCGGCCGAGGGCTGACCAGATCGTCTCAATAAGTGCCTGGGTCGACAGGCCGTACTTACCGAACAAGTACGGGGCGGAGGACGACCCTTCGGCGAAGGTGTCGCGCAGCCCGACCCGGCGCAGCGGGCGGCCGAGTCCGGCCTCGGCGATCGTCTCGGCGACCGCCGACCCGAGGCCGCCGAGGATGGAATGGTTCTCCGCGGTGACCACGATCTGCGCCCCGGCGGCCGCGCCGAGGACGGTGGCCGTGTCCAGGGGCTTGATCGTCGGCACGTTGATGACCGAGACACCGACCCCGTGCTCACTCAGCGCCCGCGCCGCAGCCAGCGCCGCGGCCAGCATCATGCCGCTGGCGAACAGGGCCACGTCGCCCCCGGGCACGACGACCTCGGCCTGGCCGAGCCTCAGCACGTGGCCCTCGCCGAAGATCACCGGGATCTCACCGCGCTTGAGCCGGACGTAGACCGGCCCCGGCACGTCCACGACGGCCTCGACGACCTGGCGGACCTCGACCGCGTCCGCGACATCGACCACGGTCATCCCCGGCAGGGCCCGCATCAGTGCGACATCGTCGGTGGCCTGGTGGCTGGGGCCGCCCGGCGTCGATACCCCGGGCATGAATCCGACGATGCGCACGGGCAGGCCTGGGTACGCGATGGCGTTAGCGATCTGGTCGAAGGGCCGCCGGGTAGCGAACACCCCGAAGGTATGAACGAAGGGAATGTGACCGCAGCGCGCGAGCGCGCCCGCCATGCTCATCATGTTGGCCTCGGCCATGCCGCCGTGAATGAACCGGTGCGGGAGTTCGGCCTGGAACAGGTCGACCTCGCACTGCCGGGTCAGGTCGCCGCTGAGGCACAGCACCTCGCCGCGCCGCCGGGCCAGGTTGACCAGCGCCCGGCCGTAGGGCTTGAGCTCGGTGGGATAAGGCGGCTCACGCACCGACGGTTCAAGAACGGGGGGTTCAGCCACGGAGGGCCTCCAGCTTGCCGGTGAGTTCCGCGGCCGCGGCCGCGGCCAGCGCGGGCGGAAGCTTGATAAAGTGCCCGTCCGCGTCGGGCGGCAGGCAGTCCAGGCCGCGGCTGGTCGAGGTCCGGCAGACCAGCACGCTCGGCTGGCCCTGGTGCGCGGCGGCCGCGGCGAGCGCGGCGCACACGGCATCCACGTCGTGACCGTCGAGGTCCTGCGCGTGCCAGCCGAACGCCGACCACTTCGCGGCGATCGGCTCGAGGGTGGTGATGCTGTCGACCGGCCCGTCCACCTGGGAGTTGTTGGCGTCCAGCAGCACGATCAGCCGGTCGAGATGGTGGTGGGCGGCGAACAGGGCGGCCTCCCAGACCTGCCCCTCCTCCAGTTCCCCGTCGCTGACCATGGTGAAGATCCGCGCGTCGGAGCCGCGGAAGCGCTCGGCGAGGGCGAAGCCCAGCGCCGCGGACAGTCCCTGGCCGAGCGACCCGCAGGTGTAGTCCATGACCGGCGAGCGCTCGGTGCCGATGGCCTCGACCGGCGAGCCGTCCTGCCCGTAGCCCGCGACCGCCTCCTCGTCCAGCAGCCCCAGTTCGGCCGCGGCCGCGAACGGGCCGATGACGTAGTGCCCCGGCGAGCAGACCAGCCGGTCCACGCCGGGCCGGGCGGTGGCGAACACCGCCGCGACCTGCTCGGCGGACGACAGCGCCTGGCCGAGATAGCCGAACCCGTGCGGGGCGACCATCGCGACGGCGCGGAGCCGGATTCTCAGGGCCAGTTCGCGGGGGTCGGGCACGGTCCAGCGGGTTCCGGGGTCAGAGACGTGCACCGTCTCGGTCATGAAACCTTCTTCCGTCCGGGGTCAGCTTGCGTCCAGGCCGGTCAGTGCGGCAGCGCCCGCCAGTCAGCGGGGAAGAAGAACGCGTCGGAGTCCGGCGGCACGGGCGACTGGACTTCGAGCCAGCGGGCGGGCTCGTCCCGCTCGTTCACGAACCCGTGCGTGCCGTCCACGCTGAGCCAGGCCAGGTCCCCCGCCCCGACCTGAACGTCCTCGCCCTCCAGCGTTCCGCGCATCCCGCCGGACAGGAAGAAATAGATCTCCTCGAACGGATGGTAATGCTCGCTCGCCGCGTGCCCGTGGCCCGCCCTGGCCGCAATTTCCGCAACGAAAAGCGTGTGGTGCTGGGCCCCCAGCAAGCGGTCCACCATCATCCGGATGGAGATACTGGAGATTTTCGGGCCGTGATACCCCGGCATGGACAGCTGGGCCGGCGGCGCGATATCGGAATCCTGGAAATGACCCGCGTACCGGTGACGGGGATCGGTTTCCGAGGGCCGCCCGAGATCTTCGCCGCCAGTCTCTGCCGCCGGCAGGGTGGCCGCGGCGCCCTCGAAGGATGGCGGCTTCGGGGCCCGGACGCAGAGCCAGAACAGGTCCTCGCCGGTGGCCTCGACCGTGTGGCCGGCCCCGACCGGGCAGACCCCGTAGTCACCGGCGGCCACGTCGTACCGCAGCCCGGCCACGCTGCGCCGCCCCTGCCCGGAGAAGATGTACCAGGACTCCTCGAACGGGTGCCGGTGCGCGGGGATCGCCGCGCCGGCCCGCAGTTCGCACAGCCGGATCTCCAGGTGGCTCGCCCCGTCCGCCCCGCCCACCAGCACGGTCTCCCGGAGCCCGGGGGTGGTGGCGGAGTCGGCCCACCGCCGGTCAGCGGCTCTCATGATCAGATAACTCATGCCAGGCTCGCCTTCACTCCCCGGGACGGTCGCGCCACTGCCTAGGTGGGCTCTGTAAATCTACATAGAACGCATGTAAACTGAGGTTGTCAACATCTAGCCCTGCAAACTGACCTAACTCATATCGTTCACTCTGAGCTGACAGGTGCCGGGACTTATGCTCGCGGCCGAGCAGAGGCCCATGGCCTGGCAGAGGTGACCACATGCGCCCCTTCGACCCGGCGTCAGCCCTCGGGCCCCGGCTGCGCGAGGTCCGGGAGGCACGCGGCCTCGCCGTCCGCGAGCTCGCCCGCCGGATAGGCTGCTCCGCGAGCCTGATCTCGCAGGTCGAGCGCGGAATCAGCTCCCCATCGGCCGGCATGCTCTACGCGCTGGCCACCGAACTGCAGGCCTCCCTGGACTATCTGTTCGACGCGATGCCGGCCCAGGTGCCCGCGGACGGGCCGCCTCCGGCGGCCGCGCTGGTGTCGCTGCCCGGCCGTAACGGCACGCCTGGCGGGCAGCAGCCTCCCCTCCCGGTCCCGCAGGATGCCCTCCCCGGGGGGCACGGCATCGTGCAGCGCCTCTCCGGCCGCCGGGCCATCGACCTGGCCAGCGGCGTCCGCTGGGAGCGGCTCACCCCCCGGGCCGACAGCCGCGCGGATTTCCTGGAAGTGATCTACGAACCGGATGGGCACTCGACGGACTCCCGGCGCGCAGTCCGGCACGACGGGTACGAGTACGGCGTCATCATCAGCGGGAACCTGCAGGCCAGCGTGGGTTTCGAGCTGTACGAGCTCGGCCCGGGCGACTCCATCGCCTTCGATTCGGCCACCCCGCACGAGTACTGGAACCGGACCAGCGAGCCCGTCCATGCGATCTGGGTGGTCGTGCATCCCGAACCTGGCCTGGCCTGACCGCGCTCCCGCTGCCCTGCCCTCCCCTGCCCTGCCCTCCCCTGCTCAGCCAGCCCCGTGCTCAGCCAGCCTGGTGCCCGTGACGGCGGGCGAAGTTGTCCAGCATGGCCGCGGCCTTGTCCCGGTCCTCGCGGAACGATTGCAGCTGAACCGGGTTCAACTGGGTGACCAGGGTCCACGGATTGCGTTCCCGGCGGCCGTCCACCTTGGTGAGGCGGTAGAGCACCTGCCCGTCGGCGCGCAGCACCCACTCCCAGGACATCGCCGCGAGTTCGCTACTTGATCTGCAGCTGACCTGCGCGATTACCCTTGGTGTGATCAAAGCCATGCGCTGAGCCCTCTCGCCAGGTGAGCCCGAGGCGGTGAGTCCTGCGTCCGGCCCCGTCATGTTGCTGTGCCGACTGAGGCTATCGCGTTGTCCTGCAATGGATTGCATTTCAGCCCCGGTGTCAGCAACATCACAGCCCGCTGGGCCGCTGCCGGAGGAAGGCGCAGACCACTGGACCCGGCCCGGGCGCAAGCCGCAGACCGGGTCGCCCCCGGGCTAGCGGCGCCGGGCGGCAGGTTCCAGGGCCGGGCTGACCCACCCGCCATCGGCGGGGTTGAGGTTGATGCCGGGCGGCACGATCTCGTCGATGCGGTCCAGCACGTCGCCGGTTAGCTCGACGTCGGCGGCGTCCAGCTGGGAGTCCAGGTGATCCATGGTCCGCGGGCCGATGATGGCGGCGGTGACCGCAGGATGGCGCAGCACGAACGCGGTGGCCAGCTGGATCAGGGTCATCCCCGCCTGGTCGGCCAGCTCCGCGAGCTGCTCCGCGGCGTCCAGCTTGCGCTGGTTCTCAGGCAGCGACATGTCGAAGCGGTTGGCCAGCCGCTGCCGCGCGTACGACATGGGCCCGGTCACGTCGGCGTCCTTGCGGTAACGCCCGGACAGCCAGCCGCCGGCCAGCGGGCTGTAGGGGATCACGCCCATCCCGTACCGCTGGCACACCGGCAGCACCTCGGCCTCGATCCCGCGGGTCAGGATCGAGTACGGCGGCTGCTCGGACCTGAACTGCTCACGGCCGCGGTCCCGCGCGGTCCACTGAGCCTCCACGATGGCCGAGGCCGGGAAGGTCGAGTGGCCGATGTAGCGGACCTTGCCCGCGTGGACCAGATCGGTGAGGGCGCCGAGTGTCTCGTCGATGTCGGTGGCCGGGTCAGGGCGGTGGATCTGGTACAGATCGATCCAGTCGGTGCCCAGCCGCCGCAGCGAATCCTCCACTTCGCGCATGATCCACCGC
This sequence comes from uncultured Actinomycetes bacterium, assembly GCA_963770545.1. Taxonomy (GTDB): domain Bacteria; phylum Actinomycetota; class Actinomycetes; order Streptosporangiales; family Streptosporangiaceae; genus RYN-230. The sequence goes on along the minus strand of CAVYQF010000032.1, from coordinate 77,944 downwards.
CGTGAGTTGCCGCGATGGTTAGGGTCGTCGTCCATCGGGCTGTGCACCTTGGTGGCCAGGATCACCTCGTCGCGCAGGCCGGCCAGAGCCTTCCCCACGATCTCCTCGGACTCGCCGCGGGAGTAGACGTCGGCGGTGTCGATGAAGGTGATCCCGGCCTCCAGCGCCCGGTGGATGATCCGGATGCTCTCGTCGTGATCCTTGGTCCCCCAGTCGCCGAACATCATGGCCCCGAGGCACAGCTTGCTGACCGAGACGCCGGTGCGTCCGAGCTGCCGTTGCTCCATTACATGTGCTCCTTCTGCTCGGGCTCGTGCTAGCGGGGCAGCAGCCGGATCGTGGTGGACCGGGCGCCCGGACTGGTGATCGAGTCGGTGATGCTCCTGGCGTACCGGCGGTACTTGCTCCGGTAGGCCGCGTCGATCTCGTCATCGAGGCCATGGTCGGCGTCGGCGAAGGCTACGTCCCGGTCCACGCCCCCGGCCTGGATGCGGCCTTCATGGCGGACCTGGGTGCCGCGGAACCAGGCCGCGGACGGCCCGTTGACGGACCGGGCATACAGTCCGCCGCCGTACGGGACGACCCAGATCGTCCGGGAGCGGCCCAGGGTGCCGTCTCGCCGGGCCGAGGCAATCTGCAGTTCTTCCGCATCCCCGACCCGGCTGAGCTCGTCGTTCGTCCACGCGGTCACGGCCGCGCCTCCTTTGTGATCATCACTGCCGGCTGGATGGTCAGGGCGCGGGCGGTCGGTGATATTCGGCGTCGGTGACCAGGTCGCCCCAGTCCGTTTCCGGGCCACCGCCCTCCGGGCCTTCCCACATGGCCAGGTGGGTCATGAAGTGATCCGGGGCCGCGCCGTGCCAGTGCCATTCGCCGGGCGGGGTGTGGACCGTGTCGCCCGGCCGGATCTCGACGACGTCGCCGCCGCGGGACTGGATCCGCCCGACACCCTCGGTGACGTGCACCGTCTGCCCGACCGCGTGCGCGTGCCAGGCGTTGCGGGCCCCGGGCGCGAAGCGCACCACGTTGACCCGGATCCGGGACGGTGGCTGGCCCGCCGCGATCACGTCGAACCAGGCGTCCCCGGTGAACGTCTCCGCCGGCGCCTTCACGGTGGGCTGCTTCTTCATTATCTCCAACGCTCTGCTCCTTGCTGGTGTCCGCCATGAGCCCCGGGGGGTGGTGGCCAGGGCCGCAGTCGTGCTCTGGGCGCGGCGGGTCAGGGACGGATAAGGACCTTCAGCGCCTGGCGCTCAGCCATCGCACGGTACCCGTCCGGCACTTCCTCCAGGCCGATGGTGCGGTCGAACACCCGGCCCGGCTGGATCGACCCATCGAGGATCTCAGGCATCAGCTCCCCGATGTAGGCCCGGGCCGGGGCCACACCCCCGGTCAGGGTGATGTTGCGGAAGAACGTGCCGAAGTCCATCGGCACCTCGGTGTACTGGGCGGCGCCCACCCGGCTGACCACGCCGCCGTCGCGCACCACGCCCAGCGCCATGTCGATGGCCGCGCCGGTGCCGACGCACTCGAGCACGGTGTGCGTGCCGTCACCGCCGGTCAGGTCCCGGACGAGCTCAATGCCCTCGTCGCCTCGCTCGGCGATCACGTCGGTGGCGCCGAACTCCCGGCCCAGGTCGGTGCGGTCCTTGTGGTGGCCCATGAGCACGATCCGCTCCGCGCCGAGCCGCCGGGCGGCCAGCACCCCGCACAGCCCGACCGCGCCGTCGCCGATGACCGTCACCGTGGTGCGCGGGCTGACCCCGGCCTTCACCGCGGCGTGGTGCCCGGTGCAGAGCACGTCGGACAGGGTCAGCAGCGATGCCAGCAGCGCCTCGTCCTGGCCGGCCGGCAGCTTGACCAGCGTGCCCTGGGCCTGCGGCACCCGTACCGCCTCACCCTGCCCGCCGTCCAGCTCACCGCCCCACTGGCCGCCGTGGCGGCAGGAGGTCTGCAGGCCCTCACGGCAGAAGTCGCAGGTGCCGTCCGACCACACGAACGGCGCCACCACCAGGTCACCGGCCCGGAAGCCGGGCACCTCGGCGCCGGTGTCCTCCACCACGCCGAGGAACTCATGGCCCATCCGGCGGCCGTGCTCCGATGGGGGCATCGACCCGTACGGCCACAGGTCGCTGCCGCAGATACAGGACCGTACAACCCGCACGATCGCGTCGGTGGGTTCCCGCAGAACCGGGTCGGGCACGTCCTGCACCCGCACGTCACCAGCCCCGTACATCAAGGTCGCACGCATAAGAAAATCCTTCCGGTCATGGTCGTTCTCGTGATCTGGAGCATCAGCGGCCACTATGACCACCGCGCCGATAGTCCGCATCCCCGTCGTGGCTAGTCCGCACCCTCGGGAATTACCTCGTTGAGGCAGCTGATGGCGCTCAGCGCCCGCGGGTAGCCCACGTAGGGAATCAGCTGGGTGACGACGCTGAGCAGGGTCGCCTTGTCGTTTCCCACGTTGAGGTTGCCCTGGATGTGACCCCGTAGCTGCGGCTCAGCGCCCCCGAGGGACAGGAGCATGGCGAAGGTCAGCAGTTCCCGGGTCGGGACGTCCAGGCCGGTCCGTGTGTAGTAGTCGCCGAAGCAGTTCGTGGACAGGTACTCCTGGATGTGCCGCTGGTCCTCGGGGGCGCTGGTCGGCGACCTCAGCCTCACCTACGAGGCCCCTCGACCTCGCCGCCGACGTCGGCCTGCGGATCTCGGCGAACACCGCCGAGCCGGGCACCGCGTCCGAAGACGGCCTGAACCTCCTGGCCAGCTGGGCGGCCACCCTCGACCAGGCCGAGACCACCCAGGCGACCGGCGAAGCCTGACCTGCGCGAACTCGTCACACTCGCGGCGATCGACAAGGCGCTGGGGGACGCGCCGGTCACCCGGCCGACCCCCGCGCCGTTCGCCCAGTCCGGGATCACCCACCGCTGATGATCATGGAATTGCCGGGGATGGCGCCACTAATCCCATGATCACACCTGGAGGTCGGGGCCTCTGGTCTCACGGGACAGTTGGTGCTGAAGATGCGGCGCCCACCGAGCGCAGCGTTCGTGATCAACCGATTGGTGTCGCAATAACGACACCAATCGGTTGATCACGAAGCCCGGCCCGGGCCGGGACGGATTGCGGCGTCGAAGGCATCGAGCCGGTTGGCGGGAACGTGCATCCGGGTCGCGGAGTGAAAGACCACCCGCGGCTCGCCCGCCGGCATCTCGCGGCCGATACACGGCAGCACGTCGATGGCATCCCCGGCCCGGATAGCCGGCGGGTCTGCGGCCGCATCGGCCAGGGCCGCGGAGAGAGCGCGCGCTGCCGGTGGTTCTCCGGCCACACCAGTGCCTCGAGCCACTGGCGCGCGTCGGGGTCGCGCACGTCGAGCGGATTGGGGTCGACACCGAGCGCGCTGGACCTGGCTGGTCTGCACGAGCCTGCTGCTGATCGTCTCAGCCAGTTCGGTCTCGAACTTCTGGCAGAACGACACCAACGCAGGACCGGCGTCAGCGGGAGGCAGCTCCGCGTCCCCCGCGATCGAGGGATAGAAGCGTGCGAGCAGGTGGTCCGCGCCGCGAAGCCGCAGATGGTGGACCGCGCCAAAAACAGGAAGGTCGGGTACAGGCCCGGACGGCCGCGCGAGGCGAGGTCAAGCAGCTCATCATGATCCGCGACGGTCTGGCTCAGCGAGCGGTACAGCGGCGACGTCGTGAAGGGCGCCGGATCTTCAAAAGCCCCCCGCAACTGGTCGCGGTCCGTCCCAGCACGAGCTTAGCCCGCCGCCACGCCCCGATAACCGTGGCAACCCGCCGTTCCAGGCGGGTAAGCCCGCGGCGGCCGCCCTCCAGCCGGGCCAGCCCTTGCTTGTCCCGCAGCATCTTGACGAATCAGATGAACGTTCTTTTAATTCTTCTATGGGCCGGATCGCCGGGGTCACCGCAGCCGAGACCCGCGAGCGGCTGCTGCTCGCGGCCGCCGACGTGTTCGCCGAGCGAGGGTACGACGGCACGCGGGTGGCCGACATCGCCGCGGCTGCGGGCGTGAGCAACGGGGCCATGTACGCGCACTTTTCCTCCAAAGCGGAACTGCTGGCCGGCGCGCTGCGCACGCACGGCCGCCGACTGCTCGCCGACGTGTTCGCGGCCGATCCCGACCGGTCGATCACCGATCTGCTCCTCGTCATCGGCCGGTGGCTGCCCCGGCGCCGGGACGTAAGCGGATATCTCATCGTCGAGGCGCTGGTCGCGGCCCGCCGGGACGAGGACCTCGCCCGGCCCATGCGCGACTACGTGGGCGAACGTGGCGACTGGCTGGCCGCGCTGATGCGGGCGGCCCAGGCCGGTGACGAGATCGACCCGGCGCTATCCCCCGAGGCGCTCGCGCACTTCTGCCTCCTGCTGGCCATGGGCAGTGCGCTCGTCACGCCGGACCTGCACGCGGTTGACGACACAGACTGGGCCGCGTTGCTCACCCGCATCGTGACGGCTCTCGCGCCACAGGAACGGCGAGCACCGGAACAGCCAGCACGGAACCGGCCAGCAGGGAACCGGCCAGCACAGGCGGGGACAGCCTCATGAAGGTGCAGATCAACTCCGAGCGTTGCCAGGGACACGGCCGCTGCTACGACCTCGCTCCCCGGCTGTTCAGTGACGACGACGAGGGTTACGGGCAGGTCCTCGGCGACGGCGTGGTGCCGCCGGGCCAGGAACGGGAAGCCCACCTGGCCGCGGCCAACTGTCCCGAGCACGCGATCGACGTCCTCGAGGAGACGTGACATGCCCGCCGATGACCGCTTCAGCCAGGACTTCCGGGAACGGCGCGGCGACGGGCCGCCCGGCATCCGCAGCGAGATCATCACCGGCCCGGTCACGGACTGGGCGACAGACTTCTCCCATCTCGAGCCGCAGTGGTCCGCCGACCCGTACCCGATCCAGGACGATCTGCGGCAGCGCTGCCCGATCGCGCACACCGAGCGGTTCGGCGGCGCGTGGCTGCCCACGCGCTACGACGACGTCGCGGCGATCGCGTACGACACCGAGCACTTCTCCTCACGGTCGATCATCCTGAGCAACCTCCGGCCGCCCCGCGAACTGGCGCCGGTCGGCGGGTCACCGCCCATCTCCTCCGACCCCCCGTTCCACCACGACGCACGCAGGCTGCTGCTCCCCGCGTTCACCAAGACCGCGGTCTCCCGGCAGGAGCCGGCGACGAGGGCGTTCTGCCACTCACTCATCGACGAGTTCACCGGCCGGGATGTGGTCGACGCCGCCTCCGAATACGCGCAGCACATCCCGGTCCGGGTCATCGCCGACATGCTCGGCTTCCCGCCGCAGGACGGGCCGCAGTTCCGTGAGTTCGTCGAGGACCTGCTGGAGGGCATCAACCGGCCGCCGGATGAACGCATCGAGCGGGTGGGCAGGCTGTTCGGCTACCTGGAGGCGCAGGTCAGCGACCACCTCGATCGCCCGCGCGAGGACCTCACCAGCTACCTGCTCAACGCCGAACTGTACGGCCACCGGCTCGATCCCTCGCACGTCGTCGGCACGATGGCCCTGCTGCTGATCGCCGGCATCGACACGACCTGGAGTGCGATCGGCGCGTCCTTGTGGCACCTGGCCAGGACCCCCTCGGACCGCGAGAGGCTCGTCGCCACTCCCGGGCTGCTGCCGACGGCGATGGAGGAATTCCTCCGGGCCTACGCGCCGGTCACCATGGCCCGGCTGGTCAAGGAGGATATGCACTGGCACGGAGCCGACATGAAGGCCGACGACTGGATCCTGCTGTCCTTCCCGGCCGCCAACCGTGACCCGGCCCAGTTCGACCGCGCGGATCAGGTCGTCATCGACCGTGAGGCCAACCGGCACGCCGCGTTCGGCCTCGGCATCCACCGTTGCGTCGGCTCCCATCTGGCCCGGATGGAACTCCGGGTGGCCCTCGACACGTGGCTCGACCGGATCCCGGACTTCAGCCTGGCCGACCCGGGCGCAGTGACCTGGGCCGCAGGCCAGATCCGCGGACCGCGCGCCCTCCCGCTGCGGATCGCCCGGTAGCGCCCCGCCGGACGTAAGTCAGCGGGCCGGCCACCTGCGGGGTCCGGCCCCTGCGCGTCAGGCTGCCGCACCGCGTCGACGGCCTGCGGGTCCGGGCTGGCCTCGCCCGGGGCTCGCCTGCCGGACCGCCGCCGGAGGAACCAGCGGACGACTTCCACACCACCTGCTACCGCGAAGGCGACCCCGAACGCGAGCAAGAGTCCCTTCCAGGCCTCGTTCTCGAACGCTCTTCCGCCGAAGTACCCGAGCAGCGACGCGTACAAAGCCCAGATGAGTGCCGCCGCCGCGTCGAACACCGCGAAGCGCCGCCACGGGAAAGCCAGCGTGCCCGCGGCCAGCGTGACGGCGGTCCGCCCGCCCGGGATGAAGCGGGAGACCAGGATCAGTTCGCCGCCGCGCCGGGTGAGCTGACGCTCGGCCCAGTCGAGGGTTTTCTCCGCCTTCCCGCCGCGGAGGAACCGCTTGGTCGCGCGGGTGCCGAAGCGACGGCCAATCAGGTACGCGGTGTTGTCGCCGAGAAATGCGCCGCAGGCCGCCGCGATGATGATCAGCGGCAGGTAGAGACCGCCCGCCGAGGCCACCACGCCCGCCGTGATCACTGATGCCTCGCTCGGCACCACCGGCACGAGCACGTCGAGGAAGGCGAGGAGGAAGACGATGCCGTACGCCCACCCGGACGCTTCCGCGACGAGCTGCGTGAACTGACCGAACACGGCGGGCGGCTAGCCGCACCACAAGAAGCGGTGCGGCTCCCTCGGGACTGTGTTGGCCATCTCCCGACCCTATGTCGCTTGAATAAGGTGTGCAGCGGGCAGGCTCCGAGCGCGGGCGAGCCGGTCTGCAGGCGCGCACGGCGGGCAGCGGACAAGGAGGACACCACATGACAGCAGCTGACGCAGGCGGCCAGCTCAGCTTTGCCCAGGACATCAGGCCCCTGTTCCGGGAGAAAGACCGCGAGTCGATGAAACAGGCCTTCGACCTCTTCGACTACCAGGATGTCGCCAGTCATGCCGACGCCATCGTCGGTGCCCTGCGCTCGGGGAGGATGCCCTGCGACGGCGCATGGCCCGCAGACCGGGTGGAGATCGTCCAGCGCTGGATCGACGCGGGCAAGCCTGCCTAGGGCCCAGCCGGGGGCGCCGGAGGGCCCTGGGCCGCTGGCCGGCCAGGCACTCGACTGGCTGCTGGAGATGGCGCAGGAGCGCGGCCCAGACCTGGCGTGGACGGGCCGGCCGAATGACGATGAACTCGACCCGACCCTGTACAGCGGTACCGCCGGGATCGTGCTGGCGCTGCTGGAGGGTTATCAGCACTTCGGGGAAGACCGCTACGCTCAGGCGGCCGTGCGGGGCGCCCGCACCCTCGCCGCGGCCGTCGCCCAGGAATGGCCGCTGTCCTCGTTGTACTTCGGCCTGGCCGGCCTGGCCTTCGCGCTGCACGCGCCGGCGACTCTGGGAGATGGCCAGGCGGCCCGGGCCGGGGTCAGCGCGCTGGACCTCGTCCGCTCGCCGTTCGACGGGCAGCGGTGGGCCGACCAGTTCGAGTTGCTCGGAGGCAACGCCGGCATAGCGCTGGGCGCCGCACGGGCAGGCGACCTGGACCTGGCCGTCCTGGCGGTCACGCCGTACCTGGCCACTGCGGAACCGACGGCGGGTGGCGTGCACTGGGAGGTCCGGGCGGGGGTCCCGGCCCGGTTCCACCACCTGTCACACGGCACCCTCGGCATCGTCTACGCCCTGGCCGCCGTCGGCTGCGCGGCCGGCCGCGCTGATCTGATCGACCTGGCCCTGGCCGGCGCGGCTGATGTCGTCTCGCGTAACGAGGCCGGGCCGGACGGGTTTCTCGTCCCGCACTCCGACCCGCAGCATAAGCCGGAACGGATCGAGCGCTACAGCTATGGATGGTGTCACGGCCCGGCGGGCGACGCTCAGGCCTTCCGGCTGCTGGCCCAGGTCACCGGCGACCCGGCCTGGACCGGGCTGGCCAGCCGCTGCTGGCATACCGTCACCCACTCAGGCCTGCCCCAACGGCTGTGGCCCGGGTTCTGGGACAACAACGGCCGCTGTTGCGGCACCGCCGGGGTCCTGGCCCTGGCCTGCGACCGGCAAACCGAACACGCGGACGGGCTGACGTTCGCGAACGTCCTGGTCAGCGACCTCGCCGCGCGAGCGACCGTAGACGCCGTCGGAGCGCGCTGGAGCAACTACGAGTACCGGGGGCTGAATCACGACTAGACCGCCGGATGCAATTCCGTGCGAGCGGTTACCTTGGTTGAAGTCAACGGCGACGCGCAAAAAGGGCAGGCCCAGTGAGCGATGATCTCAGCATTATCCTGACCGACCGGGCGTATCTGGAGTGCCCTCGCTGGCACGATGACCGGATCTGGGTCTCGGACTTCTACCGGCACGAGGTCGTGTCCGTGACCGAGGACGGGCAGGATCTGCGAACCGAAGCCGAGGTTCCGCACCAGCCGTCCGGACTGGACTGGCTGCCCGACGGGCGCCTGCTCATCGTCTCCATGCGCGACCGCAAGCTGCTGCGCCGTGAGCCGGACGGCGACCTGGTCGTGCACGCCGACCTGGCTGACCACCTCGGCGAGCATCCCAACGACATGGTCGTCGACACGCAGGGACGTGCCTACGTCGGCAACTTCGGCTTCGACCTGATGGGCGGCGCCGACATCGCGCCGAGCTTCCTGCTGCGGGCTGACCCCGACGGCAGCGTCACTCACGTGGCCGAGGACCTGTGGTTCGCGAACGGCAGCGTGATCACCGACGACGGGGTCCTGCTGGTGGACGAGACATTCGGCAACCGGGTCAGCGCCTTCGACATCCAGCCCGACGGCAGCCTGGGCGAGCGCAGGGACTGGGCGACCTTCGGCCCGCTGCCCACCGCGCTGGGACTGAGCGACGCACTTCCGGGCCTCGTCGTGGCCCCGGACGGATGCACGCTCGACGCCGAAGGTGCCTTGTGGATCGCAGACGGGCTGAACGGCCGGGTCCTCCGGGTGCGCGAGGGCGGCGAGATCACGCAGGAGATCAGCGTGGGCATGGGCGTATTCGCCTGCACTCTGGGTGGATCGGATGGCCGCACCCTGTTCATCTGCGCCGCACCGGACTTCGACGAGCAGGCCCGAAGCGCCGCCCGGGAGGGACAGTTGCTGTCCGTCCGGGTCGACGTCCCGCACGCCGGGCGGCCCTGATCCGGCGCTTTGCACCACGCAGCCCGTGCTCAGGCAGGCCCGTGCCAGGCCAGCCCGTCCTCAGGACTGGCCCGCGGGCAGGTCCGCGACGATGATCATGCGTTTGTGGTCGGCGGTCAGCGGCCGTCCATCCTCCCCGTAGCCGGTCACCGCGGTGAAGCCCGCCGCGAGTAGCCAGTCGCGCAGCTCAGGGAAGCCGAACAGGCGTTTGACGAAGTTCACCCGCCGGGTCCGGCCGTCGCGGATGACCGTGCGCTCCGCCTCGAACCTGCCGGCCAGCGCGTCCAGGTGATAGCGGTTGACGAGCATGTCGCCGTCGTCTCGTGCGGCCACGACGCGCGACGGGCAGTAGGAGGCGAGGAACTTGGTCAGGTTGTCCAGGTCCATGGCCAGCCGGCCGCCCGGCAGCAGGACCCGGACGATTCCGTCCAGCACGGCGCGGTTGGTGGTGTCGTCGAAGTAACCGAACGCCGTGGACCAGCTGATCACCCGGTCGAAGCGGCCTGCCCACGGTATCTGGCGCATGTCCCCGGCCACGTACTCGACGCTGACCCTGGCGGCGGCAGCGTCGGCGCGGGCCCGGTCCAGGAAGACCTCCGAGGAGTCCAGGCCGGTGACCCGGCATCCGCGAGCGGCCAGCCGGTTGGCCAGGTCCCCGGACCCGCACCCCAGGTCCAGCACGCTCATCCCCGGGTGCAGACCCAGCAGCTGCCAAGTCAGCTTGGCGGCTGCCTCGGCCGAGGAATCCGTGCCGGGGACGACCGGCCCGTGCGCCGCGAACTCGCTGCGGCCCGGCGGCGCAGCGAAGAAATGCAGATAGTCCTCGTCGTACATCGCCGCGGCGTCGAATAGGTCGCTCATGCGGTGAACAGTAGAGATGACCCTCATGGGCAGCAACGGCATTAGCCCGGTGGTCAGCCGCCGGCTTGCGGTGCATCAGGTAATGGAGGACGAGAAAGGGCCGGCCGAACACGGAGAACGCGTGCTCGGCCCGCAGGTCGCCGTCGCGCACGTAGACATCGAGTTGCTCGGCGAATCCGCGTACCGCCACCGCGGTGAGCTCGCCGCTGCCCGGGTCGATGTAGGCCAGGTAGTGCCCGGGCTGGTCCAGATCGCTCCGGCTGGTCAGGACCAGGCCACCGCCAGGCCGGGCCCGGGGCAGCAGCGTCGCGGTGAAGCTGGCCTGCGGCAGCGGGAAGCCCACGCTGACGTAGCCCCGGCCGCCGTGCCGGTAGGTGGTGTAGATGCCGACGTAGATCGGCTCATCGGTGTCGGCGAACGAGCGGATCCAGCCGCGGACCGCGACTGCATCGTCGTCTCCTGACGTGATCACGTCGATCCGGCTGCGGATGCCGCGGAGCGTCTCCCGCTGGTTCATCGGCACGTTCGCCTGCCCCAGCGGGCGGGCGACCACGGTCCGGTACAGCAGGTAGCCGGGGCGGACCCAGAGCCGCCATTCCGGCACGATGTCGAGCGAGAACCGGGTGGTGTGCTCGTAGAACTCCTGGACCCGGGGATCCAGGCCGGCCGGGTCGAAATCCGGGCCGGCCAGCTCCCGCACCGAGGACACGATCCCCATATCGGGCGCATCCGGAATGTAGCGGCCGCCGAGTTCTGCGGCCAGCTCACGCAGGTATCCGGTCCCCACGTACCGGGAGCGGGCGGCCCGCGGCACCACGAACGGCAGGTCTTCGGCCCGGACCCGCTCCGCGAGCAGGGTTACCGCGGCGTCCCGGAAGATCAGCGCCGACGCCACCCGGTAGGTCAGCATCGTCGTGGCGGCCACGACCGCGGCGGGGACCGGGCGCTGCCGCGCGCTGAGCAGCCCGCCGACCGCGGCCCCGAACACCGGCCCGGCCAGTACCTTCTGCGGGCGGATCCCGAGCAGGCCGCCCAGCCCCCCGGTCACTGCCCCCACCGTCACCGGCCCGGCCCGGCCGGTCCGGCCCGCGGCCCAGCCGAGCGGGGCCACCAGGGCTGCGCTGGTCGCGATCCGCTGCCACAAGCGGGGGGATCTCACCAGGGCGCTGCCGGGCCCGCGCCACTGCCTCCGACGCCGCCAGCAGGCCCGCTCCGGCCGCTGCGCCCGCGCTGGCGGCCCGCAGGCCCCGGTGACCGGCCAGCGCCGCCCCGGCTACGCCGCCGATGGCCGCGGCCCAGAGGACCTGCCGCCGCCGCTCCCCCGCCTGCCCAGGCTGGCCTGACTCCACGATCACAACGTACCGGCTCCGGTATTTTTCCAGCCAAAGGTTTGCGTCGTCTCAAGCCGGGCTGAGCTGGAGCCATTCGTGCTCTTGCAGGAGATTACTGGGCGGTCGGCTCGCGGCAGGCCTGGACGGCCTCGGCTTCGGTGTCGTAGACCGGGAGCACCTTCATCAGGCCCGTGGTTTCCAGGATGTTCCGGGCCTGGCGGGACGGCGCGGCCAGCGCCAGGCAGTCCTCAGTGCCCCGGACCCGGTGCCACACCCCGACCAGGACTCCGACGCCTGTCGAGTCGATGAAGTTCACGTTGGACAGGTTCACGACCAGGCCGCGATAGGCCTCATCGGTAAGAACGCGCAGGAGCCCAGTCCGAAGCTCGCCGCTGGTAGACACGTCAACCTCACCGCTCACTGTGACCACGGCGATGTCGCTGTCGGTTCGGTAGTCAAGCAACCCATCTGGGCCTTCACCTGCGGTCATCGCTCACTCCTCCTGGATGGGGGCCGCTGCCGGATGCGGCGGCCAGGCCTGGCCCGACGCGTAGCCTCCCCTCACTACCCGGCTGACCAGGAAAAAATCATGGCCGGCCGATCATGGCGGGTTCACCTGGTCGGTGACGGTGGAGTCCACCTGGTCGGTCACAGTGGAGTCCACCTGGTCGGTCATGATGAAGTCCACCTGGCCACGAACTCGGTGCGGTTCACGCACTGGGTCTTGGCCAGGATGCTGCGCACGTGTGACTCCACGGTGCGCTCGGACAGCACCAGCCTGGCCGCGATCTGCCGGTTGGACAGCGCTTCGGTGAGCAGGACGGCGACTTCCCGCTCCCGGCCGGTCAGCGGATCCGCGTCGTCGCGGTCGGCGGCGAGCTGGGCCGCCAGCCGCCCGGCCGCGGCCACCGGGCCGGGCATGTCCAGCCGGGTCGCGATGTCCAGGGCGTCCTGCGCCAGCGCCGCGGCCTCGGCCCGCTGCGCGCGGTCGCCGTCCCGCAGCAGCCGGGCCAGGCTGAGTGAGGCCAGGGCGGTGTCGGGCCGGGCACCGAGGGCCCGGTTACGCGGCAGGGCCTCGCGCAGCAACTCGATGGCTGTCGCCTTGTCACCGAAGACCTCGGTCAGCTCGCCGAGGTTACGGCTGATCGTGCCCTGGAAATAGACGGTGGAGCTGCCCAGCGCGCCCGGGTAGGGCCGGAACGGCAGGAGCTGCCGGTAGACGATCTCGGCCACTGCGGCGTCGCCGAACCGCTGGATGAGCTCGACCATCTGGGTCAGGACCGCGGCCCACGCCGGATGCTCGGTCGGGATGGGCAGCAGGCCACACAACTGGTCGTAGACGCTCCGCGCTTCGCGCAAGGAACCGGTCAGCGCCAGCACGTTCGCGCGCTCGACGTTGACCAGCGGCATCGAGGGCGCCCGGGCCAGTACCTCACGGAAGCCCTCGGGCAGGCTGGCGGCGTCACCGCGCAAGAGCGCCAGCTTGATGCCGTGGGCGTAGTGCATGGACATCGCGGTCTGGTCACCAGAGTCGCGGGCGATCGCGAACGCCCGCCGGCTGTGCTCAGAAGACTCGGCGAACTGCCCGGCCAGCATGGCTCGGCTGGCCTGCAAACGGTGCAGGTGCCATTGGGCCAGCGGCAGGGCCGACCGGCGGGCCAGCCGTTCGATGGCGCCGGCCGCAGCCTCGACGACATCGAGCCGCGCCGACAGGTAGGCCGCGTGGATCCGCCACTCGTGCCCGATCAGCGCGGCGAGCGGCTGCCCGACCGCCTCGGCCCGGCCGGCCACCAGGTCACCCAGGCGCATCCGTTCCGGCGTGTCATCAGGGTGCACGAGCGTCATCTCGCGCGCGCGGGCCGCCTCGATCTCGGCCAGCGGGTCCCCGCTCTCCGCGGCGAGCGCCAGCGCCTCGCGGGCCAGCATCTCGCCCTCCCCGACGCGGCCGGAATCGGCCGCCATCGTGGCCAGCTGGGCGAGCACACGGGCGCGAAGATCAATTCCGATATCCGCATACGACAGGGCGCGCTGCCCCAGCCGGGTGAGCACCTCCGCGGCCCGGGTGTACGTGACGCCCTGCAGCACCAGCGCACTGCGAGCCACGAGGTCGCCCCGGCCCGCGGTGGCGGCGGCGTCCGCGGCGTCGACGCAGTGTTCCAGGCACGTGTCGTACCGGCCGGCCAGGTATTCGGCCTGCGCCAGCTCGAGCAGCACCTCGGCGCGCTCGATGCTGTCTCCCTCTACCGCGCAGATATCGGCCAGCGCGCCGGCCAGCAGCCGGGCGGCGTCGTCGTAGGCCCGGGCCGACCGCGCCTGTTCCGCTGCCTTCCGGGCCCAGGCCGCCGCCGCCCGCCGCGTCCCGGGATCGGTACCCCCCTGCCGCCAGTGCGCGGCGATGCGGCCCGCCCGGCCGGCGTCCGCCGACGACTCGAGGGCGAGCGCAGCCGCGCGGTGCAGCGCCCGGGCGGTGGCCGGGTCGAGGCGGTCCACGATGCCGTCGCGGACCAGCGCGTGGGCGAAGCGGTAGCGCCGGGTGGCGTCGTTGACCACCAGCAGGCCGTTGTGCCACGCCGAGGCGAGCGCATTCGCGACGCCGTCGTCGTGCCACGCGGCCGGGCCGGCCGCCGCGGCCCTGCGGCCGCCGGCGACGGCGGCGGCCAGCAGGTGATCGTCGACGACTTCGCCGAGGACCGCGGCCGTCTCGATGACCTCGCGCTGAGACGGGGCCAGGGCGGCCAGCAGGCCACCGACGACCACGGCCAGATCGGCTGACCCATACCCGGCCCGCACGGCCGCCACCAGCAGGGGCAGACCGCCGGTGCGCTGGTACACGTCGGAGACCAGGCCGGGTTCGACCAGTTCGGCGACCTCATCGGGGGTGAAGGGCACCAGCGGGAGCGTCACCGCGCCGTACCGGCCCAGGCCGGCCAGGCGGAGGTCAACTTCCTGCGGCGCGGGCGACCGGACCGTGCCGATGACGGTAACGCGGGCGCCGCCCGGGGCCGCTCCGACCTGGGCCAGCAGGTCCAGCGACGCGGCGTCCGCCCAGTGCAGGTCCTCAAGCACCACCGTCAGCGGGCCGGCCGCGATCAGCGCGTCGCTCATCTGCGCCAGCGCAGCGAACCGGGCAGAGGCGGCCGCGGCCGGCTCGATGTCGGGTTCATCGGTGATTCCGGCTCCGGTCCGCCTGACCCCGGCCCGCCTGAGCGCGGCGCGCCAGGGCCACAGCGGTGGCGCGGGTTCCGCGGGGCAGTACCCGCGGACGACGGGCGGAGCCGTGGAGACGCGGACCGCCTGGTCGACCAGGGTGGTCTTGCCGACGCCGGCCGGGCCGCTGATGAGCAGGACGCCACTGGATGACCGATCCGGGGCGGCCGGATGGGCGGCCAGGACGTCGAGTTCTCGCTCCCGGCCGACGAACACGGCACCCGGCGCGGCGGCGGACACGTCCCCAGTATGGCGCAGCCTGGCCACGTTATTCAGTGCCGCGCCTCAGTGCCGCGGTTCAGTGCCGCGGTTCAGTGCCGCACTTCAGTACCGGCACGGATGTGCCGGCCGGGCCCGGATACGACGCTGGCAGGCATGGATATCTCAGTACACACAGAGCCCAGCACCCACCCGGTCGAGACCGGATGGGTGGACGATGCGCTCGCCAGCGCCTACGCCGCCGGGGACCCCCTCGGGGCACTGATCGGGCGGCCTCTGGTCCCCGGCGACGGAATCATGCTGGTCGGGTGGCCCGAGACCGGACCCGGCCGGTATCACCTGATCGAGACCCGCTCCGGCCGCAGTGCCGGGCCGGCCACGTACCTGCAGGTCGTAGAGTTTTCCGGTCCCCGCAGCGAGGAGTGGGCCGCCGCCGAGCAACGGGCCGCGGAGGGCCGTCTGGGCCCGGCTACCCAGGGTATCGCCGGGATCGTCTCGGTGATGCGGATGCGGGCCGCGGACAACGCCTACCTGGTGGCGGTCCTAGCCGAGAGCCTGGACGTCTTCGACGCGGCGTCCCAGGCCATCATGTCCACCGACCTGCTGCCCGGAGAGGACCCGGCGTTCCTGGGTGGCCCCGACCGGATCAGCTTCTACCGGCTGGTCCACGCCGACCTGCCGATCCCCGAAGGGAGCCGGTCATGACCACGATGACCTCGGTTGGCGCCGGGATCTGGACCGCCGATCTCACCCGGACCCAGGCCGCGTTCGCGGCGCGTCACATGTTCGGGCAGACGGTGCGCGGAACGATCGCGGTGACGGGCGGGACCCTCGAGGTTGGGCCGGACGGGCAGCCCCGCCGGTTCCAGGCCACCCTCGATCCCGCCTCTATCGACACCGGGAACGTCCGGCGCGACGCCGACCTGCGCGGCCGGCGTTTCCTGGATGCCGAGACCTCCCCCCTCATGGAGGCCGCCGCGGACGGCATCGACGTCTCCGCCGAGAGGTGGCGCGCCGATGCGGTGCTTCGCGTGCGCCGATCTGAAGCCCCCCTGAGCATCGAGGCCACGCTGGACAACCTTCCGGCCGAGGCCCAGCTGCTGGTGACCGGCACGGCCCGGCTGGATCTGCGCGACGCCGGCATCCGGGTACCCGGCTTCCTGGTCCGCAGGTTCGTGGACCTGTCCTTCTCAGCCCAGCTCACCCGGCAAACGTGACGACGCTGAGGACGCGGCGCCCGGTTCCGGCGAGCCGGGCGCCGCGACAGCGCGTGGCGGCCGGTGCCTGGCATCCTGGGAGCATGCCGAGCGTGCGCTGAACCCCTGACCGGGGTCGGGTTCGCGGACCGTGAGGCCGAGGTCAGCGTGTCGCGCGCGCCCTCGTAGCATGACGGAGCGATTGCCTGGCTGATGGTGACCTCGGCGGCGTGATCGCGAGATGTTCACCGGGGGGACCATGCTCGCAGAGTTCTACATCCCGCTGTCCGCGGTAAGTTTCACGCTGCTGGGCTTGTGGCTGGTGGCCGCGGTGACTCATCAGGCCGAGTGGCGGGGAAGTCCGCTGCACCAGCGGCAGGCCCTGGCCGTGTTCAACCCATTTCTCGCTGCCTGGATTGGCGGCCCTGCTGGTCCTGGTCAATCCGGGCAGCGGCGGGCTCTGGCGGGTATCGCTCGGCGTCGCCGCGGGAGGCGGGATCGTCGCCCTGATCGCGCTGCGCGCGCCCGCAGCGGGCAAGGTTGGCCGGGCCGCCTACCTAGCGACGATTGCCGCCTATGTCGTGATCGTGATCCTGGCCATCCACCCGCACGTCGTCGGCCAGCTGAGCTTCCCCATCGCGCCGGAGCGCATCGCGGCCGTGCTGCTGACCGTCGTGGTGTTCGTGGGCGTGAACGTCGCCTGGCTCCTGGTGTTCGAGAACGCGGAACCAGGCGGCCAGCCGGACGGCGCCCCGCCCGGCGCACGGGCTGGATAAACGAGCGCTGTACCCCGCTACCGGGGACGGCCCCGGACGTACGCCCGGACGTCGGCGACGCTCCACCAGCTGCCGCTGGACGCGGTCAGCGTGACGCGGACGTAGCGGACTGGCCTGCCGTCCAGGTTGATCGAGGTGATCTGGCCCGATCCGGCCCCGGTGGCCACCGGGGCGGTCCAGTTCGTGCCGTCCGTGCTGACCGTGACCGAATACCCGGCCGGGTAGTCGCCGGTGCTGGCCCCGGTATCCAGCACCAACCTGGTCACCGGTTCAGGCTGGCCGAGGTCCACCTGCAGGTACTGGCCAGGAGCCTGCGATGTACCGGTGGAGTACCGGGTGGAGGCGTCGTCGTCCACGGCGTTGCTGGCCACATCGCCGGTGCAGCACGGATCGGCCGGCCCGGCCGGCACCGCGGTCGCCTGCCAGCCGGATGGGCTCAGCGCCCGGACCGCCAGCGGGGGGCCGGGCGGGCGGGCCCAGACGAATGTAGCCAGGGAGTCCCCCGGGAGGGCGTTAGAGAAGCTCTGACCGTTCTCGCTGACCGAGAAGCTCTGCGGGTTGTCGTTCTCGTTGTGCACGACCAGGACGGTTGACCCGTCGGGGTTGACGAAGGCCACGTCCATGATCTGGCCGTTCCAGCCGGTGGTGCCGAAGGAGGTGCTGGCGATCCGCACCGCCCCGGGCTGGACGAACCGGCTGAGCTGCCCCAGGGCGTAGTACTCGGCGTTGGGGGTCACGGTGTCGCCGGGGCCGACCGTCACGATGCCGGTGCAGGTTCCGCAGCCACCCACATGGGGGCCGCCGCTGGGGTCGAGGGCGAGGTTCCAGTTGACGACCGTCTTGGCCCAGTTCCGGGTCGAGCCGATCTCGAGGTTGCGTGCGTCCCACTTGAGCGTGTCAGAGAACGTGTCCGCCGGGACCGCCGACTGGCTGCCCGAGCACTCGGTCTGGTAGAAGGGCTGGCCCGGAAACTGCTCGTGTAGTGCGGTCATGGCGCTGGGGTCGCCGTAGTAACAGTGGTAGGCGACGCCGGATACCCAGCGCGCCGCCGGGGACGAGAGCACCCGCTGGGGGTAGTCGTTGGTGTCGGCGGTTTCGTCCGGCGGGGTGGAGGCGATGTCGTTGGGATGCTCGGCCCAGTTGTGGTCATAAGCGAGGATCTTGGTGGGCAGCCCGGCGGCGCGCAGCATGGGGCCGAGATCACCGATGACCTTCTCCTCCTGGACCGAGGGCATGTCGGTGCCCGGGTAGGTGCCGGGCGTGCGGTTCTGCGGCTCGTTCTGCACGCTGATGAAGTCGACGTGCACGCCCTGGGCCCGGTAGGCCTGCACGAACTTCAGCAGGTACAGCGCGTAGGAGAAGTAGATCTTCGGGTCGTCGATCAGGCGGCCCCCGATCAGCGAATCGCTGGTCTTCATCCAGGCGGGCGGGCTCCACGGAGTGGCCATGATGGTGAGCCTCGGATTGAGCCGCTCCGCTTCCCGCAGCAGCGGCAGGATCTGCGCCTCGTCGTGGGCGATGGAGAAGTGCCGCTGGAGGTAATCGGTCTGGCCGGGCGGCAGGTCGTCGTAGGTGTAGTCCTGCGCCGCGACGAAGTCAGACGCGCCGATCGGCTGCCGGAGGAAGTCCAGGCCGTCTCCGGTCGCCGGGTCGAACAGGAGATGCATGGCCGCGTCGCGCGCGGACGGCGAGAGCGAGTCGAGCACGGCCGCCGAGGAGTCGGTGAGTGAGCCACCGAAACCGGTCATGGCCTGGAAGGTGCGGGTGGGATCAACCGTGACGGTCAGGTTGGCGGGCGGGCTGGCGCTGAACGACACCGGAGCCTGCTGAGTCAGCTTCTGCTGCCCGTTGGCGGTGGTGATCCAGACATTGACCGGTAGGTCGCCGACGGCACCTACCTGCGCCTGCGCTGGGGACGGGACGCCGGCGCCTGCCAGCATGGTCAGCGAGGCGGCCGCGGCTGCGGCTAACGCCAGCGAGCGCCTGATCCGGGTACCCACGATGATCTCTCCCTCGCCGCAGAGGCCGATGCGCGGTTAATGATTCGCGCCCCTAGTGGTCACGTCAATCCTCTGCTACCCGGGCAGGGTCCCGGGCGGTGCCGGCCGGTCCGGATACGGTCGGGACTACGGGAGGTGCTGGCATGTCGCTGACATTGCTCGACTGGCGTCGCAGGGTGGCCCGGCTGTATGCGGAGGTCCGCGCGGAGCCGGACATCAGGGCCGCGCACGATCATTGGCGTAAGACCCGTGACGACCTGCTCCGCACCCATCCCGACTCACCTGTCCCCCGCCCGCAGCGCGCTGGTTACCCGGGCGCGCCGGTCGCGGCCTACGATCCGCGGCTGCGCTTCGACGTCGTCGTGGACACCGACGTGCCACCCAGGCACATGGACCTCGCCACCAGTCCGGACGGGATCGTCCCGTTTGACCGCATCGGACGTGCACATCTGCCCGGATACGGTGATCTGGATGTGTGGTGGCTGGGCTCCTACGGCGGGGGTGTGTTCGTCCCGGTGAAGGACGCCACTGCCGGGGTGACCACCTACGGCGGGGGCCGGTACCTGATCGACACGGTCAAGGGCGCGGATCTGGGCGGCGACGATGGCCGGCTGATTCTCGACTTCAACTTCGCCTATAACCCGTCGTGCGCCTACGACCCAGCCTGGGCGTGCCCGCTGGCTCCCGCGGGCAACACCCTCAGCCGGCCGCTGCAGGCGGGGGAACTCATCTCTGTACCGCAGAACAACGCGGAAGCTCGGTAGCGAATCCGGCCGCACCGGGCCGCCTCGAGGTCGCCGTGGCACCGGTGGTGGACTAAGCTGTTAGCTAAGGAGGAGTCATGCCGAGCGAGGTCGCTGCCCAATTCAACATCCACGACGCCAAGACCAACTTGTCCAGGATCATCGAGCGGGTCGAGCACGGCGAAGAGATCATCATCTGCCGGGCGGGGAACCCGGTAGCCAAAGTCGTGCCGCTGACCCGCAGGATCGACCGGGCCGGGCGTGGTTCCTTGCGCGGCAAGCTCGTGGCCGCCGACGACTGGGATTCTGATGAGGTCAACGAGGCCATCGCCCGTGACTTCGGCGTGATGCGATGAGCCTGCTGCTGGACACCCACGTGGTGCTCTGGTGGCTGACTGACGATCCGACACTGTCCGATGACATCAAGACCCGGCTCGACCACGACCCGGATATTTACGTCAGTGCCGCGACCGTCTGGGAAGTGACCATCAAGCAGGCGGCCGGAAAGCTCACCGAGCCTGCGGACCTGCCAGAGCGAATCCGGAGCAGCGGATTCGCCGAGCTGGCCATCAGTTCCGAGCACGCCATCGCGGCCGGACGCCTTCCCCTGATTCACCGGGATCCCTTCGACCGGATGCTGGTGGCGCAGGCACGATGCGAAGACTTCACGCTGGTAACACGAGACCCTCAATGCCAGAAGTACGAAGTCGCCGTTCTCCCAGCCTGAGGTACCGGCCGGGTAGCCGCCCACGTGCGTGCTCATGACGGCATTCCTTCCCCGGTAGCGACGGTCACCGGCCGCCGCCTGCGTGCTCGCAAACCTGGTCCTGGCCCTCCGCTAAGGGGAGGGTCAAGGCCCGGAACCGGCGCCTTTTCTGGCTGCCTGCAGGCGGGCCTGGACTGGACCATTGACGGACTTGTTGTGAACGCTCACCATGACGGTTACTCCTATGCCTGGATCCCGGGCCTGCTTGAGAGGAGAGAAGTTAGCGCTAACATCCCCCGCGCCGGGTGAGGGCTGCAGTCATCGAGCACCAATCCCAACCAGCAGTCGAACGCCAATCCCAACCAGCAATGGAGCCTTGGCCAAGGAAGGCAGGCAGGCACATGATCATCCGGTCACGACTTCGGTCTATTCGGCAGGTTTTACTCCTCCTGGCCGGCGCGCTGACGCTGGCCGCCGGCGCCCTCGCGGCCGTGGGGGCGTCACCCGCCGCGGCGGCGTCGCTGCCGTGTGACATCTACGCGTCCGGCGGCACGCCGTGCGTGGCGGCGCACAGCACCACGCGCGCCCTGTACGCCAGTTACAACGGCCCGCTCTACCAGGTGCGCCGCGCGTCCGACAACGCCACCACCAACATCAGCCCGCTCAGCGCGGGCGGGGTCGCCAACGCCGCGGCGCAGGACTCCTTCTGCGCCGGCACCACCTGCGTCATCACCGAGATCTACGACCAGTCCGGCCACGGCAACAACCTCACCGACGCACCCGGCGGCGGGGCGGCCGGCGGCCCGGACAACCTCGCCAACGCGACCGCGGCGCCAGCCACTGTCGGCGGCCATAAGGTCTACGGCGTCTACGTGGCCCCTGGCACCGGATACCGCGACGACACCACCTCGGGCATCGCCACGGGGGACGCCGCCGAGGGTGAGTACGCCATCTTCGACGGCACCCACTACAACGGCGGCTGCTGCTTCGACTACGGCAACGCCGAGACCAACAACAACGACGACGGCAACGGCACCATGGAAGCCATCTACTTCGGCAACATCAAAGTCTGGGGCTACGGCACCGGCAACGGCCCCTGGATCATGGCCGACATGGAAAACGGCCTGTACTCCGGCGTCAATGCCGGCTACAACGCCAACGACCCCACCATCGCCAACCGGTTCACCACCGCCATGATCAACGGCGGCGCGAACCACTGGCAGATCCTGGGCGGCAACGCCCAGTCCGGCGGCCTGTCCACGTTCTACGACGGCACCCGCCCCAACGTGTCGGGCTACAACCCCATGCACAAGCAAGGCGCCATCATCCTCGGCATCGGCGGCGACAACAGCAAAGGCTCCGCCGGCACCTTCTACGAAGGCGTCATGACCTCCGGCTTCCCCTCAGCCGCCACCGAGAACGCCGTCCAGGCCAACATCACCTCCGCCGGCTACACCACCTCCACCACCGGCGGGGCGACCGGGACGATCGTGTCCGGCCTGAGCGGCTCCCACTGCGTGGACAACAACAACGGCAGCGGCACCAACGGCAACAAGGTACAGATCTGGACGTGCGACGGCTACGCCCCCGCACAGAACTGGACCGTCAACAGCAACGGCACGCTCACGATCGACGGCGGCTGCATGGACATCACCAACGCCAATTACAGCAACGGCACCCTGATCGAATGGTGGACCTGCAATGGCGGCGCCAACCAGCAATGGCAGGCCAGCAACGGGGAACTGGTCAACCCAGCGTCTGGTAAATGCCTGGACGACCCCGCCTCCAACACCACCAACGGGACACAGCTCATCTTGTACACCTGCAACGGCGGCGCCAACCAGCATTGGACGCTGCCTTAACCGCCCCCTCGAGGTAACCGGGTGGCCGGCCGCGGAAACGCGGCGGCCACCCGCCCGCGTTGCTTACGGGGCCGGCTCTGGCGCGCGGACGATGCACCGGAAGCCCAGGTGGCTGGTGGCGCTGTCGATGGCCTGCGCCTGGCGGGCCGCCGGCCGGTAGCGCAGGCAGTAATTGGGGGCGCAGAGGTGGGAGCCGCCCTTGATCACCCGGCGCGGAAGGTGTGAGCCAGGTTCGGAGGCCGGCCTGACCTGGTGGGACGCCGTGACCCGCGGATTGCGGGGGATGCAGCAGGCGTGGTCGGCGTCGGCCGGATGACGGGGGGAGAACGTATCGGCGGTCCACTCCCAGACATTCCCCGTCATGTCGAAGAGCCCGTATCCGTTGGCCGGAAACGTCCCGACCGGTGAGGTTCCCTCGTATCCGTCGGTGAGCAGGTTCTGCCAGGGAAATTCACCCTGCCACGTGTTGGCCATCATCCGGCCGCCTGGGGCGAACTCATCCCCCCACGCGAAGACGGCCCCGTCGAGCCCGCCGCGGGCCGCGTACTCCCATTCGGCTTCGGTGGGCAGTTCCTTCCCGGCCCACGCCGCGTAGGCGGCCGCGTCCTCGTAGACGATGTGGGTGACCGGATGGCGCTCACGACCGCGATCGCCGCTGGCGGGGCCGGAGGGGTGACGCCAGTCAGCGCCCGGGACGTAGCTCCACCAGTTGCGGTAATCCCGCAGGTTCACCGGCCCGGCCGGGCGGCTGAAGACGAGTGATCCTGGTACCAGCAGGGCGGCGTCAGCCTCGGGATAGTCGGCCGGGTCGAGCGGCCGTTCCGCGACCGTCACGTATCCGGTCGCCTTGACGAACCGCCGGAACGCCTCCACCGTCACCGGATGGCGATCCATCCAGAAGCCGTCCACCGTCACCCGGTGGACCGGACGTTCCTCCGGATAGAAATCGGCTGAACCCATCCGGAACGTGCCGCCCGGGATCCAGGTCATGGCCTTGGCCAGCCGGGCCGCCTGGCTGTCCTGGCCCGCTGGCCGGGACGTGTGCTTGGTCCTGGTCAATGCGGTGCTCGTTGATCAATGCTGTGCTCGCTCCCGATCTGCCCGGCTCCGCCCTCTTCCGGCCACCCCGGCGCCTGCTCCCGATATGCCCGGCCTCAGCCTCCTGACGCTAGGGGCCTTTACCCGGGACGGGACCACCCCGTCCGGGTGAGTTGCCAGACCGTGCGGCGGCGCAGGCTCACCCCGCGAGGGGACGCCATCCGGACCCCGGCTGCCTCATGCTGCGCAGGCTCACCCGGCGGGGGGGACGCCATCCGGACCCCACTGCCTCATGCTGCGCAGAGACGGCGATCATCTGGAGAGGACGCTCGATATGGCCAGGGAGTTCAAAGGCACGATCAACATCGACATCCGGGACTCGACCCCGGACTGGTCGCCGTTCGAGCCACCCAAGGCCCCGGACGGGGCGCCGAACATCGTCTACATCGTGCTGGACGATGTCGGCTTCTCGGCGATGTCCTCCTATGGCGGCCCGATCGGGACGCCGAACATCGACCGGATCGCGGCGGACGGGATCCGCTACACCCAGTGGCACACCACGGCGCTCTGCTCGCCGACCCGGTCGTGCCTGCTGACCGGCCGCAACCACACCCGCAACTCGATGGCCTGCATCACCGAGGCGGCGATCGGGTTCCCCAACGCCAGCGGGACCATCCCGCCGGAAAACGGCATGCTGTCGGAGATCCTGGCCGAACGAGGCTGGAACACCTACATGGTCGGCAAGTGGCACCTGTGCCCGACCGTCGAGATGAACGTCGCGTCGACCCGGCGGAACTGGCCTTCCGGCCGCGGATTCGAGCGCTGGTACGGGTTCCTGGGGGCCGAGACCAACCAGTGGTACCCAGACCTGGTCTATGACAACCACCCCGTCGATCAGCCGAAGCTGCCATCGGAGGGCTATCACCTCACCGACGACCTGACCGACAAGGCGCTGGAGTTCATCCAGGACGCCAAGACGGTCGCGCCGGACAAACCGTTCTTCCTGTACTACGCGCCGGGTGCCTGCCATGCGCCGCACCATGTCTCGAAGGAATGGGCCGACAAGTTCAAGGGCCAGTTCGACCTGGGCTACGAGGCCATGCGGGAGCAGACGCTGGCCCGGCAGAAGGAGATGGGCATCGTCCCGGCCGACACCGAGCTGCCGCCGGTCAACCCGATCGGCACCCCCGAGAACCGGACGGGACCCAAAGGCCAGCCTTTCCCGCCGCTGGACTACACCAGCCCGTGGGACTCGCTGTCGGCGGACGAGAAGCACCTGTTCGCCCGGATGGCCGAGGTGTACGCGGGATTCCTGGCGCACGCCGACCACCACATCGGCCGACTGCTCGACTACCTGGAGGAGTCCGGGCAGCGCGAGAACACCATGATCATCCTGGTGTCCGACAACGGGGCGAGCGGCGAGGGCGGCCCGGACGGGTCGGTCAACGAGATGAGGTTCGCCAACGGCATCCCGGACGACATGGCGTCCAACCTCGCGATGATCGACGAGCTGGGCGGGACCAAGACCTACAACCACTACCCCAACGGCTGGGCGATGGCGTTCAACACGCCGTTCAAGATGTGGAAGCGGTACGAGTTCAACGGCGGCACCGCCGACCCGTGCATCATCTCCTGGCCCTCGGCCACGACGGGTAAAGGCGAGATCCGTCACCAGTACCACCACGCGATCGACATCGTGCCGAGCATCCTGGACGCCCTGGACGTCGAGCCGCCCGAGACGATCAAGGGCCACGTGCAGAGCCGGTTCGACGGCGTGAGCATGCGCTACAGCGTGGATGACGCGTCGGCGCCGTCAGCCCGCGCGACGCAGTTCTACTCCATGCTCGGCTCCCGGGGGATCTGGCACGACGGCTGGAAGGCCGTCACCACTCACCCGACGATCAGCGGCTGGAGCAATTTCAACGACGATACGTGGGAGCTGTACCACACCGACACCGACCGGGCCGAAGTACACAACCTGGCCGCTGAGCACCCGGACAAGCTGCGCGAGCTGGTCAACCTGTGGTTCGCCCAGGCTGGCGAGAACGAGGCCTTCCCGCTGGACGACCGGTCCGCGCTCGAGATCATGATCACGCCGCGGCCTCAGCTGGCCTCCCCGCGCAACCGGTATGCCTACTTCCCGGGCACCGCCGAGGTGCCCGAGGCGCAGGCGGTCAACGTCCGCAACCGCTCCTTCACGATCGGCGCGCTGGTGGATATCCCCGCTCCCGGCGCGCAGGGGGTGCTGTTCGCGCATGGGTCGCGGTTCGGCGGGCACGCCCTGTACATCAAGGACAACCGGCTGCACTACGTCAACAACTTCGTCGGCATGGCGGAACAGGCCATCGTGGGCACCCAGGACGTCCCGACCGGGGAGAACCTGATCCTGTCCGCCTCGTTCGACAAGGACGGGGAGGACCCGCCGCACGTGTCCACCGGGATCCTGTCCCTCTACCACGGGGACAAGAAGGTCGGCGAGGGCCGGATCAAGACCCAGCCCGGGATGTTCATGATCGCGGGTGAGGGGCTGTGTGTCGGCCGGGACAGTGGCGAGCCGGTCACCAGCGACTACCCGGGCGAGCATCCGTACGCGTTCACTGGCGGCACGATCAATCGGGTCGCGGTCGACGTCAGCGGCGATCCCTATGTCGATCTTGAGCGCGAGGCCCAGGCCATGATGATGCGCGAGTAGCGGCCGCGCCCGCCAGCTGATCAGTACCCATTACGGACGGATCCGGGCCGCCCGAAGCGGGCGCGGCGCCTGCGCGCCGCCCCCAGCCCCGCGCACCGCCCGTCCCGCACAAGCGGGACGGGCGGTGCGGGCCGGTGCGGGCCTGGTCAGTGCTGGGCAGGAGTGTAGATCAGCTTCTTGTTGACGAACTCCTCGATGCCCGCGGGGCCCAGCTCCCGGCCGACGCCGGAACGCTTGGTCCCGCCGAACGGCAGGTCGGCCAGGGAGCCCTGCGGGCTGTTGATCCACACCATGCCGGTATCGAGCAGGTCTGCGACTTCCTGGGCCCGGGCCGGGTCCGCGCTGTAGACCACTCCCCCGAGCCCGAACGATGAGGAGTTGGCCAGCTCCACCGCTTCGGAGGCGTCGGCGACGCGGTAGATGACCGCCGCGGGGCCGAACAGTTCCTCACGGTAGGCCCGCATCTGCGGGGTGACGTCGGTGAGGACGGTCGGCTCGACGAACGCGCCGGGCCGGTCGAGCCGCTGGCCGCCGGTGCGCACCGTGGCGCCCTTGTCCACGGCGTCACGGATCTGGCCCATCAGGAGCTCGGCGGCGCTCTCCGAGGACAGCGGCCCGAAGTCCGAGGCGGGGTCGGCAGGATCGCCTGGGTGCAGGGCCGCCATCGCGGCGCTGAACTGGTCGACGAACTCGCCGTAGAGATCTCCGACGACGATGATCCGCTTGGCCGCGTTGCACGCCTGGCCGGCGTTGAGCATCCGCGCGCCGACCGCGGCCTTGACCGTGCTGGTGACATCGTCGCTGTCCAGCACGATGAACGGGTCTGAGCCCCCGAGCTCGAGGACGACCTTCTTGAGGTTACGGCCGGCCACCTCAGCCACGGCCGCGCCGGCCCGCTCGCTGCCGGTCACCGACACGCCGGCCACCCGCGGGTCAGCGATCATGTCGGCGATCTGGCTGTTGGTGGCGAACACGTTGATGTACGCGCCATCGGCCAGGCCGGCGTCGTGGAAAATCTGCTCCATCGCCAGGGCCGACTCCGGGCACTGCGGCGCGTGCTTCAGGATGATCGTGTTACCGGCCATCAGGTTCGGGGCGGCGAACCGGGCCACCTGGTAGTACGGGAAGTTCCACGGCATGATGCCCAGCAACGGGCCGACCGGCTCCTTGCGGACGAACGCCGTCCCCCCGGCCCGCGGGCTGAGCGGGACGTCCTCCAGGAGCGCCGGCCCCTGGTCGGCGTAGTACCGGTAGATGCTGACCACCAGCTGGATTTCACCCTTGGCCTCCCGGGTGGGCTTGCCCATCTCCCGGGTTATCAGCGCAGCCAGGTCGTCGATCCGCTCCTTGTACAGTTCCGCCACGCGCAGCAAGATCTTGGTGCGCTCGTCCTTGGCGGTGGTCCGCCAGGACTGGTAGGCGCGGTCAGAGCGCTCCAGCACCTGCTCGATCTCGGCATCCGTGGCGGCGGCGAACTCCCGCTCGGTCTCGTTCGTCGCCGGGTTGACGACCTTGTACTCGCTCACTGACCCCGTCCTTTCGGGCTTCGCGTCGCGGCTGGCGCCTGCGCCAAGGCCGGCTCTGCAGGGCCTCTTCCCCCGCCGCCCACGATAATCCCGGATCAACCACCGGATAAGGGCAGGCCATGACCATGGCGCCGCTAGACGAAGTGCACGTCGGCCCGCGGCAGTTCGTCGTCGACCAGGGCGTCGCAGGTCGGGCAGTACCAGCGGGCTTCGATCGGGGTGCCGCAGGCTGAGTGGCGGGGGGCGGTGGACGGATCGGCGTGCCTGGCCCCCCAGTGCGCCAGGAGGCGGAGCGCGCCGGCGAGTTCCTGGCCCTCGGCGGTCAGCTGATACTCCGACCGCGGCGGCCGCTCCGAGTACGGCCGGGCCGTCAGCAGCGCATCCCGCTCAAGCCGCTTGAGGCGCTCGGAGAGGATATTGGGCGCCAGGCCCGGGATCTGGGCGAGGAGATCGTTGAACCGGAGCGGGCCGTCGAGCAACGCCTCCACAAGCAGCAGGGTCCACCGGTCACCCACCCTGGCCAGCGCCTGAGCCAGCGGCGATGAGGCATCCACCGGTTCGGTCATCCCCCGATCGTAGCCGTCAGTCTTGACACACTCCAAGTAAGTAGTAACTTGCAAGTTACTACTTAGGAGGCGGGACACTGATGACAGTCCTCGACGAAATACAAGCCGGCATCAAGCAGCTGGCCGAGACGGCCGGTCCCTCGGTGGTCGGCATCGGGCAGCGCTGGGGCATCGGCTCGGGCATCGTGCTCGCCGAAGGCCAGGTGCTGACGAACGCGCACAAT
The DNA here is from genome assembly GCA_963770545.1 of uncultured Actinomycetes bacterium. Lineage (GTDB taxonomy): Bacteria > Actinomycetota > Actinomycetes > Streptosporangiales > Streptosporangiaceae > RYN-230. The sequence continues at coordinate 49,754 of CAVYQF010000032.1, read as the reverse complement.
GTGCGGGGCGATCAGGTGGTGGTGACGTTCGCCGACGGGCGCACGGCCGAAGGCAGCGTGGCGGGACGCGACATCGACGGGGATCTGGCCGTCATCGCCGTCGGCACCGCCGCGACCCCGGCGCTCCCCTGGGCGGCGGGCGCAGCCAGCATCGGAACGCCGGTCTTCGGCCTGGCTAACCCGGGCGGGCGGGGACTGCGCGTGACGTTCGGCTTCGTGTCCGGCGTCGAGCGGAGCTTCCGCGGGCCGCGCGGCCGCCGGATCACCGGCAGCGTCGAGCACACCGCCGCACTGCTGCCCGGCTCCTCGGGCGGCCCGGTGCTGGATGCCGGGGGCCAGCTGCTCGGGATCAACACGCACCGCCTCGGCGACGGCTTCTACCTGGCCATTCCCGCCGACGAGACGCTCCGCAGCCGGGCTGAGGCATTGGCCCGCGGGGAATCCGCGGCCCAGCCGCAGCTCGGTATCGCGATCGCTCCCGGGCATGTGGCGAAGCGGCTCAGGCGCGCCGTGGGCCTCCCTGAGGCCGAGGGCCTGCTCATCCGGGACGTGACGGAAGGCAGCCCGGCGGCCCGGGCCGGTCTCGCCCAGGGCGACCTGATCGTGGCGACCGGGACCGGGCCGGTCCGCAGCGTGGACGATCTGTTCGGCGCGCTCGAGGCGGCCCGCGGCGGCGCTCTCGAGCTCCACATCCTGCGCGGCGCCGACGAGCGGACCATCCAGGTCACCTTCGGCGAGAGCTGACCGCAGGCTGTCACGGGAGTCATGAGTCTGGCCCGGGTCCGGCCGGACCCGGGCCAGACTCATGACCAACCCACAGCTGTGGGCTCCCCCGTCTCCCAGTCACGCTGAACCCACGCGATTCACCCGCAATCACTGGTTATCCGCTCGCCAGGACCGGGAATCATGTTCGCGGGCCGGGCAGAGTCGGCGAGACGGGCGGGCGGCCGCCTGCGCGGGGCCGGGCCGGGGTGCCGCCCCAGGCACCGGCTACGCAAGGGAGGAGCCGACACTGTGGATATCAAGCTCGAGGCCGTAGTGCTGCCGGTCACGGATGTCGATCGCGCGAAGGCGTTCTACGAGGCTCTGGGGTGGCGCCTGGACGCTGACTTCCCCATCGCCCCCGACTACAGGGTGGTGCAGTTCACTCCGCCGAACTCACCCACGTCGATCCAGTTCGGCATCGGGATGACGACGGCGGCGCCCGGCTCAGCGCAGAACCTGCTGCTGGCCGTCCAGGATATCGAGGCCGCCCGGGGCGAGCTGACCAGCCACGGCGCGGAGGTCAGCGAGGTCTTCCACGGCGCCGGGCAGAACCCCGCCAGGCGCGTGCCCGGTCCCGACCCGGAGCACGGTTCGTACAAGAGCTTTGCCACGTTCGCCGATCCTGACGGGAACAGCTGGCTCCTTCAGGAGATCACGGAGCGGCTCCCAGGACGGGTGTGGCCGACCGACATTGCGGCCCTGGCCGACCTGCTGCATGAGACGTCTGAGCATCACGGCTCGTTCGAGGCGGTGGCCCCACCGCATAACTGGTGGGACTGGTATGCGGCGTACATGGACGCCCGCCAGGACGGGAGCACCCCGGAGGCGGCTTCCGCGGCCGCCGGGCAGTACATGGCGAAGGTCAAGCACATCGTCGTCTAACGGTGAGTGCGCCTCCCTGAGTGCAGACTGGGCCTGGACGGATACCGCGCGGCGGCCCGGGGGCCGTGATGTCACCAGCAACCGACGGAGGTTGGCGATGAGCTCGAGCAGTGACTATGACGTGATCGTTCTTGGCGGCGGGGCGCCTGGCGAGCACTGCGCCGCGGCGCTGGCTCTGCGCGGGCTGCACGTCGCCGTCGTGGAGCGGGAACTGGTCGGCGGTGAGTGCTCCTACTGGGCTTGTATCCCGTCGAAGTCGCTGCTGCGCCCGGGCGAGGCGGTGGCGGGCGCGCGCGACGCGGCAGCCACCGCGCAGGTTGACGTGGCGGCCGCGCTGGCCTGGCGGGACTACATGGTCTCGAACTGGTCCGACGCCGGCCAGCAGCGCTGGCTGGCCGACCGGGGCATCGACCTGCTGCGGGGCACGGGCAAGCTGGCCGGTACCGGCGTGGTCGACGTCGACGGTGTCCGCCATACCGCGGAGCACATTGTGGTGGCGACCGGCGCAGCTCCGTTCGTGCCGCCGATCCCGGGACTGCGTGAGCTCGAAGGCGTCTGGGGCACCCGCGAGGCGACGAGCATGAAGGCTGTCCCGCGCCGCCTGCTGGTGCTGGGCGGTGGGGCGGCGGGGGTCGAGCTGGCCCAGGTCGTGCGGCGTCTCGGCGGCGAGGCGGTCATCGTCGAAGGCGCCGACCGGGTACTTCCCCGCGAGCCTGCGCCGCTGGGCCAGGCGCTCAGCGAGGCGCTGCGCCGGGACGGAATCGAGCTGGTGCTCGGCCAGCACGCCACCGCCGCGCGACGGGACGGGGAGGAGTACGTCCTGGCCTTCGACGGCGGTCCGGAGCTGCGGGGCGATCGGCTGCTCGTGGCGACCGGCCGCCGACCACGGGTCGAGGGGATCGGCCTCGAGACGGTCGGCGTCGAGGCCAATCCGCACGGGATCGGTGTTGACGAGCACCTGCGCGCGGGCGAGCGCCTCTGGGCGATCGGCGACGTCAATGGCATCTGGCCGCTGACCCACGTCGGCGAGTACGAGGGCGACGTGGTCGCGGAGAACATCCGCGGCGATGGGCGCCCGGCCAACTACGACGCCGTTCCGCGCGTCACCTACACCGACCCGCAGGCCGCGGCGGTAGGCGCGACCGAAGCGCAGTACAGCGCCACCGCGCCCGTGTCAGAGGTGCCGAAGACCGCCACCTACACCCACGCCTACGCCCAGTCCAACGGGTTCCTGACCCTGCTCAGCGACGGCGAGCGGCTGACCGGCGCCTATGCCCTCGGGCCCGAAGCCGGTGAGTGGCTGCAGCAGGCCACGCTGGCCATCCGCGCCCGCGTCCCGCTCGAGGTGCTGAGCGACACGATCCAGCCCTTCCCGAGCTTCTCGGGTATCTACGACGCGGCCGTGAAGTCGCTCCGGATGCGGATCGCCGGTCAGCCGCGGCCAGCCAGCCCGATGGACCCGCAGATGGCGCCCCTGCGGGGATGAGCAGTGCGGGACTTCGGGCCCAGCGCCGTCGTCCGCCCGGTGACCGGGCGCCGTATCACCCCTCGGAGGGACCATGACCAGCGCGACCACTTCCCCCGGCCCGGCGCAGCGTGAACCGGAACTGGCCGGGCAGACCGTCGTCCTGATCGGCGGCAGCGCCGGCATCGGGCTCGAGACCGCCCGCCGCGCCCGGACTGAGGGGGCCGAGGTCGTCCTTACCGGACGGAATCCCGACCGGCTCAAGCAAGCGGCGGAGGACGTCGGGGCGCGCAGCACAGCGGCCTTCGACGCCACCGACGCGGCCTCGGTGAAGCGGTTCTTCCAGGACCTCCCGGCCCCGATCGACCACGTGCTGATCACGGCAGGCGGCCCGCACTACGCGCCCCTGCTCGAGATGGACTCAGCCCAGGTGCGCCAGGAGCTCAGCGGCCACATAGTGCAGGCCCTCGAGGTCGCGCGCAACGCCGCCCCCATGATGAGGCCGGGGGGCACACTGCTGCTCATGGGCGGCACCGGCGGCCGGCGCATCGGCCGCGGCGCCGGGATCTTCCCGGCCGCCACCGCCGCGCTGCCCCCGTTCACGGCGGCCCTCGCGCTCGAACTGGCGCCGGTCCGGGTCAACCTGATCGCCGCCGGCTTCGTCGACACCCCGTTGTCGGCGGCACTGCTCGGAGACCAGCTCGAGGCGCGCCGCAGCGAGCTGCGGGCGACGCTCCCGATCGGCCGCGTCGTCGGTCCCGCCGACGTCGCTGCGCTCGCCGTCCACATCATGATCAACACGGCCCTCACCGGCGCGACGTACGACATCGACGGCGGGCAGCAGTTCGTCTGGTGAAGGCGCGGTCCGGGCCGCCCGCCCCGGCGAATTGGCCCGCGTTACACCGGCAGCGCTGCACTCCCTCGCCGGTTAGCATGGCCCGCAATAAGCCGAATTCTTTTCCCTAACGCCACCGGGAGCCCGGCATTGGAGTTCCGCCATGTAGATGTGTTTACGGAGGCGCCCTTTACCGGCAATGGATTGATCGTGCTATTCGGCAGCCCCGGGGAGGTCGGGGCGCAGGCGCTGATCTCGGTCACCGCGGAGATGCGGCAGTTCGAGCTGATTATCGCCGAGTTCCAGCCGCGGGCTGGCCGGGTGCCGGCCCGGATCTTCACCGCCGAGGAGGAGCTGCCGTTCGCGGGTCACCCCGTCATCGGCGCGGCGGCCGCGCTGCACGAGCGCTATGCCGCCGGTGAGCCCGCATGCTCATGGGTCTTCGTGATCGCGAACCGTGAGATCGCCGTGCGCAGCCGGCCGATCCGGGGCTACTACGAGGCGGAGATGAACCAGGGCTCCCCCGCGCTGGAGCCACCGCTCGCCGCGCAGGACGCGGCCCGCTTCGCGGGCGCGCTCGGGCTGAGCCCAGATGATCTGCACCGCCTGCCCATGCGCGTCGTGTCCACCGGACTGCCGTACCTGATCGTCCCGCTAGCTCGCGGCCTGGACCGTGCGCACATCACGGCCCGAGACTTTGAGGAGCGGCTGGCGAGTGTGGGAGCGAAGTTTGTCTACGTTTTCGACCCCGCCGAGCGCGAGGGGCGTAGCTGGGACAACGCGGGGGCCGTCGAGGACGTCGCCACCGGGAGCGCCGCCGGCCCGGCAGCCGCCTGGCTCACGGCGCACGGGCTCGCCGCAGGCGGCGAGACGATCGTCATCAACCAGGGACGGTTCCTTGGCCGGCCGAGCATGATCACGGTGACCACCGACCGCCAGGGTGACCTGTGGGTGGGCGGGCCAGTTGCCCCGGTCGCCCGCGGCGTGGTGGACTTGCCCGGCTAGCCGTCCCGCGCCGCCCGGTCCCTGATGATCGCATCCGCCGCGGCGGCGGGTGCATCGGCGGACGCGATCCTCTCCCCCAGCTGAACCAGTACCACAGGTCACCACGAGCGCCGCCGGGCGCGGCGATGATGTCGCTGCTCCCGGCGCGGTCGTGCGGGTCCGCCGCGGCCAGGGACGCGAGCCTCCCCGGTGGCGTGGCGAGGTAGGCCGTCCAGCCACGGGTGCGCAGGTGCGCCGCGAGCACGTCCAGGCACGCAATCGGATCCCGCACCTGGGTGGCGTGGCCCGGGCCGCCCCGCGTGGCCCCGCTCATCTCGGAAGCGCGGCGCCCGGGACACCGGGCTGCCCGGCCGCCGGTACCAGGCTGATCTCGTACTCCAGGGTGTTGGAGGCGCGGCCGACCAGCCTGGCGCACGCGTTGCGCAGCAGCCCGGCGACCGCCACGTTCTCGGCCGCGACCAGCGCGGTGAAGCGCCGGATGTTCTTCTCCCGGGCCCGGTCTGACAGCCGGGCCAGCAATTCGGTGCCCAGGCCGCGGCCTTGCCACTCGTTGACAATCGTGACGGCGAGATCGGCGCCCCATGGGTCATCGGCCTGCCGGACGTACCGGGCGACACCCACTCCGCGCCCGTCACGGTGATCCAGCGCGCCGAGCGCCTCATGGTCGCGATGGTCAAGGTCGGTGAGGTAGCGCAACTCGGCCGGCGAGAGTTCCTTCTTGGGGGTAAGGAACCGCATCCAGCGGGAGGTGGCGCTCAGCCGGGCGAACCCGTCCGCCAGGAGCGGGGCGTCAGCGCTCTGCACCTGCCTGATCAGCACCCGCGACCCGTCACGCAGCACCACCTGCGAACCCGCCGGCCCCGATGCGGCCCGGCGCGGCCGGGCCTGCCTGGCCCGGCGGACGGCTGCCGCCTCGGCCCGCAGGGTGGCTTGCCGGTCCCTGGACAGGGCGGCCTGGATCTGGTGATTGATCATCATGGTGTTGCTCCCTCGTTTCTGGCCTGCTCACGGCCACCCCGTTACGGTCCGGCCGGGCCACCGGGGGCAGTTCTTCGACCTCGACCGAAAGCTCGTAGATTTCCTGTGCCGGGTGTCCGGCCTGGTCATGGACCCGGCGTACCGCCGCTTTGGACGGCCCGGACGACAGGCAGAACACCGTGCCTGACTCGGCATCGAGCCACACGTGCTCGAAATGCACCCCCTCAGCGGCCTCCAGCGCCAGATCGCGCCCCACCGCCTCGCCGAGCTGAAGCTTGGTCACGCCGATAAATCCGTTATGGATATCCATGAACTTCGCCACGTCAGGCTCCTCACCCGTCAGCGATCGGCATGACTTCAGCCTCGGCCTGCGCGCGTCGCGAAACATCGGGCAGTTGCCCTAATCGGTAGCGAGCAGGTACTTACTTCTCAGGGGGGAGGTGGGCGCGGTGCCGGTTCGAGGGGTCATCCAGTCACCCGTTCTGGTCGGCCGGGACGCCTTCCTCACCCTCATGGAGCGGCGTCTGGCCGACGCTGCGGCGGACGCTGGCCGCGTGCTGTTCGTGGCCGGCGAGGCGGGCATCGGTAAGACCCGGCTGCTCGGCTCCCTCACCCGGCGCGCCCAGGCCAGCAGCTTCGGCGTCGCCCGGGCCGCGGCCTTCCCCGGTGACGTGCAGTCGCTCGGCGGCCTGCTCCTCGACCTGGCCAGCGATCTGGTCTCTGCCCCCGATCCGGTCCTGGGCGATCTGGGGCGGAGCATCACATCACGGGTCCGGGCCATCCCGGCCGACGCTGGTGACGCCCACCACCGGCGCCGCCTGCTGGTCCAGGACCTGGCCGACCTGCTCGTCACCGCTGATCCCGGCATCCCGGTGCTGATCATCCTGGAGGACCTGCACTGGGCCGACGAACTCAGCCTCGACGTGCTTGGCCATGTGGCCGGCCGGATCGCGAACCGGCCCCTGCTGATCGCGGGCGCGTACCGCAGCGACGAGCTCTATCCCAGCCTGCCGCTGCGTGACCTGCGGGCCCGGTTGCTGGCCCAGCGGCTGGCCGAGGAGGTCCGGCTGCCCCGCCTGGGCCTGGACCAGACCGCGACGATGACCAGCGCCACGCTCGGCCTGCCGGTCCCGGCTCAGCTCGTGGCGGCGATCCAGGCGCGCACCGACGGCATCCCGCTGCATGTCGAGGAATTCCTGGCCGCCATCGACGAGCGGAGCCTTACCTCGCGGCCTGGTGCGGCGGTAGCAGCGGCGGCGGTGCCGGACACGCTGAGCGACGCCGTGCTGAGCCGGGCCCGCCACCTCTCCACGCCCACCCGCAACGTGGCCTCAGCGGCCGCCGTCATCGGGCGCTCCTTCGACTTCGACCTGCTCACCACCGTGACCGGGGCCAGCCCGGATGAGGTGGCCGGCGCCCTGCGTGAACTGCAGGAGGCGTACTTCGTCCTGCCTGGGGCTGATGCGGTCACCTTCGATTTCCGGCACGCCCTGATCCGCGACACCCTGTACGCCGACACCGGCCTGCCCTTCCGGCGCCGCCTGCACGAGCGGGTGGCCGCCGCCGCCGCGGACCGCGGCTATCGGGGGGCGTTCATCTCGCCCACTTCGAGGAGGCGGGATGTTCCGGCCCGGCTTACGAGTACGCCGTCGCCGCCGCTCGCGAGGCCAGTGCGGTATCGGCCCATGGCGAGGCTCTGGAATTGTGCCGCCGGGCCGTCCGCAACCTGCCTGCCGAGCTTCCGCCCCTGGATCAGGCCGGGGTGCTCGCGGCGCTCGGCGACGAGGCCGCGGCGACCGACGACAACCTGGCGGCCGCGGAGGCGTACCAGGCCGCTCATGAGCTGATCTCGGCGGCCAGTGAGGTGCGCGGCGCTGCGGCGCTGGTCCCCCGCATGGTCGCGGTCGCGCACCTGCTCGGTGCTGATCTCGAGACCCGGGTCGACATCCTGCAGCGGGCGCTGGGCAGCGTGGACGCGGTGGCCGGGGCGGATCGTGAGCGGGCCCGGCTGCATTCCGCGATGGCGGCGGCCTACCTGGTGGACGACCGCCTCGACGAGGCCATCGTCCATGGGGAACGCGGCCGGGCGGAGAGCCAGCGGATCGGGGATGACGAGGCTGCTCTCAACGCCGCTACCACGCTCGGGTCGGTGCTGCTCTTCGCCGGCCGGATGGATGAAGGCTGGCAGTTGCTCGAGGAGGCGATCGCAGAGGCCGGCCGGACGTGCCAGGAAGCGGAGGCGGCCCGCGGATACCGCATGGTCGGATCGTCGGCGTCGGAACTGACGGAATACGAGCGCGCCGAGCGCTGGCTCACCGAGGGCGTCCGTTACGCGGAGAACGCGGAGCTCTGGAATCACCGGCATTACATGGCCTCGCACCTGGCGCACGTGCAGTGGGCGACTGGCCAGTGGGATGCGGCGGCGCGGACCGCGGAGGGCGCCCTGGCGGACGGGCGCGGCGGCATCACCACCGCGATCACCGCGCAATACGTGCTGGGCTACCTCGCGATGGGCCGCGGTGACTGGGACGCCGCCGGCCGCCTCCTGGCGGAGGCGCTCACCGCCGGGGAACGGATGGCCGAGTTGCAGCGGCTGTCGCCTCCGCTGTGGGGCCTGGCCGAGGTCGCGCGGTGCCGCGGCGACTACGACACGGCGCTCATCAGGTGCGAGCGCGGATATCACGCGTCAGCCGAGGTCATGGACGCCGCCTGCCTGTTCCCCTACCTGATCACGGGGGGCGTGCGTACCTGGCCCGCGGCGACGTTGACGCCGCGCAGGACTGGGCGGCCCGGGTCGGCGCGGTGCTCACAGCCCGAGCTATCCCCGGCACGCTGCCCGCGATCGGCCACGGCCAGGGACTCATCTTGCTCGCCCGCGGCGATATTTCCGCGGCGCACCAGGCGGTGCGGTCGGCCAGGGATGCCTGGCGGGCCCGGCGCCGGTTCTGGGAGGGTACCTGGGCGGTGCGGGACCTGGCCGTGATCGCCGCTAAAGCCCGGCGCCGTGGCGAGGCGGCCCTGCTTCTGGACGAGACCCGCGCGCTCGCGACGGCGGCCGGGGCGGCCGCACTTGTCGATGACGTGCAGCGGCTCACCCGGTCGTTTGGTCCCGGCCGGGACGTAGACCCCTGGCACCCGCTGAGCGAGCGCGAATACGAGGTCGCCCAGCTGGTGGCGGCCGGGCTCACCAACCGGCAGATCGCCGAGCGGCTGGTGGTCTCGCCCAAGACGATTTCGGCGCACGTCACGCACATCCTCACGAAACTGGGTGCGGGACGCCGCGCGGAGATCGCCGCCTGGTGCGCCGCCATCCGGCCGGACACCTCTCCCTAAGCCCGGCCCGGGCAGGAGCCCAAGACACCGGGAACTACCGCTCACGGTCGTGGCCGCTCCTTCACGCCGGCCGCGAGGAGTTCCACGACCTCGGCGATGCGCGTGGCACGCAGGTCTGGCCGGCGGGTTGTCGCGTCGATCCAGCGGAGATAAGCCTTGCGGTAGAACTGCGCCAGCGTGTCGAAGAACGCCGCCGCAGCCGGGTTGGCCGCGAGCGCAGCGGAGATATCCGCGGCCAGATCACCCCGTTGCGGGCCTTCCGGCGCTAGCTCGACGACTACGTCCTGCCCGGCTACCAGTCCGGTATCGCGCATCGTTGACGGGCTCACAGTGAACGCCCATCCGCGGCCGGCCGGCGAAACCGTCCCGCGGAACCGCCTGCCGTCGATCGTGCCGCCTACCGGATGGGAGGCTTTGCCGCCCCACGCCTCATCCGGGTCAAACGGGACCACGATGACCCCGCGGCCACGAGGGCCAGCAGTGACGACGGCGCTGAATCGCTGAACGCGCATATTTCCCCAACTTAACGGGTAGCCATCAAGGCCAGCGGCGGCACGCGGAAGGCGGGGCCGATGGCGCGGGCCGGTGCTCGCACGGCCGGTGCTCGCAGGCCCGGTGCTCGCAGGCCCGCCGCGATCGGCGGGAGGTGCCGGGCTGTGGACTCGTTCGAGGGCAAGCTCGCGGTGGTGACCGGTGGCGGCTCGGGTATGGGCCGTGAGCTGGTCCGCCAGCTGGCGGCGGAGGGCTGCTCGGTGGCGGCGTGTGACCTGAACTCCGGCACCGTCGCGGAGACCGCCGCCCTGGCGCAGGACGGCGCCCCGCCGGACGTGCGGGTCACCAGCCACGCCTGCGACGTGTCCGACGAGCCTCAGGTCCTGCGGTTCCGCGACGAACTGCTCGAGAGACACGCCAGCGATCACGTCGATCTGGTCTTCAGCAACGCCGGCATCGGCGGCGGCGAGAGTTTCGTCAGCGGCCGCCGGGAGGCGTGGGAGCGCACGTTCGCCGTGGACTGGTGGGGCGTGTACTACTGCGCCCGCGCGTTCCTGCCCCTGCTCATCACGAGCGGTAACGGCGTCCTGGTCAATACCAGCAGCGTGAACGGGTTCTGGGCCTCACTGGGCCCGGGCCTGCCGAATTCCGCCTACAGCACGGCCAAATTCGCCGTGAGGGGCTTCACCGAGTCGCTCATCGAAGACCTGCGCGCCCACGCACCCCAGGTCCGGGTGGCCGTGGTGATGCCAGGGCACGTCGGCACGGACATCATCGCCAACAGCCTCCGCGCCCACGGCCTGCCGGCGCCGGAGCAGATGAGCGAGGCCCAGATCGAGGAGCTGATCCCCCGCGAGGTGCAGGCCAAGCTGATCAGCGCAGGCCTGCTGGCCGAGGACGCGTCCGCCGATGACCTGCGCCGGATGCTGGTCCAGGGCAACACCGACTTCCGGGACAAGGCGCCCGTTAGTGCGGCCGAGGCGGCGACCATCATTCTCGAGGGGGTGCGATCAGGCGCCTGGCGGATCCTCATCGGCGAGGACGCCGCGATGATCGACGAGGCGGTGCGCGCGAAGCCCGGGGCCGCCTACGACTACACCGAGCTGTTCAGCGGCGGAACCAGCTGACCGGAAGCCGCGCGGCCCAGCCAGAAGCCCCGGTCTCAGTGCCTCCCGGGGGGCGGTCAGTTCAGGGCGGCGGGCCTGCCGGTCCAGGGCAGTGGGCACGCCCGGCTGCGATACGGTTTACACTTCCTGCACGTTCCATGGCAGGCTAGCTAAAGCAATAGTGGGACGCGGACCTCGCCGCCCATGGCGGGGATCGCGTCAACACCGAAGAAGGTCAAGATGACGCAGGGCACAGTGAAGTGGTTCAACGGCGACAAGGGCTACGGCTTCATCGAGGTCGAGGGTGGCCCCGATGTGTTCGTGCACTTCAGCGCGATCACGGGTGACGGCTACCGCAACCTGGATGAAGGGCAGAAGGTCGAGCTCGACATTACCCAGGGCCAGAAGGGACCCCAGGCGGAGAACGTCAGGGTCATCGGCTAACCCAGCAGTAGCCGGGACCGCCTGCCCGGGCGCAGGGCGGTCAGCGGCGCGGAGACGGCAGGTGCGCAGCAGCCCGGGAAGCCTGGCTGCTGCGCGCCTTTCGCCTGCCCGCCCGGCCCCGGCGGCCGGGCGGCCGAATTAGGGCGGCCTCATTGCGGCGGCCTAATTGCAGTGGCCGAATCACGGCGACCGGGTCACGGTGGCCGGAACAAGGAGGGGAACGATGGCCGCACCGCTCCAGGTGATCGCCCTGAGCTTCAGCCGCGACGCCGGCGCCGAGAACCGGATCCTGGCCGAGGTCGATCGGCTGCGTGGCCGGGGAGTTCTCCGCCTGCTGGACATGCTCTTCGTGGCCAAAAGCCAGGACGGCAGCATCGAGCGGCTGACCATCGGTGCTGACGAGGACTTCGGCGCGCTCCTCGCCGCGATCGTTCCCGTTACCGGCGATGGTCCCGCCGCCCCGGCCCAGGCGGCCGGGCCGGAGGCTTTTGACCCGGCCGGCGCGCAGGCCCTGGCCGATTCCCTGCCGCCGGGGACCGCCCTGGCTTTCCTGCTCGTCGAGCATCACTGGGCCGCCCCGCTCTTTGACACCATCGCCGAGACCGGCGGCACCCTGATCGGCGAGGGTTTCCTGACCTCCGAGGTCGGGCTGGTAGTGGGGGCTGAGGTCGCCGCCCTGGAGGAGGCGTCTGCAGTCATCGCGCAGGCCCAGGCCGCTGAGGCCGACGCTTTGCTCACGGCGGTGGCGGCCGGAGCCGATGCGGCCGAGGCAGTGGCTGAGTCGGAGCGGATCCAGTCCGCGGCTGCCGCTGCTGCCGTCCAGGCACTGATCACCGCCGGGCTGGTGGAGGAGGCGGCCGCTCACGAAGCGGTCACGGCGCTGACCGCGGCCGGCCTCATCACGGCCGCCGCCGGGCAGGCCGCCGCCGACGCCGTGACCGAGGATGCCGCGGCCGTGGAGGCCGCCGACGAGCTGACCGCCGCGTCCCTGGCGGAATCCCTCGCCACCATCGCCGCGGCCGATGAGGTGGCCGACGAAGCCACCAGCGAAGCCGAGGCCCGGGTCAGCGCGGCGTCGGTCACCGTCGCAGAGGCCCAGGTGCTGCGCTACCTCCCCACGCCGCTCCCCTTCTCCGTTATCGCCGACAAGCTGGGCATATCCCGATCGGCAGCCAAGGAGCGCGCATCACAGCTGTACAAGAGGCTCGGCGTGCACAGCCGGGATGAGGCCGTCAGCCGGGCCCGGTCCCTCGGCCTTATCCGCGGCTAACTGCCGCCCGCCAGCCGGCGGGCGGCAGAACCGGCCCGGCTGATGGGCCGCGGGCCCGGCGGAGCCCGGGCCAGGAACGGTGCCCGTGGTTGATGGTTAGCCCGTGGTTGATGGTTAGCCCGTGGTTGATGGTTAGCCCGTGGTTGATGGTTAGGCTGCTCCCGCCACCGGGCACCACCTGGTTATGTTGGTTATGGCACGGTATGGCGCATGCTCCAGCCGGGCCGGCCGGGGGTGAGCATGCTTCCGTCCTCCCCCGGGCCGGGGGGCGCCGGGCCAGGTGCCCATCCCGTAACGATCACCATCGACAGTGCGCATCCGGGGCCGGTAGTCCCTGATGATTTTGCTGGGCTGAGTTTCGAACGGGGGCCCCTTAGTCCCGGCAACGCCGGTGTGGCGGGCAACGTTTTCACTCCGGGAAACAGTTCGCTCGTCACCCTGTCTCGTAATCTGGGATTGGGTAGCCTGCGAATCGGCGGGGGCACGGTGGATCAGTTGATCCCGGCCGGCACGGGCAGCGATGGCTTTGCCGGAATCGATAACCTGTTTGCCTTTGCCGCCGCGGCCGGGGTGAAGGTCATCTACACGCTGCGCCTGCTCAGCACCGCGGCCAACCCGATCGGTGACCTGCCAGCGGTCCACGCCCAGGCCGCCGGGCACATCTGGAACCGCCACCGGGAGAACGTGGCCAGCTTCGCCATCGGCAACGAGCCGGACTGGCATGCTTATCACTCCTACCCGGGCCACTCCTGGGATCCGGCGATCTACGAAGACTCGCCGGGCGTGCCGGGCAGTGCCTACGCGTCCTACCTGACCCGGTGGCGGAGCCTGGCCGCCGTAGTAACGGGAGCGGCGCCGGGAGCACTGCTGTCCGGCCCGGATCTGGGGGCCTACACGAAGACGACGTACACCCCGCACCCGGGCAGCGGGGTGTCCTGGACGGAACAACTCGCCCGCGACGAAAAGGACTCCGGGCGGATTGCTGAGATCACCCAGCATTACTACGTGGGAGATCAGCCCGGGGCGACTACCGCTCAGCAAGCCATCAGCAACATGCTGTCCCCCGAATGGGTGAACGGGACCGCGATCGGGACTCAGCCCGCCGCCACCACGTACACCCCGTATCCCTGGCTGTACGCAAATAATCTGGCTCCGGTGGCCGCGGCTGGCCTGCGCTTCCGGCTCACCGAGTCCAATGACTACCTCGGCGGCGTATCGGGAGCGAGCAACGCGTACGCCTCGGCCCTGTGGGCCCTGGATCACTTGCACTGGTGGGCAGCCCATGGCGCCGCGGGCGTGAATTTCCATAACCGGCGGGGGCTCGACACCGCCACGATCGTGCCCGATCCGGCCGGCGGCGGGGGCTATGTGACCAACCCGAAGGGATACGGCATCAAAGCGTTCCGCCTCGGCTCGGCGGGGCAGGTCAAGCCCACCCAGGTCAACAATCCTGACGGCATCAACCTGACCGCCTACTGCATCGGCGGAGGGGGCGAGGATTACATCACCGTCATCAACAAGGCGCACGGCGCTGACGCCAAGGACGCGGCCGTCACGATTGTCCCGCCTGGCCCGGGGGTGCGCAGTGCGGAGACCATGACTCTCGCGGGCGGGCAGCCGGGCGATGCCAGGGGGGCCAAGGCCACGCTGGGCGGCGCCACGATTACCGGCGGCGCCACCTGGGATGGGACATGGAGTGCCCTCACCCTGCCCGCCGATCCGAGCCGCGGAATCAGCCTGACCGTCCAGGCCACTACCGCCGTCATCGTCAAGCTCCAGAGTTGAGGCTGATGGTGGAACCCCGCTGAAGCAGGTGTTCAGCGTCGTGATCCCAGGGCGCGCGAGAGGACGGTGACCCGAAGCGAACCCCGCGACTGAGCTGGCCTACCGGGCCCGCTGCCTGAGGGCGTCGAGGTATCGGGCCATCGCATCCCGCGTGCGGGCCGACGACCACATCGCGAGGACGGCCTCCTCGTCGCCGCTCCGCGCGGCGATCCGCTCACGGGCCGGCCGGTGCAGCTGGCGCTTGCTGAACGCGAATACGCCGGCCGGGATCTGCGCCATCGCCTGAGCCTGGTGGAGTACCGAGTCCAGCAGCGCGTCCGGCGCCTCGATGCCATCGATCAGCCCGATCGACTGAGCCTGCGGCGCGTCGAGCAGCGCCGCGGTGAGCACCAGACGGCCAGTGGCCGGGCCGGTCACGTGCCGGAGGATTTCCATCGCGCTCGGCGGAAAGGGGACGCCGACGCTCAGCTCCGCGAGGCCGATCTTCCCCGAAGACATCACCCGCACATCACACGCCGCCGCGATCACGCAGCCTCCCGCAATGGCATGCCCGTTGATGGCGGCCAGCACCGGCCCCGGGTGATCAAAGATAGCCAGGAAGGCCGCGGAGAGCGCGGGCAGGAACTCCCGAACGTAGGAGGGCCCGCCCGCCACGATCCGTTGCAGGTTGACCCCGGCGGAGAAGGCGGTTCCGGTCCCGGTGATCACCACGGCCGCGCTCTCCTCCACCTCGCGCAGCGCGGCGGTGAGCGCTTGCAGTAGTTCGAGGTCGAGCGCGTTGACCTTCCCGTGCCGGAGCTGCACGAGCGCCACTCCGGATCGCTGCTGCACGTCTAGCATCGCGTCGGGTCAGGCCACGAGGGCTGATTCGGGGGCGGCGGCGGCACGGGTTCCGCTGCTGGCGGTGACGAAGATGTGGGCCGCCGCGGCGTCCCCGATTTCGATCCTGTCCTGGCCCGTGCCGATCTGGATGCGGCCGCCCGCGTGGCTGACCAGTACCGCGGTGCCCGGCCCGACTCCCGCGTGGCGCAGCCGGGTCAGCAAATCCGTGTCTGACTGGACCGGCTCGCCGATGCGCCGCACGACCACGTCCGCCGCCGTCTCCGGGACAGCACTCAAGGCCATCGTGTCCTGCGGAAAGCCGCTGGTCTCGTCGTCGCCGAGTTCGCCGACCCCCGGGATCAGATTCCCGTACGGCGACAGGGCCGGGTGGCCGAGGATGTCGAGGACCCGGCGCTCAACGGCCTCACTCATCACGTGCTCCCACCGGCAGGCCTCGTCGTGGACGAGCTGCCAGTCCAGGCCGAGGACGTCGGCGAGCAGGCATTCCGCGAGCCGGTGCTTGCGCATCACCCTGATCGCCGCGGAGCGGCCCTCCGGCGTGAGCTCGATCCTCCGGTCGGCAGCCACGGTGACGAGGCCATCGCGCTGCATCCGGGCCACCGTCTGGGACACGGTGGGGAAGGACTGCCCGAGGCGGCCGGCGATCCGCGCGCGCATAGGGATGACGCCGTCTTCCTCGAGTTCCATCACGCAGCGGAGATACATCTCCGTGGTATCGATGAGGTCGTCCTCTCGGTGCATGGTCTCCACTCTCCGTACTCTCCGCGCTCTCCGCACGGCGCATCAGCGTGGCTGATGCGCTTCCGCCGGAAGGCGGCGATACTACCCTAGCCCTTGACTAAGGATAGCCTTACCTTACACAGTGGCCCATGGCCTATGGGAGGCATAGTGGGTGATTTCCCGCGGCGACCGTGCTGAACGGCGGACCGCCTAGAGTTCGCTGAAGCCGCGTATGTAGCCCAGGATTCCTTGCTGGACCTCGGTGAGGGCCGCTCGTACCTTGTCATCCTGGTGCTCAGCGAGCGCCGCGGCGAGGTGCCCGGCGAGCCGGTCGAGATGCTCGCCGACGATCCGGCGGACTTCCTCGTTGCTCGCGCCCCCGTACCAGGGGTTCGAGGGCGTCCGGCTCGCCCCGCTCGGCATGCTCGCCAGCGGCGACACGCCGAGCGCCTGGTCGGTGGCCGCGAGCAACTGGGCCCAGCTCCTCAAGTCGGCGAAGAGCCGGTCGAGCATCCCGTGCAGGGCCTGCGTCCCGGGAACCCTGCGGCCGGCCTGCCTGACGTCCAGGATCGCGTCAATGACCTCGCTGAGCACCTGGTTGAGGGCGGCAGCCGGATCCTCGCGCGGGGGCGTGCTCACCCAGTCACCTTAGCGCGCGCCCAGCCGCCTCAGGTGTTGCTCTCAGCTAGGCAGATGACGAGGGATGGGTGCGTCGTTGAGCTGCTGGTCGATGTTGACCAGGATGGCGTCGTCTTCGACCTTGCAGGCGTACACCGGGATGGGGCCGCAGGCAAATACGCCCACGGCCTCGCCGGTGGTCAGGTCGTAGCGTGACGCGTGGGAGGCGCAGACCAGCGTGTCATCGTCCTGGAGGGAGCCCTCGTGAAGGGGCTGCTGCTGGTGGGTGCAGGTGTTGTGGATCGCCCTGACGTCCTCATCGTCGAGGCGGATGAGGCAGATCGGTTCGCGCAACTCCTCCACGAGCATGGTGTCGCCGACTTCTAGATCGTCGAGGTTCGCGACGACTACGAACGTCATGGCTGTGTCCTTCCAGTTGCGGGCCGCCGGGGTGCCGGCAGGCTGCCGCGCACCTCTATCCAGCCGTTGCGGATCCGGGTAGGTAGCACGGGCTGCGGCTGGCTAGCCGGGCCGCGGCCGACGCGGCCGTTGGCGAGCGCGAAGCGGGCCCCATGCAGCGGGCAGGTCACGGTCAGGTCTGCGACGGTGCCGCGGCTGAGCAGGCCACCGGCGTGGCTGCAGACGTTGTCGAGCGCGTAGAGGGTGCCGTGGTGGCGGTACAGCATGATCTGCCGGCCCTCGGCCTCGACGGCGGTCGGCGTGTCGTCGGGCAGGTCGGCGTCCTGGAGTGCGCGGGCCCAGCGCCGCGGC
Organism: uncultured Actinomycetes bacterium; assembly: GCA_963770545.1. Lineage (GTDB taxonomy): Bacteria > Actinomycetota > Actinomycetes > Streptosporangiales > Streptosporangiaceae > RYN-230. The sequence continues at coordinate 32,442 of CAVYQF010000032.1, read as the reverse complement.
CCGATGGCCCACGCCACCCGGTTGACCATCACGCCTTTGGTGAATACGAGATGGCCGCCCAGGTAACCGGCCCCGGCCGTCACCGTGAAGCTGGCCGCGGCCAGGGCACGGGCCGTGCTGCGGTGGCCGGCCATCCGGGTGCCCAGGGAGGCACCTTGCAGACCGAGGGCCACCGTGTTGAGCAGGCCGTGCGCGAGCCCGACCCGGCGGTCCTCCTCGTTACTGACGGTCCAGTCGGTGAGGCCGGTCACGGCGGTAGCGACCGAGGCGAGGATGCCGGCCGCGCTCAGGACGGCCGCCGCATCGATTCCGCGCCGGGGCGCTGGGCCGCGGTCCGCAACGTCCAGCACCATGACGCCCGTCCACAACCCGATGGGCAGGTCGCTGAGGGCTGGATGTACCGGATGGCCGGCCCACCGGCCGCCATGCAGCAGCTCAAGAACCAGATTGTCCTGATGCCGTTCACGGACCGGGTCCAGCGCGCCGGTCAGCCAGTCGCTCAGGGTCCGGAGCCAGCCGAGCCGGTCGAGCGAAGCCACGAGATCGCCGTGCCAGGTGACCATCCGGGTGGCAGCGAACGGGGGGCTGGCCGCCGGCCCGGCCTGCTGGCCGGCTGCTGGCGGATCGTCGGCCTGGGCGCTGCCACTTCCCATGAGGTTTCCTCCACGGCTCAGATGGGCCACCACCGTACGGTAAGCGCAGGGACCGGCGCTGAACGTGCCAGATTGACACAGCCGTGAGGGCGCGCCGCGGGTACGGTGCCCATCGCCCGTTTTGGCTGCCGGCAGGGGTCTTCGGTAGACCTCATCCGGCTCCCGCCCGAGCCAGCCCGCGCCGCGTCACCTAGCCGGCCAGGGCGGTGACGGCAGTGTAGATACCGAGGGCCAGCAGGAGGGCCGCGATGATGCGGCGTACCCAGGCCCTGGGGACGAGATCGAGGCTCTTGGCGCCCAGGTTGACAGCCAGCGCCGCAATCAGCCACAGTCCGAGAACCGCCCCGGCGAAAACGGCCACCGGGTTATTACGGGCGGCCAGGTTCGCCGCGGTGATCTGGGTGATGTCGCCCCACTCGGCCAGGAAGACGACACCGAAACTCGTTCCCGCTATCCGCGGGAACGACGCGGGCGGCCCACCCTGCCGGGCCGCGTCCGCTCCTTCCAGGCGCGGCTGACGGAAACTCGATATCCACAAGTACGCGGCCCCGGCGAGGAACAGCGCGGCCACGGTCCCGTCCACGAGAGGCCGGGGCAGCAGCGCGAGCAACTGCCCCGCCGTTACGGCTATCGCCATCTGAACCGCGAACGCGGCGGCGGCCCCGGCCCACACGTACAAGGGCCGGTAGCGGGTGCCCAGGACCAGGGATGCGAACAGGGACTTGTCCGGGAGTTCACCGAGGAAGGTAAGCCCGAACGCAACGGCCGCAGCAGCCAGGTACGACAACACGGAAGCCCGTCGGTCGGTCGCCTATCCGACCCGGGATTCTCCTGATATCCCTTCGGCCGGATGCACTCAACAGCCGAAGGTCTCGTCCGCCACACCACGGTGACCCGGTGGCCGGGCACGCACCGCGCGCCAGCATGTTGACCAGCCGGAGAAAGGACTACTCCCCTTCCTTTTTAACGTACCACCGGCAGGCCACGCCAAGGCCGGGATCCTGTAGATGGCGAGCGGCTGCGAGCCCGGCTGCGAGGGGCCGCAGCGGGCTGGCCTGGGCGGCCTCCGTCAGGCTCAGTATCCGCCACCACCACCGCTGCTACTGCTTGAGCTGGCGTGGGGGGCGGGCGCAGCGGCCCCGCTGACCGTCACCTCATGCCAGATGCCTCCGGACAGGTTGACACCATTGCCCTTGGCCTGGCCGGGGGCGGTGTCGGCCACGTAGGTGTAGAGCGGATGCCCGTTGTAGGTGGCCTGCGTCGAGCCGTCTGAGCGGGTGATCGTGCCCAGCTTGCCGGTCACGCCGCTCCCGGCGGTCGCTGGACCCTTCACCGGCGGCCAGTACTTCGCGCACGAGCCGTTGCAGTTGGATCTGGTCGCGGTGTCCGGCGCGAACCAGTACAGCGTGAAGCCCTTGGCGTTGGTCAGCACCTTGGTGCCGCTGATCGTCGCGGTCTTCAGGGCCGCACCGGAGGTGGACACAGGCGCGGCGGCCGCGCTGGACGAGCTACTGGGTTTCGTGGCCGAACTGCTGTTGCTGGCCGTTGACGAGGTCCCGCAGGCCGCGGCGATCAGGGCCAGCCCGGCCAGGCCCGCCGGGGCAAACCATCGGTTACGCATCACATATCCCCGCTCGCTGAAAGAATGGGCTGTCTCTCCCCAGCACGTAACTGGCCGCGGGTCCGTTCACGGCTATGGCCTGCTCAGCGAATTAAGGGCGGCCCCCTACCAGGACACCACGCTGCCGGGTTATTTCTTCCGGGCTGCACACGCTCCGCCCAGCCTGACCAGCCCGGCCGAGGAGAAGATCACCCTCTGTCGTCTGGTGCTCCCGGGCCGGCCTGGTTACCGCCCTGCTCCCGCCGCAGATGTGTCCCCAGCCGGCGGGCCAGCGGCGCCCCCTGATGTGCGCGGCGGCGAGCCTGCCAGCGGCGTGGTATCGAGGTACCTGACCTCGTAGACGCGCTCGGTGAACTTCCAGCCGTCGCCGGTGCGCTGGTAGCGGTCGTGATAGATGGCGAAGTTCAGCTCCGTGCGGCCGTCCCGGCCGCGGCCGAGCTCCTGCATGTAGGCCCGGCCAGATGCAGTGTCGCCGTCAAGCTGGATGATGCCCGGGTGCGTGGTCTGCACCAGGAAGTCCACGAGAATCGGTACCCGCTCACCCCAGGCGCGGATCTCCTCCTGGCCGGCCAGCTCGGCGGGGATGTTGGGCATCCGCAGCGCGCCGTCGTGGGTGAACAGCTGGGCGAGGCGGTCGTAATCGCGCATCATCGCCGCATCGGTGAACTCGCCGCGCAACGCCTCGATCTCGACGCGATCGGCAATAGCCTGAACGTCACTCACCGGTTTCCTCCTTATCACCCGGCGCAGGCGGCGCTGGGCCTCGGCTGGATGGTCCGTTCGTCTCAGGCGATACGACGAGACAACCCGCCAGAGTGTGATGAGGCGACACGTTCCAGTTCGTCAACGACGAGGTGGCCGTCACGTTCGGCGGCCAGCTGGGCCGCCATCCGCGCAGCCGCGGCGCGGTAGCGGGGGTCTTCGATCACCCGGGCAGTGGCCATCCGCAAGGCGCTGACGCTGGCATTTTTCCGCAGCCGGATACCCGCGCCGAGGTGGACCACCCGGGCTGCGTTGTCCGGCTGGTCGCGGCCCAGCGGCACGACCAGCAGCGGTACCCCGGCGGCCAGGGCTTTCAGCACGGTCCCGTGACCGCCGTGAGTGATGATCACCGAGCAGCTGGGCAGGACATCGGCGTGGCGCACCCAGCGCGTGACGGTCACATTGGGCGGGGCGGCGATCAGCGCCGGGTCCACGGCTGGCCCGGTGGTGATGAGCCCTTGCACCTCCAGTTGCCCGAGGGCGTCAGCGATCCGTTGCAGCAGGCCTTCCTGCCGCATGACGGTGCTGCTCAGACCGACCAGCACGAGCGGGCGGCCTGATGGGATGGCCCACGGATTGCGGCTGGCCGCAGCGGGCGCGTCGTCGAGCTGAGGCCCGGCATACCGGACGTTGGCCGGGACGCAGCCGGAGGCAAAGTCAAAGCTGGGACTGGTGCAGACAAGTACCCGGTTGCTCTGGCCCATGAGGTCCCGGGCGTCCCGCAGCGGCGCCAGCCCGGCGTCGGCCCGGGCCTCATTGAGGGCAGGCAGGGAGCTCCGGAAACCGGCCAGCGCGAGTGTGGCCGCGGAGCGGTCACGCAGGCGGCCGAGGCTCCCCCGGGCCGGCCTGAACCCCGTCCCGAGCGGTGGCACCTCAGCCCGGGGAACCAGGTAGGGACCGTGCATCACAATGACCGCAGGGACCCCGGCGGCCTCCGCGCCAAAGGTTGCCGAGGGGATCATGGTGTCCACGACCACGACGTCGGCCGCCTCCCGGTGCAGTTCCTCGAGCACGTCCCGGCAGAACTTCCTCGCGGGCCCGACGAGCAGCCGATCCCGGACCCGGCTCCACAACCTCAGCGGATTGCGGACCTCCCAGTCCTTCACGAGATCCGTCTCGGGCCAGCGCAGATCATTGTCGGGAGCGTACTTATACCGCCGGAACTCCGCTCCCGCCGACTCGAACCCCGCGCGCAGCCCCTCGGTGCCGAGCACCCGCACGTCATGACCGCGTGCGACCGCCTGCCGCACCACCGCCTGAACGACTTCCACTCCCCCGCCGCTGTCCCAGCCGGCCACCAGGATCTTCATCTCGCCACTCCCCGTGAGCTACACCCACGCCTCCCGTGGACAACCCGCTCACCATCCAGTCTTGAAGACACACCGGCGCCAGCCAAGGTGGCTGGCCTCTTCAGCGCCCCGGGTATTAGCACGACCTCGCTGGGCCGCAGCTGCCCTCACCAGGCCAGCCGGACACGGCCAGAGGTGAGCCGGCCACTTCGCCTGACATTCCGCGGGGTTGTGTCGTCGGACCAGACAGAGGAACACCCCATCCAGCAAGCAACGGGGAAAAGACGATGAGCGAAAGAAGCAGCATGGAAGCGCGTCTTGACCTGCTCGGCAACACCGTCATGGCCAAGTTCGTCAAGTACCTCGTCTCGGGGAGCAAGGCCGTGACCGGTTCGGCCCTGCCGGCCGCCACGCAGGAGCTGGTGAAGCTCCGGGCCAGCCAGATCAACGGCTGCGCGGTCTGTACCGACATGCACGCCAAGGACGCCCAGCACGCCGGGGAAACCCAGCTGCGGCTGAACCTGGTCGCGGTGTGGCCGGAGGCGACGGTCTTCACCGACGCCGAGCGGGCCGCCCTGGAGCTCACTGAGCAGGGCACCCGCATCGCCGACGCCGCCGCTGGCGTCACCGACGACGCCTGGGCGAATGCGGCCAAGCATTACGACGAAGACCAGCTCGCCGCGCTGGTGTCGCTCATCGCCGAGATCAACGCCTGGAACCGGCTGAACGTCATCACCCGCCAGCCCGCCGGCGACTACCAGCCCGGCCAGTGGGGGTAGCCTCCGTATCGTTTGCCATACTTAGAGTAACTAATCCACTACGGGGGGCACGATGTGCACGAGGGTGTTCTGGTCCGATAACGGCGTGGCCAAGGTCGTCTCGCGCACGATGGACTGGCAGGTCAGCGACGACCCCGTACTGTGGGCCGTGCCCGAGGGCACGAAAAGAGCGGCGGGCCAGGCGGTCTGGGAGTCACGATTCGGCGTCGTGGGGCTGAGCATGTGGGATGCCGGCACGACCGACGCCCTGAACAGCGCGGGTTTGGCCGCTCACCTGCTGTACCTGGGCAGCGCCGGCTTCGCGGCGCCCGGCACCCCGGGCGCGGTCCCGAACCTGCTCTGGGCGCAGTGGATCCTGGACCACTGCGCGACGGTGGACGAGGCGGTCACGGCGCTGCATGATCTGCCCATCGTGTTGGCTCCGGTCCGGGGCCAGGATCTCGGCTGTCACCTCGCACTGGAGGACAGCGGCGGCGACTCGGCCATCGTGGAGCCGATCGACGGGAAACTCCGCGTGCATCACGGTCCCCAGTACCAGGTGATGGCCAACGATCCGGCCTTCGACGAGCAACTGGAGCACCTGGGCCACTACCGTCCGTTCGGCGGCCAGCGGCTGCTGCCCGGCGGAATCGAATCTACCGACCACTTCGTCCGCGCCGCCTATTTCCTGCACTACCTTCCCGAGCCCGCGGACCTCGCCGAGGCCATAGCCGGGGTGGTCAACATCGCCGGCACCGTCTCATGCCCGCCGGGGGCGCCGTATGAAGACTCCGGCGTGTACCCGACCTGGTGGACCTCGGCCGTCGATCTCACCAACCTGACTTACTACTTCTGGTCCCATACCAGCCCGTCACTCATCTGGGCCGAGCTCTCCGGCCTCGACCTGAGCCCCGGCGCCCCGGTCCGTTCGCTGAACCCCCGCCAGCCCGGCCTGGTCGGTGACGTGACCGCCCGCCTCACCCCGGTGGCGCTGGCCTACTGACCCCCTCGGGCCTCACGTCCCCGCTGGCCTCCATCAGCAGGCCCGAACTGTCTATGGCCACGTGCCCCCGCGGATCCGTGAGCACCGCGAAAGATCTCGCCCGCTGAGGCGGCCACCGCCCGCTGCACCTCGAGTCGTTCCGGCATGTGCCGAATCTTGCACCCCGGTTGGCCCGGACGGCGGCACGACGGCAGGACGCGACCACCGCCAGGGGCCACAGCGCCTGCGCCGCGCCGAAGATGCGCTCGGCCAGGCCGGCCTGCCCGCCCCCGGCAATCAGCTCAGCGCCGAACCAGGCCAGCAGGGCCAGCAGCACCGCCACGGCCCCCGGCGGACACGGCTGGCCGCAGGCCCCACGGCACCGAGGGTCCGCGCCGCCACGCCCCGCCGGCCAGGACACCAGCGCGGTGCACCCGGCGGCCGCCCAGATCATGTGCGGCAGCGGGAAGCTGGTCCCGGGCTGCTCCGGGTTCCCCGCGACCAGCAGGCCCGCCACGGCCCCGGCCATGAGGATCAGCCGCCCGGGTGCCCTGGCCGGGCGGAGCGCCACACCGGTGGCGAAATCACCGGCCCCCATTACGAGGAAGGTCAGCGTCATCACCCACCGGTCGGCAGCGCCCGGCGCGGCCAGCGCGCTGACTGTCTGGGTGACGGGGTCAAAAGAGTGCGGCTGCAGTCCCGCGGCCACCGTCCACCCGCCGACCATGAGCACCGGGGCAGCGGCTGACAAGATCACGCCCCACCATGGCACCCCCCGCACAACCACCACCGTAGCCGGAGGCGCAGCACCGTTCCCGCAGCCAGCCGCCGCTGCGCCAGCCCAGACAGCCGACCTTTTCCACGCAGACTCTCGACCCCGGATCATGGCCCGCGATAATATTGACTGAACACTCAAACAATTGATGAATGTCAAGTGAACCACCCGTCATCGGCAGCGCGCTCCCAGGGAGGTACTCGCGATGACTAGGCTTCACCGACGTGGCCTGGCCACCGCGCTCACGGCACTGGCGTGCTGCTCAGCGGCGGTGGTGGCGGGAGCGCCTAGCGCAGCCCTGGCTGGGTCCGGCCGGGCGGTATCTGGCCGGGCGGCGGCCGGGCGCGCGGTATCTGGCCGGGCCGTGTCCGGAGCGGAACTGGCCAGCCACCCTGCGGCCCGGCCGGGCACCAACCTGCTGGTCAATCCGGGCGCGCAGACCGGCGCAGCCTCAGCGCGGGGCTGGGACAGTGTCACGATCCCGGGCTGGCAGGTATCCAGCGGCCTGCCCACCGTGGTGCGCTACGGAACCCGCCATTTCCCGGTGGCCACCGGACAGCGGCCAGCCCTGCGTGGCGGCCAGATGTTCACCGGCGGGGCCGGCGGGACCGCGCGGCTGCAGCAGGTGGTCCCGCTGCGGTCGCCGGCCGGCGCGTCCCTGCCCGGCGGCATGCGCTACCGGTTCTCCGCCTGGCTCGGCGGCCGGGACCAGAGCCAGGCCGGCGTGACGCTGGTGTTCCTGTCCGCCGCGGGCCGGGTGCTCGCGCGGCGGGCCATCGGCCCGGCCGGCGCGGCGTCCGCCCGTGGCGGGCTGGTTCTGCGGGCGGCCGCCGGCCCGCTCCCGGCCGGGACGGCCAGCGCCCGGGTCACGCTGGTTCTGGCCACCTCGCTGACCGACATCGACGGCCCGGATGCGCCGTACGTGGGCTTCGACCGGGCGGTCGCCGATGACCTGCGGTTGACCGTCTCGGGCCCGGTCCGCCAGCCCCCACCGCTGGTCCCGCCGGTCTCGCACGTCCCCCGTTACCAGCACGTGTTCCTCTTCTATTTCGAGAACGAGGATTTCCGCTCGGTTATCGGCAACACCCGCCAGGCCCCGTACCTCAACAGCCTGCTGCCCCGGGCCAGCCTCCTCGCCCGGTCCTTCGCCGAAGAGCACCCGAGCGACGGCAACTACCTCGCCCTGGCCGGCGGCAGCACCTTCGGGATCCCGCTGGATAACCCGCTGGAAGAAAATCCCCAGTACACGATCCGGGCTCGCAACATCGGCGACCTGATCGGCGCGGCGCACGAGTCGTGGAAGGCCTACCCGCAGAGCGCGGCCGGCCCGTGCGATAACACGGTGCACGGGGACTACTGGGACGACGACCAGCCGATGACCTACTTCGCCGACGTCATCCACCGGCCCGCCTACTGCGCGGCCCACGTCGTCCCGCTCCAGGCGCTGCCGGCCGACCTGGCCCGCGCGGCGACCACCCCGAACTTCGCCTGGGTCAGTCCCAACGACTGCACCGACATGGAGGGGTGCGGAATCCGGTCCGGGGACCAGTTCCTGGCCCGAGAGCTGGGCGAGATCATGCGCTCACCAGCCTGGCGGACCCAGCGCTCGCTGGCCATCATCACCTTTGACGAGGACGGCTACGACCACCAGCATCCGGCCCAGCGGGTGCCGACGCTCGTCCTCGGGTCGGCCGGCGTCCGGCAGGGCTACGTATCCCGCGTCCGCTCCACGCATTACGGCCTCCTCCGCACCATCGAGGGCGCCCTGGGCCTGGGCACGCTGACCAGCAACGACCTCTGGGCCCAGCCGGCCAGCGACGTGTTTGCGGACGGTCTGGCCCCGGCGGCATCCGCCAGGCCCGCGAGCGCAGCGACGACCCGGCACGCACCTGGCCTGTCCGCGCCCGGCCTGTCCGCGCCCGGCCTGTCCGCGCCCGGCCTGTCCGCGCCCGGCCTGTCCGCGCCCGGCCTGTCCGCACCTGGCCTGGCCAGCGGCCCGGCACTGGCCGTAGCACGCAGGCTGCCCGGGCCAGCAGGAGCAACCCGGGCCGGGGCCCGGAGCCAGCATCCGACGGCCTTCGTGGTGAACTCCGATTCGGGCACCGTGACCCCCGTCGACCTGGCCAAACGGCGGGCAGGCCGTCCGATCAGGGTCGGGAAGCACCCGCTCGCCATCGCTATCACGCCTGGCGGCCAGACCGCCTACGTGGTCAACCGCGGATCCGGTACCGTCACGCCCATCGCGACCGCCACCCGGCGCGCGGGCACGCCGATCGCGGTGGGGCGCGACCCGCAGACCATCGCGATCACCCCGGACGGCCGGACTGCCTACGTGGCCAACACCGGCTCCGGCACCGTGACCCCCATCAACCTGGCGAAACGGCGGCCAGGCCGGGCGATCAGGGTCGGGACGGACCCGGAGGCGATCGCGGTCACCCCGGACGGCCGGACGGCCTACGTCCTCGACTGGGGCAGCTCGGCAGTGACGCCGATCGACACGGCCACCGGCCGGGCCGGGCCGCCGCTCCAGGTAGGCAGCTACCCATACGCGATCACGATCGCACCGGACGGCGCCACCGCCTACGTCGCCAGCTACGGCTCGGACAGCGTCACCCCGATCACCATCGCCACCGGGCAGCCCGGCCGTCCCATCCCGGTCGGGCAGGCACCAGACGCCATCGCCGTGACCCCCGACAGCCGGACGGTCTACGCCGTCGGCGGCGACTCCGATACCGTCACCCCGATCACGGCTGCTACCAGGCGTGCGGGCTCTGGCGTCCCGGTGGGGTACTCGCCCGCGGCCATCGCGATCTCCCGCTCCGGCCAGACGGCGTACGTGGTCAACACGATCTCCGGCACCGTGACACCGGTCAGCACGGCGACCGGCCGGTCCGGGCGCCCGATCCGGGTTGGGCTCTACTCTTACCCGACCGCCATTACCGTGCCGCCGTCTGGCCACATGTCGGTGGTGGTCGGCACCTACGCGGGCCGGGTCGCACTGGTCAACACGCGCACGCGGCGCACGATCGCCTGGATCACGGTCGGCAGCCACCCGGTCGCCGCCGCCATCGCGGGGTGACCTGCTACCCGCCCCGCGACCCCGAGTACGCGCGAGGATCCGAGCCCGTCCCGACCGGCTTCCTGAAAGACTTCTATCTCCAGGCGCACCGGAGAATCCGGGCCCAGTCAGACCTCGTCACCGTCGTCTTCCACGACGGGTCCCGCATCCGGGGGTGGGATGGTTTCTTCACCAATCCCCAGCTCGAACGGATCGTCGTAGACACTCACCTGTACCCGATGGAGTACACGCCGGAGAACCTCAGCGGCTACCTCGACCACATCCGGAACAAGTTCAGCCGGACCGTGCAGGAGATGTCACCGCAGTTCCCCCTCATCATCGGTGAATGGTGCCTCGATCCGATGTCCCCGAAGGCCGCGGCCCTGACCCCGGAGCAACGGCGCAGGTTCTACCGCAGCCTGGCCGGCGCCCAGCTGGCCGCCTGGGCCGGCGCGGCAGGCTGGTTCTTCTGGAATTACAAGCTGCTCATCAACGGCTCCGGCCTGGATGGCTGGGACCTGGGCAAGTCCATCGAACTGGGCTACCTGCCCGGAAGCCTCGGGTCGGGGCGGCGCCGGGTCAGCCCTGCGCCGCCCCGGCCAGGAGCCGGGCGAGTTCGGCCGGCCTAGTGATCATGGGCCAATGGCCCGAGTCGATGTCGGCCAGGTCAAGGTGCCTGGCCCTGGCGAGCTCGGGTACGTCACCGGCCCCGATCCACTCCCGGGCCTGGGCCGGGGTGAACTCGGGGCAGACGAGCACGACGGGGACGTCGAATCGCCGCTTGTCCGCCAGGTGCACCAGGCCCCTGGCCACCGCCTCGGGGACGGGGATCGCCGCAGACGCGATCCTGCGCCTGGCCTCCTCGTCGAGGTCAGCAGCGTCTGGCCCCTCGAAAGGGCCCCAGCCGGGGAAGGGCATGAACCCGTCCTTCACCTCGAAGAAGTCGGCGTAGGGCTGCCCGTCCGCGGAGGGGAAGCCGCCGATGAGGGCGATCTGGGCGATCTTCCCCGGTCGTGCGTCGGCGGCCAGCCAAGCCAGGGTGCAGGCGGCGGAATGCCCCACCACCATGGGCTTTCCGGACGATGAGTCCACGGCGGCGAGCACCGCCGCCACCTGGTCGCCGAGCGTGGCGGACGCGGATCCGTCACCCTGGCCCGGGAGGGTGAGCGAGACGGGGTGGTGGCCGAGCGCCTCGAGCGCGGGCACGACGTCATCCCAGGCGGATCCGTCGAGCCACAGGCCGGCGATAAGCACGATGTCCATGAGCATTTTCTCTTCTCTTGGCCGGTCAGGTCACGTATCGAGATCACGCTAGAACCAGTTCCGGACGATCTACTTCCTGTTTATCCCGTGACCGTCTAGCCTGGCCGGGTGCCGGCCGACCTCAGCCCCACCGCACGGGCTCTGCGTACTCTCGAGATCCTTCAGGCCCGCCCCGGCGCGACCGCCGGCGAACTGGCCGGAAGGTTGGGTGTCACCGAGCGGGCCACGCGCCGGTACATCGGGATCCTCCGCGAAGCCGGCATCCCCGTGGAGTCGGCCCGCGGCCCCCATGGCGGGTACCGGCTCGGGCGCGGGACGAGGCTGCCGCCGGTCGTCTTCACCGAGGCCGAGGCGCTTGGCCTGGTCATGGCGGTGCTCGACGGCCAGCCGGCTGCTACCGACGCCGGCGACCTCGTCGGTGCTGCCCTGGGGAAGGTCATCCGGGCCCTGCCCGACAGCGCCGGCCGGCAAGCGGCCGCGCTGCGAGAGCACGCCTCAGCCGCGCCCGACCGGTACCAGGCCCGCCCCGATCCCGCCACGGCCAGCGCACTCGTCGCCGCCATCGCGGCCCGGCGTTGCGTGCTGGTCACCTATCGCAGCGAGCCGGGCCGCGAGTGGGAAGCCGAGGTGGAACCCTGGGCGGTCGTCGTCCGCCACGGGCGCTGGTACCTCCTCTGCCACTCCCATCGCGCGGACGCGATCCGCACCTACCGGATCGACCGGATCCGCGCGGTCCAGCAGACCGCACGCGAGTTCAAGCCGCCCGACGGCCTCGACCCCGTGACCGCGGTCGAGGAGAACCTGGGCACTGGCTGGGAGTTCCCCACCCGTGTGGTCTTCGACGCCCCAGCGGCCGAGGTGGCTCCGTGGATCCGCCCTCCTATGGGACGGCTCGAGCCGTGGGGGAACGGCTGCGTGCTCGTCGGCAGCACGGGCAATCCGGCCATGTACGCGCAGGAATGGCTGCCCAGCGTGCCGTTCGCGTTCCGTGTGGAGGGCGGGCAGGAACTGCGGGCCGCGGTCGCCGCGCTCACGGCGCGATTCGCGGCCGCCCTGGCTGGCCAGCCCTGACCGCAGCACCGGCGTCCTGCCCGGCCGGGTGTCCCGGCCGGGCAGCGTGCCGGTACCTGCTCTCTTCGATGGCGGCTACCGGGTTGCCTGGCCTACTTCAGGCCCAGCGTCGAGTAGTTGTACATCCCGTAGTAGGACTGGACGAACACGTTGGTCAGCTGCGGGCTGCGGTACAACAGCGACTTCGCGTACACCTCGGGCAGGATCGCCGCGTCCTTCATCACCTGCATGTCGATCTGGGCGGTGTAGGAGTTCCGCGCCGAGGCGTTGTTAGTGACGGCCATCCTGGCCAGGTCGTTGTTGACCGCCGGGTCGTTCAGCTCCGCGACGTTGTAGTTGCCCGCCGGGCTGATCGTGTCGCCCGCCGTGATGAAGTTGAAGAAGCCGTACCCGTCCGGCCAGTCCGGGGCCCAGCCGCCGAAGGCGATACCGAGGCCGTGTGAATGCACGTATCTCGGCACGCCGGCGAAGTTGGCGTAGTAGGTGCCGGTCGGGTAGCCGTGCAGCGTGGTCTTGATCCCGACCTGGGATAGCGAGGCCTGCAAGGCCTGCGCCGCCGCGACTTCCTTGGGCCGGTCACTGCGGTAGGTGATACCGGTGGTGAACCCGTTCGGGTGACCGCACGCCTGGAGCTGGGCCTTGGCTGCGGCCGGGTCCCCGTGCGGCTTGGTAGTGGCGTCGTACAGATCGAAGTGCTTCTGGCCGATCACGTTCGGAGGCGCCACCGTGCTGGCGATCGCGCCACCCGCCACCGGGCCACCGTACGCGGTCTGCAGGTTCGTCTTGTTCGCCGCGTACTCGATCGCCTCGCGGCAATGCACGTTGTTCAGCGGCGCGACCTTGGTGCTGATGTACGCGAACCACAAGAACCCGCTGATCGGGTCGTCCGAGGACGCCTTGAGCGTCGGCGAAGAAAGGATCCTGGCCCGCGCCGCGGCCTGCACGCCGGTGCCGGCTCCGTCCACGTCCAGGTCACCTGCCAGCAGGCGGTTGTCGATGTCGTTCGCGTTCATGTTCAGGTTGACAATGATCTTGCTGGGCAGCTGGTGAGCGTTCGGGTCGGTGGACGCCTTCCAGTACGTGTTCGGCACCATGGTCAGCGTCTTGTTGAGCTGGTAGCTCTGGAATTTGTACGGCCCGGTCGAGATCGGGTGCAGCTGATAATTGGCGCCGGTGTCCTTGTTCGGCGGGACCGGCGCGCTCTGCGGGATCGCGGCCACGTAGTTGAAGTCCGCGAACGGCTTGGCCAGGTGGAACACGATGGTGGTCGCGTTCGGCGTCTGCACCGCCTTCAGGCCCATCAGGTTCTTGGACCGGTCCTTATAGGGACCCGGGTAGGCGGGCTTCTGCGGCGCCAGCAGCAGCGAGTAGTAGGACGGGCCGAGCGGGAACAGGCCGCGGTCAAACGTGCGCTCCACGGCGTACTTGACGTCGGCCGAGGTAACCGTGGTCCCGTCCTCGAACTTCACGTCCGGCTGGATGTGGTAGGTCCAGGTCAGCCCGTTGTCACTGACGACACCCGGGCCGGTCGCGAGGTCGGGCACGACCTGCAGGCCGCACTTGCCGGGGCAGGACTTGTAGGTCATCAGCGGCATCGTGTAGAACCGGGTCAGGTTCCACATGAAGGCGTAATAGGTGTTGCCCGGGTCGGTCGAGTCCGGGGTGCTGCTGAGCCCGAAGGTCAGCGTCCCGCCTTTATGGCTGGATGGATTGACCACCTTGGTGATCGCGGCGTTGAAGACCGGCGGACTCGACGCCCCGCTACTACCACCACCACTGCTTCCGCCGCCGCAGGCAGCCAGGGCCAGCGCGGCTAGCCCACCGAACGTGGCCAGCCAGATAATTCTGCGTCTGTTCAAGACGACGGCCTCCCGTCGTGTTGTGATTGCTGGAAAGACCGGCCTTTACCGGCCGGCAAATAGCCGCTGCTGATCTCAGCCCATTCATCGGTGGTCCACCAGGATCAGCGCCACCGGCCGGCCAGCACATCCCGGGACCCGAGATAAGGCTCCGGGACGCCCCCGATGCGCCCTGACTTGGGTGCGCGGCGGCCAGGCGGCATAAGTTCTGGTGGATCGGCCAAGAGTTCCGGGCATGAAAAGCACGCCAGAGGTGCTCAAAGCGCTTCCGGCACAATTACGTCATAGCTGCCTCGTTATGCGATATGGTCACCTCCGTTATGCCCCCGTTACGCGATCAAGAGGCTCTGCTCGTTACGATGCGACGGTGGGAGGGAAGCTGGCAATCCATTCGGGCCTCGCCGAAAGGCCGCGGCGCACCGGCACCGGGCCGGTAGCACCAGATCCGCTGACGCGAGTCCGCTTCAACACTGACGACCTGCTGAGGACGCGCTTCGGTGAAGCTCCGGCGCCGCTCGCCGAATTGTCGGCTGGATTGCTCGAGCTACGGCGCCCGTCGGCGGGCAGGGCACCAGACCGCTGGGTCGTCCGCGCCCGGCGGGCCTTTCCCGCGACCGCCCGGCCCCTGCTGGACCTGATTCCGGCGACGCTGCCGTCGCCGATGTTCCTTGATCCGGTCGTGCCGGGCCTGGACGAGGGCCTGGAGATTGTGCGCGCGACTCCCAGGTCGGTGCTCCAGGAGGAGGTGCCCGCCTCGTGGCGGGGCACCGGCCAGCCCCCTTCCTGGCTTCGCGCCCTGGTGGATGGCGACCGGGAAGCTATGGAGACCGTGGTGCGCGCGCTGCGCGATTTCTACTTCGCGTGCATCGCGCCCTACTGGTCGCGCATCGTCGCGACGTTCCAGGCCGACGTGGCCGAGAGGATCCCGGTCCTGGCGACCGGCGGTCTGGCCGGCGTCCTCAACACCCTGCACGATGACCTCGCGTGGCGAGACAACACGCTGGTGCGATCATGGCGAACCGGCGATTGCTCGCTCGGCGGCCACGGTCTGCAGCTACTGCCGTCCGCGCTTTGGACCGGGCCCCCGCTGGTGTCCAGGCACACGCGGGAATCCGGCGGGAATGTGCTCATCTATGCCGCACGCCCAGCGATCCCGGCATCTGGGCCCGGCCAGTCCGGCGACCTGGCCGGGCTCATGGGGCACACCAGGGCGGCCGTGCTCGAGGCGCTGCGCACTCCGCGCAGCACGGCGGAACTGGCGGCCTGCGCGGGCACCAGTGCGCCGTCCGCCTCTGAGCACGCCGCGGCGCTGCGTGCCTCCGGTCTGGTGCAGACGGTCAGGCGCGGCCGCGGCGTAAACCATTCCCTGACCCCGCTCGGCCGGAGCCTGCTCAACGGGAATCTCTACGCCCATTGAGAGTGCGACCCAATCTGGGCACCTCGTGAGCGCCACGCCGCGGGCCTGCGACGCAGACCTGGGTCAGGCGACCGGGATGGACGCCGGCGCCGCCCGCTGGCGCCGGTGCCGTAGCCAGTTGCACGCCAGCCTGACCCCAGCCCCCACCCCCACACCGGCTCGCGGACCTGGAACGGCCTGGAAGAGGACGCCGCCGCCACCCGGCGGGTCATCGACGACCTAGACGGCCCGGTCGTCCTGGCCGGCCACTCCTACGGCGGGGCGGTAATCACCGAGGCGGGCCTGGATGAGAAGGTCGCGGCCCTGGTGTACATCGCGGCGTTCGCGCCGGACAAGGGCGAATCGGTCAACACGCTCATCGCCGGGTTCCCCGCCGGCGGGCCGCAGCCGCCGATCCTGCCGCCCCAAGACGGCTTCCTGTTCCTGGACCGGGATAAGTTCCAGGCCTCGTTCGCCGGCGGCCTGCCCGCCGGGCAGGCCGCGTTCATGGCCGACTCCCAGGTCCCCTGGGGCGCGAACGCGCTCGGCGGAACGATCAGCGAAGCCTCCTGGCGGATGAAGCCCAGCTGGTACCTGGTCACCTCTGACGACCGGATGATCCCGCCGCCTGCGCAGCGGGCCATGGCCGAGCGCACCGGGGCCACCGTCACCGAGGTCCCCGCCAGCCACTCGGTCTACGTGTCCCAGCCCGGCGCGGCCGCCGGCCGTCATCTTACCGCTTCGCGGGTGCCGTGGTAGACACGAGGCATGACCGCCTTCGCGGTACCAGACCTGGCTGACGTTCTCGCGGCGGGTCAGCGGATCGCGCCCTACCTGCGGGCGACTGCGCTGTTTCGTTACCCGGCGCTGGATGCCATGACCAGGGCCCAGGTGTGGGTCAAGCACGAGAATCATCAGCCGGTGGGCGCGTTCAAAGTCCGCGGCGGCGTGAACCTGGTCAGCCAGCTGGGTGCGGGTGAGCGGCGTCGGGGGGTCATCACGGCCTCGACCGGCAATCATGGCCAGTCGGTGGCCTACGCAGCGGACTTGTTCGGCGTGCGGGCGGTGATCTGCGTGCCCGAGCAGGCCAACCCGGTGAAGGTCGAGTCCATGCGGGCCCTCGGCGCCGAGGTGGTCTATTACGGCCGTGACTTCGACGAGGCCCGCGAGCACTGCGAGAAGCACGCCACCGAGCACGGGTACCGCTACATCCACTCCGGGAACGAGCCGTCCCTCATCGCGGGCGTGGCCACCGCCACCGTGGAGATCCTCGAGGCCCAGCCAGACACCGAGGTGATCGTAGTCCCGGTCGGCGGCGGCAGCGGGGCGGCGGGGGCCTGCGTGGTCGCCAAGGCCGTGCGCCCGTCGATCGAGGTGATCGGCGTGCAGTCCGAGGCTGCGCCGGCCGCCCACCGCTCGTGGCGGGCGGGCACGCTCGTCGAGGACAGCACCAGCACGTTCGCGGAAGGGCTGGCCACCAGGACCACGTTCGAACTGCCACAGCAGATCCTGCGGGACCTGCTGGACGACTTCGTCCTGGTCTCTGAGGATGCGCTGAAGGCGGCGACCCGGGTGATGATCGAGAAGACGCGCAACCTCGTCGAGCAGGCCGGCGCCGCCGCCCTGGCGGCGGTGCTGGGCGATCCCCAGCGGTGGGCGGGCCGGAAGGTGGTGATCGTCTGCAGCGGCGGCAACATCAGCCCCGCACAACTAGTAGCGCTGTGGCCCTAGCATCGCTGGATGGCTAACTTCGGGGACCTGCAGAATGAGATCTACCTGGCGGGGCTCTCCGGCGTGGTGCCCTCGCTCCCGATGTCGTTCGCGGAACTGGAGCGGCGGGCGGAACTGGCGCTGCCGCCCGGCACGTGGTCCTACGTCGCGGGGGGAGCCGGTGACGAGCACACCCAGCGCAGCAATCGCACGGCCTTCGACCACTGGGGCGTCGTACCCCGGATGCTGCGGGCGAACACCGACCGGAACCTGTCGGTCGAGCTATTCGGCACCACCTTCGCGACACCCATTTTCCTGGCCCCGATCGGGGTAATCGGGATCTGCACCCAGGACGGCCACGGCGACCTGGCCGCGGCCCGCGCCGCCGCCGCGACCGGGGTGCCCATGGTGGCCTCGACGTTGAGCCAGGACCCCCTGGAGGATGTGGCCGCGGAGTTCGGGGAGACGCCCGGATTCTTCCAGCTGTACTGCCCGACCGATCCCGAGGTGGCAGCCAGCCTCGTTCAGCGGGCGGAGGCGGCCGGCTACCGCGCGATCGTGGTCACCCTCGACACCTGGGTCACCGGCTGGCGGCCGCGTGACTTGTCGACCTCCAACTTTCCGCAGCTGCGGGGGCGCTGCCTGAAGACATACTTCTCCGACCCAGTCTTCCGGAGCAGGCTGCAAAAACCGCCTGAGGAGGACCCGGGCACCGCGATCCTGACCTGGGCACTGATGTTCGGCCGACCGCTGACCTGGGACGACCTGGCCTGGCTGCGCTCGCTGACCACGCTGCCTATCGTGCTCAAGGGGATTTGCCACCCCGACGACGCCCGCCGGGCCATCGATGAGGGCATCGACGGCATCTACGTCTCCACCCACGGCGGCCGGCAAGCCAACGGCGGTCTCGCCGCCATCGACTGCCTCGCTGACGTGGCCGACGCCGTGCCCGACGTACCCATCCTCTTCGACTCCGGCGTACGGTCCGGCTCCGACGTGGTGAAGGCGGTCGCCCTCGGCGCCACCGCAGTCGGGATCGGCCGCCCCTACGCCTACGGCGCCGCGCTGGGCGGTACCGACGGCATCGTCCACGTGCTCATGACGATCCTGGCCGAGGCCGACCTGCTGATGGCGGTCGACGGCTACCCGACCCTCGCCGACCTCGGCCGGGACGCGATCCGGCGCACCTGAGCGTGGCCGGCAGCATCCGGCTCATCGCTGGCCAGCCGCCGGCTACAGGCCGAGTTCGTCGGCGAGGTCGAGCGCCTGGCCGGCCCAGCCCGCGTTGAACTGCAGTACCCGGCTGCGCTCCCGGAATTTGAACCCGGCGTCGATCTCGCCGCCGACCCCGTACTGGTACTGCCGCTCCTGGGAGACCTGAGCCAGGGTGAACGCGGCCATCCAGTCGTACTTCACCGACGAGGACCACATGCCGAGCCGGACCAGCCGAGGGTCCTCACGCCAGCCGGCCGCTCGCAGCCGGCCAGGTAGCTCTCGTAGATAACCTGCTCCAGCGGGCATGGGCGTGCTGGATGGTGAGACGGTCTATGGCAGCCTGGCCCCGGGGGCGCTGCCCCGCCCGGCCCGCGAGCGCCTGGCCGCGTTCGCCGCGGCGAACTGGCCGAGCCCGTGGCGCGAGGCCCTGACCCTGGCCCTGTATAACAGAACCGTGTTCGGCACCCCGATCGTGCACTATGAGCCGAAGCAGCTGGCGCGCGGCCGGGCCGGGGTGGCCGGTGGCCGCTGCGCACATCGCGATCAGCGAACAGGTCACCACCGACTACCCGGCCCACGCAGCGATGGAGCTGCGCCCATGAACACGCTGGTGGCCCCGGGACTGACACGGCGAGGCAGCTCCCGGGCACGGCCCGTCCAGCCTGCAGCAAACGATCAGCTAGCTCGGCGAACGCGCCGGGGAAGGAGAACACGATGCCCGACGAGACCACCGGTCCCGCGCCCACATGGCAGCCGCCACCCGCGTCCGAGCAGTCCGGAGGTGACCTGGACGCCGCGGAACGCAGCGAACTCCCCGCCTCGGCCTATGCCTTCCCGCGGCAGCGGAAGGAACCGCTGAGCTCGGCGAGCCACGTGCGGACCGCGCTCGCCCGATTCGATCAGGTCACCGACGTGAGTGACGCTGACCGGGCCCTCGCCTTCGAGAACATCCGTCTCGCCGCGTCCTACTTCGATGTTCAGATCACCGAGCAGTCATGGCACGATCTGATGCACTCAACCGGCGGCCGCTGACGTCTCTATGGGCGGTTCCTGGCCGGTGAGCGGTCAGGAGCCGCCGCCCGGCACATCTTGCGCGCTCTCGCGGCGCCAGTGCTGGGCGAATTCGCCGTCGTGGAGCCGGCGCAGCAGATGCGCGTGGTGATCCAGTTGATCGGCGGCCCGCAGCATCTCCTCAAAGTCACGGCCGTGATCGCGGGGCGCGGTCTTTTCCTCCGCCCGCTTACGGACAATGTGCAGCTCCTCCCGGCCCAGCTCGACGACTTTGGCCAGTACCTCTTCCAGATCCATCGCTTCCCTTTCCCCGGCCACCCGGCCCGCTATGCCAGCAGTCAAGCAGACGACAAGTCTGGATCACACTGCTCAGCCAGGGATCACACTGCTCAGCGAGATCCCGGCGCGGAGCCGCCCAGGGCCAGGCGGCCGGCGCTGATGTCCTGGCGGCCGTGCCCGGCGTCCACGGCAGCATGCCACTGGCCCGAGAGCGCGGCCAGCAGGGGCAGCGTGTCGTCGTGCGCGGCTGTGATCGCCAGATCGACGTGCTTGAGCGCCCACTCCAGCGGGAACTCCGCGGCGAAGTCGCGCTGGTCCATCTTGCGGAACTTGGCCATGGCGAGCGGCGCATCCAGCGGGCCGCCCTCGATGACCTCCGCCAGCTGCTGGTGAGCGATACCGAGGCGATCAGCGAGTTCCATGGTCTCCGCCACCCCCCCAACGAGGATGGACAGGTAGGTGTTGACGACCAGTTTCATCTGGCTGCCCTGCCCAGCCTCGCCCAGCCACACGGTCTTGCGGCCCAGGGCGCCGAACACCGGGCGTAGCGGCCCGGCCGCCCCGGCCGGGCCTGACGCCAGGATCAGCAGCTCGCCCCGCTCGGCTGGGCCCTTGCTGCCGATACCGGGGCGTCCACGAACATGACGCCGGGCCGGCTCGACGCCAGCCGGTCCCTCATGGCCCGGGTCGCTGCTACGCCGATGGTGCCCATCGCCCGCGTCGGCCAGCGGGGCGGTCGCCGACGCCGACCGATCCCACACCCTGGTGGCCAGGACGGCGCCCGCGAGGTTGCGGACCATCGCCGATCCCATGATGCCGGCGCCGAGCACCGCGACCCGGGCCGCCTTACCATCCGTTTCTGCCGTCACAGCTCCTCCATCTTCCGCAGTCAGGTCTGCCGCCTGAGGGTGCGGCGCTCGTCCTGGGTGGTACCGCCCCAGACACCAGCAGAACCGCTGTTCAGGGCCCACCGCAGGCACGGTTCGCATACGGGGCATGTCCGGCAGACCTGCCTGGCTGCATCGATCTGGATCAGGGACTCACCCGCCGTACCGATCGGAAAGAACAGGTCCGGATCCATCTCGCGGCAGGCGGCCTGATCACGCCAATCCGTCTCCGCGGTGCCCGTTGTCGCGGGAGGAGGTCCTGGCTGGTGTCACTCATCAGGGTCACGCCCTTCTCCTCCTCGGGGCTTACGCCGCACCCTTTGCTGTCACGCTCTCGCCTGTCACGCCCTCGCCTGTCACGCGCTCACCTGTCAAGCGCTCGGCCGTCACGCTGCGGCTTGCGTGGCCATCCGAGTGTTTCGCGTATCCGGCCGCTCGCCATCCCGGCGAATGCCACTTATCGGCTGCCTGCTAGCCGGGCAACTGGATTCCTGCTAGCTGCAAGACGGAACCGAACCCGGGCGCCTGCGCGCGGCCGTACGCCCCGGCACATCCGCGCCGTCACCGTCGCCAGCACGCGGTGACCGTGCTGATCAGCCGGGAAAAAGGTCCGGCCCTGCCCGTCGGAGGACCGGCCGCCCGGACGACGATGAGGGTGTGATGCACCCGCAGGTGCAGCCCGACCCGGCGTTGGGGCTGCTGGAGCTCTATGACGATGCGCTGCCGCACGTCTACGGCTACCTGCTGGCCCGCTGCGGCGACACCGGCCTGGCCGAGGACCTTACGGCCGAGTCGTTCCTGGCCGCGGTGCACGCGGTGCGCAAGCCGGGCGCGCCCGATCCGTCGATCCCGTGGCTGATCGGGGTGGCCCGGCACAAGCTCGCCGACCACTGGCGGCGGGCCGAGCGGGAGCAGCGCGGGCTGCGCCTGCTGGACGGCGGGCCGGCGCGCGACGATCCCTGGGAGACGGTTGTCGACCGGATCCGCGCCCGCGAGGTGCTCGACCAGCTCGGCGCGCACCACCGGGCCGCGCTCACGCTCCGCTACCTCGACGGACTGCCGGTGCCTCAGGTGGCCCGGCACCTGGACCGCACCCTGCACGCCACCGAGGCGCTGCTGGTCCGGGCCCGCGCCGCGTTCCGCCGTATCTACGAGGGAGAGGAGGGCTCGCGATGACGGATCCGTTCGAGGCTCTGCGCGAGCCCATCACGCCAGTCGATCCCGACCCCGGGTTCGCCACGCGGCTGCAGACGCGGCTGACCCGGGAAGTTTTCGCATCCCCAGGAGGAACCATGACCCAACCGACGGCCGTGACCCGGGCCGGGCGCGAGCCCGCCCGGCCCCCGGCGCTGACCCCCTACATCGTCGTGTCCGATGCCCGGCGTGCCCTGGACTGGTACGCCGAGGTGTTCGGCGCGCGGCCCCGCGGCGAGCTCCACGTCAACGCGGACGGCACGATCGGCCACGCCGAGGTCGGCATTGGCGGCGCGGTGCTGATGTTCGCCGAGGCTTCCGACCTCTGGCCTGACGTGCCGGTACGCGCGCCCGACTCCCCCGCGACGTTCAGCCACACCCTCCACCTGGAGGTCGATGACGTTGACGCGAGTACCGAGCGGGCCCGGCGCAGCGGCGCCTCGGTGGAACGCGAGCCGGCCGACCAGCCCTACGGTCGCGCTGCGGTGATCGTCGACCCGTTCGGGCACCGCTGGACGCTGCTCAGGCCGCCGGCGTCGGTGAGCGGGCCGCAGCCGGGCGACATCGCGAACGTGACGATGGTGGCGCGGGACGGGCACCGGGCCAAGGAGTTTTACGAGGCCGTGCTGCAGGTGCCGTTCCCCCCCGGTCACCCCGGCACGTGGCGCACCGACGAGACCAGGCCGCCGCTGGGCATCTGGTCGTCGGAAAGCGCGGAACCCGAGGTGCAGCTGTCCTACCGCGTCGATGACGTCGCGGCCGCGGTCGAGCGGGTCCGGGCCGCCGGCGGCCACGCGGGCGAGCCCGAGCGCAGGCCGTTCGGGCTGCTCGCCGAGTGCACCGACGATCAGGGCGCGACGTTCCGCCTCTGGCAGCCGCCCGGCCGGCCGGAGCACTAGAACCCGGCCGGGGACGTCAGCTGCGGGTCGCGGCCGCTCACCGACACGGGCACCGGACGACGCGGCCGGTGCCCGGTCGCGGTCATGGCCGGCCGGCGCCGGGCACCCCGACCGGGAGGGCGAGGATCTCCCCGGTACGCGGTCCTGTGGTCAGGCGTTCGAGGTTGGCGGGGACGCTGTCGGCCTGGCGCCAGTCCGCGGTGCAGATGAACAGGGTCTGCCGGTCCGGGCCGCCGAGCATCAGCGCGAACGGCGCCCGGTTCTCCCCGAGTTCGACGCCCTGCAGGACCTTGCCCCCCTCGGCGACCCGGGCGACCGAGAACCCGCCGGTAGACACCCACACCGCACCCTCGGCGTCCATGCAGATGCCGTCCGGTCCCAGACCCTCGGCGAACACCCGCCGCCCCGACAGCCCGCCGTCGGCGTCGATGCCGAACGCGGTGAGCCGGCCCGCGAACGACTCGGAGACGATCAGCGTCCGGCCGTCCGGGGTGATGACCATGCCGTTGGGGAACTGGATGTCGCCGGCGACCTGACGCAGCTGCCCGTCCATCGTGACGAGCTTGATGTAGCCCGGCTTGGGCGGCGCGCCGGCGGCGAAGTCGAAGTCCGCGCCGTTGACGTAGGCATTGCCGCGTACGTCCACGACGATCTCGTTCGCCCGCTGCGCGGCATGGACGGTCATCGAGCCGTCAGGCTCCTGGCGCCGGACCTGGTCGCCGGTCGTCAGCAGCCTGCCGTCGGGCAGCCACCCGATGGAGTACCCCATCGGGTGGCTGGCCGGGTCGCGGGTGAGCATGACCTCCGCCTTGGCGTCCATGTCGGCCGCCACGACCTGCCGGTCGATCCAGTTGCAGAACCACAGCCTCCCCTGGTGCCACCGCGGCGACTCAGGAATCCCCAGCCCACTCAGCAGGATCTCCGGGTCGGGCATAACGCTCTCCTCTTCCTCCAGCCACGCCGGTCTCGGGCCGGCCTCTACCCCTACACGAACGGGGACGGGGCCGATCGACAGCGTGAGCCGCCGATTCAGCGGGGAAGCAGGAGGGTTCCCGGTTCCGGGCGTTCCAGATCGCCCAGGCCGCCCCCCGGGGGCGGCCGCTCCGCAACGCCTTCGCGGCCGGCGCCTTTCCGGCCGGCTTGAGCGGCCTGGCGCACGGGTGAGGCCGGGGCCGGTGATGGCGTGGATGAGAAGTCCCGGGTCAGCGCCTGACGGTACGCCTCGGTGCACATGGCTGCGACCGGCCGGCTAGCTCAGCTCTTGGATGCGGACCAGGTTGCCCGCGGGATCGCGGAAGGCGCAGTCGCGAATGCCGTACGGCTGGTTGGTCGGCTCCTGGACAACCTCGGCGCTGGCCTGCAGCCGCGCGAAGGTGGCGTCGAGGTCCTTGGTGGCCAGGAGGATCCAGCCGTAGGTGCCCTTGGCCATCATCTCGGCGATGGTGCGGCGCTCGTCGTCGGTGACGCCGGGATCGGCGGCGGGCGGGGCCAGGAGGATGGACGTGCCGGGCTGGCCGGGCGGGCCGACGGTGATCCAGCGCATCTTGCCGGATCCGACGTCGGCCCGGACCTCAAAGCCGAGACCGTCGCGGTAAAAGGCCAGGGAGGCGTCCGGGTCGTCGTGCGCCAGGAAGCTGGCGTGAATGGTGATGTCCATAGCCATCACGCTAGTGGTGACCCGGTGGCCGGTGCTTCTCGATTCCTGACCGGCCTGGTCACCTGTTTCGCGACACACGACGGCATCCCCGCCGTCGCGCGCGCCCCATCGCGCCGGTACACACTGGGCGGAACCCCGACCAGCTCGGTGAAACGGGTACTGAAGGTGCCCAACGACGAGCAGCCCACCTCGAAACACACCTCGGTGACACTGAGATCACCCCGGCGCAGGAGCGCCATCGCCCGCTCGATCCGCCGGGTCATCAGGTAGCTGTAAGGAGACTCACCGTAGGCCAGCCGGAACTCACGGCTCAGGTGCCCCGCCGACATGTGAACCCCCCGGGCCAGCGCCTCAACATCCAGCGGCTGCGCATACTCCCGGTCGATCCGGTCCCGGACACAGCGCAGCCGCGCGAGGTCACGCAGGTGCTGCTCGGAGGCGGGACTGCTGGTCACAGGCACGATGCTACGTGGTGCTGCGCCGCCCGGCTCACCGGGATGCGGCCTCCCACGCGAACCCGTCCGGGTCGGTGAAGGATCCGGCATCGCTGCCGATCGCGAGCCAGTGCGATCCGGTGCCGCCGGGAGGGACCCCGGCATCCTTGGCCAGGGCACGGCGCCCGTAGAGCGCCAGCTTCACGGGACTGGACGGCGTGGCGAACTCGACGTACTTGCGGCCAAAGCTCTTCGCCACGGCCAGGCCATGGTTGACGTAGAACCGCTTGCTCGCGGCCACGTCGGCGGCTCCCAGCAGGAGCACGATCTGGTCGATCTGCCGGGTGGCGGGACCTGAGTCCTTCTTGGCCGAGGTGGCGACCTTCCAGATCGTCCCGTCGGGGGCCTGGACGACGCCGCCGTACCCCCACAACGACTTCGCGGCCGGTTTGAGCGGCGTGGCGCCGGCCTCGACGGCGGCGCCGAGGAGGGCACTGACCGTGGCGGGCGCAGACACCGTGAGCGACAGCGTGAAGCCGCGGAAACCGGCCGCCGGGGCCTCGGAAGCCCGCAGGCGCAGCTGGGTGTCCAGCCCGAAAGCGGCGTTATAGAAGCGGTGTGCGGTTGCGGGGTCGGTCACTTCGAGGGTGACGGATTCGATGGAAGTCATGCCGGTCACGCTAAGGGGGGCCCTGCGGCCGGCGCTTCTCGATTCCTGACCGCTTCAGCTGGTCACGGCGGTCAGCGGCCCGCCGGAGAAGTCGTCCAGCGTGACCGCACGCCTGCCCGGGAGGTTCCGTAGGATGCCGTCGTGCGAAGCGATGCCGGCGATGTCGACACCTATCTGGCGCTGGCGCCCGAGGGCCGGCGCGCGGTTCTGGCCGGGATGCGTGACGCGTGCCGCACGCTGCTGGCGGGCTTTGATGAGTCCATGAGATACGGGATGCCTGCCTACAGCCGTGAGGGCGTCACCGAGATCGCCTGGGCCAGCCAGAAGCGGTACATCTCCTTGTACGTGATGCGCAGCGATGTTCTCAACGCCTATCGCAGCCAGCTTGCTGACCTCGACGTCGGTAAGGGATGCATCCGCTACCGCAGTCCCGCCGCCGTCGACTTCACCGTGGTCCGGTCGATGCTCACCGCCGTGGCGGCGGGCCCGGGCCCGGTCTGCTGACCAGCCCCCTGCCGCCCCGGCCACGAGCAAGCCATCACCGCTTGGAGCGAGCGGGTGCAGCTTTCAGCGACAGGAAGTCGGCCACGCCGATCAGCCGGAGCACCTGCCGCTCAACGGGGCGGATGCCGCTCCGGTTCTCGTCATGAACCAGTTGTGGCGAGACCAGGCGGACGGTCCGTCCCCTGGTCACCAGCTCGCAGCCGCCCGCGGCCAGGACGTTCTTGACCCAGTCACTGTCCGGGCCGTAGGTCAGGGCGAGCAGATAGCCGTCGCCCGCCGGGAACACGTTGACCGGCGTCTGGTAGCGGCGGCCAGAACGCCGGCCAGCGTGGATCACGACGCCGAAGCCGGGCATCCAGGGAGCTACGCGCCTGGTCACCCGGTTCAGGCCAACCTTGTTCCACCGGGCCAGCGTCCTGGGCAGCGGCATCCTGGTCTCCCCTCAGCGCCACGGCAGCTCGCGTCTCCTGAACCGCCAGGCTACGGCGCGGCGAGACCCTGGGTGTTCCCGCCTGCCGTGCGTGAGCCAGCAGGTCCTGCACGGCACCGACTGGCCCGTGTTCCCGACGGACAAGGCGCTGTCCCAATGGCGCGCAGGCGGCCTGCGCGACCACGTGCTGGAGGCCCTCACCGGCGGGAACGCGGCGCGGCTGCTGGGCCGCGACTAGCGGACCGGGGTGATGTCGAGGTTCAGCGAACCGGACCGCAACGGCCGCTCGTCGATCTCGGCCCGCTGATATCCGGCCGCCCGGACGCAGGCCAGCACCGCCGCATGCTCGTCGGCGTCCGCCGCCCGGGGCAGGTCCGCCGCGCCGAGCTGCACCCGGCCGAGATCACCGAAATGCCGCACCCTCAGCTCGCGGTAGCCGCGCTGCTTCAGGCTCAGCTCCGCCCGGTCCACCTGCGACAGCACCTCGGCGCTGACCGGGGTGCCGTAGGGCAGCCGCGAGGCCAGGCAGGGCGAGGCGGGCTTGTCCGCGCTCGGAACCCCCAGGTGCTGGGCCAGGGCCCGCACCTGGTCCTTGCCCACGCAGGCCTCCAGCAGGGGATGCCGGACACCGTGCTCGGCCGCCGCGCGCAACCCGGGCCGCCAGTCACCCGTGTCGTCGGCATTGGCGCCGGACAGCACGGCGGCGAATCCGCGGCGCCGGGCCAGCGCGGCCAGCCGCTCGTACAACTCGGACTTGCAGTAGTAGCAGCGGAAACGGTCGTTGCGCCGGTAGTCATCGCGCTCCAGCTCGGCCGTGCTGACCAGCTCGTGCCGGATGCCCACGGCCCGGGCCACCGACCGGGCGCCGTCGAGCTCCCCGGACGCGAGGGCCGGCGAGACCGCGGTAATGGCGAGGGCACGCTCCCCGAGCACCCGGGCGGCCAGCGCGGCGACCAGGGAGGAGTCCACCCCCCCGGAGAACGCGATCAGGGCGCTGCCCAATCCGGCCAGCCGCTCGGTCAGCTGGCCGGCCAGCGCGTCAAGCTCGTCAGGCACGCCGTTCCCTTCCAGGGTCACCGGGCCCGTCTCACCAGGCCCGTGTCACGAGCCCGATCGCCCGTCGTACCCAGTTGACCACCCTCATACCGCAGCTGACCACCTGGGGCTCCTATGATTTCGGCTAGGCGCTGCGGCGCGTCGGACTGACCTGCCGCCGCGCGATCCGCCGTACCTTCAGATTCAGTTCCGGCCAGATTCAGATTTCGGCACTTCGGGAGGTCTCGTGCCCATCGAGCAGGCAGAGTTCGGCCGCACCGGCCACCGGAGCAGCCGGGTGATCTTCGGCGGGGCGGCTCTCGCCCAGGTCTCCCAACAGGTCGCAGACCAGACCCTGGACGTCCTGCTCGCCCACGGGGTGAACCACCTGGACGTGGCCTCGTCCTACGGCGAGGCAGAGGCGCGCATCCGGCCGTGGCTGCAGCGCGAGCCGGGCCGGTTCTTCCTGGCCACCAAGGGCGACGAGCGCACCGCCGCCGGGGCTCGCGAGGAACTGCACCGGTCACTGGACCGGATGGGCGTCGACCACGTCGACCTCTGGCAGCTGCACTCCCTGGCTGACCCGATCGAGTGGGACATCGCCCTGAGTCCTGGCGGGGCGCTCGAGGCCGCCCTGGAGGCCCGGGAGCAGGGCCTCATCCGCTGGATCGGGGTGACCGGCCACGGCAGCCAGATCGCCGCGACGCACCGGCGCAGCCTCGAGCGGTTCGACTTCGACTCGGTGCTCCTCCCGTACAACTTCGTCACCATGCAGAACCCGTACTACGCCGGCAACTTCGACGCCCTGTATGAGGCCTGCCGCGAGCGGCGGGTCGCGGTGCAGACGATCAAGTCGATCGCACTGCGCCCCTGGGCGGGCCTGCCGCACACCCGGTTGACCTGGTATGAGCCGCTGGAGCAGCAGGACGACATCGATCTCGCCGTGTGGTGGGCGCTGAGCCGCCCCGGGGTGTTTCTGGACAGCGCGGGGGATGTGGACCTGCTCCCGAAGGTGCTCGACGCGGCCAGCCGGTTCACCTCGGGGCCGGACGACGCGGCGATGAGCGCGCTGGCCGAGCGGACGGCGGCCGATCCCCTGTTCGTCTGACCGGGTCGCGCTGATCAGGCACTCAGGACCTGCCGCTCAGGACACCGCCTCAGCGAGCAGCCCGACCTGCTCCAGGCTCGACGAGGCCGGCACGAAGATGAGCTCGTCGCAGCCCGCCTCCGCGAAGGCAGCGGCGTACCCCTTCACCATCTCCGGGCTTACCGCCGCGCCGGCCGCGATCTGGCCCGCGATGTCGCCCAGGAAGGCGTAATAGTGGCCGAGATAGCCGTCGGCCAGCGCGCGGGCGTCCGGGCCCAGCGCGAAGTAAGCCAGCGACAGCTTGCGCGGGCTGCCCGGCCGGCCCTCGTCCTGCCACGCCTGGTCCACGGCCGCCGCCGCCTGGGCGAACATGGCCGGGGTGCCGCCGCCCATTATCCATCCGTCAGCGACGCGGGCCACCCGGCGGAAGCTGGCCTCCGTCGAGCCGCCCAGGATCAGCTCGGGGCCGCCCGGCCGGGCCGGCGTCGGCCCGATCGGGCCGACGTCGCCCCGCTCCTCGCCGGCCCAGATGCGCTTCATCTCGGCTAGCTGCTCGTCGAAGCGCCGCCCCCGCCCGGCCATGGTCAGCCTGCTCGCGGCGAAGTCGTCCTCACGGCCGCCGATGCCCAGGCCCAGCACCAGGCGGCCATCCGAGATGCGGTCGAGCGAGGCCGCCTGCTTGGCGAACAGCGCCGTGTTCGTGTGCAGCGGCCCCAGCAGGACCGACGTCGTCAGCCGGATCCGGCTGGTAACCGCGGCCGCCGCGGCCAGCGCGATGAGCTCGTCGTAGTTCGGGTACACGAGCCGGCCGATCGTGCCGAGGGTGCTGAAGCCGGCCTCGTCAGCCCGCCGGGCCCAGTTGACGAGGGTCCTGCCTTGCGTGTCCGGAACTGCGTTCGGAAGGCCGATCCCGACATCCATGCTGACCTCCAGCGTCGCTCGTTCACTCGTCAAGGACCGACAGTAACCGCCGGGCCCGGCGGAGATGTCACCAGGACTCCGGCCCTGGGCCGCCCGCCTTCCGGCCCGGCCAGCTAGGTCTCGGCTGCCGCCCCGGCCGCAGGGTCAGGCCGCGAGCCCCTCGATCACCCCGTAGGGAAAGGCCACCGGCTGGATCTTGCTGAGCTTCAGACCCGCAGACCTGAGGAACTGGCCGTACTCGTCGTTGGTGCGCTCCTGGCCGCCAGTGATCACGAGCATGTTGATGTCGCTCAGGAGGACTGGCACGGCGTCGCCGCCGTCCTCGGGGATCAGCCGCTCGATGATCAGCACCCAGGCCTGCCCTGGTCATCGACCGGAAGCAGTTGCGCAAGATCTCGGTCGCTCGCGTGTCGTCCCAGTCGTGCAGGACGTTGGCTAGCACGTGGCAGTCCCCGCGTTCTGGAACGTGGAACCAGCCGCATCGGGGCATGGGTGGTGGCGGGACGCCGTCCGGCGTGGTTGTCTCGTGGCGATGACGGGAGCGCGATGAGCGGTGATGGGCCTGTGGAGGTTGTCTTTCCCGCATCCGCGGACGGGCGCAGGAGCACGTCGGCGGTGGGCCGGGCGGTGGTGGCCGATGCACTGCGGAACGCCGACCCGGCCGGGGCAGGTGAGGCGGAGCGGGATACCAACTGGCGTAAGGACTATGTAGTCCATTTTCGCCGCCTGGTTGAAGCGGGGCTGGCCTCGAAGGAGGGTGCGGTATCGGTCGCCCGGGACGGACTGGAGTCGCTGCACGCGCGGATGCGCGTGGCGCACCCGGACGGCGAGGAGACCGGCCTTGGCAGTTTGCTCTCGGCCCCTGCGGACCGGCTTGTTTCCACGGTCACGGTGCACGGGGCCGGGCAGGCGGACGAGGGCCTGTCGCTGCCCTACCACGGCGATGCACTACGCGGCGATGCCCTGCTGCGCAGGCTGGAGGCGTGGGTGGACCACGGCGTGATCGAGCCGTCGTGCGCAGCTGCGGTCCGGACGGTCGCAGCGCACCCGGAGTGGCTCCGCCTGCCCGGCGCCGCGGTCGTGGTGCTCGGGGCCGGCGCCGAGATAGGTCCTCTTTCTCCCCTGCTGAGCTGGGGCGCCCGGGTGATCGCCGTTGACCTGCCCCGTCCCCCGGTCTGGGCGGGCATCCTGGACACCGCACGGCGGACCGCGGGGACGCTCCTGGTTCCCGTGGCCGGGCAGGCACCCGGCCAGGACCAGCCCGGGGGCGGCCCCGGGGACCTCGCCGAGCGCGCCGGCCTCGACCTGACCAGCGATGTCCCCGCCGCGGCCGGCTGGCTCGCTACCTTTGACGGCCCAATGGTGCTGGGCAACTACGTCTACGCCGACGGCGGCGCCAACGTCCGCCTGTCCGCTGCCGTTGACGCACTGACCATGCGCGTGCGGGCCGAGCGCGGCGATGCCGCACTCGCCTTCCTCGCGACGCCGACCGACGTGTTCGCGGTCCCGGCCGACGCGGTCGCCCAGTCCGTCCACGCCTATGCGACCCGGCCGGCGGGGATGAAACTCGCCGGCTGGCCGCTGCGGACGCTGTCCGGGGGCCGGCTGCTCCGCCGCGCCTACCCGCCCGGTGCTGACCCCGGCATCAACGACAGCCTGGTACGGCAGCAAGGACCTAACTATGTGCTGGCTAAGCGGCTGCAGCGGTGGCGAGCCACCCTGGCCCGTGAAGCCGGCGCGACCGTGTCGATGAACGTCGCCCCGCCGACCCGCACCAGATCGGTCGTGAAGAACCAGATCCTGGCCGCGGCCTACGCCGGGGCGCACAAGTTCGGTGTCGAGGTCTTCGAACCCGCGACGACCAAGGTTCTCATGGCCGCACTCCTCGTCCATGACCTGCACACCGGCGGTGGCCCGGCGCAGCCGCATCCCTGGCAGGACGAGGCGCATGGCGCCGCGCATGGCGGCCTGTGGCGCATCGCATACACCCCCCGCAGCGCACTCGCGCTCGCCGCGGCCCTGGGCTACCGCGGAGCCAGGAGAAAAGAGAACCGTTGAGGACGTTGCACTTTGGCCTGCGTGTCACCGACCTCGAGCGATCGCTGGCGTTCTGTACCGCCGTGGGCTACGAAGTCGTCGGCAGTGTCCCGAGCGCCCCGAACTGAATTAATCCGACCGGCATACTAGACTTTCGGGCGGGCCTTCTCCACCCTTGACTCATGTCCTCTTACAATCCCGCCATGCAAAAGGCCCGCC
Organism: uncultured Actinomycetes bacterium; assembly: GCA_963770545.1. Classification (GTDB taxonomy): domain Bacteria; phylum Actinomycetota; class Actinomycetes; order Streptosporangiales; family Streptosporangiaceae; genus RYN-230. Next base: position 766 of record CAVYQF010000032.1, on the reverse strand, counting down.
TGGCCGCAGTGCAGGCTGATACCCACGGGCTCATCTCCAAGAAGACCGCGGAGCTCGACGGCGTGGCCGTCACCGAGGTCACGTTCGCCCCTGGTGCGCGATGGTCCAACGACCTCAAGCCCTACGCGGGGACCGATCTGTGCGAACTGCCGCATGTGGCGCTAGTGACCGATGGGGTGCTGAGGGTGGTCTTGAGCGACGGCTCGCAGGAGGACTTTTCCGCCGGGGACGTCATGCTGCTTCCCCCCGGGCATGACGCCTGGAGCGTCGGTGACCGGGCCTGCACGTTCGTGGAGTTCTCCCGGGGCAACGACTACTACACGTAACCCCGGGCCAGCCACCACCAGCGCATCCCCGTCTATCGAGAATGATCCCGCCGCGCCCGGCGGCGTTGCCCGCCAGACGTTCCTGCTTAACCCCGTCGGCACTTTTGTGCCACCGGGCGACGCGGATGATTCCACTTGGCATGTCCACTATTGGGTGACGCCCGCCGCGTCAATGTCTCCTACCGTCCTGGCATGAACCCATGACCCGTGCGTCGCGGGGCGGCCTTGAGGGGCCGAGGTTCGGTGGCTGATGGTCAGGCTCCCCTGACCTCTGCGCCAAGACGCTAAGGAGAATGTGATGTCCGCTGCGCAACCGGGTGCTACGCGCCCGGCCTGGGCCGGGGGTACGGCTGCCGGCCCTGTTCAACGACATCTGGGCCTGGCCCTGGTCGTTATCGCTACCGCACAGCTGATGGTGGTGCTTGACGCGACGATCGTCA